>CALCJK010000011.1 GCA_937967455.1 uncultured bacterium | reverse complement strand
AGTGGAAGAAGAGTACCAGTTAGTACAATACCGGTTAAGACGGGGTGGAATTTGATTGGAATATACGATCAGGATGTTGCCGTAAGTGATATAACCACAACACCTTCAAATATACTTTCATCATTTTTTTATGAGTACAGTATTGGATATGTAAAAAGTGATACATTAAGATCTGGTAAAGGATACTGGATCAAGGTAAGTCAAAATGGCTGGATTAATTTACCAGTTGAAAAATTTTGTGTAAAAGTTAATTTTAAAAATAATAAAATAAATATCATCAAAATGGAAGATTAATAATTAATTTCGACTATGGAGCTGGAGCTTATTATACTTTTCATAATGCTTTTAATATTTGCATTGAGTGTATTCTTATTTAAACTTCCCTCTGGAATTGCACTTGGTGTCTCGGCAACTATTGGAGCTATTTTGGGTGGTCATTATTTCCCAATCAGGCATTTGATAGAAGGATCTTTTGGATACCTAGATGCTATATTAATAATTGCAACTGCAATGATTTTCATGAAAGTGGTCGAGGCAACCGGTGCATTAGGCACTATTAATTACTGGATTATTAAGCATTTTTATAAAGTTCCGATTCTACTTATTATTTTTATGAGTTTTTTTATTATGTTACCTGGAATGTTAACTGGATTATCATCTGCTTGTATATTAACGACTGGCGCATTAGTTGCGCCTGCATTATTAGCTATGAATGTCCCACGTACAGTTGTAGGAGCTTTTATTGCAATCACCGCCGTTTATGGAATGATTGCACCCCCAATTAATATTCCAATTATGATAATTGGTGGTGGAGTTGATATGCCATATATCGGATTTGAAAAACCATTAATGCTATCAACTTTCACACTGGCAATAATCACCTCTATTTACTTTAGAATCGGATATGTAAAAAAGATAAATTTACAGGATGTTTTATCTCAAATTTCGGAACCCTTATATAATAAGCATGGAATTAAATTGTTTTTTCCAATTATCATAGTAATCATACTAATGGTCGGTCCGAGGGTAATTCCTGAATATATTCCCGATATTGGCGCTCCTTTAATTTTTTTAATTGGTGCACTGGCTGGTTTTGGAAGTGGAGAAAAGTTTAATTTTTTTAAACTTTCACGCACTGGAATTATAGATGCTCTGCCTATTATGATCATTCTAATTGGTGTAGGAATGTTTGTTCAGATTATGACATTGACAGGAGTTAGAGGATTTATTGCCACAAGTGCATTAAAATTGTCACCTGCATTATTATATGTTGGTATTGCTATTTTAATGCCTTTATTTGGATCAGCTTACGCTGCCTCATCTGTACTTGGTGTACCGCTTGTATATGTATTCCTCGGTAAAAATGAAATAATTGTTGCATCGGCTTTATCACTAATTGCTGGAATTGGTGATCTAATGCCTCCACCAATGTTATTATGCGTATTTGCTGCACAAATTGTTAAAGAACAAAATCACTTCCTAATTCTTAGGAAAAGCATCCCTATGATAATTCTGACATTGATTATTGGAATTTTAATGATAATTTTTGCAAGAGAAATAAACCAATTAATATAGGCTTTAAAAAATATGATGATTACAATTCTATATTTTGTTTATATTTTAATTGCTGTTTATATTGGTATCATAATATTAATTGAGGTATTTAATCAAAAAAACTGGAAAAATCAGCTTAGTCTAATATTAATTTTAATACCTTTAATACTGAGGATATTCCAAATAAAATAAAATTATGAAAGCCATAACACAAATAAGACCAATATTGCTCCTAATTTGTGCTGGTGTTTTAACATTTATCGCAGCTAAAGAAATGTTGGAAATGAGAAAACCCGACATAATCATTCCGAGTGAAGGTTTAACTCAAAAGCGAAAACTGAGTGATTATTTGAATAATTTATTGAACACCAACGGAAATTCCGATATATATATTTTTGATAGTGGTGAACCTGGAGCAAATGTTTTAGTATTAGGAGGAACACATCCCAATGAACCAGCTGGGTTTATTAGCGCGGTAGTTATGACTGAAAATGTTAGAGTGATGAAGGGTAAACTGATTGTTATACCGCAAGCTTGTTTAAGTGGATTTTCGACAACAGATCCACTCGAGGGCTCACCCCAGGAATTTTTTATAAATTCAAAAAGAAGATTTCGATTTGGTTCAAGAGTATCAAATCCAATCGATCAATGGCCAGATCCACTTGTGTATTTGCATTATCCCTCAAAGCAAAAATTATCGGGATTTGAAACCAGGAATTTAAATCGAGCTTATCCTGGAAAACCAAATGGTACTTTTACTGAAAGGGTAGCATATGCGATTGTACAACTAATCAAAAAAGAGAAGATTAATATCGCATTCGACCTACATGAAGCTGCACCCGAAATTCCAATTATTAACGCAATAGTAACTCATGAAAAAGGCAAGGATATAGCAGCAACCTCTGTTTTTAATCTCGAGTTTAATGGCTTTCAATATGCATTAGAACTCTCTCCAACAAATTTCCGGGGATTAAGTCACCGTGAATGGGGTGATGCAACTGATGTTATACCTTTTTTAATGGAAACAAGTAATCCAATACAAGGAAGATTAAGGGGTGTAACAAATCAGAATTTAATTATAAATGGAATTGATAAATTCTACAATGAAGCAGTGCAGTTAAATCGCCTCAGAATAACTTATAGAGTTGAAGGTGAATCATTAGCACATCGTGTTGGTAGACATTTAGAAGCTTTTATAGAAATAATAAATGCTTATAACGAAATACATCCAGATAATACTATAATTATTGAAAATTTGCCAAATTATGGAGATCTCATAAACAATGGAATTGAAAAATTTTTAAATTAAATAAAATAATAATAACAGAGGATCATATGTCAAATACTAAATTTTTATTTATAATAGTAATGCTAAACATATTTCTTTTTTCAGGTATCTACAGTCAGAGTAATATTGTTTTTGAAAAGCCTGTTTTGATCACTTCTGCAGGGCAAAGTGCGGATATCACGCTTGCGAGTATGCTCTGTAAAAAAATTAATCTAGACCACAAAGCGATCAGTACAGCAAAAGAATCAGATCTAAGTGGAATTAAAACATTAATCATCGTTGCTGGTTACAGTTCAAAAGGACTGGGCGCCGCTGGTGTAAGTCGAGAAGATGAACTAAAACGGATAAAATCCTTAATATCGGCAGCAAAAAACAATAAAATAAATATAATAATGATGCATCTTGGAGGTAAGCCACGACGAGGAAATCAATCTGATGAATTTAACAAATTAGCAGCAGAAGCAGCTAATTATATGATTGTTGTCAAACAAGGTGATGAAGATAAATTCTTCTCTAAGATCGCAGAAAATAAAAAAGTCAAAATAGATTTGATTGAAAAAATTGCTGATGGTGTTAATCCGTTAAAATCGATTTTTAACTTGAACTAAAAAAGGATTTTTATCTCCATGACAATTAGAAAATTTAAAATCAAACAAATATACATACCCATAATTATTTTACTTTTATCTTCAATTTTATTTTTATCCATACAGGGTAAAGCACCACAAGTAGAACAGAATTATAACGATAATCATGCGTTAGTTGTAACTGCTCACCCACTTGCCTCGAAAGCGGCAATGGAAATTCTACATAAAGGAGGAAACGCTATCGACGCTGCGGTAGCTGCAGCTTTTGCTATAGGCGTCGTAGAACCCGGTTCATCAGGACTTGGTGGAGGCGGTGGAATGTTAATCTATTTAAAGGAGCAGAATAAATTTATTTATATAAATTATTATCAACGAGCATCAGAAAATATTTTAAAGTTAAACTATAATCCTAAATTGGATAACAAATCAGCAAAAGCTATTTTAGTCCCAGGCACAACAGATGGGCTTATAACCGCGCTTGAAAAATATGGTACTCTCCCACTTAATGAAATACTAGAACCTGCTATTAAATATGCCGAAGATGGATTTGAAATAGATGAATTTTTAGGAAAGTCAATTTTAGATAATGTAGGCTTATTAAAAAAATACCCATCAACGGAAAATATATATTTAAGAGATGGTTTCCCGCTCATGGAGGGAGACACACTCAAGCAACCAGATCTGGGTGAAACGCTAAAACAAATTTCAAATTTAGGAAGAGAGGGTTTTTATGATGGAAAAGTTGCAAAATCAATAGTGGATAGTGTAACTAAATATGGTGGTATGATCAGTTTAAAAGATCTTAAAAACTATAGAGCAATAATAACAGAACCTGTAAAAGGTTCATATAGAGGTCACGAAGTATACTCTGCAGCACCCCCACAATCAGGTCTATTTGTTATTGAAGCATTGCATATCTTAGAAAATGAAAATTTAAACAAATTAGGACATTATAGTGAATCAGCTGAATGTCTCCATATAATGGCAGAAACATTTAAACGAGTATATGCAGATAGAACCGCATATCTTGATGACCCCAAATTTAATTCAATCCCAATTAATGGATTAACTTCTAAAGCATATGCCAAAATTCGGTTTAATGATATAAATCCCAATATTGCAACTCCTAAAAAATACAGAGATACAAAGGAAGGCAATCCATTTGCTTATGAAATGCAAAAAACAGAGAAAATTGGACACGAAATTGAATCCGAATCAAAATCTATCTGGAGCGATGAGGATGATGAAGGAAAACCATCTTACAAAATTATTGATGAAGATTTATTTGACAACTGGGGTAAAACTAAAATATCAAAAGAGAAGAAAGAAAAGAAACCAGAAAATATTGACACAACTCTAATTGAACCAATAGATATAGAACAGGATGGCCATACAACCCATATATCCATCATCGATAAAAATGGTAATGCAGTTTCGCTAACTCAAACAATAGGAACTTTTTTTGGATCAGGATTGGTAGCTTCTGGAATACTATTTAATAACTCAATGTCAAATTTCGGTTATAAAACCACCATTAATGCGCCAAAACCTAATAAACAACCCAGAAGTTCAATATCTCCAACTATCATATTAAAAAATGGTTCTCCACACATTGTGGTAGGTTCTCCAGGAGCATCAAGAATAATAGCCACAATTGTTCAAGTAGTTGTAAATGTTATTGATTTTAAGATGAGTGCAACCGATGCAAATCAAGCCCCAAGATTTTTTTGCCAGAAATTAGATGATTTTTTATCACTAGAATCTGGCATAAATAGCAACGTACAAGAGTTTCTAAAACAAAAAGGACACAATCTAAAAATATACGAAGGTTATGATGCATACTTTGGAGGTGTGCAATTAATTATAATTGATCCAATTACAAATGTAATTACAGGATCTTCAGATCCTAGAAGAGGTGGAATAGCTATTGGAGATTGAATATACTGAATGGAAATAGTTCTACTCACATCACTAATTGTTCTTTTATTATTATTAGAATATTTACATATAAAGATTTTATTACAATCGATTCCCATTCGTATTCATATAAATGGGACAAGAGGAAAATCCACCACAACTGAATTGATTGTTACTCTCCTTCGCTCTGCAAATTATAAAACACTTGGTAAAATAACTGGTGTTATTCCCACAATATTATTACCCAATGGGGAGAATAAAGTCATCAAGAGATTTGGAGAACCACGATTAGTCGAGCAATTAAGAATGATTAGATTAGCGAATAAAATGAATGTAAAAGCTATTGCACTTGAATGCATGTCAGTTACACCGGAATATCAAAAATTAGAAACATCGATTCTTCAACCCAATATATATATCATCACAAATATTAAATATGATCATGCCGAACAAATGGGTAATAATATTGAAGATATGGTAAATTCAATTTGTAATTCTATACCTTCGAACAGTATTGTTGTAACATGTGAAGATAACTATATCTACAAAATCAAAGAAATAGCAGAAAAAAGGAATTCAACGGTAACTACTGTAAAATCCGAAAACATTTTTAAAGAAGTATATTTTTCGCATGGCGTTCATCCCTCTTCTATAGCTATTGCATTAAAAATAGGTGAAATAATTGGACTGGATAAAAATTACTCATTTTATCAACTTACCAAACATATGCGTAATTATAAATCTTTATTAAAAAAAATACAAATTAATGATAAGATTATTTATTTCATCAATGGTTTCTCAATAAACGATGTATCATCTGCTCATGAATGCTTAAAAACCTGGCAAGAAAGAACAGGCATTTTCAGCGACATCAACATTATACTAAACACTCGAAATGACAGACCATTAAGAACACTCGAATTTATTAAATGGATTTTAAAACTTGAAGCAATTGATAAAGTTTTCCTATCCGGATCGCATAAATATTTTGCGAAATATAAATTAATAAACAAACATTTTAATAAATCAAAAATAGTTTTATTAACGAATCATCTTTTGAAAAATGATGATAAATTTATCCAACTTTTTCAAAAAGAAAACCAACTAGTTTTTGGCGTTGGAAATATTAAAAATGCTGGGTTCAAAATTATCGAAATATTTCAGAAATTAGCATCGTAATCACTATGATTATTGAAACACTGTTTATAGGCTTAATATTAGGAATAATATATTATGAATTAGTCGGTATATCACCCGGCGGGGTTGTGGCTCCAGCTTATTTTTCCTTATACATTTTTTATCCTCATTATATTCTGTTGACCATTTGCATCGCGATAATAGTATTTTTTATTATAAATTTCTTATCATCCGTAACAATACTATTTGGAAAACGCAGATTATTAATAGCCATTATAACAGGTTTTTGTATTAAATATTTACTCGAATCTCTAATATTGAATTTAAATTATCCTAATTATGATATACATTTTATTGGATATATTATACCAGGATTAATTGCAAACGAAATTCAAAAACAAAAGTTAATTCCCACATTATTAAGTATTGGCATTGTTACAATATTAATTTTTTTAGTTAGAATATTACTAGAAAATTTTTAAAATATTTTATTGCATGAATAAATTTCTTCTTTTTATCTTTTTACTTTGCCTAATAATATTAATATTAACACAAAATATTTTTCTCCTTAAAATTCCAAGAAAAGATTTTGAACATATGTCATCCTCTGTTTTACTGGCAAAAAATTGGTTAGGTTTAATCGAAGAAATTAAAACAAAAGGTAATCAAAATTTTAATAATAGAAAATATTTGGGATTACTTGGTGAGGAATACTCAGAAATCACAACTACATTAGGTTCATTAGAAGCAAAAAAATTATCACTAAATCCATATTTTGCTGCACTTACCGTAAAATATTTAAATGATGCTGGCATAGATACAACTAAAACAGTTGGCGTGATTTTATCAGGATCTTTTCCTGGTATAGCTATTTCAGTACTTGCTGCATTACAGATACTAAAAATTAATACAGTAATTATGAGTTCCCTTGGAGCATCTTCATATGGTGCAAACGATCCAAATGCAACCTGGGTCGATATTGAAAATTGGTTAAATATCTATGGGGGAATGAAATATAAATCCGTTTTTGTTACACTTGGTGCAGAGGGGGATACAGGCGGTGGACTTTCACAAATTGGTATTGAAATGATGAAAACTGCAATTAAAAGAACTCATCGAATACTATTTATCCCTAATTCACTTAAAGAATCAATAGACAAACATATTCAGGTATTAAATGATAACAAGGTGGATTTATTAATAAACATTGGCGGTACGCATGCAAGCTTGGGAGATTGTAATCATAGTACAATAATACCCAATGGGTACATCCCAAAATTGAAAACATGTAATGACAGTCTTAAAGGAATAATTTACAGATTTGCTGAACAGGGAAAACCAGTTATACACTTTTTGAACATCAAAAATCTTGCTTTAAAAAACCAAATACCACTTGAATATAATCCAGAAGATAAAATTATACCAGGCTTATTTTATAATGAAAAATATGATGTTATATTAATAATTGTTACAATTGGATTTGTAATTATATTGCTGTTCCTAAATTTTCACAAGAACAAACAAATTCATCACTCTAATTTATAGCACTTCTTTACATATTCTGAAACCATACGATGTGAGCTGTATTCCGGGATTAAACTTTGAATTGATATTCTGATCCTTTTTATCCATTCTCGTGGAATTCCCATTGTATCTCTGTTGTAAAACTGGGGAATAACCTCATTTGTTAAAATATTCATTAGTGAATCAGCGTCAGCCTTATCCTGTTCTTCCTCATTAGAATATGATTGCTCGTTTCCTATTGACCAACCATTTTTACCATTGTATGCTTCAACCCACCAACCATCTAATGTACTTAAGTGTAACCCTCCATGTATTGCGATTTTCATACCACTTGTACCGCTTGCCTCAAGTGGTCTTCTTGGTGTGTTTAACCAGACATCTGAACCAGAAATTAAATATCTTGCAACGTTAATATCATAATTTTCTACAAAGATAATTTTGCCATAAAACCTTGGATCTTTTGTGTAATTAATAATCTTTTGTATGTACCTTTTACCTTCATCATCACGTGGATGAGCCTTACCTGAAAAAATTATTTGTATTGGAGTACTCTTTGAATTGACTAACTCAACAAGTTTTTCAAAATTCTTAAAAATTAAAGGAGCTCGCTTATAAACAGCAAATCTTCTTGCAAATCCAATAGTTAAAACATCAGGTGATAGAATATTATCCAGATCTGATATCGATACACGATTAAGATGTAAGTTTAAATAATGCATCCTCACAAATTCAATAAGTTCTCTACGTAAAATATTTCTAAGTGCCCACAATTCCTCATCAGATGCAATCTCATGATTTGTAAATTTTTCCCAGTATTCTTTATCCATTATTTTTTCTGTCCAGTCATATCCCAACCTTTTATTCCAAAATTCATGTGCCTTTACATTAGCCCATCCGGGCGTATGAACTCCATTTGTTATATGAATTATAGGAACTTCATTAACTGATACCTTTGGATACAAATTTTTCCACATAGCTTTGCTTACTTGAGAATGTAATTTACTTACAGCATTTGAAACTTTTGAAAACTTTAAAGCTAAGACTGTCATGCAAAACAATTCATTCTGGTCTTGTTCATTGACACGGCCGTATTTCATTATATCATCAACAGAAAGTTTTAACTCTTTTAGATAGTTAGATAATTGAAGTTCGATTAAACTTTTAGGAAATCTATCATGACCTGCTTCAACAGGGGTATGAGTTGTAAAAATGCAATGTTTTTTGACATATTCTTCTGCCTGGTTTAATGTTAAACCCTTGTTAACCTGTTCTCTAAGTAGCTCAAGTGTAAGAAATGCCGAATGCCCCTCATTCATATGGAAAATAGCTGGATTAATTCCAATAGCTCGGAGTATTTTTACACCACCGATCCCAAGGATAATTTCTTGCATAATGCGGGTTGAAATATCCCCACCATATACTCTGCCTGTAAGTTCACGAAAGTGTAGTTCGTTCTCAGGCAAATTGCTATCCAGTAATATTACATTTACTCTACCTATATTAATTTTCCATGCATGAAGTTTAACATTGCTATGGCCAATAGTCACAGAAGTTTGCACAGGGTTGCCATTTTGATCAATAAGCGGTTGAATTGGGACATCATCTGTGTTAATTTGTGGATATTCTTCGAATTGCCATCCATCATCTGAAATTTTTTGTTTAAAATATCCAAGCCGATAATATAAACTGATTCCATAGAAAGGTATACCCAAATCACTTGCAGATTTAGCAAAATCTCCAGCTAGAACACCAAGTCCACCAGAATAAATTGGTAAACATTCATGTAAGCCAAATTCTGCAGAAAAATAAGCAATTGGATTATTAATTAATTCTGGAAAATTTTGAGTACACCATGTATTAGAACAAGACATATACTCAGAATATTCGTCTAAAATTTTATTAACTCGTTTAAAAAAATCTGGATCACCAAGTCTTGCTTTTAGTTCAGCATCTGAAATTCTCCTTAGAACTGCAACGGCGCTGTGATTACTAGTTTCCCAGATTAGGGGAGATAATTCTTTATATATTAAAGCGGCTTCTGGATTCCAAGTCCACCATAAATTATAAGCTAAAGATTTAAGTTGATCAATGATTTGCAAATTTGTGCGATCATTAAATTTTGTTTTATCAATATTTTTCATTTGTGGACAATTTTTCGGTGGGTTATTTTTATTAATATTTACTTTAAATAATATTGTAAAGGATTAGGGAAAATTCTGCATTCTTCTGCGATACGAATTCCATTTATTTTACCTTCATCTCTTACTTGATAAAGTCGCGGTACAATTTTATCTCTAAGTTCAATTGGAGTCATTGGATTTAAATATATACTGGTTCCACCTTCAAATCCAGCAGGGACATTGATTCTCCATTTGATAAGGATATGCCATGGCATTTTATAGACAGAATCGACAGGTGTATAGTACCACTCTTCATTACATGATATTCCACTACCCATAGCAACATGGAAAGCATGGACCAGACTGCTTACACCTTTAATTTCTTCATCAAGATGCTCATAAGGTCTGCCTGCTTTGGAGCGAGAAAAGATTTCGATTGTTGGAAATCTGTGTCCAATTCCAACATACGCAATCGCAAAATCATTTTCAGCTATAATTAAATTGAATCTTGCAGCAAAGTTAACACCTAATTCATTAAATGCATTTGGATCTTCTCTTAACATTTTTATTTGTCTTTCTATTGAAGATCCCCATTCATCCAGAGCAACCAACTGTTTATGAAGATGATCCATTGAAGCGCCTGCAGGTCTTAACCAGTTCTGAAAAACACTTATATATCTTGCATATCTATTGTTTGCAAATATATCCTGTATTGCATCAATAGTGAATTTAAAATATTGATAGTGTTCATCGACGCTCATACTTCCTGAAGAAAATAATTGTGAATCCCATTCAGCATCTTTTTGAAAATGATGTCGAGCTATAATAATTTCATGTGAGCCACCAAAAAATGCATCTGCCATTGCCAGTTTATCATAAGAATGCATTTTCTTAATTTGCTCTTCTGTTTTTCCAAGTTGTTTTAGTTTATAATCGAGCAAGGTATCTATGTGTTTGATCCCTTCAGGAGACGAGAGATACTCATCTCTCCATTTTTTCCTTTCTTCAGGGATTCTATAATTATAATTTTTCCTCCAATAATCAAGTGTTACAATCTCAAACAGATTGGGTGTTCTTCTGAATTCTGCAACTGTTTCAAAATATTTCTCTGCTGGAAGAAATTTGAGAACTTCATAATTGCCATTTCTTTTTACTAATCTGGCTTTTTCTGGTGGGGTTTCGAAATATCTTTCAGGGCAAAAACTGCAGTAGCTTGTAACCTTAGATTTGTCAAGCGGTTTGGCTGTTTCTGGTATTTCGTTACTAATAGGTTTGGAACTTCTCCCAGGAACAGCCCAAACTTCCGTATCGGTAAAAGGATTAATTTGTTTTACAGTCCCATCAGGCATTATATTGTAAAATAAATTGTACTGCATATTATTTTCCCATTGCCCAATTTAACAGATACTCTGTTTTTTTAATATTATCAGTTTCTGCATAATATCGTATCAGCGGTTCTGTTCCTGAAGGTCTTACCAACAACCATCCATTTTTAATATAATATTTATATCCGTCGATTGTCTCTATACGATTAACTACATAACCACCGATTTCTCTTAAAGTTGGTGTGAATTTACGCATTATTTTTTCTTTTTCTTTTGGTGTTATGTGTTGATCAATGCGTTTGTAATATCTCTTACCATATTCATCTTCCAATTCTTTAACTAGATCACTTAAAGGTTTTTGTCTATTTACTATAATTTCAGAAATCAAAAGTGCTAAATATATTCCATCTCGCTCAGGAATATGTCCGAAGACACCCAAACCACCACTTTCTTCCCCTCCAATGATTATTTTTCTTTCATTCATTAACTTACAGATGTATTTAAAACCAACTGGAGTAGTGTGGAGTTTTATATTATATTTCTCACACTGCTTTTCAATAATATCAGTAACTGTAAATGAACGCACAACTTCACCTTGCAGTTTCTTCTCCTCAACTAAGTATTTAAGAAGCAGGGAGAAAACTCTATGTGGATCTACATAATTACCTTTTTCATCAACTACTCCTATTCTGTCAGCATCTCCATCTGTTGCAAATCCAAAGTCAAATTTTTCTGTTTTAACTTTTTCTATAAGTTCGGTAAGATTTTTTTCTATTGGTTCGGGATTTATACCTCCAAAGGAGGGATTAAATTCGGCATGAATTTGAACTACTGAGTTTAGAAGAGAATTCATAACATTCATTCCTGCGCCATACATCGCATCGTGTAAAATTTTTATACTAGAATTCTCAATTCTTTCTATATCAAATTTCCTTTTTATATCATCGAGGTATATATGAGTCATATCAATGTTTTTGACGACTTTCTGTTTACTTAATTCCTCAAGATTTCTTTCGATTTTGATTTTACGATCAGAATCTATCAAAGATCTTAATTTATGTTCTACCTTAGCAATTGTTTCTGGTAGAGCGGGTCCTCCAAAATCTGCTTTTATCTTATAACCACTGTAACGGGGTGGATTATGACTGGCAGTAATAATAATACCAGCTACAGCCCTTAGTTTTTTTGTTACAAGCGATACCATAGGTGTTGAGGAAATTTTATCGGATATGTGGACTTTAATATTATTATTTCCAAGAATTAGAGCCACATGTTCAGCAAATTCTCGTCCTAAAAATCTGCCGTCGTAACCAATAACAATTCCATTTTTAATTTTGGTGTTGTTTTTATAGTATAATGCTGTAGCAAGGGCAACTTTACCAAGATTTTCGAATGTAAAATCCTGGGCAATTACGCCACGCCAGCCATCAGTACCAAATTTTATTTCCATAGTCACTAAAGTTTTATTTTGATTTGTAGTTAAATGCTGCTAAACCAGCAAAATATCCATTTGTATCTAATTCTTCTTCAATTCTAATCAACTGATTATATTTTGCAATTCTATCGGTTCGACTTGCAGAACCAGTTTTGATTTGACCAACATTCGTCGCTACCGCAAGATCTGCAATTGTTGTGTCTTCTGTTTCACCTGAACGGTGGCTGATTACACATGTATAACCTGCACGTTTAGCCATCTCGATACAATTCAATGTCTCAGTGAGCGTACCAATTTGATTAACTTTTATCAGAATAGAATTTGCAACTCTCTCGTCTATACCTCGAGATAAAATTTCTGTATTTGTAACAAAAATATCATCACCTACAATTTGGATTTTATCTCCGAGCGCTTCTGTCATCATTTTCCAGCCTTTCCAATCATTTTCTGCTAAACCATCTTCAATAGAAATAATTGGATATTGATTAACCCATTTTTCGTAAAATTTTACCATTTGTTCAGACGACTTTGAAGATTTGTCTGATTTCTTAAAAACATACTTCCCTTTTTCATAGAACTCACTCGCTGCAGGATCGAGAGCCAGGAATATTTCTTTTCCAGCCTTATATTTTGCTTTTTCTATAGCTTCTAGAATAACTTCAACCGCTTCTTCATTAGATTTCAAATTAGGAGCAAATCCTCCTTCATCTCCAACAGCAGTGTTATAGCCTCTTTTACTTAGAACTGATTTTAAAGAGTGGAACACTTCAGCACCCATTCTTAAAGCCTCTGCAAATGTCTCAGCTTCGACTGGAACAATCATAAATTCCTGTAAATCGACATTATTATCAGCGTGTTTCCCACCATTTAATATATTCATCATTGGTACGGGTAAGATTCTTGCATTAACACCACCAATGTATCTATATAGTGGAATACCTAAATAATTTGCAGCTGCTTTTGCTACAGCGAGTGATACACCCAATATAGCATTTGCTCCAAGTTTACTTTTATTGTCTGTACCATCAAGATTTATTAATAGTTCATCAATACCAATCTGATCTAGAGAATCAAATCCTATTACTTCTTCAGCTATCGTTGAATTTACATTTTCAACAGCTTTTAAAACACCTTTGCCATTATAACGCATTTTATCACCATCACGTAATTCAACTGCTTCGCGTTCACCTGTAGATGCCCCACTTGGTATTGCTGCCCTACCAATTACACCACTTTCAAGTGTAACATCAACTTCAATTGTGGGATTACCACGAGAATCTAATATTTCTCTAGCAAATATATCTACTATTGTAGTCATTTTTACTCCATTTTAGTTAAATTTTCTTAAATTATAATGTTTTTCTAATTAATTGTTTTGTAATTAACAAAATTTCAAGGAGATTTGCAAAGTTAAAATTTTGCATTTTCTTATCTCATCTTATAGTAAAGGTTTTGATAATATGCAAATTTTGAAGTATCTCCAATTTTCAAATATGAATTTGATAATACATAATAAACTCCTGGTGCTGGTTGACCATATTTTAACCCCTCCTCAATATATCTGATAGCAAGTGAATCTTTCCCAAGGTATGAATATAACCCACCCAAACTAAAATAAGCTGGTGCATATGTCTTATTAATCTGAACTGACTTTTTAAGTTCTGATTCAGCACTTTCATTTTTTTTCATTATGCCATAACACAAAGCTAGCTCGTAATGTAATTTTTCTGAATTGGGTATTTTATTGATACCATCTTTGTAAATTTCCTCTGCTTCTTCAAATTTTTTCAGAGCTCTTAATGAATTGCCAATCCCAATGTATGCCTGTTCACTATACGGGTCAAGTTGAAGTAACTTTCTATATATATTTATTGCATTCTGATATTGATCTGTTTTTGTATAAGCATATCCCAGATTCATCAAGAGATCAGATTTATTTGGATTAATACTCAGAGCTTTTTCCAGATTATATATT
Source organism: uncultured bacterium (assembly GCA_937967455.1). Classification (GTDB taxonomy): domain Bacteria; phylum Bacteroidota; class Ignavibacteria; order UBA10030; family BY39; genus BY39. The sequence goes on along the minus strand of CALCJK010000011.1, from coordinate 157,061 downwards.
CCCTCCTGAAAGCGATTTTCATTAATATAAAAAGTACCAAGATTATAAAATGCCAAATCACTTTTTTCATTTTTCCTTATCACATCATGCCACAAAGTTTCACTATTTTTCCATACGGGTAAGCGTTGATAACTTAAAAATGAATAGATTATTATTAATAAACCAGGAATGATTGCTGATAATTTCTTAAACTTATAAAAATATTTATCTAAGATTGATACAACTACAAAAGTAAAACCAATCATTGGAACGTATAACCGATGTTCAAGCACTGAAACTGGAATTGGTATTAGATTAGTTGAAGGAAGAATAAAAATATACATCCATAAAATACCCAAACACAACAATTTGTTTTTTTTAAAAATATAAATTAAAACTAATAAAGAAAGCACTAAAAATATAATTGCAATTACAAACGAAATTGTATCAAATTCATTATGAATTAAGTTAAGGTTCATTGGATACACAATCAATTCTATATACTTTCCAAAAACAAATGGAAATTCACTCACCCGCAGAGAAAAATTCTTAATATTATAATTAGGCTCGCCAAAAATGGTACCAAATACCATTATTCTAACAATTAAATAAAAAATAAATCCTGTTAAAATTAACAAATAAAAAGTTTTTCTTGATTTTACCTTAAGCTTGGATTTTTCACTTTTATAAATCCAATCCATGAGAGGAAATACAAATATAAGAAAAATACCTTGTTCCTTTGTAAAAAGTGAAGCCAAAAAACCGATGATTGTTATTATTAAATAATTTAAGTGCTGTGTTTTTAGGTAATTCCAATAGAAGAAAACAGAGATCAAAACAAATAAACCAAGGATAACATCATTTCTTCCTGCAATCCAGGCAACCGATTGGGTTTGGACAGGATGCACAGCGAAAATTAAAGCTCCAATGAAAGCTAAATTGTAATTATTGAAAATCGACTTTAATAAGAAAAATAACAAAAGAGAGCATGATATATGTATTATTAGATTGGTCAAATGATACCCAAAAGGTTTAATTTTCCATAATTGATGATCAATAATTAAAGAAACCAGCAACATTGGGCGATAGAAATTGGTATTTCTACCTTGCATTCCGAAAACATTTTGAGAAAATGCCTTAGGAATATTAGTTAAAGAACTCAGAAATTTTGAATTTAAATAAACTAACTTATCGTCATCATAATTTATAAAATCAAAATTGAGTGTTTGTGAAAAGACGATCAAAGTTAAAACTATTATTAATATTACGAAAGCATAGGATTGTTTATTCATACCTACCACAAAATAATTTTGTTTTAATTATTCCTAACCTCCAAAGTAAAAATTTTACAGTAATATATAATGTAGAAATTCCATAAATAATACTCTGGAAAAAATTTATGGAAGAAGATTTATCATGATATCTTACTGGGACTGGTATTTCACCAATCTTAAAACCAAAAGCAACACACTGAAATAAAAATTGGCTATCAAACACAAAATCGTCTGAATTTTTTTGCCAGGGTATTGTGTTTAATACCTTTCTGGTATAAGCTCTAAAACCTGTATGCCATTCGGATAGATTTTGCCCGGTGACAATATTTTCAATAATGGTCAAGAAACGGTTTGCAAAGTACTTATATAGTGGCATCCCACCTGCTAATGCTTCCCTTCTTGTTCTTATTCTTGTACCAAGCATCACATCAAAATAGCCATCCTTGATAAAATTAACTAAATACGGAATTAGACGACTATCATATTGATAATCGGGGTGAATCATAACAACAATATCAGCACCTTTTTCGAGCGCATGTTTATAACAGGTTTTCTGATTAGCTCCATAACCTTTGTTTTTTTCGTGCTTGTAAACAGTTAAACCCAACTGCATTGCAACTTTATAAGTATCATCCCGACTGTTATCATCAACCACGATAATTTCTTCCACCACCCCTTTTGGAATATCTTGAATTGTCTGTACAATTGTTTTTTCAGCATTATAAGCTGGCATTACAGCAATGACTTTCATATCAAGAATCTTTTTAATATTCTTTGGAGGAAACTCGTCTAATATCAGCACCGAGTGCTCGAAGTTTCTTTTCTATAAACTCATAACCTCGATCAATATGATAAATACGGAGTATTTCGGTTGTTCCTTCTGCGACAAGCCCTGCCAATATTAATGAAGCTGAAGCTCTAAGATCTGTGGACATAACTTTTGCACCAATAAGTTTACGCACTCCTCGCACAACGGCAACATTCTTATGTAATTCTATATCAGCACCCAAGCGAATAAGTTCAGGAACATGTTTAAAACGATCATAGTAGATTGTATCAGTTACTATTGATGTTCCTGAAGCTAATGTCATTAGCGCAATCCATTGTGCTTGCATATCTGTAGGAAATCCCGGATAAATTTCAGTCTTAACATCAACTGGTTTAAGTTTTTTAGGTGCTTTTAATTTCACATAATCAACGCCGATTTCTAATTTACAACCAACTGCTCTTAATTTCTCAAGGATTGCAATCAAGTTTTCTGGATTACATTCTGTAACTGTTACTTCTCCATGTGTAATTGCCCCAGCAATTAAAAAAGTTCCAGCTTCAATTCTATCAGGAATCATTCTTGCATCAGCAGGAGTTAACTCATCAACTCCTTCAATTTCTAATCTTCTTGTTCCAATACCAGAAATCTTTGCACCCATTTTACTCAAAAATTCTGCAAGAGCTGTAATCTCTGGTTCAATTGCAGCATTCTCTATGATAGTCGTACCTTTAGCAAGTACTGCAGCCATTAAAATATTTCCTGTTGCACCTACACTTGAAACATCGAAAGTAACATTGTTTCCAGATAACCTCTTGGATTGGGCAATTATATAACCCTGGTCTAAATCTATTTTTGCACCTAATTTTTTCAATCCCTCCAAGTGCAAATTAATAGGCCTTGGACCCCAGGCACAACCACCGGGCATCGAAACCTTAGCATAGCCATAACGGGCTAAAAGTGGTCCGAGTACATAAATCGAAGCTCTCATCTTCTTTACCAACTCATAAGGAGCTTCGTATCTATTGACTGAACTTGTGTCAATTACCATTTTATGTACGCGATATTTGCAATCTACACCTAACCTGCTCAGCAACGTAGCCATTGTCCTAACATCCCTCAGATTTGGCATATTGGTGAAAGTGTAAATTCCTCTAGACAGAAGAGTTGCTGGCATTAGCGCAAGTGCAGCATTTTTTGCACCACTAATTTCGACTTTGCCTTTTAATTTCTTTCCACCTCTGATAATAAATTTATCCATTAAATTATCCCAAACTAATCTATTGTTTTAAAATATCTTTGATGAAGTGTTTCTATTTCCTTTAAAACAATTTCAATTTCTGTTAACTTTTTCTGAACAAAATCATTTGAAGGTTTCAATTTTAGTGCCTTTTCAAATTCAACTTTTGCTTCATCATATTTCTTGTTCTTTAGCAATTTTTCTCCGTTACGTACATAATCTTTAAAATTTTCTTCAATCTCTGAGGGTAATTTTTTCATTTTTAAAAATTCACCACGACTTTCAACAACCAATTTTTTCCAACTCTCAGGATACCCTGGATGTCTTGGCTTATTAAATTCATCCTTAACATTACCATCTAAATATTTAAATAATAAAAATTCACCTAATTTCTTCCAACGGTTAACAACCAATTCGGCTTGTTCACACACATATTGTGTTATATATTGCTTTGCCTGTTCTGGAGATTGTTTATATAGAAATTGAGCATTTTCTTCTATTTCCGACTGATTAGCAAAAAACTTTCCTTCAAGTTCACTTTGTACCAGCTGAACATCTTTTATCATATCACTATAACGGGAATAAGCATAATTAGCAACAAAATTGAAAACCCAGAAAGCTGATTCCCAGGTAAATTCTTCAAACGAGCCTACACCTACAGCAAAATTTTTGGGTATTTTTCTAATTCCACAATAAACTGGAATGTAAACTGTTGAATATGTATCATCCACACCAAACCAATGAATCCCTCCTATTGGATTGGGTAACCAGGATCTCATTTGAGAAACAAATGAAAAACCTGTTTGTTGAGTTGAAATTGCGCGCTCATTGAAATATGTCTCATCACCATAATTCCATGTTAATGGTCTCCATCTGTAAGGACATGCAAAAGGTCCAGCACCTGGATCCTTAGTCATATCTAATTCAGTACCTTCAAAATGATCCCTCATCAAAGCAATCACATCCTGAACAGATAATTTTTTATCAGGTTTAATCCAAAGCGGCATTCTTTCTTCAGACTCACCTTTAATGAATGAAATATATCTATCCATTCCACGATTTACTCTACGAAAAACAGACCAAACTCTAGATTCACAAAATCTAATTGCACTATAGTCCAATGGTGCATAGGCATCTGCAAAACTAAAGTTTTTATCATCACCCTTGTAGTATCCCATTTCTTTTGCAAAAGATATTACATCAGTTGAATAAACACAATTTTCAGGGTCATTCAACGGAAATTTTGTAATTCGTGCTTGATTTGCATGTGCAGAAATGTAACCGTCAGGGATACGTACTGCAACCCAGACAGCACCTTTTCTACCTTCTCCTTTACCAATGATTTCAAGCAACCAAACTTCATTTGGATCCGCTATTGAAATTGACTCACCTGAACTATAGTAACCATATTCAGCAACTAAATCGGTAATAACTTTGATAGCCTCACGCGCAGTTTTAGATCTTTGGAGAGCTATGAACATCAGCGATCCATAATCTAAAATCCCAGTTTTATCTCTCAGTTCTTCTCTTCCACCGAAAGTGGTTTCACCGATACTAACTTGATGCTCATTCATCAAACCGACTACTTCATAGGTTTCTTTCACTTGCTTGATTTTACCAAGATACTTTCCAGTATCCCACTCATAGATTTCAAGATAAGTTCCATCAGGATATTTAACAGCTGGGAAATGATATAACTCACCATAAAGATTATGTGAATCAGCGGCATATGTGATCATAGTCGATCCATCAATTGTAGCACCTTTTGTAACTAAAATATTTGTACAACTATATAGATGATTATATAAGAAAAAGATTACAAATAAAAATGGAATGATTTTCATAATTACTCCTTTTGTTTTAATTAATTTTTTAAAATATAAACTATATAATCCAAAATTCAAATTTTTTGTTCCTATAAATACAAACTGAATATTTTACTATACAGGTCTTTTAAACTTTACTTAAGAGTCTAAATTTATTTATAATTTTATTCTTGGCACGGTCATTGATAATAATAACATTGAATGTTTAACAAATATGAGATGATAAGATGAAAAAAATACTAATTACGATAGGCTTTTTAATGATATTCAGTACAAACAACTCTCATGCTTTTACTGATGTCAGAGTCTCGTTTGGTTTCTTTTATCAATCACTTGCACCATATGGAGAATGGATTGAAATAGAAAGAGATTTTTACGCATGGAGACCAATATCTGTCAGATACGGTTGGAAACCCTACTGGGATGGACGCTGGGTCTGGACAAGGTATGGCTGGTATTGGGTAGCAACAGAACCTTTCGGTTGGATAGTATTCCACTATGGTAGATGGTATTATGATGATTACTACGGATGGATCTGGATACCAGGTTACGAATGGGCACCTGCCTGGGTTGAATGGCGATATAACGACTCATATATTGGTTGGGCACCGCTTCCACCTTATGCAATTTTTAAAATTGATATAGGTATTCATTTCACAAAAAGGTGGCATCATCATCCTCACCACTGGACATTTATTAGATATCGTAATTTCCATTCAGAAAATCCATCACGATACTATGAAGACCCAAGAAGAGTTGAGAGATTTTTTGGAAATACTCGCCAAGCAATCGATTATCGATATGAGAACAATAGAATAATTAACAGAGGAATAGAACCAAGTTATATAGAAAGAAAAACAGGTAAAAGAATAAATGAAGCGGATATTATTGAAAATAGAAATAACAGAAGTGAAAGATTAATAAGGGAAGGAGAACGACATAAGATAGAAATTTATCGTCCAGATGAAAACGAAATAGAAAGATACAGACAGGAACGAGTGGAAGCCCGAAAAAGTGAAAGAAGGATAAACATTGATTTTGATAAAGTCGATCGCTCAATATTTGAAGATAAAAGAGCAACTCAAAGAGAAGAAAGAGAAATACGAACTGAAACGCGAGAGCGAAACTTAGATAGACAAAGGATCCTGCGTGAACCTGAACAACAGTTAGAGCGTCAGAAAAGGATTGAAAACCGTGATGTTCAGAGACAAAATGAAAGAGTTAGACCAGAATCTAGACGTGAAGAAGATAAAAAAATTGAACCTAAAAGAGAATACAGACCTGAGAGACGAGAAAGAGAAATAGAAATTAAACGGGAACGTATTCCTCCGAGAGAAGACAGGAATCCAGGAAGAATTCAGGAAAAACCGCGTGAACGGCAAGATAATAACAGGCAATCCAGAGAACGACAAAGATAAATTAAGACTTTAATTCTGATAAAACAAAATGGCAGTTAACACAATAACTGCCATTTTATATTTTTAAGTATTGATATCAATAAACAAAAGAGGTCAAGCTACCCTGTGTCACACCTTTTTCAACTTACCGTTGCTTCCTTCCGGACCTGGCGGGGTTAGGTTGAATACAGTTGCACAGGACTTGACCTCAGTGGAGCTGAAGGGATTCGAACCCTCGACCTTTCGGATGCGAACCGAACGCTCTCCCAGCTGAGCTACAGCCCCATTAAACTAAAAATAATATAAACATTTGAAATTTGAATTGCAAAGTTGACAAACACCTTAAAAATGCTTATTTTTTATATATAAAACGGAAAAATTAAGTAATTTAAATAAAATCAGGTATATGAGCGAACAATTAACAGAAAGACAAAAAGAGGTACTCAAATATATAGTTCAAACATTTATACTGACTGCTACACCAGTCGGTTCGCGCTTTCTTTCAAAGCGTTCAGAACTGGGCTTAAGCCCAGCTAGTATTAGAAATGTTATGGCAGATTTAGAAGAATTGGGTTATCTCACACATCCACATGTATCAGCCGGAAGAATTCCAACTGATAAAGCTTATAGATTCTATGTAGATGCATTAATGGAATTCTGTAAACTCCCTGAATCCGAACAAGAAACTATTTATAAAGATTTAAAAGGCATTTCAGATACAGAAGAACTTCTTGAAGAAACTGCAAAACTATTAAGCCGAATATCTAAACAACTAAGTATTGTTTCTTCACCACATCTACAAACCGGTATACTTAAAAGAATTGAAATAATTCAGATATCCTCAATTAAAATTATTGTCATACTAACTGTTGAATCAGGATTGGTGAAAACAATAACTATGGAATTCAATACTGAAATTCCAAGAGAAAAATTAGAAAACATTAACAAATTCCTGAATGAAAGATTATGTGGTTTAACATTAAAAGAAATCAGAGAAACTTTTTATAACAGGATTAAAGACATTAAAGACGAAGAGACAGGATTAATCAGGTTATTTGTTGGCAATACTGATAAATTATTCAGTGATTTTTCGAGTAGAGAGCGGCTTCATATTAGTGGTGCAAAAAATATACTTTTTCAACCTGAATTCGAATCTCCAGAACAGATTAGAAGTATTATAGAATTGATAGACAATGAAGATATAATAATACACGTTCTGGACAAGCATGAAGAAAAGATAACTTCTGAAGGAATTACGATTTTAATCGGCTCTGAAAATAATATTGAAAAATTACGAGATTACAGCTTAATTATATCCTCTTATAAAATTGGTGAAACAAAAGGTACTATTGGAGTAATAGGTCCAAAAAGGATGGAATATAATCGCCTAATTCCATTAGTAAGTTGTGTAGCCGAAGTAATATCCTTAAACAATTAATTTTGAAATGAAAGAAGAAATGGAAAATAATAAAGAACTGGAATCTAACTTGAATGAAAATCAAGAAGAAAAAAATGCAGGGGAACAAGTAACTGAAAGTGAAGCTGCAAAAGAAATTGATGAAACTACTCAATTAAGGAATACAATTGAAGAATTGCAAAAACAGAATGAAATGTTGAAAGATCAGCTCCTTCGTAAAGCTGCTGATTTTGAAAATTATAAGAGAAGAATCGAAAACGACATTATTAGCATTACAAAATTTGCAAATGAAGATTTAATTGAAAAGCTTCTTCCAATCATAGATGATTTCGAAAGATTTCTTGAGCACTCAAAGAAGGAAGATACTGCAAACAATGCCTTCTACAAAGGCGTAGAGTTAATTTACAGTAAATTAATTAAGCTCCTTGAGTTACAAGGTTTAAAGAAAATCGATTGCATCGGACAACAGTTTGATGTTAACTATCATGATGCTTTGCTTGTTGTCCCTTCTAATGATCCAGCTATTGCAGCCAACACAATAATTCAAGAAGTTGAGAAAGGTTATATATTGAATGACAAAATTATTCGCCATGCAAAAGTAATAGTTGCGGGTGAATCATCCTCAATACAAAATAATAATCAGGAAGGTGGTGCAGATTAAAATATGGCTAAAAGAGATTACTATGAAGTCTTAGGTGTTTCAAAAAATGCTACTCAAGATGAAATCAAAAAAGCCTACAGAAAAATTGCGATGCAGTATCATCCAGATCGGAACCCGAATAATAAGGAAGCTGAAGAAAAATTTAAAGAAGCAGCAGAAGCATATGAAGTTTTAAGTGACCCTGATAAAAGAAGCAGATACGATCAATTTGGCCATGAAGGAATGCGTGCTGGATATGATTTTCATGGTTTTACTGATATTCATGATATTTTTTCAGCATTTAGTGATATTTTAGGCGGTAGCTTTGGAAGCAGTATTTTTGAAGAAGCTTTCGGCGGCAGGTCAACTAGACAGAGAAGATCTACAAGTGTTGGAACTCCAGGCAGTGATTTAAAAATAAGGTTAAAATTATCGCTTGAAGAAATTGCTACGGGTGTAGAAAAAAAACTAAAGATAAAAGCATACAAAACCTGCGAACTATGTGGTGGCTCAGGTGCTCGCTCAACCTCTTCAAAGGTAATATGTCCAAAATGTAATGGAAGTGGAGAGATCAGACAAGTTTCTCGTTCCGTATTTGGACAATTTGTAAATATATCCACATGCGATCAATGTGGTGGTGAAGGAAGAATTATTAAAGACCTATGTCCAGAATGTCGCGGTGAAGGAAGAGTACAAGGAGAAAAAACTGTTAAGGTAAATATCCCCCCAGGTGTTTCCGAGGGAAATTATCTGACTCTCAGGGGTCAGGGTAATGCTGGTAAAAGAGGTGGACCAGCTGGTGATTTAATAATTATAATTGAAGAGGAGCCACACAAATTTTTTGTTCGACAGGGTGATGATATTATGCTCGACCTGTTAATAAGTTTTCCAGAAGCGGCTCTTGGCGCCGACATAGAAATTCCAACTTTAACAGGAAAAGCTAAACTTCATATCGAACCCGGCACTCAATCGGGTAAAATATTAAGAATGCGCGACAAAGGGTTACCTCATCTAAATGGTTACGGAAGAGGTGATCAACTTGTGAGAGTTAATATTTGGACACCTACACGACTATCACAAAAAGATAAAGAACTACTGAGAGAACTAATGAACCGTGAATCCATGAAACCACGTGAAGGTGATAAATCAGCTAACTCAGATAAGAGTTTTTTTGAAAAATTTAAAGAAGCCTTTTCTTAACCTTTAATGAAAGTTACTGATAAAATAAGATACCACTTTAATTTTTCAAAAAACGAAATTAAAATTATTTTTTTTCTTACAATCACTCTTATAATTGGCACAGCGATTAAAGTTTTTAAATCAAATTTCTCAGATTCAAGTTTACCTTATGATTATTCAAAAAGTGATAGTATATTTTTCTCCACATCAAATGTTGAACTACCAAAAGCTAACGCAAATAATAATAATTTATCAGTGCAATCAAGTAAATTCATTCTAAAAGAGAAGAGCCTTAACATTAATAATGCGACAAAAAGTGATTTAGTAAAGCTACCTGGAATTGGAGAGGTATTAGCAGAAAACATAATCAAATATAGAGAAGAAAATGGAAAATTTGATGATATCAACCAACTATTAAAAGTGAAGGGTATAGGAAAAAAGAAACTTGAAAAAATTAAACCATATATTTTCATTGAATAAAAAGAAAGATTAGATATGGCACAGCAAACCTATGCAGCTTTAAGTGTTACCGATAATATTGCAAGTTTTATTGTATTAAAAAATGAAGATGCTAAAATAGAAGCTCTATTCATGGATGAATTTTACAAAGATGAGCTTGATGGAAGCAATTTATGGTTTTTAAAATTTTTTATCAACCGCAGCGATTCAATTCCAGGAAAGCCAAAAAATATATCAATTTCACTCGACAGAAAAATTCTCTTTATTCATACTTTCCCAGTGGACACTGGGCTAACAAAAGAAAAAGAAAACGAACATATGAACTGGGAATTATCTCAACATATTCCAAGTTATCATGCTAAGGAATATTTAAGCGATACGCACATCCTAAAAGTCGCCCCTGATAAACAAAAAAAAGAATTACTTTCTGTTACAATTAAGCGTTCATATGTTTATGATATTAACGATAAAATTACTACAAAAAATTTTAATCTTGATTACATAGATGCAACTCATTTCGCTAGCGGCGATTTACTATTTTATAATCATCCTGAAGTAAAAACACAAGATGTTTTACTTGTTGCTCTAAATAACACATACATCGAGTACAGTAGATATTCCTCTGGCAAACTTACTGATTATCAATGTCGCTCAAACTCAGAGATTGAAGAAATTATTCAATTTATAAAATATAATTTTACAAAAGAAAAGGCAGAAAGAATATTTATATATGGTTCAAAAGCGACCACAGATACATTAGTAAAATTACGAACAGATATTTCTCCACATTTTACAATATTAAATCCTTTTATGAGAATAAATGTTAACAATGTGAAAAACTTCAATCGTTTTACAACAAATCTCCAAAATTTTATCCCCACGGTTGGTATCGCTCTGAGGAATATTTGAAATGCGCGTAATATCTGGCTATTTAAAAAACAGACAACTAAGACCAGCTAATAAGTTAAATATCAGACCTGCGACTGATAGAGTAAAAGAAACAATCTTTAATGTATTACAAACTCGTCTGGATTTAGAGGATGCAAGTATTTTAGATCTATTTGCAGGGACTGGAAGTTTAGGCATCGAAGCTATAAGTCGTGCTGCATCAAAAGCAATTTTTGTAGATAGTTCCACTAAAGCTTGTAAACTTATTAAAGAAAACATTCAAATATTAGGAATCGAGAAATATTGCGAGATAATTTGTACTGATGCCATTAAATTTATTGAGCATTCGCAATTAAAATTTGATTTAATATTTGCTGATCCACCTTATGAATATCCGAAGTTGAAAGAGATCCCAATTAAAATTTTTTCTAACAACATACTCAAATTGAAAGGTTATCTTATAATTGAGCATTCAAAGAAAACAGTATTCGAAGATACAGAACTATATACAATTGAACTTCAAAAAGAGTTTGGCAATACAATAGTAACATTTTTTCAACACATAAAAAAGGAAGAAAAATGAAAATTGCAATATACCCTGGAACATTTGATCCAATTACATACGGGCACATTGATATCATTGAGCGTGCAATTGAAATTTTTGATAAAGTTATTGTAACTGTTGCACTTAATTCAGCAAAAGAACCACTCTTTACCGAAAGAGAGAGATTAGATATGGTAAAGCACACAATTAAAAAATTTGGTAAAAAAGTGGAAGTAGATAGCTTTGAGGGATTATTAGTAGAATATGCAAAAAGGAAAAAAGCAAAAGCTCTGGTGAGAGGTTTAAGAGCAATGACAGATTTTGAATATGAATTCCAGATGGCATTGATGAATCGAAAATTAGCTGAAAATATTACAACTGTGTTTTTAATGCCTCACGAAAATCATACATATCTAACTTCTTCAATTGTCCGTGAAATTGCGATGTTAGGTGGCAACATCTCAAATTTTGTACCCCCATATGTTGAAAAAAAACTGAAAGAAAAAGTTAAACAAATCGAAAAAGTCAAATTAAACAAAGATTACTAATTTTTGAAAATACCTCAAAAATCATTAGATTTTATCTAAATTTTATAAAATTGTTCTTTCCTAATAAACCCTTTAATTTTTTGAAAATTTTTGGAGGAAAAAATGACTATTATTATAGCTTTAGTTGTATTAATTATTTTGATCATAGGATTTGTAATAATCTTTGCAAATCAATATAAAAGAGTTGCACCGAATCAAGTTCTTGTAATTTCAGGACGGAAAAAATATGTAATCCAGGCACCAGATGGCACAAAAAAACAAATTGGCTATAGATTCCGAATTGGAGGTGGTTCGTTTATCAAACCATTCACCGAAAAAGCCGAAACAATGCCACTTGAAGTTATTACTGTCAATATCAAAACTCCTGAAGTATTAACTGGCGAAGGTGTTCCAATTCTAGCCGAAGCAACTGCTCAGGTGAGAATAGATACTAATGATTATCCATTGACTCTTGCAATAGAACAATTTTTAGGGAGAGGCACAGAAGGTATCAAAGAAGTTGCAGCCAATGTACTTGAAGGAAAAATTAGAGCTGTTATTGGTACTATGTCTGTTGAGCAAATATACAAAGGCAGACTTGAATTTGCTGAGAAAGTTTATCAAGCAGTCGAAAAAGATTTTGCTGACATGGGTTTAGTGATGGTTTCATTTGCTTTAAAAGACATTAGCGATACACAGGGATATCTGGATGCATTGAGCAGACCAAGAATAGCAGCTGTAAAAAGAGATGCAGCAGTTGCGCAAGCAGAAGCAGATAAAGAAGCGGCAATAGAAGCATCTCGTGCCAAAAAGGAAGCTGAAATTGCACGCTTGAAAGCAGAAGCAGAAATTGCAGGTGCTGTCTGGGATAATGAAACCAAAAAAGCTGATTCACAAGTCGAAGTTAACAAGCGGAAAGCACATGCTGACATGGCATATGAACTTGAACGGCATAAAATTGCTCAAGTTCTTAAAAAGGAAGAACATCTTGTGAAAATGATAGAAAAAGAAAATGCTATAAAACTTGAAGCCCTTGAAATTGAGCGTAAACAAAAAGAATTAGAAGCTAACATACTGAAACCAGCAGATGCAAGGAAATATCAAATACAGGTTGAAGCTGAAGCTGAAAGTTACAAAATCTCCAAAGAAGCGGAAGGTAAAGCTGAGGCGAAGAAAATTGAAAGCGAAGTTGAAGCAGAACGAATTAGAAAACTTGGACAAGCAGAAGCACAAGCAATGCTGGAAAAAGCCAAAGCCTATGCACATTACAATCAGAATGCGATATACCAAATGCTGATTGATATAATGCCTGAGCTGGCAAGATCTGTTTCAGAACCACTTTCTAAGGTTGATAAAATAGTAATGATTGGAAGTGATGGAAATTTGGGAACATCTAAAATTACCGGACAGGTTGCCCAAGTCTTAGCACAAATCCCTGAAGTTGTTGAATCACTGACAGGTATTGATTTAAAAAAATACCTAAAAGAAAAATTATCAGGTGAAAATAAATAATCAAACAAAGAGGATGATGTGATTTCCGAAAGAGCGAATCAAATTGGAATATCAGCTACTTTAAGAATAAATACAAAAGCCCGTGCAATGAGAGCTGAGGGAATTGATGTAATCGACCTCAGTGTAGGTGAACCAGATTTCCCTACTCCAGAAAATGTTAAAGAAGCTGCAAAAAAAGCCATAGATGCCAATCAGACAAAATACACAGCCAACGAAGGAATTCTTGAACTCAGGAAAGTAATAGCACAACGATTAAAAGAAGATTACAACCTCGATTACAAACCCTCACAGATAATTGTATCTAACGGTGCAAAACATTCACTTTACAACCTAATGATGGCGATAGTCAACGATGGTGAAGAAGTAATAATACCTGCACCATACTGGGTTTCATATCCAGAAATGGTATTTTTAGCGAGAGGAAGACCAGTTATAATACATACAAAAGAAGAGAACGGTTTTAAATTAACTGCGCAACAACTAAAAGAAACCATTTCTGCAAGTACAAAAGCAATTATTCTTAATAATCCATCTAATCCAACTGGTGCTGTGTATAGTAAATCTGAACTTGAAGAATTAGCTCATATAATTATTGATGAAAATATCATTGTAATTGCTGATGAGATTTATGAAAAATTAGTTTACGATAACTTCAAATTCTATAGTTTTGCTTCACTTGGAGATGAAGTTAAAAAGCGAACAGTAATCATAAATGGAGTTTCAAAAGCTTATTCAATGACTGGTTGGAGAATAGGATATGCAGCAGGACCAGCAGAGATCATCGATGCAATGAGCAGAATACAAAGTCATAGCACATCCAACGCAGCTTCAATCTCACAATATGCAAGTTTAGAAGCATTTGGAGGTCCGCAATACGAAATTTCAAAAATGCTTGCTGAATTTCAAAAGCGCAGAAATTATGTTTTAAACAAATTACAAACGATTCCTGACCTATCCTGTGTAAAGCCAGATGGCGCTTTCTACGTTTTCCCGAATGTCTCTTCATATTATAATAAAGAGTATGAAGGTACGGTTATACGAAATTCTTATGGTATGGCTTACTATTTACTTAAGTATGCAAATGTTGCAGTAGTCCCTGGCGATGCTTTTGGAACTGATAAATTTATAAGAATTTCTTATGCCACCTCAATGGAAAATTTAGAAAAAGGCATGAATCGAATCGTAGAAGCTTTCTCAAAACTGAAAACTCCGAAGAAGCTCAAATATATTTCTCTCAAAAACGCAATCACTAAAGTAAAAAAACAAATTACAATCGATGCAAATATTAACTCTGAAATGCGTGATGCTCTTGTAGCAGAAGCCGAAGCACATTTGAAATATGAAAACTATTACGAATGGAATGCAAATATAAATGGAGTTGTTGTACAATTAAGAACAAATATAGATCATCTTAACGAGTTCTGGATTGAAAACTGGTATCCCGCACAACTTGAAGCTGATATAGAACCGCATGGTGTAATTTATGCGGTAGATGGAGTAAAAGGTCGCGAACCACACGCTTTTTATAACTCTGAAACTAAAACAGGAATAATCTTTAATTCAGATAATTACAGCACACTCAGATCAATGGCATTAGGACTTGTGACTGATATTTCAGAAAGATTAACAGACACACATGCTATTAGAGGAATGACACTCGAAGTTGATGGCAATGGAATACTCTTTATTGGACCAC
The DNA here is from genome assembly GCA_937967455.1 of uncultured bacterium. Lineage (GTDB taxonomy): Bacteria > Bacteroidota > Ignavibacteria > UBA10030 > BY39 > BY39. The sequence continues at coordinate 141,717 of CALCJK010000011.1, read as the reverse complement.
AAGGCACAAAAAAGACCGAAAATTATTTTAACCTGTTAAAGAAACCAAACGTATTTTTACATTCAATCGATTTTTCATTTGTCAGATACGGCGGTGGATTTGCAGCAGCTGATAATCCTGAAAGGAAAATTTATATTCCAACTAACACAGCTGAATTATATGATTTTCTTCCAAAATTATTTGATAAATCAAAATGCGAAAATGTTGTAACTAAAAAAGAAGATTGCACCAATATTGACTGCCTGAGGGAAGGAGAATGCCGCTTAGACCGAGGTTCACCATATTGTTTTAAAGCATCTAAAAATTCTTATGCTATGCTGGATCCATACTGGATTGGAGGTATGAAAAAGCACATTAAGAGGATCGATATACGATATGTTTTTATACTCAAAAATGATCCACTATCCTCGGCATATACTAAACTTGATCCGGAGGAAGCAATTCGGATTCTTGAGAGTGGACAAACTTCAGGTGCTTCCAGTGAATACTCAACACTTCACAATCAACCTTTTTACAATCAGCATCTTTTAAACACCGACTCCGATAGAATAGAATTACAGAAAAAATTTTTCAGAAAGCTTTTTAAATCAGCAGTTTGTTATAGTTTAAATTCTGGTGCTCTATCGGTTGGTGAAACTGAGAAATACATTTATGAATTATTAAGTTAGATTAAAAAATTAATCCGAGACAAAGAATGCCAAAACCTATATACAATACCGAATTATACAAAAAATTTTATGAACAACTAATTCCATTACTAAAAGGACCTAATATTAAAAATGTTGATCTTGACTGGTTGGAACCACGAGCAAGAGAATTCGGTACAAAAACAAAATATGGCTCATATGGCTGGAGATCTTTCGTTTCAAACCGACTTGCAGCGAAGACGGTTTATTTAGGCAGCGAATATGTTCAGCTACCAAATCCTGACGACAATCAAAAACAACTCATAGAAAAAGCACCTGATCAACTTGAAAAAATACTACATTATTTAAAAACTCTTCCTTTCTATCATATTCGAAGGCAAATGGGAGATAATAGCACATTTAATCCAATCTGTGATTTGTATGTGTGCACTGCCGATCCAAAGAATTACAGGATTGGTTATATGTGGGGAAACACATTGTTGAAACCAACTTCTCGCCCGGGACCGAATCTAATTATGATTCATATTCCTGAAGAGCATCAAATGCGTCAACAGATACTTACATTTCCAGAATATAATTTAAACATTGCACTTGGGACTGACTATATGGGTGAGGATAAAAAAGGGTTTTTAAGACAGGCAATGTTTTTGGCAGATGAACAGGGTATGTTAGGATTACACGCGGGTACGAAGGTGGTAACAGCAATGGATGCTAAAACTGGTAAACTCAAAAGATATGGAATCTTTCTTTTCGGAATGACTGCTACTGGAAAATCGACCTGGTCCTGCCACCAACTTGGACTTGATCACACAAAGGGTGAAAAAACAGAGGTTGCTCAAGACGACATTGTGTTTTTACGAAGAGATGGCTCAGCACTTGGAACAGAGAACGGATTTTATGTAAAAACAGATATTGTACCTGAACAACAAGAAGCAATGTATTATGCACTTACTGATAAAAGTGCATTACTCGAAAATGTAATGATTTCGCACGATGGCGAAATACAATTTTTAGACGAATCACTCTGTGCAAATGGTCGTGCAATTGTTTTTAGAGATAAATTGCGTGTTAAAAGAGATGGAAAATTAGTTGGTATAAGTTCCAAATCTATTAATTTACCATCGCTTGATGAGCTTGATGGAATTATTTTTGCTTTTATCACACGTCGAAATACTATTATGCCTTTTGCTCAGGAATTAACAGCTGAGCAAGGAGTTTTAGCATATCTCTGGGGCGAATCAACACACAGTTTTGCTACCAATCCTGCAAAAGCTGGCGAATCAGTTAGAATAGTTGGTACTGATGATTTTATTATTGGATCAAGAGCGAGAAAAGTAAACAGGTTTTATGATATTGTGATGGAATTAACCAGTAAATACCCAAATAAAGTAAAATTTATGATGTATAATACAGGTGGAATGGGTGAGATTATTGATATAAAAGAAGAAGCTGGAAAAATTAAAAAGACTTTAGTTAGAAAAACAAATAGAGTACCGCTAGACTTAATGGCAGCAATTCAGCGCGGCGATTTAAGAGGTACAAATAAATATGAGTTAGGTATTTTGGGTACAAAGTCGATTGTAAGTTGCGAGGGCAAAACATTAAGTGAGTGGGATGTTTATAAATTTTATAATGATGAACAAATAGCACATTATATAAAAGATCTGGTAGATGGGAGAAGAAAGTGGACTGAAGAGATTGCATCTGAGGGATTAAAGCCAGAGATAATTAATGCAGCTGAAAAAGCTTTTGCGATAGAGAGAACTTTTGGGAAAAAATTCGTTTTTATTCCATCTACAAGTGGAGAAAGAGAAACGGTTTTCGAAACTGAAGAGCAATTTACACGTCCACGCAGACCAGGCAGCTGGCGCTGGAGATGACATTCGATCAGGCTCTTCGCTAACGCTCAGAGCGGGGTCAGACTCTTCGCTTCGCTCAGGGGCTTGGACGGACTCTTCGCTGCGCTCAGGGGCTTGGACAGACTCTTCGCTTCGCTCAGGGGCTTGGTCAGACTTTTCGCTTCGCTCAGGGGCTTGGACAGACTCTTCGCTTCGCTCAGGGGCTTGGACAGACTCTTCGCTTCGCTCAGAGTGACTTGGTGTCAGATCCTTCGCTACGCTCAGGGGGTAAGGACAGATCCTTCGCTACGCTCAGGATGACTGAGAGTCGGACAATCACTCAAATCTTTCCACTCAGGATTAATAGATTCTATCAATTTAATTTTTTTACTCCTCAACCATCCTTTAATTTGCTTTTCTCTGGAAATTGCCTCTTTAACATTACTGGTTTCTTCATAGTATACTAATTTCGTTAAATTATATTTACTTGTAAATCCAAATCTCTTTTGTTTATGTTCATACAATCTTCTTCTTAAATTGTTTGTCATGCCGGTGTATAGTGTACCATGTTTTTTATTAGTTAAAATATATACGTAGTATGTTTTCATTTTATTGAATAGTTACAGAGTCTGTAAATTTAATCAGAGCCTTCGCTGCGCTCAGGGGTATGGTCAGACTCTTCGCTTCGCTCAGAGTGACTTGGTGTCAGATCCTTCGCTACGCTCAGAGGGAGTAGTCGGATCCTTCGCTACGCTCAGAGGGAGTAGTCGGATCCTTCGCTACGCTCAGGAATAGAGATGCCCCTAGGTGCATTCAAAGAAAGACCTCTGTTCTAAGAAAATATTTATTCTTCTTAACTTACTTCTGATTAATTAACTGAATTGCTTCATCAAGTGCGTTCTTTACTTTTTCAGCACTATTATCAAAAACGATGATACGCTTGTTTGTAAATTTACTGGGATCAGTTGTTGATTTTTTACTCTCTGTAATCGTAATATACCGGGATTTGTTTTTGGCTTCTCGTACATCTACAAAATAAGTAGTTTTCCCTGCCTTAATTGTTTTTGAGAATAAACTTTCCATTTTAACCTCCATAAATTGTTAAACTTTTACTCCTCGGGAGACGAATCTCAAAGTCTAAATAAAAATAAGAAAAATAAAGTGTATAATCAAATTTTTCTGAATGTGGGGGTGACCCTTCGCTGCGCTCAGGGGCTTGGTCGGACTCTTCGCTGCGCTCAGAGTGACTTGGTGTCAGATCCTTCGCTATCGCTCAGGGGTGTAGACAGATCCTTCGCTATCGCTCAGGGGGTAGACAGATCCTTCGCTATCGCTCAGGATATGAAATTAATTTCGTTACCTTTTCCAGGGTGGTGTTTCGGGTAATCTTTTAAAAAAATCCTCTAATAGTTTGGATTCGTAATCTTTATCATATTTTCCTTTTCTGAAAAGTTCTGCAGCAGTTTTAAAGAACTGCTCCCAGGATTTATCCTCATCACCAGGATTTATAGGATAGAAATAAGCACTATTAGCACGAGCAGCATCAAGATCCCCAAATGCATCTCCAATCATAATAATTTTATCCTTATCATATCTACCATTTGCGACAATTGCAATATGCTCTTTTTTACTACCCATTTCCTGTCCAGCAATAACATTAGCATATTGGGCAATATTATGTTCAGCCCATTCTCGTCTTAAAGCTTCTTCAGGAGTTTGAGAGCAAACTAAAATATCAGCCCACTGTGAAACTGATTCAAGTGTTTCCCGCACAAACGGGAATGGTGGAATACCATATACCATCTCCTCAATTGTTCGGTTAACCGCTTCACTCCAGATTAAAACAAGTTTTAAAACTGAATTGTTTGTTTTTTCTATTTCTTTTTTTAAAGTTGGATTACCAAGTTTGGTCTCTCTTTTTATCCATTCACGGAGTGGTTCCAGATCTGGCATTTTTGCATTTCGGCGTTGCACTTCTTCCCAATCTTTTAGCAGGTCAAATGTTTTGACAAGTGCAGGAAAACGATTTATGCCACGCCACTTTGAATAGAGATTGACAAACTCGGCAGAGGTACGCACAAATCTAGAAATGGGTTGTACATTGAAGTACTTAATAATGTTTGGAATGAAACATTCTTTATGTTTGATTTCCATTGAATCGAATGCGCACCCATCAGAATCGATGGCAATTAAATAATCATGTTTCTTTAGAAAATTTTTAAGTGGATTATGTGAATCGGTCATATTACTACGTCTCTTTTTAAATATTTTTTTGTTAATTAGTTATTTACAATCCGAGTCCGCTCTGCCACCTGAAAATTCAGGATGACAGAGCCGGGAGGCGTGGACTCGGGTGATTGTTGTTAGACTCTTGGCTTCGCTCAGGGGCATGGTCAGACTCTTCGGTTCGCTCAGAGGCATGGTCAGACTCTTCGCTTCGCTCAGAGTGACTTGAGGTCAGATCCTTCGCTACGCTCAGGGGCATGGTCAGATCCTTCGCTACGCTCAGGATTATAAAATTACTTCATTAGCATTAGTTTACGGACTTCAACATTATTTCCACTTTGAAGTTTGTACAAATAAATTCCACTGCTTAAGCTACTTCCATCAAACTTAACTGAATACAACTTGCCTGATTCTGCATCACCTGCAAATAATGTTGCAATTTCACTTCCAAGCAAATTATATATCTTAACTGTTGTGTAATTTGCTTCAGCAAGTGAGAATACAATTGTTGTTGATGGATTGAACGGATTCGGATAATTCTGATGCAATGCAAACACTGCTGGCACTGAGTTATCAATTACTTCTGTCGGGTTCAACATTATCGGTCCAAAATAATTTACAAGTCCATTTATATCAACCTGTTTCAGTCGATACTGAAGATTTGTTTCAACAGCATTTTCATCTATCCATGAATAGATTTGAGGTTGAAGTGTGGTACCTGCACCAGGGATTAACTCACTGACTGTGACAAAATCGTTTACGGTTTCATTGAATTTTTCTACATAGAAGCCGAAGTTTTCAATTTCACTAACAGTTTGCCATTCAAGTTTAACCTTACCATTTGCTATTATATTACCGACAAATGAAACAATCTGAACTGGTAAGGATCCTGCATTTCCTATCGCAAAGTCAGAAAATTCAGTGATGTTGCCTATATAAGCGGAGTATGGATCAGACCCACCTTGATATACAGCTGGGTAACTTACCCACTGCAAACCAGCCCATCTACCAATCACAATACCTGCTGAGCGGTCAAATCCGCTTGCTTCTTCTGCTGCATTCCATTGGAAGGTAATGGTTGCGTCACTTCCACCGATATTTTTTTCTGTTATTGTCCATTGACGATTAACTACTTTATTGGGATCTACAGGTGTATTATCAAATGTTGATTTCACTCGCACATAGAAAGTATCAACTGTTCCAGCATTGTTAATGACAACAGGATTATAAGAAGATGCTGTACCTACAGGGAAGAGAACATTAGTTGAACCAACATTAGCAAAACTTAGATAACCAGTTCCGTTTGTAACTATATAATTTGAAGATGATGCTCCACTTATAGAACCAGCAATAAAAAGATTGTAATTTCCAAGTGTTACTTTGCCATTTGTTAAAGTAAGAACATTTTTTATAGTTGTATTTGTACCTAATGTCAGACCATTTGTATTATTAATTGTTAAATTATAAAATGATGCCTGACCAATTGATGAAATATTTAAATTACCATCTAGTGTAACATTAGCATTATCTAAATTTAATTGACATTCTATACCTGGCGGTGGTGACAAAGCATTTAAAGTACCACCATTGTATATATTTATATTTATGTTACTGCCCAAGTTTGCATTAAAAATATTAGCAATATTGACGACTCCACCATTATAAATATTTAATGCTGTTGCATAGCTACCACTTGTAGTTAAATTAATACGAGCACCTGAATCAACACAACTTAAAGTTCCATAAATATTTAAAGTTAAATTTCCTGTACCTGCAGATGTATAACTGCTGGTATGTGAGGATATATAACTATATTTTCCCATAGTTAAAGTTTTACCCGCATTAACTGTAGCTGTAAAGCTGTAACCCGAAGTGCTTATATATAATCCTGTACTCCCAGTAGCCGAACTTCCAGCATAATGAATTTCAGAATCCATATTAAAAATTAGATGGTTACCAGATACATTCTGTTGAACACGATTAGCTTTGAATACACCACTTCCAGTTATTGTTACTGTCTGTGGTGAACTGTTATAAAGACTTATACCAAGTGCATCATCATCTCCACCATAAGTTCCATCAACTGTAACTGTTGTTCCATATATACGCAAAAACTTTGAGGTTGTTTTAAACGCATTACCCCATAATTTTGCACCACTTTGAATTGTCAAATTATTACAACTTACACCACTTGCAACAATTTCAACTGTATGACCACTTGCAATTATCACATTATCAGAAGATGTAGGTACAACACCTCCGACCCAGGTAGTTGTTGAAGCCCATGCTCCTGATTGTGCAGATACAATATCTGCAGTATAACTAATGCTCGATATCAATAACATCACCAAGCATATTCCTAAAAATATTTTTAAGTATTTCATTACTAATTCCTTTTGTTGTTAATTGTTTGTTAATTAATAATACGTTTATTTTTTATTCATTTTATATTATTATAAATCCTTTTTTTGCAATTTAAAGTAGTTAAATAATTTTAGATTTTCCACTTTACTAGTAAAGTAAATACTTTACATTTTTGTTTCATTAACTTTACTTTTTTAAATAATTTTTCAAATCCAGATTCAGTTTTTTAATTTCTTCGACTGCTAATTCAGCCATTTTTAGGGCGCCAAATTCACTAAAATGTGTATTATCCTTTTTACCCTGGGGCAGTAATTTATACACACCAGGTTCAATCCATAAAAACAGCTTTTTTGAGCTATCAGGTCCAGATTCACACAACAGTTCCTCGCTTTGTTTATGCATATCTATCAAAGGCACATTAAATTCTTTTGCAACTTCCCGAACTATATCAGGATATACACCATGTGTATCATAGAAATTTCCCTTTTCATCAAATCTTCTTCGCACGATAGGAGTGCAGAGTATTGGTTTTCCTTTTTTCTCAAGGGTTTCATTAACAAATTTGATAAGGCTTTTTCTATAATCCTCAGGAGATGTATAACGTTCAATTTTTTCCTTGCTTTGGTCGTTGTGGCCAAATTGAATTATAACATAGTCGCCAGGTTTCAACTTCTCAAACACTTTCTGCCAACGATTTTCTGAGATGAAGGTTTTTGTGCTTCTTCCGTTTTTTGCATGGTTTTCTATAACAATTGTGGTATCAAAAAATAACGGAAACATTTGCCCCCAACCTCTTTCAGGATTGTCTTCGGTAGGTTTGTCTGCCATTGTAGAATCACCAATCATAAAAACTGTGACTTTACCCGCTGGGAGAAATGAAAGGATGAAGAGTGAGATAATGATTATTATTGGGACTAAAATATTTTTCATTTTGGTAGATATTTTAAGATAGGGCTGCCATTGTGCTCTTTATCATTCTGAGCGATGACCAAGATTTCAACAATTCTGCTTGATTCAGATTCTTCACGAGTCCACCTTAGGTGGACTCGTTCAGAATAACGCCGAACCACAATGGCAGCAACCTATGAAGAGAACAGTAATTATTTCAGAAGTATCATTTTCTTAACTTGAGTAAATTTTTGCATCTCATCGCCAACTACTTCGGCAGTGATGCGGTAGAAGTATACACCTGAGGTCAGATTAATAGCATCAAAATCAACTTCGTTGTGACCTGCTGTGAAGAGTTCTTTATCAGCAAGAGTTGCAACTTCCTGACCGAGGATGTTGTAAACTTTCAAGCTCACGATAGCATCTTCTGGGAGAGAGAACCCAATTGTAGTAGTTGGGTTGAACGGGTTTGGATAGTTTTGTGCTAAATCGAAAGAGCTTGGAATTTCAACATCATAATTATTAGAGGAAGCTATTATTACTTTTTCTCTTAATGAATTCTCAATCAGGAAATCAACATCTTCGATAGTCCTGATACCGGTTAAAATTGTCTTGGTTCCAAAGGCGATTGTATCTATTGGACCGGTAAATGCTTCATTAATCTGACGGATGACATCATAGAAGTAATCGTAATCAGCCGGGTTGCCAGTGTACATAGTCATAGCTTCGCTTGCTATTTCTGCGATTTCGCTGATAGTTTTACCATAGAACAAACCATAATCACCAACATATTCAAGTTCACCAAATCCGCCGCCATCTTCTGTATGACCGGTTGCACTGGCAGCAATAGCAAGTTTTAAAGCGACAATTTCAGCAAACAGAACATTATCGTGTTTATTTGGTGGCAAGCTTTTCTGTTCTTTTACAAATTTTTTATCATTACTAAAGTAATCAAAGTATCTTGGATCACCAGTATGAATTCCTTCATCAACTTTTTTGCTGTATAATGATTTTTGTATATCTCCTGCTTTACCAAACTTTACCCAGCCATAGAAGTTTGCAGAATCAGATCTCACTTTACCAACAACCATTCCACCTACATCATTGAACACTTCATCAATCAGATTTGCATATGTTGGCATTGGTAGTTCAAATTTCTGGAAGTTTGGATTCAAATTAACAGCAGGATTTGGTTTTGGTTCAGTTGTGCCGAAATAAGCTTTTTTAATTTGTTGCGCTTTACCTTTAGTGCTATAACCTTTTACAATGACGGTTTCTCCGGCTGCAACTGTTGCACCTGTGAAATTAAATTTCTTTTTTGTATCTCCGCTGACTGATGTGAACGGTTCAGCAGTTAAACCACGTGTAAATGCTACATCGTTCTTGAATTGAATGTGCAATTCACTTTGTTCGAAACCAGTATTATTAACAAGTACAAATTCCCAGTAAGCACCAATTGGTTTGCGCTTTACTGCTTTTGGTACCTTACCCTTTTCATCCAGAGCTACAATATCCTCTGGAATAAAGCTGCGATATTTTGCGGTCGCTACCTTGTTAAATGTCGCTGTTAATTGTTTATCGCTATCCATTATTAGAATTAATGGATTATCTGTTGAGATAACGTCACCACTCCAACCACCAAACGACCAACCAACATCTGAAATTGCAGTAAGAGTTACCTCAGTGCCGTGATCGTAGAGTGGTAAATCAGGAACTATTGTTACATCACCTTCTCCATTTATAGTTACATTTAGAGTATATTTATTGATTGAGAAAGTAGCGGTAATATCCTTTGCCTGATTCATAGTAATAACTATTGTATCATCAACAGAGATAACATCTCCACTCCATGCCTCAAACGACCAACCTTCGGCTGGAACAGCGATTAATGTCACTTCGGTATTATAATCATAAAGAGGCAAATCAGGCTCTTTTATTATTGTACCATTTCCGACAATTGTTACATTTAGAGGATACTTATTAATAGTAAATGTGGCAGTGATATTCTTTGGACCGTCCATTGTAATCTGAATTGGATTATCTGTTGAGATAACATCACCACTCCATCCGGCGAAACTCCAACCAGTTTCAGGATATGCAGTTAAAGTCACTTCAGTTCCGTGAGGATATTCAATTAAATCTGGATCTTTTGTAACCGAACCATTACCAACGATGGATACACTTAAAGGATGAGAGAGTAACTTAAATTCTGCATGAATTGTGTGATTATCCATAACATTTGTAAAAGTATATTCGGTTACAGATCCAACAGGAGAGCCATCTACGAGCACATTATCCACCATATAATTTGGATCTGGAGTGATTGTAAATAATTGATCAGTTCCATATTCAACAACGACATCGCCAGAAGGAGAGATTGAACCATTCGGTCCAGCAGTTGCAGTTATTGTGTAAACTTTTTTAGCTCCGATAGCAAAGTCGCTGAAGCTTGTTAAACCAGTTGCAGTGTAGAGGGGTTCTTGAGCAGGGATAGTAGTAAATACTTCTCCATCTTTCTTTAATATAACAGGAGGTCCAGATGGAGTGAATCCAGTGCCATCGAAAGTTATATCATAAATATAATCACTACCACCTGATTCTGAAACATTCCAGTAGCGATCACCAAATAAGAAAACATTTGGTGGAATATCACCTGACAGAGCAGTTTCGAATTGTTCTACTGTAACAGTACTTGTGCCTGTGAGTTGAGTAAAGTTTAGATTTACGGGTCTGTAATTACCACCTGCGCCGATTGGGAAGAGTTTTGAGCCAATTGAATTATATAATCTTGATAGTTTTGGCTCTACATAACTAGAAGCTGAACCACCAGAAATATCTCCATTAGCAATTAAAGCATAAGTACCACTGTAAAGGATACCATTGTTCAAGTAAAGTGTACCGTTAACTGTAGTTGATCCGCTCAAGGTAACACCAGAGTTGTTATTAATCGTTAATTCGTTAATAGAGGCTGGAAGCAATGTGCCTGTAACTTGCGCCATTGTTCCATCAAAGATATAATTTGCGGCACTACTTAAAGTTTTTGCACCAGATGTAACCAGGTTTCCATTAATCCCATCAGCATGCCCAGAATGGAAAGCAGCACCATCATTGAGAGTAAAAGTTGCATTTCCACCAATCACGCTATTTCCAGCATTTAAAATGCCATACACATTAAATTGAGGTCCACCGCTTGAATATGTTATAGGTCCAAAATTCAGATTAACTGTTGAAGTGCTACTTATCTCAAATGGTACTGTTCCGGAAAAAGTTACATTTGATAATGCAAACTGTTGCAAACCTGCTTTTGCAAATACAAACTTAGCTTTTGTTGGAGCTGAATTTTGTGTCGTTGCATTATTCAACGAAACATCGCCATAAAGGTTCCATGTAACTGTTGGACCAGTTCCTCTACTAATCGAGAAATTTCCGCCGTTAACAATAATATTACCGTATGTGTTTATTGTAACAGTAAAAGTAGAGCTTGAACCATTCGATGAAAATTGACCAGCTTCCTGAATAATATCGCCCATAATGTTAACAGTTGCATTACCTGTACACATTTGGACTCTATTAGAAGCCCCGGTACTTTTAATTATTATATTCCCATAAATGGTGTTGCCAGACCAGCTTAATCCAGTATTAGCAGTTTGTAGTGGACAGTCCCAGATATAATGGTAAAAATTCTGATTCGATCCACCTGAAAATGATGTTGCGCTTGTTGTTCCAGTTATTTTACAAGTGGAACCGGTATTCCAAGTTGAGATTGGTATATTTCCACCGTTGATGGCATGTTCATATGTGCTTCCACTATTGAATGTAAAAGTTCCAGGTACAGTAAGTGTAATGCTTGATGAATTTTTTAGATATCCATCTACAACTACATTTGCACCAGTCACACTCAAAGCTGAAGCTACATTGACATTATGTCCCGATTGGATTGTAATTGTGCCTGAACTTCCATCAGGTGGATTTGTTGCATCAATCCAGTTTGTGCCGTCGTACACTTCCCAGGTTGAAGCATCGCCCCAGTTGCCTGAGATTTTGCTACGATAATCGCCCAGATTTTGAGCGAGTAAAATGTTTGACATAAATAAAACAGTCAAACATAAAGCCAGGAAAAGTTTTAAGTATTTCATAGCTAACTCCTTTTTTTGTTGCTAATTTTTGTTAATCATTTAAAATCTGATACAATATAGGTTCCTAAAATCAACAGTAGTCCCAATGAGCGAATTCAATTTTTAAAAGGTTCAAGATGCCGACGAAAATGCTTGATCAGATTTTCATAGTGGAGTTCTTCATTTTCTTCAAGACACTTCTTGATTCGGTCGCGGAAAATGTAATTACTGTTTACGTCTTGAGCTGTTAAAACTTTACCAAAGGTTACATGAAAAACCTGACGTGCATTATCATCGTTGAATAGTTCAAGTAATTGAGCATTACTGCAATCCTTCGCAGCAGGTACTTTATTTAAATCAGCTGAAACATGATAAGAATTTTTTTCTTGCAAATAATGCTCACGAGCAAAATCTAAAATTTCTTTGATTAAATCCGGCTTTACAGCAGCAATTGTTCTTAATGCTTCAAGATAACTTGTACCAGCCGTTTTAACATGTACATTACCTAATTTTAATTTACCTATAGCATTATAAATACTGAATTTATCGCTACCTGAATGTATACTTATTTTATAACCACCATAGATTTTTGAAATACTTACATGTTGCTTGTATTCTCGAATAAATTCTTTAATGTCCCCTTTGTAATCGATTCCTTTCTCAAAGTCGCCAATAAATCTGGGGGCTAAACTTACAAGTTCTACATTTTGAAGTTTTAATTCATTTGCAATAAACAGATGCTCAAAAGGCGAAGTTGGTATATCAGTTTCATCAACAGATAGTTCCACTTCTGATTTAACATCCCTATACTTACTTTTAAGATAACGGTATAGCTGAGTTGTATGTTTAATAACGCCACCATATTTTACAAATGCACGTAATATTTCGATATCAGTTGGGAACAGAGTGGTTTCATCATCAATCCGGAATGATTGATTAGCATATCTTAACATTACCGATTCAAGATTAAATTCACCGTTATTGATGTTTGTAAAGTATTCCTTTAACTCGTTTGTATTCATTTTTGTTGCATTATTTATAACATATGCACTTGGATCAAATGTAAACATTGTAAATCCAGCTTGAGCCATTCTATCAATATCATCAGTTGTTTTTAAATGATCTGCATCTGCACCATAGCCCATTGTATATCCTTCCTGAAATACAGCCCAGATTGCTGCGTCGAGAACTTCCTCTGGAGTACGTTTTGTGCGTTTAAGTTCTCGAATCGATTGTTGTGCGAGAATTGGTTTCATATGTGATATTTCAAGTGCTTGGATATGAGCAGGATTTGCAATTCCTAACCTATCACCGAAACCAAACGAATCTACTTTCCCAATAACAACAGGTTTTGTAAACGGGAAAAGCTCATTAATTAACAACGCATTTTTATGATCCATCTCAACTCTCATCGCTTTAAGATTAAATCCAAAAACCTCTCTTGGAATAGGTGTTCCTTTAAATTCTCCGATTTTGAAGTTTTTATAATCTTCGGTTATGATATATAGGAATTTATTACTTTGTTCACGACCTATAAAGAATAATTCTCCATTATGCATTCTAAGAGATTTTGGATAAATGAAAATTTTGTATCCATTATACCCATAGATAACTCTTTTACCACTTAAATTAGATTCAACTACTGATGATATAATCTGTTGCACTGTCATTTTATGATAAGCTCCTTTGTTACATTAATTTTCAAAAAAATCAAAATAATTTCTTGCATTATAATAACATATATTTTCTATCATTTGACCTATTAAATTAAAATCTTTTGGAATAATGCCTTTTTCCATTTCATCTCCAAGCAAATTGCAAAGGATTCTTCTGAAATACTCATGCCTTGAATAAGAAAGGAAACTCCGAGAATCAGTTAACATACCAACGAACTGACTTAATAAACCCATATTCGAAAGAGAATTTAGTTGTTTTTCGATGCCATCTTTTTGATCTAGGAACCACCAGGCACTACCAAACTGGATTTTACCCGCGATTTTCCCATCCTGGAAATTACCGATTAATGTGGCAACAACATCATTTTGAGCAGGATTTAAATTGTAGATTATTGTTTTGGTAAGTAAGTTTTCGGATTCAAGACGCGCAAAAAGCTTAATTAGTGGTTGCGCAATTGGGAACTCACCAATAGAATCGTAACCTGTATCAGGTCCTAATTTCTTAAACATTCTTGGATTTGTGTTTCGAACAGCACCAAGATGAAATTGTTGAACCCATCCTTTCTCTGCATCCATCCTGCATAATTCATAAAGGACTGCTGATTTAAATTTTAAGACTGATTCATAATCCAATTTCTTTTTTGTTAGAGCTAACGAAAAAATATTTTCTATTTCCTTTTCATTATAATCTTCGACATAAACTGTCTCGAGTCCATGATCTGAAAGTCGGCAACCCATCGAGTGGAAATAATTATGCCTTTTTTCGACAGCTTTAATAAATTGCTTATAAGAATTAATATTTACATTCGAAACTTCAGAAATTTTATGAATGTAATTTATGAAATCATTACATTTTTCTATGTTAAGTGCTTTATCTGCTCGAAATGCAGGAAGAATTTTTACTTTAAAATTTTTATCTTTTTTTAGAATTTTATGGTATTCAAGATTATCGACTGGATCATCAGTTGTACAGATAACTTCAACATTAGCTTTCTGGATAAGACCTTGTGCAAAAAAATCTTTTTGTTTAAGCTTTTCGTTGCATTTTTCCCAGATATATTTTGCTGTACTTTCATTTAGTAAAACATCAGATATACCAAATGGATTTTTAAGTTCCATATGAGTCCAATGGTAGAGAGGATTTCGAATTGTTTTTGGGACAACAGTAGCCCATTTCTGGAATTTTTGCCAATCGGTTGAATTACCAGTAATATATTTTTCATTCACGCCTGCTGTTCGCATAGCTCGCCATTTGTAATGGTCGCCAGCCAGCCAGATCTCAGTTAGATTTTTAAATTGATGATCCTCTGCAATTAGTTTTGGTGAAAGATGACAATGATAATCAATAATTGGCTTATTTTTGGCAAATCGATTATATAGCTCGATTGCTGTGTTGTTATGCAATAAAAAGTTATCCGTTATAAATATATCTTTCATTTTCATTAACCTAATGTTTATCTTTTAATTCTAGCACTCCCACCTTTTACAACATGCAGTATTTCTTCCAGAGTTACCATACTTGTATCACCTCTTGTACTTTGAAGTAAGGCACCGTGAGCAGCACCAAATTCTACTGATTCTTGTGGAGTCATACCGTTTAGAATTCCAAAAACCAAACCGCTGCAGAATCCATCTCCACCTCCAACACGGTCTTCAATCTCTAGATTCTGATATTTTCTTGATTCATAAAAGTTACCTTCATAATACATAATTGCTGACCAATTATTCACGAGTCCGGATAAAACTTCTCGCAGAGTTGTTCCAACAATTTTAATATGAGGATAAGCAGTAACTACTTTCTTTACCATTTTTTTATAGGCATCGATTGGAAGTTCTTTAAGATTTTCATCTACGCCCTCAACTTCAAAACCAAGTACTTTCTGAAAATCTTCTTCATTTCCGATAATAACATCTATGTATGGAATTAGTCCTCTGGTAACTTCAATCGCTCTTTTACTTGACCAGAGTTTGCTTCTGAAATTTAAATCATAACTAACTATTGTTCCGGCTTCATGAGCGGCTTTTACAGCTTCGAGTGTTACTTCTGCGCATGAATCACTGAGCGCAGTAAAAATTCCTCCAGTATGAAACCAGCGAGCTTTACGTTCATTGAATATTTTTTTCCAGTTAACTTCACCGGGTTTAATATGAGATATTGCAGTGTGCCCACGATCATAGAGTGTTACACTTGGACGCACACCAATTCCAACCTCTGTGAAATTAAGTCCAATTCTATCGGCTCTTCCAGCACCATCATATGGCACCCAGATAATTTCGCTGATATCCATGCCACTTGTTAAAGCGTGATTTTTTATAAAATGCCCCAATGGATTATCAACCAAACGCGACACCCATGAAGTCCTCAAGCCATATCTTGCTAAAGCATAAGCTACATTATATTCACCACCACCTGCGTATGCTTCAAAATATGGAGTTAGTTCAATTCGTTGATGACCGGGAGGACTCAACCTGATCATACATTCACCTAAAGCGATTAGATCAAATTCAACATCATTCTTATTTAATAATTTTATTGGCATTTATTCTCCTTGTTTTATTTTTAATTTATTTTAAAGACATCATTTTCAAGACGATATAAAATTTGACCAGCATCTTGCACGACTAAAAATTCTTCATTTTGAGATCTTTTTAGTTTCTCAATATCTAATGAATTGGGTGATAAATAACCTAAATTAATTTGACTGCAAACTTCTTCTGGAATTGATGTTGCAAGTGTAACCTTTATTCTTGGTTTTTCGATACCATTTTCAAATTTACCTATACCTTTCACATTAGTGGAGTGTGCTAAAATTAACTTTGAATACTTTGAGAATTTATCCCATTGCTTTAAGAAATAATCTCTTACATGATAGCCAACTTCTCTAATAGCTTTTTCATGTACAAATGATACATCTTTTACTTGAGGTGCATAGATAATTAACTCGCCATCATCAGCAACTATTGGTTCAAGTTTGTACATAACTTTTCCTGCTACCCATAAGTCAGTGTATATATCAGATGCAATTCCCAAGATTTTTTTGTAAGGTTTTTTTACATAAATAACATGATGTTTTGCTGAACAATCCGCGGCTTTATCCCATGCTTGCTCTGTAGTTCCGGCATATAGACAAGCAAGACCATGATCGACCACAACAAAAGCAAAACATAACCTTGGAACAGGAAGGAATTGGGCTGCCCGGTCGATAACTTTTCGTACAGGCGTATTCTTGACACCGTTGATAACAGGATTAGTTATCACAGCACCAAGCCAATGGAACGATTGAATTATATCCAATCCACCAATACCGGGGAAGAAATACTTATTACCACCCGAAAATCCAACTGTTTCGTGAGGAACGACTGGGCTGACAATAATAATTTGATCATATCCAAGAACCATTTTATTAATTTTAACTATAATTTCTTCTTTTAAAAGACCATTTGTGATTTTTTCGATCTCTTTTGAATCCAATTTACCAATCTGAACCAGATCTTCTTCCCTTCTATGATCATGATTAAAAATTCTAACATTACAATATTTTGTTTTAAAATCTACTTCACTTACACCAATAAATTTTTGGATTTCTTGATCATTCATTGGTTGATGTGTACCATTTGCAATTAAATAATCAAGTGTTTTAACTTTTTTGCCGATTAATTCATGAATTAGCTTAAAAAACAAATCTATTGGAGCATGGCGCGTGTTATCTGGAATTATTACAAGCACAGATTTATTCTTTAATTCAAGCCGAGAAAATGCATCCTCACATATTGAATAAATTTGTTCAATGCTTAAAGTATTATTCTCTATTTCTTTTCCTATCAACATATTTTAATCCAACATAACAACTTTAAAATTCAAAGCTTCTAATATATTTTTTAATTCAGATTGCTCCTTACGAATACGAACATTAGTATTAAAAAATTCTCTCCTTATCGGATAGTTAGTTCTCAGAGTCATGAAATAAAGTCCCTGTTGTGATTTAGGTAACTTACATAACATTTCCATTTTCTCATGATCTTCGAGAATATCATAATTGTTCTTGATAATTTGATTTAGTGAAGTTTTAATGTCGACGACTACTTCTGATTTCAATCTGCCTAGCCATTTTGTTTTCTGTAACTCAGGAGATGGATCCCAAATTATTTTTTGATTAAAATATTTACAGGCTGCCTGGTAAACCATTTTTATAGCGTTGACTTTACCATCGAGTGAGTAACCAGCGATATGGGGTGTTCCAATAAATACTTTTTCGAGAAGTTCAGAATCGATATTAGGCTCGTTTTCCCAAACATCAATTACTGCGGTTAACAAATGACCAGAAGAAAGTGCATCCTTAAGAGCAGTTGTTTCAACAACTGCTCCACGGGATGTATTTATCAAAATCGAACCACTCTTCATTTTAAATATTCGAGATCGATCAAATAAATGGTATGTTCTATCTTCTCCATCATATGTTAATGGTACATGAAGCGTAATTATATCGCAGTTCATTAACTCATCAAGCGGTACAAAATTGGGATTACCTGTTAATCTTTTCAAAGGTGGATCGTTTTGAACTACATTCATACCAAGCGCTTTTGTATACTTAACAACTTTGCTTCCGCAATTCCCAATACCGACCACACCAATTGATTTTTTATTTAAATCGATATCGTATTTTTCCTGAAGTTCAAGTAGAGCTGCAACCACATATTCTGCAACAGAATTTGAATTACTTCCAGGTGCATTTGCAAAACCGATGTTTTGCTTTTGAAGATAATTTAGATCAATGTGATCAGTTCCAATTGTAGACGTTCCAACAAATTTTACGTTTGATCCATCAAGAAGCTTCTGATTAACTTTTACTTCAGAACGGACAATAATCACATCAGCATTTTTAATTACATCATTTTTAAATTCGGTCGTTGGAATCAGTTCTACATCACCAAACTGTTTAAATGCTTGATCTACAAAGTGAATATTTTTATCAGCGATTATTTTCATATTTCAATTAAATATTTTTTTATACTGTATAAGCAGTTGATGCTGTTTCGCCACCTCTACCAGTCCAGTTTGTATGGAAAAATTCACCTCGAGGACGATCAATTCTTTCATATTGATGTGCCCCGAAGTAATCTCGTTGAGCCTGAAGTAAATTAGCTGGAAGGTGTTCAGCTCTGTATCCGTCAAAATAATTCAGTGCAGTAGAAAATGCTGGTATCCATATTCCATTTAAAACCGCAGTTGATATAACGCGACGCCAGGATTCCTGAGCATTTTCAATTTTTTCTTTGAAAAACGGATCCAGTATCAAATTAGTCAAATTGGGATTTTTATCGAATGCTTCTTTAATTTTACCTAAAAATACTGATCTAATTATACATCCATTTCGCCAAAGCAGAGCAATGTTACCATAATTTAGATTCCATTTATATTCTTCAGAGGCAGCTCGCATAAGTGTAAAGCCCTGAGCATATGATACAATTTTTGATGCGTATAAAGCTTTTTCCAGATCATTTAAAAACTGAACTTTGTCACCATCAAATTTAATTTTTGCACCAGTTAAAATTTTTGATGCAGCCACACGCTCATCTTTCATTGCTGAAAGACATCGAGCAAATACAGCCTCGCTAATCAAGGTCAGAGGTATACCAAGATCAAGTGCTTCAACACTTGTCCATTTACCTGTTCCTTTTTGACCAGCAGTATCAAGTATTTTATCTACAAGTGGTTTCCCATCTGTATCTTTGAAAGCCAAAATATCAGCTGTTATTTCTATGAGATAGCTATTGAGGTCTTTGCTGTTCCATTTCTTAAACACTTCATGCATTTCATCGGCACTCATACCCAGAAGTTCGCGCATAATCTGATAAGTTTCAGATATTAATTGCATATCTCCGTACTCGATCCCGTTATGCACCATTTTTACAAAATGTCCAGCTCCATCTTTTCCAACCCACTCACAGCATGGAGTACCATCATCTACTTTTGCTGCAATTGCCTGAAAAATTGGTTTAACATATTGCCAGGCATCTGGTGATCCACCAGGCATAATGGAAGGACCTCGTAATGCACCTTCTTCACCACCAGAAACACCAGTACCGATAAATAGCAATCCTTTACTTTCGAGATATTTTGTGCGACGAATTGTATCTGGAAAGTGTGAATTACCACCATCAATAATTATATCACCTTTTTCAAGATATGGCAGAAGAAGCTCAATAAAGTCGTCGACAGGTTTACCTGCTTTAACCATTAACATTACCCTTCTTGGTTTTTCAAGCACATTTACTAATTCCTGTAATGAATATGTGCCTAAGATATTCTTATCCTTTGCTCTTCCTTTGATGAAATTATCAACTTTTTCCACAGTTCTGTTGTAAACAGCAACTGTAAATCCTTTACTTTCCATATTAAGGACGAGATTTTCGCCCATCACTGCTAAACCAATTAACCCAATGTCTGCTTTTTTTGCCATAGAGTATTTCCTTTTTTTCCTTTCTTTATTTTAATTTTTTTTTAATATTTTTAAGTTAAAATGCATAATTTAAACTCCAGAATAAGCGCTGAAACCACCATCAACTGGAATCACAACACCAGTAATAAACTTTGATAATTCTGATAGGAGAAATAATGTGACACCTTGTAAATCTTCTGGTTCACCGAACATTGCCATTGGTGTTGCTGAAATAATTTTTTCGCCACGGGGCGTTAATGCACCATTTCTCTCATCAATTAATAAAAATCTGTTTTGATTAGTCAGGAAAAATCCTGGAGCAATAGCATTGACTCTAACATTCATTTTTGCAAAATGTACTGCCAACCATTGTGTTAAATTATTTATCGAAGCTTTAGCCGCTGAATATGCAGGAATTTTTGTTAGAGGTCTGAATGAGTTCATTGATGATATATTCAGAATCGAGCCATATTTTGACTCAATCATATCAGTTGCAAAAACCATTGTTGGAAGCACTGTTCCTAAAAAATTCAAATCAAAAACTTGTTTAAAACCATCCAATTCAAGTCCAAAAAATGTGGAACTTAAATCTTTCAAGTTACTTTCTTCGATAAACTCTACCTTTGTTGTAGCTTTAGGAGAATTTCCACCAGCACAGTTTATAAGAAAATTTATTTTACCAAGATTTTTATTTATTATTTTTTTTGCGTTTTGGAGAGACTCTACACTTAAAACATTAGCTTCCAAACCAATTGCACTTGATTTAAATTGATCCTCCAGTGTTTGCGCTGTTTGTGTAGCCAGTTTTAGGTCAATATCTAAAACAGCAATTTTTACTCCAACCGCAGCTAAACCTTCGCAAAGTGCTTTTCCGATTATACCAGCACCACCAGTAATAACACATACTTTGTCTTTCAAATCATCAAAAGAAATTTTTGGCATAATAAACACTCCTAATCTTTTAATTCTATTTGTTGAAGTTTAGGTGCTAACAGTTGAATAATTGCCAGTGCTAAAAGATATGCTGAACCGCATATTATGAATAGAGCTACATAACTCTTAGTTAATTCAAGTATGAAACCAGCTGCTGTAGCTATAAACATACCACCAATTGCACCAGCCATACCACCAATTCCCACAACGGAGCCAACGGCGCGTCGTGGAAACATATCTGATGTTGTTGTAAAAAGATTAGCTGACCAACCCTGATGTGCAGCAGTAGCCAAACTTAATAAAACTACTGCCATCCAAACGGAAGTAGCTTGTGAAGCAAAAACTATTGGAATAACCGATATTGCACAAATTAGCATTGCAATTTTTCTTCCCTTATTCACTGACCAACCTCTCTTTATAAAAAATGAAGATAACCAACCACCGAAAACACTACCAACATCAGCAGATATATAAATTACAACCAGTGGTGGACCCATTTGCATTAATGAAAGTCCATAGTTTTGATGTAAAAACTTTGGAACCCAATATAAGTAAAACCACCATATAGGATCGGTTAAAAACTTTCCAATAGCGAATGCCCAGGTTTGTTTATATGTAAACAATTTAGCCCATGGAACTTTTTCCATTGGTTCAACAGGATCGCTATGAATATAATCATACTCAGCTTTTGAAAGGCGTTTTTGTTTTGATGGAATCTCGTACAATATCCACCAGGATATTATCCAAATAAAGCCAATCGCACCTGTGATAATGAAAGCTTCTTGCCAACCATATGTTATGGCTATCCATGGAACTACGAGTGGAGCAATAATTGCACCAACATTTGATCCTGCATTAAAAATTCCAGTTGCGAGTGCACGTTCTTTTTTAGGAAACCATTCTGCTACAGTTTTTATGGCAGCTGGAAAATTTCCAGATTCACCTAATCCTAGAAAAAATCTTGCAAATCCAAAACCTAAAGCTGAACGAGCAGCAGCATGCGCCATCGCCGCAATACTCCATACAAAAACCGAAATTGAGTAGCCCCTCTTTGTTCCGAGTAAATCCATCATTCTACCGACTAACAACATACCCAATGCATACGCTGCTTGAAATGCGGTAACGATGTATCCATATTCTATTTCATTCCATCCGATTTCTTTTTCAAGTAATGGAGCAAGTATTCCCAGTACCTGTCGATCAATATAATTAATGGTTGTTGCAAAGAATAATAAAGCACAGATTGTCCATCTGTAATGACCAATCCTTGGTTTTACATTTAAGGTTTCCTGCATTAATTTTCCTTCATTATTTTTTGAGTTTTTGTTTATAAACATTTACAATATTTCTATAGGGTTATTTAAAACTAACAAAATATTTTCCAAGTAATTTTTGAATTCCTCAATATTTTTTATTCCATCAACTTCTTGTTGCCATGCAGCAAGAAAATAATAAGTCAATTTTCCATTTTTTGTATTTAAATTAATTACGTAATTCAGATCGTCTTCAGATTTTTGTATTAGATTCTCTCTTTGAAAAATTATTGCTATACCAAGGTCATCGCCAGCTAGGGATTGTTTCCCATAAAGTGCAATATACTGCCATTTACTTAGTTTATCTTCACTCTCAAAATATTCTGTATTTTCCGCTTTTGCCAGGCCTGTACAAATATTAGGTGGAACAGGATCAATAATTAAACTTACTCTCGTCATTCTACTTCCAGCAAAGATTGAGAAATCACTTTCAAGATAATATTTGTTCTCTCCTACCTGCCAACCAAAATATTTTGTCTTTACACCAGATCTTAGTACTCCATTAGATTCGATATAACAATATACGCTATCAGTCTCCTCGACAGTATAAAGTTTATTATTATAACGCATTGCAATAGATCCCAGACCAAGTGAGTTACCGACTTTAAATATATCCATACCCCACCATTGCATATTATGATACGAATCATCTTTAGCCTCCAAATCATTTAATCCTATTTCCTGAAGTACTAAATCATTAACTTTTTTTCCAAATATATCAATTCTATTTCGCTGGTCTAAATAAAATCTGTAACCAACTTTTTCTGATTCCCAGCCTGGACCTTCATATCTAAACAACGCATCGTGATCTTTGTGACCGTCAGGAACTCGAATCCAATCTATATTTTTAAAATATCCACCTGAATATTTACCATTTTTAAATTCATAATCAAATTTCCGGGAGAGTTCTGCCTGAGTTCGTTTCTTAAAACTGCTTTGTGTAGGTTTATTATAAATTTTTATTTCCTTTTTTTCTTCAGATTTAAAATTTAATACAAGTGTAATATGATCAGGAATCTTATTCATATCTAAATCCTCAATCTGGAATGGAATTTCTGAATCACCATCATAAACACTAATATTAAAATAATCTAATCCTGTTTTGTCAATTTTTTCCAAACTTATTTGTACTGGTTCATCAATTCTCTCCAATGATATTGGATTCTTTAAGTAAACTTTTATATCCTTCTTATTACAACCAGTTAACATTAGAATCATTAAGATTACAAAATATTTTAACAAATCCTTTAACATATAATTATTAGTTTGATTTTGTTGTGAAAGTCCATAAATCTCCGATAATTGTATCGTTTTCTGTTACTACATCTACACGCCAATAATATGAATGAGCTGGTTTTAAATCATTGAGAATGTAAAAATTCTCTTTTAGATTTTTTGTAAACTTTGGAGGGTTATCATTAGAAAAATATATATTATATGAAACAGCATTCCTACCACCAATCCATCTTAATGTATCAACATTTTCCGAAGATACACTATAAGCACCATTTCTGGGATGAGGAATACTTGTAAATGGCAGAACTGCTGGCATTGTGCGTTCTGGATCCCATTTACCTTTAAATGTCCATAATGCTGTAATTTGTTTTTCCTCAACGGCTCCTTCATAGGCCGAATTTAAATTATTTGCATACCAGGCATAATCATTACCATCTCGATGACAATTCCAGAAATATTTTCTCTGTCCCCATTTATATTTAGACGAATCAGAAGCAGGATATATTGGCTGATCTTTCATCGTTTTTGAGAATTTGCAATCAACAAGAAAGAAATGCGCATCGTGATGATAACGACCAAGTGGGAAGCCATCAACTCCATCAAATTCAGAATTTCGGATTACAAATTTCATTGTGCTATCGGCTTTGCCATCGTGCCAGATGCTTGCTGTTTTATTGAAGCCATAAAATTTACTATCAGTTATGTAACACCAAGCTCTTGGGCAAACATAATCGACCCAACCTTTAAAATCACAATTTGCGTGATAATACATACCCGAATTGCTATTCCATAGACTAACCGTATCTCCACCATCTGCCCAAACATTGCAGTTTACAATAATTATTCTATTGGAATTACCACCACTACGAATTGCAAATTGATGATCATGATCTTCGTACAATGAACCATAGTTATTATAAATTGTAAGATTTGCAAGTACAATGTCTGTAACTTCATTTCCGATATTAATTACTGCAGCACCCCAATCGTCAGGATTATTTGCACGCCAATTTTTTCTTAACTCCGGATAAATTACTATAGTTTTTTCACGGTCTTCCCCAACAAGACAAACCTTACTCTTTGTTATAAACAATTTCTCTCTATATCCACCATTTTTAATTAAAATAATCCAATATCTATCGGGAGAGTCTGGAACAGAATCGAGTGCTGCTTGAATTGATGTAAAATGACCACTTCCATCTTGTGCAACAATAATATCTGCTCGTTCAGTACAATATCCAAGAGATAAATTAAAAAATAAAAACAGAAATATTTTATTTATGTATGATAGCATTTTTATTTGCTTTATCGCTAATAAGAATTTGTTTATCTGGATTAGAAAAGTTTACATTTTCGAGTATAATATTTTTCGTTTTATCACCCTTAATGTGAAAAAATTTTTCATTTACAGGATTAAAAGTTATTCCATTAAAAAAAAGATTTTTAGATTGTGAGATAGTGAAAGCAGGGCCTGTCTTAAATTTAAATTCTGAATTTAATATTCTTACACTATCAGCATTTGTAATTGACGCCCCAATTTTAGATGATATATAGGAATTTTCGATTACTACATTTTTTATAGGTAATTCACTTAATCCATTAATTAAAATCGAACGATTTGCATCTAAACAGGTAATATTTTTTATGAATATATTCTGGTATACAGGAGTTAATGTAGTAATTGGTTCATTTTTGTTGAGTAAATTAGAATTTTTCAGGACAGTCTCGGGGTTACCAGAATTATAAAACATATCAAATAAAATTGCCTGTTCCTTAATGTCTCTCATAGTAATTTTTTCAATAAATATGTTTTCTATAAGTCCACCGCGGTCTCGCGCACACTTAAACCGTATCCCTACATCAGTACCAATAAATGTATTATCTTTAACATAAATATTTTTAGCTCCACCAACTCCTTCGCTACCGATAACAAAACCGCCATGAGCATGATACACTACATTATCAGTTATTAAAATTCGTTCACAGGCCGGACCCGGAGTTTGTTCATCGTATATTTTTGAAGGTTTTATACAAATCCCATCATCTCCAACATCTACTGTTGATTTATAAACAAGCACATCACGACAAGCACTTAGGTCAATTCCATCGGTATTTTGCCCCCACCAGGGTGAGTAAACTTTTACATTACGCACGACAATATTCTCAGATTGGACAAAATGTAAATGAAAGCGTGGTGAGTTCAGAAAAGTAACTCCATCTATTAGGATTCTTTCTGATCTTGATAAACGAACGAAATCTGGGCGAAAATATTCTTTAGTTTTTTCAACATCTTTTCTTGTTAATTTTTTTCCGCTCTTTTCGAGTTCATCAATATATTGTTCAGCTTCCATTGCTTCTTTAGATGGCCACCATTGTTTTCCATCAGCTGAAACAACTCCTCCAGAATATACAAGGTCTCGCCATTGCTGTTCAGTTTGCTTCTCTTTTTTCACATATCTCCATACTTCACCTGCACCGTCAATAATACCCTCACCTGTTATTGCAATATTCTCAGCATTTGCTGCATAAATTGGTGAAGCCATGATAAATTTTTTGGATTTATCATCTAATCTTTCTATGATTGGATAATCACCAATATTCTTACTAAACTGAATAAAAGCGCCGCGCTCGAGCTTTAGATTAATATTGCTTTCAAGTTTAATTGGACCTGTTAACCAAACTCCAGCAGGGATTAACACAGTTCCACCACCTAACCTTACACAGTGTTCAATTGCAGATTTAATTGCTATAGTGTTTAAAAATTTTCCATCACCAATTGCACCAAAATCCTTAATGTTAACTATATTAGGCGGAAATACTGGTAATGTTATACGTGGTGATTCAATCGGTAAATTTTTTAAATATTCAGCAATTTCAGATTTTATCAAGCTTTCTTGAGTAAATACTAACCTACAAAAGAAAAGCAGGATTAATATTTTTTTAAGATATTCAATCATAAAATTTATATGCTTATTTTATCAGTAACATTTTTTTGACCTGTTCAAATTTTTTTGTTGATTTTTCTGCACTCTCTACGATGATGCGATAGAAATACACACCAGATATTAAATTTGAAGCATCAAAAACTATTTCATTTCTACCAGCCGTGAATAATTCTCTATCTGTAAGTTTCACAACTTCCTGACCAAGGATATTATAAACACTCAAGCTTACTATTGCATTTTCTGGTAATGAAAACTCAATAGTCGTTTTTGGATTGAAAGGATTAGGATAATTTTGGTATAATTTAAAATTAATTGGTTCATTATAATCATTTACAATGCTATTAGTATAATTCGATTCGTAAGCACCGATATCGGGTGCAGTTCCAAAATATGGAAGTCCTACATCAGTTCCAGCATCTATCAACTGACTTCCATACGCTAGACGCATAAATGGAAGTTCAGGTAAACTTCCATCTGGATTTCTCGGTCCTCGAACACCAGCTGTATCTATGCTTACAAAATCAGCTGAAGTTACAGAGAATGGTGGCATCCAGCTATTTGTTTGCTGAATTGCCCCACTCCAGATTGAACCAACACCACCTAACACAGCACAATTAATCAGTGTCATAACCTTTCCACTATCAGTGTACACTATTCCCCCCATACCATAATTCTGTCCATTACGATAAGCTGTACAATTGTAAAGTATCATCGAACCTTTATTATTGTTCTGATCGAAACCTTTAACACGGTTATCAAATGCCAAGCAATTTTTCATTATCACATTATGCATTAGTGTTTTATCATCACTTCCGCCCATCTTGAAACCATTACCATTACCTAAACTTATTGAGCCATCGGCTCGATAACCATTCTTAAAAGCCCAGCAATTTTCGTAAGTAGTTGTAACATTGTTTGCTCCCCTAAGATAACCATCATAACCATCGTCGGAATTTTGCCATGCTCTACACCCATAAAAATAATTTCCTGTTCCAATATCCATTTTGGGGGCAAAGCCATCAGCATTACCTTCACCTGGATCAATATTATGATAAGAATCGCAATTAATAATTTGATTATTTGATGCACCGTTACTTAGTTGCAAGCCTGTATCTCTGTTTTCATAAAATGCACAATTTTCTACTATATTATAATTACCTCTTATGTGCATTCCGTTATCGCCTGCACCTTTGATGTCAAGTCCATATATGTGCCAGTAATTACCTCTTAAACTTATACCACGATTAGCATCAGATGTAACCATTGATGAAAAGTCAATTATTGGCCTTTCACCAGGATAAGCAAACATATAATATTTATTAAAGCTTGTTCCAATTTTTGATATTGTAATTGTGGTATTGTACTGATGTACACCACCTCTAATATAAATTGTATCACCAGGGTTAGCTACTGAGACAGCTTTGGTAATTGTCTTGAATGGAAATTCAAATGTTCCTGAATTAGTATCTGCACCATCCACGGAAACATATATTTGAGAAAATATAAACGACCGAACCATTAAAATTAACAAAATTAATAACTTATATTTCGCCATTGAGATTAATCCTACTTTATTTGCATTGTTTTAGATTTCAAGTTTTCACCCATCAGAATCAAACCATCTTCACTCACCTTAATCCAGTATGCTTTCCCTGGATATAATGTATCAGCAACAAAATATCCATTCTCATAACCATAAAAATTAGAAATAAAACTTGATGGATTTGTAATTTGAATACTGGATACAGAAACTGGAACTGATATAGTGCCAATTAAATTCCATCCAGCTTTAACTGGTATTTGTGCAGAAGTAATATACTGACCTGCTATATCTATAGCAGCATTGGAAGGAAATTTTAGCCAGTAACCAACTCCATTATTCAATGTGTCACTACTTTGGTAACCATTATCGAAAAGATAAGCACTTGAAATTGAACCTGGGAAGAGGATTTCTTTTCGATTATTCGAAACGATGACGGGTAGAGAAATCATATTCCAGCCACGCTCGACATTAAAGCTAACTCCAGATTCTGAAGCTTTGAATTTCACGAAAATTGTGTGATCACTCGTCACATTTTGGAATGTATAACTAACAGGTGATCCAATATAGGCTCCATCCACGAAAACACTATCCACCTGATAATTTTGATCTGGTAAAAAAGTAAACATCTGGTCCGAACCATAATTCACAATTATAGTCCCTTCAGGAACAATGCTACCATTGCTACCAGCTGTAGCAATTATTGTATATTTGTTGATAGCGAATTTAACAAAAATTGCATGATTACCGGTTACATTTTCGAATTTGTAATATGATGGATTGCCGACATAAACATTATCAACAAAAACACTGTCGATATGATAACCTATTGATGGTGTGAAGGTGAAAGTGACACTATCTCCATAATTGACATATATATTACCTGACGGAGAAATTGAACCATTTGGCCCTGCCGATGCAATTATAAGATATTGATTAATAGCAAAATTTGCAGTAACATTTTTATTACTGTTCATTTCAATGACAGTTGGATTAGTGATACCTGTTAAATCACCACTCCAGTCTACGAAGTGATAGCCAGTATTTGGAATTGCAGTTAATTGGACAACTGCACCACTGTCGTATTCAGTTTGGTCTGGATTTTTAATCACATAACCATTTAAAGCTGTAACATTTAAAATATACTTTGTAGATGATGTAAATTCGTAGCTAAAGTCATATTTGCCACTACCTGCGTAAGTTGAAACTATTTGCGGTATATTTTCTGGTGGATCGATTGTATAGTTATAGAAAGTAGATGCTTCAAAAGCGGTTCCGCGAGTTGACCCAGGACCTGTTGTTCCGGCTAATATATTATTTCTTGCAACTAAATCTCCGGGATAGTTAGTTCCGACTCTTAAACTTTCGTATGGAATTGGAACATTATAAAAATAATTTCCTTCAACAAGTACATCGGCTTCACAATTTGATGAAACACCATATAAAACATTTTTTCTATAATAGTTATTTAAAACATGCACTTTACCAAACCTGACACGTGGATGTCTTTGACCAGTACTATCAAAATAATTATGGTGATATGTAACTTTGAATGCTACATCTGAAGGCTGGTTATCTGAACCGCCAACTAAACTTGTTTTATCGTGTTTATAAAAGTGATTCCATGATAGTGTGACATAAGCTGCTGCATGTGTAACATCAAGTGCACCATCGTAACAATTTGAAATTGAACAATGGTCAACCCAAATATGATTGCCAGTTCCTTCTGAGTCATCAGCTTCAATTGTTATGCCATCTATAGGAGCGTTAGTAATTTTAAGATTTCTAATAATAATATTTTTCGAGCGAACTACATTTAATCCCAATCCGTTAAGTCCTGCATCCGAACCAACTCCAATTATTGAGATATCGTAAGCATCTTTTATATCGATTTTATCAGCTACTCCTGATCCAGGCACTAATGTTCCAACAATATAAACAGTAAGAGGAGGAAGATTAAGAACTTTACCGACATCAACTCTTCTAAGCATTAATTCAGCAAATTGAGTTGAGCTTGTCACATAAACTTTATGTGGTCCTTTGCCACCGGTAGTACCTTGTGAATAACCGAGTGCAGGAACTGATGCAAATCCTCGAGGAGATGATTCATACGGGAATGGGGTCACAAATCCATCCTGTGGTGAAATTATACCAATTTGAGTTTTATGTGAGTCCATTATAATGTTTATGGGATTTTGAAAACTTTCATTTGTACCTCCCCAGCGATAAAAATTATAACCAGAATTTGGTATAGCAGTTAAAGTCACCATTGTACCAGCTTCATAATAAGTAGCTGAAGGATTAGCAGAAACACTTCCATTACCACTTGTAAGCAGTGTTAGCTTATACATTGGTGTCGCTAACTGACCACTGATATTTATTTTGTCTATATTTGGACCTACTGCATTTGTTGTTAATTCAAATTTTAAACGATTAATTCCGGAATTTAAACTTAAAACTTTTTTCACCACATTCCAGGTAGTCCAACTACCTGTTGTAGTAAATGATAAAGTTCCCATGTTAATATCATTTAAATAGATGGTCAAACTTCTGGTACTTGCACCGTTTGCATATCGCACTGAAACAGTATCAGTCGCTGCCGATTCTCGATTAAACACGATCTCTATTGATGCACCTGTTTTATCCCCAAGATCTACATAACCAGTTCCGGTATACCCTGAATAGTCGGACATAATATAAGAACTAACCAAAAGAGCATCCTCAGCCTGAAATTCATTGTCTACTGATGGTCCAACGCCATTTCCTACCACTTCAACATTTTTTGCACTGGCACTACCTCCACTATTAATTATTTCTCCAGAATAAACTTGAACAACTGTTGGTTTGAATCTAACATAAACTGTTGTATTGTTAAGTGTTCCATCTATGTATGGGATATTAAGATTAGAAGAAAATCCAGAACCACTCGACAATGAAACTTCAAAACCAGTTGGTGCAGTTACACTGATTGAACCTGTAGTTGGGTTTAATGTTGTTCCTGATATTTGATATGTTTTCTCAATAGAAGTTGTACCAATCAGAACATTTCCAAATGATAGTGATAAAGGAGTTACTGTGAGTGTTGGAACTGCTTGAGTTGTTTGAGAACCTGTTCCAGGTGAAACTATTAAATAATTTTGTGAATTGTTAGTGCCAGCATTATACTCATAAACAGCAAAATGATATATTGTATTTTGTGTTAAGCCTATAACATTGACATTATTTCCTGTACCATCATAAACTACTTTATTTCCAGAGCCCTGATCTGTTGCCAGGTTAAAATTGGAATTCACACCAAAAATAGCATTACCATCCATTGGAGAAAAAGTGACTGGATTTCCAGATCTCACAACAAGAATTCTTCTATTACCATTACCACCTGAAAAATTTACAAAAATCGAAGTATCTGTAACAGTCCCGAATGTGATATTTGATTGAATTGTTGGTTCAATATCAAGAGCAGTACCAGTAACACTAACATATTTTGTTGCTGCACCAGTACTTGTATGTTGAATATCATTCGTAATGGTTCCAACAGGTGAGTTGGGCGAAAAGTTAATGTAAATTGTTGTACTCGCAACATTCCCATCTACCGGAATAAGATTAATAGTACTTGAAAAATTAGTATTGTCTAAACTTATTTGGAAGTTTGAAGGTGCAGTTACAATTAAATCATTTGTTAAACCAGTACCCGACAGTGAATATGATTGTGAAGCTGATGTATTTCCATAAACGAGGTTACCAAAACTTGTAAGTGAATTTGTTGATACATCAATTTGAGCTCCTGTAGTGTAAGAAGTTATAACAACATTATCGACATTTATATCGTTTACATTTCCTGTACCGTTCTGAATTTTTAGTTTAATATTGTTAGCAGGATCATTTAATGTAACTGAGCAATAAGCGAAAGCTCCACTCCCAGTAAGTACAGAATCAACAAAGATCCAGTTTGTGCCACCATTCGTTGATTTGAAAATAAATATTGGTTTTGCACTTGTCGCATATCCATAAAATGAGATAGTCCCAACAGTATTGAGCACTGGGGTAATCGCATATGCTGTATCTGTACCTTTCAACAACCGCAAAGCATAAGGAGGTGAATAATTAGTTGTACCGTGTCTGTATGAACGCATTAAAGTCCATACCCCAGAACTTGTATTATAATCAGTCGGGACACTCGGTGCTTGTGTACTACTAGTAGGAATTGTGTTTCCAGAATCCCAATTTTCTGTTAATTGCGTCTGACTAAATGCAAAATTAAATATTGTTAGAATTATTATTATAAAAATTAGATTTTTCTTAAACATTTCAGTGTCCCGACCTTTCTTAAAACTTATTTCATTAAAATCATTTTTTGAACAGATGTGAAACTTCTGCTATCTTTTAGTGATTTTGCTTCCATCTTATAAAAGTATATACCACTACTTAATTGCTCTTTTGTATCTGATAACCCATTCCAGGTAAAAGTATAGGTACCAGCTTCATAAATTCCAGATGCTAAATCCGCAACTTGCTGTCCGAGAAGGTTATAAACTTTTACAGAAATATTAGATTCAACTGGAATCTCTACATTGAATGAAGTTGATGGATTGAATGGATTAGGATAATTTTTCCCAAGTAAGTACTCCTTTGGAATAATGTTTGCAGGATGTAATTTTAAAATTAATTTACCATCATTAATAACATTAATTTTAACGCTACCAGAATTTTTTAACGGGACATCCTTGCTTCCATCAAATAACGAATATCCGTATTCTCCTTTGTTCTTAATCTGCCAAGTAACAGTAATAGGATTAACAGCTGATGCAAGAGTGATTGGATAGATATGCATATTTGTAATTGCTTCTGGATGTAACTCCGCAATTCTTTGGGAAGTAAATCTTACATCAAATATTCCATCAGGAGTTGAAGGAGGTAGTTCAAAAAACTCGCTCGGTAATTTACTTAACGCATTATTCCCAAAATATAACGTCTGAGAATTTCCAGCAGCATCAGTAAATGTTATTGAGTTAAGTTCTTCAAAATCTCGAGTAGCTCCAATTGATTTTGAAAATCCAGATGTAGTGAAATACAATCTCCCTGGTGCATTAACTTTTACCCAGTAAGCTTTGCCCGGATTCAAACTATCCACAGGAATGTAACCAGCCTGATAACCATAAAAATGTGAAATAATATTAACACCGATACTAGGTACAACATCATTTTTACTGATTGGGACAGAAATCGAACCTATCATATTCCACCCTGCATTTACATCAACGCTGTCATAGAATATCATAGTGCCAAATATTGCAGCATCACCACCGGTTGGGAATTTTAACCAGTAACCCTTTCCATTTTCTAATATATCTTTTTGGATATAGCCATTGTCAAAAGCAAATGCATTAGATATTGAGTTCGGGAATAAAACAATCTTACGATAATCTTCAACTTTTATCGGAACAGAAACCATATTCCAACCAGAATTAACACTAAATGTAAACGGAACTTCACCTATTATGTTATTTTCATCTGCAGCAGTCCATCTTGAAAAACTACCTACACCATTTAGTGTAATTTTGTTCTCCGCTGAATTTGGTGTACCATTCATGTTCATCCATGTTAATCCATCATCAACTGATTTAAACAATTGGAGTGTATTAGCATTTTGCCCATTTAATTCTGAATTGTCATATTTGAACACAAATGTTGCATTTAAACCAGTATTTATAGTTGGATTAATATTGAAGTAGCGCAAGATTGAATATTTTCCATTTCCAGTTTGAGGAACACCTGTAATCCTTTCAACATATGTAGAACCTAGTGACCCACCTGAAGCATTAATTTCAATACCAATTCCACCAAAGGTATTATTAACACCTTGAACAACATTTCTTGTAGTGATTACTTTTCCGATAACTGTGTTCCCATCGGTTTCTGCAAGTATGCCATCAGGACCTAAAGTAACTGACTTATCAACTGTGAGTAAATCACCATTTAAAACTGATAAGGTTCCATTGATAATTACATTTGATGTTAACGTGACATTTGCAGGATTATCAATTATCAAATTATTAACTGAAGAAGGTAAATATGAACCAGTGACTTGATCAGAAGTTCCGTTAAAAGTATAATTTGCTTCTGTACTAAATGAATTTCCGCCAGGTGTTGCTCCGGTTCCTGTGCCAGTACAGGTTATGTTTCCATTTATTCCAGAAGGATGACTTGTAATTATACCACTATTTGAATTTACAATGAAACTACCGGAACCAGCTATTACACTAGTTCCAAGATCAACTGTTGAACCACTTGTAACTGTAAAATTAACCGGGCCTGTAACTATAACATTATTAAATGTTAGGTTCTGTGTACCAGATTTTGAAAAATAAAATATTGCACCACCTGCAGTATTTGATGAATTTTGTGTAGTTGCATCGGAAATTATTAAATCTCCGAATAAATTCCAGTTAACAATAGGTCCACTTCCTCTGCTTATCGAGAAATTAGTATTTGCAACATTACTTGGATCACCTGTGACAATAATATCACCATAAGTATTTACTGTAATATTAGCTGAGCTAGACGAACCGTTTGAAGTAAAATGTCCAGATTGAACATATATATTACCCAAAATGGTAATAGTATTTGGAGAACCAGCACCTGGTGAGGTCATTTGAGTTCTAATTCCAGGTGGATTGACAATTGTAACATTACCTCTGATTGTATTATTGAACCAGCTAAGATCTACAGTTGCAGATTGGGCAGGACATTTCCAATTAAAATTATAGAAATTTTGATTCAGATTTGCGGGTTTAGATCCCGATGTATATCCAGTTACCTCACAGGTTGAACCATCTTCCCAAACAGAAACAGGAATACTTCCAGAACTTAAACCATGGACATATATTGATCCATTCATAAATTTAAGATTGCTGCTAGGAATAATTGCGCTTGCTGTACCACCAGTTCTAATTTTTCCATAAACTGTTCCAGAAGTTATTTTCAAAGTGTCCTCAAGTCCTAATTTAGCATTCGGATAAATGTAAAGACCACCTATAGTAACATCTGACAATAGGTAAACAGAATCAGAACCTAATATAACTACACTATCAACCACTGAAGGTAACTCTCCACCCTGCCAGGTAGATGTGCTTGACCAGTTACCACCACCGGTTCCGTTACTCAACCTGGTATATATTGTTAAAGCAGAACCTATTAATCCAACGGTATTGGGTGATGTTGGTGAATTATTATAAAAACTTAAATTTCCCGATTGCGTACCTTGTGATGTTGGGCTGAAATTAACATAAAATATTAGCGAGTCGCCGGGTAAAATAGAAACTGGTGTAGATGGTAAAACTGAAAAATCTGCGCTAAATGATTTTATTGAATCAATTATTAAGTTTGAACCGCCGAGGTTCTTCACCTTCAAACTATCTGTTTTTGAACGTCCAACTGCAATTGTGCCAAAGTCTAAATTATCTGGACTTGCACTGAATAATGGTGCTGCAACTACACCTGTCCCTGATACTGAAAGTAAATGCGGTGATTCACCACCGTCGTGTACAAATGTAATTGTACCATTTTGCTCGCCAAGGGAATTAGGGAAAAATGTAACTCTAAATTTAACACTATCACCAACAGGAACTGTTGCATTTGTTGGTTCAACTGTAAAACGATCATTATCAGAAGTAACAGAAGATATATTTAGACTTGATGTACCAATATTTTTTACATAAACGCTTTCTTTCTTAGACGTACCAATTTCAACATTACCAAAAATTATTGAACTTGTGCTAAGGTGAAAACTGCTTGTTGGTCGACTTTCGACTATGAAGTCAGAAAAAGTTGTAAAATTTGTCGCTGTTGCAATATAAGGATCTGAACCACTCAATGCAGCACCCTTTGATTCCCAGTTAGTTCCTGTATACCTGGATATAATCAAATCAACATTACGGTTAAAACCTGAAGCCTCTTCTGCTGAATTCCATTGGAGTGAAAGTGTACCACTACTTCCACCTGGTGTATCTTCAGCTATTGACCATTGCCTGTTAACAACTTTATTTGGATCTACAAGTGGATTATCAAAAGTTGATTTAACTTTGACTAAAAATTTATCAATTGTTCCTGAGTTATTAAAAGTGACAGGATTATAAGAAGTTGGTGTTCCAACAGGAAATATAACATTTGTAGTCCCAACTGTCCGTTTTAATCCACCGCTACCTAATGTTCTAATATAATTAGTAGGATTATATTGTAGATTCCAATCGGCTACATCAATGTATCCTGTACCATTTAAAGTAACAATTACATCTCTCAGATCAAGTTCAGCCGTAGTAGGAGTACCGGTAACTTTTACAACTCCACCTGTATTAACATTTATTAACACAGAACCAACTTCTGATTGAGTTACACGGTAACCAAAAACCTTACCACTTAAATCAAGAGTTCCATTTACATTTACTGTTAAAGTGTGTGTAGAAGAATCAAAAGGTATTAAGATAAACCTCTCGCCTGGGTTTGTTATCAATGTTCCATTGATATCGTATGTTATATTAGCTCCTTTTACTGCAGAACTAGTCGATCCTAAATGAAAATCAGCCGTCGAATCAAGAGTTACAGTTTTACCTGCATTAATTGTAAGAGTATTACTCTTATAATTGTCCCTATAAGCAGTTAACCCAAGTCCCCGACTCCATGATCTGTTTATATACATATCCTGGTCAATTACAATATTCATACCTGATACACCAGTATAAGGTCTAATTTGAGACAATTCACAAATGCCTGAACCAGAAATTGTTACTGTACCACCTGAGTTTGCGGGTTCTAAACCTAATCTTGTTCCCGCAGGTGAACCACCTAATGTACCATTGTTAACCAAGCTTGTTCCATATATCCTTAGATAATATATTGTAGTCCCAGTATTTGGACCTATTAACGAACCACCATTATTAATTGTTAAATTTTTAATACTTGCAGATGCCACTAATGAAACAGTATGACCATTAAGAATTGTAGCATCATCATCTGAATCAGGTATACCATCACTATCGCTACCAGAAACTAAAGTCCAGGTACTAGTAACATTCCAGTTACCAGATTGGTTACTATTAAAAACGCCCTGCGAGAAAGCAATTTGAGTAACCAAAAAGGTAAACAAGATAATAAAAATTAAATTTTTCATAGTTTTACTCCTTTAATTATTTTGTAATTAATTTTGTATCTTCAAGCTCTTTAACATCTTTTGCTTTTAAATTTTCTATACCCTTTGCTCTTTTCACTGTACATGTTTCTCGAATCACAAGTTGAGCTGGTAAAATTACATGATGTTCTCTTGTGATTGCTTTTTCTTCAATATCTTCAAATAAAATATCGACTGCTCTAATTCCGAGTTCACGAGTGGGTTGACGAACAGCACTTAATGCTGGAGATAAAAATCTTCCAACATCACTATCTCCAAAGCAAATCAGATCTACATCCTCTGGAACTCGAACTCCGAAATCTTTCGCCGCTTCAAGTATACCCAGTGCAACAGGATAAGTAATTGCCAGAATAAACTCTGGTACAGATCCACTCTCATACAATTGCTTAAAACCGTTGTAACCATCATCTTTTCCGTAACCACCAGTAATAATCCAATTTTTGTTTATCGATATACGGTATTCTTTCAATGCATCTTCAAAACCACTGATTCTATTTCTTCCAATATTAATTTTCTTATTTCCACCAATTAGGCCTAATTTTCGATAACCTATTTTAATAGCATGTTCAACTGCCTGAAATGCACCATTATGATCGTCGGTTACAACGCTCCCAAATCCTGAGATAGGTTTTTCAGGTTTTCTATCCACAAAGACCAGTGGGATACCCATTTTTCTTATCCACTTAAATCTTTCAATATCATCAGTTTTCTGAGTAACAGATATAATAATACCATCAACACGCATTGCTGCTAAAGCCTGAAGATGTTTCCATTCAATATCAGGATTTTCCTGAGAAACAGTTAATATTGTTTCATATTTTCTTTGTAATGCAGCTTCATAAACTGCTTCAATAACAGCACTAAAAAAATAATGTGCGATTTTTGGCACAATCAGACCAATCATATTAGATCTTCTTGCTGATAAACTACGCGCAAAGATATTAGGAGTATAACCCATCTCAGCCACAACTTTTTTAACCTTCTGTGTCATTTCAGCAGAAATGTCAGTATGTCCACGTAAAACCTTTGATACAGTTACGCGTGATACACCCAACTTTTTTGCAATATCTTCAAGTGTTATCCTATTTCTTCTTTTCATAGAAAATATTCCTATCTTAATTTTTATTTTTCTCAATCTCCAGAGAAAACAATATTAGCGCTCCAATGCCCTTCATATCATTTATACGTATAGGCTCGCTAATGTAATATTCAAAACTTCCATCTCTATAAGGCTTACCACCCAAACCAGCACTTTTACATGTACCATATAAATCTACAAATCCATTATCATCTATTCTAACAAATTCTTTTATAACACAATTAAACACATCTTCCGCTATATTAAAAAATTTCTTATCTAAATAACCTTTGTTTGCTCCTTTTGCAAATGAATACCCAAACATACAGGAACTTGAAGCTTCAAGATAATTACCTTCCTTAGATATTTGGTCTGTCACCTGATACCATAAACCAGATTTTTCATCTCTGTAATTTAGTATTGATTCTGAAAGATCAGAAAAAATCTTAACAAGTTCTGACCGCTTTTTATAAGTTTCAGGAAAATAATCCAACACATCAATTAATGCCATCATAAACCAGCCTATTGACCTTGACCAAAAGTTTGGTGAACAGCCAGTTTCCGAATTTGCCCATAACTGTTGTCGGCTCTCATCCCATCCATGGTAATATAGACCGGTTTTCTCATCAAAAGTATGTCTTGCGATAAATAAAAATTGATTTGCAATATCTTCAAACATTTCAGTTTCATCAAACATCAGAGCATATTTTGCACTAAACGGTTGTGCCATATAAAGCCCATCCAACCACATTTGGTAGGGATATATTTTTTTATGCCAAAATCCACCTTCATTTGTTCTAGGATGTTGTCTTAATTGTGTTCTGAGTTTATCAGCAGCAAGCCTGTATTTATTCTGTCCAGTAAGCTGGTAAAGTTCTAGAACAACTCTTCCAGGTAAAATATTATCAATATTATATTCCTCTAAATTATATGTTGCAATCTCACCATTATCTTTTATATACTTATCAAGATTTCCAATTATGAAATTTAAGTATTTCTTATCCTTAGTTTGTAGATAAGTTTGATATAATGCATATAAAATAAACCCCTGTTCATAATTCCACTTCATATTCGGATGCAGTGAATCGTATGCTGCGAAATCAGGATGCCGCATAATAAATGAATTGGCAATTCTAACCGACCAGGGTAGAGTGTCTGAAAATTTCGTAATTTGCTGGGCACAGCCAACAGAAATCATTATAAACACCTGCAATATTTTAATATAAAGCTTCATCTCTTTAACTTAAAATAAAAGTGCTCCGATAAAAACAAGCAAGTAACCAAAGGAGGGTCTATTAGAGAAGTCATCGGAGCACTGAGGATTTATGAAATCGTTAGTACTCAAGTTGGATATTTTAGAATTTATAAATCTCATTTAAGTAAAATCATTTGCTTTACAACAATATTCTTTTCAGTTTGAATTTTGTAAGAATAAATTCCTGAACTTAAATTTGAACCATCAAAAGATATTTCATGGAAACCAGCAGGTCTTTTACCTTCAAATAGTGTAGAAATTTCTTTACCCAACAGATCAAATATTTTTACTGATACATAAGAT
Organism: uncultured bacterium; assembly: GCA_937967455.1. Classification (GTDB taxonomy): domain Bacteria; phylum Bacteroidota; class Ignavibacteria; order UBA10030; family BY39; genus BY39. The sequence continues at coordinate 101,736 of CALCJK010000011.1, read as the reverse complement.
TCATTTGGTAACTGGAATTTAATCTTTGTTACAGGATTAAATGGATTGGGATAATTTTGATAAACATAAAAAGAATTGGGTATATCTAAATTTTCATCAACAGAAACTAACAAACTACCACCTTCATAAGAAATTGAGCCGTTTGGTCCCAAAGTGAAAGGTATTGTATTATCAAACACACCAGCTTTTAATCTTAAAACTCCATTAATTGTTGTGGGTTTTGAAAGTGCGACGATAGTTGGATTATCAATAATCAAATTTTCAACTACATCAGGCATCATCATTCCCGTAACCTGATTTTCTGTACCATTGAAGCCATAACTAGCATCAGTTGCAAAGTAATTACCACCACCGGTCTCACCTGTACATTGTATATTGCCATTAATTCCCCCTGGATGTGTAGAATAAATAGTTGCACCACTCAATACACGAAAACTACCAGTATTACTTGTAGATGATCCTGTAAGCTGCGTGCTACCAAGATGAAGAATTGAACCAGATGCAACATCAAAACTTATAGCAGCACTTGAAGTACTATAAGCTACATTTTGAATTCTTAAAAATTGATCACCAGCTTTAGAGAAAACAAATTTGCACTTTGCTCCGCCTGAATTTTGAGTTGTTGCATTTTCAATGACAAGTGAATCGCCAAACAAATTCCAAGTAACATTTGGACCTGAGCCTCTACTTATCGAGAAATTGACACTTGCAAGATTACCTGGATCTCCCAAAACAATAATATTTCCATAAGTATTTACAGTAATTTCTGCTGGGCTGCTTGAACCATTCGAAGAAAATTGACCACCCAACACATAGATGTTACCTTTAATTTCTATTGTATTTGGTGTACCTGCTCCAGGACTTGTCATTTGAAGACGAGCTGTTCCAGTATTTTTAATAGTAATATCACCATTTATTGTATTGTAATACCAGGCAACATCCACATTTGATGTCTGACCAGAACAATCCCAAATAAAATTATAAAAATTTTGATTTGAATTGTTAGGCTTACTACCACTTATATAACCAGTTACCTGGCAAGTAGATCCATCTTCCCAGGTACAAACTGGAATCGATCCATTATTTTGATCATGTGAGTATACACCACCCGATTTTACTGTTAAGCTGCTAGTACCACCAAGTTTACCCTCATTTTTAAGAATACCTGTTAGGTTAACAACCGCATTGATATAAATAGAATCACCACTACGTATTGTAATAGTTTCTGAACCTGTTGGTGGAGTTGAAGCGCTAACCCAGGTCGTGCCATTGTATCTTTGCCAGATACCAGTGTTGCTCCAGTTACCACTTCCATTAGAACGGTAATCACCTAATGACTGGGAGAATAATAAAGTCGTCGTTACAATGATTAAAAAGATTGTTAAACTAATTTTGTAAAATTTTTTCATAATCAAATCTCCTATTCGTTTAAATTAAAATTTATTTTTAAATCAAATTTTAAGCTATTTCTAAACTCTTTATTAAAATTTACATTAGTTTGCCACATATCTTGATATTTCATTAAGAAGTACTGATAAGTAAAATTAAAGATTAAATTAGCATATGTAATACCGAACCCTGCTGAATAGATCGAATAGCGCACAGGTTCACCAATTAGTGGATTGCCTTCAGGTTCAAAAATTTCTGATTCTCCTCTTACACCTGCTCGGAGCGTAAGCCAGTATATTGGATTATACAAGATGCCAACTTTAAATATTGATGCAGATATCCAGGGGTTTGTTTCCTTACCTTCAGGGTTTTTATATTTCATATTCTCATAAGGTCGATACTCGTATTCTAATCCCAACTTCAAGTTTTGCAATAAATTGATTGACATCGCCACAGCACCCCGCCATGGAACCTTTATTTCATCATTACCATTGTAACTGACTTCATAAGATGTATCAGGACTCTGAGTTAAAATATTTGTATCAAAATCTCTTATAATAGTATTGGGCGGTTTAATGGTAACGCTAAAATTGATGTTCTTTCCTGTATAAATACCACTCAGAGTTAGTTCATATCCTCTAAATTGAGATGTACCTGATCTTGTTTCTCTTCTATTAAAATTTGTTGAATCCAATCTGAAATAATTATAATAAAACACCAACCTACCTCTTCCTAATCTGTATTCAAAATCATCGCTTGTCCCATTAAGATACATTCCGCTAACTCCTATTGAAATTTTCTCAGATAACACATTTGTTAGCGATAATCCATAGCCCCTGATCGAACCTTCACGTGATCGTATATACTGTGACCATAAAGTTTTAAATGTCGAATCTGGATTGTTAGGAGGCAATGGAACAGGTATCGGCCTTTCAGATCCGATAGGTGGTGATAAAACATTATTGTTTTGATAGTAATGGTTCAAATCAATATAATTTACAACACCACCAGCTACAACAAATTTTTTATCAAATAATAAAATAGGATATGCTGCAATAAAGTGAACCGGTATAAACGAATTTTTTGACTTTGACCAGTTAGGTTTAATAGCATCAAAAGGACGCTGAACTGTATCACCAGGATTGGAAGCTGAAAGCGATGTATCTGGATCACTTATCAGGTCAGTTAAACCTTCCATTAGTAAACTAAAATTTGAATAATACTTCAATGGGGTATAGTGTTGAACCTGACTGGTTTTTGAATAATATTGTAAACCACCAACGGAAAATTGTAAATCTTTAATTGATTTTAAAGTAGCAGGATTCGTAAATAACATACCGGCATCATCATCTACTAAGATTGAAACATCTCCAACTGCACTTAATGATGCAGATAAACTGTTAGTATGATTAATACCTTGAATATTCAGAGGATTATCATAACCTTGCGGATAAGATATAAAATTAAAAATTAGTAAAGTTAGTTGTAAAATTTTAATTTTTTTCATGATATTATTCCTCATTGAAGTTGGGCTCCTAAACTAAATCGATGTACACTACCTAAGTATTTTCCAATTGAGCCATAACTATAATCAATCATTAGGTTAAGTCCAGCAATATTATGTTTTAAACCTGCGCCCAGGGTAACTCCTTCGTAATCGTAATTAATTTTGTATCCTGTTCGAATTGCAAAAATACCACTGAATTCATACTCCATGCCTAAATGAGCTTGTTGAGCATAATCGTTTGGTTGAAACAAATCAAATTCTATACTTAAACGATTATTTTCCTCAGTTAATATCAGAGCATCTGAACCAATTACATTAGCTGCAATACCAAATCTGAAGAGCAACGGGACAGGATTAGATTCTTTTGCATATTTTACATTTGCACCAAAATTCTGTACTGCCGTGGCGATTTGAACAGAATGGAATCCAGTATTATAATACATTCCAAAATCAAATATTAACCCATTAGCCCAGGTTTTTACTTTTTCATAACCACCTGTTCGAACCAATGCAATTACCTCTTGACCATTATAAAGTGATTCGTGAACATACTTAATTCCTATTCCAGTAGAAAATCTATCAGTTAAAAATTTTGAGTAAGATAGCCCAATTAAATAACTGAAAGGTCTAAATGTTCTTCCGGTAATGCCAGGACCATCAAGGTTTTTAATATAAGGGTCTAAATTTGAAGTTTCGATAAATTCTCCAAAGTCCACATATTGTATTTGAAGTCCGACAGCACCAAAATCCATAATTGGTGTTGCGAAGGAAAATGCACCCTGTTTAGTATCAAAGATCCAATTAATATAGGTAGTTGAAAATTCCATTTTTTCAATTTTTGCGATACCTCCTGGGTTCCAAAAAACCGCATCAGCACCTGAAGCAAGAACGGTATATGCATCACCTATTGCAGTTGCACGTGCAGAAGGCATTACTTTTAAAAATTGCATCGCTGTACTTCCTACCTTTTGTGAAAATATGTTGCAATTAAAAATTAGTAGTGAAAACAAAACAAAGAAAAATATTTTTCTAATCATAATTGATTCCTTTATTAGTGTATGATTACAAATTTACCATACGCTCTTGAACCAGTCTCTTCATCTTCAACAACAAAGAAATAAACACCAGAAGCAATTATCTGATTATTAATTGATATTTGGAACCAAGATTGATAATTAGAATCTTCATCATGTTTTATTGTTTGAATTAACTGGCCACTATAAGAAAATATCCTGATAGTACATCGTTTAGTTAGCCCATAAAATTGGATTCTATCTGTAATTTCTCCTCTAGGATCAAATCCTCCTTTTTCATTAGAAACTATCAGAGGATTAGGAATTGCATAGACTTTTCCTATTGGGTCTCCAAGGTTTTTAACTGCTGGTGATCTGGTTTGATGCTGAGTTAAGTTTGTCATTCCACTCTTTTCGCCCAGCGTATCAACTGAATATATTGCATAATAGTAATAATTTCCGACCTCACTTTTTTCATCAAACACAACATATACTGAATCATAAAAATATCTTGAATCTCGTATTCCAACACTATCAATTATTTCCCATGGACCTAATGGATGAGTTGATTTCATTACCAGATAATGACTTAATGGAGCTTTTAATCTGGAAGAATTAAATTCTTCTACATCCGGTTTCCAGATAATTTTATTCACACCAGCTTGAGTATTTTCAATTACTATATTAGGTGCGGGAAATGGAATTTTGACAGTATTATAAACACCTTTACCATCTGGAGTGGAATTTTTTGGATCATACTGTATAGTATCATATTTAATCAGGGGTCTGCCTGTAAACATTTCAATAGCTCTATCAGCAACATCTCTAATAGATACTACACCAGGAGTAACATACCACGGGAGTGGATAATTTTGTAAATAATCGCTTCCAATAAAAGGAGGATTTCCTACATACTGATAAGTTAATTTTGAATACCAACTCGGGATTGGATGAAGGTATGGTTCGGGCTCTCCACGTATTCCACCACCAAGATCCTGATAAACGCTATCACTTGCTACACCTGGACCATAACCGACAACTTCAGCAACTGCAAATCGAACTGGTTCATTTGGTGGTAAAATATACGGTCCATAACCCATTCCATGGACTGCTGGTTGGCTCCAACCAAGTGTCTGCGATGGTTTGGCACGCCCAATCCAATGATAATTATCTGTATAAAAATATGTTGAGTCGGTTTTAGATTTAAATACACTACTCTTTCTGCTCAATGGATCTAACCATGTTTGAAGCTTCGTTGGATAGAGATTGCTGTTTTCATATCTATTTAACCAGGGTTGTTTCATTTTATTATTCTCATCCCATACTACAATTGAATCAGATCGACTCACATAAACACCTGTATTCCCGAGTGTTGCAAGGTGGTCATAATCATAATAAAGCATTAGTAATCCCGCTGCTTGTGGAGAATTTAAGCTTCCACGATCTCCTGGTTGTGACCAAATTGCAAAAAAAACTGAGTCAGGTTTACCATCCCTATCATGATTATATGTTAAATATCTTTTAAAATCAAACCTCGCAAATTGATCTTGCGATCTTGTATCAGCTTCAGCCCAGCGATTAAATTTTCTCTCATATCCAAACATTGAGGTTATAAACCCATACACCCAAGAAACAAAAACATCTTTAACTGTGTCAGTACCAGTATTGATCAATTCATACTCATAAATTATAAAGCTATTATAACCAGGGAAACTCCACGCGCGACTTGTTCGAGTTACGGTTACGCCGAGTGGCGTTCCCCATCTGGCTATAATCTTTTCTTCAGCTTCATCAGGATTATAATCCGGATTAATGGTGCCATCTTCCTTCAAAGGATAATTTTCAATTCTTTCAATAGAAATTGGATAACTATAAACTCCTTCGACCTGAGTAGCTCTGCCATTTGCATCGGTAACAGCACCACAGTATATATATTGTCGAACATCCCCAACGGTTCCAGCAATGTGAATTCCGCCTCCAAAAGAATTATGTTGCCCTGCATATGTCTTTCTATCAATAATCGTATACGAATTTGGTGGCCATTCCATAGATGGATATCCAATTAAAACTCCACCAGTACCATTATCAAAAGCTCGACCAACTTCCCCAGTGTTGAATACAGTTTGATGCAACATACCTCTCTTATGTATACGGAAATCTCGCTGTTGTGCATATAGCGAATTAATTGCGATTAATAAAACAATTGCGACTTTAAGATATTTCATTTTGATAATCCATTCCTTTTTTAAAATTCAATAATAATTCCGAAATAGTAAGACCTTGGTTGATTATCGTAAATTAGGAATGACTGATCCACAGCAAAAGCTTTAGATGGTGTATTAGTATCCTGCCAATATAAGATACCATAATTTGGATCATCAATAGGATACTCTTCATATGCTTTGATTCTATTATTAGTAGCACCTGCATTGGGGACTGAGAAAATATAATCGTAATTCAAGATCTTATTGTTAAACAAATTAAATATTTCAAAATAGAAATTGACATTCATCCCAAACAAATTATTAACTCGTTTTATGAACTTGAGATCTACATTATATTCATTAGGAGTACGAGCTGCATTTATTAGTTTCGGATTTTTAGATGATGTATATGGTCTTCCACTTCTGAAGAAAGAATTTAGAGATAAAGTTAAGTTTTCGAGTGGATAAAATTTGGAAATTTTAGGTCCCCATTCTTTCTTTGTAATATATGCAAGGTTTAATATTAAATTATGAGTTCTATCAAAATTCAATATAATATCTCTTACTGGTACTTTATCCAATTTCTCCTGAATTTCTCCTGTACCTGGATCTTTTATGAAAGCTGGTGGAGCATTCTCTGTTGTTGCACTTTTACCTGTTGCATAACTGAATTGATAATTTAATGAGCCAATGAGGTTGCCCCGTCTTTTTGATAGTGAAACTCTAAAACCTCTAATGTCAGCATAATCTCTGTTAAAATAAGTTTCATACGACATATCCGAAGTGAATGTAGCCATTTCTACAAGATTTTTGACATCTTTATAATATCCGCTTATATCGAGTGTGAAACCCTCACCTAAGCCCTGCATTACACCAACATCATAGCTATTAGTTGTTTCAGGTTCTAGTTTTGGATTTCCCAACCTTATTGGTGCAAGCCTTGCTTGTTTAACTCTTGTTGAAACAATATATTGGAACGAAGGTCTTTGCATAAACGACCCGTAATTTAAGTGGAACACAGTTGTGATTGAAACCGGGAAAGAAATTCCAATTCTTGGCTGGAAGCGGGCTAATGCGGGAGCTTTTTTCTGAGGCGCAGCTACAGGATCGTTAATGGGATTACCCAGAGAATCAATTACTCTAAATGGAGCAAATTGATCTAAATAATAATTAGCTTGTGAACTCCATATATCAAGTCGTAAACCAACATTTGCAATTAATCCTTCAAATTCCATTTTATCCTGGGCATATGCTGCAAATTCAAGAGGTTTAATTTTATAATACTCCACGGGTCCACCTGAGCCATCACGGATATTTAAATTATTAGAAACATCTATTAAATAGGTGTTAAATTGTATACCTGCATTCAAGAGGTGAGATTTAGTAATTTGACTAGATATGGATCCGTCAAATGATAAGGTGCGAGTTAATTCATTTCTAAATAAACCCGCACCTCTCATATAATAAAATTCGTCAGGTGATTTAACAACTTGCGGTATTATTTTGTCCCAATCAATTTGTTTATTCTGTGAATTAACAATTAAAGAATCTGGTATCGACTCAGGTGAAGGAGTTGAACCCAATCTTCTTTTAGTGATTAATGAACTGAATTTAAGCTCATAAAAAGTTTTAGTACTCAAAGTATGTGTAAAACGCATACCAAATTGAGCATTTGTAGTCTTTTGATAATTGATTGATAATACTCTATCCCACAACCAATTATAATAGCCCAGACTATTAGATCCAGGGAACACATTAGAATATTCCTGAGAATAACCGCCACTTACTCTTAATGAAGCACCTTTGAACAATTCGGTTGCGATATTTCCCATTATCTGTTGTTGAAGATTTGGTTGTTCAGTGGGGAACATTGGCCAATTTGTATTTGATCGGAGAGCAAGAAACATTCGCATATTTTCGTCAATTGGCCCACCAGTTGCGGCTTCTAAAGAATAATCAATTATATTCCCGTACTTTCTATATAAATCTCTTTTTGTTTGTAGTTGCCACAAAGTTCTTGCAACTTGCAATTGAACCAAAGTATCTCCTCGAAATCTATCTTTCAAACCAGAGCCCATAGAAGTATAATAAGGAGTATTGGTTTGAGGGTCTCCCTGCAACCAGGTAGCTTCATCTAATAATAATGCTAAATACGGATTTGCAGCTGGGTCAAATACACTCGGGCCAAAATGCTTTCTACCTGGCACTCTCACTCTTGATTCAACAGTAGTACGCCATTTATCAGGTTTGCCTTCTTTCATTGAAATATTAACAATACCTGATTGAGCATTTCCATATTGTGCTCCAAAACCACTGGTAATTACCTCAACCTCTTCAACCGCACTCATAATAGGTAAGAATGCGCTTGTATTGTTAAGTGGATTTACAATCCCCATTCCTTGAAGTACATAATACTCTTCACCAACTCGACCACCTCTAAAATGTCCATCTATAACGTCTGCTGCTAAACCTAACACATCACCAACATCTCTTATACCAGCAATAGCTTGAACATCTTCAGAACGAATAATAACGCTTGTTGAGGTTTTTTCTTTCTCTACATCTGGTCTAACAGCTTCGACAACAACCTCTTTTTGAACTAAAGCCTCAGATCTCAATTTAAAATCTAAAGTTGTAGTCTTTCCAGAATTAACAATAGCACCTCGCTGCACTACAGTTTGGTAACCGACCATCGATGCTTGAACATCATATTTACCAGGAGGAATATTCAAAATAAAATATGAACCTTCTATATCAGTTGAGGCACCCAAGGAAGTCCCCACTATAATTATATTACAACCTATAAGCTGTTCACCTGTTTCGGCATCTTTAACAACACCAGATATTTTTCCTACATTTTGAGCCCATAGATTTTGAATTAACAGTAATATTGAAAGAACTTTTAACCCCCATTTAGTTAAACTGATTAAATTAAGATTGAACTTTCGGTATTCATTTTCTGAATTACCGAATCCCATCCGGTTGAACATAATTTACCTCTTTTGATTAATTTAACTAAAGTATAACCTAAATTGAAACCAGGTGTTTGTTTTTTAAAGATCAATAATCTTCTATGATAATAGATTTATGTGAAGCACCTTCATTAAATAAAAAGGTTTCTTTTATATCTCCAATTTGGGATTTTTTGAAAATAATATTTTGAGAATTTTGACCCCTTATATTAAACAAATTTTTGTGTTTGGTTGTGAATTCAACTTTTTCAAATTCTATATTTTTTCCATCAAGAATTTCAACAACCGGTTCCTTTTCTGAATTAATTATAATATTATTAAAACTTATCCGATTAACATCAGATAAATTTATTCCTTTAATCGAATGTATGGATAGATCTTTAAATGAAATGTTATCCATTAACATTTCCGGTAAACCAAGTAGTTCTATTGAATAACTTTTGCTGTTTGTGATTTTTATATTTTCAAAATGAATATTTCTAATTATTGGTGTAGATTCAGTAACAGGTTGAGCTGGTAATCTTTCTACGAGTGGTCCCTGTGGATTATATCTCATATTAATTCTTAAAGCTTCTTTCTGAATATCATCTCCTGAAAGATTTTTAAACCACATATTTTCAACTATGCCTCCTCTACCTCTTGTCGTTTTTATTCTAACAACTCTATCAGTTCCATAAAACTGACAGTTTTCTGCAAATACATTACGTATTCCACCAGAGGTTTCACTTCCTATAACTATCCCACCATGTCCAATTAATCCTTTACAATTTCTGATTACGATATTCTCACAGGGTTTATTAACCCGTAAGCCATCGTTATCACGGCCGGCTTTAATGGCTATACAATCATCACCAGTACTAAATTCACAATCTTCGATCAAAACATTTGTTGAAGATGAAGGGTTAACACCATCACCGTTGGGAGTATCTCCTAAATCTCCATAAGTAATTATTTTTATTTTTCTAATAATTACATTGTCGCAATAGGTAGGTGTTATTGTCCAGAAAGCACCATATAAAAACGTTACACCCTCAACAAGTACATTTTTACAGTTCATTGGTTGAAAGAATGCAGGTCTTAGTTCCCTGTCATTGGTTCCATCAAAAATTCTCTCTTCAACAGGAACATTATTTTTTCCCATTTCATACAGTAAAATTTCACTATCTCGCCTTTTAGTTTTATAATCCCACCAGTAATTGCCCTGTCCATTCAAAGTTCCAGCACCAGTTATAGCAATATTCTCTTTATTATTCGCATAAATGAAAGAGGAATATTTATAACATTCAACATCCTCATGTCTTGCAAAAACTACTGGTAAATAATCTTCAGGCTCCTGACTAAAAATTAATTCAGCATTTTTATCAAGATACAAATTGATATTATTATCAAGGTGAATAGCACCTGTTAACCATTTCCCCTCAGGTATGATGATATAACCACCACCCTCTAAAGAAGCTTGATGAATAGCTTCGCGAATTGCTTCTGTACATTTAATTTTTCCACCTTCTACAGCGCCATAATTTCTTATATCAAAATAATTTTGTTTGAAAGTAGGTCTTTTAAATTCCTTAATGTCAAAAGGTGCATTTACCGGTTGTATTTCATCTTGAATTAAGTAATGAAGTTTTGTTTGACAGGAAATAAAATTGAAGAAAAAAAAGATAAATATGATTACGCAAATAGAAATTTGCGTGTTAAGGTATAAACAAATTTTGTTTAATAATTTTATCATTATCGTTAAAGGCATCATTAACTTTATCGTTTAAGTACAATAAAAAATAAATAAAAAAAGGGAAAAAGTCAATATTATTAAACAAATTTTTTACTTTTTTCTAAAAGTTCTAAAAATAGGTAAAATTTGAAGGTTTTTATTTGAAATTTAAATTGGAGGTTATCTTTATTTTTTTGTGGACAGGGCCAGAATCGAACTGGCGACACACGGCTTTTCAGGCCGTTGCTCTACCGACTGAGCTACCTGTCCTTTTTTTATCATAACAAATTTACAAAAAATTATAGAGAAAGGCAATTATGTTTTTTCAAAAACTAAAATCTCTTTTACATCCGATAAAAGTGCTTTATCCCCAAACATTTTTCCAACTTTTGACGAATCAACTCTTTTAGGTAAATAAATTTTGCCAATAAGTTTAAAACTGTATTCTTTGAACTGATTAGTTATTTCTCCCGGAAAATCAATAATTTCTAAACCAACAATTGTTGGTTCAACAATTATTGCCGTACGTCCTCCTAATTTTAATATTCTTGCACACTCACGAATTATCCCTTTCAACTTTAACATGGTCTCTGCTTTCGCAGCTGAAACTGAAAAAGAAGAATCCGTAAGCTGTGGAAAAAACTCTGCTGGTGGATCTAAAAATACAAAGTCAACACTTGAAGTTTGCTCGGGTATTCCAGTCTGAAGAATATTATTATATAAAATTCTTGAATCAACTGGATTTATATCATACATCTTATACTTTCGATCCTGGAATACAGGCAAAATGTCGCATACATCACCTAAGGTTCCACTACCAGCAAATGGATCTACAATATAAGCACCTGAGTTTGTATAGTAAAAAAGTAAGTTTGCAACAATTTGCCCGGGTATTCTACCTTTATATCCTGGTTTCCCAAATCTTGGATCAGGAGCTTCAAATGACCAAAAGTTTTTTTCCTTCAAGTCAAAACCGTACTTTGTTTTTTCATCCTGTCTGCGTGCTAATTCGTCATCGTTAATTTTTTTCCTCAAATCAGAAATAGTCCACTTATATTGTATTGCCATTTTCTCATAATCGCGCCGCTTTGATGCATCGTCGACTCTAGTTGCAAGATCAAAATAAAATATTTCCGGTAATGGTCTTTCTTCAACATCTGGATAATAGGTGTAAAACTGTTGACATTGCTTGAGCATTGAATATGGAAACTTACAACCGGGTATTGAAGCTAACATTTTAAGTGCCTGTTCACCGAATATACCCTCCTTTAATGCTGCTGGTAAAAACTTCTCAACTAAAAATTTTCCCAAATCCCAATAATTATCTGTAGAAAATGAATTTAACTTTTCAATATATGCCTCAAGTTGCGATGACTTAATTTGCGGTTGTTTGGTTTTGGATGGTTTTGATGGCATAAAAATTTCTCCTTTTACATTACCCCAAGTTTTTTTATTACATCTCTTGCTATAATACCTTTTTGAATTTCATTAGTTCCTTCAAATATTCTATTAATTCTTGAATCTCTATAATATCTCTCTATTGGCATTTCTCTTGAGTAACCCATGCCCCCATGAATTTGAACAGCGTAATCTACAATTTTATCAAGAGCTTCTGAACAAAACAATTTCACCATAGCCGATTGTTTGCTAATATTTTTACCCAAATCATAATCTGTAGCAGTTCTATACACAACTGATTCCATAGTATAAATCAAGGTTGCCATTTCAGCTAACATAAATTGAACTGCCTGGAAATTGGATATTGGTTGATCAAATTGAACTCTTTCTTTAGCATACTTTGTTGAAAGCTCAAGCAATTCTTTTGCTGCACCCAAACAAGCCGCACCGAGGCCAAGTCGACCAGCATCAAGCGTCTTCATAGCTATTAAAAATCCTCTTCCTTCTTGGCCAATAATATTTTCCTTGGGAACTCTAACATTCTCGAATGTGAGAGCATTTGTGATACTTCCCTTAATTCCCATTTTCTTTTCCGGTGGATGTGCATGAAAACCTGGAGTTTTAGTTTCAACAGCAAAAGCAGTAATCCCTCTTTCTGTTCTTGCAAAAACTGATATTACATCAGCAATACCACCATTTGTGATCCACATTTTTTCACCGTTAATTATCCAGTGATCGTTCTCCAGACGTGCTGTTGTCCGCACATTAAATGAATCTGATCCAGCTTTTGATTCAGTTAGCGCGAATGCTGCTATCATTTTACCTTCGCTAAGAGCTGGGAGATATTTTCGCTTTAATTCTTCGCTACCTCCAATATAAATTGCATTTGCTCCAATTGATTGATGTGCCCCAATAAAAGTTGCCGTTGATAAACACCCGCGACTAATCTCTTCTTGAATAATACAATAACCAACTTCACCAAATCCACCACCTCCATATTCAACTGGGAAAGCAGCCCCAAGCAATCCTAAATCGGCAATTTTTTTTATTAATTCTGGAGGAATTTTTTCTTCCTGATCAATTTTTGCAGCAATTGGTTTTATTTCGTTATTTGTAAATTCCCTTACCATTTGTCTCAACATTTGCTGCTCTTCTGTAAAACTGAATTCGAACATTATATCAAATACTCCTATTTTTTATTTAATGGGTGATAAACCCTTTTCAGATATAAAACTTACAATACTTTCAGCACCATCCACACCAATTACATTTCCACTTATCCAATTACTTTCTTCTCTAGACAACAAAACAATTGCATTTGCAACGTCTTGAGGCAGAGTAATTCTACCTCTTGGATTTTTCAATCGTGCCAGTTCAAGCATTTTCTGTGATCCAGGAATCTTTTGAAGCGCTGGTGTATCAGTTACCCCAGCCATTATGGCATTTGCAGTTATATTCATTGGTCCTAACTCGAAAGCTAACTGACGAATATGTGATTCAAGTGCTGCTTTTGCAGCTGATACTGCACCATAGTAAGGAATTACAGTTTTTGAACCTGCACTCGTAAGTGCAAATATTCTACCTCCTTCTGCAAAAAGATTTCGTGCAACTAGACCCTGAGTCCAGTACACTAAACTATTAGCCATTACATCGATTGTCATTTCCATTTGTGCCTGTGTAATAGCATCATTTAATGATTTCGCAACGAAAGGTTTTAAAGTCCCAAAGGCAAGAGAATGCACCAATATTCTAACCAAACCTTCGTCATTTGTTGATAAACGTTCTTGTATTTCATCTAATGTTTCTTGCCTTTTGATAGCATCTGCAGCATTTATATTAAAAAATATTGCTTTATGACCAGTTTTCTCTATTTCTCTTATTATATGATGTACCTGAGGCATTGTTATTTGTCTGTCAAGATGAATTCCAAAAATATTATATCCATTTTTTGCAAGTTCCACAGCTGTAGCACCACCAAAGCCACTTGAAGCACCAAGTATCAAAGCCCAGTATTGAATATGTTTTTTTTGTGGACGCATATATTAATTTACCTTTCATTTATATGAAAAAATACAAGTTTTAATTGAAAAATCAAAAACAATCAATATTTATCCATTAGATAAGCTAAGAGTGCCATCCTGATAAATATTCCATTTTGCGCTTGTCGAAAATATGCAGCTCTTGGATCAGAATCTACTTCCGCTGAAATTTCATTCAATCTTGGAAGTGGATGCATAACAATTGCATTCTGTTTCAATTGATTTAATACGTTACGATCAATGAAGAATGCTTGCATTAATTGGTTAAATTCAGCATCCGAAACATTTAGTTTTTCTTTATCGATTCTTGTCTGATATACAACATCAACCTGGTTAATAATTTTGAGTAAATTATTTTCTTTGCAGTACCAGGTGTCATTTTCTTCAAGGTGATCACATATATCTTGATGAATTTGTAAAGGATCGGGGGCGACAAAGAATATCTTTACTCTTTCAAATTTGCTTAAGAGGTATGCCAGTGAACGTATTGTTCTACCATGTGCGAGATCGCCTACAAGTGCTATATTTAAACCGTCTATAGTTTTAATTTCTCTGTAGATTGTATACAAATCAGTTAAGGCTTGAGTTGGGTGTTGCCCCCCTTTACCATCTCCAGCATTTATTATTGGAATTGTTGATACTTCAGCGGCTCTTTTTGCACCACCAATTTCATTATGACGTATCACTACTATATCTACAAAATTATTTAATACCTTTATTGTATCCTCGATGCTCTCACCAGAAATTGCAGAAGAAAATTCCTTAGCATTTTCTGTTGATATAACTTTCCCTCCAAGTCGATACATCGCAGTTTCAAAAGAAAATCTTGTGCGAGTTGAAGGTTCATAAAACAATGATGCCATAATTTTATTACTGTAATCCTGCGTACCACCACGATGGAATATTTTTTCCATTCTTTTTGCAGATTCAAATAATTCAATTATAAAAGGTACAGTGAACTGTTGTGACTCAATTATGTGTTTTAGCATAGATTTTCCTTTCTAACAAGTGATGTGTGTACCTGTTACACCTTTTACTGCAGCTACAATATTTTCCGGTGATGTTATAATCACTTCCTTCCCACCATTATTTAAAAAACTGATAGCAGCTTCAATCTTTGGACCCATATTGCCTGGAGGAAAGTGTCCCTGTTCATAATATTTCTTGATATTATCAAGTGTAACATTTTTTAAATTTATCTGATTCGATTTTTTGTAATTCAAACATACAAACTCAGCATCAGTGGATATTATAAATAAGTCTGCATTTAGTTTTGATGCTAATAAGCTTGATGCACGATCCTTATCAATAACAGCTTCAACACCTTTTAGTTTTGAATTTTCCTTAATTACTGGAATTCCGCCACCACCAACTGATATTACAATTAAATCTTTTTCAATGCAGGATTTTATAAAATCCAATTCAACTATCTCAAGTGGAATAGGTGAAGGAACAACTCTACGATATCCTCGTGATGCGTCTTCAACCATTTTCCAACCAAGTTCTCGAGTTCTCTTTTCAGCTTCTTCCTTTGAATAAAAAGGTCCAATTGGTTTATTTGGATTTTCAAAACCTGGATCATTTTTATCAACAATAACCTGAGTTATGATTGTAGCTACACCTACAGAAATATTATATTGTACAAGTACATTTTGTATACCGTGCTGAATCATATATCCCATAGAACCTTGTGTATCTGCAACGCAGACATCAAGAGGTTCGGTATATACCTGTGAACTGGCAAGTTCTGAACGCAATAATTGAGCACCAACCTGAGGACCATTGCCGTGTGTAATTATTAAATCGTACCCGGTTTGGTACAATTTTACGATTTGTTCAGCAGTTTTGAGTACATTTTCAAATTGTTCTTCTATAGTTCCTCTTTGTCCAGAACGGATAAGTGAATTTCCACCGATTGCAACAACAGCAACTTTTTTCATCAATCCCTCAACAATTCATGCATAATTGCTTTCTGAACATGCAATCTATTTTCGGCTTCCTGAAACACAACGGAATTTTTACTGTCGATTACTTCATCTGTTACTTCTTCTCCTCTATGAGCTGGAAGACAGTGCATAAATAAAGCGTTCTTTTTTGCACTACTCATTAACTTTGAATTAACCTGATAGGGGAAAAATATCTTTTTTCTTTGTTCTACTTCTTTTTCCTGCCCCATACTTGCCCAAACATCTGTGTATACAGCATCAGCACCTTTGACTGCTTCTACCGGATCATTTGTTATATGAACAATTGCTCCTGTTTTTTTTGCTACTATTTTTGCCTTTTCTACTATTTCTTTTTTAGGTGTGTAAGCTTCTGGTGATGCAATATTAATTCTTGCACCAAGTCGCGCAGCTGTTAACATTAAGGAGTGTGCAACGTTATTTCCATCGCCAACAAATGCCAATTTAACTTTTGTTAAATCCTTATGAAATTCCCAAATTGTAAAAAAGTCGGCTAACGCCTGACATGGGTGTTCAAGATCAGTTAATCCATTAATAACAGGAATAGATGCTGCATCAGCAAGTCCTGTCGCAACATCATGTCCAAAAGTTCTAACCATAATTCCATTTACCATTCTTTCTAAATTTTTCGCAACATCGTAAACCGATTCTCTTTTACCAAGATTAATCTCAAGTGGTGAAAGATAAACTGAATCACCACCTAATTGTTTTATACCAACATCAAATGTAACTCGAGTACGCAATGATGGTTTTTCAAAGATCAATGCCATTATCTTACCATCTAAATTGTTTTTATATTTTTTAGGGTTGGCTTTCATCGATTTAGCAAGTTTGAAAATTCTCCAGATTTCTTCAGTTGAAAAATCTATAACAGAAATGAAATCTCTTCCAAACAATTTATTTTTTCTCATAATATTTCTCACCTATATTTTTTAAAGAAATTGTTTAATATTTCTTTTAGATCGGGTTGTGTTATTTCGTCAAGTTCGTACCTAACCCGGGTTGAAGGTTTATTAATTTTTATTACACGTCTGAGATCTATTGGTGTTCCAATTATCACTGAATCGCAAGGTGTACGATCAATTGTAGCTTCTAAATCTTTCAACTGATCTTCACCATACCCCATTGCAGGTAATAAAGTACCAGTTTGTGGATATTTTTTAAATGTTTCTTCGATAGAATTCACAGCATAAGGTCTTGGATCAATAATTTCAGCTGCACCAAACTTTTTTGCAGCTAGAACACCTGCACCATAAGTCATCTCTCCGTGGGTTAATGTTGGACCATCTTCAATTACAAGCACTTTTTTATCCAGTATCACAGATTCGTCATCTACCATTATTGGTGAAGCAGCTTCAACGAGAATGGCATTTGGATTAATTTTGCGAACATTATCGCGTACTGTGGTAACATTTTCAGGAAGTGCTGTTTCAACCTTATTGATTACAACCACATCAGCCATACGTAAGTTTGTTTCTCCAGGATAATAGGTAAGTTCATGACCAGGACGATGAGGATCAGCAACCGTAATAGTCAGATTTGGCTTATAAAAAGGCATATCATTATTACCACCGTCCCATACAATTACATCGGCTTCTTGTTCTGCTTTTCGGAGAATTGCTTCATAATCCACACCAGCATAAATAATAGTTCCACTTGCAATATGTGGTTCATATTCTTCCATTTCTTCGATTGTGCAGTTGTAATGCTTCATATCTTCTATACTTGCATATCTTTGAACTTTTTGTTTTACAAGATCGCCATAGGGCATTGGGTGGCGTACAGCCACAACTCTTTTTCCCATATCTCTTAAGAGTCGGCATACCTTTCTGGATGTTTGACTTTTTCCAGCACCTGTTCTAACAGCAACAACTGCAATTACAGGTAGTTTGCTTCTCAACATTGTATGGCGAGTTCCCAAAACCATAAAATCGGCACCATTGGCCATAGCAATTGAGGCTCGTTCCATTACATAATTAAATGATACATCTGAATATGAGAAAACGACTTGATCAATTTTATGTTCTCTGATCAGATCCACTAATTCATCTTCAGAGTAGATTGGTATACCATTAGGATATAGTTTACCAGCCAGTTCAGCTGGATATTTTCTGTCATCAATATTTGGAATCTGAGTAGCTGTAAAAGCTACTACTTCATATAATTCATTATCTTTAAAGACAGTATTAAAGTTATGAAAATCGCGCCCTGCAGCGCCCATAATTATAACTTTTAACTTATTCATAGATCTCCATTTTTGTTTTTGTTTTTTTATTCTACTGTAACACTTTTTGCTAAATTCCGGGGTTGGTCTACATCACAGCCTCTTTTGACTGCAATGTAATAAGCTAATAACTGAAGAGGGATAATTGATATAATAGGCATCAAAAAGTCAAGTGTATGTGGAATTCTAATCACATATTCAGCCATTTTATCAATAGTGTTATCATCTTCATTTACAATTGCTATTATTCTACCTTTTCGAGCTTTAACTTCCTGTATATTACTTAATATTTTTTCATATGTACTATCTTTCGTAGCTATAACTACAACTGGCATTTCATTATCTATTAAGGCAATTGGCCCATGTTTCATTTCAGCAGCAGGATAACCTTCTGCGTGTATATACGAGATTTCTTTGAGTTTCAATGCACCTTCCAAAGCAACTGGAAAATTGTATCCCCTACCAAGGTAAAGGAAATTTTTATGATTGTAGAAAATATCGGAAATATTTTTTATTTGAAGTGTATTATTCAAAATACTTTGAACTTTTTCTGGCAATTTATAAAGTTCCCTTACTACCTGTCTTCCTTCAGAAACATTCATTACTCCCTTTTTACGAGCTATCATCAGAGTAATTAAGCTTAAAACCGCAAGTTGTGAGGTAAATGCTTTAGTGGATGCAACCCCAATTTCTGGTCCAGCGTGGATATAAACACCAGCTTCACTTTCACGAGCAATTGTACTTCCAACTACGTTAACAATGCCTAATGGATGTGCGCCAATACTTTTAGCTTTTCTAAGTGCTGCAAGAGTATCTGCTGTTTCACCACTTTGACTAATTAAAAACACAACATCATCATTAAAAAGGACAGGTTCGCGATAACGGAATTCTGATGCATATTCTACATCTACAGGAACTTTTGCATATTGTTCGAGCATATATTTACCAACCAAACCTGCATGCCAAGAAGTCCCACAAGCAGTAACAATAAATCTGCGTGCATTCATTATAAGATCAATAACATGGCTGAGTCCACCGAGTTTAGCAGTTCCTTCTTCTATTAAAATTCTTCCACGAATTGCATTTCTTAAGGTTTCAGGTTGTTCATGAATTTCTTTCAACATGAAATGATCAAAACCACCTTTTTCAATGTGTTCAAGATCAAATGTTATTTCTTCTATTTGCTTTTTAATTTCTTCATCATAAATTGTTTTTGTTATAACATTATCTTTTGTGATACAGGCAACCTCACCATCTGATAGATAAATAACCTGGCGTGTATACTGAATGAGAGCAGCTGGATCTGATGCTACAAAATTCTCATTCTCCCCGATACCAATAACTATAGGGCTACCTTTCCTGGCTACAATAATTTTATCTGGTTCCTTTTTTGAAATAACAGCTATACCATAAGTACCTTCAACCTCATTTAATGCCAACCGAACTGCAGTAAAAATATCATTGCAGTGTTTAAGCATTTCTTCAATCAGGTGCGGAATGGTTTCGGTATCTGTTTCAGTTCTAAAAATATGTCCATCTGCTTCTAATTTCTTCTTAAGCGTTTGGTAATTTTCGATAATTCCATTATGGATTACAGAAATTGTTTCTGTACAATCGTAATGTGGATGTGCATTTACATCTGTAGGTTCACCATGTGTAGCCCAACGGGTATGTCCAATGCCCAATTGTGAAAATAACTCATTATTTTTAATATATTTCTCAAGTTCGGATACTTTTCCAGCTTTTTTATAGACTTGAATACCTGATTCTGAAATTGTTGCAATCCCGGCTGAATCATAACCTCTATATTCTAGCCTTTTTAACCCCTCCACAAGTATAGGGATGGAATTCTTTTGACCAACATATCCGACTATTCCACACATAAAATTACCTTTTTTGAATTTATTTTTGTAAAGTTACGGAGATTTTTGCTAAAAAACAAACATTTTAAGGGATTTTCCAGAAACCTGGTATTTCATTCTCACACCTCCAACACTTTCCATTTACGAGGTTGTTTTTTAATATTCTAAAGCCAACCCTCTCAATCAAAAGTTCATTACATTGTGGACAGTAAGTATTTTCCCCACCATCAACCCTGCCTGGCAAGTTACCTGCATAAACGAATTTTAATCCAACATCCCTCCCAATGCGTAATGCCTTTAATAATGTACTTCGTGATGTAGCTTCTCTATCCAGCATTTTATAATCTGGATGGAAAGCTGTAACATGCCATGGTATATCTGGAGAAATTGAGCATAAAAACTCTGCAATTTTTTTAAGCTCTTCATCTGAATCATTGAACTGTGGTATTACAAGAGTTACAACTTCGATCCAAAATCCCATTCTATACGCTAAACTGATTGTATCCAGAACATTTTGTAATACTCCTCCTAACTCGCGATACCGTTTATCATCGAATCCTTTAAGATCTATTTTAAATAGATCCAGGTGAGGTTTCAGGAATTCCAGAACCTCGGGATTCCCATTTCCATTAGAGACATAGGATGTAACAAATTTATACCTTTTTGCTATTTTAAAAATTTCGACAGCCCATTCACTGGTTATTAAAGGTTCATTATAGGTGCTGGTGATAATCTTCACATCATTAGATTGAGCAATCATTACAAGGTCTTCTGGTGAAATAACTTCAATATGTACAGTTGAATGAGGATCGCGTAAAGCTTGTGAGGAAAGCCAATTCTGACAAAAACTACAATGATAATCGCAACCAACCATCCCAAAGCTCAAAGCTGCTGAACCTGGCAGCACATGAAAAAAAGGTTTTTTTTCTATTGGATCGATTTGTAATCCATTTACATAACCATAGGGAACTTTAAGTATACCATTTTCATTAAATCTAACTTTACAGATACCATCTCTTCCCGGTTTAATTTTACAATAATGTCCACACGCAAAGCATTGTATCCATTTATCTTGAAGTTCTTTATAAAGCTTACCAACCTGAGTGTGACTTTTTAAAATGTCTTTTAGAGTTGTTTTTTTATCCATTTTTATTAAAAAGTAATATTAAAAAAAATAAAAATAAAATCAATTATTGCAAAGATGACATAACCAACCAAGCCTGACATTGGAATTGTTAATATCCATGCCCATATTATTTTATTAGCGACATTCCATCGGACAGCTTGTAAGCCCTTTGTAGACCCCACGCCCATTATGCCACCAGCAACTGTATGAGTAGTGCTAACTGGAATACCAGCAAGTGCTGTACCGAATAAGACAACAGCACCAGCAGTTTCAGCACAAAAACCACCTGCTGGTTGAAGATAAGTAAGACGCATTCCCATTGTTCTAATAACTTTCCACCCACCATACAAAGTGCCCAACGCGATAGTTGTATGTGCAATTATTACCACCCAGAATGGTACATAAAACTCATTACCCAAAAATCCACCAGAGTACAATAAAATTGCAATAATACCCATAGTTTTCTGAGCATCATTAGTTCCATGACCTAGACTAAAAGCTGCAGAGGATACCAATTGTCCAACCCTAAAAACTTTATCAACTTTTAAAGATGATGAATTTTTTACTAACCATAAAACAAACACCATAAAAGTAAATCCAAGAATCAAACCAATCAATGGTGAGAGAATAATAAATATACCAACTTTAATTAAACCTGAAGGAATGAGAGCGGGAAATCCAACTTTACTAACAGCTGATCCAGCAAGTCCGCCAATTAATGAGTGCGAAACACTTATAGGCAACCCATAGTAAGTACAGAGGTGTGTCCAAACAATAGCCCCAATAAGTGCTGCAAGTATCAGTTCAGGATTTACAACTGAAGGATCAACAATGCCTTTGCCGATAGTTGTAGCAACTTCTACACCAAAGAAAAAAGCAGCAGCAAAATTAAAAAATGCAGCCCATATTACTGCCAATCTTGGACTTAATACACGAGTTGAGACAATTGTAGCAATTGAATTTGCAGCATCATTCATTCCATTTAAAAAATCGAAAACCAAAGCAATAATAATAATAAAAATTGTAAATTCAAACATAATTTCTCTAAGTATTTTTTATGATGATACTCTCGATAGCATTTGCTGCATCCTCACACCGGTCGGTTGCCGCCTCCAATCCTTCAAGTATTTCTTTAAGCTTAATTAATTCAATTGGATCTTTACAGTTCCTGAACAATTCTGCAACCGCATATTCAAAAATATCATCGGCTTTATTCTCATATGTATTTATATGTACCAATGATTCTATTATCTTCTCCTTATTTTCCATATCTCTTAAAAGGGGGATAGCTTTACCTAATTCTAATATAGACTCATTCAGAATTTCAATTAATTTATACCCTGAGCCTGGAAACGAATTTATTTCATATAGTATTATCCTTTTCGAGATTCCTTGAATATTGTCAAGTACATTATCAATTGACTCGATCAGCTTGTGTATATCTTCCCTATCAAATGGTGCTATGAAAGACTTACTTAGTTCATTGAAAAGTTTGTGAGAAATTATATCTCCTTGATGTTCGATATCTTCTAATAATAAAAGTTTGTTCTTTGCTTCCTCAGTTAATGGAAAATTAAATCCTTGAAGTAAAGTTCTGCTACCATAAACAAGATTATTAATATCTTCTTCAAACATCTGGAAAAAAAAATCATGTTTTGGTATAATTGATTTGATGAGCTTATTAAGCTTCATATTTTATTTCCTGTTTGAGTTTATACCATTTCTATTGGTTGTAATGTTAACAAATAGTCTAAGTACTTATTTGATATTTTCTCTAATACACTGTTTGATTTCAATCTTGAATTTAGATTATTGAAATCGACTTCATCTAGATGTTGATCCTGATTAAAACAGGTGAAGACTGGTTTACTTTCTTCTCCTGTCACTGGATCAATATGGCGTATTAAACATTGTGCACAAACTTCTTTCATCATACATTGCATTGGAGCGTTAATACTACCAATTGCAATATGATTTGAAAAATATGGAGCTAAAACAGTATGGCGAGCTTCCTTCACTGCAGCCATCATTCTATCTGAGCCAATCGCAATGATTCTATTAACTGCAGGTAGTGGAATTAAAACCTCTGTTAATTTACCTTCAGCGTAGGCTTTCATTGCTTGAACAATATTTCCTCTAAAGTGTGCATCCTGAGGGCGATTAGGTTTTATTTCAGCACCAGCATCAGTACTCCAAATTATTTGGTCTGTGGAAGCTTCAATCTCTTCTCGTTTAAACAAATCCTCACCCCGCTTGTAACCAGCAAAGTAAATAACTTT
This sequence comes from uncultured bacterium, assembly GCA_937967455.1. GTDB lineage: Bacteria > Bacteroidota > Ignavibacteria > UBA10030 > BY39 > BY39. The sequence continues at coordinate 78,048 of CALCJK010000011.1, read as the reverse complement.
ATTTCCATTCTCACGAAGTGCTTTTGCAATTGAGAAAAGAACTGCATTACCTAATCCACCACCTGCAAGTAAAACATTTTCATTTTTTGGAATCTCGGTTGGTGTACCGGTTGGTCCCATAACAACAACCTTTTGGCCAGGTTTTAATGCGGCACATAATCTTGAGGATGCTCCCATTTCAAGGACAATAACACTCAGAAGTCCTTTTTCAGGATCTGTCCATGCACCTGTTAAAGCTAATCCCTCCATTGTGAGCTGTGTATCATTTACCCATATAGAATTCGATTCATAATTCTGAACACGATAAAATTGTCCTGGCTTAAATTTCTTTGCCTGAAGTGGTGCTCTAACAATAACTTCAACTATATTTGAAGTCAAACGGTTAACACTTACAACTTGCGGGGATAATTGATCTTCAAGCATCCTGGTAAAATCTAACCATTCTTGATCTCTCTTTTCTTGTTGATTCTTATCAAGAGATTGTAATTTTTTTTCAAACAACTTTAATATATAAGGATATCCATTCCTCGCTGAAGCCATTGCTTTCACAACATTCCCTGCATAAGCTGGATGATTATCCCCATAATAAGTTATAAATTTATTTCCTTCTCTATATGAAGTAAAGAATGCTTTCTCAGAATCTTCAACAGGTAATAGTGCAGCCTCACCATCTAAAGTTAATTGGTGAGTTTGGAAAAATTGCTTCCATTTATCAAGCTTAAATGTATTTGGAAATTCTCTTTCATAGATAATATTTGGACTTGTTCCAGCTGCAACAAGTACAGAACGAGCAGGTATCGTAACATATTCACCTGTACCTCGCCATTTACCATTTTCTTCTGTCTGTTTTTCAAAAATTACTTCCTTAACTGCACCAAAATCATCTGGAACAGCTTCTACCGGATTTAATTTTTCAATAAACTCTATACCTTCTTCGAAAGCTTTTATTATTTCTTCATGATTCAATCGATAAGCTGGTGAGTCTGTTAAGCCCTTTCGATAACAAACTTTAACTCCTCCCCATTTTTTTACAAGATTTATAAAATTCGGTTTTTCCTTGCTTGCTTGGGCTCTATTTCTCTCATATTTAACTTCTTTGCCATGTTCTAAAAATTTTCTAAATATCTGCCTTTCCTCCTCATCGAATAGACTGAAAATTTCCTCTTCACCAAATTTTTCAATTAGTTTTTCATAACGCTCATAGATTTTTTCAACCTGATATGGATAATATGCCATTAATTCAGTTGCAGCATCGATAGCTGTAAGACCACCACCAATAACAATTGCAGGGAGTTCAATCTGTAAATTTGCCAAGCTCGACTTTTTTGCTGCACCTGTTAATTGAAGTCCCATAAGAAAATCACTTGCCTTACGGATGCCTCGTATTAGATTGTTTTTCATATTTAAAATCGTGGGTTTACCCGCACCTGTGGCAATTGCAATATGGTCAAATCCTAATGCCCATGCATCTTCAATATTTAGAGTTCCACCAAACCTTACACCTCCAAAAATTTTAAAGTTTTTTCTTCGTAACAGATTAAGATAAATTATTGTAAGAAAGTTTTTATCCCACCTCACAGTAATGCCATATTCAGATACACCTCCAAATCCTGCCATTATTCTATCATCAAGTGGACTTCTGAGCTCGTTAATATCATATATTGGAATAGGCGGATTGTATTCGTTTCCTGTCAACTCTTCAGGTAATGGTTCTATTTTCAAGCCATCAATGCCAACTACACCAAAACCTTCATTCAAAAGATAATGTGCAAGTGTGTAGCCGGCAGGTCCCATACCAACAACTAAAATTTTATGACCATTGTATGGTTTGGCATAAGGTTGGTATATATTAACAGGATTCCAGCGAGTTAACAAACTATAGATTTCAAATCCCCAGGGAATATTTAGAACATCAGTTAAAATTCCAGTTTCAATCTGCGGTATATTAACCGGTGTTTGCTTTTGGTAAATACAGGATTTCATACAATCGTTACAAATCCTGTGTCCGGTCCCAGGAACCATTGGGTTATCAATCATTATAAGAGCCAGTGCTGCAAGAGAATTTCCATTTCTTTTCAAGTAATGTGCTTCTGAAATCTTTTCATCAAGCGGACAACCTCTCAATTCAATTCCAAGAGGATTTAATTTAACTTCACCACTTTTTTCAAACAAACCTTTTGAACAGGAATCTTTATTTCTCTCATGACAAAAAATACAATAATCGACTTCTACCGCAACATCTCTTTTGCTAAATCTTGGATCGGTTAAATCAAAACCATCCCTCCTCCGGTATTCAATCCCATGCATTATTTCCAAATTGTTATCAGTAACTTTTTCATAACTTACTAAATGATTATAATCAATGTTTTCCGGTAGGCGAAATGAAGACCAATTTTTAATTCTTTTATTTAAATATTTGTCAAAATATACAAAAGCACACCATTGTTCCAACTTTTCAAGCAAATTTTTTGCTAATCTAACAACATCTTCAGAATTATTTGGATCATATCCACTATTGAAAAGGGAAGATAATTTTTTAACATATTTCTGTATATCTTCAGGAATTACTTTTTCAGGTGTTGTTATCTTAGCCTTATAGTTATTTTCCACTTCAATAATTTTCAAAACAATTTGAGCAAATAATTTTTCCTCATCTTCGTAATTGAGGTCGTTAAACACTTTTGATTTAAGTTCAATTAGGAAACTATCGATATCCTGAAATTTATAATTTGATAAATTCTGTTCTCCCCATTTTTTGAGTGCCCTTCGTTGGATAAATTCTTTTTTTAAATATATTATATCTTCTTCAATATAACTTTTAAGCGAGTTAAGTTCATTCGTTACTCCAAACAATTTACCAATAAAATCACTCAGGTGTGATGCCATTGATACTAAAACATTTGAAATTTGGATAGGTGAGAATGAATGAGAATTGTTTTTATATTTTATAAAATTTTGATATAAATTAGGATCCTTTGATTCTACCTCTTTATAAAAAATATTTGTTAATTGTTCAAGTTTATCAGGAATGTATAGATCCTTATATTCGAATCCTGATATATTTAATTTTAGCTCTTTACGGGTAATTCTATAGATATTTTTCATATTCTGATTAAAATTTTATGAGGGATCTGATATTCGTGAGGTAATATAAGAATTAATATCCAAAAATAAAAGTTGTAAATTTAGATCAAAAAAAATAAGTTGAAGTATTAATGTAAGTCAAAAATGGCTTATTTTAGCAATCAATTTTCCATTTCTTTAATTCTGGAATGAGCTTATAATCTGTTAAATCATATTGAATTGGTGTTATAGATACATAATTATGTTCGACAGCCCATAGATCTGTATCATCAGATTTTTCTTCATCTACAAGACGGCCCGTGAGCCAGTAATATTCTTTATTATTTGGATCTTTACGCGCTTCGAACCAATCGTTCCACCTGGCTTTGCTCTGGCGAGTGATTCTTACTCCCTTGATTTCTTTTTCAGGAATTGGAGGCACGTTAACATTTAATAACGTACCCAACGGTATACCTTTTTTCAAAACAATCTGAGCTATTTTTTTTGTAAACTTTGCAGCGTATCTAAAATCTGGTTTACCGTAAGTTGTTAGCGAAACCGCTATTGAAGGAATGCCAAGGAAAGTTCCTTCTGTGGCAGCTGAAACTGTACCTGAATAAATAATACTAACAGCAGTATTGGCACCGTGATTGATCCCAGAAATTAAAAGATCCGGTTTTTCCTTTAATAATGAACCAACAGCTAATTTTACAGCATCTGCAGGAGTTCCATCGATTGCATAACCAAAGAATTTTCCATTTTTATAAAACTTCTGTGCTCTTAAAGGATAGTTCATTGTAATTGCATGCCCAACTGCACTCTGTTGCTTATCAGGCGCTGCTACATATACGTCCCCAATTTTTTTAATTTCACTAACTAAAGCATATAAACCAGGTGCATCAATACCGTCATCATTCGATATCAAGATTGAATATTTTTTCTTTTTCATAAACTTCTTAGAAGCTCTCTTCTTTAGACGGGAAATTTCCTAATTTCACATCTTTTAAATAATTTTTAAAAGCATTTTTCATAATTTTTGAAAGCTGAGCATATTCTCGGACAAATTTAGGTTTAAAATCTTCAAACATTCCAAGCATATCATACACAACAAGAATTTGCCCATCGCAATATGGTCCTGCGCCTATACCAATTGTAGGGATAGAAATTGATTGAGTAACCTTTTTTGCTAACGCAGCAGGTATTTTTTCAAGTACAATAGAAAAAACACCAGCTCTTTCTAACAACTTAGCATCGTTCAAAATACTGATAGCTTCAGCTTTTACTTTTCCTCTCACTTCATAACTACCAAATTTATGGATTGACTGTGGTGTTAAACCTAAATGTCCCATAACTGGAATCCCAACTTCAACTAGTCGTTTAATTGTGGGCAAAATTTGTTTACCACCTTCAATTTTAACAGCCTCTGCACCTGTTTCTTTTAAAACCCTACCACAATTTCGAATCGCATCTTCAATACTAATTTGATAAGAAAGAAAAGGCATATCAACTACAAGAAGTGCTCTCTTCACAGCACGACGAACTGCCTTTGTATGATAAATAATTTCATCGACTGTGACGGGTATGGTTGTTTCCTGTCCTTGAAATACATTCCCGAGAGAATCACCAACAAGTATAATATCAATTCCAATCTCATCAAGCATATTCGCAATAATATAATCGTAAGCTGTAAGTGCAGAGATTCTCTCACCATCTATTTTCATTCTTTGAACGATCTTTGTCGTTATTTTCCCTGTATAATTTATTCTCATATCAAGTTAATGTTCTTGTTATCTGTTTTTCTGGATCCAAAAAATTTAAACTCCAGTTTTTTTCAAAGCCAATTTTTATTGCCTCAGCAACTTCTTCAAAACTTACTTCGCGATTTAAAATTTGCTTTAAATCAGTGGTATGTTCATCGAGATTTTTTTTCATTATATTGAGCAGGTTTGTATTTTTTTCATTTAAAAAATCTATTAGAGATTTGTGTTCAGGACCAATCAAAATTGAGCCATGTTGCAGAACAACTTCTTTTTCATTTAGTGTATAACGCCGTTGAGCACTTCCAACAAGTTTTCTACCATTATGCTGGATTTCATATCTTGCACTACTTGAGAAACAAGGGATAGAAGCTGTAGTTTTATAAAACTTTTGAAAATTTGGTTGGGATTTTTCCAATTGCACTTCAACACCTAATAGATTTAAACCCTCAACAATTGCCCTGCTAATTTTTTCGTATATTTGGCTAACAGACATTTTTTCTGAGAACATAATAACACTGTATGTTAACTCATTCCAATGTAAAATAGCTCTACCGCCTGTAGGTCTACGTACTACATCAATACCTGCTGATTCACACCTTTTTATATCAATATCATCTAAATTTTGATTATATCCTATTGAAATAGCTGGAGGACTCCAACCATAAACTCTTACGCAAGGACTTCCATGACCGCCAACTAATCGTGTTGCCAGAAACTCATCATACTCCATATTAAATTTTCCAGATCTAAAACCAGTATTTAAAAATCTCCAATTCATCTACTTCGCCCAATTATTCCTCTTTTACTTTTAGCAATAAAGTTTAAAATATCCATTATTTCAGGAGTTAATGGTAATTCTTTTTTAATCTTGTTTACTGCTTGAGAAACATTCAAGCCTGATTCATAAATAATTCGATAAGCATTTTCTATATTCAAGATTGTTTCTGAGGAAAAGTTTCTGCGTTTTAAACCGACAATATTTGTACCTTCAAAAGACATTGGATCTTTCCCAGCAAGAATATAGGGAGGTACATCTTTGGAAGCTCTAAGTCCACCACCAACCATTGCATGTTTTCCAATCCTCACAAATTGATGAATTGCTGTTAGGCCACCAACAACAACATTATCTTCAATTTCAACATGACCAGCCATATTGACTGCATTAGCAATTATTACATTGTTTCCTATTATACAATCATGAGCAACATGGATATAAGCCATTAAAAAGCAATTACTTCCAACGACCGTTTTCATATGAGCTTTAGTTCCACGATTTAAAGTTGCATACTCTCTAATAGTTGTATTATCGCCAACTTCAAGTGTTGTTATTTCACCACCAAATTTTATATCTTGAGGAAGTGTTCCGAGAACGGCACCGTGGGATATTTTACAATTTTTACCAATTCTTGTTCCATTTGCTAAAAGAACACTTGAACCAATCTGTGTTCCTTCTCCTATAACTACATCGTCCTCGACAATACTAAAAGGTCCAATTGTAACATTTTCTGAAATTTTTGCTTTTGAACTGACTACAGCACTTGAATGAATGTTTACAGACATATTATTTTATTGTATATTGTTCTTTTGGTTTTTCAAAGTTATTTTCTATTTGGTTTGATTCGTTGCGATTGACTATCGCTGCTGACATTTCTGCTTCTGCAACTAGATTACCGTCCACAAAAGCTTTACCAGACATTACTGCAATTTTGTTTCTACGACTTTTTAGTTTTAATTCAAAAATCAACTGATCTCCTGGAACAACTGGTTTTCTGAACTTAGCATTATTAATTGTCATAAAATATACTAATTTGTCACCTGGATTTTCAACACCATTTAACAATAATATTCCACCAGTTTGAGCCATTGCTTCTATAATCAAAACGCCGGGCATTACTGGCTGCCCTGGAAAATGTCCTTCAAAAAAGGGCTCGTTCACTGTTACATTCTTTACACCAATGATACTTTCGTCCATCTTAAAATCTATAATTTTATCAATCAACAAGAAAGGATAACGATGAGGCAAAATTCTCTTTATTGCATTAATATCAAAAACAACACCCTCTTTTTTTTCATGCTGAAATCTTTTCACCAGTTTTTTCTGCAAATACATTTTCCTAACAAGTTTAGCAAATTCAATGTTGCTTGAATGACCTGGACGAGCAGCAAGAATTTGTGCTTTAAACGGCACACCAATTAAAGCTAAATCACCCATTAAATCTAGAAGTTTGTGACGGGCTGGTTCATTTTTATAACGAAGTAGCTTATTATTTAAAGCTCCAGTTTTACCTAAAATTACCGATTGACTTATTCCCAATTTTTGTGCAATCCTCTTAACTTCTTCATCATTCATTTCTCTGTCTACGATTACAATTGCATTATCTAAATTCCCACCTTTTATTAATCCTTGAGAGTGGAGTAGTTCGACCTCGTGTAAAAAACAAAATGTTCTTGCTGAAGAAAATTCTTCAACGAATTCTTTTTCTAAATTAAATAATCCAGTATGCTGACTCCCAAGCGCTTGATTCTGATAATCTATCATAACAGTGATCCGATAATCATCTGTTGGTAGAGCCACAATATCTACACCCTTTTTCTCATCTCTATATTGAATAGTTTGGTCAATAATAAGATAATCCTTCATAGCTGTTTGAGAATGTAAACCTGCTTCAAGCAGTGCATCGACAAATGGACGCGCACTACCATCACAAATTGGAGGCTCAATGTTATCCAATTCTATAATTATATTGTCGATTTGTAAACCAACAATAGCTGCAAGTACATGTTCAACTGTATAAACTTTTGCTTCTCCTAAAGAAAGTGTTGTGCCTCGTGATACATCAACTACAAGATCAACAATTGCTGGGATTTCAGGACTTCCACCTAAATCCACTCTTTTAAATCTGATTCCATAATCTTCAGGTGCAGGCTTAAATGTTAGTGTAGTTTCTACACCAGTATGTAAACCAAGGCCCGTTATTGAAACTGGTTTATTTATTGTTCTTTGATGAGCAATCATTTGTTATCCTTTTTCAAATTATCTTCTATAGTTTTAATTTTCCTCTTTAGTTCTTCAACTTCGAGAAGTAATTTGGGGAGCTGACGCTTGGCAGCAACAATTCTACGCATTTCTGAAATTTCTGTAGCTGGATATCCAAAATATGTTTTGCCTTCCTCAATAATAGATTTTGAGATACCCGATTGTGCAGCTATTGTAGTGCGATCGGCAATAACTATATGACCAACTAATCCAACCTGTCCAGCTAATACACAATTTTTTCCAATTCTTGTGCTACCTGAAATTCCTGTTTGAGCTGCTATAACTGTGTTTTCACCAACAACAACATTGTGAGCAATTTGTATTAGATTATCAAGCTTTGCTCCACGACAAATTCTTGTTTCACCAAGTGTTGCTCTATCAATACTACAATTTGAGCCAATTTCAACATCATCTTCAATTACAACTATACCTCTTTGAGGAATCTTTTCATATCTGCCATCTGGCAGGGGTGCAAATCCAAAACCATCGCTTCCTATTACAGTTCCAGAATGTATTATCACATTATTACCTATTTTGCACTGTTCCCTTATCGAAACATTGGAATAAATAACAGTGTTACTTCCTATAATAACGTCATCATGCAAAACAGCATTATGCCAAATTTCAGTATTGTCACCAATTATACATCTATTACCGATAAAAACATTTGCACCTATTGCGACATTTTTTCCAATCTTTGCATCAGGTGAAATTACAGCAGTGTCGTGGATCCCCTTCCTAAGTGGTGCAGGATTAGGGTAAAAGAATTCTATTAATTTTAAAAATGCAATATATGGATTTTCTACTCTGACAAGCACAATTGGAGATTTTCTATCTTTAAGTTCCTTATACTCAACATTTTTAGCCACAAGTATAGCAGATGCATTTGTTGTAACTAAAAATTTATTATATTTAGGATTGGATAAAAAAGTAATATCTCCTTCAGATGCTTCTTCAATTTTTGCTAAATGTTTTATCTCAATATCAGATCTTAAATCTGCCTCTGCGTTAAGAAGTTTGATTATCTGGCTTAGTTTCATATTTAGCGTTTAAATGTTTTAACTTTTTCCAGAACAACATTAGTCAAATCATACTTCTCATTAGTATACATAAGAAGAATATCACCACTTTTATCAAACACATAATCATAACCTTCTTCTTTTGCTACGTCTTGAATAGCTTTAAAAATTTTATCTTGAACAGGTTTCATAAGCTCATTTTGTTTTTGGAAGAGTTCACCATTTTGTCCAAATTTTCTGTTTCTGTATTCAACAATTTTCTTGTCGAGTTCCTGCAACTGGCGTTCAGCATCTGCGCGACCTTGTTCAGTCAGAATAAGTTTGCGTTTATCGTACTCCTCAAATTTCTTTTGCCATTCGTTCTGCATTTTGGCGAGCTCATTTTGCCATTCTGTTACCAAATTATCCAATTGGCGTTGTGCTTCCTGAGCTTCAGGTAATTTATCCATTATTACTTGAGAATTAATCCATCCTATTTTTACCTGTGCTTGTAAGTTGTTAAAATATACAGCAAGAATAATTAATAATATTCCAAACTTTAGATACTTCATATTTTACCCTTCATTTTATTTACTTCTTTTTAATCTATCCAAAACTTTGTATGTATAATCGTACGCTGGATCACCATACAACATTACCATTATAGTTTCGTTCTTATCAAATACAAATGTAAGTTTTTCTTCCTTGGCAATTTGCTGTATAACTTTTAGTATTTTGTCTTTAATTGGTTGTAATAATTTTTCTGTTTCTTGAGCAAGTTCACCATCGGAACCAAATTTATCGTTGCGATACTGATAAACTTTTTGTTCCATTTCAACAAGTTCCTGTTGAGCAGCAAGCTTTTTCTGTTCGGTCATCATACCTTGTTGTTTTTGGTAATCTTCATATTTTTTCTGCAGTTCTTTGCTCATTTTTTCAAGTTCGCTCTGCCAGGCTTTTCCCATATTATCTAATTTTTTCTGTGCTTCCTGAGCTTCAGGATATTCCTGCAAAATTTTTGCAGAATTAACATAACCAATTTTTAATGTTTGTGCTTTTGTAAGATTAACAGATAAACATAATAAAATTAAAAATACTAATGATATTTTGATTATTGATTTTAAGTTATTCACTTTTACCTCATTATTTTTTATTATTGATTATTTAAAAACCGCGACCGAATTGGAAATGGAAACGCCATCCATCTGGTTTGCCATCTTTAGGGAGAACATCGTCAGCACCATAACCATAGTCAAAACCGACCATTCCTATAGGTTGAATCATAATTCTGGCACCAAATCCAAAACTTCTTTTTAAATTTAAAAAGTTAATTGTGTTCAAATTCTCATAAACATTTCCTGCTTCTGCAAAAGCAAGTAAATATATCGGTATTGGATTCATAGTGACTGAGAATCTCAATTCTGCTGTATATTTTGCCATTGCCTTACCGCCTTTAACTTCTCCATAAACATTTTGTGGTCCTATACTTCTATCATCATAACCGCGCAGTGGCGTTGTTGATACAAAACCCAATCCTGTACCACCCATAAAGAAATATTCAATAGGAGGAATTTTTGAATCCTTTTTAAAGCCATCAAGGAATGCTACCTGTGCACCCGTATAGAGTATAAGTTTCATCGAATTTTCTAATGGTGTGTACCAGTCACCTGAAAAAATCCATTTATGATAATCCACATTGCCTGGTAAAAACGGGCCTCCTGAAATTTCGGTTGAAAGTGCAAAGCTTGAACCGATTGCAGGGAAAATCGGATTGTCCGTACTATTACGCGATATTATCTGTGTAATGCTATACTGATTTGTTTTACCCTCTGGATATAACCCACCACCACTAATAGTATTGTATAATTGTACTCGAGCTATCCAGTCTCCTCTAAAATAATCATCAGGATATTTAAATCTTTTACCCAGTCGCAAGGAAGCACCAGTTTGTCTTAAGTCAAAGATATAAATTTGTCGTGTATCAAATAATGTTATACCAAGCGATGTTGGTTTGTCAAATAACCAGGGTTCTGTAAAACCGAGTGTAAAGGTTCTAAATCTAGCACCTTCACCGAACTGCCATTCAAAATTTAGTATTTGACCAGCACCACCTGTTAATGGGGATGATATATCAAAATTGTTGATAGTAAAACCGAGTGCACCTGTTACTCCAAATGCACCACTATAGCCAACCGAAGCATTCACATTATCGCTCGATTTTTCTTCGACTTCGTAAACTAAATCAACATTTTTATCATCAACAAGTTTAAAGTCGGGTTTAATTTTTTCAGGGTTAAAATAATTTAACTGAAGTAACTGGCGGGCACTTCTCATAATTGCAGCACGACTAAAAATATCACCAGGTCTTGTAAACAGCTCACGACGAATTACTTTTTCCTGAGTTTTTGTATTACCTTTGATATCTACACGTGCAATTCTAAACTGATTACGCTCAAATATCCGAATCGCAATATCCACACTATCTGGTTCAATTCTTGTCTCAGACTTGTCAAGATTAAATGTTAGATAACCATTATCCATATATAGTGATGCAACGTCTGTTTGATCTTCATTTTGTCTTAAATTTTTCTCAAACTTTTCTACATCATATATATCTCCTTTATTAAATCCCAATCTCTGTGTTAATACTGATGCTGGATAAATTGTGTTACCTTCCCATACTATATTTCTTATTTTATACTGTTTACCTTCAGTTATATTTAAATTTATAGTCATATATTTTTTTGATTCATCATAATAAAACGAGTCGGAAATTATTTCAGCATCGAGGTAACCGTTTTTTCTATAAAATTTTATAATTTTTTCTTTATCAGCTTCGTATTTAGCTTTGTCAAATTTTGCTGATCTCCAGAACATCCACCAAACTTTTTCTTTAGTATCATCCATTTGACCCTTTATTTTACTTGCTTTAAAATCTTTATTACCATAAATTTGAATTTGTTTTACTTTTATAACTTTACCTTCGTCGATTTTCAATCGGAGTACCACACGATTTGGTGTTGTTGAATCTTCCACTATGATTTCAGGCGTAATCTCAGCAAGCAACATACTTTTTTCAGTATAAAGGTCTTTGATTTTCCTCACGATTTTATTGATATCTTGTGGCGACAGAATCTGACCTTTTGTAAAAGTAATTTTCTTATTAAAATCATCTTCATCAAGTTCGTCATAACCTGAGTATTCAATGCGTTCCAGACGTGGATGCTCTTTGACTTTAATTAATAGATATATACCATCTGAGACCTGTCTTTCAATTGATATTTGGATATCGTCAAAAATTCTTAAAGCCCACAATCTTTGAATTGCCTGTCGGATCTGATCGCTTGGAATAACAAGCTCACCATTTACCCTAAGTCCAGAGTTTGAAATTATGGCTTCTCTATCTGCTGTAACATTACCTTCTACATATATACCAAGAATTTTAAATGTTTCAATTTTTTGTTTTTGTGCAAAAGACAAACTTAAAGTGATTAATAATGTTATTATAAAAATCTCTATTATTCGCATAATTTAAGTTTTCTTTTGCTTTAATTGATTACTTACCATTCCAAATCGACGTTCTCTTTTTTGATAATCAGCAATGGCTTTGTAAAGTTCATCTCTTCTAAAATCAGGCCAATTTAATTTGCTTATATAAATTTCCGTGTATGCTAATTGCCACAATAAAAAATTACTAACTCTAAACTCGCCACTTGTGCGAATTAAAAGGTCAGGATCGGGAATTCCTTGAGTAGATAAATATTTACTAATAATATCTTCGTTAATCGAATCTATATTCAAGTTCCCTACTTGGCAATCATAAAAAATTTTTTTTACTGCTTGTGTTATATCCCACCTGCCACTATACGAAAGTGCAAGCAATAGATTTAGTCCAGTATTATTTTGTGTTTTTACGATTGCATCAAGTAATTCATTCTGCACAGGATTTGGTAGTTTTGAGATATCACCAATCGCTTTTAGACACACATTATTGCGATTAAGTTTATCAGCTTCATCACGAAGAGCTTTCATTAAAAGTCGCATTAGCATTGATACTTCATCTTGTGGTCGTTTCCAATTTTCCGTCGAGAACGCATATAAAGTCAGATATTTTATGCCAAGCTGCCCACAGGCTTCAACAATATCCCTAACCGATTCCACACCTTCACGATGACCAGCAATTCTTGGTAATCCGTGACGTCGTGCCCATCTACCATTACCATCCATAATAATTGCAATATGCGTTGGTATCTCGCCCGACTTCTTTAAAGCTGCCTGCTTTTTTTCATCTATATCAATATTTTTCCTAGTTTTTTTAACCAATTTAACAACTTAATGTATTTTTTTCTTAAATATTCATTGAAATTTAACTTATTTTGAAAAGAAAAGCAAAATAAAAAATTTTGATACTTGGATATATACTCCTATTGTTAAATAATGTAACATTAAAAACTATTTTTCGTGAAACATTTGAATATTTTTAAAAAAAGAAACTCACATTATTTCCTGTTCTTTATACTGCAATTGATAAAGTTTATAGTAAATGCCACCTAAATTTAGTAATTCTTGATGAGTCCCGATTTCCCTTACTTCACCTTTATGTAATACTATAATCTTATTTGCTCTTTGTATGGTGGAAAGTCGATGTGCAATTACAATGGAGGTTCTGCCTTTTAAGAGCTTTTGTATTGCTTTTTGTATTAAAATTTCCGACTCAGTATCAACACTTGAAGTAGCTTCGTCAAGTATTAATATTTTGGGGTTGTGTGCCAGAGCTCGTGCAAATGAGATTAATTGCTTCTGTCCAACAGAAAGTGTAGCCCCTCTTTCTTTGACTTCCTCATGATAACGGTTTGGCAAACTTTCTATAAATTTATTTAAACCCACCACTCTGGATGCTGCTTTGATACGATCCATTTTGATTGATTCGTTCCCAAGATTTATGTTGGAACGTATATCACCTGAGAACAAAAACACATCCTGATGTACCAATCCTATATGTTTTCGCAATTGATAAGGATCTAATTCCCTAATATCATAACCATCAATTAGAATTCTTCCCTTATTCAGCTCATAAAATCTTGTTAACAGATTAATAATTGTGGTTTTACCTGCACCTGTATGGCCTACTATAGCTGCTGTTTCACCTGGATTTATTTTGAAGGAAACATTTTTCAATACCCATTCATCGTCATTTTCTACAGAATCGTATGAGAACCATACATTTTCAAAAACAATTTCTCCCTTTACTTCTTTTAATTGAACTGCATTAATTTGCATCGGGAGAGTAGTTTTATCATCCAAAAGTTTAAAAATTCTTTCAGACGAAGCCATTGCAGTTTGCATAATGTTGTATTTTTCAGAGAGGTCGCGTATTGGCCTCCAGAACATTTCATTAAACTGAAAAAATGCCATTACCGTACCAATTGTTATTTCTTTATTCAGGGCTTCAATTCCAGCATACCATATAATTAAACCGATAGCTATTGCACCTATCAACTCAACAGCTGGATAAAAAACCGCATAGTAGAAAATAGATTTAATATTTGCATCACGATGTGCAGCATTAATTCTAGAAAATTCTTCATAAGATTTTTTTTCACGATTAAAGAGTTGATCTATCAACATACCTGAAACATGTTCTTGCATGAATGTATTTATACGTGCGACTTGAAGTCGAACCTCTCTATAACTTTCCCTTGCTTTCTTTCTAAATAGAAATGTTGCATAAAACAAAATTGGTAAAACACTTAAAGATACAAGCGCAAGTTCCCAATTCATATAAAACATAAAGACTAAAATTCCGATAATTGTAAATATATCTGTGAAAACCATAACAATACCAGAAGAGAACATTTCATTCAGGACTTCAACATCATTTGTAACACGCGTAATCAATCTACCTATAGGATTTTTATCAAAAAATCTGATATTAGATCTCTGTAGATGCTCAAAAATTTCCATTCTTAGATCAAAAATTGTGCGCTGACCAATCCATTGAGTTAAATATGCATTAAAATACTGAACTATTCCCCGAATTATCAAAACTAAAAAGAAAAGCACCGTTGTAGTCAGCAAACCATATTTATCCTTGTTAGCAATATTTATATCGACAGCGATCTTAGTAAAGTAAGGCCTAATAGCTTCTAATCCCGACATTAATAAACTCAACAAAATCCCAAGTAAAACATACCACTTATATGGCTTAAGATACTTAAGCAATCTTTTCATCAAACGCGAATCATATGCCTTACCAAGTATTTCTTCTTCGTACATATTATAATTTCTCTAATTCTTCTTCAAGTAATTGCTTGTTATAAAGGTCTTTATATATTTTACCATATTCTAACAACTCTTCGTGAGTTCCCTGCTCAACAATCTGTCCGTCATGTAATACTATGATTGTATCTGCGTCTTTTACTGTTGAAATTCTGTGACTTATAATAATTGATGTACGATTTTTCATAATAGCTCTTAACTTTTGAAGTATAGCTTCTTCTGTATATGTGTCTACTGAAGATAATGCATCATCAAGAATTAAAATTTTAGGATTACGAATAATAGCTCTTGCAATGCTAACTCTTTGCTTTTGTCCACCAGAAAGTGTAATACCTCTTTCGCCTATAATCGTTTCAAAACCTTTCGGGAATTCATCCAAATCCTTTGATAATTGTGCTGCATCGGCGGAATAAATTATTTCTTCATTATCTATTTCATCCACACCATAGGCGATATTATTTGCTATTGTTTCTGAAAATAAAAAAGTTTCCTGAGGTACGAAACCTATATTTTTTCTCAAAATCTCAATTGGAATAACTCTAATATCTTTACCATCAATCAATATTTTACCTTCCGTCACATCATACAATCTTGGTATTAAACTTACCAAAGTTGATTTTCCAGAACCAGTGTAACCAACAATTGCGAGTGTTTTACCTGCTGGAATTTTTAAATTTATATTTTTCAGAATGGGATTTTGAGAATCTTTATATTTGAAGTTTACATTCTGGAATTCAATTTCTCCGTTAATGTCTTTTATTGAAAGATCTAAATTTTCCGAATTTCGTATTTCTGGAACAATATCCAATATTTTTGAAATTCTCTTCATAGATGCAGCACCTTGCTGCAAGATATTTGTCACCCAACCAAAAGCGATCATAGGCCAGATTAACATCATTAAATAAGCGAAGAATGCTGTTAATGTTCCAATACTCATTTTGTTTTCGATTACACGAATACCTCCAAAATAAATTGTAACAACAAGTGATATACCCACAAGCAAAAACATAGTTGGCCATATAATTGATTGATACCTTGCAAGTACAAGATTTTTCTTTAGATATTCCCAGCTTAAATTTTTGAAGGTTTGAATCTCATAATCTTCTCTTACATATGCCTTGATGACTCTAATACCAGACAAATTTTCTTGAGCACGTCCAGTTAATTTGCTAAAATGTTCCTGTCTCTCCTGAAATTTTACATTAATCAGTTTTCCAAGTTTATAAACCGCAAATGAAACAAGTGGCAATGGAATCAAAGCTAATAATGTAAGTCTCCAGTCTTTTAAAATCATCATTGTTAAAACCATTACAAAAGTTACAATTGTATCTGCTGGATACATTATGCCGGGTCCGAGCACATTTCTAACTGCACTTATATCATTTGTAGCATGTGCCATTAAATCGCCTGTTGGTGTATTTTGGAAGAACGAAAAATGAAGCTTTTGTAGATGTGCTAGAAAATCGTTACGTAAATCATACTCAATCTTGCGGGAAGTTACTATTATGGTTTGCCTTGTTATGAACGACATTACTCCGGCAATTAGTGTAAAACCAACTATGATAATTGCATAATATAGTAAACTAAAAGAATCCAGATTTTTTGATTCTAATCCATACTTTAAATCATCAATAGCTCTTCCAACAAAATGGGGCTGGATAACAGTAAATATATTGCTCCCTATAATTGCAATTAGACCAATTAAGAGTGATTTTTTATAGCGGTTGAGATATGGAATTAATCTTAGGAGAGATTTCATATATTTAAATGAACATAAAAATTAGATTTATCCAATGACTTCAAAACCGGTATATTTATGAAGCACTTTAGGTACAATAATTTTTCCTTCTGGAGTTTGATAATTTTCCAGAATAGCTGCTACTACTCGCGGAAGAGCAAGTCCACTACCATTGAGTGTATGAACATATTCAGGTTTGGAGCCTTCTGATTTAAATCTCACATTTAATCTTCTCGCTTGAAATGCTTCAAAGTTGCTAATTGAGGAAACTTCCAACCAGCGTTTTTGACCTGTTGACCATACTTCAAGATCATACTTCTTTGATTGAGTAAATCCCATATCACCAGTGCACATAAGTAACACTCGGTAAGGTAAATTTAATTTTTGTAATAACCTCTCAGCATCCGAACGCAAACTTTCAAGTTCGTTATAAGATGTAGCTGGATGAACAAATTTTACCAGCTCAACTTTATCAAATTGATGTAAGCGATTAAGACCTCTTACATCTTTTCCGTATGAACCTGCCTCCCTTCTAAAACACGGAGTATAAGCGCAGTATTTAAGAGGTAGGTCTGATTCTGATAATATTTCATCTCTGTGAATATTTGTAACTGGAACTTCGGCAGTAGGAACAAGATATAATTCATCTCTTTCAATAACATACATCAAATCTTCTTTATCGGGAAGTTGACCTGTCCCTATTGCACTGCTAGCATTTACCATAAGGGGAGGCTGAACCTCCACATAGCCTGCTTCTTTAGCTTCATCCAGAAAAAAGTTTATTAATGCTCTTTGTAATTTTGCACCTTCTGATTTATAGAGTGGAAACCCAGCACCTGTTAATTTGACTCCTCTTTCAAAGTCAATTATATCTAACTTTTCAGCAAGTTCCCAATGTGGCTTCAAATCAAAATCAACCTCATTAATCTTACCCCAGCTAAAAATCACTTGATTATCCTCAGGTTTGTTACCAACTGGTACCGATGGATGAGGTACATTTGGTACCTGCAACATAAGCTTATTTAGTTCTAATTCAATTTTCTTTAGATTCTCGTCTAAATCTTTTATTTGTTCTTTAACTGAATTCATTTCAGAAATTAGAGTACTGGCATCTTGTTTGGCTTTTTTAATTTCTGCTATTTGTTCAGAAACAACATTTCTTTTATTTTTAAGTGCTTCAACTTTTTGAATGATTAATCTGCGTTCTTCATCCAGCTTTAAAATGTCGTCAATTCTATCCACATCTCCTTTTTTCTTTATACCTTCTTTGACTAAATCAGGATGTTCACGAATAAATTTCAAATCTAACATATATAAAGTATCTCCATTGTTTTACTCTTCTTCTTATTCATTTAAATAATTCTGCAACTGTCCAGCAAACATTTTCACACCGTCTCTAACATTTGACATTTTGATACCTAACTCAACTTCGGCTTTTAAAGTTATAAAACCAGATCTTAATGGTCTTGGTGCAGATTGTTTTAGGATGGCTGTTTTAATGGGAACAATTAATTTTTTATCAAAACCAAACTGGTTTGCTATTGCAATTGCAAAATCATATCTACTAACAATCTCACTGCCTGCAATATGATATAAACCGTTACGATCATATTCTACTATTCGTAAAACTGCATAAGCCAGATCATCGACCAAAGTTGGATTGCCGAATTGATCATCAACAACCTTTATTGATTTATTTTCTTTCAAGTTTTTATAAACCCAGATGGCAAAATTATCTTTTACATTTTTTCCAACACCATAAAGTATCATTGTTCTTATTATAGTATAATCCAAACTCGATATTTTCAAAACATTTTCACTAGCTAACTTGGTTCTACCATAATATGATGCAGGATTTGGTATATCCGTTTCTGTATAAGAGCCCTTTTTTCCATCAAAAACATAATCACTGGAAAAGTGAATCACTTTTGCACCAACAATTTTAGCAGCATAAGCAAGATTTTCCACACCTTTCACATTTACACGCCAGGCAATTTCCTTATTAGTTTCACAAAAATCTACATTTGTAACTGCTGCAGTATTTATAATTACGTCAGGCTCAAAATCTTCAACTACACCTATTACATTTTTTCTATTTGTAATATCAAGCTGCACATAATCAACATCATCAACATATGATTCGCTTTCTATTGAAGCAGTAAGAAATTGATAAATTTTACTTAGTGAAAACAATTTACTGATTTTTTGCCCCAACAAGCCATTACTTCCAACAATTAAAACTTTTTTCATACTACCTCAGCATTTCTTCCAGCATGGCTGAAAGGTCAGTTTTTTCATCACGATATTTTATTATTATTGGTGTATATATGCTAATGTTATTTAACTGTCCCCATTCGTTTTTTACAGGTCGAGCTCCAGAAACAACAACTGCATTTTCTGGAATTATTAAAGGTTGCGTTTCCGTTCTACGGTAAATCTTTCTTTCTACAAGATCATAAACAGGGGTAGAACCAGTAATAATTACACCTGATGCAATTACACATTGGCGTTTAATGATTGTTCCTTCGTAAATACCACAGTTTCCACCGATCAAAACTTCATCTTCAATAATCACTGGAAGTGAACCGATTGGTTCAAGGACACCTCCTATTTGAGCAGCCGCGCTTATATGAACTTTCTTTCCTATCTGTGCGCACGATCCAATTAAAGCATGAGAATCAATCATTGTGTCTTCTCCAACATATGCACCTATGTTTACATATGCAGGGGGCATAATTACAACACCTTTGCCAATATAGGAACCATCTCTTACTGAAGTTCCACCTGGGACTATCCTTACATTGTCCGATAAGCTAAACTCATGTAACTTCATTGTATGCTTGTCAAAATATTGAAACAATTCATCTTGAGTATATTCAGTCAATAAACCAATTTTAAATCCTAAAAGGATTCCCTTTTTAACCCATTGATTTACTTTCCAGCTATTATTTTCAGGTTCTGGTTCAGCGGCTCGTATTTTCCCTTCATTTAATAATTCTTTAAATTCCCTGAAAACTTTACAAGCTTCAGTGCGATTAATTTGATCAACAGATTGGGAAAAAAAAGCTTCTATTTTTTCAATTAATTCCATTTTAAAATAATTCTTTCAAGATTTTTAACATTTTATTACGATGTTTATCACTTAAAGGAACTAGCGGTAAGCGGTATACCTCTTCAATCATTTTCATTTCCGCAAGTACTGCCTTTACTGGAATTGGGTTTGATTCAATAAAATTGAAATTCATAAGCGGAAGAATTTTATAATGAATTTTCTTTGCTTCCTCATATTTGCCGTTTAAAGCTAACCTGACCATTTTAGAAAATATATCTGGAATTTCGTTGGAGACGACAGAAATAACACCATCAGCACCAAGTGCTATTAAAGGTAGCGTAATTGCATCATCACCAGACCAGACACCAAATCCGGCTGGGCGATTTCTTAAAATTTCCATTATCTGAGAAATATTTCCGGATGCTTCTTTTATCCCAATTACATTTGGAATTTCCTCGGCAATGCGCAATGTAGTTTCTGCTTCTATATTCACAGATGTTCTTCCTGGTACATTATAAATAATTATTGGGACCTCTTCTGCAATCATTTGATAATGGCGAAATATTCCTTCCTGTGTTGGTTTATTATAATAAGGTGCCACAGAAAGAACTGCATCTACTCCTGTTGAATAGGCAAGCTTTGCAAGTTTAATTGCTTTACTTGTATCATTTGCCCCTGCACCTGCAATAATTTTTACTCTATTATTTGCTTGTTGGACTACAAGATTTATTAGTGATAATTGTTCTGCTTCAGATAGAGAAGCACTTTCGCCTGTAGTTCCTGCAGGAATAATTGCCTCAACGCCTTTTTCAATTTGAAAATCTACAAGTTTTTTAAGAGCTTCACTATCAATCTCGCCACTTGTTTTAAAAGGTGTTACAAGTGCGGTTCCAGTGCCTCTAAATAATATTTTTCTTTTCATACCATTATCCGTTTATATTGATGACATTACATCTTTCATTGTAAAAATTCCTTTTTTACCATGTAACCATTCAGCACCCAAAAGAGCGCCAAGCGCAAACCCTCTACGGTTTTTTGCTGTGTGTGTAATTTCCAAAAAATCCGCTTCTGAATCAAAAATAACTGAATGTTTGCCCACAAAAGTCCCTATTCTTGCTGATGTTACATGCAATTGTTGTGGTTTTATTGTATCATGAGCTGTTTCATGGAGTATTTCCTTTTTCCTTTTAATATTTTGCATAATAATTTGTGCAATAGCAAGTGCAGTACCACTTGGACTATCCACTTTATTACGATGATGAACTTCTGATACTAAAATATCATATTCATCAAAATTGTTAAAAATGCTGGATGCAGTATTTAATATCCTATAAAAAATATTTATTCCTAACGAAAAATTTGGTGAATAGAGCAGACCAATATTACTTTTCTTTACCATTTTCTTAACTTCCTCAAGTTGAGCGTACCAACCAGTAGTACCTACAACAATATTTTTTTCAGCTTTAATAGCAGCTTCAATATTGCTCAAGACGGAACTGGGGTTTGTAAATTCTAAACATACATCAATTCCTTTCAAATTCTTTTTGGTAATAGCTGAGCCTTCAAAATTTTCTTCCTCTTTAATGATCATTCCAATTTCAATACCCTTTTCATTAGCAACCTGTTCAATTTCTTTACCCATTTTGCCATAGCCTATAATTGCAATTCTCATACCGATTTCTCCATCTTTTTATTATTTCTTATTTTATATTCCGATAGTTTATTCAATTCATTTGATGAAACTAGTGTTGCCTTAAAAGAAGCAACTTGGTTTGCAAATTCAACTGATTGATGAACATCCTTTGTATAAAGATATTTAGCACAATATCCTGCTGCAAAGACATCTCCACAACCTGTAGTGTTTGCAACTTCAATTTTTTCACTGACTCTATAGTTATATTTCGAAATTTTTTTGTGAACATCTTCAAAAAGCGTACAACCTTTTTTACCTCTTGTTATAATCACATTATTTGTGTCGAGTGAAGTAATTTGTTTTATCAAATACTCCTCGTTCTTGCTTTCAATTGAAAGTCCAGCAGCTTCTTCTTCATTCATTTGAACAGCGTGCAGCATAAATAACCACCTCCGCCAGTCTGAAACAGGTCTGCGAAAACGCTTACCGTCTTCAGAAATTCCAAGTGTCAAACTGTGTACATCTAAATAAATAGGAATTCTTTCATCTCTGACAGCTATCCTTATTTCATCAAGCGTCTGGAGTGTTATATCGAATCCTGATATCATATTTATCAAAATCATATTAACATCCAGGTAAGATTTAATTTTTTTGAATGGAATTGGCATTGCCAAATCGCGTGAACACTCTATTCTATGTGTGTTATCCTGATAAAAAAGGTGAACAGTATTCGTTTGACCATCTATTTTAAATATCCCCGATATATCAATATTTTTATATGTTGCTAAATTTTCAATTAAAGCATTATAATCTTTAGCTCCAATACCAAAAACAGGATAAATCACATCGTTTTCATTCAGAAAATTCGCCAGTGAAACTAAAGAATAATAAATACCACCATATCCTTCTATCTGGCTTCCATCAGGATTATGAATCACATCGTTACAAATATGTCCTATTACAGTTATGAGCATTAATATATTTTCTTTAAAATTGCATATTTTTTTAAAAAAATACAAACATCATTATTAACATAGCAACTCAATTAAAAATTACAATATCAATTATTTATATTACATTAACTCTGAGTTGTAAAATCAAAAAGAATTTAAAAATTAATATTCATGAAATATAAAATTCTATCAAATTATTTTTAATTAATAATTTCCCAACATGGAGAAAATTTATAAAGCATCAGATATACTAAAAATTTATTTAAGACAATTTTTTAGATTTCTAGATACTTTTGATTTTTTCACAATTTTTCAGTAATTTTTAAAAAATTTCAATAATCTTATGCAAGAGAAACCACTTGAAGAAATAGAAGAAATTAGTGATGTACAAACTCCTGCGAAGGTAATTTTGTTCAATGACGATGTTCATACATTCGATGAAGTTATATATCAGCTAATAAAAGCCATACGCTGCGATTATGAAAAAGCAAAAGCACTTACTTATCAAGTTCACAACTACGGAAAAGCTATTGTATACTCAGGAGAACTTATCAGATGCATTGAAGTTAGCAGTATTTTAGAAGAAATTGAATTAAGAACCCAAATAGAGTATTAGAAAGAATAAATTTGAAATCATCGATAGAAATCAGAAACGAGTTCATTAATTTTTTTTTAGAGCGTGGACACAGGTTTGTCCCCAGTTCATCAGTTATTCCATATGATGATCCTACATTACTATTCACAAATGCAGGGATGAATCAATTTAAAGATCTTTTTTTAGGTAAGGGCACTCGCGACTATAAACGTGCAGTGAATTCACAAAAGTGTATACGAGTTAGCGGAAAACATAACGACCTTGAAGAAGTTGGAAAAGATACTTATCACCATACTTTTTTTGAAATGTTAGGCAACTGGTCATTTGGGGATTATTATAAAATAGAAGCTATCAGATGGGCATGGGAATTACTTACAGATGTCTGGAAACTTCCAAAAGATAGGTTGTATGCTACAATTTATAAAACCGACGATGAAGCAGAGCAATGCTGGAAAGAAGAAACAGACATAGAGCATTCTCATATTTTGCGATTTGGAGAAAAAGAAAATTTCTGGGAAATGGGTGATATTGGTCCGTGTGGTCCATGTTCAGAAATTCATATAGATTTAACTCCAGATAAGTCAGGACATAATTTAGTCAATACAGGAAATCCAAGCGTAATAGAAATTTGGAACCTTGTCTTCATTCAATACAATCGTGAAGCTGACGGCTCGCTTATCACACTTCCATCTAAACATGTGGATACAGGCGCTGGTTTTGAACGACTCTGTGCTGTGCTCCAGGATAAGAAATCTAATTATGATACCGACATATTTCAACCATTAATTTCAAAAATTTGTGAGCTCAGTAAAACAAATTATGCCGGTACATTCTATGATATACAAAAAATAAAATCTGATCCTCAAATCGAAATAGATACAGCAATAAGAGTTATCTCTGATCACATCCGTGCACTTTCTTTTGCAATAGCGGATGGGGCACTACCTTCAAATGAAGGCAGAGGTTATGTACTTCGTAGAATATTACGGCGAGCTGCTAGATATGGAAGAAAACTTAATATGCATGAACCATTTATTTATAAACTTGTGCCTACTCTTGTTGAAACAATGGGGAATGTATTCCCGGAGATTAAAGAAAAACAGGAACACATCGCAAAAGTTATTAAAGCCGAAGAAGAAAGTTTCAATCAAACTCTTGATCGTGGTTTAGAAATTTTTGAATCTGTAATTAATCGACTTGAGAAATCCAGAACCTTTCCCGGTGAAGATGCTTTCAAATTATACGACACTTATGGTTTCCCAATAGATCTGACTCAATTAATGGCTGAGGAAAGAGGATTACATGTAGATATTGCTACTTTCAGTAAATTAATGGAAGAACAAAGAGAAAGAGCTCGTAGTGCGTCAAAAGAAAAATTTTCATACACAAACCTAAGTGAAAATCTTGACAATATAACAGAAGAAGATCTAATAGCTATCGACTACAAACCGGGTATATTTGTAGGTTACGATACCACTGAAATAAATTCAAAAATTGTACGAATCAGAAAACTAAAGGACAAATTTTTAATTGCTCTTGATCGGACACCTTTTTATGTCGAGTCAGGTGGTCAGATAGATGATATTGGATACCTTGAATACAATGGTAAGCAGATAAATGTATATGATGTTTTAAAATACAATGATGAAATCTACCATGTTGTTGATAGCAATGAAGCAAAAAATCTGAATGTTGGAGACACGATTAAAGCAGTTGTTGATCCTGATTGGAGGCAAAAAATTATGAAAAACCACACAGCTACCCATCTTTTACACGAGGCGCTCAGGCAAGTTCTGGGAAATCATGTCCAACAGCAAGGCTCTCTGGTAGCACCTGATAGATTAAGATTTGATTTCAACCACTTTGAAAAATTAACTGAATCACAAATTCAAAAAATTGAAGATATTGTAAATAAAAAAATAGATGCAGGAGTTTCAGTTAAATCTATCATTCTACCACTGGAAGAAGCAAAAAAGATTTCTAACATAAAGATGTTTTTTGGAGAGAAATATGGCGATGTAGTCAGGGTTATAAAACTTGAAGATGAATTCAGTGCTGAATTATGTGGTGGAACACATGTTAAAAACACAAAAGAAATTGGAATTTTCAGAATTATATCCGAATCAGGAATTGCAAGTGGAATTAGAAGAATTGAAGCTGTAACTTTAGGTGGAATTGAAAATTATTTAAATTCAGTAATAAAAAATATTTCTGAGATCACTGAGAAAATCCAATCTGTTACTGAAAATATCAAATTAAGTATTAGCGAATTACCCTCGTTTGATAACTCAATACATATAAACTTTCAAAAGTTAAACGATTTAGATACCAAAATACAGGAAAAAATAACACTAAATTATATAAAAGATCTTGAAAAAGAATTAGAACTCAGAAAAAATTATTTAAATTATTTACTCGAAGTATCAAATGAAATTAAGAAAAAATTAAGTAAGAAAAGATTGACAGAAGCCTCAACAAGTATTGATGAGATGATCAATAATTCCCGAATCATTAATGGTATTAAAGTAGCTACATCAAAATTATTAGTTGATGATCTGGATGAATTGAAGCAGATTGGAGATCAACTCCGTGAGAAGTTAAAAAGTGGTATTGGTGTTCTAGGTGCTGAAATCCAGTCAAAAGCATATTTTGTATGTGTTGTTACAGACGACTTGATAAAAGGAAATAAATTGCAGGCTGGAAAAATTGTTAAAGAAGTAGCCAGATACGCTGGTGGTAGCGGTGGGGGTAGGCCTCATCTCGCCACCGCAGGAGCAAAAGATGCATCTAAATTAGACGAAGCTTTAGAAAAAACTTTTGAGATCGTACAATCACTAATTTAAAAAGGATAAAATATGGCACATTCACCATTAACTTTATTATATAGACAAAAATATATTCAAGACCAACTTGAAGATAGCGCTACAACAAAAAAGAAAATATTCGAAGCTTGCAGTGCGAGCATTATAAAAGCTGTAGATGCAATTTTTAATGCTTTAAACAATCAAAAAAAAATACTTATATGCGGAAATGGTGGAAGTGCTGCAGATTCTCAACACATTGCCGCTGAATTAGTTATACGTATGACAAAACCAAATCGTCCACCTGTAGCAGCCATTGCACTTACAACAGACACCTCAATACTTACAGCAGGTGGTAACGATATAGGTTTTGAAAATATTTTTTCTCGTCAAATTGAAGCCCTCGGAAATGAAGGCGATATACTGATAGCAATATCTACAAGTGGAAATTCAGAAAATGTGAATAGAGCAATTCAACAAGCCAGAAAAAAACAAATGAAGATAATTGGTTTCCTAGGAAAAGATGGTGGTGCATCTAAAAACCTTGTTGATATACCAATAATCATCCCAGCAGAAGATACACAAAGAATTCAGGAAGGACATATAACTGTTGCTCATATAATTTGTGGAATAATAGAAAATGAGATGTTCAGCTGAACATCTCATTTGATTAAATTTGAAATTATCGAACCAACACCAAACATAAATGAAGGTACGCTATAATACT
Organism: uncultured bacterium; assembly: GCA_937967455.1. Lineage (GTDB taxonomy): Bacteria > Bacteroidota > Ignavibacteria > UBA10030 > BY39 > BY39. Next base: position 51,412 of record CALCJK010000011.1, on the reverse strand, counting down.
CAATTTTTGTATCATCTCCAAGATTACATATCTGTTTTACATATTGAATTGCATCATAAAGTGAACCAAACTCATCAATCAAATTCCTTTCTTTTGCCTGTTTACCTGTCCATATTCTCCCCTGAGCGACTAACTTTACTTCTTCTTCAGACAATTTTCTACCTTCTGAAATTCTTTTTATAAATCCTTCATAAAAATTGTTTAACGCATCGTTTAACATTTTCTCAGCCTCTGGTTTTGGTTCAACATAAAAGTTAAAATATTCACTAAAACTACCACGATTGAAACTCTTTGTATAAACATCATACTTTTGAAAAAGATCGTATAAGAACGGAATTTGAGCAATCACACCAATACTACCTGTGAGTGTTGTATGATTTGCAAAAACTTTTGCACCGTGTGCCGAAACATAATATCCACCTGATGTTGCTAAACTTCCCATTGAAACTATAACAGTCTTTTTTTCTCTTGCTTTTACTACCGCACGATAAATATCATCTGAAGCAATTCCATCTCCACCAGGACTATCAACTCTTAAAATGATTGCTTTAACACTTGGGTCTTTCAAGGCTTTCTCCAATTGCCTTATTACAGTCTTTGATCCAGTCGAGCGTGGTGAAGATAAAAATGGAATTGGGACTAAACTTGGTGGTTGACTCTCACCCTGTACAATTGTTCCATAAATTCCAACTATCGCTATTTTATCAGGGGAGTTCCAGTATTCATTCCAATATTTTCTTTCTGCAATTTTAAATGTTTTAACATCTTCTCCTTTTTCTATTTCCTTATTTTTAACCATTTTGTATATTTCCTTTTTTGCATCTTCATACCAACCAACCATATCAATAACACCTGCATTCAGTGCTTGTTCAGAATTCATCATTCCAGACAATGAATCTATTATACTATCGCTTAATTTTCTATGGGTTTTAATATGCTCAACCATTTTATCATACAAATCATCAATAAGTGAATTCAATTCTTCAATTTTTGCAATTGATAAAGTATCTGATAAATCATTCAGAGACGATTTGTACTTTCCAGCAGTATATGTTCTGACATCAATTCCCAGTTTTTTAAGTGCATATTTAAGTTTAATATTATTATATGATATTCCATATCCAGCCAGCATTCCATATTGAGGTAAGACTATTTTGTCTGTGCATACAGCGAGATAAATTTCATGCAAACTTCCCATAGATTCAATGAACGCTACAACTGGTTTGCCTTTAGCTTTTACCCTTAAAATTGCAGAAGCTAATTCTTCAAGACCTGAATTCATACCAAAAATTGCATAAGGTGTAGTAAAGCTTTTTATATTTAAAAGTACTCCACCAACATCATCATCATTCGCTGCACGATCAATCTCTCCAATTAAAGATTGCAAACCTTTCTTAGTCCTGGAAAACAAACCTGCTGGTTCATCAAAATCATTGTAGTCACCCTCAATTGTAATTTCCGCAATTTTAATTTTTCCCCTGACCAAACTTGGTTTTTTAGCACGATTTAAATATAATGAAAAATTATTAATATTATTATCTTTCGCTTCGTTAAAAGCGCTTCTATAATCAATGCCAATGTGAGAAAAGTCAAAGCGTAAACCTAAATAATAATTTTTCCCGTTAATTCCTCTTGTATCATACAAACTTCCATAAACGAACAAGCCATTTGCAATTTTTATTTGAGCGCCATATTTATATGGAATTTCTTTGATCTTCAAGTTTGTATCATATTCATAATCAAAGAAGAGTGTAATTCGATTTGTTCCAAGTGGTCTAACACCAATTCCAAAAATGTTTGTAGCCCTAATATCTCTGCCTGCAACATTTTTCCAACCTGCATTCAGAAGCGAATAACTTAATGAAACATATCTAATGGGACGCAATATGAATCCGAGATTATAAAATGTTTTAATATTAGAAAATGATTTATTCTGCCATACATTATCCAAATTAAAACCAAATGCGAACTTTTCATCCCCAAAGCCAAAACCATAACCAATGGAATATAATGTATTTTTTCTTGAGTATTCAGTTGAATTTTTAAAATTTAAGCTCAGTCCAAATTTAAAAATTCTTGTATTTAAGTATATTAAGTTCTCGTTGATTTTATTTTTATGAAAAGTAGTATTAAAAAAAATATTATTTTCCTGTTCGAATCCAACAGCAGCTGGATTGATTGCAACACCTGAAGCGTCATCCACACCTGCGGAAAAAACGGATTTTATAAATGTGGGGTAAAATACATTAAAAAGTGAACTCTCCTGCGAATATGAAATTGAAAAAGCAATTAATAGCAAGGCTAAAATATTTTTTTTCATTTTCCCTCCAGATTTTTTATTTTAAAAAACTTTATGTCATTTCTTTTCTAACTTTCTTTTCAATCTCGAGATGCTCCTCGGGAGTTATTTTTAACTCCTCTCTTAAAATATCTAACCAGTCCTGTTCTTCTGGTGTTATTGCTCCATCTTTCCAAAATTCTCTTAAATTCTGTTCATAACACTCTAGCTGAATTTCCCTTTCCAAATCTCTGTGCTCAATTTCAGAGATATCTAATTCTCTTTTTCTCATTTCAATTTGAGTGACCTCATCAACACTTAAAGCACCGTCAATCCAAGCTTCCTTTATTGTTCTTTTATATGATTCCAAAATCATATTTCTTGGCAAATTTTTCCTTGTCTCAAATTCTTCTTCAATTTGTTTCATTAGCTTCTGTTGTAAAATCTCTTCAAGTTGTAAAGCTTCGGTATTTTTGGGATCAATTAGGAGTACTTTTGCAATCTCTACAGTTGCTTCATTAAATTTATTTTCATTAACAAATGTTTTAGCCTGTTCGATAAACTCCTTAATTTTCTTTTCTCGTGTTTTCGATATAGTTTCTACCTCTATAGATTTTAAATACTCTTCTTCTTGTTTTTTTCTCTTTTCTTCTTCGAGTTTTTTCTTTAATTCCTCTTCAGCTTTTCTCTTAGCCTCCTCAGCTTTACGACGAATTTCTTCTTCTTCTCTTCGCCTTCTTTCCTCTTCTTCACGTTTCTTACGTTCTAATTCCTCAGCTTTTTTTCTTGCTTCTTCTTCCTTTCGTTTTCTTTCCTGTTCTTCAAGTTGGCGTTTTCGGGCTTGTTCTTCCGCTAATCTTCGAGCTTGTTCTTCTGCTTCTTGTTTTTTACGAAGCTCTTCCATCTTTCTTCTTTTTTCTTCCTCTATTGCTTTTAATTTTTTTTCTTCTTCCTCTGCTTTTCTGAGCATCTCTAATTCTGCAGCTCTTCTACGAAGTTCTTCTTCAGCAATCCTGCGAGCCTCTTCTTCCCTTTTCTTTTTTTCTTCAGCTTCTTTTAATTGTTGTTCTTTTAATTTCTTCAAAGCTTCCTGTTGAGTTTTCTGTTTAACTTCATCTTTGGTTTTAGTTTTTTCTAATTCAGTTTGCTCAACACTTGATTCCTGCTCCAGTACATTTAAAATTCTATCTTTATAAGCAAGGGCATAAAAATTTTCAGGATCCACATTTAATGCCTCTTCTATAGTTTTTAATGCATTTTTATAGTCGCCAGCTTTGAACAACTTATCTGTAGTTAATAATTTTTCTCGGGCTATTTCTTTTCTTTCTTCTTTTGATAATTCTTTTTCATCTTCCATGATTTATTTCCCCTTCAGTTTGATTGCATATTTAAATTCTTCAGTATGGCGCAAATTGAAAAAATCTACATCAAGAATTTCATCAAGATCAAAATACTTTTCTACACCCTGATTTAGTAATTCAATTGATTTTATAAATTCTTTTAAAACAGGTCGTTTTGTCTTCTTGTCATAATACAATGTATCATTACCTCCAGCCTGAATTGCATACATCTGAGCTGCTTTATAATAAATACGATGATCATCATTTGAAAGCTGAACTGCACTTTGAGCCAACTTTACTGCATCGTTAAATCTACCAAGCCGTGTATAAATCAAAGCTCTGTAAATCAAAATTTCAGGATTCTTTGGCATTTTAATATACTCTAAATCATTAAGATCAAGTGATTTGATTAGTATTGGTTCAGCCTCAGAATATTTTCCATTCATCTGGTAGATACGAGCAAGTTTATATCTATCTTTAAAATCCTTGGGATTTCGTTCTATTCTTTTCTCTAAAATCTGAATTAATCTGTCCGAATATTTAACCATTAACTCGGGATCATTTAAAATTATATTGGATAAATCATTTGAAACAGAAAAAGAAGTGTCCTCAAAAAATGCACTATATTGATTATAAAGTTGATAAGCTGTTTTATGTTCATTATTTAATTGAGTTGCTTTAGAAATTAATCTCAAGAGATCAAAATCATAAGGATCTAATTTTTGAGCCATCACAAGAGCATCAATAGCGTCTTTATAATTTCCAGTTAATATGTTTAATTTACCATTATATTTATAAACTTCAGGAATGTTTAAGCCAACGGATTCAAGCTGTTTCTGAATATTTTTAGCACTTGTAAAATCTTTTTTATAAATATTTAACAAAATGATTTTAGGTTTTACAAAAAGTGGATTCAGCATTTTTATATCTGCTCTTTCCAGCATATTATTTGCTTTCGTAAAATTTTCATCTGGGTTATTATAATTATATTCAAGCTGTAAGAGTGAAGTATATCCACTCATCGCAAAAGATTCTACAAAACTATCATCAAGAGATGCTGCATAATCAAATAGTTGTTGAGCATTATTAATGCTTTCTACTGTTTTGCGATGTATCATCTCAAGTCCACGCAAATACATCAAGTAAGCTGAATTATCTGAAGTAGCAATTCTAAATGCAGATTCACTAATTTTCTCATTTTCTATTTTTAGGACTTTAGCAATTTCTTTACATATCAGAGCTGGTAGTTCAAAAAGTTTATCCCTATCATGTAAAATTTCTTTTTCTATCCCATTTCCGGTCGTATCTCTAAGCACCAATTTTATCAATATTTGATTATCTAGCTGTTTAATTTTCCCTTCTAAGATTTTATTATAGCCTGTTTGAAAAATTAAAACACTTGGATCCAAATAATAGTTTGAAATAAAAAGTGCCGATTCATATCCCATTATTTTTAAATCTTTAATATAATAAAGTCGGTTTACAATATCTTCTGAAATCCCCTTGCCCAGAACATTTTCTTCAAGAATTCCAGTTTCACTTTTAAAAGGCAAAACTACAAGTGTTGGAGGCTTATAGAAGAATTGAGGTGAATAATGATAAATTATAAACGCTATTAATGCAAAAATTACTAATGCGTATGGAATAATATTTATTTTTTTTCTTTTTTTCTCCTGAAAAGTTGGTACTGAAGTTTTAGTTTTTGAAACAGGCTCGACTTCAATTTTCTCAATTTTCTTATTCTCTTCGACTTTTTCAACAATCTGAGTAGTTGCACCTTGAGCTTGTTTAATTTTCTGTCTCAACTCAAGAGCTTCTTGATGTTCCGGATTATGCACAAGTGCCTTGGCAATTTCAATCAGAGCAGATTCATAATTTCCATTATCAAAATATTCTTTCGCTTGCATCAATAATGATTGAACTTTCAATTCGATTTCTTCTCGCTTTTGGCGTTCTTCCTCTTCCTTACGCAATCTTTCTTCTTCTTCTCGTCTACGCTGCAATTCCTCTTTTAATCTTTTCTCTTCTTCTATCCTGCGCAGTTCTTCTTCTTCCTTCTTACGTTTTTCTTCTTCGATCCTTCTACGTTCTTCCTCTTCCCTTAATTTTTTCTCTTCAAGTTGTTTCCTGTAGGCCTCTAACTTCTTGATTCTTTCTTCTTTTAAAATTTTATTAATTTCTTCTTCACGCTCAATTAGATATTTTTTTGATTGCTCAAAAATTTGTTCAGCCAATTTTAATTTAGCTTCGCATTTATCCAAGAAATCTCTGTTTCGCATCGATGCAAATTCTTCCGCTTTTTTTATTAATTCATCGATTCTAAGTATTTCATTGGTTTCGGTTTTTTGAGCTAAATCTTCTGCACGCTTTTTTAAATCATCTGTTATTTTAAAACTCCCTTTATCTTGCATTTGTATATTCCTGAAAATTTAGTTCTAACATATTTTTTTAAATTTAAACAATTTATCTTAATAAAAGCAAATAAACAAGTAAAATATTGCTAATTTCGCATAAAAATAAAGAAATTCCAGATAATTTATCAAATTTCCTGACCTGTGCTAGCTCATTTTTATCGCCAGTATTTCTGTATTTTTTGTAGTGTTCATCAGCTTTCACTTTTAATAAAGCAGCACTCGAACCGAATATTATTGCACTCCCACCTGCAACATAAACTTCAGCAGGTAGAAATGAGACCTTAAGATTAGGTTTAGAATTTCCTTTAATTTCCTTTTTAAAAAGCATTATTTCGTGATAATTATTCGTATTTTTTAGTCTAATCATTGTTGTTTCGTAATTTTCTTTTTCAACTCTCACAAGCAATTCAGATAATTTTGTAAAATAAAATACTGGTGTTGTACCTATTAAAGAATCGCCGATATACACTTTTGCGTCACTTGGATTGGAGTTGATGATAAAAATATTTTCTAATTCAATAAATCTTTTCAGATATTCACCTGATTTTAATTTAATATTTTCATTGTATATTGATTTATTCCATGATTTTTCATCGGGATAAACAACTTTTAAATTATATTCACCTGGTATTACATTTAAATTATGAAGCGGTGTTTCACCTATCAAGTTCGAATCCAGATATACTTTTGCTCCATTAATATTTGATTCAACTGATAAATACGATTCATCTAATTGCGATTGCGATGAACAAGCAAAAACCACGAGTGCAAAAATTACCAGAAGTATTTTATTATTTGCTTTATTAATTTTCATTTTTTGTTACAAAACAATAAACGGTTTGATTATCGGTCATAACTATTAAAAATTTTTTCCAATAAATTGGTGAACTTTTAATTCTTCCATTCAATTGATATGACCAATATAGATTGCCTGTCTTTGAATCAATGACATAAATGTTTTTGTTATAAGCACCAATAATAATATAATTTTTTACTGCTAAAGGAGCATATCCTGATAACGAACCTGAAAAAAATTTCCATATTTCTTTTCCAGAAAAAGCATTCAAACATCTTAAAAATCCATCTGGAGTGCTCATATAAAGAAAAGAATCACTTAATGCTTGAGAGTTGTAAAGAGGATATTGAAAATTATATTTCCATAAAAGTTCACCGTTTTCAATATTTAAACAGTAAAAATATCCGTCCTGTGAACCAAAATATACAGCTCCTTCATTGATTGAAGGGTTAGATTTAATGCTTCCATTTGTTTTAAATTTCCATTTTAACTTTCCATTATCAAAATCAACTGCATAAAGATTACCATCGTCACATCCATAAATCACCACTTTGCCATTAGTTGCAGGTGAGGAATAAGAGGCTTTTATTATTTTGTTTTCAGGTGTAAAGGACCAGTTTATAATTCCATTATTTTTATCGATTGAAAAAAGTTTACCATCTAAATTGGATATGAACAATTTTTTCTCATACAATAATGGTGCAGATTCAATATCTCCAATTTTAAGTTCCCATTTAACCTTTCCCTCTATCAGTGCATAACATATTAATGAAGTTTTTGAATTTGAAAAAGTAAGAAATACTACATTGTCATCAATAGCAATAGAACCCGATATTGGAGCGGTAAATTTTTGCTTTGCTATTCTTTTACCAGTAAATATGTTAATTAAATGTAATTCACCATAAAGAGTAGGTAAAAAGAGAATACTATCAGCAATTACAGCAGAATACTTACTAAAGCCCGCGTCAGCATCATATTCCCAGAATTTTTCAAGTGGAGAGTTAATATCAGAATCGTAAAAGTTTGTTCTTGAAGGATTAACCCCAAACATGGGAAAATCCGAATTATTTATTTTTATATATTTCTGAAGCTGAATGCTACTACAGGAAAGCAAAAGGAAAAAGACAATAACCAGTAAGGAAAGTTTTAAACAAGTTTTCATTAGAAATCCCATCCAAAGAAAAATTGATGGAAATAATTATTTTGTATTGTAGAGAAGTTGTTTTCTATCCTTTTACCGAAATCGTATCGTAGAACCAAGAAACCTCCTAAATTAAAGCGAATTCCAGCACCAAAACTACCAAGTGTTTGTTTATAAACCTTGTCCCAGGCGCTACCAGCATCAAAAAAAACTGCGCCTCTGAAACCTGATAATCTTATACCAACAAATGGAAACTTAATAAAGAATTCATCTATCAATGGAAATCTTAGCTCATGTGATATTAGCCAAAGTTTTTGACCTCTTATTGACCATCTCGGATATCCACGCAAGTCCCAATTTCCTCCCATAAAAAACCTTCTTGCTTCCTGACCTTCATTGTAGAAAAGCCAGAATCTAATTGCATATGCGGTTCTTAAAGTTAGTCGTAAATAATAGCGATAATCAAAAATGAAGGAATAATAGTTAGCATTGGAATATTGTACATCAGTTGTATATGCAAATGTAACTTTAAATCTGCTACCATCGATTGGGCCACACAAACTCCAAAGAGAATTGTCGTGTACAAATGTTAAAGAATTTGATACAAAAAGGGCTTTCCTTCCTCCAAAACCTTCTATAATTTCTTTTTCAGAATTACTAATACTAGCTGCTAATTCTATTCTTTTGAATTTTGAGAGTGGATAGCTCAAAACAAAATAACCACCAAAGACTTTTTCAAAATAAAAATAATCAGGGTCAGTTAAGTCGTATCTTCTTCCTGAAAATCTAAATACCCCATAACCAAAATTAGTTCTTTTTGCGAGAGAAATCCGGGATATCGCAAAATTAAAACTTTGCATTATTTCAGATTGGCTCTGTGCGGTATTATATACCAGAAAATAATATTGTTCATCACCCAATAGATCACTTAATGCAATAAAGGCTCCACCTGAGGTTCCAAAAACTGGATCTGTAGAAATCTGGCTTTGCGCTATATCTATGCTATATTCACCAAAATACTTATATCTTTTTGTTTCAGAGCTACCAATCATACTTTCAGTTGTCCATTTTTGGTTATCAATATTAGTGATAATGCTATGTATCTCAGTAGAATTAAGATATAAATTTCCAACATCATCGAGTTGATTAATTGTGAAATTATAATTTTCGAAAGAAGTAAATAACAAATTATTTTCGTCTGTGAACACAGGATCAAAAGCAGCAGTTGTAAAATTAGTGATACGAAAAATTTTTGTAAAGATTGAATCCTGCCAATTCATCAACCATATGTTTCTGGCTCCACCAATGTCTGAAACAAAAACCAAAAATTTACCATCCTTTGAGAACTCTGGTGAATAATAATTTTCTTCTCCACATGTTAAATAATAAATATGATTTGTTTTAAAAGAATATATAAAAAGATTGTAAAACCCCTGAGCTCCATATAATGTGCGATCTGAACTAAATATAATGAAATTACCATCAATTGACCAAACTGGATCACGGTCATTGTAAATATCGTTGGTAAGTTTTTTTAAAGTTCTTTCCTCATAATTATAGATGTATAAATCATAATAACCATTTACACCAGATGCAGATAATACAAGATTTTTTCCATCCCCTGACCATGATGCTGAACTAATCGAGATTAATTCATCAAATTTCAATGTCTCAATTATTTTTTCATTTTTTAAATTTAGCAAGTGAATAACATCTTTCTCTCCGCTTTTAGTTATAAACGAAAGAATACCATCTTTTGAAATTGATAATTTACTTTGGAACAAATGGAAAGCTTCAAATTCATCTGTACTTTCCCCCTTAATCAGAAGTTTTGGTTTAGCTTTTTCGTTCCCCAGCTCAAGTTTATATAAACTTGTATATCCTATGTGATTGCCAATAAAACAAACATATCTTGTGTCATCATCATCCGACTTATAAAAGACAGGTTTTGTATTAAACCCCTCTTTAACAATTATTTTGGATACGATACTAGGATGATCAGAACTGGAAATTATTGGATAATATTTTTTCTTCATTGCATAAATCCATTCACGATCGAATTCTTCATAATTCACACCCAGTGTAGATTTAAAAACATTTTCAAATCTGTCATCTTTCCAGAAATTTTCCAGCAAAAGTAATATTTTTTCTTCACCATATTTTTCAGAAATATATTCCAGTATTTTCTGTCCCTCCTTGTACATCAAGTATGAGCCATAAATTTTTTCAATATCGTTGAGAGGTACAATATTGTTATTAAGCACTAAATCTCGCATTATCATATCTGCCTGAACATCCCAGCTTGTAGACCAGAATTCCGCAAGCCCTTCTATAAACCAAAGTGGGGGTAAACGATCAGAAATTTTTCTATGTTCACTAAGTACTTTTGAAACCTTATTATGCGTGAATACATGAACAAGCTCATGCTGTATGACATGTTGAAATTCTTTGAAAGAACCGTTAAAAGGAATAACCACTCTACCTTTTAAAAATTCAAAAAAGCCCCCCACACCTTCAGGAATAAATCCTGGAGTTACATTTGTTTGCTGGAAGTGAAGTGAATTACTATAAAATATTAACGGAATTCTATGCAGAATATTATGATTAAATTTCTTTTCCAGTACATTATAAGCTTGTTCTGCAATATACGCTCCACGATTGGCTAAATCCTCCATTCCCGTATAGTAGTAAATATCAAAATGTTTAGTTTTTAAAACCTGCCAATCGAACTCAGTATATTGTACTTTATTCCTCCCAAAATAAAAAAACTGAGCTTGGAGTGCTTCTATTAAGAACAAAAGAAAAAAAAGATATTTTTTGAGTATATACTTCAATCAAACTTTGGCCAATTCATTTTTTAAATAGTCAATCACTTTCACCGGGGTTGGATCGATACCATTTATAATGGCAAGATAATAACTTGCCCAGTCGCCAAGATATATCAATGAAAACATCCTAGCGAGTAGAGAATTACCTTCACTTTCTACATTTAATATATCAGCTGCATATTCCTTAACTATGCCTTCAGTAATTTTCATTCTTATCTTTACTCTTCTATGATCATTTTTATCTTTCAAAAATACCACAAGCATATTAGCCATTAATGATTTTAAAACTTTCCAACCAACAAGCTCATTATGATTCATTTCTGGAAGTATATTTCCAAATGCCAAAACTTTAGAGTTTTCACTCAACTGCCCACGCCATCTGAGATTAACACTATCTAAGTGTTCAGAGGATGAATATATAATTGGCAAGCGATTAAAAAATTTTTGTGCTAATTGCAAAGCAGGATTCTTATCTGCATTCAGATTTTGATAACTTTTTACCTTTTTTTTTAATAAAGAAATGGTTTCCTTTATTTCATTTTTCTTATTTTTCACAAAATCTAATTTATACATTAATATTAAAATTGGGAAAAAAGAGAACCCAAGCGCTGCACGAGGTGGATACCCTTTTGGGATTTTAATGATATAATTTTTATATTTCTTTGCAATTTTTTCTGTTTCACCTCCAGAAGTTATACAAACTATTTGAGCTTTGCGTTTTTGAGCATCAATATGGGCAGAGATTGTCTCTTCTGTATTACCCGAATAACTAGAGACAATTACAAGACTATTTTTATCAACAAACTCAGGAACATTATAATTTCTATTTACCAGTAATGGAATGGTTAACTCATCACTTAAGTATGATCTCAACAAATCTCCACCAATAGCAGATCCACCAAGTCCAGTAATAACTATGTTCTTCACATTTGATTTTTTTAAATTGAAATTAATTTTATTTCCGATTTCAACTGCTTGTTCAATTTGATTTGGGAAATTAATCAACAATTTTCTCATGTTAAAGTTGTCATATAACTGAATTGCTGTTTCTTTCATTTAGTTACCCCAATGTTATTTATTATTATTGTTTATTATAATATCTTTAAAATTCTTTTGCAAATAAGTTTTCAAAAACCTGAGTATTTCTTCGGTTGTGGTGAGTTTTAATACTTCTGAAGCAAGCAATTTTGCGTCAGAGTATTTTATTGCTCTAATAATTCTCTTTATTTCAGGCAAAATAGTTGGAATAACACTAAATTCATCTAATCCTAATCCAACTAATAAAACTGTTGCAAGCGGATTACCAGCAAGCTCACCACACATGCCAACCCATTTATTTCCCTTGTGTCCCGCTTCAATAATATATTTTATAGTTCTGATAACACTTGGATGAAATTCTTGATATAAACTTGAGACAACATTATTCCCTCGATCAACCGCTAATAAATATTGTGTTAAATCGTTTGTACCGATACTTAAAAAATCAACCTCTTGTGCAATTATATCAGCCGCAACAGCTGCAGAAGGCACTTCAATCATCGCACCTATTTTAATGTTTGGATCAAACTTTATTTTTTTTGCTTTTAATTGAGATTTAGCTTTTTCAAGAATTTTTTTAGCTTCAAGAATTTCCTCTACTGTACTCACCATTGGGAACATAATTGCAACATTTTTTCTTGTACTTGCTCTTAAAATTGCCCTAAGTTGATCAAGAAACAAATCCTTATGATCAAGGAATATTCTAATCCCTCTCCAACCTAAAAATGGATTAGCTTCTTCGATTGTATTTGGAGCAATTTTATCACCACCCACATCAAAAGTTCGTATTATTATTCTATTTGGATAAATTCTTTCTGCAAATAATTTATATACTTGATATTGTTCTTCCTCCGTTGGTATCGATTCTCTATTTATCAACATACTTTCAGAGCGAAATAGTCCAACTCCTTGGCTACCTTGCATGTGCAAATATTCAATTTCTTCCTCAAATTCAATATTTGCAGATAATTCTATTTTATGATTGTCTATTGTTACAGCTGGCAAATTTTTAATTTGAGCTAATTTAGCCTCGTGCTGTAAATATTTTTCTTTTTTTGCTTGGTATTTTGTTTGTTGTTCAAGAGAAGGATTTAAAATTACAATTCCGCTATAACCATCAATTATAATTGTATCTCCGTTAGAGACGCGCCTTGAAATATCACCCAATCCTAATACTGCTGGAATTTTTAATGCACGAGAAAGAATTGCTGCATGAGAAGTAATTCCTCCCCTGTCGGTGGCATAACCAAGTACAGTATTTCTACTAAATATAACCGTATCAGCTGGAGTTAAATTATGTGCGACAACAATAGCAGCTTCATCAAATTTTGAAATTAATTTAGTCTGCTGCATATTCCTTATAATTCTATTCTTCAAATCATCAACGTCGTGTGCTCTTTCATGCATATAATCATCCTGTGCCATTAGCATCATCTTTTCGTATTTACCTATTTCATCGCTAACAATGTACTCAGCATTCCGAAGTTCGGACCTTATTCTTTTTTCAAACGACTTAAGCAAAAACTGATCCCTAAGTATCATTATTTGAGCTTCTAATATTTTTGATTTTCCCTCTCCAATTTTCTCTTGGGCAAATGAAAGTATCTTTTGAAGCTCTTTCTCTGATCGTTTAAGTGCATCTTTCAGTTTTTGAATTTCATTCTCCACTTCTTCTGGTCTAATGACCTTTTCAACAGTTGTTGGTATATCTTTAACATAAAGAAATACTTTACCTATAGAAATTCCAGGTGCTGCTGGTATCCCTTTAAAAATAATTTCAGGTTTATGTCTATCTTCAATCATAATTTAAACCTCATCAAATCCCCTTTCAAATAATTCACAAACTGCTCTTGCAGCTTCTTGCTCGTCTTCACCATCAAAACGAAGCAACAATTTAGCTCCTTGTTCTGCAGCCAGTGTCATCACTCCAATTATACTTTTACCATTAATCTCAAATCCATCTTTATAAATAAAAAAATCGGATTTAAATTTTGCAGCTGTTTTTACCAGATTAGCAGCAGGTCGTGTATGTAATCCAGCTTTATTTTTTATAACTACTTCGACTTCAACCATCTAATAATTTCTTGATGTTATTTTGTCCGTTAACAATATTAGATACCTTTTTGCTTCTGTGTCTGCCAGAATATGCAATTTTTTCTTAGCAATTTCAGAATATTTAGATACTTCAGTTTCAGCTTCCCCAATTACACCTAACTCAAAATATAGTTTCTTTATTTTATTTACAAATTCCTTTTTAATTGGTTGTTTGCTATAAGATTTTTCTAAGAATTCTTTTTCCTTCTCTCCTGCAATCTCTAAAGCTTTATTAAAAAGATAAGTTCTTTTTGCTTCATAAATATCTTGAAATAATGGTTTCCCCAATTTGTTTGGATCTCCAATTATATCGAGTATATCGTCCTTAATTTGAAAAGCTATACCAAGATTTAATCCAAAATCTTTTAAAGCTTTCACTTCGGCTTTATTTCCACCACCAGCTAATGCTCCAATTTCTGCCGATGCTGAAATTAAAGCAGCAGTTTTTTTCCTGATCATTTTCAAGTAATCTTTCATATTAACAAATTTTTTTTGAGTAAATTCTAAATCTTCATTTTGCCCTTCACACACCATTAGATATGAATCTGTAAAAATTTCTAAAATTTTTAGCAGTTCAATATTCCGAACACTTAAAATTGTTTTATAACATAAACCCGATAAAAAATCGCCAGCTAGTATTGCGGTATTCTCATCCCATTTTTTGTGAATTGTCTTCAGCCCTCTTCTTTTTTCTGAGTGATCCATGATATCATCGTGTATAAGCGTAAAAGTATGTAAAAATTCAATTGCAACTGCAATATCTAAAATATTTTGGATATTACCGCCGACTGCCTTTGCTGAGAGCAATGTTATAACCGGTCTTAGACGTTTTCCACCAGCTCTAAATATATATTTTATTGGCGTGTACAATGTATTTCTACTTTTTAACCAATATTGAATACGTTTTTCAATTTTGGATTGTAGACTTTCAAATAATTTTTCATTTTGCATAATAGTAATACTTTTTAAGTTGTAATTTTTAATTCGTAAACATTCTTTTACCAATAAAATAACATATATCCATTTGTTACAAGGTTACCAATCTATTTAACTTAGTATTTCAGCAAATTAATTTAAATTTTTCCTTTGAATTTTTATATATATGAACACAATTGTGATCAAAATCATAATATTCGAAACTTGTACTCTTTTTCTTAAAATTCTCATTTTCACTCAATTGAATAAAAATATGTAGACTCTTACTTCTAACTATTTTATCTTTATCTCTATTTTCCATAAAAATTTAGATTTTCCTGAATAGATAATAAGAAAATACGCAATTATAATCAAGAAAAATAACATATTTTCTTGCAAATAATTTTAATTTTAATTATACTTTATAAGAATTTGTAAAAAATAAACAATTATGGAGGATATATGCATATAAAAATATATTTGAGGACAACCATAGTTTTCCTCCTACTTATTCTCACATTTACATTAGGAAATGGGCAAAATTGGAGTCCTTACATATCGATTTCAAATGCCAACATTCAGCAGCTATCACCTTCACAAATTGACTTCCAAAACCTTAAGAGTTCAATTTGGTTATTTACAATACAAATTACAGATCCTGAACCACCAGAATCTGGAAGGATGGTTTATTTAGATTCCTGTAAAATTATAGTCACATTAAGGAATAGGATAACAATTAATTTGTTGGAGGAACCGGGGTTTGGCTCTGAACCATTTCAATTAATAGGGCAAAAATCAATTACAAATCTAGATTTTGGAAATGAAATTAAGATTAAGAATTTCAAATTAAGTGAAGAAGCCAGAAAAAGTGTAATAGAACCAGCACTAGCTTCAGGAAAATTTCCAAGCGGCAATTATATTTTCAAAATAGGTGTCTATGAAAGTTCTACCAACACTGGTGGTCAAAAAGATGTAGAATTGAATTTAGAAAGTTTCTCCCAGATAGAACTTCGCTATCCACGAGATGAAGATATTACAAACGAATTTCCACTATTCGAATGGTATTTTGATGGTACTGATGTTGAAATAACAATAAACGAAAAACCAGCAGGGATATCAAGAGAAGAAGCATTGAACAAATTTCCAATTATTTATCATAATACATTTACAGGTGGACAATCTTCTTTCCAATATCCAGCTTATGGTGTAAGACCACTTGAAAAAGGTAAGACATATGTCTGGAGAATTATAGGTAGAGTTAAAAGTCTTGGAGGCGAACAACTTATATACAGCCCGATCTACCAATTCCAAATTGAGGATAATAAAATTCCAATCGAGTCCGATATTATCCTGGAACAGATACAAAAAATTTTAGAAACAAAGTGGAAAAAGGTATCGGAGGATATCACCAAAAACAATTTCAAGACATCAGAAACATATTATTTAAATGGTGAAAAAATTTCTCTCTCTGAACTTCAAGAGATTCTAGATTTCTTGAAAGAGAATCCAGACAATATTTATGATGTATCACTTAATTAAGGAGAATGAGATGAAAAAATTAATATATATAATTATTTTAATACTTGGATTCTCAGCTACTAATTTTTCTTACGAACAATTAAGTAAAAAAACACTTGGTGTTGTTAGGAAAGCCATTAATAAAGTAGAAAAGAAAGAACCCGAAAGTGAATGGATCAAAGCTGATAAAGGTACACCTCTCTTTACCAGAGATCAAATGCGTACAGGAAAAAAATCTGTAGCGATAATAAAATTTTCCGACAACAGTATTTTGCGTGTTCTGGAAAATTCTGAACTTATACTATTGGGTGAAAAATCAAATCGTCAGATCATAAATAATATAAAAATTTTAAAAGGTATTTTTGGATTTGATATTATAAAACTACAAAACGAACAATACACATTCGAATCCCCAACTTCTGTTGCATCAATTCGTGGAACTCGTGGTATATTTTCACATCAAAATGAATTTGACATACTTATTGTGTTAGAAGGTGTTGTTAACATTAAAAACATTACCACAGGTAAGGAATCAGACGTAAAGGAGGGAGAGATTTGCTATTCTTATGCAGATGGAAGGCTTGAAATACGTAAAGCAACAGAAGAAGAAGTAAATGCCACTGAAGAAAATCTTAAGATTGGGGAAACCCAAAGAGATAATGAACTAAAGTTAGAATTAAAAGATAGTGAAGGTAATAAAAAAGATTTAAAACTTAAATACAAAGAATAAATAGCTAATGAAAATACATAAATTTTTTAGCGTAGTTGTTTTATTAATTTTAAATTTTTATTTTGCAACCTCACAATATAGCGATAAGATTCAAGATATAGGTGCTGAACCATTAATCGAAGGAGAAGCATTAAATTTCACCATACAACTAACTGCAAACACAACCTGCTGTAGTAAAATTGAGTTAGCATATAGAAATTATGGTGAATCGGAATTCAAAGTCCTTGAAATGAATATAAAAGGCAATCTTGCATCTACGGCGATTCCAGCGATTGATGTAATGCCTCCATTCATCGAATATTATATCATTCTTTACACAAATTCTGATGAACAGCCTGAAACATATCCACTTGAAAATCCTAAACTAGCACCTCTCAAGCTTCCAATAAAAGAAAAAACAATTACAAAAATAAACTGGTATAGTCCTGCACAAAATGAGAAAACAAACGCTAACGACTTATTGATTGCATTTTCTTTAGAAAATACTGATACAACGATAGATATCAAAAACATTAAGGTATTTTTAGACGAAAAAAATATTTCTGATAAGATATTCCAGGCAGGAGATTTATCAATAATTAAGCTTGAAAACGACACCATTAAATCAGGGAATCATAGTATAAGAATTGAACTCTATAATAATCAACTTGAACAATTGATAACTGAAACCAGGCAATTCATAATAATTGATCTAATGTCTGATAAATATAAAATTCAGCACCTAAAATATAATGCATCTTTTGCCTTTGAAAACAGGAATGAAAATATTGCATCCTTTCACAACACATACAATCGTGCTACAATAAACGCTAGATCAGAATATGATTTTATAAAAGTTGATGCAAATCTTTACCTAACCGGTGAAGAAAAACCATACAGGCAACCACAAAACAGGTATTTTATAGGCGTTGAAATCCCACATCTGAAATTAGGATTTGGTGATGCATATCCAATTTTCCCAAGTTTAATTATGACAGGAAAAAGAGTAAGGGGAATTTCGGCAAATTCACATCTCAGTTTTTTTAGTCTTGACTTTGTCTATGGTAGCACGATAAGGAAAATAGAAAGTGAAGTCCAAATTGTTGATTCACCAGATGACCCTTCAGGAATTTATTTCAGAAATGATGATTCTACCTGGTTAAAGTTAGTTCACAGAGGTGAGTTCACACGAAATCTGATGATAATTAGACCAGTTTTCGGAAAAGGTTCAGGGTTTGACTGGGGCTTTACATTTTTAAAAGCTAAAGATGACAAAAACTCGATAAGTTACGGACTAATGCCAAAAGAAAATCTTGTGTTAGGTTCCGATATGAGAATATCGTTAGACAAAAGAAGAATCGAATTTACAGCACAGGCTGCATTTTCAGTCGTAAATAACGACATATCAGTTGGAACGATCAAAGACGAAGATATTGATTCACTCTTTAAATCACTTACTGAATCAGAACGCGATCTAATCAGAAAAGCAAAAAATACACTATCCAAATTAATAACTGTGAATGAACATATCGTTCCTCTCTCACTTAAAAATCTAACAACTCTAGCTTACGAAGGTGCAATTAGTTTTAATTACTTTAATAATATTTTCAAATTTTCATTACTCAGACGTGGAAGTGCTTATGAATCCTTTGGACAATCATACATTAGAAAAGATATCCAGGGGTTTAATTTGATTGACCGATTGAGAATTTTAAGCAACAAAATTTTCCTAGCGCTTGGATTTGAAAAACTACAAGATAACACTGATAATTCTAAACCAACAACAACAAGTTACACTAATTTAAGTAGTACCATAAGTTATTATCCTTCATTAAACTTTTTTAATATATCGATGGGATATATTTACGGAACGACAAAAAATAATACTATAGATCCTTTATACCAGACAAACGATAGAAATGATAGAGTATTTCTGCAGTTAAATTACAATTTTAAATACTTAGCAAATAACAACTTAAATTTTAACTTCAGCACATCAAAAAGAGACGACAGAACCTTAAAAAATATTGATACACGAAACACTTCAGTAGGAGTTGGCTTAACATCATTTTATAAGATACCACTTCAAACCACATTAAATATATCTTACACAAGCAGTATATTCCAATTACAACCTGATTTGCAAACTAAAAAACTCAAGTATACCTCATTAAATCTTTTAGGAAATTATTCACTCTTAAACAACAAATTAAAATTAATGATGGGTATTAGACCAACTTTGGGAGATATCAAAAGATTTGCTTATGATTTTAGTGCAGCTTATGAAATTATATCAAAATTACTATTAACAGGTAATTTAAATCTTTACACTTACCAAGATAAAAGATCTGAATCAGTAATAAGTTTTGTTATAAGGTACGATATTTAGAATATGCAAAATGGAAAAAAGAAAAAAGTAAAATTTTTCTATACAAAAATACTAGTTTGCATTATTCTAACGTTTGTTATCCTATTTCTAACCGAAGAATCATTTTTTACATTTGCACCATTCAAACGTGTGGAATTAGCTACTATCGATTATCGATTTAAAAATAGAGGCACTTTATCATTTGATCCCAGGGTTATTATAGTTGAAATTAATGACGAGTCGTTAAAATCATTACCTGAGAAATGGCCCTGGCCGAGATCTTATTATGCAAAGTTGATTCGAAACTTACAAAGAGCGGGAGCAGCTGCTATAGGAATCGATCTAATTATGAATACAGAAGATTTCTATAGCAGTAAAAATGATGAAGATTTTAAGAAAGCACTTAAAGACATACCAAATGTTGCACTCGCGGGTAAAATCAGAATTGCTAACGAAAAATACGATCTTATCACTTTAAATGAAAACTATGGGAACATATTCTTCGAAGTAGATAGTTCAGTTGGAATTGTTTATTTGAGGAACGATGAAGATGGAGTTTATCGAAGATTTAACCCAGTAGTTTATGATCGAGCACGCCAACGAAGAATTCCAACTTTCAGTTTTGCTGTGTTAAACAAATACTTTGCTCTACCGCCTTTACACACACCTGAAATAAATCCAAAATATTTCGTTTATCATAATATTAAAATACCAACATACGATGAATACTCAGCTTTAATCAATTATTATGGTCCATCTGGTACTTTTACAACAATCAAATTTGTGGACGTAATTGACGACAAAGAATTTCAAACAAAAGAAGAGAAAGAAACCGGAGAAGGAATAAACACTTTCGATGACCCCGAGGACGGTTATTTATACGATGGAACATTTAAAGATAAAATTGTACTAGTTGGTTCTACCAATCCAGAAGATAAAGATCTTTTTCCAATACCAATATCACAGGGTAAGCAAGAAGGCGATAATTTGATGTTTGGAGTAGAAATCCACGCAAACATAATACAGAGTATACTTGACAGGAATTTTTTAACTCGAGAACCACTCTGGCTGGAAATAATTACAATTTTTGCATTTTTCACATTAACGTTTTTCTTTATACAAAATTTAAAACGCGAAAAGATTCGTCACCATTACCTTATAGAAATATTGGCAGTGGCTGTTGTAATCGCTGAATTATTTTTAACTTTTGCCCTATCCTTATATCTTTTCCAAAATTATAATTATGTTACTCCACTAACTGGACCATTTCTTGCAATTATTTTCGGATATACAGGAAGCATGATTTTCAGTTATGTATCCGAGCGACAAAAACGAGTTATGATAAAATCTATGTTCAGCCAATATGTAAATCCAACGGTTGTAAATGAATTAATTGATGATCCAAAAAAACTTCATCTCGGTGGAGAAAGAAAAATCTTGACAGTATTTTTCTCCGATATTGAAAAGTTCACAAATATAGCTGAGCAATTAGCGCCAGAAGAATTAGTTAAATTACTGAATGAGTACTTTGAATCAACTACCGAGATAATACTTAGAAATAGCGGAACATTAGATAAATATCAAGGTGATTCGATAATGGCATTTTTTGGTGCCCCAATAGCATTGCCAAACCATGCCTTAAATGCATGTCGTGCAGCAATAGAAATGCAGGAATTCTTAGATAAAAAAAATAAAATTTGGAAAGAAACAAAAAATTTTCAACTTATCACCCGAATTGGTATAAATACAGGCGATATGATTGTAGGAAACATAGGAGGAGCTGAAAGATTCGACTATACAGTCATTGGAGATAGTGTGAACCTTGGTTCTCGCCTCGAAGCTACAAACAAATTTTATCGTACAAAGATAATTCTAAGTGAAAACACTTACAAATTTGTTGCATCACAAGTTCTTACTCGCGAATTAGATTTAATTAGAGTTATTGGTAAAGCTAGACCAATAAAAATTTTTGAATTGTTAGGAATATTGGAAAACACCGTACCATCTGAAACATTACAGTTAATAGAACTCTTTGCAGAAGGTATAGCTTTTTACAGAAAAAGAGAATGGGAAAAAGCTTTAGCAAAATTTAATGAAGTACTGAAATTGAAACCAGATGATTATCCGTCAAAATTATATATAGAGAGAGTAAATTCCTTAAAGAAGCAACCACCACCAGATGAGTGGGATGGTATTTTCGAAATGACTACAAAATGAAGAACACACAATCTTCCAAAATTTTTGTAGATTTAGCTTTACCTGTTGCAATAAACCAATTCTTTACATACAGTGTTCCACCCGAACTTGAAAATTATACCAAGCTGGGTGTTAGAGCTTTAGTACCTTTTGGTAAAAAACAAATAATTGGGTTTATTGTAAATATCAAAACTACCACAAATATTCCAAAAATTAAATCTATAATCGACATACTTGATGCTAATCCAGTCTTAAGTGAAGAGATGCTCAAACTCACAAAATGGATCTCAGAATATTATTTTGCACCATTAGGTGAAGTAATTAAAACTGTTTTACCAAAAAACTCATTAGTAGAAAGTAAGCGAATAATAAAAATTTCTGTTACCAATCTGGAGGATGCTTTAAAACAAATATCAAACGCACCAAAGCAATCTGAAATTCTAAAAATTATTCACGAAAAAAAAGAACTCAAATTAACACAACTTCAAAAATTATTAGGATATAAAAATCTTTATGCTTCTATAAATGAACTAGCACAGAAAAATTTTATAGAAATTCAGGAAAATTTACAACTAAAAAAGGTAAAGCCAAAATATGAAAAATATGTATTAATCACTGATAATTTAAAGAATTTATGGGAAAAATTTATAATAGAAAAAAGTAACAATAAAAAATTTGAGAAGCAGATTAAACTAATAAAATTTTTACAAGAGTTACCAATCGGCACGTCATTTAATATTAAGGATATTCTTCAGAAGTTCCAACTTTCACTTTCCACACTTAAAAAACTTATTGAATCAAATTTATTAGTCGTCCATCAAAAAGAAATTAAACAGATCATAAAATTCGAATATGGTATTCCTGATCAAAATCACTTAGTATTGAATGAATGGCAGGTAAATGCATTAACTCAAATAAACACAGCATTAACTGGAAAGGAATTTAAGATATTTTTACTTTATGGAATTACATCAAGTGGCAAAACACAGGTATATGTTGAATCAATTAGAAATTGCTTGTTGTCTGGGAAAACGGCAATAGTACTAGTACCGGAAATATCATTAACACCACAAATTGTAACAAGATTTCAGTCATACTTTGGAGATAAAGTAACTGTAGTGCATAGCAGACTTTCTGTGAACGAGCGGTACAACATTTGGCAACAAATTAATAAGGGTGAATTTTCAATTGTAATTGGTCCACGCTCGGCAGTATTTGCACCTCTTAAAAATCTAGGTTTGATTGTTGTAGATGAAGAACATGAAGCATCATATAAACAATTTGATCAAACACCTCGATATAATGCCCGAGATGTGGCAATTATGAGATCAATGTTGAACAATGCAGTTGTAATATTGGGCTCAGCAACACCCTCAATTGAAAGCTATTACAACGCTATTAATGGAAAATATAAGCTCCTGGAACTTCCTGAACGCGTAGATAATGCAAAATTGCCCGAAATACAGATTATAGACTTACGAAAGGAAAGAGAAAAAGCATATTTAAAATATAAAGAGGAACGAAAAAAAGAATTTGAAAAAGATCCAACATCTGCCCGAGAAGCGAAGAAAAAAGTTGAATTCTCCTTCTTATCTGATTTATTAAAGGAAAAGATAAAGGATCGATTAGAGAAAAAGGAAGGTGTGATTCTTCTACAAAATCGCAGAGGATTTTCAAATTTTATTGAGTGCATGGATTGTGGTTATGTTGAGATGTGCGAAAATTGTCATTTATCATTAACATATCACCTCGTCAAGAAACAACTACGCTGCCATTATTGTGGATTTGTAAAAACCCCACCAACTTTATGTCCAGAGTGCAATTCAATTTATTTTAATTATAAAGGATTTGGCACACAGAGAGTTGAGGATGAGCTTATTAAGCTTTTCCCTCAAGCTTCCATAACAAGAATGGATTTAGATACAACCACACAAAAACACTCTCATGATAAAATTTTAAGTCGTTTTGCAAAGGGTGAAATTGATATTTTACTCGGAACACAAATGGTAGCGAAAGGATTAGACTTTTCACATGTTACATTAGTTGGAGTAATAAGCGCTGATACACAGATGCTTCTACCAGACTTCAGATCAGCTGAGAGAACATTTCAATTACTAACTCAAGTTGCTGGGAGAGCAGGAAGAAGCGGTCTTTTAAAAGGTGAAGTAATAATCCAAACCTTTCAACCTGACCATTATATACTAAAATATGTAATTAACCATCATTATTTTGGATTCTATAATGAAGAGATTTCAGAAAGATATAATTTAAAATATCCACCTTTTTCAAGAATAGCTCTGATAGAGATAAAGGGAGAAAACGAAAGTGAGGTTATTCGAGCAATTAATAAATTCTATCAATACCTAAGTGAGGAAAAAAGTAATTTAATTTTACTTGGACCATCCGAGGCAGCAATTCCAAAAATCAAAAAAAATTACAGATGGCATATACTGATAAAAGATCTAAAGTCATATGATCCATCCGGGAAATTATTACATCATATCCTAAGCAATACTACAAAAAAATTTCATAGTTCAATAAAATCAAAAAACATTAAATTAATAATTGATATTGACCCTATCGGAATAATGTAGCGTGATTTACCAATTTCACAAGTGATTTTGTGAAAATAATTCCATAATCTCGATTTTTAAAAAAACATTAAAACACTAATTGCTTTTGCTTTATCAATTTTTTATCTTTTAAGATAAAAGAAATCAAAATTATTAAGAAAATTGAACAATAAAATTATAATAAAAGGGGCAAGAGTTCATAACCTAAAAAATATAGATGTGGAAATGCCCCGGGAAAAGTTAATTGTTATAACTGGACTTTCAGGTTCAGGGAAATCAAGTCTCGCATTTGATACAATTTATGCCGAAGGACAACGAAGATATATTGAGAGCCTTTCTTCTTATGCTAGACAATTCTTAGGGATTTTAGAAAGACCAGATGTGGACAACATAGAAGGTTTGGGTCCTTCAGTTTCAATTGAGCAAAAATCTATTTCCCATAATCCCAGATCAACAGTAGGCACGGTTACAGAGATTTATGATTTTGTGAGATTGCTTTTTGCTCGTATTGGCACACAACACTGTCATATTTGTGGTAAGAAAGTGCAAAAACAAAATATTGACACAATTATAGACACAATAATGAGGCTTCCCACCAACACTTATATTCAGATCCTAGCGCCAGTGGTTAGAGGAAGGAAGGGTCATTATCGTGAACTTTTTGAGGAAATCTTAAGGAATGGATTCTTACGAGCCAGAATAGACGGAGAAATTAAAGAAGTTTATAAGGGAATGCAAGTTGATAGATATAAAATTCACAATATAGAAATAGTAATAGATCGGATTGTGATTGGATCAAATATACGAAGCAGAGTTGCTGATTCAATAGAGACAGCTTTAAGTTTTGGATCTGGAATAGTAATCGTTAATACAAACAGTACCGATACACTCTATAGTGTATATTCTGCATGTATTGAATGTGGTACAAGCTATGATGAACTCGCACCAAACTCTTTTTCTTTTAACTCACCATATGGCTGGTGTCCTGCTTGTAACGGTCTGGGTGAATCCAGAAAATTAGACCCCAACCTAATAATTCCTGACCCGGCGAAATCTATAAACCAAGGTGGAATAGCAGCTCTTGGTAAACCACGTCAAACATGGCTATGGAGTCAGATACAAGCAGTAGCAAAAAAATACAAGATTGATTTTGATACACCAATTGAAAAACTTTCTAAGAAATTCTTGAACATTTTATTTTATGGAGCTGGAAATGAAAAATTTGATATGGAATATACTTACACAAGTGGTAGAAAGGTAGTATATAAACATCGTTTCAATGGCATACTGGCAACTCTTCAAAAATATTATGATGAGACCTCTTCGAGCAAGGTAAGGCAATGGATAGAAGCATATATGAGCACCAATCCATGCGATGAATGTTCAGGAGGAAGATTAAAAAAGGAAAGTCTAGCTGTAAAAATATACAATCTTAAAAGTGAAAACGCTTTTGATATAAATGATGTTGTTAATTTATCTATAAAAAACCTAAAAGTTTTCTTTAAAAATTTAGAACTTACAGAACGCCAGATGATAATTGCCGGACCTATTTTAAAAGAAATAAACAACAGAATTGACTTCCTTTTAAACGTTGGCTTAGATTATTTAACACTCAACAGACAAATTAAAACTTTATCGGGTGGTGAAGCACAAAGAATACGACTCGCAACGCAAATTGGATCACAACTTGTTGGAGTTCTATATGTGCTTGATGAACCAAGCATCGGTTTGCATCAGAGAGATAATATAAAACTTATAAATTCATTGTTGCACTTAAGAGATCTTGGAAATACAATTATCGTTGTAGAACACGATAAAGAAATGATACGCAATGCTGATTATGTTGTGGATTTAGGACCTGGAGCAGGCGAATATGGTGGATACCTTGTTACATCAGGTAGGCCAAATGAGCTTAAATTAAAAAACGACTCAATAAAAATCTCAGGTAATGGATTTGACTCAATTTCTTACACAGCTCATTATTTAAAAGGATTGAAGAAAATTGAAATTAAAAAAGAACGCCGTAAAGGTAATGGATTGTTTATAAATTTAACTGGTTGTACAGGAAACAATTTAAAATCAGTTAATTTAAGAATCCCACTTGGTAAATTAATATGTGTAACCGGAGTTAGTGGTTCTGGAAAATCCTCTTTAATTCTTGAAACTTTATACAGAATTCTTGCAAGAAAATTTTATAATTCACACGAAGTTCCTCTTCCATATAAGAAAATAATAGGAATTGAAAATATTGATAAAGTTATTGATGTAGACCAAAGTCCGATTGGAAGGACATCTCGCTCAAATCCTGCAACTTATACAGGTCTTTTTTCACTGATAAGAGATTTATACGCACAATTACCTGAAGCAAAGTTAAGAGGTTATGGTGTTGGTAGATTTAGTTTTAATGTCAAAGGTGGAAGATGCGAAGAATGTGAAGGCGACGGTATACGAAAAATTGAAATGAATTTTTTACCAGATGTTTATGTTCAATGCGAAGTTTGCCATGGTAAAAGGTATAATCACGAAACACTTGAGATTAAATATAAAGATAAATCCATTGCTGATGTACTTGATATGTCGGTTCAGGAAGCACTCAACTTTTTTAGTGAATTTCCAAAAATTGTTAACAAACTCAAAACACTTTATGATGTTGGCTTGGGTTACATTCGTTTAGGTCAACAAGCAACCACACTATCTGGCGGTGAGGCTCAAAGAGTTAAACTTTCAACCGAACTCTCAAAAGTTGGAACAGGAAAGACTTTGTATATTTTAGACGAACCAACAACAGGTTTACATTTCGAAGATATAAGAATGCTTCTTTCAGTTTTGGATAAACTTGTAGACAAAGGAAATACAGTTATAGTCATAGAACATAATTTAGACGTAATTAAATGTGCTGATTGGATAATTGATTTAGGTCCTGGTGGTGGCGATGAAGGTGGTGAAATAATTGCGGAAGGCACTCCAGAAGAAATTATTCAAAACCCAAAAAGTTATACCGCAAAATATTTAAAAGAAGAATTAGAAGCCTCTTATACATGATACTTGTAATCGACAACTATGATTCCTTTACCTACAATCTTGTAAATCTTATAAAAATGATTACACAAGAAGTGATTGTTTTTAGAAACGATAAAATCCAATTAGATGAAATTAAAAGAATTAAGCCATCACATATTTTAATATCACCTGGACCTGGAAGACCGGAAAGTGCAGGAATATCGATAGAAGTCATAAAATATTTTCATGACAAAATTCCAATTCTTGGAGTTTGCTTAGGACATCAGGCAATTGCGGTTGCTTTTGGTGGAAAAGTAATAAAAGCTAAAAATATTCTTCATGGTAAAACTTCATTAATTTATCACGATTCTAAAACGCTATATAAAAATTTAGAAAATCCTTTTGCCGCAACAAGGTATCATTCACTAATTGTTGATGAAAATTCTTTACCAACAATACTTGAAATTACAAGCAGAACCGAAAATGATGAAATAATGGGAATCAGACATAAATATTTGCCAGTGGAAGGTATACAATTTCACCCAGAATCAATTCTAACAAATACAGGACATCAAATAATTTCAAATTGGCTAAAATTATAAAATCTGCTGTAGTTAACAGCTATATATTTTTTTATTTTATTAAGCAGATATAACGAATTTGACTTTAAATAAATATTCTCTTATCTTTGTATTACAATTAACAGTACACCGTTATTTGTGCTTTTTACGAAGTTTGCTTTATTTGTACGAACCACTTAACGTTAGCTGGTTCGTCAGACAAGGCAGCCAAAACGGAATTCCAGATGATTTTCTGCTGTATTTGGTTTTCGTTTTAAAGCTCAAACTGGCGTACAGCTATCATTAACAAATTAAAGGTTTAATTTTTATGGAGACTGGTAAAGTTAAGTGGTTCAACAACACCAAAGGTTTTGGATTTCTAACAAGAGAGTCAGGTGAAGATGTTTTCGTTCACTACCGCTCTATAGTTGGAGATGGTTACAAATCCCTAAAACAGGGTGATTCAGTACAATTTGAAGTTGAACAGACTCCCAAAGGTTTACAAGCCACAAAGGTAAAAAAGATATAGGTTTTGTTAGAACTTTTTATATCCCGGTTTCATTTTAGAAGCCGGGATTTTACTTGATTAGCAACACTTTCGCCAGCAACATAACCAGTAGAATAAGCTGCTTGTAGGTTGTAACCTCCAATTCTACCTGCTATGTCTAATACTTCACCACAGAAGTATAAACCTTTTATTTTTTTTGATTCCATTGTTTTCGGATATATTTCGCTCAAAGAAACTCCACCTGCCGTTACTTCACCTCTCTTAAGGTCGATAAACTCTATCTTACCTAATGGTAACCTTTTTAATAATTCTACAATTCTTTTCCTTTCATTTTTATTTATCTGATTGCAACGCTTTTTCTCATCTACTCCAGCTTTATTTAAAAAGTACCCAATTATTCTGTTAGGCAAATATATTTTTAACTCGTTCTCAATTTTCATATTAGGATTTCTATAAAAATTATTTTTAAGTTCATCATCTACCTCCTCATACAATTTCGAGGGAAATAAGTCGTAATACAGATATAAATCTCCTTTTACAAAATATTCTGCCGCATATCTACTTAATTCCAGTATCGCTGGTCCCGATAAACCACGATGTGTAAATAAAACATCTCCATTCTCTTCAATTAACTTTTTATTATTTAGATAACAAGATAATGACCCGTTTCGGATTGCTATACCCTTCCACGTATCAGGAAATCGTGGAGATACATCTATCGGAGCAAGTGCAGCTTTTGTATCAACGATTGTATGTCCAAGTTTTTTTGCAAATAAATAACCATCGCCTGTCGAGCCAGTATGTGGATATGATAACCCACCAGTTGCAATTATTATAAACTCAGATTCAAAATAATTGTCATTAGTTTTTATTATAAATTTATAATCACTTTCAGACTTAATCTCCTGAACATTTGTATTCAATAAAACTTTAACTTCATAATCAGCAAGTATTTTCTTAAAAACATTTAAAACATCTGATGATTTATTCGTAACAGGGAATATTTTTCCATCTTCACGGGTATAAGTTTTCATTCCATATAAGTAAAGCAATTTCAAAACATCAAAATTACTGAATCTGTAAAATGAATGTTTCAAAAAATTTGCTTCTCTTTTTGGAAATCCTTTTAAAAGTTCTTCAACCGATCCTGTATGTGTAATATTACATTTACCAGAACCAGAGATAAGTAACTTCCTTCCTAAATCTTTATTTTTTTCAATCAAAAGTGTTTTTAAGCCATGCGATGCAGCACTCCATGCAGCGAATATTCCTGCAGCGCCTCCACCAATTACTATTAACTTAAAATGTTGGGATTTGTTCATTTGTTTAATATATTAAATTAAATTTTTATTGTAAAATGTAATGCTCGAACGAATTTTAAAAAAACAAAACAAAATTGTTATCGGTTTAATGTCTGGAACATCTGTAGATGGAATAGATACAGCAGCAATAAAAATAAAATACAACGGATTGGATACAAAAATTAAGTTGTTGGCATTTGAATGTTATAAATATCCAGTTAAACTGCGAAAATTAATTTTAAAAAATTCCAATAACAAAACAGCAAAATTAGAAGAAATCGCAAAACTAAATGTTATAATTGGCAAATACTTTGCAGATGCAGTATTAAAGCTTTGCAAAAAACACAACTTAAAAAAAATTGATTTAATTGGCTCTCATGGTCAAACAATTTTTCATCTTGCTGAGAAAGAGAAGTTTCTAAATAAAAATTTTTCCACTACAATGCAAATTGGTGATCCATGTGTAATCGCAAAACAAACCGGAATTATAACTGTTGGAGATTTTAGAATAGCAGATATAGCAGTTGATGGTTCGGGTGCACCACTTGTTCCATATTTTGATTATGTTATGTTCAGATCAAAGATAAAAAACAGAGCATTGTTGAATATTGGGGGTATTTCTAATATTACAGTTATACCAAGAAATGCAACAGAAGGTGATGTTTTTGCATTTGACACTGGACCAGGAAATATCATGATCGATTATTTGATGCAAAAGTTATATCATAGAAAATACGATCATAATGGAAAAATAGCATTCAAAGGAAAAATCAACTACAAAATATTAGATTTTATGATGAGCCATAAATATTTTGACAAAAAGCCACCAAAATCTTGCGGGAGAGAAATATTTGGCGAAAATTTTATTAAAGAGATAACTGAAAAATACACAGATAAAATCTCTAAAACCGACTTAATAACAACATTTACCGAGTTTACAGCATTATCAATTTTTAGATCATATGAAAAGTTCATCAAGGATAAACTTAACATCGAAGAATTGATTATTAGTGGAGGTGGTGTTCATAATAAGTACTTAATGAATGCTTTAAAAAAGTATTTCTCTGGAATAAAAATAAAAACTATAGACGATTTCAATATTTCAGCAGATTCAAAGGAGGCAGTGTGTTTTGCTTTTTTAGCAAACGAAACTATAAGCGGAAATAGTACTAATATGATAAATGCTACTGGTGCAAAAAAGAAAACAATTCTTGGCAAAATTTGTCTGCCATAAAAATTTTAACTAAGTTTATTTGAGCAAAAGCATTTTACGAACATAAGAGTAATTTTCTGTTTTTATTTTATAGAAATAAATCCCGCTTGGGAAATTCGAAGCATCAAAATTAACCTGATAACTTCCAGCCTGTAAATTCCGATTTACTAATACCGCAACTTCCTGGCCTAAAATATTATAAACACCCAAAACAACTTTTTGTGATAATGGAAGCGTAAATTCAATAATTGTATTTGAATTAAAGGGATTTGGATAGTTTTGTAAAAGTGAAAAATTTTCGGGGATATGCGACAACTGTTTAACCGAAAGCTCAGCTTCGCTTATTGTATAATGACTATTTGTGCTTAAGTTTACCAAAGTGAACTTATTTCCAGAAGGGAATTTTACCGTCATAGAGTCAATAAATTCATATTCACTAAAACCAAAAAATTGAGTGTGGCTATTTTGTGAAAGATATCCTGTACCGCTTGCAACTTCTCTAATTTGTAAGCTATTACCAGCATAGCAAGTAATTCTTGTCCCGATTCCACTGCGATTTGAAGGATTACCCTTTACAGTAACTTTCATCCAGCGCTTTTCCACATTAGTATGGTGATATAATAAATTTGACGATGCAGTTCCACCTGAAGATACAAAAATGTCTGGTAAGCCATCATTATCAACATCCAATATACAAGCACCTTTATTTACTCCTTTATTCGACACACCCATACGACCACCAACTTCAGTAAATGTTAGATCTCCATTATTTTTAAATAGTCTATTAGGGCCGGTTCTTGTAATGTAAATATCTAAATATCCATCAAGGTCGAAATCAATAAAAGCGGGAGAATAATTTACACCAGTTTCAGCAATTCCAGCGTATTCGCCAATCTCTGTAAATGTTTCATTTTGATTATTTAAATACAATCTGTTTGGCCCATTTTCATTACATACTACTAAATCCAGATAACCATCATTGTTTATATCTCCCCAGGCTGCACCTGTTCCATACTGCATATTCTCAACACCTGCTGACTGAGTGATATCTGTGAAAGTACCATCTCCATTATTTTTAAATAAGTAACTTGGTATTAACTCGTTTTTTGTAACTATGTACACATCCATAAATCCATCATTGTTAAAATCACCCCAAACTGACATTGAACCATTTGCCTGATAAATTAAATCAGAAGTGGTATCTAAAGTAAAAGAACCATCTCCATTGTTCCTGAAAAGGTTTGCCTTTTTAGTATTTAATTCTGAAAGAATAAAAACATCCAAATGCCCGTCGTTATTGTAATCAACGAAGTTTGCGCCAGTCGATCGATCATCATAATAAATTGGTACATCAGTTACAAGAGTAAATGTTCCATCTCCATTGTTACGATAAAGCTTATTCTTTCTTCTTAAAATTGGAATTGGATTATAAGTGGTAACCAACAAATCCTGTAGGTTATCGTTATTAAAATCTCCAACTACAACTGAGCGATTATTATCAGCATCTGCAACACCTGCATTTAAGGTGGATTCAATAAAAATGCTATTGCCTTGATTTATATAAAATTTATTAACATTTTTACTAGCGACATAGATATCATCCAATCCATCATTATTGTAATCAAAAGCTGCTGCTCCATAATTTTCTGATGAATCAATCATTACTTGAGGAGTTGCCTCTATAAATGCGGGAGTAAATGCTGAGGTATCCCAGATTGTCATATTTAATAAAATCAATGTATCAACTTTACGGATTGAGTTAATATTAATTCCAGTTAGATTGAAATTATAATCTCGACTATTAGGAGTTGAATATCCATCAAAAACAGTATTTGGATTATTTGCACCACCAGAACCCGGGAAAGGATCACCAGCGTCTCCACGATTTGTTCCAAGATTTAAATGTCTGATGCCGTCTGCTTGTTCTAAATCAACCTTATAGTAATTAGGATTATTTTGTACCGGGATTTGATCATCTACATGATAAATAAGCAAACCACTTTCAATTATAGATACATCAAATCCAATTTTTTGTCTATTCTCAATTAAAAAATACTGGCTATTTTGAGATCCATCTTTCCATAATCTATAAACTACTGGATTATTTTCAGCTGGTAGAATTGAGAAATTCTGATATGATTCTGTAACATTAATTGGGACAACCCATCCCAATTTTATTTTACACCATGCCGACATATGTGATGGTTTGTGCGCATTTCGTTGATCGCCACCATAACTACCAGAAGCCATCAAGCACCATCCACCCAAACCTTCACCCTGACCTGAAACATCATATAAATCTGGCAAATTAAAAATATGTCCTAACTCATGAACAAAAACACCAATTGGCTCAATTGCACCACCTGAATTCTGATTACCAGTCATTTCAGGTTGTATTGCGTAAGGACCATCCACAATTACAGATTTACCATCTGGCATATTATCATTTGTAGTATAGGCTGAACCACTATAAACTTTAAAATCCCATCTATGAGACCAAATATTAGGTGCTCCTGCTGCTGCATCACCACCTGTGTGAACAACTATCAAAAAAGGAACATGACCATTACCTGAATTATCAACATACTGTACATATTTACTATAATCAACCTGTGCGTCACTTGCAACTAACAACTCGTAGGTAAATCTTGGACCACCTGAACTTCCACCAGGATTATAAGCTGATACTGGACCTTGGACAGGAAACCATCCATCGCACCTTCCACTAAGATGCATCTGCCCATAAGACACCTCTGTGTAATAATCTGTTATTGTACCTGAAGGATTTGGCCCATCCCACAACTGTGCTTGAAATTGCTCTTTTGTATATGTAGGTAATAAATCTGTAAAATAACCTAATAAGGTTGGTGCAAATATACTATCAACTGTTGAGGTCTTTTTATAATATTCTGGATTAATTTGAACTTGTTTGTAACGCTCAAACATTTTTTCTGCCCAATAACCGGAACTATAGGATTGCTGAATAATTTTAAACTCCTCAACTAATTCCTTTTTGATTTTGACACCTTCCCTGGGAGGTCTGATACTAAAGACATCGCTAAAAAATAAAAAATTTATGATAATAAAAAACAAAAATAATTTTCTCATGTTTTACCTCTTTAATAATTCGTTCTCAATTTGTTTATATACTTCCAAAATTGGAATATCCAATTCTTTCGCAATTCGTTTACACTCTTCAAACTCAGGTATATAACGAACCTGTCCGTTTACTTCAACAATTTTTATCTTAATATCTCCAAATTTTGTATGAATACTTTGAACTTCCCTAAAAACTTTTCTTCTTTCAACTTCGACTATTCTTAGACCAAGCGTAGTAGTCTCTTTAAAAATTAAATCAGATATGCTATCTAATAAAGACTTCGGAATTAATGTAGATAATAGTATTCCAGGTCTACCTTTCTTCATAATTATAGGTATCATATAAGCATCATATGCTCCTGAGGAAAGTAATTTTTCTATCAAGTATGGATAAATTTCAGGATTCATATCATCTATATTTGTTTCAACTAATAACAAATCCTCTGAAGCGATTTGCTTTTGTAATTCACCTATTAAAACGCGGAGTAAATTAGGAACTGGAAGTTCACGACTTCCTGAACCATATCCAATTAAGTGCACTTTAATATCTTCTTGATTTAATACACCTGATGATAAAGCTTTAATTATTGCAGCACCGGTTGGTGTTGTAAGTTCATATTCCAAGTCAGTTAACTTTACTGGATAATTTTTCAAAATTTCAACAACTGCTGGCGTTGGAATTGGAAGTTTACCATGCTCAGTTTCCACAAATCCACTTGAGCCTAATTTTACAGGAGATGTGTAAACCTCAGCAATTTTCAAATACTCCAAACAAATAGCCGTTCCCACTATGTCGATTATTGAGTCGATTGCCCCAACTTCATGAAAATGAACCTTTTCGACAGGTGTATTATGAACTTTGGCTTCTGCGATAGCCAGTTCATTAAATATTTTTTCTGATAGCTTTTTGATATTATCAGTCAAATTACTATCATGTATAACATTTAAAATATCTTTAAGATGTCTGTATTTAACGACTTTTTCAATTATTTCAACATCAAACTTAACTGCTTTGATGCCGCTTTTTTCCACAAATCTATGAGATATTTCATAACCTGAGATATTAAGTTTTGCAAGTTCATATTTAAGATATTCAAATGGTACTCCTGCACTGAGAAAAGCACCTATTGTCATATCACCACTAATTCCGGAAATTGTATCAAAATATGCAATTTTCATAACGAAAGTAATTTACAAAACTTTTTTTACATAAGAAAGAAACTTGTTAGTAGCACCTGTGTTTTGGTTAACAAAATCCCCTGCAATTTTTCCAGCTTCATGTCTCAAATCTTCATTTTTAAAAAGCCTAATTAAAACTTCCAAAACATCATTTTCATTCTGACAGGAAAAGGCACCACCTGCTCTAATTAAATTTATTGCCTCTTGAGAATTTGTGTGATAGGGTCCTAAAATTACGGGTATTCCATAAACTGCAGGTTCTAATACATTATGAACACTACCTTTAAAACTTCCACCCACAAAAGCTACAGTTGCATATTGGTAAAGAGACATTAAGTTCCCAATACTATCAACGATTATAACTTCTTCACCTTTATAGTCAATAAGTTCAGAAAATCTAATATGGGGAATTTCGCCATTCAATTCATCTTCAATTCTTATAATATTTTTAATAGTTGGTTCATGTGGGACAATAATAAGCAGAAAATTCTTAAAATCTCTTTTCAAATTTTTATAAACATTTAACAATACTTTTTCATCAGCCTCCCATGTACTTCCAGCAATTAATACAAACTTATTTTTAATTATATTTTCCGATATTAAGTGTTTTTTTCTAGACTCATTTGCTCTCTGGAAAACCTGATCATATCTTGTATCACCCATAATCTCAATAGTTGGATTAGATAGTTCTAATAATTCAAATACTTTTTTATCATCTTCAGATATAGTTGCTATATAATCAATTTCATTATAGAGAACTCGGTGGAAGGATTTTAAGACAGGATAAAGACGAGGTGTATTACGACGCATAGTTGCATTTGCTATAACAATCGGAATTTTCTTTTTCTTAAGTTCCCAGATATGGTTTGGCCATAAATCGTATCTTATAAATATTGCAAGATTGGGATTAATTATCTTCACAAACTTTTTTGCATTCCAGATACTATCAAATGGAAGATATGTGATTAAATCTGCAAACTTGAAATTTTTTGATGGCTCATAACCAGATGGTGAAAAAAAACTAACAATTATTTTTATATCATTATTTAAATTTTTTAATTCTAAAATTAACGGTTTTGCTTGTTCAAATTCTCCTAAACTAGAAACATGGAACCACACTCTTTTCTTACCATTATCAATATATTTAGATTTGTGTTTTAAATTTAAGAAAATTTTTTTTCTTCCCTTAATTCCCATTCTATATTTTTGTTTAAAAATAGAAATACCCAATACTAAAATTAACAGGATTGGTAAAACAACTAAATTATAGAAAATTTTCCAAAAAGTTCTCATTTCACATTCAATATATTTTTATATGCATTATAAACCATATCAACGGTAATGTCATTAAGACACTTGAGATGCAATTTTGGGCAACTATCACGACCGATATGAGTACAAGGCCTGCAATTAATATTATTATTTTCCACAACGATGCTTTCTGTGCCATAAGGGAAAAAACCAAACTCTTTAACTGTAGAACCAAATATTGCCACAATTTTTCTTTTACGAGCTGCAGCAATATGCATTAGTCCAGTATCGTTTGTAATTATAACTTTACACTTATCCATTAATGCAGCTGTTTCAAGCAGTGATAATTTTCCTGCCATATTTACAATGGAATTTTTATTCACTTTCGTTTTTACAGCATTATTTATTTGATTTATATACTCAGCTTCATTCTGACTTCCAAACAAAAACACAAAGGCATTAAAATGTTGAATTATCATAGTAAGTAATTCAATATATTTTTCAGCTGGCCATATTTTGGTATAGTGTTTCGCTGATGGTGCAACCCCGATCAAAAAATCATAGTCTTGAATTAGAAGATGTTTAATTATTTCCTCAGATTTTAACTTTATATCATCTGTGTAAAACAAATCTAACCCTTTGTTATCATTCTTAAGTTTCAGAAATTTTATTGTTTCAAGATACTTATCGACAGCAAATATTGTATCACGATAAAGGTTTATTTTGAACTTGACTAATAGAAATCTTTTAACTGTTCTTTTGTTTATTGTATAAAACTTCGCTTTTGAGAAGAATTTTATATAATTACTTCTGAGATTATTATGTAAATCCAATATTAAATCGTATTGATTATTTTTTATTTCATTTGCTATAAAATATAATCCCTTTAAACCTTGCGAGGTATCAAATTCAATTACATTATTTATATTGGGATTAAACTTTATTAGTTCTGTGTATTCTCTTCTTATAAGGAAATCAATTCTTGAATCTGGTAAGAAATTTCTTAGAATTCTCAAAATTGGAGAAGTAAGCACAATATCCCCTATTGAACTGAGACGGATAATTAAAATCTTTTTTATTGCTTTCATTTAAAGAAAAAATTAAAGTGGAATCGCCATAATATATATGACGATTCCTTCAGAACATTGACTTATTATTTTTCTCGTTTACCTAACTCATTATCGATCCAAAGAATGGAGCCACTCTTTTCACCTACCAATTTGATTTTTTCTATTATTTCAGTGACATTCGCTTCTTCTTCTACTTGTTCATCGATAAACCAGTGTAACATAATCTGTGTAGGATAATCATTTTCTTTCAGAGCCAATTCATAAAGTTTATTAATTGATGCAGTAACTTTTTTCTCATGTTCAAGGGTTGCTTCAAAAGCATGTAAAATTGATTTGAAGTCGGATGGGGGTTGTTCAATTGCTTTAAATATGACAGTTGCACCACGTTCAACCAAGAAATCGTAAAATTTCATTGCATGCATCCACTCCTCTGAAGATTGTACTTTAAACCATTTAGCAATTCCTTTAAAGTTCTTTGAATCGGCATAAGCAGCCATAGCCATATATAGATATGAGGAATAAGTTTCCGATTGAATTTGATTGTTCAATGCGTTTTGCAAAGTTTTACTAATCATTTTTTAACTCCTTATAGTTTGTTAGTTGTTTTTTGTTTATTCAATATATTTGCTAAAATTTCGAAACCCCTGAATATTCTTGGTCCTGGTCTGGAAAGCAAATCTGCATCCACAATTACAATTTTATTATTCTTGAAAGCTTTTAGATTTTTCCATTCAGGGTATTTTTGAAATAAATCTTCTAAACTGCTTACTGCATCATCCAGAAGGACTATTACATCTGGATCTTTTTTCAATACTTCTTCACGACTAACAATTGGATATTGCATATAAGAATAGGAAAATGCATTTTCACAGCCAAGAGCAATAATCATCTCATCAATAAATGTATCAAGTCCTGCGAACATAAGCGGCTCTATATTTACTACGACACCTACCTTTTGCCTTTTACAATATTTTTCCTGTTCTACTATTTCTTTATATTTTTTTCTCAATTCATTATTCAGAAGACTTCCACGAGTAATTGCACCTGTAATTCTGCTAAGATGATTGATAGAGAGAAATACACCATCGATCATCTTAGGGTTTAAAACAAAAACTTTATATCCCATTCCTTTCAATTGATAATAATCCCATTTGTCATTTCCGTGGAATGTCATAATTATTACTTCTGGGTTCAATTCCGCAATCTTTTCCAGGTTTGGATTAATCATTCCACCAACACTGGGTTTTAATTTTGCTTCAGGGGGATAATCACAAAAATCTGTTACACCGACTAAACTTTTTCCATCATCGAGTGCAAAAAGAATTTCTGTTATACTCGGTGCAAGTGAAATGATACGTTTAGGTTCTTCATCAAATAAAAATCTATTCCCAATATCATCAGTTATTGCCAGTGGTAAGGAAATTTTTGGATGTGGTAATTTTCTTTCGCATGCGTTCAGAAGACAAATTGAACTAATTAAAAATAAAAATTTTATCATCCTGAATTTATTAATCATTCCTTAACCCCAATTTGCTTTACCCCATCAATAGATTGGTCGTAATCAATTTTATATTGCTGAACAGCTTTAAATAAAGCTTCAGCTATTTTATTTTGCCCTTGTTCCGATTTTAAAAATTTTTCATCTTCGCGATTCGAAATATAACCCAACTCAACAAGCACATTTGGCATAGAGGCACCAACAAGTACATAAAAACCAGCTTGTTTAACACCATTAATATCTAAATCAGTGTGTTGCTGGACAAAACTTGCAGATAATTCTGCAAAATGTTCACTATATTTCATATAAGCGCTCTGAGCCATCGTTAGCAAAATGAAGTTTTCTTCAGTTAGCTCCTGATATCGTTTTTCATAATCATTTTCGAATTGAATTACAGAATTTTCCCTCTCTGCTATTTTTAAAGCATGTTCAGTCTTGCCTGGACGCAACAAGTATATTTCAAACCCCTTTGTTGTACTTGGTTTGCGTGCTGTGGAATTACAATGTAAACTAATAAAAAGTTTACCATTTGCCTGATTGGCAATCTGACCTCTTCTATATAATTCTACAAATTCATCGTCTTGTCGGGTATAAACAACTTTAACATCAGGCATCCGGGTCTCAATCAATTTTCCCAGTTTCTTTGCAATAGCAAGTGTAATATCTTTCTCTCTGGTCCCAGTAACACCGATTGCCCCCGGGTCTTTCCCACCATGGCCGGGATCGAGAACAACAACATCAAGTTTCCACCTTTCCTTTTCACGTATAATATTCTTTTCATAAGGTTTAAGATCTTTTTCAGGAGTTTTCGTCTCAAGTGGTGTGTAAATTGCAAGGATTAAATCATTACTCTCAGAATCCTGAATAACTTCTGTGCTGGAAATTTTTTGATTAAGTTTGAATGTAAACTGTACTGAATTTGCAGACGGGAATATTAACAATTCCTTCACAGCACCTGCAGGTTTTACAGATTTTAGTTTCTCTATATCAGCTTTAACATTTGCAATCGTAAGATATAACCATCCACTTTTCTTCTCTTTATCATTCGGTTCATATCTAACCCAGCTTTCATAATCTTTCAATCTTCTGCTGGTTATAAATCGAATCATTGTACCATTAACTTTAACATCA
Source organism: uncultured bacterium (assembly GCA_937967455.1). Taxonomy (GTDB): domain Bacteria; phylum Bacteroidota; class Ignavibacteria; order UBA10030; family BY39; genus BY39. Next base: position 11,394 of record CALCJK010000011.1, on the reverse strand, counting down.
TAAATTAATCCGGTAATATCATACTTTTTTGTTTCATAAAAAATTCCCACATCAATTTTGTTTCTTTGAATGTCATATTTTATATTTTGACCCGTAACATTAGAAAATAATGTTACTAATTTCCGTACTGGAATGAAAAACGAATAAGATGCAAGAATTGTTCTATTTTCAATTTGAACCACGCCTAATTCACCTTTTTCATCTGTAACTATAATAAAATTATTATTTGCTGTAAATTTTATTTTATGACTATTTATTTTAACTTCCAGTTTCTGAGCTTCAGCATTATAAAACATATGATACCCAAAGAGATTACAAAAATCATTCACAGAAGCATATAAAATGCCTTTTAGTTCAAAACTCCCAATAGAAGAACTTTTTAATTTTTTATCAGCAAATTCAACTGGAATTGAATATTGAGCATATATTTCAGCTCTAATCAAAAATATTGCTATCAATATTTTGAATTTCAATCTCATACTTAAAATTTCAGTTTAAAGAAATATTTTACAAAGAATTTTAATATTTCAATTCTTGGATGAGCTGTCTCGGTTTCATATTTAATATGAATTTCGTTATTAGAATCTCGATCTCTTGTAATCAAAACAATTGAGAATGGACGTTTCATTTTTCACCACTGGTTATATTTTTTGAAATAAATATATTTCTTTTTCTGAGTTCTTTTATCATTTCTTCAGCATCGGTACAATACTCAGGAGGAATAACTCCACGGCTATTAATTCTACCATCCATAATCATCTGTGCGATAATAGATGTTGGATATGAAGTTGTTCTCATCATCGCTGAAATCTGATTCACATTATCATAATAATCGATCATTTCATAAGTTAAAATTTTAAGTCGATGTTCTTTTTCCCCTCTAATTTCTACTCTCAAAAGCACAACATCTTCATCATTATAAATCAACTTTTTGTAGAGTAAATCAATAAAGAATTCACGTAATGTTTTCACCGAATTGCCAATAATTAATGCTTCATTACTAGCCAATCCCAGATCCAGCAGTGTTTTTATTTTTTCACAATGTCCTTTGTATCTGATTGTTTTATAATCGAGTTCTTTAACTTTACCCAAAAAATAATTACAAAGTGTGGATAGTCCACCCGAAGTATTAAAAGCTTCAAGTGTACCGAATGGTTCTGGAAATATAATTTCTTCAAGATCTTCTAGCGGGTTTACGCTCTGAAATTTCCCGTTTCTAATAACATCGACAGGCTCAGTATATTCGTTTATCAGACCTTCAGCTGAGAATACAATCTGATAATTCAATGGAGGACGAGGATGCTGAGGAAGTCCACCAACACGAAGATGTATTTCATCAACATAATCAAATTCTTTTGCACCCTGAACGGCAAGAATGTTTACAAGTCCAGGAGCTAACCCACAATTTGGTATTATACTGATGCCAATTTCCTTTGCCTTTTCATTTAAAGACAATTGCTTTTTTAGTATCTCATTACTTCCACCAAGGTCTAAGAAATGTTTCTCTGCTTCGATTGCAGCTTTAGTTAATAAATAATTATGTGAATATGGAACTGCACTTATCACTACATCCACACCCGACATTAAATCAATTACATCATCATAATTATTTACATCAAGTTGAACAGGTTCAACTTTTCTATTGATTTTTTCTGCAACAGATATTGCTTTTTTAATATCTATATCCGAGATCAGTATTTCACTAAAAGTATTTGAGAACACAAGGTCATATACAAGAGCCGTTCCCATCATACCAGCGCCTATCACAAGAGCTCTCATTTTAGAATTTCTCCTGTTTCCATACTCCAGAATAACAAATCCAGTTCATCGATTGTTATATTAACTTCCTCTGAAAATTTCCTAAATTTTTTTTCAATCAATAGATAATTCTTTCTGGTTAAAGTCTTGGGAACTTCACGAATGATTTTTAATCTCTTTAAATTTCTAAGTATATGCCTATCTAAAATGGCGAGATTTCGCTTTCCAATATTTCTCAAAAAGTGAGAAGCTTCTTTATAACCCAAACCTTTAACATTCTTAACCAAATATTCCCTGAGTTCATGTTCACAACTACCATTCATCAAAAAGCTTTTAATATTGAAATAATTTTCTTTCAATTCAATTAAACGTTTAGCTTTGGTTTTATGAAATCGTATATAATTTTTTTTATCTGCAAGTATAGCCTCAGGATTAAAATTGTTTTTCAAAAAATCCTTTGCTTTTAGTTTCTTAACCACTAAGTCTGCATTCCGTGCACTTGATTGTGGAGTTAACAAACAATATATCAATTCATAAAAATAATCAGCTTCTTTTACATTTTTGAATTCTTCAAGCCTCTCACGGATTTCATCTTTTTTTGACCGATATTCTTTCAGAATTCTATCTTTTAAATTAACTCCTTTTTCCATCTTTGAAGTATTTGATATTATTCCATCTTTTAAAAATTTTACTTTACAAATATAAACAAAAAATTAGAAAAATGAAATGTTATTAAAGGATTAAAAGGTTTCTTTAAAGATTTTTATTAAATTATGCGTGAATACTCTGATTTATCAAGTTTCCAGACCTTGATTCCACAAAAACGCTCACCTTCCGGACAAATTGGATAGCTGCCTGCCTCAAACCTGATTGTGCAGGGTGGCAGGAGGTGTTTTCCAATATTTGGATTTACTTCAAAAATTTGTTGGGCTTCTTCGAGTGATGCTCGCCATATTTCCTCCTGCGCATTGTAACATAGCCGCATTACATGCTTGTGATGCAGGTTTAACAAATCTGCAGACTCCGTGTAACGAATTGGAAAGGCGTTAGGTAAAAGATAAATTAAATATTCATCTTTTACGCACATTTGTCTCAATCTGTTAATGCTTTCCCAGGTTTTATACATTGTTTCTCTGTAGAGATTTTTTGCCTCTAACGACATTTCAATGAGTTGGGGTGTTATAAAATCAGGTGTATCAGTCAGATGTGTATATAACACAGGTCGTGATGCTGGCGTTGTTCTATGTCTTTGATCCTGTGAATCAGCTGTATGACTCAATTTCTTTCTAAAAGTGTAAACTGGGTGATACATTGCTCTCATTAACTTTGAATGCATTGTAATAACTAAAGTATCTCCTAAAAATTTATTTTTCTTAGGATTCAATAAAGTGTCGATTGCATCTTCATCCGACAATTCGCTTTTTGTAATTCCTAAAACCTCCCTTATAGCCTGCGCAAGGGTTGATTCGTTGTTAACTTTATAATCAATTAACTTTGATGTTTTCCCATCCATACTTTGATCAAATTCTTCTAAGAATCTCTTGCGTGAGGGTAAATTATTCAATAATTTTGAGTTTAACATTTGGTATTCTAATGTTTCCTCAAAGGGTGTAACTTTATCCAATACTAATTTATAATTGGGATCAAATTTCAGTAGCTCATCAATCATCTTGTTAATTACAACTTTTTGCTCGAATGGAACATCATATTGTTCACAGGTTCGATGATATCTTAAAAGTGTAATACCATTAATTGTATGATAAAGATATGTATGTGTAGCAATTGGTAGCACATATCGTGCAATTTCCTGAGCTTTCCTTTTTATATCTGTTTCGTATTTCTTATTAGAAGTCCTACGACCTGGAAATATTTTATAATATTCTTTCGCTGTTACTGGCAGTAGCAGATCAATAAGTTTTTTATAAGAAATTATCTGTTCATTAATTGTAGAAAGATATATTTCCAATACTTCGTCTGATATCGGTGGTATGGTAAAATTTTTTTGTTTTACCTCTACATATCTTTGACTTACCTGTTCTGAATTATAAAAAGGATGGCTATGCAGAAATGACCAAACAAACTGTCGAGACACATTTTCGATCGTAAACTGGAAATGCGCATGTTGAAAAGTTGTGTGATGACCTGCCTCAAAAATGCTTCTTGCTATTTCCATATCACGACTTATAGGTTCGAGTGCATCTTCAATTTGCTCATCATTTATAATTCCTTTTGAGGAATAGCAAGTTCTTGCAGTGGCGACCACATTTTTAAAAGGTGTTTCAAATGCCTTAACTAGTTTTACAATTGGTTCTACTGATACAAATTTATCCATAAAATTATCTAAAATATGTAAATTTTCTCCATATCCATTCCATTGGACCAAATTCAAATTTCCTAAACCAGAAATTTGAGATTATCACCTGAATAATATAAACTACTATTGTTAAAATCAAACCTTCGATTTTGTTTATTTTACCAAACATACCCAAACCATATCCATATACTATAAAAGTAAAGATAATTGACTGGGTTATATAAGTTGTTAGTGCCATTCTACCTGGAGCAGCAAGGTATTTTATAAAGCTTTTTTGTTTTATAACCATAAAACTTATAATTGATATATAAAAAAAGCTCAGAGCTGGTACACCAATCATCTGGAAAAAAGAAGCAACAAACAAATTTAATGTAGGAATAAATCTTTGTATATCCAATATTAAAGTTGCATATACAAAATTACCAATTAATCCTATAATTAAGCCCCAGATCAAGATTTTTTTCAATGTTCCAATATTGTTCTCTAAATCATGAAAAAATTTCTTTTTACCAAGGTAAAGTCCGATCAAAAACATTGCAAACACATTTGGTCCGATAAAAATTAATGAACCAGCCATAAATTTCATATCATAAATCCGCTGATAGGTAATCTCCCAAAAATTTCCATCAGGATAAACAGAATATGCTCTATCGATATCCTTTTTATACATTTCTGCCTGAGTTAAAAAAGATTTTTCTATTTGCTCACGAGCCTCTGGAAATGATTTTCCGAGTTCTATAGCAAGCGCTCCAAACAAAGTTAGTAACAATGGCACAATTAAAATAATTATTATCCAGATCAATATTGTTTTAGGTTTTGCATTTCTGAACAAAATCAAAATAAATCCTAACAAACCATACAAAGCAAGTATATCGCCTACCCAGATTAAAAAAGCATGAAATAATCCGAGAAAAAAAAGGAATAAATACCTTCTCGAAATTATTGATAAAAATTTATCACTTCGAGATTCAGCGCGCGACATTATAATTGTAAAACCATAAGCAAACAAAATTGAAAAGATTGTGTAAAACTTCCCTTCAGCAGCAAATTTAATAAACCACGCGATTGCTTTTTCAACCCCCATAACATTTTCAGGTAGAGGAAATAGTATTGTCTGAAAAGGATGAACAAAATAATCAAAATTAACCAAGAGAATTCCAAACAAAGCGAATCCACGCAGCACATCCAATATTAAAATTCTTTCTGAGGCTCTAACAGGCCCTAATATATCAGAATTATACACATATTTCTCCTTTTTTAATATACAAGTTTTCTGGTAAAACTGGTTTTCTGTGTTATTGGAATTATCATTGATCTTGGTCCAGAAGTCGCAAGCGAAGTGTTATCAGTTATATCTGCTTCTTCATATATAATTAAGCTGGCAACCAAATCGTAATAAAAAATCCCCTCCACATCAGTGCTACTTTCAAAATACAGAGCTTCTCCCTGCATTTTAATGTTTCCTTCACTCTCACTTTCTGACTTATATTCTATCTTCAAGCAATCGCGATTAAATTTATTTTCCTTCTTTAAAATTTTATACTTGGCTTTTATCTTGCTCACAATTAGTGTTCCCATTATATCCACTGTATCAAATACAGTTGTTTCCCATTTGTCACCAATTTTTAGTTCCTTATCGTTTAAAATATGCAGTTCAATTTTATTTTGTAGAATTTCATCAGCAAGTTGCCCACCTATTACAATCTTATCTATAGAGCCCTTGTTTATGTAATTACCACATTTATCTATTTCAACTTTTTTTCTTTTAGCAGGAATTTCTTTCAATGCTAAAACAGTATCCATTTGCTTTGAATTTATTTGTGCTCTGATTGAATCAAAAGAAATCGTTAACAAAAAATTTCCGTTCTCTAAAACTGAATCTACCACTATCTTATGCATTATCTCGGCTTTAGTATCCACTCTGATTTCCTGTCCCATCATTTCCTGTGTAGTCTTTGATTTAATTAAATCTTGATAACGATAAACTTTCCCCTGTTCAAAATTATAAAAAAGTTTATATAAATCCTGTGCATGAACTGAAATAACAAATAACAACATGTAGGAAATAGCAATTAAACTTCTCATAACTTCTCCTTTATTTTTTAAAATTTAAAGAAATATTATATAAATTCAAACATCTTTTGTAACTTAGTGAAAACTAATTCGTAATTGTTCAAAAATCTGATATAAAATGCGAAAATATTTAATAATATTACACTTAATACTCATAATTATTCATCTATCTCTTTCTGAAACTAAAGGAAAGAAGATATCAGCAACAAGGTTAAATGAAAAAATTAAAATTGATGGTTTATTAACTGAAAGCTTCTATGTTGAACCCAGCATAAGTGATTTCACGCAAAGAGACCCAATTGAAGGTGAAAAACCAACTCACAAGACTGAAATATGGATTGGTTATGATGACGAAGCGATTTATATAGGTGCTATGTTGCACGATTCTTCACCAGATTCAATAGTAAAACAACTTGGGAGGAGAGATTCATTTTTGAAATCAGATTGGTTTATGGTAGTGATCGATTCATATTTCGATAAAAGGAATGCTTTTTTCTTTGGGATCAATCCTGCAGGATCAATCATTGATGGCACATTCTATAACGATGGCTGGGATGATGATTCTTGGGATGGCATATGGGAACGTGCAGTTACAATGAATGAAAAAGGGTGGTGTGCGGAATTAAAAATTCCTTACTCTCAATTAAGATTTTCCAAAAAAGAAGAATATACTTGGGGTTTCAATGCAATGAGAATTATCGGTAGATACAATGAAGAAGATTATTTAGTTATGGTTCCCAAAAAAGAGAGTGGTTTTGTTTCACATTTTGCTGAACTGGTTGGCATTAAAAATATTAATCCGCCATCAAGGTTTGAAGTTTTACCATACATTGTATCAGGCGGTGAATTTACAAAAAACTACACTCCTGGTGATCCATTCAATACAGGCAAAAAATTTATAAAAAATATTGGTACCGATCTTAAACTTGGAATTAGTAGCAATGTTACACTTGATGCAACAATAAATCCCGACTTTGGACAGGTTGAAGTCGATCCTGCCGAAGTTAATCTCACACAATTTGAAACATATTACAGCGAGAAAAGACCTTTCTTTATAGAAGGTTCAAATATTTTCAGATTTGGTGTTGGTGGTGTAACAAACAATATGAATTTTAACTGGTCGAACCCGCAATTTTTCTACAGTCGTAGAATCGGCCGTAAACCACAAAGAAATGATTTACCTGAATTCAACAATTCTCCAAATGCAACCACAATTTTAGCAGCAGGTAAAATAAGCGGCAAACTGAATAATAACCAATCTATTGGAATACTTGCAGCATTGACTGAAAGAGAAATAGCTGATGTTCAAGATGACATTGGTAGATATAAATTACAGGTCGAACCATTCTCTTTTTATGGTATTGGAAGAACACAATACGAGTTTGATCAAGGTAGATATGGAATTGGATACATAATTACATCCGTAGAAAGAGATACACGCGATACTACATTGGCAAAATCTTTAAATCATAGATCTTATACATTTGGCAGCGATGGCTGGGTATTTCTGGATCAAAATAAGTCATGGGTAATGAATGGATGGATAGGATTATCTCATGTTAGTGGAAGTAAAGAAAGATTATTGAAAATTCAAAGAGCACCACAACGGTATTTCCAGAGACCAGACGCAAAGCATCTTTCCATCGACAGCTCAGCAACATCTCTAACAGGTATGGCAGGAAGATTCACAATAAACAAGGAAAAAAATAACTGGATATTTAACTCTGCTTTTGGATTCTTAAGTCCAGCTTTTGAAACCAATGACCTCGGTTTCCAATACAATGCAGATGTTTACAATGCACATATAGCTTCAGGATACAAATGGTATGAACCCGACAAACTTTTCAGGTTCAAATCTTTTTTAATAGCTATTGCACGAAATTATAATTTCGGTGGCGATAAAACAAGCGAAATTTACTTTGCAAATGTGAACCTTGTTTTTACAAACTACTGGGGATTCAATTCAAGAATATTTTACATCCCACGATCTCTTGATACCAAAAGCACACGAGGTGGTCCAGCTATGCTATCCCCTCAGGGATATAACTTTAGATTATGGTTTGATACTGATAGACGGAAGAATATCATTCTAGAGTTTTCTACTGGAATTAGCACTAATGAAATTGGTGGTAAAGAATTAGAACTAGAATCAGAAATTGAATGGAAACCATTCCCTTATTTGAACTTTAGATTAGAACCAAGCTATAATTACAATTTGAAAAAATATCAGTATATCTCGACAATTGATGATACATTACAAAAACTAACTTACGGTAAAAGATATATATTCGGTGAATTGAAACAGAATACTATTTCAGCAAACATAAGGATGAATTACACATTCACTCCAACATTATCCCTTCAAATATACCTTCAACCGCTTATTTCTGTTGGTAAATATAACAATATCAAGGAACTGTCACGCCCAAGAAGCTTTGAGTTTAATGTATATGGCACAGGAATATCGACTATAGAAAAAGATGATAATGGTGAATATATAATTGATCCTGATGGTGCTGGAGTGGCTAATAAATTTTTAATTGGCAATTCAGATTTTAATTTCAAATCCCTCCGATTAAATTTAGTATTGCGATGGGAATATTTACCCGGCTCGACACTTTACCTGGTCTGGACACAAAACAAAAACAACGATTTACACCCAGGAACTTTTCACTTCAAAAGAGATTTTAAAGATTTAATCTCAGCCGATGGTGATAATGCTGTTATGTTAAAATTAACTTATTGGTTTAATTTGTAGTTATTCTCAAATTTAGCTTACTAATGGGAAACGCGAAAATCAGTGTGGAAATATTTCTTAATTGGAATAGACTTAAAAAATTCTTAAATTTGGTTTGGATTTTCATTGCCGGAGTGGTGGAAATGGCAGACACACCGTGTTCAGGGCGCGGCGCTCGCAAGAGCATGCGGGTTCAAATCCCGCCTCCGGCACAATCAATGGAGAGGTGTCTGAGTGGTTGAAAGAGCCGGTCTCGAAAACCGGTATCCACTTTCTGTGGATCCAGGGTTCGAATCCCTGCCTCTCCGCCAATTTAAATAAACTCCTTATGAGTTAATTTATCAAATCTCAGAATTCTGATACCTAAGTCCTCAGCTCTTTTCCGAATTCTATTGCTTAAATCTTGTGTAGTAACTAAAAATCCTCTTCCAAATGTCCCTCCTGCTACATTCCTAAGAGTTTCAATTTCATAAATATCTCGATTTGGATCACTCTGTCTACCACTCTTACAAGAAATAAGATGAAGCTGGTAATCCTTTATAAAAATAATATCAATTTCATTTTCTACATTACTCCCTGATAAAATTTTAACTCCAACTTCAGGATTTATATTTTGATTTTTTAAAGAATACAGCATAAAATATTCAAGCCATTCACCTCTTAAGAATGCATCATCATCATAATTGAATTTTTCTTTCCCAACAAATAATATAAAATTTGAATGCGTTTTCTGGATAGAAAAAATTCTATTCTTTTTATCGTTATAAGTTTTAAGATATCTTTTGTTAGCAGATTCACTTCTGAATTTATCAAGAAATTCAGAAAATTTAGTTAATAGCTGTTCTTTAATTAATAGATTAAAAAGTCTTTTATGATTTTCGTTTAATCCTTCAGTTTTTGTTGAGGTAATTTCATAGCCGTAGGAAATCAGATAATCTTTTACCGAAAGGCTAAGAGTTAAGGGTTCAGTACTCAATTTCGGAAACAAATGAATAATCTGTTTGTTCTCTGTATTACAGTAGAATATATTTTTATCCTTTTCAGCAAAAGCTTCATAAGCTGCAAGCGCCATTAATTTAGTACCACCTGTAACATTTAATATTACATCACCTTCTGTTTTTTCCAATTCAGATTTAACAGCATCTTTAAATTTTATATAATCATAAGCATTTAAGCCATCATTCCTTTTAATTTTTATTCCCTTTGATCTAAATAATTTTTCAAGGTTATCAGCACATTGCTTTTCTTCCGGTGTAGTAAACAAAACAACACTTTTTGGTTGGAACATAAGTACAGGTAATACATTAGCCATTGCCTGGCGGGAGACAAGACAAAAGATAGTTTTCATTTAATACTCTCTAAATCTTACAAAGTTGAATATAACAATCTTTTTTCCATTATTCTCTTCAACAATCCTATCTGTAGTTGAGGCAATTACTTTTATATTTTTCTTTTTCAACATCTGTGTAAGATGGAAAACGAAAGTCAGCTCACCCATAAGATGAACAGCATTTGATTTATCTTTTGAAGATTTAAGTAATTTTAAAATTATTTCGTAATATTTCCTGGCTTTAATTTTAACTTGATTTGAATTTGCATTAGGTGATATATGCGGAAAAGCCAAGTCGTAAACAGATTTAAATTTTTTTATAGCAGACTTAAACTGTTTTTCCGACCATTGATTACTTGGATGATTTGAGATGTTAATAAGCATAGGGATTAAAGTAAATATTTTTTGTAAGCATTAAAAATTTCATTCAAACGATTTTTAACAGAACTCACAGAACGCGCTGAACTTAAAAATCCAGCATGGTTCACATCGTTCCTCAAATCGGTAAGTGAGTTATATTCTGAAGATAATTCATTAAGAGTTTCACATTTTAATAGTTTCTGCATCAATTCAGTATTTTCAGAAGCGGGTTTTTTCCATTCGTTCTGTGGAATATTTTGGGAATAAATTCTAAATGCCTGAGCAACAAGATTTCGATATACTTCGTTGTCTAATTCAAGTAGATTTTCTTGCAAAATAATTGAAATAGTAAATTCCTGCAAAAGTGTTACTGCCTGTTGATACAAATTATGAGTTAAACACCAATCTATTAAAGTTATAGTTAATTTTTGAAGATTATTGTCGAATTCAGAAATTTTCTTTTCTATTTCGTCAACCAGATAAATAAACGCTATTGGTAAATCTTTATATTTAAGATCAGTAACATCTTTTTTAAGTTCTTTAAAATTAAAATTAACCAACTCTCTTCCCCTGCATAATGCAATGCTGCTGATCAAGCTGTCTAATTTTTCTATTACTCTCGTTGGGAAAAATTTTTCTACAGGTTTTGTTATTGAAGATCTATTAACTGATATTTTAACAAGTTCCTTTAATCTGGATGTGCTAGCATTATTAACAAAATCGAAAGTAGCATTAGTCCAATCCTGCAATTCAGAGAATGAAGTCAAATCTAAAATTGGCGCAACTCTTTCCTGAGCAGGAATATTTCTAACTTCATTGATA
>CALCJK010000010.1 GCA_937967455.1 uncultured bacterium | reverse complement strand
TTATCCCCGTTTTCAAGGTAGGTTACCTACGTATTACTCACCCGTTCGCCGGTTTACTCAGGATATTGCTATCCCTTTCTCCCAGACTTGCATGTGTTAGGCACGCCGCCAGCGTTCGTCCTGAGCCAGGATCAAACTCTCCGTTGTAAAGTTTTAAACTCTATAACTTCGAGCCTGATCTCTTGTTTTTCAGGTTGATCCTCAAAAACAAATTGATCTTTGGCCATACACACTATTTCAAAGAACTTTAATTTCGGGCTTATAATATACAAACTTTTTTGGTTGAAGTCAAGCCCTTCACTTAAAAATTTAATATTTATTGTTTATTTCAAGGGCTTTAATTATAATAACTTTTTTTGAAAAAAACAAATTTCAATTGTTAAAATTTAAACTTCAAATCTTTGGATTAATTTTACTTTTTCTATATATTTCGAAAAAATAAAATTTAGGACTAACTAATGGCTAATTTTAAAAAACGTTCATGGGCTGAACCATTTAAAATTAAAATGGTCGAACCACTTAAAATGACTACTCGCGAATACCGCGAAAAAGTATTAAATGAAGCAGGTTATAATACTTTTCTTCTCAAATCAGAAGACGTCTATATTGATCTGCTAACAGATAGCGGTACTAACGCCATGAGTGAATATCAATGGGCAGGAATGATGTTAGGAGATGAAGCATATGCAGGCAGCAAAAATTTTTATCATCTTGAATATAATGTACAAAAATATTATGGTTACAAATATCTCGTTCCTACTCACCAAGGCAGAGGTGCTGAACATCTGATATCAAAAATTTTAATTAAACAAGGAGATTATATCCCTGGGAATATGTACTTCACTACAACTCGCCTTCATCAAGAACTTGCCGGAGGAACTTTTGTTGATGTAATAATTGATGAGGCACACGATCCTCAAAATGAACACCCTTTTAAAGGTAACATAGATTTACAAAAATTAGAAGATCTCATTAAAAAAGTAGGACCTCAAAAAATTCCGTATGTGAGTGTAGCTGCAACAGTTAACATGGCAGGCGGCCAACCAATTTCAATTACAAACTTAAAACAAGTAAGAGAACTCACATCAAAATATGGAATAAAAATTATTCTTGATGCAACAAGAGCAATTGAGAATGCTTACTTTATTAAAATAAGAGAAGATGGATATATGGATAAAACAATTGAAGAAATTTTGTTTGAATTTTGTTCTTATACAGATGGTGCTACTATGAGTGCAAAAAAAGATTTGCTGGTAAATATAGGTGGCTTTCTTGCTTTGAACGATTATAATATATTTGAAGAAGCTAGAAATCTTGTCGTCGTTTACGAGGGATTACACACTTATGGCGGTCTTGCAGGACGCGATATGGAAGCAATGGCACGAGGTATTGAAGAAGCGGTAAGTTATGATCATATCCGCGCAAGAATAGGACAGGTTGAATATGTAGGACAAAAATTAATTAATGCAAATATACCTATTGTAAAACCTATCGGTGGTCACGCAATTTTTCTTGACGCAAAAAACTTTTTACCACATATACCTCAAATTCAATTCCCTGCACAGACTTTAGCTGCAGAAATTTATATTGATTCAGGTGTAAGGACAATGGAACGGGGTATTGTTTCTGCAGGCAGGAATAAAGAAACAGGTGATCACTACTACCCAAAACTTGAACTTGTTCGATTAACTTTTCCGCGTAGAGTTTATACTCAAGCTCATTGCGATGTAACTATCGAATCTATAATTGAAGTTTTTGAAAAAAGGAATTCAATACGCGGACTCAAGATGGTTTATGAACCAAAATATTTGAGATTTTTCCAAGCTAGATTTGAGAGATTATAAATGAAAAAATATGTAAGTTCAATAAGTAGCTTTTTTTCTCGATGTTTAATTATCATCGAAAATATTGGTAACTCCCTGCCACACCCTGCTACATTGTTTGCTATACTTGCTTTGTCAGTAATGATTATTTCAGCATTTGGAAGTTATTACGACTTACAAGCAATCCATCCATTGGACAATAACATTATTAAAGTAACAAATTTATTGAGTGGAGATGGTTTAAGATGGATATATACTAACATTTTTAAAAATTTTGTTGAGTTTCCTCCATTAGGTATTGTGCTAACGGCAATGATAGGTATTGGTATCGCAGAAGGCTCTGGACTTTTAACAGTATTAATAAAAGCTGTAGTTTTAGTAGCACCAAAGAAGTTGATAACCTCTACAATTATTTTCGCAGGCGTAATGTCGCACACTGCTTCAGAAGCTGGATATGTTATTTTAATTCCACTCTCAGCACTTATATTCCTTACCATGGGAAGACATCCATTAGCTGGTTTAGCAGCTGCCTTTGCAGGTGTTAGCGGTGGTTTCGGTGCAAATTTCTTGATCGGTTCAATAGATCCCGTATTAGCAGGATTAAGCCAGTCAGCTGCTCAAATTATTGACCCGGATATCCATTTAAACCCAGCTATTAATTTTTACTTCATGTTTGTATCAGGCATTCTTATCGTGATTCTAGGAACATGGATAACAGAAAGAATTGTAGAACCTAAACTGGGGAAATACGATGGAGACGTCTCTGTCCCAAAAATAGAACAAATTTCTCCAATAGAAAAAAAAGGATTAATCTGGGCAGGTATTAGCACAATAATCACAACAATAATTCTATTACTGCTTGTAATACCAGATGGTGCTCTTCTAAGAAACCCTGAAACTAATTCTATGATCAAATCCCCTTTCCTTGATGGTATGATTACTGCAGTGATGATATTTTTCTTTATCCCCGGAATCGTTTATGGTATAACAGTTAATAATATAAAAAATGATCATGATGTTATTAAACACATAACAAAATTCTTTAGCAGTATGGCAGGCTATATAGTTCTGGTTTTTTTTGCTGCTCAGTTTGTTTATTTCTTCCGCCATAGCAATCTTGGAATTATTCTTGCCATTGAAGGTGCGGATTTCTTAAAATCTCTTGGGCTAACCGGAATTGCACTAATAATCGGATTTGTTTTATTATCTGCTTTTATTAACATGTTTATGGGTAGTGCTTCCGCAAAATGGGCAATTATGGCTCCAGTATTCGTTCCAATGTTTATGCTTCTTGGTTACCATCCTGCACTAACACAAATCGCTTTTAGAATTGGAGATTCTGTTACAAATGTAATCACACCAATGATGAGCTATTTTGCTCTGATTGTCACTTTTGCAGAAAAATATAAATCAAGTTATGGAATAGGAACCATTATTTCAATGATGTTACCATACTCATTAATTTTTCTTATTGGCTGGCTAATTTTACTAATTATTTGGTTAATTCTTGGCATCCCTCTCGGTCCTGAAGGTTACCTTTTTTATACAAATGAATAACATCACAAAAAACATAATAATCCGCAATGCAACTCTTGAAGATATTGAAATAATAGTAGATTTCAATTTAAATTTAGCAGCAGAAACTGAAAACAAAAGTTTAAACAAACTAATACTTGCGGAAGGAGTTAGAAAAATCCTACTTGACAAGAACAAAGGATTCTATGTACTCGCTATATTAGATAATAAAATTGTTGGCCAATTAATGATAACATATGAATGGAGCGACTGGAGAAACTCATATTTTTGGTGGATTCAAAGCGTATATGTTTTACCTCAATTTAGAAAATCTGGAATATTTAAATTATTATTTAATCATATTAAAGTTCTTGCTATTAAACAAAATAATGTTTGTGGTTTAAGACTGTATACTGATAAGGATAACATAAATGCAATGAATGCTTATAAAAATTTAGGGATGCATCAATCTAATTATTTATTGTTTGAGTTGGAATTTAATAAAAATAATTAGAGTATTTCTGCATTAATTATATAATGCAAAATTGTATTTTTGGAATTAAAATTTTGGGTCGCTTCAATACAAATTAAAGTTGATTTTTTTATTGCTAAAGGATAATTCCTCCCAAAAATTAACAAACTTACTAAACTACCAATAAGTGGTTGGTGTGTTACTAATAAGACCGATTCATATTCAACCTGCTTAAAGAAGCTTAATACTTCATCAGGATTTGCTTCAGGCAGTAAAAAATCTACTTCAATTATTTCATCACCAAAATTGATTACTTTACTAACAAGATCAGCTGATTGATAAGCTCGCATTAATGGACTAGAATATATCTTGTTAATAAATACATTCTTTGATTTTAGGAATTTCCCAATTCTTTGAATTTCGAATTTTCCATTCTCACTCAAAGGTCTTAGTCGATCACTTTCATAATTATGAACAGCCTCACCGTGTCTGAGTAAATAAATTTTCATTTGTCTTTTTCGAAATCTCCTTTTATAACAATTCCATCCTGTAATGGTTCACTCTCACCATCTTCTCGAATAAAATTAATACCCTTTGAATTTTCCACGATCCTACCTAATATAGTAACATCTGATGTAAGATTTTCAAGTACTTCATACTCAGAATCACTCAGAGTAAAAAGTAGTTCATATTCTTCACCACCATATAAAGCATAATCAATAACATTTTCCGAAAATTCCTCAGCAATTCTCTTAGTAATATTTGCAATTGGTATGTTATGTTCCCACAGTTCAACACCTACATTACTTTCTTTACAAATTTTATGTACATCGGCTGCCAATCCATCACTAATATCTATCATTGAATTTATTTGAATGTTATCAATTATTAAATTTACAATATCCACTCTCGGTTTGGGCATCAGATACTTTTCAAGAGCTGACTTATATGGTTCAAGGTTTGGTTTAAAGTTTTCTTTTTCTTTTATGAAATTCTTTTTCTCTCGTTGCAATATTTTTAATCCCGCAAAAGAAGCGCCCAGATGTCCAGTTACACAAATCAAGTCATTGATCTTGGCACCATTTCTATAAAATACTTTCTCTGCTTTTCCAATACCATATGCTGTAATATTAATTACAAAATTTCCTGCTGTTGCAACAGAATTACCACCAACTATTTTACATCGATATTTTTTACAGGCTTGAAGAGCTCCTTTATAAAATTCTTCTATCATCTCAATAGATATTTTTTGAGGTATACAAAAACTAATTATTAAATACACAGCAGTGCCACCCATAGCTATGATGTCGCTTATTGAAGCTACCACGCCTTTCCACCCAAGATGTGTCATTGATGTAAATGTTAAATCAAAGTGCACTCCCTCAACAAAACTGTCGCTTGTTAAAAACTGTATCCTATCTGGAAAATTTTTAAATACAGCAGAATCATCAGAAATTCCTTTTAACAAATTATTGTTGATTTCTTCCGAAATAAACTCAGAATCAACCAGGTTTTTTATCCTGTCCAATAAACCTGCCATTCCAATATTTTTAATTGGTGTATGTAACACTATTTAATGATTTCTCTAATTTGTTCCACAAAAAATTCTTTTGTTTTTATTCCTAAAAATTTTCTAACAATGTTCCCCTTTTCATCGATTAAAAATGTTGTTGGTAACCCACGTATATTACCAAAAGCTTCCGCAAGTTTTCCATCATCGATAATGATTGGATAATCAATGTTATTTTCATTTACAAATTCTCCAACTTCATATTTTACTTTTGCACCCTTATCAGTTGAAATACCAATTACTCTAATACCTTTATCTGCAAGCTCCCTATTAATTTCAATCAAATCAGGGATTTCTTTTCTACAGGGGCTGCACCAGGTTGCCCAAAAGTTTAATATTGTGACTTTTTCATGAATCTGGTCAAAGCTAATTTGCCTACCTAACGAATCTTTCCAATAAAAATTTGGGGCTAAACCACTTCTTCTTTCAACAGAATCTACAAATGATATTTTGGCATTGATAACAACAGACTTCTCTTGCTTTTCTTTCTTATCACAAGCTGATAGAGTAAATAATATCAGAGTTAGTAGACATAAGTTTTTTAACATTTTTAATCCCTATTTTTTCAAGTGTGATAATAATGTATTTGTATCCATTTCTGCAGCTATTATACAAAGTTGATTTTCACATAGCCTAAATACCACAGAACAACATTCAAATTCTTTATGAATATATATCCCGGTTTCTTTCAATTTTTTAATAATATCCGCATCTAAATATAATTGAGAGCCATTAACAAAATCATTAAAATTAAGTTGTGAATAATAAATAATCTTATCTTCGTCTTTGTAAAGCATATGAATTAATTTCTGCCCAAATTCTCCAGATACCCAACCACCAATCAAAGCACAATTCTGTAGATGAGGTATTTCGATATCAATTCCAATATGCCTTTTAAAACTTGCCTGTAAAATATTTGGATCAGAAGTCTTTACAGCAATTTCCCGATCTCCATCTAGAATTTCATCAAAATGTTTATAGATTACTTTAATTAGATTATTTTCTGCAAGCTCTATAGGATGATTATGACGAGTCCTAAAACTAATAATTACAATTATAATCAACAGAATTACTGGTACGATTAAATACCAATATGTAAATCTCTTCTTTGGAGTAGATTGAGTATTTACTACATCACAATTTCTTCTAATACAGTAGGAAATCTTCTCTCTAAGCTCTTCAGATACTTCGAAGGACGGATAAAATGAGCTTATTAATCGCTTAGTTGTGAGTTCAAATTCGTATTCTTTTTTACACTTAGGGCAGACAGCTAAATGTTCAGTAAGAATTAATTTTTGTTTTTCATCAATTTGATTATCTACCGCTGAACTTATGAGTTCTACAATTTCTTTACAATTCACATTCTACCTATTAATTGTGTAACAATTTAACAATAAAATTCCTTTCTAAGATTTATTTAATAATGCCTTTTTTCTTTGCATAATTAATTAACTTTGATTGCAGCATTATTCTTGCTCGATGCAATCGTGAACGAACAGTACCTATTGGTATGTCCAAAAACTCAGCAATCTCTTCGTAGGTAAATCCTTCAATATCACAAAGAATGATTACGGTTTTAAAATCTGTTGGCAGTTCATCAATTGCCTTTTGAACTTCATCTTCAAATAAATTATTAAATATTTTCTTGACAAGATCATCTTCAGTTGATATTTCTGTCTGTGCTGATGTATAAAACTCTTCTATCTCATCAAAGTCGACAACTTCAGGTTCTTTAGTATCTTTTCTATACTTATTAATGTAAGAATTTTTCATTATACGAAACAACCAAGCTCTTATATTGGTTCCTTTTTCGTATTTGTCCCAAAACCGGTATGCCTTAA
Source organism: uncultured bacterium (assembly GCA_937967455.1). Taxonomy (GTDB): domain Bacteria; phylum Bacteroidota; class Ignavibacteria; order UBA10030; family BY39; genus BY39. The sequence continues at coordinate 114,315 of CALCJK010000010.1, read as the reverse complement.
GATATGTATCCTGTAAAAGATCATCCGCATCATCAGGATTGCCTGTAAGATGACGTGCAAAATTATAAAGCAAATTCATATGTGGTATTGCTTCATCCAAAAACTCCTTCTGCTTTTTATCTTGCTGTATTTTACGGGATAAAAACTTCATTAAAACTCCACATATATCAGGTGTTTATTCATTTCAAATTAACTATTTAAATTTAATTATACAAAAATTGTATCTGAACACAAAATTTGATTTTATTTACCATTTTATTTATTTTCTTAACAAGAAAAAATAAATAAAAGGAATTTATATGGTATCGGAAAAAAAGGGGAATCCCTTAGATAATTTTATACTTTTCCAAAACGTTCCGAAGGATTTAATAACTAAATTGGACATTCAACTAAAAGAAGCTTTTTTCCAGAAAGATAAGATAATCTTTAAGGAGGGAACTGAAGGGGATAACTTATACCTTATTAAATCAGGTTCAGTAAAATTATCTAAAAGTACAAGACAATCAATTGATTCAGTAATTGGAATTTTACATGAGGGAGATTTCTTTGGTGAACTTGAACTAATTGATGGATTACCAAGATCAGCAACTGCCACAGCCTCTATAGATTCACAACTTTTGATGATCTCAAAATCAGATTTTTATAAACTCTTATCTCACTCAATAGAGTTAGTTGAAAATGTACTTAAAACTCTCTCAATTAGATTGAGATCGATTAATGAGACATTTGTCATGGAATTTCAACGATATATCGAGTCGGTTAACAATAAAATAGAAAAATTTAATCAATTAATTGAAGCTGCTAAAATTGTAAATTCCTCACTAGACCTGGATGAGATTTTATCCACAGTCTTAACAAACGCTATTCATGCAACAAATGCAGATAGAGGAACTGTGTATTTAATAGATGAAGATAAAAAAGAACTATGGTCTAAAGTTATTCAAGCTGATAAAACTATTGAAATCAGAATGCCTCTTGGGGTTGGTATAGCTGGTCAGGTTGCAAGTACTGGCGAAACCATAAATATCTCAGATGCTTACAATAATCCAATTTTTAATCCAGAAATTGATAAAATAACTGGCTATGAAACAAAATCAATCCTTTGTATGCCATTAAAAAATAAAGTTGGGAAAACAATAGGTGTTTTTCAGTTATTAAATAAACAAAAAGGATCCTTTACCCAGGAAGATGAAAATTTTATTGGTGCTTTTTCGATACATGCGGCAATTGCCATTGAAAATGCAAAATTAGCTCAGGAAATGATTAACAATGAGCGGCTTGCAACTGTTGGAAAAATGGCAAGTACAATAATTCACGATATTAAAAACCCACTTTCTACTATGAGATTGTATACACAGGTTTTAAGAAACAAGGTTGATACAGAAGAAACCACAAAAATGGCAGATGAAATTATAAGACAGATTGATCGTTTTATATCAATGACACAAGAAATTTTAGATTTTGCTAGAGGCGAACAAGTAACAAATATTCAGGAAGTCGATGTCCAGAAATACTTTGATCAATTATTAAACTATATAGAAAAGGATTATCACAATCGCAACATAATCTTAACAAAAAATATCCAATACAAAGGAACAAGTAAATTTGATCCTGATAAGATATCCAGAGTCATTTACAATTTAGCCGGAAATGCAGCTGATGCAATGCCTGAAGGTGGAAAAGTGTTTATTAATGTTTTACAGGAAAACGAATCTTTGATGATTGAATTTGCTGATACTGGTAAAGGCATACCACCAGATGTAAAAGCCAAATTATTTACTCCATTTTTTACTTATGGTAAAAAGCATGGTACTGGACTTGGATTAGCAATTGTTAAAAAAATTGTAGAGGAACACAAAGGAACAGTAAGCTTAGATAGCGATCTCAACAAAGGAACAAAGATAACTATAAAAATACCACTGATAAAATGAAGATAAATATTGATAAGAAAATAATAGAAATAGTCAAAGGTGATATAACAGAACAGGAAACTGATGCTATTGTAAATGCTGCAAATAATCACCTCTGGATGGGAAGCGGTGTGGCTGGTGCAATCAAAAGAAAGGGTGGACAGGAAATTGAATCAGAGGCAATGATACAAGGACCCATCGAAATAGGTGACGCTATAATTACAAAAGCCGGAAAACTCAAAACAAAATATGTAATACATGCAGCAGGAATGGGACAAGATTTAAAAACCGACAGAGCAAAAGTAAAAAATGCTACAATAAACTCATTAAAACTTGCTGATGAAAAAGGAATCAAATCAGTCAGTTTCCCAGCAATTGGAACTGGAGTAGGTGGTTTCTCAATCTATGAGTGTGCAAAAGTAATGCTCGAAACCGCAATCGAATTCCTTCAATATTCAAAATTTTTAAGTTTAATACGTTTTGTCCTTTTTGATGATGAAACATTTCAAGCATTCGAAAAGGAATTAAAACTCCAATTTTCCTCTAAAAGGCATTAATCATAATCGCTGATTTATTACATACAAAAATATTGCACTCGCACTTGCCACATTGAGCGAGTCGACTTTAAGACTTATAGGAATACTTATCCGCTCATTACACACAGATAGGACATTCTCACGAATACCATATCCTTCACTTCCAAGAACTAAACAAATATTTTCTGAAAAATTGAAATTGTCACGTAAACTTATCTTCCCATGTGGATCGGCAGCAATTACTTGAAAATCATATTCTTTCGAAAGTTTTAAAAGGTCCTCAGCTAAATTTTTTGATTCGATTACCGGCAATTCAAAAATTGCTCCCATCGATTGTCGAACTGCCCTCCGTAAATATGGGCTACTTGATGTTTCCCCAACAATTAATGCATTAACATTGAATGAAACACAATTTCTAACTATTACGCCTAAATTATCAGAATTTGTTAAACCATCAAGTGCAACTATAAAATTCGCTGAATAATTCTTTAAAACATCATCTATTGTTAAAGAAGCAGGTATCTTACCCACTGCCATAACACCTTGATGTAAATTAAATCCAACAATTGATTCTAACAGCTTTTTAGTTCCAAGATAAATTGAAACATTCGGCAGGTATCTCTTTGTAATTTTTCCCTTCATCTCTTCCCAATGCTCTTTAGCAATTAAAAAAGACAAAATTTCAACCTTGCTTTCAAGCAAACGAGAAACAACTTTTTTCCCCTCTGCTACAAATATTCCCTGTTCTCTATGTTCAGTTGCAAATTTTAAAGTACGGTAAGGATATAAGTCAGGAAAATCGAGCGAATTAATTTCTATAATCTTCATTGATTATCAGATGGGTCAAATAATTTACCTATGAACAATATACTATTAGAATTTCTTTCCCGGATTAAAAATACAAAAGGCTTATCGCACCTCATAACCATTTCTTCTCTAATAGATGTAATTCCTATTTCAACCGATGTTACCGCCGCCGCTTCAGTACCTTCTTCGTAAACATCTACATAAGTAGAGTGATTAACATCGCTAATATATGCTTTTTCTGTACCATCATATAGATTTCTAAAATCAGACAAACTAGGATCAAATGCAATTCCCATCCCCATATTTTTTAAAGCCTCTTTTAAACTCGACTTAAATTTCAATTTAAATTTTGGTAAATACAGATTTACATAAGAATCAAACATATTTTCATACCACAACTTTATTTTTTCCGAATCAATTTTCTTTATCAATTCGTTTATATCTTCTTTAGGGAGAATAATATTCATACAAAATGCATCGTTTGCATAAGGTAACTCAATTAATTGCAAATATTCATTCTCAAAATATTTAACACTTATATATTTATTCATCATATCACACTTAACACTATCGTTTTTTGTTTTCTTGAACCAATCTTCTTTAGTCATATTCTTATCAAACGCATATTTCCAATCACCTTTGAAATAAATCGCATTTAAAATATACATAATTATATCATTGGGAATTCTTTCGACAATCACTGGAATTTTCCCTTCGGTTTCTTCTTTTGCCCAGTTATTAATAATATCAACCGATCTCGGATTAGAGAAATCCAATCCATCAACAGAAGCATTGAAGTATTTTTTATTTAAATCTATAAACTCCTTTTTAAATGTTATTATGTTGCGATAGAAAATCGCATTTGCAATTTTAAATTTTACATCCGTATCTACACTATACAAATAATCTATCAAAGAACGATAGGAACTATTTATTTCTTCTTTCGATAAATCAGATATAAAAAGTGTATTTCTGATAGAATCAGATGTACTTGAAGCTGCACCATTAAGTGTCATCCCCAAGGCAAAGGAGATACTAATTGGTGAAATAAAAATATTTTCATTTTTCTTAGATTCATTAATTTTTTGAAAAATATTATATCCAAATCTCTCACTGGCATTCACAAGTTTTGATTCACTCTTGGTAAGCTGGCGAATTTCTATATTCGCATTATCCATTGGGGCTTCTTTACAGGCGATTGAAAACAGAAATAGCAAAATTAATATATATCTTGCCACACTTATCTATCCTATATTTATTAGATCTCATAAAAATATAATTACATTACCAATTAAAACAAATTTAAATTATAGACCATTTAACGAATGCGGACTTAATAACTCAAATGCTTTATCAATTTGTGCGTGGGTACCAATTAGCACCAGAACATCCCCTGGCTTTATCCTGAAGCTGCTCGGTGGATTTGTTACAGGCTTATCATCTCTAACCACAGCAATAATGGTAGCACCCGATAAATATCTCAAATTAAGCTCAGCAATAGATTTTCCACTCGCAGGTGATTCCTTTAAAACTAAAAAATTATCAGTTGTACCAGCAGATAAAATTGTTTCGAGCTGTTCTGTAGTTGCATCGGGAAGTTTTAATCCACGAAGTATTCCATATCCTGATCTTCGAATTAAATCTACCTGAGTGAGAATTACATTCCTTGGAATATGATACTGCCTCAATACACGAGTAAAAATTTCAATTGAAGTTTCAAACTCCTCAGGTATAACTTCATTTGCGCCCAATCTATATAAATCTTCTAACTCTTGAACAGATCTTGTTCGAGCAATTATATATACATCAGGATTTAATTTTTTCGCAAACTTTATAATATTAAACATTGCATTATCATCCGAAATGGCAATGACAAGAACTTTAGCATATTCAATTCCAACCGATACTAAAAGCTCTCCTCTTGTTGCATCACCGAAAACAATATTTGGTTCACTAGCTCTTGCTCGTCTAACAGTTTCTCCATCAGATTCGAGTATAATGTATTTAATACCTGTTTCCCTTAAGACTGTAGCTAAATTTTTCCCATTTAATCCATACCCAACGACAACAACATGATTTTTTAAATCTGTTCTTAGATTTTTAAACTCAACTTCTATTTCTTCTGGTTTGCCCATAACAGGAAATATTTTGTGCATAAAATTTACGATATATTGGGAATATTCTATAAATAATGGAGTAAGTAACATCGTCATTATCGAAGCTCCCAGAAACATTTGATAATTTTCCTGTTTCATTAAGCCTACTGATACACCTGTAATAACCAAAATAAAAGAAAATTCGCCAATCTGTGAAAGTGAAAGTCCTACTAAAGTTGCAGTTCTAAGGGGAAAAGACAATATTAACACCGCTATTTTGGTAAGAGAATATTTGATTAAAATTATTACAATCGAAACTACAAAGAAGAGGAGTATATTTTCATAAATAAATTTAACATCTACCAGCATTCCGATTGAGATAAAAAATAAACTACTCAAAGCATCTCGAAATGGGAGTGCAATCGCCACAATCTCATGTGAATACTCTGATTCAGATAATACAAGTCCTGCAATGAATGCACCTAATGCCAATGACAATCCTAAATAAGAAGTGAGTAGTGCGGTTCCAAAACTAATAAATACAATACCTATTACAAAAAGTTCTCTACTTTTAGCCATTACCAGAAAGTCAATAATTTTTGGCATTAAATATAATGAGACCACAACCAGAGCAATAATCCCGCCAAAACCAGCAAATAATCTGAAAAATATTTTACCAAAATCTGCATCAGCAGAATTTGATAACACAGGTATTAAAAGCATCATAGGCACAATCATTAAATCCTGAAATAGTGAAAAACCCAAAGAAATTTTCCCATGTGGAGAATTCGTTTCATCTCGATCCGTGAGCAACTTCATAACTATTGCTGTACTGCTCATCGAAATAAGAAACCCTACAAAAATTGCTTCATTAATTGATAATCTTAAGAATAATCCAATCACTGTACCTGCTAACATTATCAAACCAACCTGTAAGCCACCACCTAAAATCACAATACGTTTAATTTTCTTTAAACGAGTTAGGGAAAACTCCAGACCAATTGTAAATAACAACAAAATTACACCAACTTCCGCAATAATACTTATTGCTTCAATATTCTTTATAATCCCAAGAGCAGATGGACCTATCAATAAACCACCAATTAAAAATCCAACAAGAGGTGGAGTATTTATTTTTCTAAAGAGGGGAATAATAACGATGATTATCGCTAAAATTATAACCAATTCATTTAGTATGTTTACATTATGCATGATCCCAATATCTGTTTATAATGAAGTTAGAAAAATTTTTTTTAAATGCAAAATATATAATTATATTATTTAGAAGATGAATGAAATTGTATTAGAAACAAAAAATTTAACCAAGTATTATAAAAAAGTCGCTGCAGTTTACGATCTTAATATTCAGGTATTTCGTGGTGATGTTTTTGGATTTTTAGGTCCTAATGGTGCTGGTAAAAGCACAACAATTAGAATGATCCTATCATTAATTAAACCAACAAATGGAAAAATTGAAATTTTTGGTAAAGATTTAAAAAAACATAGATCAGAAGTTTTAAAAAGAGTTGGAAGTTTAGTAGAAAAACCAGATTTTTATAATCACTTATCTGCATTAGATAATTTAAAATTTATCGGTTCATTAAATGGTAACGTAGACAATAACAAAATTAAAAAAGTATTAGAAATTGCAAATCTGATAGATAGAATGCATGATAAAGTAAAAAATTATTCACACGGTATGAAACAGCGGTTGGGGATTGCTCAGGCATTGCTAAATGATCCAGAATTATTAATTCTTGACGAACCAACCTCAGGACTTGATCCAAATGGTATGCATGAAGTACGCGAGTTAATAAAAACACTCTCGAGTGAATTTAATACTACTATTATCTTATCCTCACATCTGCTTTATGAAGTTGAACAGGTTGCTACAAGAATGGCAATTATAAACCTTGGCAAGTTAATTGTTCAAGGAAAAGTTCAGGAAATTTTAAATGATGAAAAACAAATTATCCATATTAAGGTAGATAACCTTCAAAAAGCTTTTGAATTGCTAAAAAATGAAAATTATGTATCGGATATCAAAATTGAAGATGTCTTCATCAAATTAACAGCACCAAACAATAAAACTTCAGACATAAACGAATTGCTTGTAAAAAATCAGATTAAGGTAAGCTCTATTATTCCAAAACGAACACTGGAAGATTATTATTTAGAACTTACACAAAATGAACATCCCAAAATGAGAATGAAGAAAAATGTTTAGGATTTTATATCTTGAAATACTTAAAACATTTAAAAAATGGAGAACATATCTGGGTTTTTTAACAGTAGGGATAATAATTCCACTTGTAGCAACTGCAATAAAATTAAGCGGTGAACATTTAGATAAAGGTATAATGCGACAATTTCAAGAAGAATTTATAATTGTGGGAAATCTCTTCAATGGCTGGTTTTTTAGTCATTTAATTATGAATAGTTTATTTATTCATATACCTTTTTTGATCGCACTTGTTGCCGGAGATATTCTCGCGGGGGAAGCAACAGCTGGAACTTATAGAATTCTACTAACACATTATGCTTCGAGAACTAAAATTCTTATTATCAAATACATAACAACTTTATTCTATTCTCTACTATTGATTTTATTCTTAGCTATATTGAGCTTGGTTATTGGACACTTATTTTTTAGTAATGGTGATTTATTAATTTTGGGAAAGGAAATATTATTACTTCCACAAGACGAGTTGTTTTTTAGGTTTATTTTATCATACCTATGTGCAGTGGTCGCAATGTGGACAGTTGCTTCACTTGCGTTTTTGTTTTCATCGTTTGTGGAAAATGCTATTGGACCGATTATCGGTACAATGTCGGTTTTGATAATTTTTTTGATTATTTCTGAAATGCCTATTGAAATTTTTGAGAACATCAAACCTTATCTTTTTACTACTTATACATCTGTTTGGATGAAGGTTTTTAATGATCCGATACCTTATAGTGAAATATATAATTCACTAAAATATTTGATGTTATACTCACTTACATTTTTCACAGCAACACTAGTTTATTTTAATCGGAAGGATATACTTTCTTGAGAGCATATAATTTACCAATTCTGGCGTTTTTAATTTTTTTGTTCATTATACCTATAAAATCGCAGGAAGAAATAAATGATATATTTAAACGAATTGAAAAAAATTACTCAGGAATAAAAACTTTTATAGCTGAAGCGCAAATTACAGTTGAGATGGAGCGACTCCGGATCCCCAGGAAAAATGTAAAATTATTTTTTAAACAGCCAGTTAAATTTCAGATCGAAGCAGATGGCTTTGCAATGATACCACGAGCAGGATTACTAATGTTCCCAAATCAATTGAACAATGAAAGATATTCCTTAAAGTTTGTTAAGGTAGATACTTTAGATAAATTAATTACAAACAAATATGAGTTAAATTTTCGAGATACAACCAGAATACCCTTAGGACAACAATTTTTTATATGGATTGACAGTGAAGATTTTTTGATAAGACAGATCGAAATGACAAATTTTAGAGGTAGATCAAGCAGAGTTAATGTAGAATATGGGAGATTGAAAGGAGGATACCAGATGCCTTCGAACATACGGGTAAATTTCGAGAATATAGTAAGTGATCAAGCTGAGTTACCAGCATTTCCGGGTCGTGAGAGATTCCCTGCAAAAATTCCACGCTCAGGATCGATCACAATTACATTTACCAGATATGAGATTAATGTTGAAATAAAGGATGAAGTATTTGAGCACAAAAAATAAACATTATAAAAATTCTTAAAATCCAAATATTAAATAAAACATAATTAATCTTTAAATGGTAATAAATATAAATGCCACTTCCGTTAATTAATTTATCAATACTATACTATTTAATCATCATCATTTTCTTTACCTCAATGAATCTCTTATTTGGCTTTATAATACTCGTGGCTACTATGCGATAAAAGTAGATTCCGCTCGGTATTATTATACCAGCATTGTTAGTAGAATTCCATTCTACTGACTTGTACCCAGCTTCCTGTATTTCATCAACAAGTGTTCTTACTTCCTGACTAAAAACATTATAAATATTAATCGGTGTACCATTTGAAGGAGTAATTTTTATTATTTGTCATGCTAATTTTTTATTATTGATAATTGTAAATAAACCCTGGTATGTAGTGATAATTTGATCTTTCTACATCAGCCATATATGTACCATTAATAATTTTCGAGCCAGAAAATACCCAATACGTATGTTGCATAGGTTTGTTATTCGATATATCCCATATACAATCCTCGATTCTAACCGTTGTATTAATGGTTATTATATTCCCAGTTGACATAAATATCCAAAAAATCTCCTCGTGGAATCGTTGTATCTCCCTGATACTCTACACCACCTTCAAAGTCCAATCCAATCAATAAAAGTGCTACATGTAAATAATATGGAACTATGTCCAACGTAAATATACTTTCATGAATTTTCCCTCCATTTGCACATGCTACTAATTAAATCATTCCATTCTGCATATTTACAAATCCTGGCAAAATAACTTCATTTGTTTCACTATTAACAACTATATTCCCTAACCTATACAAATTTTCTGAAATCTTTACTATCGGAGAAGCATTAGTATCTATTTTCAATCCCTCACAATTATATTGTATTAATATAGTTGTATAAACGCAATCGATCCTAAAGAGAACAAAAAAAAACAACAATGTAAATATCTCTTTTCGTGAACACTATTGAACACTATTAAGTAAATTGTTTAAAAATTGTAAAGTTAGACTATTCACAATAAAAATGCTCTAAAGAAAAATTATTTTACATCATAAATCCTCATATATCACCTATAATAAATATATATACATTTAAACATCTTCCCAGAAAATTTTAAAAAAATTCCTCCTAAAAAACTATATACCGAATTAAAAATCTTCCAAAATTTTTAATATTTGCAAAGAAAATAGGATTATGGCAAATTCTCTTTGTACCTCTGTTCTACTTCCAAATACCTTTTATTAATCGTTGGGTAATAAACAAACTCCTCTCCGTTCCAGTATCTTATCCCACGACGGGTATTTTCAAGATAGTTATTATCAATTTTACCTTGTAATTTACCTTCGGCGACTAATTTATTACGATATTGTATTAGCTTATCATCCACATCCACCTTGATACACTCCATTTTTGAATTAAAAAAATAAAGAAGAAAACCATACTCAGAAGATTTTAATTCTTCATGAACAATAATTCTAAAGTTATGATTAGATAAAAATTCAATTGTAGTTCCATAATTTCTTTTATGATATACATGTCGTCCAATATCAGATCTCTCGAATAATACATAATATTTTTCTATTCCAGATGCAACATTAGCAGGTGTATATTCAACTGGGGCGGGTGCATGCCCATCTAAAAACCTTGGGTCAATTATACTCAAAAAAGCTGAATTATATCCATTATTTTCACCAGTAGCCATTACCTCTTCGATACCATCCCCATCGTAATCAATATTTTTCAAAAATCTTATAGAACCAGGGTGCCAATATTCACTTATAAATTTCCCATCTTTACCATTCAACTTAACTATGCAAGTAGGATAAAACCTTGTATGATTTGCAATAAATACAACCTCTTTCGAGCCATTTTTATCAAAATCACCTACTATGAATTGATCAATGTTATATTCATCATCAAAAACTTCCTTCCCAAAATTAATCAATCGATTAAATTTATATACCCACTTTGTCTTTCCTCTTGAATCAAAACAATATAGTACATTTTTGTCATTTCTTTCTTTACCATATCTAAATGTTACCAGTACCTCATTAATACCATCATCATCAATATCTGCAGTATTCAAATAATAATTTTGTGCTTGATCATGTATGAACGATTTTTCTATATATTCTGCATCAAAACCATCACCTACTCTCTTTCTCCACAATTCTTTACCCTCTTTATTGTAGACAACCAGAAAATCATCTTTTGCTTTTGAATAATCTGGATTTTTATCAGTGTATGGTTTAACAAAAAATAATGCGAGAATCACCAAATAGGCGGCAATTGCAAAGCCACCTATACTTTTTATTGGATGAATCGTTACATAATCAACAATTTTTTGAGGTAAAAGGCGTTTTTCTGGCTCCACTACTTCAAAGAATGTTGATATGGCTTTCTCAATTCTCCGTTCTTTTACTAAACTATGTTCAGGTAAAACAACATTTTTAGATATTAATTTATTTACATAATCTTTCTCCTGCTCATTAGGATTCTTTATAATTTCCTCCTGGAAACTCGCCAAGAATTCCTTCACCAACTCATAATTTTCATTACATTCAGCACAAACTTCAATATGTTCAAGATATTCAGCCCTCTGCTCAGAATTCAACTCATCTGGGCAAAACACGAGTTTTTCAATATTGCCTATATCAATATGTATCATTCTGAAAATCCTGCTTCTTAATATAATATTTACACATTTAATACCTGTTCCGTAAAATTATCACAAATTTTCAATTAATCTGTTTTTGAACTCTTCTTGTACAATTTTTAATAAATATTCCATCTTTGATCTATAAGTATTCTCATATTCCTCTCTATTCATTGGGAGATGTCGATTTAAGTATTCATAAAGTGATGCGCCAGAATCGAACCTCTCACACCAATCATCAAACATATCATTGAATGCTCTAAGGTAAGCCTCAACTTCTTTAATATTTAGTTTACCACTGTAAAAATATGTAAAGATCAGTTTTTGTTTTAATATAAATTCGACTTCACCACGAATTTGTTGAATATCATAATTTGTTTTATCCTCACAATAAATCTCTAAACCATTTTCCATATTTATAATTTCATAGGATTGAATTTTTTTAAAGATATGTACCAGTTCAATTAAAAGTACTGATGGATAAAAACATTTTTTTTCTTTAAAGACTGAATGGAGGATCTCAAGTAAATTAGGTGTGGTCAATTTTCTATGGTCAATTCTTTCGTAAATTTCATTTTCAAGCAAATCGATTGGAAATCTGGGAAGATTTTTATCAAACTCATCACAATTAATTGTAACTGTATAACCATTAATACTTTTATTCAATTCTAATTTATCGGATTTTTTTAGGGACAGTATGATATTCCTGTGAATTTTTGCACCAATTGGATCTGCGGTGGCATATTGGCGGGCAAGTTCTTGATCAGCAATGTGAATTAAATATCTTTTAAATCAAAAATAATTCAGTATCCAAAAAAGTATCTAATTTATCCTTATATTTATCTATAAAATTACATAAATAAAAAAATTTATTCTTACTGTTTCCTGTGTATACCCTCTCAGTACAAATTTTTACAATATCATCGAACGTGTAATCAAGTTTCATCATTATATTAACTAACGAGCGCCTAATAGTTTTCAGATAGGATTTAATGATAGCACAGTTGATATGGTGGAATTGCAGGAATTCAGAATTTGATATATCTTTCCCATTCTGAATTTTTCCCAGAATATACCTTATATTTTTAATAAACGGCTCCATGTTCAAAAAAATATACCCTGTGACAATCCCAAAAATCTATTCACCAAAATCCTGGTTTAAATAAACTCGAAGCTAAAAAAATAACATTAGGTCGGTACGTATGTACTAATCAAAATATATAAAATTATATGAAAATTGTCAAGCTATTTGTAGATAGTTGGAATCCTAAAAAATCTAATTTTTTTAAAAAAAGTACAATTTCGTATAAAAAACCTAGATTATATCAAAAAAATCACTCATTAAAACGATTTTTTTGTATTAAGAATATTTATTTCAATAAGATGAATTTCTTTGTTGATGAATAATTAGAATTCTCATAAAAAGCGTTTATCTGATAAAAGTATACACCACTTGATAGATTTGAACCATTAAACTCGATTTTATGCTTTCCGGACTTTTTTAATCCGTTTATGAGTGTTGTAATTTCCTGACCAATTAAATTATAAATTTTAAGTTTAACAAATGATTCTACTGGAAGTTCAAACTCTATTGTAGTACTTGGGTTAAATGGATTCGGACAGTTCTGGTAGAGTGTTGGTAAATTATATGTAATTGGATTAGCTTCAAAAAATCCAGTGATTGTTGGCGGTTCGGTTGTTATCAGAATTGTTCCACCACTACCAGCAGTAACTCCATAATCTAAATTGAAAAAGTCAATTGCATAAAGGTCATTCGAAATTGCCGTATATTGCTGATACCAATGTAATCCTGCATCATCTGTAAAAAATATTTTTCCGTTCTGCCCGATAACATAAAATTTGTTTTCATCCACAATATACAAATCAAATAATTTAATGTTTAGAGGAATATTTTTTAAAACCCATTCATTTCCATTGTCTGTACTATAAAGCACAATACCACTATCGCCAACAATCACGATTACATTCTCATTAAAATGTTTTACTCTGTTTAATTTTGCATTCACATCAGAAAGACTATTCTGAAAGGTATTTCCACCATCATTGCTTGTTAATATTTTCCCACTCCCCCCAACAATTAAAATTTTACCACCTGATAAAACATCAATATCTGAAAAATCAAGCGATGAGTCAATTATCTGTATATTCCAAACATTTCCACCATCAGTTGTTTTCGCAAATAAACCATTATCTCCGACTATATAACCTAATTCCTGTGATACCATTTTAATTGAATTAAGTCTTATTTGCGTGTTAATAAATATTTTACTCCAGTTTTCACCATAATTACTTGAAATATATACCGAACCAAAGTCTCCAACTGCAATAAATTTGTTTTCATTGATAACTGAAAATTTAAAAAATTGTAAATTTGCACCTATAAACATTTGCGTCCAGTTTATACCACCATCTGAAGATTTAATAAACAAGCCATCTTCACCTACTGCACAAATACTTAAGGAATCAGTAAATTTAATATCAAATATTTTGTGCCATAATAGATTCGGTTGTTTGTACCATTTTTGTGTATACGACTCAGGTATAGCAGCAGTAAAATATTTTTCCCATCCAGTAAATCTCTCTGTTACATTCTCAATAGTTATAAAATTCCCATAAGTATTCAACACACCATCTAATATCTCAATATTATCTCCATTAAAGTGAATTACATTAAGCAGATGTTCATCCTGTACACCTTCCCCGAGTTCTGTATAATTTTTATATATATCCTGATACATAAATTGTAACTTTGCATTGAATACAGCATTTTCGGGATATGTAATAATTTTTAGAAAGCGTTTGATGTATTTCTCATTACTTGATTCAATAAAACACGGTGGTGTAGAATCTGGATACGAATAAATTGAGATGCTATCAAGATTATCAAAATATGTAAACCACATTGTAGCAATTGTTTTACCATCGTAAGTTACGAAATGATATGGCACACCTGTTTGTTCTATTGGCAATGTAACTATATTATATAATCCAGATGGTTCGTTGATAAAAGTTTTATAGAGATAATTTCTCCGAACTGTTACAAAATATTTAAGAGCTTCGGTATGCTCAAAAAAATCGTTTAAAGTTCCCCACTTATAATTATCGTTTGCTACTTCTGTTTGAATTAAGGTAGCAATGCTATCAATTTTCTGATGATATCTTACTTCCGTAAATATTGAATCAAGTGTCCGTTTTAAATACAACCTAAATCTTTCACTTAATGATGGTATCGACATCCAGCGATTTTTAAGTACATTAAATGGACCTGAGAGAGGTTCAAAAGTATATGCAAAACCGTCATTTAATAAATCTGCTGGATATTGGATAGAGGGGTCTCCATTTCGTCCAAATGATAAATCATAATCCCAGGGTATTACAATCCACTGATGAATGTTTCTTGTAGTATCACGGAACAAATTATAATTTTTATTATAACTATCGCCCATCATTGTGATTGTGTTTACAGTAAACCAGTTAAGCACACTTAATGTATCAAAAAGTTGGATAACTGTTTCTTCAAAATTTTCATCGGGAGTACTATTCAGAATTGAAATTAATTCCTTCAAATCAGCATAACTTGAGCCAATACCAAGATCATAGTAAATTGCCAGCAAGCTATCAGGTTGAGGTGTAAGATCAGCCATTGTATAATTATCACTTGCTTCATATAGTGGACCAGGAGTGAAACCACGATTCTGAAGGAAATATTTGTCGACTTTATCAATAAGCACAAATAATCCTTTAGGATTATCATTGATAGAAAGTTTAGAATGAAAGCAAAATGGAGCAACAGCATTTAAGTCAGCGTACAAATCCCAGGCAAGTTTCTCCCTAATCATTGATTTATCTGTATACATTGCATTAAAATTCAAATCTCTAATACCATTATAGAGCTGATTTGTTGACATTCTGATGCGATATGATTTTTTAGGGAAATAACGAGTTGAGTGCCCTTTGAAACGAATTTTAGAATTTGGATAAATTGTATCGTTAGCATTGAAAACAGCATTCAAATAAACATCGCTCCAGATACTACGAGTGTAAAGTAACTCATAATCAGCTGGGGACATTGTTACTTTATATTCTGGTAACTGAGCAAGGGCATTCTCAAAAAATAAAAGGATAATAAAAATCTTAAGTTTCATTACTGGATATAATTTATTTAACTCGCTTTAGCAATTTAGTGAGTTCTTGCTTGGATCTATTCAAAATCATTTCTTCGTCTATAGTTATAAATTCTTGATTACGATACACCCATTCACCGTCAATCATAACTGAGTGGACATTTTCTGGACTTGCAGAATAAACAATTGTTGAATAAATTTCCTCAGCATCATTTTGTATGAGCGGGTTTGAGATGTTCTGGAGATTAAGTAGTACTATATCGGCTTTTTTACCAACTTCGATGCTGCCTACTTCAGATTCGATACCTAAAGCCCTGGCACCGTCGATTGTTGCCATCTGGAAAATTCTCTTAACCGGCATTGCTTTAGGACCATGAATTGGTTTTTGTATTAGTCCAGCAAGTCGCATCTCCTGAAACATATTTAAATTATTATTACATGGTGCACCGTCGGCTCCAAGCGAAACAGAAATGTTTTCCTGCATATAACGAGGAATATTTGCAATACCTGAACCTAACTTGAGATTAGAACTTGGACAATGTGCTACTTTAGCATTTCTTTCACGCATCATTTGGATTTCTTTTTCGTTAAGATGAATGCAATGAGCAAGCACTGAATTATTCGATAACACACCAATATGATCAAGATACTCGATATTATCCATTTTACATCTTTTTCTGACTGCTTCAAGTTCACTTTTATTTTCAGAAGCATGAGTATGAAATAGCATACCATCAAAGTCTTGTGTAATTTTGTAAGCTTCAATCATACATTCATCTGTACAGGATAGTATAAATCTTGGAGCGGGGGCATACTTAACTCTACCATTATAAGAATTGTGGTACTTTTCCGCTAACTCTCTTGTAGATTTTAAAGCTGATTTTGTTGGTTCTTTTAGTTTAGAATAGGCACCATTTAAATCCATCATAGCTTTTCCTGTGAATGCTCGAAAACCTGTTTCAACAATGGCTCGAATAATTTCCTCATGATGATTAACGCTACCCATATCAAGAATTGTGGTGGTACCGCCTTTAATCAACTCAGCGATGCCTAACATTGCTGAATAAAAGATTGATTTTTCGTTATGTGCTGCTTCGAGTGGAAAAATTTTAAATTTCAACCAGTCGAGAAGTTCCATATCTTCTGCCATACCACGGAAAAGAGTTTGGCAGAGGTGTATATGAGTTTGAATAAAGCCAGGAATCGCTATGCAATTTCGAGCATCGAAAATCTTATATTTGCTTTTATTGATTAGCTTTAGTTCCCTACCTTTTAGAATTTTTTTAATGTAGTTATCATCAATTACGATACCTACATTTTCCATAATTTCAGGATTTGAATTAGTAAGTATTTTGTCGACAAGAATTAACTTAAGCATATTTAACCATAATTAATTAGCAAACGGTATAAAAGATAGAAATTATTTATAAGGAAAGCAAAATGAGGTTTATAAAATAATTTTTTTAGCACACCCGGAGGGAGTCGAACCCCCAACCCTCAGATCCGAAGTCTGATGCTCTATCCAGTTGAGCTACGGGTGCATAATTTTTAGTCATAGCTTAATTTAAAGAACTATAAAATATTTTCCAACTCTACTCCAACAAATGTATAACCAATCCATCCCTCAGTTTTGGTTCGAACCAGGTGGATTTGGGTGGCATTATCTTTCCAGCATCTGCTATTGCCATTAATTCATCAATGGATGTGGGATACAAAGCAAAGGCAACTGCCATCTCACCTGAATTAACCCGTCGTTCAAGTTCCTCAAGTCCTCTAATACCTCCCACAAAATCTATATTCTTATCTGTACGGGGATCATTTATAGCAAGTACAGGTTGTAATAAATAATTTTGCAATATTGAAACATCTAACTTAGCAATCAGATCATCACCAATTTTAATATGAGGCAATGCTCGTAGATAATACCATCTTCCATCAAGATACATAGAAAATTCACCCTTAGCTCTTGGCTTGGCTTTTCTTGGAATTGATTCAATCTCAAAATTTTTACCAACTTCTCTCAAAAATTCTTCAGTCGTTTTACCATTAAGATTTTTCACTACACGATTATAGTCCAAAATTTTCAATTGATTATGTGGAAATATAACTGCTAAAAAGTAATTGTATTCTTCATTTCCAGTGTGATTTGGATTTTTCTTCATCATCTCCTGTGCAACTCGAACAGCAGATGCTGAACGATGATGCCCGTCCGCAACATATAAAACTGGGATGCCTGAAAATATCTTTACTAATTTATCAATATCACTTTTATTGAAGATCACCCAGAATTTGTGAATAACTCCATCTGAAGCAACAAAGTCATATACAGGTTTTTGCTCAATAATTTTTGCCACAATTTCATCAATTGAAGAAATAGCTCTGTACGTTAAAAATATTGGACCTGTATGAGCATTGGTGTATAGAATATGTTTTGTACGATCATCTTCTTTGTCCTTGCGAGTAAGTTCATGCTTTTTGATTTTATCCTCCAGATACTCCTGGACAGAAACACATCCAACAATCCCGTATTGAGTGTGATTGTTCATCGTTTGTGAGTAAATATACAGATAAGGTTCAGGATCTTTTCTGAAAATCCCAGTGGTTAAAAACCTTTGCAAATTTTTTCTTGCTTTCTCGTAAACTTGCTCATCATAAATATTAACTGAAGGGTCTAGATCAATTTCTGGTTTACCTACATGAAGGAAACTTAAAGGATGCCCTTCGGCTTCTTTTCGTGCTTCTTCTGAAGAGAGTACATCATAAGGTTTAGATGCCACTTCAGCTACAAATTCGGGGAGTGGTCGCCATCCACTAAAAGGTCGCAGTATCGCCATATAATTAACCTGATTATTTTAGTGCGTTAATTACTTTTAGAGCAATCTCTTCACCAATTCTTTCTTGAGCTTCAATAGTTGAAGCCCCAATGTGTGGAGTTGCAGAAACATTCGGATGATTTAGTAATTCTCTTTGAGCTTCGGTTGGTGGTTCATTTTCAAAAACATCAATCCCAGCTGCAGCTACTTTACCACTTTTTAATGCATCAAGCAGATCTTTTTCTGAAACCACACCACCTCGTGCACAATTAATCAGAATAACACCCTTTTTCATCATATTTAATTCTTTTTTAGTAATCACAGCTCCAACTTTTTTATCAAATGGAATATGAAGAGTAATTATATCAGATTGAGTTAAAACTTCTTCCTGGGTGGTGAGTTTTACATCAAGTTCTGTTTGTTTTACAATCGGGTCATAGGCTATAACCTTCATACCCAATCCAATTGCACGTTTTGCAACTTCCCTTCCAATATTTCCCAACCCAAATATTCCTAAAGTTTTACCTGTCAGTTCAACACCTTTAGAGTATTCTTTTTTGGGCCATTTTAAATTACGCATTTCAGAAGTTGAAACATGTAGAAATCTGCAAAGAGCAAACATATGAGCAATTGCAAGTTCAGCTACTGAAATTGCTGATGCACCAGGCGTGTTTAAAACTTTTATGCCTTTACTTTCAGCATAGGCAACATCAATGTTATCAAGTCCTACACCACCACGGGCAATCACTTTTAATTTTTTACCCGCATCTATAACCTCTTTTGTAACTTTAGTTGCAGATCGGACAATTATAGCCTCATAGTTAGGAATTTCTTTCAACAATTCATCTGGAGTAAACTTTTTATCAATTACATTGTGTCCCGCTTCTGTTAGTAATTTTTTACCAATATCTTCTATTCCATCACTTACTAAAATATTCATAATACCCTCACTTTAAGTTTGGTAATATTTTTTCGATTGCTTGTGTAACTTCTTTAATATCGTTTAAAGTTAGCTCACCCATATGAGCAATTCGGAATGTTTTTTCTTTTAAATCTCCATAACCGTTAGAGATTTGCATTCCTAATTTACCTAATTCAGAATTTAGATTTGCTACTGAGATTCCTTTTGTGTTCGTAATAGTTGTTAAAGTAACTGATGCATATTTTTCAACCGGGAATAGAGCGAAATGTTGTTTTGCCCAGGCACGTGTGAATTCCGCCATCTCCTGATGTCGTTTAAACCGATTCTCAATTCCCTCAGCCAGAATACGATCAAGCTGGAAATTCATTGCAAACATATGAGAAAGCGAAGGTGTAAAAGCGTATTGATGATCTTTTGTTTCGATATATTTATAAAGCTCAAGTAAATCCAAATACATTCCGCGATATTTTACATTTTTTCCATATTCAAGTGCTCTTGGAGTTATTGAGCAGATAGCCATACCTGGCGGAAGTGCAAGACATTTTTGTGTAGATGTAATACATACATCTATTCCTAATTTGTCAACCTCTATTTTTGCACCTGCAAGTGAGCTTACAGCATCAACTAACCAAAGCACATCTGGATATTTCCTTTTTACTTCAGCAATTTCTTCGAGATTGTTCATTATACCAGTGCTTGTTTCGTTGTGCGTAATTGTCATAACATCATACTTACCAGTGGAGAGATACTTATCAACAATTTCCGGTGTTGTTGGATGACCAGGTTCAGCTTCGTGTTTATCTGCAGGAATTCCATTTGCTTCAGCCATTTTAAACCAGCGATTTCCAAAAGCTCCTACTGAAAATACAATTGCTCGCTTTGCAGTTAATGAACGAATTGAACCTTCCATAAGCCCAGAACCCGAACTTGTGGACAATAATATTGGATTCTGTGTGAACATTATTTTTCTTAATTTTTCTGTAATTTCTCTTTGCAAATTTGAAGCATCTTTTGTTCTATGACCAATCATAGGTGTAGCCATTTTGGCTAAAACTTCAGGAGCCACTTCGGTTGGACCAGGGATAAAAAGTTTTTTATGCATATAGAGGTAATCCTTTCTTTATTTTGTGATTAATTAACGATTTTTCCGATTTAAGAACTGGGGATAAGGGATAATGAATTTCTAAAGTTTTAATATATAACCTGAATATTTTACTCAATTTTTTGCAGATTTGCAAATAATAGTAAAATCAAAATATACCCTTAAAAGTAAGTATTAACTTGTTCAAAAGATATACTAAAAGCAAACTGTGACGAGATATAGATACAAAAATACAAAGCGATTTATTTTTTTATCCAATTACTCAATAATTCCAGATCCACGTTTCCTCCAGAAATAATTGCACAAACATTTTTATTTTTTAATGAAAGTACATTTTTCATTAACGCAGCTGAAGCAACTGCGCCAGTTGGTTCCACAACAATTTTCATTCTCTCTAAAAAAAACTTCATCATCTCAATTAAATCACCATCTGAAACTGTAACAATATCATCTACATATTTCATTATAATTTCAAAATTTCTTCTACCAACTGAAAGTGTTCTCATTCCATCTGCAATTGTATTAGTTGATTTTAGTTTTACCAACTCCTTATTCTTAAATGATTGATAACAATCGTTTGCACCTTCTGTTTCAACTCCGATAACCTTTGTTTTTGGTGATAAGTGTTTTACAACAATACTACATCCTGATATCAATCCACCACCACCGATTGGAATAAAAAGATAATCCAGGTCTTTTAATTCATCAATTATTTCAAGTGCTGTAGTACCTTGTCCAGCAATTATAAAATCATCATCATAGGGAGGGACAAATGTATATCCAAATTTTTCAATTAACGCGAATGTTTTTCTTTCACGATCATCTGTAGTTTCACCGCAGAATATAACTTCCGATCCATAGGATTTGACTGCTTCTATTTTATTTTTCAGTGAATTTTCTGGCATAACAATCACTGATTTCAAACCCAGAATTTTACAGGATAAGGCAACTCCCTGTGCGTGATTACCAGATGAATGTGCAATTATACCTGCTTTTTTCTGTTCATCACTTAAAGAAGAAATTTTGTTATATGCACCTCGAATTTTAAATGCACCAATCTTTTGAAAATTTTCTGCCTTAAAATAAACATTTAATCCAGTAAGATTATTAAAAGTTGATGATCTAAGAATTGGTGTTCTATGAACGATTGGTTTAACTCGCTCGTATGCACTTTGAATATCTGAGAAAGTAATCATATCAAAAGTTATAACTCAAATTTAAAAAAGCAACTGGAATATTTCCATAAATGGTTTCTTGATTTTTCATAATAGATTCAAATTTTAATTTGGAATTATAACTACGAGTTGTGAAATAAGCATCAAATGCACTTATAACATGATTTATTAAAACCACTGTAAATGCTGTTTTGGCTTTATAGTAATAATCGTTTGCTAAGCCACGCATTTTTGAATATTCTTTAAATGCTTGAGATATTTGATCCCCATACGTAAAATTAGGATTTTCAGCATCGAACCAACCTTGATTGTATTGAGGATATTTTCCGATTAATTCGTAATATTGTTGTTCACCGTGATGATGCAGCGTATGCGAATACCATTTACCAATCGCACGTTCAAGAGCATTCAAGCTCTCCCAATCAATTCTCTGCCAGGGAGGTAGTGTTATGTCATTACTTATGATGGCATTTGAAATTTCTGAATAATCTCCTTGCGGATTTATTATCAATTTATTTGCATACGACCATTCATAGTACCGAATTACATCCCATCTTGTTCGATATCTATCTGGTTCGCTCAAATCCCAAGAAGGTTTTAAATCTGTTCTACCATCAGCGTAATTCTGGAAAAAATTTGTTTGATCATCACCCTTTTTTTCGTATTTCAGAGCATAAATCCATGCTGCAGTTTCGACGGCAATAAACAACCCAGCTTTAATGTAACTACCTGCGTATATTTCGCCTGTACCAGGTATCAGAAGAGATAAACCTCCAGCAAGAAAGGGTGATTTTAATTTATTATTATCGGACTCTTGAGTTTGAGCAGGCAGACTATTTAATAATGTATGATTATTAAACAAATCCACACTGGGATTGCCTGTAAAAAGTTTCTTATCATTTGAAAAAGTGTAGTTGAATAAAATTAAAATTATCCATAGAATTGTTTTTGATTTCATATTATATCCTTTTTATTCAAGTTCAAATCCAAATAAAACACCAAAGTAAAAGTGCCATTCTTTTCCATATGTAACTAGCTCTCTTCCATCCCTAACAGATTTTGTAAATTTATCAAAACCATATGAGGCATTAAAGAAAACTCTTGTTGGGAAGGAATACCAGGAAAAAGATTCCAATCTTAATTCAAATCCGGCATCACGCTTGAATTTTACATCTTTCAATTTCCCCCCTGTCCAGGCACTACCAATGTCACCATAAAATGATCCATAAAGTTTATCAAAATAAAGATGCAGGATTCTGAAATCTATTTTTGTAAATATTGGAAATCTATATGTCAGGTTTGTGTGAAAATATTCATTACCCCCTAAGGAATAGAAAGGATAACCTTTCATTCCTGTTAAACCACCGATATAGAAATCAAAAAAGTTATCTACAGGTGGTCCAATTATGCTACCAGAATTTAGTTCAATTCCAAAAGAATGTTTGCGAATTGGCAGTTTGATATATTCCTTCCATTTTAACTCTAAACGATGAAATTTAAATCTATTATATTTTGGTAATAACATTCCATCTTTAACCTCATATTCACCTTCAGAGTTAAATTTATTAAACTCATAGTCATACTTAACTTTAACTTTTCTTCCAAGCGGACTAATTTCACTAGTAATTGATGGTTGGATACCTTCAAATGAAATGGTAGAACTTAATACATTACCCACCAAATACAACTCACTTGAGCCCGGAATTAAAACTGGAGAATCATTAATATTCAAAATGAAACTTTCTATTCCAGCGCTATAACGACTATGCGCAAAACGTAATTCCCAATTAATATTTTCTTTAAAAATCTTTTGATTTAAGACGATATCTGCTTGGAGCAAATTATAATTTACATTAACACCTATCGTATCTTCAGGTAATGTAATTTTTGATGATGCTTTACGAGTTATATTATAAACCTCCAGACTTGCTTTAGGTTCTAAACCAATCTGATAAAAGAGTGGAAGTTTACCAGCATAATCAAAAATTAAAAACAGGTCACGTTCAAATTTCTTGTTTATTGCAGCGCCTACAAATAATCCAACTTTCTCCAAAACATCTCTCGAGAAAGCATATATTCCTGGCTTAATTATATCTATACCTTTGTTCCGTGGATTGTAATTATCAACTCTTAATACAGGAACAAGTGTTAAACTCGTAAAAATATTTTTATATGGTCGACTTGCTTTTATATCATATTTAGAATCATCGTATATATTCAGTTTTCGCCAATCAAATTCAACATTCTCAGATGCCGAGGCTAATTGAGGAAAGTTAGCTGGAATTATTTTTGTTTCTTTAACATAGTAAGAGTTTTCTACTGGTTGTGCATTCTTAATTAAAGCAATTTTATATCCACTGGATTGATAAGATGCATATACCAATTCATTATTCTTATTAATGGAGGGCATAAAAGCACCACCCAAAACATTAGTAAGTTGAGTCTTTTGTTTCGTTTCTAAATCATATTGATAGATATTGAAAATTCCAGTCTCATCAGACGAGTAAACAAGATTTTTACCATCCAGAGTAAACATTGCAGAACGGGCATCCTCGGGACCTGAAAAAATAAAATCAATATCTTTACTTTGTAGATCAATTATTGCAATATCTCTTCCATCCTTAATTGAGTAATCGAAGACAATTTTTCGACCATCTGGGGACCACTTTGGATTGTAAACCTGTTCACCATTTGAAAAATTTGTTAATAACAATTCTTCGCTCAGTGTTTTTGACGAGTCATAATAATTAGCTATAGCAAGATTAGTCGTACCATCCATGTTGATCACAAATGCAATTTGCTTACCATCTGGACTGATTGCAGGGTAACTTGCCCTTCTACCTCTTGTTAAACGCTTTTCCTTTTCTGTCACTAAATCAAAACAATAAATATCGTAAACATTTGACCAGTGTTTATTATCACTCGTATTTTTTGAGTAGAAAATTCTTTTCCCATCCGGTGACCAGGATAAACTCGAACGGACACCTTCTTTCAATTTCTTTTCTTGCTTTGTTTCTAAATCGTAGATATAAAGTGATGATAAGAAAAAATAATCAGCTTCTTTATTCGAAACATAAGCAATTTTTTTACCATCAGGGGAGAATGTAGGATAAAAATTCCCAAAGCCAACATCGGCAATTCTTTCTCCTTCAACTAAATTTTTTCGTATGGATTCAACCTTTGAATTATATTCCTTTTCTAAACTTCTCCGCCATTCATTATATAAAGTTTTCCCATTAATACCTATTGCACGTTTTATAGCACCATCAATGCTGTATTCGGTCAATGAAGATAAATTTCTGGAAATCTCAACCACTTTATTGGCGCCATATTTATTCGCAATATAACTAACCAAAGCAAATCCTGTATTATATGAGGATTCATTACCCAAACTTGTTTTACCAAAGACTGACATTTCTTCCCAGCTGAGCATATTACCATCTAGAGCATACATTCTGAGAATCATATCACGATGTGTATCCCAGAAATCATATTCCAATTCAGCGCGATTAAATTGAGCAGTACCTTCTGCAAACCATGCTGGTACTACAAATCCTGAGATTGGATAGGAAACTATTACATTTGGATAACCATACAAAACATCGGGTCTGCGTTCTGCTTCATAACCTAACCACTGGAAATAAAAAGCAGGTACTCTCCTCCCAAACTTCATTGATGTTTGAATTTGTATTATATGAGTAAACTCGTGAGTGATTACATTACGCAGCCAGTTATGAGTTCCTCGAAGATCAAAATCCATAGAAGTTGCCCAGATTTCGATCTTATTATCATAAAAATATGTTGCCCCGTTTGAATAATCATCATAATCTTTTATTATCCAGGATACTTTTTGGTCAGGTTTATGATTATATAAAGAAGTAACTGGACTATAAATTTCTTCCGCAATCTTAGCTGTAAGTTGCGCAGTTCTTTCAGCACCTCTATGATAATGTACATAAAAATGTTCTGTTTCTATAGTAAACCATTCTAGTTCAGAATGCGGTGCTTCGTCCTGAGCTAGAATAATTCCACTTAATAACATCAATATTATTAATCCAATTTTATTCATCAATTTCATTCTTAAAGAGTAATACTAACTTTTGTTATTTTATTATAATCAAGACTTATATAACCTCTTTTGTATACACCTTTATATTCAAGTTCAAGTAATACAGTTTCAATTATTTTATATGTGCCAATGTATTTTTTTAAGCTATCATATCTATCGTAAATTTTTCCAATAGGTAGATTTTTATTTAGAATAAAAAACTCACCCTTTTTATTGGTTTCTGCAGTTTTATTACCTTCTACAAGAATTGGATATTCTTTAACAAATTGATTATTAAAATAAATTACTATCTTATAATAACCTGAAGGTGCAAAAATATTTGAATCAATTCTGCCATCCCAATTGAATCTCTCAACAACTCCAACTGGCAATTTACCCGTAAATATATTTGCTACAAATTCATTATTAATATTAAAAACATCAACTGTGACGTGAATATTGGGATCTGAAATATACAAGGCTACAGTATCCATAGGAATTGAGGAAATCTTCACTTTATCATAAGATAGGTAAACCTTAACACTTTCTATTGGATTACCACTTGCATCTGTTACAAAACCATTAATTTGATAGCCTATAATATTTTGCTCTTCTTCGACTGGTATTATTTCCCTGCAGCTAAGAAAAGTCATTACAAATAAAAAGAACAATATTTTCATGAACATATTTATTTTATAACAGCAATTTTTATTAAAGTAGAACTTTTGTTTGAACCACTTTCCACATTTATGTGTGCATAATAAATTCCACTTTGGATGTTCGAAACATTCCAAACGACTTCATTATCAATACCACCTGTGGCAGATGTTTTAATTTCATCAACAAGTATTC
The DNA here is from genome assembly GCA_937967455.1 of uncultured bacterium. GTDB lineage: Bacteria > Bacteroidota > Ignavibacteria > UBA10030 > BY39 > BY39. The sequence goes on along the minus strand of CALCJK010000010.1, from coordinate 87,495 downwards.
CAGAAATATCAAATATTTTGATTGTAACTGAAGAATTTTCGCTAACATAAAAGCGGATATTTGTTTCATTAGCATATACAGGATTAGGCCAATTATAAGCCCGATTTGCTGGAAAATAATCACTAATTGGTGAGCCACTTAACTCTGAGTCATCAAATCCAGTGTGTTGTATATTTTTCTTATAACTTCCCCACATAACCGATTTAGTCAATGGCAATCTCCATCCATATATCTCGCCATCAGAATTGGCCGAAATCAAAACTGCACCTGTTTCATTTTCTTCGCTCGTAAGACATAAATGACTTTCATTACCACTGCTTATTGAAATTGGAAATCCAGTAACCAGCTTTCCATTAACAGTATACGCTACCAAAGAATTATTTTTACAAACAACAAGAATGTCTAAAATATCATCGCCATCAATATCAGCAACAACAGGCGAACTAATGGCAGTATCAGGTAAGATTACCGGAAAATGATCTAATAAGAAACCTTCGTAATTAAAAGCATACAATTTTCTACCTGCAGTAAGAACAATATCACGCGTATTATTCTTATCAACATCTGACACAACTGAGCCAATAATACTGCCTTCAGATATTCGAATAGATTTAGCTGTGTTACTAACTATGTCATAAATTATGAGATCATTACCACCTCTTTCAAATGCAACCGTAAATTCATTGTGATTTAAACTGCGTTTTCCGGAAACCAAATTCCATTTATTAGATACATAGGGCAGTTTAAACCCAATATTTCGAGAATAGATTTTTAGTGAATCACTCGTAGCAATTAATATATTATCATCAATGATTGAAATGTCGCTGACTTCGAAACCGCTAACTTTTTGTTTTACACCTACAAAGGACCTCAAAGTGTTCCGAATTATATGAAAATTTCCATCTTCATCACCAGCATAAATAATAACTGGTGTAGTTAAAGAAGGCGAAAGTAAAACTGAAGTTGTTGTAGTAATTTTCGAGTTTGTATTATATTCATATATTACATAAATCGAATCAAAAACTTGATCTGAATTATAATCTTCTACTCTTAGAATAAAAATTGTACTATCTGATACAAGTACAAAATTATTAGATTCAAATGAACTTAAAGGGAACTTACCACCAGCTGGATAGAATAAACCATTCGGATTTCGTGTAGCACTTCTTCCATCTAATAAAAAGGCAAATACAGAATCTCCATTCGAAATATAAATTTTCCCATTCAAAATTTGTGGTGGTTGCGATGCATAGTTAAAATTAATAGATATTGGAAAACCAGTAATCGGTTTAATTATATCGTCACCAATTATAACTTCAGCTGTCATCCGTGGCGATCTTTCCGTAAAATTTCTAATAGTAATATGGGTTTGCGAAAAGTCGTTACTTAAAGTATTCGGAAATGTTCTGTATGAAAATTCGTTCTTATAGACTGGAGCTGAATTTCCTAAAAACCAAAAATCCAGGCTTGTACCATCCTCACTGCCTGATCCAGGACTTAAGAATCCATAGGATTGACCAATATCCTGAGAGCCATCAGCTTCTTCAAGATCAACGCCTCTGCGTTTAGGATCTGCGTTTACTGTATTAGTAGCAAAATTTTTCTCTATTACATCTTCATCAATATGCCATATTAAAATGCCACCGTCAAAAAATCTCCCATCCTTTGTAACTCCACCAGGCAAACTCCAATCAGGCTCATCAATATCGATAACAGTCCCAAAAATTTCGCCCTGGTTAAGATAATTAAATTTATCTGTATCATATTGGAATTTCTTCTGAATTATAATCCCATTATGGACGAAGCTCACATTAGCACCATCTCTATTTGCATCACGATTTCTATTCTCTATTAGATAATACTCATTAGAATTTATACGCACCTTGTATATAGTATCAATTTCCGAAAATCCAACTGCTGGCAAATTTAACACGGTACTCGATTCAACTTCAACTACTTTAATAAACCCCAGATTATATCTTCTATCTAAAAAATACTTTTCCCATGCAGATGGTTCAGGTGGAAATAAACCATTCCAACTAAACATAGATTGACCATCCATCAATCCGAACCTTCCAATCGCAGTTCGACCAGTCTTTGTGTTGAACAAATCTGGTAAACCGAGATAACTCCCAAATGTTCCTGTGAGAATCCCATTAATACTTAACTGAAGTAGCGTTGAACCACCAATAGTAGATAGTTTACGATTTTCAGTTTCCGGGATTATTAAACTATTTTGAATAAAATAATTACCATTGTTAACAGGAACGCCACGATAATCGTAACCAAAAATCTGTTTTAGATTATTAATATTCATAAAAAGTGTTGGAATGTCGTATGGCGTTGGATCATATCCATAGATGCTTGTTAGATCCACATCCCTTCCAGCACCTGCATGAAATATTATAAAAGCATTATAATCCTCAAAAGGGAAATTTGGATACAGCGAATCCACAATTCTCCAGGTATCATTAATAAGATAACCAATTTCAGAAAAAGTAGTACTTTTTTTAGGTGGACTGTAATGTTTCATCTGGTTCGGAAGTTGAAATACACTGTCTAGCACATTGTATTGTATAATTATTCTACCATTTGTAGCTTTAAACCAGTAATTTTTGAGAAATAGCAGATGATCTTCAAAATATTTTTTGTCTCGTGGAGGAGAATCAATTATGGAGTCAGGAGCAGAGAGATCAAACTTGCCATTCCCGGTAGTTCTTTCATCGTTATCCTCAACAAATTCAACCATTACAGCAAGAACTTTTACGGTTTCAATTCCCGAAACTTTAAAAATGTCTTTATGATAAGAATCATCCCCAGGGAAACTATTAAGGGAATGATCCATATCATACAGTATCTGTGATGAAGAAATATAAGAACAGAGTATGGCAATTATAATTGCTAACAGGAAATTAGTTTTCATTATAGTGATGGATTAAAGGTATATTAGTTTAGAAAACCCCAGTTAATTAATAGCGTAAATCTTAATGTTTCTGAGAGTGGATGATTTTCTTCAATTGCTGAAAGATAACTGAAGTCGAATCCGTAAATATCGTATCTGATACCAGCACCAAATGTTAAGAATTTCCGATTTCCAAAACTGGGATCTTCATAAAAATATCCAAATCTAATTGCAACAAGTTTAGGTGAACCATACCAGTATTCAAGACCGGTACCGATTGTAACTTTTCTCAAACCAGAGCCATCACCCCAAGCAGAAAATATAGCTTTGAAAGCATTATCTGATGTTCCATCGGCATAGCGCCTTACGAGTGTCCTTTGGAAATCTATGTTTGCCATAATATTATTATATTCACTTTTTAGCACATTAAACCCCAAACCAAGTCGTAAATTTGTTGGGAGAGGGTCAGCTTGTGCTTCGTCGATATAAACTACTTTCGGACCTAAATTTGCAAGATTTATACCGATATTCATATCAGATAAAAATTCACCTTCAAGTAATGGTTGTTTATAAAGAGCAGCGATGTCAAAGCTGAAAGTATTTGCAATTCCTTTACCCTGTTCTTCTTCTGTACCAAAAGGTGCAAGTGCACTGCGGATAAACCGTAAGTTTACACCTAATCCCAAATTTTCCATAACTTTGGTAGCATAACCAGCAGTAATTGCAAATTCATATGCTTTAAATCTTCCAACTTCTTCAGGACCACTTGATAAAGTTTTAATAAATTCCCCTAAATTCAGATATATAATATTTGCACCGATAGTACCACCAAGTGCATCAAACGAACCCTTATAACCCAAATATTCATAGAAAAGATCCGACATAGCAAATTGAGGTAACCAGTTAGCATGAGTTAAACTAACTTCCTGACCTGTTTGGAAAGCCAGGCCAGCTGGATTCCAGAAAATTGCAGAAGCATCATCAGCGATACCAGTACCTGATTCACCCATACCACTTGCCCTTGAATTTGGTGCAATTAACAGAAATGGTACTGCAGATTCACCTTGTGAATAAACTCCATCACTCAAAATAATGTAAAATGCAATAATTACTAGAAATATTGCTTTGATTGATAAGTGTTTCATAATTTTATCCTTTTAATTTGACACATTGTTATTAAATTTAAAATCTTTATTTATTATTAGCAAAATTTTCCTATCTCATAATAGACAATTTTTGAATAGCTTCACTTGAAAATCTACCGTCTTGAGTTTTGACTATAACTTTATATAAATAGATCCCATTAGCCAATTTTTCACCTTCTCTATCTCTACCATCCCATTCAATTCTCACATAATTTTGCTGAACACCATATTTTCGAATAAAATTTAATAATCTACCAGCTACGGAATATATTTTTATTTCAACATCCACAGGTACAATTTGATTTTGATAAAATGTAAAGTAAGTATTTTCTGAAAAAGGATTTGGGAAATTATATACATCAGTTATAGTGAGCCCTTGCCCAGTAACGACATTAAATATTGTCGAATTTATAGATGCGTTGTTATAAACATCCCATGCTCTGATCTTTATTTTATGCGAGCCTGTACTTAATTTCCCAAACTGATACTCAACAGTCCCTTCCTGATAACTATCAAGTTTACTCGAATAGTATGGATTCAGATTTATACTTTCGGTCTGATCATCTAACCAAGCCTCAATGCGATGACCAATTCCAGATCCTGTAGAATTTATTCCAGATTCATCTTTCAAGTCTACTATTAACAATGGAGATTCAGAAACTATATCACCTGGTCTGAATTTTCTATCACCAAAATATATTGCAATTTCAGGACCTTCATTGTCTAAAGTTGCTGTTGTATCTGTACCATTAATTCTAAAATTTTCTGTAAAGCCCATCCCGTCCGCTTGCTGATTCGAAAAGTAAACTGTGATTCTACCATTCAGGGTATCATATGAAATATCTTTTGGAATTATAAAGTTTGTATTAAATTTACCGTTTGAAATTGAACTTTGACCATTAAAAATTACTCCACCGGGAACTATATAAGTAAAATTATACCAATCTTTCAGTGTTATTTTTTTACTTGCATCATATACAACAATTTGAGCCTTTGCAGAAAAATTTGGATCAGAAGTATTCACACTCCCTGACAATTGAACTTTTTGTAAAGCCTTTAAAGAAACTACAGTGCTAGTTGCTAAACTATTAATTGAGTCTATAGAAGAATACAATTCTGGTAAAGCTAAACGAGTTGATGGATCACCAAGTAGAAAATATTTTTTATCATTATCAGTTTTGTAAACTTGTTTAGTTCTAAATATACCATCTCCAAGTCTGGAAGCCTGAATACTTCCATCCAAATTTAACTTAAAAATTTGTCTGAAGAGTTCGATGTTCATCTGTCTATTAGGAGCAGCATAAACAGCTCTGGTTGCAGAGAAAACACCTATAGCACCAGAATTTGGATAATTGACTAAAATTTCCCCACCACTTTGGTCACCTGTTCCGTCGAATTGTGAAAAGTTACAGGTTGCAGCAATAAGGTAAAAATACTTACTAGTGTTTTTAAGCAATTGGAAATCCGTTTCCCTCACAAAAACCTGCTCATGCGTCCAAAGCCTTGGATTACCATGTCCAGAAAAGTTGATTACCAGTGTACCTTGATTTATTTGATTTACGATAGCTTCATTAACAGTTGGTTTACGGCGACCTGTAGCAGTTAGGACCGTTGGGTAAGCACCTAAATAAATTTTTCTTTTCTCAATTGAATTCGGAGTAACAGCCGCAACATCTTCTGCTTGAGCTGTATGAAATATTCCATCATTTTCACCAGGTCCAGCTAAATCGTCGTCACCCACATAAGTTACTCTCATTTTCCATGGTTCAAACTTAGGGTTTTTTTCATAATCTATTATTTTATCTATTAGAGCATTCGCTTCCGAATTTGATCTTACAGCTAATCTACCAATTGCAAGTGAAACTCTGTTCGTATTATCAAAGATTACATAATTATCGTCTGACGGGTAAGAATCTATATCTATAAAAGACTCTGGTGTTTCCCAAGGTGGTATCCAATTTGGATAAGCTGATGTTAAAATCCTTTTATAGTCAAAATCACCATCACCTAATAACAAAACATACTTTAGCGAATTATTTGGTATTGAATTATATGCATACTTTAGAAAATTTCGTATTGCCATGGGAGAAGGAATACCACCTCCAAATTCATTATAAACTTCTTCAACATCCACCACAAGGGTTTTCATTTTATTCTTTTCAAAACTCTCACGATGATTTTTTAATTTATTTGCTGCACTTTTAAAATCTGCATGTGTAATTATTATGAATTCTTTCTGTTCACCTGAAGTTACAGCACCATGAATATTCTGATTATTGACCTTTACAATATCAGCAACATTTTTATAACCATTTTTACCAACAACAAATATTTCCCTTGGTGCACCTGCGATACCCTGAATTAAAAATGTAATCGCATTACCAACAATATCTGAAGTTGTTATTAAATTTACGTTTTCAAAGTCAGTTACATCAAAAACCTGTATATCATTAGATGAGAATCCTTCAATTCTATATTTCAAAACTGTATTTGTATCATGAGTATGAAAATCAAAAATATCATTCTGTGCTATTAGATTCCGACTATAAAATATCTCATACCAATCGAGATAACCAATACCTGATGGATTATTGCTTGTGAATTTGAATTTTAATTCACTTCTTGGTTCGGTAAAGTTTGGGAACAAAGATGCTTTTAATTGTGCAAACTTAGCTTGAGGATCACTGTAACTGCCTATAAAGGTACTTGCAATATCAACACTACCAATAAATTGATTATGTTCATATACAGTAAAGTAAGATTTTTGTAAGTGAGCACGTGCTGCAAGTTGAATCTTATATTCGATTTTTTCTTGATTATTTAACGCAGGCAAAGGGACAACATAAGTAATCGTGTTTTCAACACTAAAAGGTTGTCCTAACCATTCAATACCAGAACCAAGAATGTTAACTTTATCATCTTCCCTGAACACTTTACCCAAAACAGTTGTTGGCTGAAAATAATCTGGTATATTCAATGACTGGATATTATTCATTTTCTTACCAATATCGCCACCAAAAGTAAGCCAGTAAACATTATCATCTGAAAAATGGTGGATGTAATGAGAATAAGATTTAGTGGAGACATTATACTTCCATCCACTTGTTCCTTTACCATAAAATAGAATATAATCATCAGCATCCAGTGAATTTTGGTTACCTATGTCTTTAACATATACAGCATTTTCTATCAAATCATCTGGAATAAAGTCAGTGGGAGAGAATGAGGGTTCATATCCACCATTATTATATATTTTTATAGTTTTAGGATCAGTATTTGAAGGAATCCCAATTTGTAATAATTGTGAACCAGTGAGTTTGTAAATTCCATTTTCTCTAATTTTAAAACGATACCATATTCCGGTCGAGAGAACACTATTAATTTGTTGAGATTTTTTTGAATATGCTTGAGTGGCAAACCAGTTCTTTGCAACATCATAATTTATTCCAATATCATTCAACATTTGATCTTCTTTTAAGTGAGATGTCGCAAATTCTCTTGAACCGAAACTTAATTTAATTTTGATTTTTTTATATTTTTTCACCTGACCTAATAAAGGATTATATTGAACTGGGTATATTTTAACATTGCCAAATCCCGCCCCACGTACACTACCCAAATCTATCAGTGTGACAAATTTTTCAGGAATGAATTTGTTAATTCTATATTCATCTGAATTAACAATATATTTAGAAACTAAAAACTCAGATTCCTCTTTATAAAAAGTTTTCACTGGTGGTATTTTGACTCGATCTATAATCTCAAATTCAACATCTAATATATCAATCCTTAAATTTTCAAGTCCAGGTAATCGAACAGGTATTAATCTAAATTTTAAGTCTGGACTACCTGGTTTATAAACAGTTTCAGAAATAAAGCCTTCAAATAAAAATTCGGTATATTGCTCTCCTTCAAGGTTAAAGGATACATTTTCTTTATAATTGGGTATATATTCAAATATTATTACGGACTCATTATTTTCTATAATAATTATATCCTGCGCCTGAGAATTAGCGATCAGCGCTAAGAAGAATAAAAGCGATACAATTTTAAAATATTTTTCCATTTTTAAATTTCGTTATAAATAAAAAACCGAATGTTTTTACCTTTAACATTCGGTCTTAGAAAATTACCATATCGCACAATGTTAAAGGTCACTTAAAACTATAAAATAGTCAGTTGTAATAGAAACTGACATCAGTAAAATCAAACCTTTAACAATTTTACGATATGTTCAAATCCTTTTTAATTTTATAAAATTTCAACTCAAATATATTAAAAGTTTTTGAGATTGTCAAGTCACAGTTTTAATTTATTCAGTAAATAGTTCAATTTCCCAAAAATTCCTAAATTATAACCGTATTTTGAAGCTGTTCCTCTACCAAGATGATAAATAAAACTATTTATATCAAAATTCTTTAAAAGCAAGCCATTTTCTAATGCATTTTTCATGTTATCAAGACATGGTGCACCATGTTTCTGAAATGGTTTCAACATTAGATAATGCTTACGCTTGAGCATCATACAAACCGGCCTGATATATGGAAAACCTGAAGTTTTATTCTTTATAGGAAAACCACGCTTATTCATATAAATAATCTCACCGATAGCATAATTAGAATCCTTCTCCTTTAAAATACTTAGCATCTCTTCAATAAAACCACCTTTAAGAACTCTACAATCAGAATCTAAAAATAGTATATAATCTGTATCCGAGTGTAGAATTGCTTGATGCATTGCAGGCCCGTGGTGTATATTTTTTCTATTAGAAATAAAGTCAATGTAATTAAATTGGTTAACTAATGTTTTTAATTTATCGGAAGAATTATCTCTTGAACCATTATCTATCAAAATTAGTTTTAGATCGGGGTAGAAATTCTTCAAGGATCTTACAGCATATTCTGTAAGTTCTGGAGTTTGAAAATTGATTATAACGGCTGTAACTATATTGTTTATCACTACACAATTTATTTAATTACTGCGATTTTACCTAAACCAATTTTACTTTCATCATCTGCGGATGCAATTATGATATAAATTCCGCTTGAAACTTTATTACCATTCAAATCACAACCGTCCCACGAAGCTAAGCGTCCACCTGGAGATTCCAGATTTCTAATTAATTCACCACTTGAAGAAATAATCTTTATAGAACTCTTTTCTACAAGACCATCAATGAAAATTTGATTATGAGAATTTATAATAAAAGGATTTGGAGAAATTTTTAATTCAGTGAAATTTTGCACTGGAGTTATAGAATAAGTTTTTAAAACTGACAAACCTTTTTCTGTTCCGAAATAAATAGTTCCATCATTATTATTCATAGCAATTGAAATTACATTATTATCAAGAAGTTTACCGTTTGTGTTCTCAAATGTGTATTGTTGAAGAATAGCAGTTCCATCTGGATTTAAAACATAAACTCCCAGGGAGGTAGCAACCCATTTTTGGTTTAATGGGTCAACTAAAATATCGTTTATCTTTTGACCACGAAGGGGACTATATACAGCAATTCTGTTAAGCGGGTTTGTAGCATCATAAATTATGTTAATTCCAGCATCCATAGTACCAACCCATATTTCACCATTTCGATCTACAGCAATAACTGACACATTATCACTATTAAGTCCATTAGATTTAGTCACCCTACCCCATCTTGTTCCTGGTTGCATACCGCGAATTGTATCTTTTTCATTATAGAAAAATATACCACCTCCGTTTCTTCCAGTCCAGAACCATTTTGTGCCATAATGGTCTATAGTAATTCCAGTTGATATAAAGGATAAAGGAGAGATTAAATATTCCAAACTTGAATCGGGGTTAAATATAACAAGGACGGTGTCTTTTCTTTCATTGAAAATGCTTATCCATACTCTACCATTATTATCAGTGACTGCCCCAGAACATACAACATAATTCGGATCAGAAACAACAGAGGATGGTAGCCCATTTTTTGTATTTAATACTTTTTTGATCTCATTATCAGCTCCAACGAGTGCAATACCTGGTCCCCAACCATTAATCCATTTTACATTATTCATTCCAATATTTGCTTTATAATAATTTGGACTGCCAAGTATTGGATAATTTGTATAATTGTATTGATACCATGAATTATTTTCAAATCTTATAAAACCTTTTCCATTTGCAGTTCCTGTTCCAGCCCATAAGACACCATTTCCATCTACTGCTAAACCGATTAGATTATTTGTTGGTGGACAATCAGGTAATATTGAAAATCGTGATGTATCCTGTATACATATTATTCCAAAATCTTCTGTTCCAATAAAAATATCCTCTTCCGTAACTTTCAGTGATTTTAATTTAGATTGAAAATTATTTGATATTAGATTTAAACTATAATCACTCATTTTGTATAGTTCAGAACTAGTTACAAAGAAAATAGTATCTTTAATAACATCTATATCAATGATTTTCTTTCCATATGTTTCGAAAATAGGAGTCCAGTTCGCACCATTAAATTTCGCTAAGCCGTTAGTTGTAGCCGCATAAATCTCACCTCTAATAATAAAAATACTAATTACATTATCACTGGGAAGTCCATGTAATGTAGTATAAACCTTCCATACTTCTGGTGACAGAAGATTGGGATATGAACGAATTGATTGCGCAATACCAGATTTTGTTGCAACCCATATCGTATCATTTAATATAAGGACAGAATTAACTTTTCCATTTATTTGCGGAGATATTCCAAATTTTACATAACTGTCGCTGAATTGTCCCTCTTCAATTAGCAAAGTATGTAATCCAATTTCTGAGCATATATACATAGTATCTTTATATTGTAGAAAACTGTTAATATCTTTATTAATTTCTGAGCTGAAATAGATATCATTAAAATAAATCCATTTTTTATTATTTTTCAGATAATGAAGATAACCGTTTTGTGCTCCTATCCATATATCCCCCTGTTCATCTATGAAAACACTTGAAATAAATGTTGATTTTAACCCATTTAATGTAGTAAACTCCCCAAAAGATTTAGTCAAAGTATCATAATAAAATACACCACCTGTTGTTGCAGTCCACAATTTGCCATTTTTAAAAAAAATATCATTGATATTATTTTTTGAGGTGTAAGCTTGCCATTCACCAGGTTGTGCGATAAGTTGAATTGAAACTTGTATAAATAAAATTAGAAGAGAAATCAGTCTCATTTACTTTTTTTCTTAGGAAAAGATTTGTATAAGTTCATAAGCTCGATTGCACTAAGAGCTGCATCCCAGCCTTTATTGCCACTTTTGGAGCCAGCGCGTTCAATTGCTTGTTCAAGTGTTTCAGTAGTTAAAACTCCTAATGTAATTGGTATTTCAGATGTTAAACTTAATTGCGCAATTCCTTTAGTAACTTCTGCAGCAATATAATCAAAATGTGGTGTATCACCTTTTATGACACAACCCAGACAAATCACTGCATCATAATTGTTTGAACTTAGAACTTTTTGAGCGACTTGTGGAATTTCGAATGCGCCTGGACAATAAATTGTGGTTATGTCATTTAAGTTTGCTTCATGCCTTTGCAGACAATCCAGAGCGCCATCAAGTAAACGATTCGTAATAAATTCATTAAATCTGCTAACAATTATTGCAATTTTAAAACCTTTTGCATTTAAGTTTCCACTTATGGTATTCATAATTTCCTCTTTAAAATATTTATTGTGAAAGATATAATCTTTTTTTCATAGCGCTTACATATTTGTAAGGAATTGTATATTTTCCAACAGCTTCTTCATCACCTCTTAATCCTCCATGGTAATCTGAGCCGCCGCTTTCAAGTAAAAAATATTCAGATGCGGTTTTATGAAGCATTTCAACAACTGAAGGTGTATGACTTGGATGAATAATTTCGATTCCATCTATACCTAATTCTATTAGCTGAGATATTACATTATCTTCTAAATAAGCACTTGGGTGTGCAATGAATGATAAACCACCACACTGATTAATTAATTTGATAGCTTGTTTAGGTGAAAAGGTATATTTTGCTTCATAAGCTGGACCACCATTTCTGATATAATTATCAAAAGCTTCCTGATAGGAACTAACATAACCATTTTCAACCATAGCATTGGCAATGTGTGGTCTACCAAGTGCTGAATTTTTAGTCTTCTCGATTATAGATTCAAACTCAATAGGTATATTCAGCTTATGTAACTTATCAATAATTCTTCGTGCTCTTTTGATTCTTTCTTCTTTAAAAATCTGCAGGTGTTCAAGTAAAATCTTGTTTTTATAATCTATAAAATAACCAAGTATATGAACATCAATATCACCAATAGAAGTACTTAATTCGACACCTGGTACTAATTCTATATTTAATTTTTTTGCATATTCAATTGCTTCATCTAATCCATCTACATTATCATGATCAACAATTCCAACACACTGAATATTTAGTTGTTTTACTTTTTCAAGAAGTTCAATTGGAGTAAGTTTTCCATCTGAATAATTTGTGTGCAGGTGAAGATCAACAATTAAATTTGATGAATTTTCCGGATTCATAGTTCCTCCCTATAATCAACAGTATTTAAAGGTATAAACTCTTAAATTTTTCGTAGTCGTTTATAATAAGTTTATCACCTTGAAGTTCAAGATGCCCCTTACGAATAAACATATGTACTACTCTTGAAATTGTTTCGCGAGAGGTTCCAGCCATATTTGCAAGATCCTGTTGTAGTGGAAGTTGATCAATTTCGACACGCCCCTTCCGAATTTTTCCTATATCATCTGCAAGCTGAAGGATCACATTAGCTACTCGACCTGTAGCATCTTTTAAGGATAAACTCTTTATTTGAGTATCTGCTTTTCTCAGTCGCATTGTTAATTCTTTCAATAATGAAATTCCAACTGCTGGATAATCGTTAAGAAGCTTTAGGAAGTCTCTCCTATGAATCATGAATAACTCAGATTTGGTGATTGCAACAACACTTGCAGAACGTGCTAAACCATCAAGCAAAGCCATCTCACCAAAAAAGTCGTTCTCTCCTAAAATTGAGAGGATAACTTCCCTTCCATCTTCATCACTTCTAATAATTTTAACTTTACCAGAGATAATTACAAATAGTGCAGCACCAATTTCTTCTTCAAGTAAAATAACATTACCCCGTTTGTACTTTTTCCTGACTCCGACTCTGGCAATTTGGATTAACTCATTTTCGTCTATATCCGAAAATATTGGAACATTTCTTAAGAATTGCATAGCTTCAATTATTCCTGAATCATGTTTTTGATTTAATATTGTTGTATTAGCTATCATAGTTTTGATTCTTTTTTTTTGCCCAAATTATTATAAAATTTGCTTTAATATAGTAGAGTTCTAACTTAAAATCAAGATTTGTAATTCTATCACATAGCTAACTTAATAAATGGATAACTTTGAGCCTTAAAATCAGAAATCTGTGAGTTTAATTTAATGCAAAAAAACAATAAAAACAAACTTTTTTACTTTTTTGCATAAATGCATTTATTTAATTAATTTTAACAAAATCAATAATAAACGGAGCAATAATATGACACTTTTCATAATACTTTTATTAATTGTTATTATTATAGGATATATCATTTTAAAGTACAATTCTCTTATAACCCTCAGGAATCAAGTTGAGAATGGGTGGAAGCAAATTGATGTTCAATTGAAACGTAGGCATGATCTAATCCCAAACCTTGTAGAAACAGTAAAAGGTTATATGCAATATGAGCAGGATACACTCTCAAAAGTAATTGAAGCTAGAAATGCAGCAGTTAACGCAAAAGGTGTAAAAGATGCAGCAGTTAAAGAAGGAGAACTTAGTTCGGTGCTAACACGCTTGTTTGCACTATTTGAAAATTATCCAAACTTAAAAGCAAACGAAAATGTATTACGACTTCAAGAGGAACTGACATCTACAGAAAACAAGATCAGCTTTGCTCGACAATTTTATAACGATATTGCAATGAAATTTAATATAGCTCAAGAGGTATTTCCAGCAAACATCATTGCTCGAATGTTCAATTTTAAAAGAGCTGAACTATTTGAAGTAACTGCAGAAGAAGAAAGAAAAGTACCCAAAGTAGATCTCTCGATCAAAAAATAATCGATGGCGATAAATAATTTTCCAAATATCTACGAACAACAAAGGCGAAATAAACTTTTTACTTTTTTAATAATGCTTGCTTTTATCCTGTTTTTTATTTTCCTAGGATATGGTTTTGATCTATTCTATTTTGGGAATGATCCATTAGGAATATTCTTCGAGAATACAGGTATTCCGCTAGCTACTTTAGCTGCTTTAGTAATTGGAACTTTACTAGCTTTCAATGGTTTAAGTAACGGTGCTAAAGCAGTGCTAAATTCTACAGGTGCATATCCAATAAACGAAACTGCACAAGAACATATTACATTAAAAAATGTTGTGGAGGAAATGAAAATCGCATCAGGATTACCAATGCCAAAAATTTATATAGTTCCTGATCCAGATCCAAATGCTTTTGCAACCGGAAATAATCCAGCAAACTCCTATATTGCGGTAACTGAAGGGCTTTTAAAAACTCTAAATAGGGATGAACTTCAAGCTGTCGTAGCTCACGAAATAGGACACATCCGGAATTATGATATAAGATTAATGACAATTGTTGCAGCTTTGATTGGAGCAGTTGTATTATTATCCGATTTTGCAATAAGAGGTTTAAGGTTCGGTGCTGCAGGAAGAAGTTCAAAAAGATCACGCAGTTCAAGCTCCGGACCGATTGCTATTATTTTGATGATACTATGGATAATTGGTATAATCTTAGCACCAATAATAAGTCGGCTTCTTGCCATGGCAATTTCCAGACAGCGTGAATATTATGCAGATGCCACAGCTGCTGAATTGACACGCAATCCACTTGCTCTTGCTTCTGCACTTGAAAAATTAAACAAAGCATCTGAACCAACAAGATCTATAAAAAAAGGAGCTGCTCATCTATGTATTGTAGATCCATTAAATTTAAATGTGAATAACAAAGAAGGTTTTTTAGCTGATCTTTTTGCCACACATCCACCAATACAGAAAAGAATAAATCTATTAAAAGGAATGGCATATCAATATGAAACAAAAAGAGAATAAAAAATCACCTCAAGCTCTTGACCGTCGTTATGATACTCAAAGCGTAGATACAATAGATGTAAATGTGCTGGATACTTTCCCTTACGAATATCCTGAAAGAGACATAATAATTGATATAGATACAGATGAATTTACAGCTGTATGTCCTTGGTCAGGTTTACCTGATTTTGCAAGAATTGAAATCCATTACATCCCTGATAAACTTTGTATCGAGTTAAGGTCATTAAAATATTATTTGATGTCGTACCGAAATGTTGGAATTTACCAGGAACATGCTGTTAATAGAATCCTTAAAGATCTTGTTAATTGTTGTAAACCAAAATGGATGTCAGTAACAGCAGATTACTCTATAAGAGGAGGTATTCATACAACAACTAGTGTAGAATACAGGAGTAAAAAATTCAAAAATAAACCTCTTTGAAGTTTATTTAAAAAAGCTTATATTAGTTAAGTTAAATCAACAAAAATCTTAAATTTTGGGCGAATGGCGGAACTGGCAGACGCGCTAGACTTAGGATCTAGTCCTGAGTAAGGGTGGGGGTTCAACTCCCCCTTCGCCCACTCCCAAAATTTTAAAAATTAGAAAGGAAAAAATTGGAATATACAATTAAAGACATAACTGACTCTGAAAAAGAAATTGAGATAAAATATACTCAAAGTGAACTCGAACCATATTTTGAAAAAGCTTATAGAGAATACCAGAAAAAAATTGAATTACCCGGTTTCCGTAAAGGGAAAGCCCCACTCGATATGATTAAAAAAATTTATGGGGAAGGTATTGAATATGAGTCATTGGAAAAAATTGCGAACGATTCATTCCAGAAAACAGCTGAAGAACAAAACATAAACTTCATTGGAACCCCTGCCCTTGTGGATATGGACTACAAAAAAGGAGAATCCGTAACATTTAAAATCAAGTATGAGATAACTCCAGATTTTGAATTGAAAAACTATAAGGGTATGGAATTTGAAAAACTTGTTCATAAAGTAAGCGAAGAAGAGATTCAAGATGAAATAAATAGAATTCTTTTTTACAACGCAGAAAGGGAAGATGTACAAACCGCAGATGGCGACCAATATATAATTCAATTCGATGCACAGGAGCTTGATGAAAACGGAACACCTCTAATTGGTAGAGTTATAAAAGACCAGTCAATATATTTAGCTGATAAGCATATATTCAATGAATTTAAAGATGCTTTAAAAAACTGCTCTATTGATGATACGAAAAACGTAACATTAACACAAGATCAGAATCGGCATCAACAAAATTACCAACTGAAAATCAAAAAAATACAAAAAATAAAATTACCTGAACTTAATGATGAATTTGTAATGAAGATTACACAACAAAAAACGAAATCGGTTGAGGAATTCATCCAAAAACTCAGAATAGATATTGAAAACTATTGGGAGGAGAAAAGTCGCGATAGATTATTAAAAGCTATAAAAGAGAAAATAGTTTCGATGCACGACTTCAGTGTACCAAATGTAATAATAGAAAATATTTTAAATTCTTTTATAGAGGAATTAAAAGAGCGGTATCCAAACAGAAAACTTCCACAAAATTTCGATATTGAAAAATTCAAACAGCAGCAGTATGAGATTGCAAAATTCCAGGCGAAATGGATACTGATAAGAGAGAAAATTATTAAAACTGAAAATTTACAGGTGGAAGACACTGATATAGAAAAATTTGTTAATGATGGAGTTGCTCAAACTGGTATCGATCGTGATAGGTTATTTGAATATTATAAAAATTCTCCAGAGCTAAAGGAAAATATACTAAGTCAGAAGGTAAACCATATTTTACTTTCTCAAAACAAAATAAATGAAATTGTAACAGATCAAGAAATTTAAAAGGAGTAAAAAAATGATATATGATCAACTAGTTCCGATAGTTATAGAACAAAGTGGTAGAGGCGAGAGAGCATACGATATTTTTTCTCGCCTTTTAAAAGAAAGAATTGTATTTATCGGAACACCAATTGATGACACAATTGCAAGTCTTGTAATCGCTCAATTATTATTTTTGGAATCAGAAGATCCAGATAAAGATATACATCTTTATATTAACAGTCCAGGAGGCACGGTATCTTCTGGATTAGCAATTTACGATACAATGCAATACATCAGACCCGATGTTTCAACAATTTGTATTGGAATGGCTGCAAGTATGGCAGCAGTATTGCTTGCAGGCGGGACAAAAGGTAAACGAACAGCTTTACCAAATTCCAGAATCATGATTCATCAACCCTGGGGTGGTGTATCAGGAACAGCAACCGATATTAGCATTCAAGCTGAAGAAATTTTAAAAATGAAACGCAAAATTAACGAAATCATTGCATATCACACAGGCAAAACTGTTGAACAAGTTGAAAAAGACACAGACCGTGATTATTACTTATCTTCAGAGGAAGCAAAAAATTATGGACTCATCGACAACATTTTACATAAAAAACAACCAGTGAAATAATGAATCAAAAAAACAGACCAAGTTCACAAATCAGATGTTCATTCTGCGGTAGACGTGCAGAGGAAGTAGAAGGAATGATAGCAGGGTTATCAGCCTATATCTGTGATAGCTGTATAATGAGTTCATATGAAATACTAAAAAATAAAACTTTTGGATTAGCCTCAAAAAGAAAAGGCAGACGGGACATACCAATACCAGATATCATTAAAAAATCACTTGATGAATATGTAATAGGTCAAGAACGAGCAAAAAAAATCTTAGCAGTCGCAGTTTATAATCATTACAAAAGAACCCACTTTGCAAATTATACTTCATACTTGCAAGATGTAGAAATTGAAAAAAGCAACATTTTACTTGTCGGACCTACCGGGACAGGAAAAACATTGCTTGCACAAACCTTAGCTAAAATCTTAGATGTTCCTTTTGCAATTGCCGATGCAACAACACTAACTGAAGCTGGTTATGTAGGCGATGATGTTGAAACAGTGTTAGTGCATTTATTACAAAATGCTGATTATGATGTTGAAAGAGCAGAAAATGGCATAGTTTACATAGATGAGATAGACAAAATTGCACGTAAATCAGATAATGTTTCCATAACAAGAGATGTTTCCGGTGAAGGAGTTCAACAAGCATTACTCAAAATACTTGAAGGTACAATTGCAGGTGTGCCTCCTAAAGGCGGACGCAAACACCCAGAACAGCAATTAATTTATATAAATACCAAAAATATTTTATTTATTTGTGGGGGTGCATTTGAAGGTATTGATAAGATAATCTCACGCAGATTAGATAAAAGTTCAATTGGATTTGGTGCGGATATAAAACCAAAGAACGAAAGAACACCAGACGAATATCTTGCGCTAATCGAACCAGATGATTTGTTAAAATTCGGACTAATTCCAGAATTTGTAGGAAGATTACCAATAATTGCACCGTTACATTCACTTGACGAACGTGCATTAATGAATATCTTAACACAACCCAAAAACGCACTTGTTAAACAATACCAAAAACTTTTTATGATTGAAGGGGTTGAATTAGAATTTGAAGAAGACGCTCTAAAAGCAGTTGTAAAAAAAGCCATAGAAAGAGGAACCGGTGCAAGAGCATTACGTTCAATAATCGAAGATACAATGCTGGATATAATGTACAATTTACCCTCTCATAAGAATTTAATTAAATGCACAATTACAAAAGAAGTAATAACAAAGAAAAAAGATCCAATCTATATCTACGAAAAACAAAAAGCATTAGCATAAAAGTATTATTTAATCAAACAAATTGAGAGTAGATATTTTCTTTTCCTTTTGATTAACACTACAAAAACTTTTTAACTTTTCCAGATCATATCCGAAAGGCAACAATATAGTTTCTGCAGATTTTAGAGCAAGTTCTGTATATTTTTCTATATCGTATCCATCTTCAAAAGCGTAAAGCGACAAAGGCTTTGCCTTCTCTTGAGTATTCTTACCTGATTGATCAACAATTATAAACTCAATACTTTCACCAGGTGCAAGATTTATTCCGGAACGCTGCAACATTTTAGTTACAACTGCACTAATACTATTGTTTGCATACTCATCTGCCTCTTGCGAAATATGCCTTCTGATGACCAACTCCATTGGATTAACCTGACCACTTCGAAGCATTGAAACATTACTGACAATAATTTCAATTACTTGTGGCAGGAGATTCTCAATTTCAAAAATGGATTTTGCTTCTGAAAACTTTTCCAGAATTGCCAATTGCATATTCTTAACAAACTTTGGCATATCTTTTCGACGCGCTTCTATACCACGCATTTTTAGTTCTCCATTCCTATAACAACCCACATATCTATTTGCAGTTGGTAAATGTACATCCATTTTTGAAGCTGGAAAAAGTATCCAGTTATAAATTCCTTCCAGTGAAATATCTATTCCAACCTTTGCTTCTATTTCTTTACAGAGCTTCAGATAATCTGCTTCAGTTGCGTTTTCCTTTTTTAACCACATACAATCAATAATTGCGTGCAAAAGTGTAAAGCCATTTAACTCAGCTATTTCTTTAGCTTGCAGGATTGCGTCACGCGAAAACGCATTAACAGATTCATGAGCTTCAATCTTGCCAAAGCGCGCATTCTTATAACCAAGGTATCCAAAACAAGTTACAAGCATCCATTTTAAAGCTGATTGTCTTCTATCGTAAACCTGCCAGAGTGGATTACCTTTTGTTTTGAGTTCCAGCTTCTTCTTTTTATAATAAGCTCTTTTCTGCAGAACTGAGCGTAATGTTTGTGGTACAATTCCCTGCCTCTTGACACAAATCCTATAACCCAACTCCGGTACAATTTTGCTTTGACCGTTACAGCATTTACAATTAATTGTTTCTGGTGAAATATTATGCACAACCATAATTGTTGGATACATGGACACAAAATCCAGCTCAGCTACATTTTCATGATAACCAACTGGTGGCTGGAAAATTAATCCGCCCCGATCAGCAAGCAAAAGAGTTGAGGCTGGTTTAAAATCTTCCGGCTCGCGTTTCTTAGCAGGAATCAGCACATTATTTCGATACGCCCAGGAAAGTTGAATAGAAGAAAGTCCAGTTCCAATTGATGCACGCGCTTGCCTTTGCACCGGAATCTGTGTAAGCCGTGCAATATCGTAAAGTCCATCCAGGTAAGCCTCTGCAACTGTAAAAGAGTTATGAACATCAATATGCCATCTGCCTGTAAATTCAAAAGCGCCATCTTTATGCACTACTTTACCGTACTGGAAGAAACTTGAATCCTTCGTAGTAATGTAGTGAGCTTTATCATCACGGTTAAAAAGCAAAGGTATATTAGATTTTTCAGAAATAGATATAAGCATTGGAATAAGAGCAGAGTCACCATATTCAGTCAAAATAATATCAGGGTCAAAACGGTGAATATGCCAATTTAATGTTTCAATTATCTCATCTTGTTGTTCAATCAAATATGATTTACTTTCATAAGTAACTTCTAAAATGACAGGCGGTTTATATCTTGGGGGGACAAAATTGTTAGCATTGCGCAGATACATAATTGAAAGTGGTGGCAGCTTGTATTCAAAAGCATCACTATTGTCCAATAAATTGAATTGAGTAAGTTTACCATTTTCATCAATTTGATACTCACCAAAAGCCAATGGGAACAAGCCAGTATGATAAAAGTACAGTTGAGCCACAGGTATATCGGAATTGAAGAAAGCAAATGGTGGGAAATATTTTTCGTAAATGTTCACAACTTCATGAAACTTTTCTGTATCGTGAACATTTATTTGTAACACAGTTAAGTTTTTATTTGAGTAAAGTTCAAATTTTTCAACGTACTGGAAAGAAATTGGATACCTACTTTTTAAAGCTACTGCTATATTTTTAGCTCTCTTCAAATCAGTAGAATTGAGATTGAGACAGAAGCCTGGATAAAATGCATCATTACAAATATATTTTCTACCATCTTCATCAATCAACCAGATTCGCATTTTACCTTCTGCTGGATAAGCATCGAACAACCAGCCCTTAATTATATTGAATTTTATCGACATATCTTAAGATTACTGCAAGTTGATTTTGTTCAGGTTTTCTATTTCTCTTTGAAGTTTTTTAATGATTTTTCTTTCTTCAATTAGCATTGAGATAATTATGCTTTCGAAGGGAATTGTTCGCATAGCATAAAAATTTTCAGCCAGATGAATTCTGGCAGCGCGGAAGAGCTCATCAAATATTTCTTGATCTTCCTTTCTGAGTCCACGCCTGTATTTAGACCAGCTCTCGATTTCATTATCTATTATTCTGGTAAATGTAGGTAGTGTTCTTCCCATTTTTGTTACTCCTTATTTTATTAATATTTTTCTCAAGAATTATGGATATATTTTCATTTTCATCTGTTAGTTTATAAACTTCATCGGCAGATTGTTTAAGTATTTCAAGAAATTGATTGCGTTCCTTTGGTAAAACTTTTAAATACTCAACTGCTATAAGTAAAGAGAAATTCTGATTTTTCATTTTCTGCATATTGGAAATTATACGTCTTAGCATTTTATAAGCATCAGCAAAGCGCACCTGTTCATCATAAAAAGTATCAAGTAAACCAAATATCATAGCCATATTTGATTTAATTGTTCTAAGAAATGGTACAAGTCGCTCGCTAATTACAGCTTCAACCTGGTAAGATGTAAAACCACGTGAAACAAATATACGATTTAATAAAATGTTTGGGTCAAGATGTTTTTGCCATGCAAATTTTGCAATAATTTGAAGATCGAACCTACAGCCACCATCAATCACAGCAATCTTATCACCTCGGAGGAGCAGTTGTGAAGCCAAAAGAAGTGAGAACTGAAATATTTGCCTGCTGCCGTATATTAGAACTATTTTACCATTTGTTTTAATTCCAAATTCTTTGCATAAAGATTTTTGCAATTCAATACTATTATTGTATAAAATCAAATTATCCATACCAAGCATCCTGAATTATTCTGCTATAATATACGACAAAAATGTCGTATTGTCAAGTCTTGTAGCGACAAAAATGGTGTAATGGTAGATTAAAAACCCTCAAGGCAATTGTAATTTTCATAATTGCTTTAAATACAATTAGTTAAAGGAAGTGAAAAAAACAATCCCAAAAAATCTCTCTAAATCAACCCAGATAATGGATATACTTGAATTTTATCAAAAATTTTCCAATCTTAATAACAAATTCAGAAATCATAGCTATGCTAAAAAAAATATTTTTTACATTATTCCTGCTCCAATTAGTCACTCCTTCTTTTGCTGATTCTTCAACAAGGCAAAAATTATCCAAACCATTAACTTTTTTACCACGCAGTACCAATACTTTAAAAAGGGGAGAATACTCATTAAATAAATCACTTATATCTCCTAATTCAACAGTAATTTTTGAAGAGAATTTTGAAGGAACGATATTTCCACCTTCCGGCTGGAAAACGGTAAACTCTGATGGAGGCGGAACAACAGGTCCATGGTTTAAGGGCAACACATCTGTTTTTACTGCATACAGCGGAGATGGTTATGCCGCTGCTAACTATCAAGGTGCAAACGATTTTTTAATCGATGAATGGTTAATTACTCCATTATTAACCGGGATTAATTCCACTGATACTCTTTCGTTCTGGCATCGCTCTCCTGATTACTCAGCTTGGGATGATTCAATAGAAATTCGCATTTCTACAACCGATACTAACCTTGGTTCTTTTAACAAACTTGTAGATTATTTTAAAACTTCAACAAACGGTTGGGCACAAAAAAAATACCCGCTGAAAAATTATATCCCAGATGGTTCAAATATTTATATTGCATTTAGATATTTGATTTATGATGGTGGAATATCTGGTCTTAACTCGGATTATGTTGGTATTGACCTCGTCCAAGTTATTAGACCACAATTACAATATGATGTAAGAATTTCATCCCTAGATTATCCTATAAACAATTCAAAACTTTTACTCGGAAGTTCATTCGAAGCAACAGCAAGAGTGCAAAATAATGGAACTTCAACGGTAAATAACATACCTGTCCGACTAAAAATATTCTCACCATCGGGAACAGTCTTTGAAGATAACAGTTCAATTACATCACTAAACCCAAATCAAGAACAGATGGTTATATTTTCAGATTATACTGCATCCGTTCCTGGTCGATATACATTGCAGATCTTTACACTTCTCAGCAGCGACCAAAATCGTTTTAATGATACAATCCAAATATCTTTTACTACAGCAAATTTATATTCTGGTTTATATACCGTTGGTTATGGAGGTAGATTTCTCACAATTAAGGAAGCTATCGATACTTTAAGTGCAAATATAATATCTGATAATGTTACTTTATCACTAATTAGTTTGGAATATAACGAGTCTCCTATTCTTATAGGTTCTCAATCATACCTAACTAACGAAAAATTTATAACCATTAAACCTGCAACCGGAATTTCACCTACGATAAATATAAATTCCACGCCTGAACAACCATATGGAATATCTATCTTTGGAGCATCAAAAATAATAATTGATGGCTCAAATTCTACATATCAAAATAGGAATTTACGAATAAACATTAAAGGTATAAATGGAAAGAAAGGAATTTTTATCGGTGGCTCAGCATACTCAAATGCTGATAGCAATACAGTGAAAAATGTCATCTTAACAACAGGGGCAGATTCACTCTCTAATGCCTTGGATTACATTGGTATCTTTTTATCAGGACTAAATTACAGCTATCGAGATGCCGGAAATACAATATCTAACTGTGAAATTACAAAATTTGGTTCTATTGGTATAGCTACAAAATGGGAAGAAGGTTTAATTATTGAAAAGAACAATATTGAAAATTGGAATCAGTACTATGGTGAGAATGATGTGTATGGAATTTTTCTGGATGAAGGAACTACAAATGCAATTATCAGAAAAAACAAAATTGGAAATTTGAAAAATTATACAAACTATTACTGGTCGTATGGAATTGAAATTAATTCAGGAAGCGGTTCAAATAACTTAATCTGCAATAATATGATTTACAACATACTCTCACTTGGCCCTGGCAATTATCCAAACTTATCAAGAGCTATTTACAGCAGTAACTTAATGAATGAGGGGGATAAAATTTATTACAATTCAATTTATCTTTCTGGAAATGACCCATCAACCTCAAACCAGAGTCGAATTGTGGGAATAGAACTAATTGGTGGTACAAATATTCAGCTCCTGAATAACAATATCGTAAATGAAGCTACATTATCTACTACAGATGCAAAGGCATATTGTATATATTTACTTTCGCTTCCATACAATTTTCAATCGAACTACAATAATCTATATGCGCCCACTTCATCTGGAATAATTGGTTTCTATCAAGCAAACAGGAGAACTTTAACAGAATGGATAAATGCATTTAATCCAAAGCAAGATAGTGCGAGTTTAAATGTGAATCCACATTTTATTTCACCCTCAAATGGTGATCTTCATATCCAAATAAATTCAAACTCTCAATTAGATAATGCTGGAATTCCCATATCAATTGTACCTGATGATTTTGATAATAATCTACGCAATTCAATCAACCCAGATATTGGTGCTGATGAATTTATAACTGCCAACAAAATTATTTTTGTCGATTATTATAAAAACTGGAACTTAGTTTCTATACCCCTTCTTGTTGCGGATTACAGAAAGTCCGTTTTATTTCCATTTGCAAGTTCTGATGCATACTCGTTTAATAGTGGATACATTAGTAACACCCTACTTTCGAATGGAATCGGCTACTGGATAAAGTTCCCTGAGTCGTATCAGCATATTTTCGGTGGGGATTCCCTCGAATATATAAACATCACATTAACAAAGGGCTGGAACTTAATCGGCTCTTCTAGTAATACAATTTCAATACAGATAAAACCACCTTTTGAGTCTGCAGTTTTTGGTTACAAAAATGGCTATATAATTGTCGACTCACTGCATCCTGGCAAAGCATACTGGGTAAAAGTGTCTAAAGACACTATAATTAATCTCAATGAACTACAATATGATCAAATTCATACTTCTTATCATAAAAAATTGAAAATGTTTAATTCATTAAAAATATTTGATAACGACGGTAATGAGCAAACATTATTTTTTGGAGAATCAAACTCAGAAGTAAAAACACCTCTTGAATTACCACCAAGTTCTCCAAACACAAATTTCGATGTCAGATTCTTAACCAATAATATTCTCGAGATTATTAATCCAGCGTCATCAATTCAGTATTTACCTGAGATTAAAATTCAAACAGACCAACCAGCTGTAAATGTTGAATGGTCAATTATTGATGATAAATTTGATTATGAATTAGTAATGTTTGGTCCTAATAAATCAAAAGAAATTAAAATTTCTAATCAAGGATATTGTCGCATCTCGAAAGATTTAAATTTTATCACGATTAAGGTAAGTTCTAAAAAATTAGAAACACCAACTGAATACAAGTTATTACAGAACTATCCAAATCCATTTAACTCAACCACAACAATTAGCTTTCAATTACCCGAAAAATCATATGTTAAATTGACAATTTTTGATTTGCTCGGGCAGGAACTATATACACTTGTCGATCAAAAACTCGAATCGGGTTATCACCAATTTAAAATTGATAACACAATTTCAAAAAGTTTTACTTCTGGTATCTATTTTTGCAAATTTTTTGCAAAATCAGAAAAAAGTGGATTTACTTTTAACGATATTATAAAACTTGTTTTAATCAAGTAGAATAGTTGAAATGAAAATACTCAAAATATTATTTTTATTTTTTATCTGTAAAACTGTTTTTGCTCAATTTGCAAGTGATTTTTTCCCTGCTTCTATTGGATTCAAATGGAATTATAAAATAACACCACTCGACACACTTGGAAATCCAATTCAGGAATTATCCACTATTCGTATAGATACATATGCAGTCAAAGATATGTTCGCAGGGAAAAATGCAAATTTTGTTTTTTCTAAACCAAAAAATTCACAAATCAATACTGATACAAATTATATACATCTTGAAACTACAAATGGCTGGTTATATACAAAACTTTTCCCAAATATGGATTCAATACTTATCCTTGATACACTTGGACTTTTAAAATTCTTTCAAAACTTTATTGGTTGGCATTCATATTTTCGATTCGCACAACAAATTAATGCTGAATACACAATTGCATCAAGAGATACAACAATTGTTATGAATGGGATATCATATCCTTTAAGAGTAAAAATTTCTGGAAAAAGATTTAATGATGAATATATAACTATTTCAACTGGAAATTTTCTTAGTAAAAAATTTGTGATCAACTACTCTATTAATTATTTAATTTTCTCTATCGAATTTCCAATAATAGTAATTCCGGATACACACTGGATTGCAAATGGATTATGGACTATAAAAAAGGTTACACCACCTATTAAAGTAGATCTTTCATATCTAAACCTTGGAAGATATTTTATACTTGGGCAAATGCAGGAACTCGAATCTTACCATCCACTTTTAGTTGATCTTGTAAATGAATTAAGTTTTAAACTATATCAGAACTTTCCGAATCCATTCAACAATACAACTACAATTAAATACGAAGTTGGAAATAAATCAAATATAAATATCGATATTTTTGATATAAATGGATGCTTGATCGATGAATTAATAAACTCTATCCATTCACCAGGCATCTATGAAATAAAATATGATGCAGATAACTTATCCAGCGGAATATATTTTTATCGGATAAAAACTGATAAATACATTGAAACTAAAAAACTACTTTTAATAAAGTGAAAGGGGAAAAAATGAAACATTTAATTTTTCTCATAATGATTATATCATTTTTAACACAATCAGTTTTTACTTTTCCTGGAAAGATTTTAAAGAATTTTAAGTTACCCTACAATCATCCAACGGGACTTGTATTTGACGGCAAATTTTTATGGGTTGCCGATCACAAAGCTGATAAATTAATCTGTATTGATCCGATTAATGGTAATGTAGTACGTGATATAAAATCTCCTGGCTTCTGGCCAATGGGTTTAGCATTCGAC
Source organism: uncultured bacterium (assembly GCA_937967455.1). GTDB lineage: Bacteria > Bacteroidota > Ignavibacteria > UBA10030 > BY39 > BY39. The sequence goes on along the minus strand of CALCJK010000010.1, from coordinate 60,290 downwards.
GGTAAATTTCTTTGGAATGTAGATGAAAAGCTAAAAAAAATTTTTAAACTTGATCCCAATGATGGAACAATAATAGCAACAATTGATGCGCCTAGCGATAACCCCTGTGGATTAGCCTGGGACGGAGTTACGCTATGGGTTACAGATTTCAGAGAAAAAAAGATTATGAAAATTGACCTTAGCGATGGGACAGCAGTTCAATCATTTCCAGCTCCAGCAAATTATCCTCAGGACTTGACATTTGATGGGAAATATCTCTGGTGCTCTGATCGCATGATGGATGAAATCTATATGATGGAATCTAAAACTGGAGATATAATATTAACTATAAAGTCACCTGGACCATATCCGAGGGGGCTTGCATACGACGGAAAATATCTCTGGAATGTAGATTATCAAAACGATGAAATCTACCAATTAATTAGAGAGGACGATGAAATTTATAAATTAGAAAATGAACGTCATGCTATTATAACATTTACGCATCAAGTTAAAATTTATGGTCAGGGAGAATTGAAAAACTTAGATACTTATATTGCAATACCGGAAAATTTACCACAACAAAAAATTTTGAATATCGAATTCATACCTGATAATTGCAAGTTTATAAAAGATAAATTTACACAACAGTTTGCAGCTTTTAATTATAAAAATATTAAAACAGAATCAACACTTAATTCAATAATGAAGGTTGAAGCTAAAATTTCTGAAATTAATTATTTTATTTTTCCTGATAAATGCGGTAAACTATCAGACATCCCCAAAGAAATCATTAAAACCTACACTACAAACGAATCTAAGTATCTAATAGATGATGAATACATAAAAGATTTAGCGAAAAAAATTGTAGGCAATGAACAAAATCCGTACTGGATCGCAAGAAAAATTTTTGATTATGTTCGTAATACATTAGAATATAAACTTGAAGGCGGATGGAATGCAGCTCCTTTTGTATTAAAAAGAGGAACTGGATCTTGCTCAGAGTACACTTTCAGTTTCATCTCTCTCTGTCGTGCTGCTGGTTTACCAGCACGCTATGTTGGTAGTATAGTTGTCCGTGGTGATGATGCAAGCATAGATGATGTATTTCACCGCTGGCCTGAAGTTTACCTTCCAAACTATGGCTGGATTCCGATCGATCCACAGGGGGGAGATAAACCACTACCTCGTGATCAAGCATTAAATATCGGACACTTACCTAACAGATTCTTAATTACAACACAAAGTGGTGGTAACTCTGAATATTTAGGCTGGTACTATAATTCTTATGAAAATTATGTTGTTGATCCTCAAGTTCAAATAAATATAGAAACCTATGGAGATTGGGAACCTGTGAAGAAATAGTTACTTTAACGATTTTAAAATACGTTCGACCCTATAACGTAGCCAGCGTTCGTTCAGATAATTACTATAATTTAAAACATTTTCAAAATATTTTATAGATTCAGGTTTATTTTCGGCTTTGTGGTAAATCTGGCCAAGATAGAATTTTGACCAAGGAATCATCCAATTATTTTTATCATTATTTAGTTTTATAACCTCCCGGAAATTTATTTCCGCTTCTTTATACATTTTTGCATCATAACAACACTCACCGTACTTAAAAAATATTTCTTGCTTTTGCTCATCGCTCAAATTATCTTTCTTAAGTAAAGAATTATAAACTGATATAGCAGCTGAATAATTTCCTGATTTATTAAAATTTCTGGCAACAATTAGTAAGCTATCTAATTCCCCAATTCTGTTTTTGAAAAACTTTTTTGATAATTCCAAAGCATATAAATCATCACCATATTTTGATTTTGAATTTGCCGCTTGCTGGTAGTATTGTAAAGCTTCTTCTCTTCGTTTCGTAAATTCCAAAGCTATACCCAAATTGAGCAATGCTTGAGTTATATATATTTGTTCTGAATAAGTCTTAATAAACTCTTTGTAATAATCAATAGCTATATTATACTTCCCCAATTTAAAATTACATTCACCTAATCTAAACAAAGTGAATTCATATAAACGTGGAATTGGATAGCTCTTCTGATTTTTAATTCGGAAAAAATCATTCATCGCACTATCGACATTATTTTGATTAAGATTAAAGACACCGCGCGTGTATAGAAATATTTGATTATCAGGATATTGAAATAATAACTTATTAATTATATTTTTTGCATTGTCAAATTCACCTGTATGCCAGGGATAGAATTGAGTAAGATAAAATTCCGCTTCAACCTTCAGCCAATTTCCCTTTTCAGCAACCAGTTCGATTTCTTTTAAACCTTTTTCGATATTACCCTCAAAACCAAGTAATGATACTACCCACTTTAATGCTTTAGGTAGTGAACCAATAGAATAATGGTAAATACCTAAACCAAGATAAGCATCATAGTATTCTGGATTAATTTTTACAGCATCATTCAAAGCATTATAACTTTTTTTAAGATCGAATATCATACTCAGATAATTTTCGTTTCTCAAGTTCAAGAACACTCTACTACCGTATGCTACACCTAAATTTGTTAAAGCGTGGGGATCATTTTTGTTTTTTTCAGCATATTTTTCAGCAACTTGAATAGCTTTGTCGATTAGTTTACTCGCTTCATAGTAATCGTTTGGGGATTTACTGAGCAAAAATTTCCATAATGGAGGTGCAGACTTACTGATATATGACTGAGGATGGTCAGGAAAATTTTTTATTACATCGTTAAAAAAATGGTTCGCTTTATCAAATTCGAAATTGAATAAATGCGAAATTCCTAATCTAGTTAAAATGGCAGCTTTTTCATAATCTGTAGAATTATCAAATCCAACTGCTACAGAGAAATAAACTATATATAAAAATGTCGCAACAAAATATTTCATTCTAATATTATATCGTTTCCAATTTACTAAAGTTTATTGCTGCCTTAACAAAATCTCTAAAGAGTGGATGAGGATTTGTAGCGCGAGATTTTAATTCTGGATGGAACTGTACACCAACAAACCATGGATGATTTTGCAGCTCAACAATTTCAACCAGATTGTTTTGAGGACAAACACCACTCACAATTAATCCACATTCCTGTAGTTTACCGACAAAAGCATTATTCACTTCATAACGATGCCTGTGGCGCTCATGTATTAGATCCTTTTTATACGCGTTGTGTGCGTTTGTATTTATTTTCAATTTACAAGGGAACGAACCCAGACGCATGGTTCCACCATATTCTTTAACTTTCTTTTGTTCTAACATTAAATCAATTACATTTTGATTTGTAGTTTCAAACTCTGCACTGTTCGCATTTTTAAGTCCACAAACATTACGAGCGAATTCAATTACAGCACATTGCATACCCAGGCAAATTCCAAAAAACGGTATATTCATTTCTCTGACATACTTAACCGCTAATATTTTTCCTTCGATACCTCTTTCGCCAAAACCAGGAGCTACAAGTAAACCTGAAATATTATCTAAATGTTTATTCACATTATTTTTTTCAATTTTCTCTGCAGAAATCCATTTGAGATTTACTCTTACATTATTAGCCGCACCAGCATGTATAAAAGCCTCTACTATGCTTTTATATGCATCGTGATGCTCTGTATATTTTCCACATATACCAATTGTTACCGTACCTGAAGGATTTTTTATTCTGTGAACCATTTTCCTCCAGCTTTTCAAATTAGGTTGTGGGCAGGTTAAATCAAGTTTCTCCAAAACCAGATCATCCAGATCTTGTTCTTCAAATACAAGAGGCACTTCATAAATAGTTTCCATATCAGGAGCGCTTATTACAAGTTCCTGATCAACATTTGTAAACAATGCAATTTTTTTTCTTACCTCATCGGGAAGTATTCTATCTGAACGACAAATTAATATATCGGGCTGAATTCCTATCTCGCGTAAAGTACTAACACTATGTTGCGTAGGCTTTGTTTTAATCTCACCAGCTGAACTAATATAAGGAACTAAAGTAACATGGATACTAATAGCATTTTTTCTACCAACTCGATTCATAAATTGTCTCATTGCTTCTAAAAATGGGAGGCTTTCTATATCACCAACTGTACCACCAATTTCAGTTATAATTATATCATAGTTTCCACTCAAGCCCAGTATTTCAAACCTACGCATTATTTCATCCGTTATATGGGGTATTACCTGTACAGTACCACCTAAATAATCACCTCTCCTTTCTCTTGTAATTACTTCATAATATACCTGACCTGTTGTTGCATTATTTTGTTTTGTTGTGTTAATATCCAAAAACCGTTCATAATGACCTAAATCGAGATCCGTTTCAGCACCATCTTCAGTTACATAAACTTCTCCATGCTGATAAGGATTCATTGTTCCCGGATCCACATTAAGATATGGATCGAATTTTTGAATTGTGACTCTCAAACCTCTTGATTTAAGCAATAACCCAAGTGAAGCAGCTGCTATCCCTTTCCCCAAAGAAGACACCACACCACCTGTTACAAAAATATATTTTATAGGATTTTTTCTCACCATAAGTCACCATTATTTATTTTATTTTAATTTCGCTTTTTGAAACAACACCACCAGAAAGAACAAGTTTTAACCCTTCTTCAATGGTTAAATTCAATACTTTTATTTGATCACGAGGTACAAAAATTAAAACACCAGATGTTGGATTTGGAGGATGAGGAAAATATACTGATACAAGATCTGTATTATTTTGCCCATCCAAATTCATAAAAACCTCATTTGTCGCAAATCCAACAGAATAAAGTCCAACTCTTGGATATTCAACTACAACTACATTTTTGAAAGTTTTGCTTTTAGCACTAATTGCGAATGCAGAAATAAGATCCCTAATTGCACTATATATTGTTCGAGCAAGTGGAAGCGTTGAAATTAACTTATCAAAAAATTTTATTATAAACCTACCAATTAAATTACGGGACATTAAACCTACTATCATAATTAGCAAAAGCATAGTTACAAAACCGACTCCAGGTACATGGAAACCAATTAACTCATCTGTTAGTGGTGAAATGATTCCATCAATTGCCTCAAATAATGTTTTCAGAACTATTATTGTAATCACAATAGGAACTATAACAGCTATACCACGCATAAAAGAGTTTCTAAAATTTGTTAAAATATTTACTTTATCCAATTTCATATTTTCTCTTTTCTTTTGGTTATCACATTTTTTATTTTCTCAAAATCTTCTATTGTATCTATTGAAAAGTTTTCATATTCAGTTATCGTTGTTCTAATTTTATATCCATTTTCAATTATACGAAGTTGTTCTAACTTTTCAAGTTTTTCTAGTTTTGACTCTTCCATTTTGCTAAATTTCATTAAAAACTCTCGTTGAAATACATATATTCCAATATGTTTAAAGTAGTTGCCCGTTTTAACCCATTCATTTAATTCTTTTGAGACTCTAAAGTATGGTATTGGTGATCTAGAAAAATAAATTGCATTCCCAAAATTATCAATTACTACCTTAACAACATTTGGATTTATTAGATCTTCAGTATTAACAATTCTTTTTATTGGTGTTCCAACTAAAATATTTTCATCATCGATCAACAAACTTATTGTACTATCAATCATTTCAAAAGATATAAGTGGCTCATCTCCCTGTACATTTACAATTATTTCAGTATTTTGTAAATCTTTAGCTACATATGCGATTCTGTCGCTCCCACTTTTTAACTCAGAAGGAGTTAGGATTGCCCTTCCACCAAACGATTCAACTGCATTTACAACTTTCTGATCATCAGTCGCGACGATAATATCATCAATTAACCTTGATTTACTAACATTTTCATAGACATATTGAATGATTGGCTTTCCATCAATTTCAAGAAGTACCTTACCTGGCAATCTCACAGAGCCATATCTAGCTGGAATAATTGCAATTATTTTTTTAGAATTCTTGTACAAGATTTTTAAAAGTAACCATATTTATTATTGTTCAACATAATTAGTTGATATAACTCTATAAACTTCATCCATCAAGCGTAGTTCTTCTTGTTTCCCACCATTTGCTTTAACTTCTATTGGTTTCCCAAGAACGAGTGTAATTTGTCCTGGAACAATTCTGAATTTCTTTTTAGGCAAAATCTTATAACTGCCATTAATTGTAAGTGGTATAACAGGAACACCGGATTTTACAGCCAAATTAAAGGCACCTCTTTTAAATGGTTGGAGCTTTCCATCTTTGGTTCTTGTACCTTCAGCAAATAATAGAACCGATGCACCATTTTTAATTTTTTCAGCTGCTTCTTCCAAACTTTTAATTGCATCAGTACCGCTTGCTCTATCTATTGGAATATATGTTTTATTATATTTTAATGCCCAACCCCATATAGGCACTTTACCGAGCTCTTTTTTGTAAACTAATCTAATCTGATCTGGAATACCTGCAATTACTGCGGGTATATCAAAACCGCTGGCATGATTCGATACATAAATATAACTTTGACCTTCTTGTAAATTTTCTATACCTACTGTTTTAACCTTCACACCACTCACCAGTAATATTCCCTTGGCATACAATTTAGCCAGATAATGAAACACCCTTCCATCTTTATTGATTGGAATAGTTATTAAAGCAGCAACACCTGATAATACACTTATAACAAATATCAATATTATTTTTATGATCGATAGTATCATATCAAAATTATTTTAAAAACTTTTCAGCGAAAGCAATCCTTTTACTTAATGATGGATGGTCATAAAACAAAAATTCTATTATAGGATTTGGATCTAAATCCGCTAAGTTTATTTCTGCCAGCTTTTTTAACGCACTCACAAATTGACTTTTATTTTCTATCGCTGATAATGCAAACTGATCAGCTTCAAATTCATATTTTCTAGAAATAAAATTATTTATTGGCAAAGTTAGAAATCCATATAGATATAAAATAATACCCAGCAAAGGTAGAGCTGCCAGCTGAGCACTAGACTTAAACCCATAGCTAGTAATTAAATAATCATATACAATCGATGCTAACCAAAGTCCTAATAAAATAATAATAAAACCAAACAAAGTAATTTTCCATAAATGTTTCAATTTGTAATGGCCCAATTCATGAGCAAATATACTAATAATTTCATCTTTATTGAAATTTTCAAGGAGATTATCAGAAAGAATTATTCTTCTAGACTTTCCAATTCCAGCAAATCCAGCATTTACCTTTTTTGTTCGTTTGCTCATATCAAATTGAAAAACTCCTTCAACATCAAAATTATATTTTCTGCATAAAAGTTTTAAGTTATCTTTCAATTCAGAGTTTTCTATTGGTACAAACTTGTGAAATAAAGGGAATATAAATATTGGTGCTATTCGAACCAATAATGTTGAGAACAAAAAAATAAAAATTCCTACTGGCAACCACCACAATTTCCCGAACTCTAAAAGCACTAAATAAAATACCAATAAAATTGGAATTGTAATTAATATAATGACCAGGATTGATTTAAATTTATCAATTAACCAATTCTTAAAATTTTGGTTAGACAGATTATATTTTTTTTCAATTACAAATTCCAAGTAATATGATACTGGAAAATCGACTAGATAACCAACAAAACCAAAAATGAATACAAAAAGCAAAAATGATATAATAATGTTTTGACTCAAATCCTTAACACAAGCTTCAAAATATGCAGAAATACCAAAGTGTACCAAAAGTATCATAACAATTAAGAAAAAAAAGGATTCTCCCAGAGGTAGCAAAAGTTTTAACCTATGATATTTTTTTAAATCTCTAGTATCCATATATCTTTTTAAATCTTACAAAAAACAAAATTTAAATGCAATTCTTTAAGAGAAAATTTATTATACTTGAATTTTATTAAATTTTTAAATATACTTTATATACAGAAACTGATTAATGGGTATGAAAGAAATAAACAAATAGGAGACACATTATGCCAACTTATATATTAGCAACCAAACTTTCTTCAGAATTAACCAAGAATCCTGCTCTTAGAGAAGATATTGGAAAGGAATGGAAAAGCAAAATAAAGAGCAAATGTCCAAAAGTAAAATGGCTTGCACATTATGCACTCCTTGGACCATATGACTTTATAGATATTTACGAAGCCCCTAATGAGGAAGAGGCTGCAAAGGTCTCTATGATAACTCTATCTGCTGGAGCTTCAGTTGCTGAAAGCTGGACTGCAATTCCTTACAAAAGATTTCTTGATATAGTAAAAGAAATTTAAAAATGAATTTCTTAACTTTTTCAAATAATTACTTGATTTCCACAAATAAATTTCACATATTGTATATAGATTAAAAAGTGAAACTAAAAAAATCCTTAATTAACAAGTAAGGATAATTAAAATTGTCTGAATCTGACTACTATAGGTTTCAAGAAACTTATGATAAGGTTTTGAGCAAGTGGAAGGGTAAAATTCAAACACTTGAAAAGCGTTGTGAAGATTTCAGAAAATTACTGAATACTAACGCGCAGGCAAAACTTATAACTCAACTTGAGAATTTAAAATCCTATTTCTACTCTGCAAAATATTATGCAACAACTCAAGAAGAAAACAAGAGAAAAATTTTAAAAGAAATAATAACCGAAATGAAAAAACTCGAGTTTGAGATTAAAATTGAACTTAAAAAACGTAGTTAATATTCAGGTTAATAAAAATTTGCCCCGTACCCTATTCCACCACGCATAAATGTACTTCGCAGTCCATACTGTAAATATCATAAAAAAACCTCCAGCTATTAAATCTATTACATAATGATATCTCAAATAGACAGTACCAAAAATTAATAATAATCCAATAATCCACAGAAAATAACGTGTTTTCATTTTATAAACAGAAGATAAATACATCAAAACAAGTGTCAATTGAGTGTGTCCACTTGGGAAAACATCCCTTTGTACAATTTTAACAGCATCTGGATTATGTATTGAAATTGATTCTCCAAAATTTACAAAATCTCTCAAAAAATTTGTAACCAAAAAACCAGGTAACTCATCATTAATTGTATAAAAATCATGTAGTGTAAATCGAGGGCCAACTGCTGGTAAGGAAAAGTATCCTATATATGAAAGGTAAAACCCATATACTACAACAAATGCGGCATATTGAAACTTTTCAAAATCCTTGTTTTTAAAAAGTTCATAACCAGCAATAATAAATAAAAAATAAAAACTTGAATATGCAATTTGCACAATTTCTGTAAGAAGTGGGAATGCAAATTGATGCAACCATATTGTAGGATCAACACCAAAAATCATTCGATCAATTTTTATTAATATCTCATCATAATCCTTCCCATGTATTGGTGCAATCATAAAATACAACATTTTAAATGTTAACAACACAACCAAAACAATATACCAATTTCGAATAAAATGGATTATTTTAGTTCTGTATTTTGTGTCCAAATAAGTTATAACTAAAACAAAAATAATCAATAACACATTGATCAAACTTAGTATTAACCAATTTTCTATTCTATTACAGAAAACTATGTTAATTAAAATTAAAATAATCGCAAATAAAACAACTACCAGATCGTGAGCTAATAAATTGGATAATAAGTATTTTATTTTATTCATTTGGATTCTGAAATAAACCTTGTTAATTCAACAAAATCATCAACTGTTAATTCTTCTGCTCTTTTATCTAAAGAGAATTTATTAAAATTTTTCAATAAAGGTTCAACTTCACTATAAAACGGTAAATATTTTAGAGAATTACAAAGAGTTTTACGCCTTTTACCAAAAGCTGTCCTTACTAGAGTTCTAAATAATTCTTCGTCGATTGTTTTATCTACTGAAGTCAAAAAATTTATTTTTAAGACGGTCGACGTAATTTTAGGTTTTGGGAAAAAACAATTAGGTGAAACCTTGAACAATATTTCGGGTTTAGCATAAAATTGCGTAATCACTGAAATTATACCATAATCCTTGGTTTGGGGTTTGCCTACTATTCTTTGTGCAACTTCTTTTTGAACCATAAATACACAATATTCCAAATATTCTCTATTATCTATAGCCTTGAACAAAATCTGACTTGTTATATTATAAGGAATATTTCCTATCAGCTTTAATTTCTTCTTTTCCTTTTTGAAAATATTTTTAATATCAAACTTTAAAAAATCTTCATTTATAAAGATAAGATTCTCATTAAAGAATTTTGTTTTCAGAAGATCAATAACGCGTTTATCTATCTCAATTGCATAAATTTTTTTAACAATTTCCACAATATATTTTGTTAGAGCTCCCTGACCAGGACCAATTTCAATGACCACATCATTATCAAATAAATTTGCTGATTTTACAATTTTGCGAGCAATGTTTTCATCAATTAAGAAATTTTGGCCAAGTGAACGCTTTGCACGTATTAATATTCTTCCAGTGTTAATATTTTCAGAAAAATGCATATTAGACAACTAAGCTACGGTTTTCTAAAAAGCTTTTTTAAAGCGTCCTCGGCTTTTTTCTTTAGTTCCTCGGTCCCTTTTTGTTTCACTGTATCTAATAATTTTTCCACTTCCTGTGTAACTTTTTCCTTTACTTCCTCTTTTCTTTTATCAATTTCTTCTTGAATTTGTGTTTCTATTTGTCTTTGTTGTTGTTTTGTATTTAAACTGATTGATGGAGTTTTATAATAACCAGATACTATCAATGGTACAACAATTTTACCATCCCTATCCTTGAATAAATTAACTAATTGCCCAGCTGTTCCACCTATTCTAAGTTTGTTTGAAAGCTCATGTGATAATTTTATATCTATATTCATCTGAACAGTTCCATCAAAGCTTTGTGAACCATTTGAAATCAGATCAGTATTAAATGCGCTAATTTTTAAATCCTTGAGTACAATTTTCCCATCTGCAATTGTAAAAACATTTGTCCATTCCTTAAAATATAATTCCTTAAGTTCACTAACCCCAGTAAATTCAGCAATTTTTTGCATTATCGGATATCCAATTAGTTTTCCATCAAAAATTTTCACATTTCCCGATCCAGATAAAAACTGAGGTTTTAAACCAAGCGTATCATCTACGCTTCCATTTAGTGCGGTGTTTAAATTCAACTTGCCATAAATGTTTTTCCCAAAAGGTGTAAACTTGGAAAGGAACGAATTCGCTTGAACTTCTTTAATATCTAATTTTAGAGAAAATCGTTTATCATTCATATCTTGAAGTTCAATTTTACCTTCTGTACTTACACTCCCTTCAAAGATATCAAAAGTAAGATTTTTCAAGTTTATTAATTGATCTGCAACATTAAGCTGACCATTTAAGTTTGATAAAACAAATCTTTCCATCTCAAACTTTTTTATATTCATCTTTATTTTTGCATCCACATCTGGTAAAATTAAAGCTGCTGGTTTATTTTCTGATTTTTCATCCTGAACTTGCTTCTGGTTTTTAAAAATATCTTCTGTGCGCATTAAATTAGAATTAAGCTCCATACTCAGTAATGGTTTTGCTTTTATTTTTGCTTTTTCATCTATCAAACTCATATAATTTTTTAAGTCGAAAGATGCTTCCAGATCAGACTTTGCTAACTGAATCTTTATTGCTTCGGATTTAATATACTCGTTATCAAAAATTATTTCACCGGTTACACTTTGTATATCGCTATTTTTGTTTTTCACCGAAACATCTTTTAGAATAAACTTCCCTTGTGCGGATATTTTTTCAGGCTTCTGTACTTCTCCGGATATTTTAATAAAGCAATTAATCATTCCTGATAATTTACTTTCTTCATCCAGAGGGTAGTAATCTTTTACTTCCGTTAAATTTATCAATCCTTGAATGTTAAGATTTAAATATGGATTATCAAAATTCTTAAGATTTAAATTACCTGATACAGTATTATTCCCCATCTTGAAGAAAATTTTTTCAATATTTACAAATGAACTTATACTTGATTTTTCGAATTCCCCATTTAAATTAATCTCGGTTATCTGCTTTGGCAATTTTTCATATTTTATTGAACCATTATCCAATAAAAATTTACCCTTAATATCGGGGATAGTTGAATCAGTAACAACCCCTGTAATATTTAAATCAATCTTATAATTTGCCTTACTTTCAAATTTGTTTTTCTGTTGCATGAATTTTTCTGGAATAAGGGATAGCAAACTTTTCAATTCAGTCCCCTGCGATTTAATATTTAGATCAAATTTTGTTTGTTTCAATAAACCGGAAATTTTACCATTACAATTAGATGATAGTTCATTAATCTTAATCAAACAACTATCAAAATTTAATTCATCTTCGTTTACAAAATAAGTTAGAAAATTTATGCTGTTCAAGGAAAGATTTTGGATGAAATAAGATGATTTATCACCATAATTCAGACTCGTGATATTAATTTCATTAGAAATTTTTATCTTATCATTATTCGACAAAGATTGCATTTTAGTTTTTTGATTATATCCAGAAATCAAAAAGTGGGTTCCATCAAGTAAGTTCAGATATTCAATTCTTGCATCACTTATTAGAAAATTATTCAAAAACAAAGAAGCTTGTTGGGAGATTTCAATTTTAACTTTTTCGCTTTTTACAGTATCCTCTGAAGTTACACCAAAAGAATAATTATTTATACCCTGTTCATTTACCTCAAGATATATTTCTGGTTTTTGAATTAAGATCTCTTTAATATCAACTTGATTTCTAAATAAAGCCAACAATTTAACGCTGAATAAAATTCTATCGGCTTTAAAAAAATCCTTTTGTTTAAAATCAATTGAATCAGGATTGGAGATCACAAGCTCACTTAAATCAATACCAAATGTCGGGAAAATAGAAAATTTCACATCAGCTACCTGTATACTACGATTAATTGAAGCTTCAAGCTTTGGTAATATAAGTGATTTTAATCTCTCACTAGTAAAATAAAGTTTTAAAAAAATCACAAATCCAATTATTAATATTAACGGAATTCCAATTAGGAACACCCAAAATTTTGATTTCTTATAAGCCATTTTTATTTTTCTTATATTTTTATGAGTTTATCTGCTAAAAATATAACTAATAGTACTACAAATGTCAATTGATTTTCTTTATAAATAATCGTATCTTGTTTAATAAATGTAAGAGAATTTAAATGGATGACCAAAAAACAAATAATAATTCTGATTTAAATAAGCAAACTGAAGTTAGACATCAGCAAAAGTTTAAACAAAGACACAAATACCATAAGCCTCAGCATAATGAAAAACAAACAAATATTCAGGTATCAAAACCAGAATATTTTCTATCTATAATAATTCCAGCTTACAATGAAGCTGAATCTTTTAAAGAGTTATATGAAAAAATTAAGGCAACCATCACGACTCTAAACTGCAAATACGAAATCATTATAATTGATGATGGCAGTACAGATAATTCAATAGAAGTATTGAAAGAGATCCGAGCACACGATAATCGTGTAAAGATAATTTCATTTAGAAGAAATTATGGAAAATCAGCTGCTTTATCTGTTGGTTTTGAAAAAGCAAAAGGCGACATCATAGTCACAATGGATGCTGACTTACAGGATGACCCTGCTGAAATTCCAAATCTCCTTAAAGAGATCAAAAATGGGAAAGATATGGTCTCTGGCTGGAAAAAGAAAAGGTTTGATCCTATTACAAAAACAATACCTTCAAAATTTTTTAATTTTGTCACATCAAAGTTAACTGGGATACCTTTACACGATTTTAATTGTGGTTTAAAAGCTTATCGTAAAGAAGTAGTCAAAGAAATGGAGCTCTATGGTGAGTTACATAGATATATCCCAGTGCTTGCAAGATGGAAAGGTTTTACTGTAAGTGAAGTCGTTGTTCAACATCATCCAAGGAAATATGGCAAAACAAAATTTGGAATTGGTAGATTCTGGAAGGGTTTTCTAGACTTATTAACTATTCTATTTACAACAAGATATTTACAAAGGCCACTTCATCTGTTCGGGTTCTGGGGTTTAATATTCGCACTAGTTGGTTTTATAATCGATGCATATCTTGTCGTTGAATGGTGTCTCGGCTTGACAGCTTTGAGTCAAAGACCACTTTTCCTCGCCGGAGTATTATTAATAATTATTGGTGTACAGTTTATCTCGATTGGACTTATCGGTGAGATGATCACTAAAACTCGTGAAACAAGAAAAGAATATTCAATCAAAGAAATTATCAAATGAGAACACCTGAAATCATAAAAACTGATTGTAAATTATATAGAGGCGATATACCTTGCAAACCACATAAACAATCTGGAGTGCATTGTTACGATAAAAACGGAAAATTATGTAAATTTTATGAACCCAGAAAGGGAAAAATATTAATCATAAAATTAGGCGCAATCGGGGATGTAATTCGCACAACTCCTATATTGCATAGACTAAAAAAAGTCAAACCAGAAGCTGAAATCTGGTGGCTTACATACTCACCAGAAGTTGTACCTAAAATTGTTGATATAATTTTACCATTCAATTTACAAAGTATCCTTTTGCTTCATTCTGTAAATTTCGATATTATATACAATTTTGATAAAGACAAAGAAGCTTGCAGTTTAACTCAACAACTTAAGGCAAAAGTTAAGAAAGGTTTTACTTTAAAAAACGGTAAATGTTCACCGATTGATAAGGATGCTGTTCACAAGTTTATGACTGGTATATTTGATGATTTAAATAAAGCAAACACAAAAAGTTACCTGGAAGAAATATTCGAAATTGCTGGTTTTAAATTCAAAGGGGAACAATATATATTGGAAATACCATCAGACAGTTTAAGTTGGAATTTACCAAAAAATAAAAAAATAATTGGATTAAATACTGGTTGTGGTGGCCGCTGGACATCAAGATTATGGCCTGAAGAATATTGGATTAAACTAGCTAAAAAACTTAAAAACACAGGCTATTTACCAATTCTTTTAGGTGGTGAACAAGAACATCAAAAAAATATAAGAATTGCAGAGAAGAGTGGAGCAAAATACTTAGGACATTTCCCACTTAAAGACTTTATAAGCGAAGTAAACCAATGCGATCTAATTGTAACAGCGGTAACAATGGCTTTACATATTGCAATTGGATTAAATAAAAAAATTGTACTGTTTAATAACATTTTCAATAAAAATGAATTTGAACTTTATGGATTAGGTGAAATTCTTGAACCAGAATTTGAATGCAACTGTTTTTTTTCTCCAACATGTGAAAATAATTGCATGCAATATATTAGAGTTGAAACTGTTTTCAATACAATTGAGAAGCTATTAAAATCCAAAAATTGATTCGCTTTTCTTTATATCCTCATGCAAACTTTAGAATATCAGAAATAAAATGAAAATTATAATTGTCGGTACAGCATATCCTTACAGAGGTGGTATTGCACACTTTAACGCATTATTAGCAAATTACTTATCCTTTAAACACAATGTAGAAATAATAAATTTTAAAAGGCAATATCCAAAGATTTTTTTCCCTGGAAAATCTCAAGAAGAGAAATCCAACATAGCCAATACAAATGCAAAAATAACTCAGCTGATAGATTCACTCAATCCCTTCAATTGGATCAGGGTCGCAAAAATAATAAAGCAAAAAAGACCGGATTTACTTATATTTAAATATTGGATACCATTCTTCGCACCTTGTTTCGGTACCATCTCAAAATTGGTAAAAAAAAATTCGAACACAAAAATCTTAGTTATATGTGATAATATTTTCCCCCATGAGAAAAGAATTGGTGATCAAGCTCTAACTAAATATTTTTTGAATCGAGCGGACTTTTTTATAGTTCAATCAAAATCAGTTGAAAAAGATTTATTGAGTATACTCCCGAAAGCAAAATATACCTATGCACCTCATCCTATATATGAAATATTTGGTGAAAGATTAGATAAATTAACTGCAAGAAAACATCTAAATCTGAATTATGAAAAAATTATTCTCTTCTTTGGTTACATTAGAAAATACAAGGGGCTACATATTTTATTAGAAGCAATAAGTTTAATAGCAAAAAACCAAACAGCTCCACATCTTCTGGTTGTTGGAGAGTTTTATGAAAATGAAAGTATTTATCAAAAATATGTAGTAGAAAATAAACTCGAAAATCAGGTAACATTTGTTCCTGACTATGTACCAAATGACAAAGTTCATCTTTATTTCTCAGCAGCTGATGTTGTAGTTTTACCCTACATTTCAGCTACTCAAAGCGGTATTGTCCAGATTGCTTACAATTTTAATCTTCCTGTTATTGTTACAGACGTGGGTGGCTTAAGTGAAGTAGTAATCAATAATCAAACAGGTTATGTAATACCCCCAAATGATCCTAAAAAACTTGCAGATGCCATTTTAAAATTTTATACAGAAGATAAAGAAGCAATATTTATAGAAAACATCAAAGAAGAGAAAAAAAAATATTCTTGGGAATATTTTGTTTCTAAAATAGAAAGTTTAGTTTCCTCATGAAAACTTTTGAAGTATCAGAACACGACAGAAAATATTGGCAATATGAATACGATGTGGTTTCAAAATACTTAATACCATTACTAAATAAATGGGGAATTTCAAGTGACCATTGTAAATTACTCGATGTGGGTTGTGGTGATGGTGGTGGAGTTGCTGCTTTTTATGATGCTGGATTTGAATGTAAAGGTTTTGATATAGAACCAAGGCGTGTTGAGTTAGCAAATCATTTTAAAGGAAATCGTAATTACAAAATGGTGGTTGGAAATATATATGAAAATAATTTTCCATACCATAACGAAAAATTTAATCTTATAATAATGCATGACGTAATTGAACATCTTGAAAAAAAGGAGGAAGTTCTACAAAAGATTAAAGATTGTCTATCAGAAAACGGTAGAATTTTAATTACATTCCCTCCCTATTACTCTGCATTTGGAGCCCATCAACAACTTTTAAAAAGAAAATTTTTAAAGCTTCCCTATATACATTTATGTCCGTTTTATCATAAATTGCTTATTTTACACAGGAATGAAAATTATGCATTTGTACAGGAAATTTTAAAACTGATAAATTTAAAAATGGGAATTACACAGTTCGAAAATATTTTAAAAAAATGTAACCTCCAGATCGAGAAAAAAAAACAATATTTGATTGGTCCCAACCATATTCGATTTGGACTAAAACCAGTAAGCACTGGCATACTTAGCAGAATTCCGATCTTAAATGAGCTAATAACTAACGGTGTAATTTACTTAATTAAAAGTGAGTAAGAATATGAAAATTGCAATAATCTTTGGAACACGCCCAGAAGCCATTAAAATGGCACCAATAATAAAAGAATGCGAAAAAAGAAATCTGAATTTTATAACAATTGTTACCGCACAACACAGAGAGCTGTTGGATCAAAAACTTGAAGTTTTCAATATCGAACCACATTACGATTTAGACATAATGCAAGCAAATCAAGATTTATTTTATGTTACATCTAGCGTAATAAACGAGATTAAACCAATCTTAATCAAAGAAAAACCAGATATTGTTCTAGTTCAGGGTGATACGACAACAACATTTGCAACAAGTCTTGCTGCATTTTATCTAAGAATACCTGTAGGACATGTAGAAGCTGGATTGAGAACATGGAATAAATATAATCCATTCCCAGAAGAAATCAACAGACAGCTCACAACCAGATTAACTGATTACAACTTTGCACCTACAGAATGGGCTAAACAAAACTTAATCAAAGAAGGCATAGACCCAGATAAAATTTTCGTCACAGGCAATACAGTAATTGATGCGTTATTAATGATTGTAGATCCAAATTACACATTTACCGATGATAAGCTTAATCGGATAGATTTCCTTAATAAAAAAATTATTTTACTTACATCTCATCGACGGGAAAATTTTGGGGAACCGATGCGAAATATTTTTCTTGCTTGTAAATATATTGTAGAAACAAATCCAGATGTAGAGTTAATCTATCCAGTTCATCCTAATCCAAATGTCCAAAAAACTGCAAACGAAATTCTTAAGGGATTCGATAGAATTCACCTTATAGAGCCGCTCGACTATCGTCCTTTTGTACAACTAATGAACAAATGTTATTTAATTATGACTGATTCAGGAGGAATACAGGAAGAAGCACCATCTTTGGGTAAACCAGTACTTGTCTTAAGGAAAACAACGGAACGACCCGAAGCAATTGAAGCTGGTACAGCAAGACTTGTAGGCACAGACAAAGATTTTATAATTGACAATGCTCAAAAATTACTAACAGACAAATTTGAATATAAAAATATGTCTTCAAAAGCTAATCCTTATGGAGATGGTAAAGCAGCCAAAAGAATCATCGATATTATTTTACACCATCTGAAGTAAAATGAACCAACATCCACTTGTATACATAATTGTACTTACTTGGAATGGTAAGAACGATACACTTGAATGTTTGGAATCATTAAGCAAAATTAATTACTTTAATCACAAAATTTTAGTAGTTGATAACGCTTCAAATGATGGTACTAAGGAGGCAGTTAAATCAAAATATCCAGATGTAGAGTATATTTATAATTTAAAAAATTTAAGATACGCTGGAGGAAATAATATAGGAATTGATTATGCATTAAACAATCATGCTGATTATATTTTGCTGCTTAATAATGATACAATCGTAGAACCCAATTTTTTGAAACATTTAATAAATACTGCAGAAAGTAATCCAATTAATGGAATTATTGGACCCAAAATTTTTTACTATGCTCAAAAAAATTTAATTTGGTATGCCGGTGGAAAAATTGAGTGGTGGAAAGGCTGGATCTATCATAGAGGAATCAGAGAGCTTGATAATGAAAAATACTCATTCAAAATTGAAACTGATTTTGTAACGGGATGTTGTATTTTGATAAAACGAAATGTAATAGAGAAAATTGGAAAGCTTAATGAAAATTACTATATGTATGGTGAAGATGTTGATTTTTGTATTAGAGCAAGCCGCGCAGGATTCAAAATCTGGTTTGAACCAGAAGCAAAAGTCTGGCACAAAATTTCTGTTAGTACTGGAGGCCATTTTTCTTGGTTTAAAAACTATAATAAATTAAAAAGTCAGTTAAAAATTTTTTCACGATATGCAAAATGGTATCAATGGATTACTATTATTTTTGGTATGTTTTTATATATAATTGGAGGCTTTATCAATAAAAACAAAATGAAATATTGATGGAATTAGGCAAACACATTGGTAAAGGCATCTGGGGATTTGCAGATAAATCACTTCCTGTAATTTATGGGATTGGTTTTATTTTTCTTGTAATTCGGGTTTTACCTCCAGCTGAATATGGAACTTTTGTTATTATTCAATCAATTACAATCATAATTTTTTCTCTGGGTTTTAGTTTTGCCTTACAACCTTTAATAAAATATGCTTCAGAAACAGATGATTATAAAAGTTATTTCTTTGCCGCTTTTATTTACTACACCGGATTTTTATTTATCGGATTAATAATAATATTCATATTCGGTGAAATTATTCTTCAGCTATTTAATATCTCATTAAATCAATCAATCCGAAACACAATGTGGTATGTACCTATTTATATCATCTCTGCAATACCTCGTAATATGATACTTGCATTGTTGCAGGCCAAATTTGAGATAAAAAAAATCTTCTGGATTGATTTTTTTTATTTTATAGGAAGCTTAATATTCATTTTCATAGTTGTGGAGACATATTCTTTACATTCAGCTATTGAGTTACTCATTATAATTACCATTACTAATTTTATATCTTCAATATCTGCCTTGTTTATAATGACAAGTAAATTTAACTATTTTAAACCCAAGGTTGATAAAATAGCTCTTAATGAAATCTGGAAACTTGGAAAATATTCACTTGGTAGTTCGGTAAATTATTCAATCCACTCACAATTAGATACATTTTTTGTAGCATACTTTACAGGTGTCAATGGTACAGCAATATATGGAGCTGCAAAAATTATTACACGGATTTACGACATATATGCACAGGTAATTCAAATGTTTATTCTCCCAGCCAGCTCACTTTTGGATAGTAAAAAAGAAAGCTCTAAATTAACAGAGCTTCTTGAAAAATCAACTTGTTTTTCTTTAGTCAGTATAATACCGATTGTATTTTTGCTTTTTTTCTCAAGCGATTTACTTATTAATCTTTTATATAATACAAAATATCCAGAAGCCAAAAACTTATTAAAATTGTTATCATTAATGGGTATATTTATTCCATGGATATCTGTGTCTTCTAGTGTTATATTTGGCATAGGTAAAACTAACTTAATTTTTAAACTGACATTTATAAATCTGATTTTAGATTTTCTATTTTTTTATATTTTAGGTATAATTGCCTCAATTGAAGGTATTATCTATGCAATTTTATTGATACAATTCATTATGAGTTTGTTATGGTTTTATCATACGAAAAACTTTGTAAACTTTTCACTTTTATCTATCATTAGTAGGATAAAAGATATAAAAAACTTTCTTTTTAAAAAGACCGGCATTTTATAACATGGGAAGAAAAGAAGTAATAGAAAATTGGAAAAAATACTGGTTAAATGAAGAGCATATGGCCGATAAACACCTATCAAAATCCCCAATTTATGTAGAACTTCATAATATTTTAGGTGATTTTAAAAACAAATATTTCTTAGAATGTGGTAGTGGTGTAAGCGAGATTTCTATTGATATTGCTGAGAATGGTGGCGATGTTTATTTACTAGATATTTCCTTAGAAGCTTTAATAATAAGTAAACACTATTTTAAACAAAAAAAATTGAACTCAAATCATGTTTGCGCATCAATGTTTAATATCCCTTTTAAAGATGAATCATTTGATGTGGTATGGAATGCTGGAGTCATGGAACATTACTTATTCCAGGATCAAATCGCAGGATTAAAGGAAATGAGCAGGGTATGTAAAAAAAATGGTATTATAATAACTTTCAATCCTTATAAATATGCAATACTTTATCGATTAGGGAAATTCTTCGCTGAAAAAAAAGGAAAATGGGTTTTTGGAGAAGAGTATCCTGTGAAGAGTTTTAAACTATATGCAGAAAGATTAAATTTAAATTTAATAAATGAATATTATTTTAATTTTGAACAACAAATTACTTTCCTAAAATATTTCAGTAAAATTTCATTCTTTATTGTTAAAGGATCATATAAAATCACTCCACAATTTCTTAAAAAATTATGGTCAAAGATATTCAAAGGTTACCTATTGGTCTCTGTTTTTAGAAAAAATAATTAATAATATGATTATTTTTTTCTTTAGCGACATACCGTGGGAAGGTTTGTATCAAAGACCACATCATTTAGCCAAGAGACTGTCTAAAAACTATATTGTAATCTGGATTGAACCATTCACTTTATCAAATAAATTAAATTTTAAATTAAAGAATATCGGAGAAAATTTATATTCAGTCACAGTACCTACGATTCCATACAACGCACGAAATAAATTCATTAAAAAACTAGCATTCTTTTTAAGCTCATGTAAAATTTTTAGATTAACAATACAATTTATACAATACAAAATAATTGAAAAAATCACTTCTGAAATCAATCACAAAAAAAATGATGAATATGTTTTTTTCTTTGAAAATTTTCAAATATCGAATATAACAAGATACTTCAAACCCAAAATAATAATTTATGACTATATCGATAATGCATTTGGATTTACAAAACTACCAGATCATATTGTAAAAATGTGGCAACATTTAGTAGAAAATTCCAATTTTATTATAACGACTTCAAATAACCTAATTAAACAAATAAAATCGATAAGAACTGAAAATGTTTACCTTGTAACAAACGGAGTAGAGTATAATTTATTTTCTTCACCTCAGACTCATGTAGATCCACCTGATTTACCCAAGGACAAAAAAATTGTAGGATACATTGGCGCAATATATCCATGGCTGGACTTTGAATTAATTGCTTATCTTTGTTCGAAAATTTCACACATCAATTTTGTATTTATTGGTAAAGAACACCCAGAGATTGAGAAATCTTTAACTAATCTGAAAAAATATAACAACTTTTTTTATTTGGGCTTTAAAAATTATAAAGATATACCTGCTTATTCCTCAAGGTTCAATATTGGAATCATACCATTTAAACGAAATGAATTAACTGAGGGTGTTAATCCAGTAAAATTGTTTGAATATTCAGCAACAGGAATACCTACGGTTTGTACAAATTTCTCTGATGATTTAGAAGAATACAAAGACCTTATATTTATATCTAATACAAAAGAGGAGTTTTTACAGAACCTATTTTTAGCATTAGAAAAATCTACACAATCCGACTTCATTAACAAAATAAAAAACTTTGCTAAAGTTAATGATTGGAACGAAAAGTATAAAATAGTTAACTCATTAATAGAAAATTATTTGAGAAAATCTTAAAATCAATTGCAGAATATATGTCATTTATTTATATTTCATAGTCTAAAAATTATTAACAAATAAAATCACAATGAAAAAAGACAAAAAACAATCATCAAAAATAACCATATTAGGTAATCCAATCTGGTATGAGCAACTGAGTAACTTTAAAAAAGAATTGATTTCAATTGGTATAATTTTTTTAATACTTTTATTTCTTTTCAATGAAATAATTTTCAAAAATATGCTCTTCTCTGATGCGGGTGATACAGCAGCAGCAGAAGCCTGGTCGAAAGCTGCTGAATACCTTGAAAAATCAGAAGGACAAAAACCTCTCTGGTTTCCCTATATTTTTAGCGGAATGCCTGGTCTCGGTCCACTTGCTTATATCCCACACAATGTCAATTATGCACAATCTGTAATTCATTTTCTCGGGACTTTCCTATTTCTGAAAGTTAAAGAATCCTGGTTCGTATTACACTATTTACTTGCAGGAATTTTTATGTATCTGCTCGCTCGCCAAATGAAATTTAAACCCTTACCTTCTCTGCTCGCAGCTTTAGTTTTTTCATTATCACCATACGCTGTTGGACTCACAATTCACGGACATGGCTCAAAAATGATGGCTCTGAGTTACATACCGCTTCTATTACTGCTAACTAATTATCTATTCGAAAAAAGGAATCTACTTTCTCTGGGTTTATTCTCTATAGCTATAGGAACCGCTCTATTGACTTACCATGTTCAGATGGTATATTACGGATTCATGATAACTGGACTCTTTTTTATATATCAAATTATTACTACAAAAACTAATTTAAATATTTCGTTTACCTTTTTAATAATATTTATTCTTGCACTAGTAATTGGTTTCGGAATTTCATCATATGTTTATCTATCAGTTCATGAATATGCTCAATATTCGATTCGGGGTGGAGGTGAACCCGGAGTAACCGGTGGCTTAAGTTATGATTATGCCACCAATTGGTCGTTTCATCCATTGGAAACCCTTAATTTATTAATACCATCATTTTTTGGATTTTCAACTCCCTATTATTGGGGCTGGATGCCATTTACAGATACAACCGTATATTTCGGTATAATACCAATAATTTTCGCAATAATAGCTTTAATATACAATCGTAATAGATTGCTAATCTTCTTCATTTTATTAACAATCTTAATTTTTTTGATTTCTTTTGGAAAGCATTTTAATCTTTTTTACTCATTATTATTCAATTATTTACCGTATTTTAATAAATTTAGAGCACCTTCAATGATCCTGCATTTGCTACCACTTACATTTGGTATCATGGCAGCATACGGACTAACGTTTCTATTAGAACAAAATGAGAAATTGAACCATCAAAAATTTAAAAAAAGGATTTACACCATTGGAGGCATTACCTTAGGTATTTTGATTCTTGGACTAATTGCAAAGGATACAATTTTTAATCAACTTTCGAGTTTTATGTTTGTAAAAGATGGTGACTTACAACAACTGCAACAACAATATGGAGCACAGGCAAATCAAGCCTTAAACCAGTTAAAATCTATAAGGTTTGATATGTTATGGAATGATTACATAAAATTTACACTACTTCTAAATGCAACATTTGGTATAATATTAATTTATCTTAACAATAAAATTTCAAAATTTACATTCAGTTCATTATTAATTTTAATTTTAACAATCGATTTGTTAATAATAGATAGAAAATTTATTGACCCAAAACCCAACAATGCACTGGAGCAGCGCAATCTACCAGATCAGACTGTTACTTTTTTAAAACAAGATAAATCTCATTTCAGAATATTTCCAATTGGACAAATTTTTATGGATAATTCCTGGATGTACCACACAATTGAATCTATTGGTGGATACAGTCCTGCAAAAATAAAAATTTATCAAGAAATTCTTGATTCCTGTCTATATAAAGGATCTGACCCGAGGTTCCCTTTAAATATGAATATTGTGAATATGCTAAACACGAAGTATTTGATTGCTCAGGGTAGATTGCCAGAAGAAAAATTTCAAATTGTGGCATTCGACCAGAAGAAAGGTTTGGTTACCCATCTTAACCCCGAATATCAACCCAGAGCATTTTTTGTTGACAATGTTCTTGTGGCAAAAAATAAAAGTGAAGTTTTTAGTATTTTAAATTCCCCTTATTTTAGTAGTAAAACAGCAGCAGTGTTAGAAAAAACACCAAATATTCAAGTAAATAAACCAGATTCCTCTTATATAAAATTTTTAAATTACAAATCTAACCACATAGAAATGGAAGCATATTCTAATATAGATAATGTGCTTTTGGTTTTGAGTGAGGTTTATTATCCAGCTGGTTGGAAGGCTTTTATTGATGGGAAGGAGACGGAAATATACAAAACTAATTATATTTTAAGATCAATAATTTTACCATCGGGAACACACAAAGTTGAATTCAAATTTTATCCAGAAATTTATAAAACCGGATATATTTTAACACATATAAGCTGGGTTATAGCAATTATTTTGGTGGGAATTGGGATATATCAGAACCGAGAAAAATTAAATTTCATTTTCAGGAAAAAAATAAGTAAAAGTTGACATTATGCTCCCAATTGCTTATATTCGTAGAAAATAATTCAAGTATGTTTAACATAATTTGGAGTTTTTAAATGGCAGAAATTTCTTTAGATGCTTTAGGAATGGTTGAAACCAAAGGTTTGGTTGGTTCAATTGAAGCAGCTGATGCAATGGTAAAAGCTGCAAAAGTCACACTAATTGGGAAAGAAGTTATTGGTGGTGGGTATGTAACTGTAATGGTAAGAGGAGATGTAGGAGCAGTAAAAGCAGCCACTGATGCAGGAGCCGCAGCTGCCCAGAGAGTTGGTGAGTTAGTATCAGTGCATGTAATTCCAAGGCCACATGTTGATGTAGAATTGATATTACCAAAGCGCCCAGAAGGAAAATAAACCCAAAAGGTTAAAAAATGAAAATGTTAGATTATGCTCTTGGTCTGATAGAGACTAGAGGCTTAATTGGAGCAATTGAAGCTGCAGATGCTGCAACTAAAGCTGCAGAGGTAAAACTTGTAGGAAAAGAAAAAATTCGAGGTGGATTTGTAACTATTAAAGTGGTTGGTGATGTGGCAGCTGTAAAAGCCGCTGTGGACGCTGGAGCTGCAGCAGCTGCTCGCGTGGGAGAACTAATTTCAACTCACGTAATTCCACGTCCAATTGGAGAACTTGAAGATCTGATTTACACAAAAGAAGAAATGCCACCAATACCACCTTTTACACAAATGCCATCAATTGAGTCATCAACCAAAATGGAAAAAGAACTAAAACCTATTAGAAAAAGAGGCAGAAAGCCAAAATCAATTCAACCAGAAGCCAAACCTAGTGCAGATATTGAGCAAGCACCTCCTTCGGTTGAGGTTTCTTTAGAAAATCTTGAAAATATAAATGATGAGAAAGAATATTTAACAAAACTTGAATCATTGAGCGTTCATCAACTACGTAGGTTAGCCAGAAAAGTTGAAGGGCTTAGTATATTTGGAAGACAAATTTCAATCGCAAATAAAGAGAAACTTATTTCTGAATTGATGAATGCCAAATTCCCAAAGTAATCTATCTTCACAAGTTTAACTCCATCTCTCGAAAGAAAGGTGGAGTTTTTTATTCCATTAGAATATGGATAACAAAAATTATAAAATAATTCTAATCTCAATACTTTTTGCAATACTTCTTTGGTTTTTAATTAATATGAATTATGAGTATGTAACGACTGATGAAGTCCAGATTAATTTAATTAACACTAATAAAATTGCTTTAAAACAACCAATTCCAGATTTTTTTAAAGCAAAAATAAAAGGACGGGGCTGGGATATACTATCTTTTCAACTCACAAGCAATCCTGAATTTAATTTAGACCTGACCAATGCAAGGTTTGGAACTTGGCGCTTAATAAAAAAAGATATACTTGAAGGAATTTCATTATCTCAGAACCTCATAGCTTTAGATGCCTCAATAGACTCAATTAATATCTATACTGATAAATATGATTCTATAAAATTACCTGTGAAATTAAATGCAGAGATTAAATTCAAAGAAGGTTATGCCTCAATTGGTGAATATGAAATCAAACCTGATAGTATATGGATAAAAGGAGCAAAAAGTATAATTGATACACTTAAATATTGGCCAACAAAAAATATTCATATCAAAGATATTTCTGAGCCAATAAAACTTAAAATCCCACTTGCAGATATGCCAAAATATGTTCTTGAGTCCAATATCAACGAAGTGGAAATAAATATAGCAGTTGAACCATTTGCAGATAAAACACTTTCAGGTATCAATATTATAATCAATGCTTTACCAACAAATAAAGAAGTTGTTCTAATACCACCTAAAGTAGACATCATTGTACGAGGTAATATTAGCCTTTTGACAGATTTCAGTTCAGAAAATGTACAAGCTTATATTGAATATAATGATTTATTGAATGATAGTACAGGATACATACAACCTAAGTTTTCAATTCCAGAAGGTTTAAAAATAATTAAAACTAATCCTGAAAAATTTCAGTATATTATACGAAAAAGACTAATGTAATATCAAGGAGAAAATATGAAATTAACCGTGAACATTGATCATATTGCTACACTAAGGAATGCAAGAGGTGAATTTGAGCCAGATCCAGTACATGCAGCATTAATTGCAGAAAAGTCTGGGGCTGATGGAATAGTTTGCCATTTAAGAGAAGATAGAAGACATATTAAGGATCATGATGTATTCAAATTGAGGGAATCAATTTCCACAAAACTCGATCTTGAGATGGCAGCTGTTCCCAATATCATTAAAATTGCGCGTAAAGCAAAGCCTGATCTTGCTACATTAGTGCCAGAAAGAAGAAAAGAATTAACAACGGAAGGTGGGCTTGATCTTCAAAAAAACAAAAGTTCATTAAAGAAAACTATAGACCTTTTACACGAGAAAGAAATATTAGTAAGCCTTTTTATCGATCCTGTTAAATCAAATGTAGAAATTGCAAAAGAAATTAACGCTGATATGATCGAAATTCACACAGGCAAATACGCAGAAGCAAAATCAAAAAAGGAAAAATTAAAACAACTAAATCTTATAAGAGATATAGCAAAGTATGGCAAAGAAATCGGTCTTGGTGTAAATGCAGGACATGGGTTAAATTATATAAACATATTTCCAATAATTAGAATAAAAGAAATTGATGAAGTCAGTATAGGATATGCGATAATAGTCCGTGCTGTTTATATTGGCTTAGAGAATGCGGTGAAAGAAATGAAAAATATAATCAAGCGAAAGTAAAATAATTTATTTATCTTTTAAATTTGTTAATATTTCTATGGCTTCCTTTCGAAATTTATCATCATCTTCATCCTGAGTAGGCAAAGTTCCAATTACATTCAAATGTTCTTTAGCTTTTTTATAATCACCCGCTTCTATATACGCACGCGCTGCATCAAGACGGTACATAATAAAATCTGGACGCAGAGATATAGCTTTTTCATAACTTTTAATAGCATCATCTAAATTAGCCCATCCAAGCCCCAGAGGCCATCTAATTATTTTGCTTTTTTCACTAACCTTAGAATGTGTTCTTCCTAATACATAATAAGCTGTTGCATTCTCTGGATCTAATTCTATAGCTTTATCTAAATCCGATTTTGTTTGTTTAACCAAACTTACATTATCCCAAATTCCTTTAAAGAGTGCGATTCTACCATTCGCTATTGCTCTTCTTACATATCCCATAGAACCCTTAGGATTAACCTTAACTGCACTATCAGCATATAAATAAGATTTCTTATACATTGACTCCTGTTTATTTTTCTCATCCGTTGTATTGGCTGATAGATGTTCACCAATATCAACATAGCATCTACTTATTCTCCAATATAAATCATAATTCTTTGGAGATATTCTGAGTGCTTCAAGGTATTTTTCTAGAGCTTTTTCATTTTCAAATGTTTTTTCAGCGAAGTAATCTCCTTCGGAAATTAACTGCTCTAACTTCAAATTATCATTTTGTGTAAAAGAATATGAAAATAGAAATAATAAAATAATAAAATATTTTTGGGAAATTTTCATTTAATCTGAACTTTCAATTTTTTCAGTGATCACTTAATTCAATTTTTCTTATAGCATCCCTGATACGCGCAGCGGTTTCATAATCCTCTCTTTCCACTGCTTCTTTTAGTTGCTTACGTAGAAAATTTAATTTACTCTCTTTATCATCAACTTGACGACCAATTTGTCTTAAACTTTCACCTTCTTGTTCTTCTTCAGATTCTGGTAAAAATGCTGCTTCTTGCATTACTTTTTCTGTGACATAAATTGGAATACCACATCTTACAGCCAAGGCAATAGCATCACTGGGTCTTGAGTCAATCTGTTGCCCATCTACCGTAATTGTTGCATAAAATGTTCCTTCCCTTAAATCATTTATTACAACATCTGTAACTTCAAGTCCTAACGCATCAATAATATTTTTAATTAAGTCGTGGGTTAGCGGTCTGGGTGGCTTGATTCCTTCCATTTCCAAGGCGATGGATTGAGCTTCAAATTGACCGATTATAATTGGAAGTTGTCTTTCACCATCTATTTCTTTTAACAACAAGGCGTAAGCTCCACCACTTGCAGGACTGGTTGTTAAACCTATTATGTCTACTTGTACTCTGTCTTCATTCATTTATTTATTTTCCTAAAATCATTTTAATTTCTTTTGTTAACTCAGGTAAAATTTCCAGTACATCTCCAACAATCCCATAATCAGCGATCTGGAAAATAGGTGCATCTTTATCTTTATTAATTGCTACAATACACTTTGAAGACGACATACCAGCCAGATGTTGAATTGCACCTGAAATTCCACAAGCAATATAGAGATTTGGCGAAACAGTTTTACCGGTTTGCCCAACTTGTTCATCATGAGGGCGCCATCCTGCATCTACAGCAGCTCTCGAAGCGCCAACTCCTGCTCCTAAAACATCCGCAAGTTCCTCAATTAGTTTAAAATTCTCAGGTGCTTTCATGCCTCTTCCACCAGAAACTATTATACTTGCTTCAGTAACATCAGGTCTGCCTGTACCAAGCTTTGTTTCTATCGCTTTTACTGTAAAATCACTTTCTTTTAGGTCGATTGATATATTCTCAACTTGTGCTTTTTGTCCATTGTTAGCCCCTGCTGTAAAAACATTTGGTCTTAATGTAAAGATTTTTAAATCAGTTTTTATTATTACATCACTTATAATTTTTCCGGCGAAAATAGGTCGTGTAGCAATAATATTACCATTTTCTATTTTCAGAGCAGTGCAATCTGAGGCTAAACCTGCATTAAGTTTTGCTGCAATTCTCGGAGCTAGATCTTTCCCCATTTGAGAAGCTGGAAATAAACAGATATCAGCTTTCTCTTTTATTGCAACCTCGACAACTGCTTTAGCATAAGCAGTAGTAGAATAAAATTCTAAATCTGAATTATCAACAACTACTACTCTTTTTATTCCATAACCGCCAATATCGGAAGCGATTTCTGAAACATTTTTTCCTATTACTAACGCAAAAACATCAGCATTCAATTGTTTTCCCAAATTGACTGCTGCTGTTGCAACTTCGTAGGCTGTTTTCTTTAATTTCCCTTCTCTCTGTTCTGCAAAAGTTAAAATTTTCATATATTTTTCTCCTTAAATAACCTTCGCTTCTTCGTGTAGTAATCTAACTAATTCTTTTACAGCAGAAACATCTGTTCCAACAATTTTTCCTGCGGATTTCGATTGCGGTAAACGAAGCGAAACGATTTCAACTTTATTTTCTGGTAAATTATAAATTTTTTCTTCTATTGGTTTCGACTTTGAGGCCATAATTCCTTTCAATGTAGGATATCTTGGTTCACATAATCCTTTTTGCACGCTAATAATTATAGGCATCTGACTTATTACTTTCTCGTGTCCACCTTCTATTTCTCGCTCACAAATAACTTTGTTATTTTCGATTTCCATTTTAACAACCACAGTAATCGACGGGAGATTTAACATTTCGCCAACCAATGATGGAATTTGTGCATTATCATAATCAATCGATTGTTTCCCAAACAATGTTATATCAGGATTTATTTCTTGTAAATAATTCTTAAGCGCTTCAGCTACAACATAAGAATCGCATAAAACATTTGTTTTAATCAATACAGCTTTATCTGCTCCCATAGCAAGCGCCTTCCGCAAAGTTTCTTTATTAATCTCCTGTCCCACAGTAACAGCAATCACATCACCGCCAAATTTTTCTTTCAATTTCAATCCTTGTTCTACTGCAATTTCATCATAAGGGTTAAGTATAAAATTAACTCCGCCAGTATCTACAGATTTCCCATCCGAAGAAATTTTTATTTTTGCTTCAGTATCGGGAACGTGATTTACACATACTGCAATCTTCATAATTTCTCCTTCTACAGTTGATAGTTATTAAATATTTTTTACAATATATAGATAAAAGAAAAAAAAGGCAAAAATATTTAGTTCAAAATTTAACTAATTCTCTTAAGATCAAACTCAATAATAATATTATGAAAATGTTTTAATTTCACAAATATTTTTAGTTAATCATAATATAAATTAATAATTGCAAATTAAAAAAATGTTTTATAAATTAAATGTAAATTTAACCATCTCTAAAACAAACTTTTGAGATTCTATGTTAATAAACACAAAATTTATGACCCTGGAGCGTTTTATAAGGCAACAAGAAGAAAAATTTCCTCAAGCTACGGGAGAATTTACAAATGTTCTATTTGCATTAACACTCGCTGCCAAACTCGTCTGGAGAGAAGTAAGTAAAGCTGGTCTTGTAAATATCCTGGGTACAACCGACCAAACAAATATTAGTGGAGATATATTAAAAAAATTAGATATATTTGCAGATGAAACTATAAGACGTACAATGTTTTATACGGGGCATTTATGTGCAATGGCTTCTGAAGAAAGTAATGGATTAATTGAAATGCCCAACAAATATAATAATGGAAAGTATGTATTGATATATGATCCGCTAGATGGTTCATCAAACATAGATGCAAACATTACAATTGGAACCATATTTAGTATATTTAAAAGAGTTACTACTTTTGGACAGGGAAATTTAGAAGACTGTTTACAACCAGGATATAAACAAGTAGCAGCTGGTTATATAATTTACGGTACAAGCACTATGTTTGTATATACAACAGGACAGGGTGTCCATGGCTTTACATTAGATCCAAGTGTTGGTGAATTTTTACTCTCGAACGAAAATATAAAAATTCCTCAAAGGGGAAAATTCTATAGCGTTAACGAAGGAAATTATAATCTGTGGGATCCAAAATTTCAAAAATACATAAATTATTTAAAAGAAATAGATAAATCTTCAGGTAGACCATATTCACTACGATATATTGGAACAATGGTTGGCGATATACATCGCACACTTTTATATGGTGGTATATTTATTTATCCTGCAGACAAGAAAAATCCAAATGGAAAGTTGAGATTAATGTATGAATGTAATCCAATGTCGTATATTGTTGAACAAGCAGGTGGAAGAGCAATAAATGGAGAGAAACGTATTTTGGAAATACAACCAGATTCTTTACATCAAAAAACTCCAATTTTCATTGGGAGTTCAGAAGAAGTAACGCTTTGCGAAAAATTTCTAACCGAAGAAAATTAAATGCTCTGCCTTGAAGTAGATAATATAAATTTTAACTACAAATTACGTAAAGGTGATACGTTTGCCTTTAGGCTTGAAAATATCTCCTTTTCATTAGAGAAAGGAACTTTTCTAAGTATTTTAGGACCAAACGGCTCAGGCAAATCAACTCTACTAAGAATTTTAGATAAAATATTAAACCCAAACTCTGGTAGTATCTCAATTTTTGGAAAAAATTATAATAGAATTTCCAGAAGAGAATTATCAAAATTAATCTCTTTTGTTCCGCAAAGTCCTCCAACAAATTTCCCATATACTGTTTTTGAAACTGTCCTAATGGGACGAGCACCATATTTAACCGGAATCGGTTTTGAGAATGAAAAAGATAAGCACATTGCCACTGCATCAATGGAAAAAACTGATATACTATATCTGGCAAATAGAAATGTTCAAAATCTCTCTGGTGGTGAAATACAGAGAGTATACTTAGCAAGAGCTTTAACACAGCAAACACCAATACTTTTACTTGATGAACCGAATACACATCTGGATCTAACTCACCAAATAGATATTCTTACTCTTATAAAAAGTTTAACTATAGAAAACGAAATAACCGTAATTTCTGTCTTTCATGATATTAACCTTGCCTCATTATTTAGTGATATAATTTTAATTTTAGATAAAGGAAGAGTTTTTGAATTTGGTAAACCAGAAAATGTATTAAATCAGACGAATATTAAAAAAGTTTTTGGAGCAGAAACAATAATAGATCAACATCCTATAAAAAAAATACCAAGAATAACATTAAATCCAAATTAATAACAAATAGTGAAGGAGAAATAATATGCCAGTATTTGATGAAATCAGCAAAAAAGATCACGAACAGGTAGTATTTTGTTACAACAAAGAAGCAAACCTTAGAGCCATAATTGGGATTCACAATACAACGTTGGGACCTGCACTGGGTGGAACTCGTATGTGGATGTATGCTTCTGAAAATGATGCATTAATTGATGTACTACGTTTATCGAGGGGTATGACTTACAAAGCGGCTGTTGCAGGATTGAATTTAGGTGGAGGAAAAGCTGTAATTATAGGCGATCCACACAAGGATAAAACTGAATCAATGTTCCGAGCATTTGGAAGATTTGTAGATGGATTGGCAGGTAGGTACATTACAGCAGAAGATGTAGGCACTTCAGTTGAAGATATGGAATTTGTTAGAATGGAAACAAAATATGTTACGGGAATTGATAGAGCTCTTGGTGGTAGTGGTGATCCCTCTCCATTTACTGCATATGGTGTTTATGTAGGAATGAAGGCTTGTATGAAAGAACTTACTGGTAGCGACTCTTTAGTCGGAAAGAAGGTTGCTGTCCAGGGAGCAGGCCATGTTGCAAAGTATGTTTGCGAACACCTTGCAAAAGAAGGCGCAAAAATTTATGTAACAGATATATATGAGGAAAAAGCAAAATCTGTTCTGGCTCAAATAAAAGGTGAATTTGTACATCCAGATAAGATATATGATGTTGATGCTGATGTCTTCTGTCCCTGTGCTCTCGGTGCTATAGTTAATGACGAAACCATCCCAAGAATGAAATTCAAAATAATAGCAGGTGGTGCAAACAACCAACTCGCAGATGAAAACAAACACGGCAGAATTCTGATGGAAAAAGGAATCATTTATGCACCTGATTATGCAATCAACGCTGGTGGACTTATAAACGTGGCAAATGAGTTAGAAGGTTATCATCCTGAAAGAGCAATGAAACAAGCTGGACAAATATATGATACAATACGCACAATTCTTTCCATTGCTAAAGAGCATAAAATTCCTACCCACGAAGCATCAAACAAACTCGCAGAAGAAAGAATTAAAACTATCGGTAAAATCAGACAGATATACTCAGGTGAATCAAAATTCAGTGGTAGATTAGGCGAAATATGTAAATAAAAAAATTAATTGAAAGGCGGTTATTTAATTAACCGCCTTTTAGTAAGGAACTTATGGTAACATTTAAAAGAAGAACAATAAGAGAAAAAGTACTACAGGTACTTTACGCTCATGCAATTTCACAAGAACCAATAACTTCTGTTATTGATTATATTCTAGTAGATTTAAAAAATAAAAAATACGAATTTGATTTTGCTAAACAATTAATTTACAAAGTTATACAGCACCAAGAAGAATTGGATGAATATATCAAATCGAAAGTTACAAACTGGGAATTTAACAGAATCGCTATTATTGATAAAATACTTTTAAGAATGGGTATATGTGAGTTGTTATTCTTTGAAGATATCCCTCCAAAAGTTACAATCAATGAAGCAATCGAAATTGCCAAACTCTACAGCACAGAAAAAAGTGGTAAATTTATAAACGGCGTTATAGATGCTGTGTTCGACCAATTAAAGGCAGAAAAAAAATTAAAAAAATCTGGCAGAGGATTAATTGAAGAATCAACAACAAAACATAATGAGGAACGTAAGGAATAATTTACCAACTCCAATAATCGATAATTTTTAATGATAAATTTTACAAGTGGATTGGATAAAAAATTCCAAATTTTTGTTTGGACATTATTTGACCTGGCAAATACTGCTTTCTATGTAATAATTTTAACTGTCGGCTTCCCACTTTACTTCAAAGAAATAATCAATATCGGGAATAAAAATGGGGATTTCCTCTGGGGTCTTGCATTTAGCATCTCAATGTTAATTGTGGCATTAATTTCACCCTTCCTCGGTGCTATCGCGGATTACACATCAGATAAGAAAAAATTCCTCCTGCTTCTAACAATGCTCTGTATACTTGCAACTTCAGCCCTTTATTTTACTAGTTCGAACACAATTTTATTGGGAATAATATTGTTAATTTTAGCTAATATTGGGTTTGAAGGTGGACTGGTTTTCTATGACGCTTTCCTTCCAGAAATAACTACTGAAAGAAGTTATGGAAGAGTCTCAGGTTATGGATTTGCAATGGGATACATTGGTTCTTTAGTAACTTTACTTATTGTTCTCCCATATTATTCTTTCGGATTCGTACCTGAAAATTTACAAAATATAAGATTTACTTTTATAATAGCGGCATTTTTTTTCCTATTTTTTTCACTACCACTTTTTCTTTTCCTAAAGGAAAAGAAAAATAATATCAGCTTTAATTTTAGTTTACTGAAAATTGGATACCAAAGAGTTCATACAACATTTAAAGAATTTAACAAATACAAAAATATAGGTAAATTTTTATTATCATATTTTTTATATATAGATGCCATCAATACTATTATCATCTTCTCTTCTATTTTTGCAAGAGAAACATTGAATTTCGAATTAACAGAAATTATTATACTCTTTGCAATTGTGCAATCTTCAGCAATAATTGGTTCAATATTTTTTGGGATTCTCTCCGATAAAATTGGTCAGAAAAAAACATTAACTATTACACTCTTTTTATGGCTTTTAATTATAATCTTTTCATATTTTGTCCAAAATAAAGATTTATTTTATCTCGTGGGCGGAATGGCTGGATTGGCATTAGGTTCCTCACAATCTACAAGTAGAAGTTTGATGTCGAAGATAACACCAGTAGAAAAGAAAACAGAATTTTTTGGTTTCTATTCATTCTTTGGAAAAGCTTCAGCAATAATTGGACCTCTAATATTTGGATTCGTCTCTTCTGCTATAAATCAAAGAACTGCAATAATTAGCATTGGATTAATAATAGTAACTGGCTTATTTTTATTACAACGAGTTGAAGAAAAAAAATTGTATTACGATTAATATAAAATACTAACATCTTTTTTGAAATTACATATTTGTTTTTTCCAATAAATTTTCGTAAAAATAGTAAAAAATGAGAACATTTTTTAATATAATACTTACTTTCCATATCTTATTTACATTTTCAAATGTTGTTTTCGCAGAAGATGAAGAAGAATACGTTCAGGTTCAATACTCTATAAATCCAGATACTTTAAAACCTGCAAGTGAAGCAAAATTATACATTAATTTCCTGCCACAGAATGGTATTCTTATAAATGTTGATCCTCCTATTGAGCTACAAATAGATAAAAAAATTGGAACTCTTCACAAGCTTGAATTACCTAAATCTAAAAATGGAAAATATCTAGATCATAATAAACCAGTAATTCAAACCATCAAATTAAATAAAAACCTAAAACCTGGTAAATTTAAATTAAATGGAAACCTAACTTATTTTTATTGTTCTGAAAAAGAGGGTTGGTGCAGTAAAGCCCAACAAAAAATCGAAATTAATATAATAATTAAAAAGTAAAATGCCCAAAATTTACTTTATATCAGATGCTCACTTAGGTTTATCAGACAAATCTACCGAAAATAAAAAAGAAGAGATGTTAATAAATTTTTTTAATATTGCTTCACTGGATGCATCAGCAATTTATATATTAGGTGATTTATTTGATACATGGTTTGAATATAATACGGTTATCCCAAAAGGATTTCATCGGACCATTACTGCACTAGATGAATTAGTTAGAAAAAATATTCAGGTTCACTACCTTCTAGGTAATCATGATTTTTGGATGAATAATTACTTTGAATCAGAGCTTGGAATTCATGTTCATCTGGACTCATATTCTTTTATTCATGAAGGTAAAAAGATATTTTTACATCATGGTGATGGTTTTTCTAAAAAAGATATAGGTTATAAAATACTCAAAAAGATATTTCGAAATTCATTAAACATAAAATTATACAAATTATTACATCCTGATTTAGGCATATCACTTGCAAAAAAATTTTCACGTTTGAGTCGAAAACATTCATCAGGAAAAAAATACCTGGAAAAAGATGAACTTAATTCCATAATCGAGAAAATAATAAATCAAGGTTATGATATTGTAATTATGGGACACTTACATCAACCCATACAACAAAAATTTAATAAAGGCGAATTTATTAATCTTGGTGACTGGATTGAACATTTTACGTATGCTGTAATGCAAAATGGTGTTATAGAATTAAAAAAATGGACTGAACAATAGGATTAAATATGACAAAAGATACATCCATTTCTAAAAAATTAAAAAAATTCAAGTTAATACTATTGTTCATTTTTATACTTTTCATAATTTTTTACATCCCTTATATTATATCTGGTTTACCCTCGCTTGAAGATCTTGAAAATCCAAAAGCAGAACTGGCAACCAAGGTTTATTCAATTGACGGGGAAATAATTGATAGATTTTATATAAAAAACCGTATAAATGTGGATCTGACAGAACTACCACCTCATTTAATTAATGCTTTAATAGCAACAGAAGATAAAAATTTTCGCAAACACTGGGGAGTAGATCTACAACGACTTATTCGTGCGCTCATAAAAAATATTATATCCTTCCAAATTAAAGAGGGCGCTAGCACAATTACACAACAACTATCTAGAAACCTTTACGATTTAAAAGTTGAAAGAAAAAAACTTCATGATAAAATAACTAGAAAATTTAGAGAATTCATTACAGCTTTCCAGATTGAATCGAATTATACAAAAGATGAAATTCTTGAGATGTACCTGAATATCTCTTATTTCGGAAGAAGCGCTTATGGAATCTCATCAGCAGCACAAATCTACTTCAGTAAATCCCCTCAAGATTTGACAATATCAGAAAGTGCATTACTTATTGGTCTATTAAAAGGACCTGCAACTTATGATCCGATCAATCATCCAGAACGTGCAAAAGCTCGTCGAAATACAGTAATCGAACAAATGGTAAAATATGGTTTTTTATCTGAAGCAGAGGCAGAAAAAGCAAAATCTGAAGAAATTCAAATAAAAATCGGAAGCCAAGACGGAACTGCTGGGATTGCTCCTCATTTTGTTGAGTATATTAGACAACAACTTTCAAAGAAAGCAGAAGAATACGGCTTTGATATATATAGAGATGGTTTAAGTGTATATACTACACTAAATGCACGTATGCAACGCCATGCAAATAGAGCAGTTGAAGAGCATCTTAAAGATTACCAGACTGCATTTAAAAAAGCATGGGACTGGAAAAAAAATAAAGATATTCTTGAGATTGCTGTTACTCACATCATTCGCACATCAGATCAATACCGAAAAGCAATATCACAAGCTGAACGTGATAGTATAATGAGAAATTTAAGATTTAACCCTCGATTTATAGACTCGGTAAAAAATCTTTCAACACAAATAGAAGTTGGATTTGTTGCAATTGATAATTCAACAGGTGGTATAGTTGCTATGGTTGGTGGATCGAATTTCAAATATTTCAAATATGGATTAAATCATGTAACCCAAATTTACAGGCAACCTGGTTCTACATTCAAACCATTCATTTACACTGTAGCAATCGATAATGGCTATCCACCTTGTTATGAAATCTTGAACCAACCAGTAACCCTGGTTATGGCTGATGGGAAACGCTGGACACCTCAAAATTTTGATGGAACATTTGGAGGTAAAAATACAATTAGAGAAGGTATACGATATTCCATCAATTTACTTGCAGTAAGAGCAATTATGGAAATTGCACCAATACAGCAGGTAATTGAATATGCCCACAGAATGGGAATAAAATCGAATCTACCACCTTACGAATCTTTATCAATGGGTACAGGTGAGGTTTCACCACTTGAAATAACAGCAGCTTTTTCCGTCTTTCCAAACGAGGGTGTATATATTGAACCGTTTTCAATTCTTAAAATTGAGGATAAAGATGGTAACATAATTGAAGAAAATCAAACTGAAAAAAAAGAAGTATTGAGCAAAGAAACTGCTTATATAATGACTAATATGCTTGAAGATGCTGTGAATAACGGTACTGGGGCAAGAGTTAGAAACTTTTTCCACTTACCTGCAGCTGGCAAAACCGGCACAACACAGGAGTATGCTGATGCCTGGTTCATTGGTTTTACCCCTCGAATAACTGCAGGAGTCTGGGTGGGATTTGATAATAAAAGCGTACATTTCACAAACGCCGATGGTCAGGGTGGTAGAGCTGCTGCTCCAATTTGGGGTAGATTTATGAGCTATGTTTATGAAGATAAAGAAATAAATTTACCTGTAGAATTTTTTGAAATGCCAGAAGGTGTAGTAAAAGATATGATTTGTTCTGAGACTAAACAATTGGCAACACCTTACTGCCCTAATGTAGAAGAAGAAATCTTCAACCAAAAATATTTACCCAATTCCTGCAATTTACATACTTCCCCACATTGGGAAACAGACAAGAGAAATCCAACAACTTATTGATCTTATTCTAATTCAGATGCAAAAATATTATCATCCTCAAATTCATTTGGTTTTTTAAGCTCTTCCTGAACAATATGTTTTGTGATAAAATAAACAGGTATAGCTATCAGAAGTGCAACACCAAGCCATTTTAAAAATGAAAAATTATTGTTATCTTTATCCATATAATTACAAATAAAATTTATAAATTTTTTTATAAATATAACAACATATATGAGAAAAATCAAAAAAATATGAAACTGGAATTTTATGGTGCTGCTCAAAGTGTAACAGGTTCAATGCACTTAGTATCCACAAATGGTAAAAAAGTTTTACTCGATTGTGGACTTTTTCAAGGCCACCGAAACGAGACAATTTCAAGAAACAAAAATTTTCCATTTAAACCAGAAGAAATAGATGCAGTTATCCTTTCACATGCCCATATTGATCACAGCGGAAACCTACCTAACCTTGTTAAGAATGGTTTTCGCGGTACAATTTACTCTACTTTTGCAACAAGAGATTTATGTAGCATTATGTTACTTGACAGTGCATACATTCAGGAAAAAGATGCAGAATTTTTAAATAAAAAACACAAAAAAAATGGGTTGCCGTTAATTGAACCATTATACAAACCCCAAGATGTCTTAAATACCCTGGGATTTTTCCAAAGCTTTCCATATCATAAAAAAATTAACATTTCAGAAGATGTTATACTTGAATTCGTAGATGCTGGACATATACTTGGTTCCTCAGGAATAAACTTAACAATAAAAGAAAAAAGTGTTGAGAAAAAAATCGGTTTTACTGGTGACATTGGAAGATGGAATTTACCAATTCTAAAAGACCCAGAATTCTTGGGTGATGTAGATTACTTAATTTGTGAAAGCACCTATGGAGGTATAAAACATGACCCACCAGAAGAAATGGATAATCAGATTTATGAGGTTATCAAACGTACACTCGATAGAAACGGAAAAATAATAGTACCTGCATTTAGCGTTGGCAGGACACAGGATTTGATTTATTCACTTTACCGTCTTTACGAAGACGGTAGATTACCAAAAATACCCATATACATTGATAGCCCTTTAGCTACAAACATTACAGAAATATATCGGCTTCACCCTGAATGTTTTGACAGAGAAACAGCAGAATTTATTTTACATCATCATGATCCATTTGGATTTAACCAGATCAAATATATTCGATCTTCAGAGGAATCTAAAGCCTTGAATGAATATTCAAATACATGTATTATAATATCCGCATCAGGCATGTGTGAAGCAGGTCGCATTTTGCATCATCTAGCAAATAATATTGAAAACCCGAAGAATACAATACTTTTTATTGGATATACTGCAGAAAACACGCTTGGTAGAAAAATTTCGGATAAATTTCCCGAAGTAAAAATTTTTAATACATTTTACAAAGTTAATGCTGAGGTTATAGTACTACACTCCTTCAGCGCTCACGCTGATGGTATTGAGCTTTTAAAGTATCTATCATTTTTTGACAGCAATATTTTAAAGAAGCTATTTCTTGTACACGGCGAAATGGAGAATTCTGAAGCATTGAAATCAGCCATCAATAATAAAATCAAAGAAGTATATATTCCCAAAAAAGGAGATATTTTTGAGCTATGAATACAGGATTACATGGTAAGACTGCGATAATAACTGGTTCAAGCCAGGGTATCGGAAAAGCTATTGCGTTAGCTTTAGCAAACGAGGGTGTGCGTTTAACATTATGTGCAAGAAATGAAAGTTTATTAACTCAGACTGAAAACGAAATTAAAGAAAGATTCCATATCGAAGTAATTTCTGTAAAAGCAAATGTTGCAAAGTGGAACGATATTAAACGTACCGTGAATAAAACTTTAGTTAAATTCAAAAGAATTGATATACTTGTTAACAATGCTGGCAATTTAGTTGTTGGTGGAATTAATGAATTCGATGATAAACTATTTGAAGAACAACTTTCTACTCGACTCATTTCAGCTATAAGATTTTCAAAAGAAGTCATACCTGTTATGAAACGACAGGGTGGAGGGAAAATAATTAATATTGCGGGAGTAACCGGTATTTATCCTGATTATAAATTTCTGATAAGTAATATTATCAATGGGGCAATTCTGCATTTTACGAAATCACTAGCACTTGAATTATCACAGGATAAAATTAATGTAAATGCCGTTAATCCGACTTTCACAAATACAGATCATACTATGAAAATTATTAATTTACTTGCAGAAAAAGAAAATATGTCTAACGAGGACCTATTAAATAGATTTACTAAGAATATCCCGATATCACGCTTTGCATCTCCGGAAGATGTTGCCAGTGCAGCCATATATTTAGCTTCTGACTCTGCCAATTTTCTTACGGGTACATCAATAAATGTAACTGGTGGTATAATAAGTGAGCCAACTTAATGTTGCATTACATAAAGATATCCCTCTTATCCATTTATATTTTATTTAATTACTCATTTTCTCAACCTGATTCAACACATTCAAAACAGAGTAAAAACTTTAACGAATTAAGAACAGGTTTTGAGAAAAATCTTAATACATTTAAATGGCTCGGAAGTATATTCTATTACAAGATTTTTGACAGATTAGAATTTAACCTCAATGAAAATTTTAATTCCAATCTTATCAAAACCACAAAGAAATTATTTAGAGACGAACAATCTTTAGAACTCACTAGCAATTATAAAATTAATCAATATGTAAAACTTACAACCCATTTTAATTCATTTTTAATCTCAGATAACCTCGAAACTGGAATGAGTAATATTAACTCAAACATTTTCTTTTCGGGTATTGAATACACACCTTTTAATTTTTTAACTATGGAACCAGCAATAGGTTTTCGTACAGACAAACAAATGGGTGAGTATGACTCGG
This sequence comes from uncultured bacterium, assembly GCA_937967455.1. GTDB lineage: Bacteria > Bacteroidota > Ignavibacteria > UBA10030 > BY39 > BY39. The sequence continues at coordinate 18,121 of CALCJK010000010.1, read as the reverse complement.
GTATATCCCTATATTTTAAGTTTACAATACCAGAGCTTGACTTACAAGGTTATAAAAATTATATTAATGGATTTTATGAAAGGGATAATTTGTTTCCAAGAAAATTAGAAACACGATATATTAATTTCTCAAACAAAAAGATATTTATTGAAAATACATACAACATTTTAAATATATACTACAAATATTTTAGAAGAGATTTCTATTTTTTAGCTGATAGTACTCTTAATACTCAATACAATATTCATAATAACATTGAAACGCGCAACGAAAATCTACTTACATTAAGTGATTCTCTTTGTTACAGTTTAGGTGACCAAATTTATTTTTCTACTTTTGGTAATATAATATATAGAACAATTGATAAATCAATTAAATATAAGTCTCAAAGAGACTTTGATAATCAAATTAAAGATTTCAAAATTTTTGGCTCCACTAAAATATTATTTTATCCAGCAAAGTATGTATCTGGAAATATAGAGATCTCGTATGGTGAAAGAAATGTAACACACATCTTAAATTTTCAATCGGGACGAGATATTTTACTTTATGATAAGCTTAAAAACATTGAAATTCAGAAAAATAACTATACACGCAGAACAACAATATCTGGAAATTTTCTACTTTCATTAAGTAAATCACATAAGGTTTCAGTATCCTCATCAAATTCAATTTTAAGATATGATACACCAAGTAAGTTAAATGATGATGATCGAGACGAACTATGGACTTCACATAGTATTACAACATTTCATAACTTGAATAAATATTTAAATCTCAAATTTAATTTTGATGTTAATCTTGTTCATATAGTTTATCTATATGGGACAAGAAGTGCTAATAATAACTGGAACAGAATAATTAAATTTTCCCCTGTAGTTGAATATCAACTGGACGATAAAGTAATTTCGACTAATACAGCTGAAGTATTAGCAAATTACACTACATTTGACTTTGAGAATATAGATATCCCACTGAAGAGCTATTTATTCCGCCAATTTATTTTCATTGACTCATCAAAAGTAAAAATAAGTGCAAAACTCAATCTAATTTTTTACAATAAAATAATTCTTTACGAAAGAGGTGAATTAAACTGGAAAGCTTTTAAAAGCAAGCCCTCAAACTTCAATCATGATGGAACATTTATATATCAAATTCAACAAAAATATAATAACAATTTGGATTTATCAATAGGTATTCGTTATTTTATTCAAAAGCGATATAAATATGAAGGAAGAATGAGACACTTAGAAAATATGCTTACTAGTATTGGACCAATCGCATCTATTGATTTTATGATAAATTCCGATTTAATATTAAATATTAGTGGTTGGTCAGAAAATATTAATTATACAAATATAAAACCGCAAACAAATACAAATATTTTAATAAATTTTTATCGAAAATTTTGAATGTTAAAGACAGAAAAAAAAATTTTTAAACTACAATTAAAGAGCGTGCCTCAGGAGATCTCAAAAGTAGAACCCTTTTTAAAGAGATTGAATAAATATGCTCTTTTTAACAAAAAACAATTTCACAGTATACTCATAGCCACCACCGAAGCTGTTAATAACAGTATAGTCCATGGGAACCTTCGTAACCCAGAAAAATTTGTAGATATAACTTGTATTTTAACTCCTGGAACAATCGAAATTCATATCTTAGATGAAGGCAAAGGCGTTAAAAAAAGTGACATACCAAATCCGCTTGCAGGTAAAAACATTTTTAAAGAAAGCGGTAGAGGAATATTTATAATGAAACATTTTATGGATAGTGTTACATTCAAAAAGAAAAAACACGGTGGAGAAGTAATACTTAAATTAAAAAGAGCATCTAAATTAAAGGACAAGCATTAACCTGCCCAGCCGATTTCCATTAGTTTTGCCTGAATAAGCATCAATACACGATTAAAATCGCCTTTTTCATGGACAAAATCCACTTCATCAGATGGGATAATAAGCAGAGGCCCAAGTTTATAATTTCCAATCCATTCTTTATAATGCACATCTAATTGCTCTAAATAATCTCTCGGGATGCTTTGTTCATACTCTCTACCCCTTTTAGCAATTTGTTTTAACAAAGTATCTATTTTTGCATCTAAATAAATCAAGAGATCTGGAGGTTGGAGATATTCCATCATCACTTTATAAAGTTCAACATAATTTGTATAATCACGATCATCCATTTTCCCTATTTTATTCAAATTTTTTGCGAATATTTCAGCGTCCTCATATATTGATCGATCTTGAATAACAGATCTTTCTGATTCTACAATTTTTTTATGATCTCTAAAGCGTTTTGAGAGAAAATATACCTGAAGGTTAAACGACCAGCGATGCATATCCTTATAAAAATCACTTAGATACGGATTATCATCAACTGATTCATAATAAGCATCCCATCCATATTCCTTTGCAAGAAGTCTGGTAAGTGATGATTTCCCAGAACCTATATTTCCAGCTACAGCCGAAAATATTTTCTTTTTCATTTCATTCTCTCAATTGAATTTATTTCTTTTAACAGATCCTTCTTTGTGAATTTCTGTTTACTCATTATTGTTGTGACAAAACCTTCCATTTTTTCACGAGTTTGATCATCTATTTCCATAGATGTTAAAATTATTATTGGAATATTTTTCGTCTCAGGATTTTGGCGCATTTGATAGGCTATATTGAATCCTGAAATCTCTGGCATAATTAAATCCAATATAACAAGATCAGGTTTTTCTTTTGTGATTAACTCAAAACCTTCCTTTCCATCATAAGTCTTTATTACCTCATAGCCCTCAGTCTCAAGTATCAATTCAATTAACTCAATAGCAGTAGGATCATCGTCAATAACCAATATTTTGGGATTGTTTCTATGAGAAGATTTTTTTATTGGTATTCTTTTAAGAGTTGCAAGAAGCTCTTCTTTATTTACAGGTTTTACAAAATAGTCCACTGCCCCGAGACTGAAACCAAGTTTTTTCTCATCTGTTATAGAAATTATAATTATAGGAATATTTTTACATATCGGATGACTTTTTAAATCTTTCATCACCTGCCAACCATTTTTTATAGGTAATAACAGATCCAATGTAATTATATCGGGTTTTAATTTTTTAGCTTTTTCAATTCCCTCTGCACCATCACGGGCAACTTCGGTTTTATACCCAGCATCGTTCAAATACATTTCCAATAGCTGGATTGCTTGCTGGTTATCTTCGATTATTAATACTAAGGGTCTTTCTTTCTGCTGGGTTTGATCGTCAATTTCTTCAGTAAGATTTTCTAAATCTTTTAAGTTTTCTTCCGACATAAGTGCATTCTCAATACCAATAACCATAGGTAGTCTAATTGTAAATGTTGTTCCTTTATTTAGTTCACTATCAACTTTGATCTCTCCACCATGTAATTCTACGAGACGCTTTGTAATTGCCAATCCCAATCCAGTTCCTTCCTTTAGATTTGTTGATTTTGTTTGCTGAAAAGGTTTGAATAATTTCTGTAAATCTTCAGGATTAATTCCTACACCTTCGTCCTTAACATAAATTTCAATATCATTCTCTACACGCTTAATTCCAATTTCAACCTTCCCGCCAATATGACTGTATTTTATAGCATTTGAAACTAAATTTACAAGAATCTGTTTAAATCTTGTTTGATCTACATATATCTTATCAATTTCTGAAGAAATATTGAATAACAGATTGATTTTTTTCTTATCGAGATCCTTTTGTAATACTCTTGTTACACTTTCAGTAAAATAGCTTACAGGGAAACCCTCTATCTGTAACTCCATTTTACCAGCTTCAATTTTAGAAAGATCAAGTATATCATTTATGAGTTGTTGTAGGTGTTGACCACTTACATGAATATTTTTCATAAAATCCTTAATCTTCTCTTTAGGTAAGTTTTCAAAATCAGTTGATAGCAACTCTGAAAAGCCAATTATGTTATTGAGTGGTGATCGTAGTTCATGACTGAATATTGCCAGGAATTTTTTTAGCGCTTGGTTTGCTTCTTCAGTTTTAGCTTTCTCATTTTCAAGTTCAATATTTTTTATACTGATTTCATCCATTAAACGTTTACGGCTTAATCCAATTGATAACTCATCAGCAATAATTTTTAATAGATCTAACTCGCTACCGATATAATCAGTATCTCGTTTTGACATCACTTCGAGTACACCCTGCAAATCATTCTGAACAATTAAAGGAATTGAGATAAGGGATTTCAATTGATTCTCATTAATTTCTGTAAAAAAGAAATCTGCAAGTGTGCTGCGTGAGAGTTCATCGGTCACAATTGGTTTACAGCTTAATGCCGTCCTTACTGCTATTGTAATATTTTTCTCATCAACGATTTGATGTTCAATGTCGGGAGGTACAGTTATATTATTGAATGCTGGTGCCATTAAATGAAGAAGATTTGTTTTTGGTTCGAATCTATAAATACAAACAAATTTCTCTGGAATATCCAAGAATTTAGCAATTCTACTAGCTGCTTCAATACACATATCATCTACATGTTGCGCTGAAATAATTACCTGAGATATCTCCAGCAGCATCTCTTTCTGCCTCTGCTGTTGCTTTTGTTCAGTTATATCCTGAAAAAATACTGAAATACCACTCTCAGTTGGATATATCCTGATGTCATACCAGGCTTCAAAGCGATTATCTTTGTAAGAAGAAACCACAGATTGAAAAGTTCCAGTTTCCATTGCAAGTTTGTACTTTTCACCTATTTCAGCATCTTTAGCATTCGGGAAAATTTCAAAAACATTTTTTCCAAGCACCTCCTCCCTTTTTATTCCAGTACCCTCTTCCGCAGCTTTGTTCCAATAAGTAAATCTATACAATTTATCAAGTGCAAAAAAACCACCTGATATGCTTTCCAGGATCTGGATTAGTTCATTTGATTGTTCCATAATAATTCCATCTTCTTTTTTTAATAGATTACATAAAATTTTCTTAAGATGCAAAATTTTTAATCTATACTTCTCTTCACTCTGCCAATAATTTTCTCTAATTCATCACCCAACAGTGTCCAATTTTCATATAACTCCTCAAGCTCTTTTATCAACTTCTTATATTCATTATTTGTAGTTATAACCTTCTGCTTATCTAAAAAAAAGTCAGGATTCGACATCAATATCTCGCACTCTTGCTTTCTCTTTTCTTTTTCTCGTATTTGATTTTCAACATAACTCAGTTTATCTTTTAATGGTTTTGTTAACTTATACAATAACTGCCTTTGTTCTGCTTCTATTCTTTTTTTGCTTTTAATATTTCCAGTTGCCAAATAATTTTTTTTCAGGGAATATACTGCTTCTTTTCTTTCATTTTCTTGCTTTTCTATATAATCAGTTATATTGCCATGATAAATTTTAATTTTCCCTTCTCTAATTTCCATTACTTTATTGATTATTGGATCCAGAAAATGACGATCGTGAGATACAATTACATAAGTTCCCTGAAAATTTTTTAATGCATCTTGAAGTACTTCTTTGGATTTCATATCCAGATGATTTGTAGGTTCATCCATTATCAAAAAGTTAGCAGGTTTTAAAAGCATCTTTACCAATGCAAGTCGACTTTTTTCACCTCCAGACAGAACTCCAACCTTCTTGAATATATCATCTCCTTTAAAAAGAAAACACCCTAATAGAGTTCTAACCTCCAACAGTGTATAACCACTTGCTTCAGATTCAGCTATTTGAATGATTTCCTTTTCATTGTCTAATTCATCAATCTGATTTTGGGCGAAATAACTTACAATAACATTATAACCATATTTTAAACTACCAGATGTTGGTGCTTCAATACCACTTAAAATTCTTGTTAATGTAGATTTACCTGAACCATTTACACCTACAAGTGCAATTCTATCATCTCGTTCGATTCTAAAATTTAAATCACTAAAAACAACTTTTTTCTGAACCGGAAATTCGTTATTCGTATTCACGGGATAACTTTTTGTTAAATTAAAAGCCTCAATTACAATTTCACCTGATTTTTGGATAGGAGAAAAATTGAAAGATATTTTTTCAATTTCCGGTTCGATATCTATTAATTCAATTTTTTCTAATTGTTTTATCCTGCTCTGTACTTGACGGGCTTTAGTTGCTTTGTATCTAAATCTCTCTATAAAACGTTGCGCCTGTCTGATTTGTAATTGTTGATTCTTTATTGCATTTTTTAACTGTAATTTTCTTAACTCACTCTCTTTTTCATAATAACTATAATTGCCATGATAAATTTCAAGTTTACGATTTACAATTGCAAATGTTTTAGTAGTCATATTGTCCAGAAGAGTGCGATCATGCGAGATGATAATAACCGCACCTTTATATGATTTTAAATATTCTTCCAACCATCTAAGTGAATCGAGGTCAAGATGATTTGTTGGTTCATCCAGCAATAAAAGGGATGGATTACTCAAAAGTAGTTTAGCCAAAGCAATTCGCATTTGCCAACCGCCACTGAACTCACAAACTTTTCTTAAAAAATCTCTTCCATTAAAACCTAAGCCCATTAGTACCTTTTCAATACGAGATTTCATCAAATGAGCATCCAGACATTCTAATTTGAATTGTAATTCATCCTGGATTTCTAATAACTCATGATATTCATCTGATTCTATATCAGTAGAGCTGGCTACCTGCTGGTTTATTTGCTCAAGTTGTTTCTGTACGATGTTGATATCTTTAAAAGCAGATTTGACTTCATCATAGAGTGTATATTCACTCAAACTCACAACGTCCTGTGGTAAGTAACCAATTGTTATGCAGTTAGCTTTTTGAATATTCCCTGTTTCTGGTTGTATGATACCAGCCAATATTTTTAAAAGAGTCGTTTTTCCAACACCGTTGGGACCTACAAGACCAATTCTATCGTGAGGAGAAATATAAAAGCTTACATTCTCAAACAAATAATTCCCACCGAATTGAATAGATATGTTCTGAACACTTAACATTTTTGTTAATATACAAAATTCTGTCTAATTCAGAAAAATGTTTTATAAAACAGCACATAAAATATTAAAGCCCCAGACATTTTGCCGGGGCTTTATATTAATTAACCAAAGAAAATAATTTATAATAATCTCTAAGCAAATTTAAGAACTTTTTCTCTATTCTCCAGTAAGTTAAAAATCATTGTTTTAACATTAAATCTTTCTAATAATTCATAATTAGCGCATCAATATCATTTTCTTAACCGACGTGAAGTTACCTGCATTAAGTTTGTAGAAGTATACTCCACTAGGCAGTCTACTTGCATCAAAGCTTATTTCATAATATCCAGCTTCCTGTATTTCGTTAACCAATGTTTTGATTTCCTGTCCTAATAAATTATACACCTTTAACTCTACAAACTCATCCATAGGTAACTGATACTTTATCACTGTTACTGGATTAAATGGATTAGGATAGTTTTGTGCAAGTCCAAATTCCGTAGGTATTAACTTTTCAGCATCCATTTTCAATACAATTTTTACAGCTGGATCACTTATAAGTATAGAACCGGAGTTTTCCATTGTTATTTCTTTCCCATCAATGTAGAGCTTAGCATTAAGTTGATCCACGGCTTTCCAGGAAATTTCAACAGGATAATTTGCAGAGGAGATTACTATTACGTTTTCTTTTTGATCTGCATAAATGTTATTTGAAGCTAGTCGGACATCAAAAACGCCTTCTGGTGGTAAAGGTGGCATCTCACTCATCTTCTTCAAAATATTATCAGCCTTACCGAAATACAACTTCTGATAATTTCCAGTAGCATCCTTAAAGATTAATTCATTATTAAATTTTACAATCGGTGCTCTAGAATAAATCCCACTTGAACTCAATATCAATTGTCCGGCTTCCGCAACTTTTATCCAGTATGCTTTACCAGGATATATTGTATCCGTAACCTGGTATCCATTATTATATCCGTAATAAAATGACCTTATGTTATTTTCTGGTACTTGAGAAATATTATTTACACTTACATTACTGCCTATTGAACCAATCATATTCCATCCAGCTACTACATTGATTGGATAATTCTGCAATGGTGTTCCTATCAATTCGATATTTTGTGTAGTTGGGAACTTTAACCAATAACCAATTCCATTTGCTAAAGTGTCTTTCGTTATATAGCCATTATCAAATGCAAATGCACCAGAAATTGCTGTTGGGAACAGCACTGTTTTTCTAAAATCAGGAGCACTAACAGGTACGGAAACCATATTCCAACCAGAAAACACAGCAAAGCTTGTTGCATCAACAATTTCATCTCGATCAAAATATTCTATAGGCAATATAACATCGGTCAACTCGATCAGGTAACTTCTCTCAGGATCCGATTCCCAGCTTTGTCCATTGCGTTCTGTTTTCCAGAACTTGTAATATATTGTTTGATTTCCAGGAATTGGTATAGTCTTTACATAAATACTATCACCATCTAAATCAATTAATGTATCAGGATTATTGGTGGAGTTACCCCAATCATTAAACGAACCACGAACTGTGACAACATCCCCCTCATCTGGTTTGAAATTACCTTCAATCATTTTAACTTTCATATTAACCTGGAATGTTACATTGACATCGGGATATTCATTATTAAAATACACTAAAGGTGTAGTTGTATCGTTTACACCAACATAAAAAGTTCTATTACCCCAGAAAGTTTCCCAATCAACACCATCTCTGTAAGTTTTCCAGTATTTATATTCTATAGTTTGTTCACGCGAAATTGGGATAACTTTAGTATAAATGCTGTCGTTATCGGCATCAGTTAAGGTATCCATTGTTCCCCAACCATTAAATGATCCGCGTACAAGAATTTCATCTCCTTCTTCTGGTTTGAATTTACCTTTTTGCATCTGAACTTTCATATTCACATTAAAAGTAACCATCACAGGTTCAATTTCATCATTAAAGTATACTAACGGTGTAGTTGTATCATTTGTACCTATTGTGAATTCTCTATTTGGAATTCCTATTTCATAATCCAAACCACCGCGGAGTGTTTTCCAGTATTTGTATTCAATTGTTTGGCTAACTTTTAACAAAATAGTTTTGGCGTAAATACTATCACCATCTAAATCAATCAGTGTATCTGGATTATTTGTAGAATTTCCCCAATCGTTGAATGTACCACGTACAGTAACCACATCACCCAGATCTGGTCTAAATCTTCCAATCTTTATTTGAGATTTCATGTTAACATTGAATGTTACATTTACCTTTTGTGTAAATGTTGCATGAATTGTGTGATTAGCTGTTACATTTACAAATTTGTAACTTGATACTGGACCGACTGAGTTTGCATCTACTAAAACATCATCAATAAAATAACCAGGATCAGGTGTAATAATGAACTCTATGCTATCACCATGAGCAACTTGAATATTGCCGATTGGTGATATGGTTCCATTTGGTCCTGCAGTTGCACTTATAGTATAATAAGGCGAAAGAACAGAATAGCTGTAGTTTTGCTTATTATTATTATTGTGACGAATTGTATACATATCAAAATCAGTTGTAGGATTCGAGACTGTTGTTGAGAATGCATAATATTTTACTACAGTACCACCCGATTGTCCAGGAATTATAGCTGTGCCTACATTACCGGTAAAATTAACTTCCAATAAATTTGATGTAGTCCAATTATCAGTTGTATATCTAACATAGATTATCTCTTCTGGAGATTTATTTGCACTTGTAACAACAGTTACAGTTACAGGATTTCCAGGATAAACATTGTCTGGTGCAGGATTTTGATAAACCGAAACGAGATCAACAGGAGTTGCAGAGGAAGGCATCCATATTGCTTTGGTATTTTGGTATCCAACATCAAGCCAGTTAACAGTGTAGTAAGTATTGTTGCTTAATGTTACAGTATTATCACTACCACCTTGAAAAGTATATGATTGTAAAGTATTCATCATAACTATCACATTTGCCCATTTATTTTGATAATAATTACCTGGAGGACCACTGGTAAATAACCAATTATAGGTACCACCCTGGCAATCTCCACCACTGGCAGCTACATAAATTAAAGTTTGATACCTTCTTGTGGTAAGAGAAGTATCAAGCAATAGTTTTCCTTGAGGGTTTTGAATACCTGCAAAGGCAGGAATCGTAGGTGGATTTGTCCATCCATTAAAACCACCTGGCATATTAAGACCTTCTGGAGGCCATATTTGAGCCCATAGGTTGAATGAAAATAGAATTAAGCCAATGAATAAATAAAATAGTTTTTTCATTTTTTTACTCCTTAAATTGTTTTTTTATTTTTAGTTGCGAATTTAAAATCAATGTTCCAGATTGATTAACTTTTACCCAATAAGCAGCCCCGGATTTTATTACCTCACTTTTTAAATAACCACTATTATAAGAATAATAATTTGAAACTACTATATTATCAGGAATCTGAATAATATCGTTAACCGAAATATCTTCAGAAATACTTCCTATCAGATTCCATCCTTCACTGACGAAAAATGTATCTGCATACAGTGGAGTCCCTAAAATTTTAACTGTATCAGGCAAAGGGAATTTTAGCCAGTATCCAACCCGATTCTCCAGAGTATCAACAGAGATATAACCACTTGATGAATATTTGAATGCCCCAGAAATTGATGAAGGATATATTTTTGATTTAGAAAAATCCGAAACAACAACAGGCACAGCGATCATATTCCACCCAGCTGTTGTTAATACAGATTTTTGGATTTCAAGTTTAGTTAAAAATTTTCTCACTGTTGAAAACTCGCTTGTACCATAATTATTCTTTGCCCTTACTCTCCAATATAAATATGTCGATGGCGGTAAATTTTCCACATACTGATTAGTTGTTGTAATTGTTGAATCCTGAAAAATTAAACTTGTAAAATTACTATCGAGAGATATTTGTAAATGATAATGAATCGCCGAGTAAGATGATGACCACGAAAAAGTGGTATTTACTGAAATATCCGTTGCATCGTTTTCTGGTGAAAAAGGAATTGGAGTTACAGGTGGACCTAACACTGTAAGTGTTCCAGAGATATTTGTGGTTCCGTTCCAAAGTCCTCCACCATTTGTGCTATATCCTCCAAATAGATAATCTCCTCCTTTATACTGATAACGAATAGCATAATAATAAACACCAGTATTCAAGTCATTACCAAAATTCAATCTATACTCATCATAATTGTTTATGTCCTGAAAGTAATTCATCTCAATCCAATTATTCCAGCTTTGAGGATTGGTGTTTGATGAATTATATCCAAGCCAAACATTTAGTCCATCAGCTGGACCTGAAGAATCAGTAACTCCTAATCCAAATGCTCTCCCATAAACCATTACTGATTGATTTCGATATATTGTAGCAGAACCTGGAGATTGAAGATTATAAAATGTTAAATTTTTCTCGCCACGGTATGCATAATATCTAAGTCGAGTAATTACACCGTTCCAGGCGGTTGTGTTTTCGTCATCTGGACAAGCATCAAAAGTTGCATTAGAATTTGAATTTCCAGTCAGGTAAAATTGCACTGCTATTGTTTGTGGATTTCCTAATGAAGATTTTGCAATTCTAACCTCAATCCAGCCATCACTAATTGTATCAGTTAGAATATTTTCAGCATACGAGTTACTACTCAAAGGGGTTCCAACACCTGACCAAAACGAGCCAGTCCATGTATGGAATTCAGCATATCCTAAAAAATTTCCACGCAAAATATAATCTGGTAAATTTGGATGTTGATAGATTATACTTCTCCCCCAACTTTCACTTGAAGAACCACCGGGTTTTGTGTTAATTAAAAATGCCCAATTCAACGACTGATAAGCTTTAACAGCTGCCCCAAAATAGAAGTAATTTGGGTCTTCAGAAATAAATATATTCTTTGCCATAGCACCTGCCCAGCCAGGAGATGTATCTGCCACTGCAATTGCAGTTCCCCAGACGCCTTCCCCATCAAAATTTCCATCAATTACTGGATAAGTATAAACAGTAATCGAAAATGTGTCGCTTACACTCATTCCAAACTGATCAATTGCCTTTGCAATCAAAACAAAAACGCCTGAATCGCTTGATGCAGGTGTTCCAAAAAGTTTTCCTGTGTTCGAAACACTTAACCAAGACGGATTATTGTACACAGTTATCTGAACTTCATCATTATTTGGATCTCCATAATTTATTTGATACTCAAAATAATTGTTAATAAATGCTTTAAGATCGGGAATTTTTTGTATATAAGGGGGATGGTTTATTTTTTGTGTTGTATCGGGAATATAAATTGCATATCCTCTTGGTGGTGCCCAGAGTTCAACTCTACCATCAGCAGCTGCTTGTTTATCAATTGCAACCCCGGTATAATCTCTAAAAATCTGGTTAGGATGATCTGAATTTACCCAAACACCACGCCATTGAGTTGGATTATCATTAATAACCAGGAAAGCTTGAGGTTTCCCATTTCCACCATTTCGACGTGCGACATAAATATCACGCGATTGATCTAACTGTGGTATGGGTGCACCAACATACCATGGATTTAATCCATCTCTTTTTGTGGTTGTGCCCCATAAAAAGTTTTGCCGAATCCAGATCAATGTGTCTATCTTACCATTTAAACCATAAGCAAAATAGTCCTTAAACCAGACAGATGGTCTACCTTCAGAAAAAATGATATAAGCATAAGCCATATGTTTATCATTCACAATAGGACTATGACCGATATCAATACTTCCATCCCAACCAATCCTATCGAAATCATGGTTATCTACAAAAGTAGCAACGTCATAACCTGATATTCCATAATTCACCAAGCCAGCACCATCAAGGTAATTCATATCAAAACTACCATTTGTATTATCGCACATATCTTTCAGTGTAAATCTTAATGGAAAATCAAAAACAGAGACATCTCCACCAAAGACATTTTGAGTATAGTGTAACCAGGTTGCTATTTCATTTGCACTGCCATAATATTCAGCAACTGCATAGCCTCCTGAATTAACATTTTGCAACCACGGACCAACAAATATTGGATCCATATGTTTAGCGGCATCAAGTCGAAAACCATCAAATCCAAGCACATTTCTTAGATACTGCCCCCACACAATCAAACTATCTTTAACATTTTGTTTATCGTGTGCAAGCCAGACTCCAAATTGAAAGACCGGATCACCATGATATGGTGGATTTACATCACAGGTTTGTAGATTTGGGTAAAAGTGTGAGGCATTTTTTCTAAATCTACCAGATCCATTAGGATAATTAAAAAGCATATATTCAGAATCTGGAAAAGCCGGATAGGGTTTGCATTCATAAGCAAGTTTTTGTTCCCCCCCATTCATATGATTCATGACTGCATCAGCCCAAACTTCCATCCCTACACGATGAAATATGTTAATAGCATTTATTAATTCCTGTTTACTTCCAAATCTTGTTTCTATTGAACCTTTCTGATTATACTCACCGAGATCAAAATGATCGTAGGGATCGTAGCCCATTGAGTAAGGTCCTGCCATTCCCTTAACTGGTGAAGGAAACCAAATTGCACCAAAACCAGCTGAAGCAAGTCGTGGTGCAAGTTTAGCAAGCGAATCATACCATATTCCACCCGGAGTAGAGTTCCAGTAAAAACCCTGAATAAAAACATCCGATTTAGGAAGTGATTGGAGGTAAGAAAAATCGGTTTCCTGAGAATTGCTGAAATTGAAAATTAGAAAAATCGAAATAAATAATAACTTCTTGCCTGAATGCATGTAAAGACTCAACTCTGGTTACTCGTTGCGGTTATTTAATTTTAATATAAAATAAAAATAAATATTTACAAAAACTTAAAATCAATATTTATTGTTGCCTTGTTTTAACCAATTTGTTAACATCATAGCCATGTAATTTAATCTTTTCAAGCAAATTATTATATAATTCTTCATCAATTTGTGGTGTACGAGAAAGTACCCAGAGATAATTTCTCTTTGGCTCACCCACAACGGCATAAGTATAATCTGCTGAAAGCTCAATAATCCAGTAATCGCCCCAAACGAAAGGCAGGAACGATAAAATTGCAGGAGCAAATCTCACTTTTAGTTTTGAATTGGGACCGTTTTTGTTTGCTAACTTTGCAATGCCTTCTGCTTCTATAATGGAACCATCATTTTTTTTACATCGATTAATCACAGATATTTTTCCGTCCTCAAGTAACTTATAAGTAGCAGTTACATTTCCTGCACATTTGTTTTGGAATTTATTTGGTAACCTAGCAATTTCGAACCATGTACCTGAATATTTTTCTAAATCAACATTTGGTACAACTTTTAGTTCAATTTTTTCATCTCCGTTTGGGTTAGAAAAAATTGTACAAGCAATAACTATAGATAAAATATAAATCATTTTAAATCCTATTAATTACATTTTAAAAATTATTTTGGAACTCGAATCAAAACGTAAATACCAGCAACAAGGAAAATTAAATTTGCCAGCCAGGCAGTAAAAAGTGGATTCAAATCGCCATTATAACCAAACGCTTGACTAATTTTTAAGAAAATCATATAAAGAAAACTAATTCCGACTGCGATACCAAATTCGACACCAACACCACTTCTTCGCTTAATAGAAGAAAAAGGGACACCAAAAAGCACAACTATCAAACTAGCAAATGGAAAAGAGATTTTACTATAAAAATCAACTTCCCAGCGCGATACATCCTGTCCTGCACGCTTCTGATTTTCGATAAACTCTTTCATTTCCTCATACGACATTTCATCAGGTCTTTGCTGTTTTTTCTTTACATCATCAGGTTTAAAATTTAATCTACCTATGTTAAGTATTGCGAATGTTTTATAATTTTCCTGATCCCCATTAAAAATTCTGATATTTCCATTCATGAGATTCCAGCTCTGAGTATATTCATCCCACTGCATTTGTTTAGCGCTATATGTAGCTCTAACAACTGTTAGATCAGCGTCAGAAAAATCTTCTATAGTGACATTTGTAGCCAAACCTCTCGTTTCATCAAAATATCCTATGGATACAATTCTTGTTTCTGTATCCTGAATAAATATGTTAGATTTAGAAATGTAACTTAAGTATTTGTGTAGATAAGTTCGAGCGAGAGCATATTTTTGTTTATTTGTATATGGTACAACCCATCCATTAAAATATATTGAGAACACACTCACTAAAAACGCCACTATCAGTAATGGGAACATATAACGATACAAACTCAATCCAGCAGCCTTCATAGCCGTAATTTCATTTAATGCTGATAATCTTCCTGTAGTAAATAGCGCAGAGAGCAACATCGCAACTGGAATCATCAATTTGATAATCTCTGGCATAAAATATATGTAATATTGTGCTACAAGAAATGTATCAGCATTTCCATCTATGAAATCATCCAAGTTTTCCATCAAATCAATAATCACAAATATTATTACAATTGCAACTATAGCAAAAAGTGTTGTAATCAGAAATTGCTTTGTTATATACCAATCAAATATCTTCATCTATTCAAATCTTCTGTTGATTCTTCAGTTCTATATGACTTTGGTATAAATTTTCTGAAAAAATTCCAGTTAATAGCCGGAGTTTCTCTTCCCATTCTAATTGTAAGATAAATTCCTGCTAAGCCAATTATTATATTGGCTGCCCACATTCCAAGAAAAGGAGAAATCATATCTCGATCTGCTAATTTTTCCCCACCTATCAAGCTAGCCCAGTAAATGACGAAAAATCCTAAACTCAATGTTGCTGCGATTCCGAATCCTCCTCTGCGCGAAATTATACCGAGCGGTGCACCAATTAGCACAAAAACTATACATGCAAATGGTATGGAGTATTTTTTATGTACCTCAACCATATATTCATTTATTCTACTCCGATTATAATTAATCATCGTCAATTGATTATCTACAAAATTCTTTTTATATTTTACTTCTTCAAGCATACTTTCGATTATCTGTTTTTTATCGGTTTTTAAGTTTTGTATTCTTCTTTTTTCAAGGTTTGAAACTTCAAAATCAAAGTTTGTTGATTTTGCAAAGTTGCTTAGTATTTTATCATTTTGCATTTTTAAACTATCTACAATTTCAAGCATTATTTGTGCGCTTAATTCTCTATCCCCTCTCTGAAAAGTTCCCTCAGCAGAACGTTCAAGCGCAAATTCTCTGGCATCCATAAAAATTCTGTGTTTATTAAATCTCAATCTTCGGTAATCGTTTTCCTGATTGAAATTTTTTTGATGTATTTCTCCTTCTTCAAGATCCATTATAAGTTTCTTATAATCAGGTGTAAATGAAACCCTTCCCTTTTTCGCTGTAATCACAACCATCGATGCAGGATCTGTATAATCATAAATAGTCACACCTTCAAGATCGTTAGAATACTGAAAAGTTTTTCTAACTAAAATGCTGTATCCTGAAACATCCTGAGAGAATAGTCCAGGATTAAGCATTAATGTAGGTTTCTTTTTTCTAATGTCGATCATTAATGTTTTAGCCTTATGATTAGCTTCAGGCAAAACTTTGTTATTAAACTCAATAGTTAAATAGGTAAGTAGAAGTGAAGCAAGGAGTGGAGCGAGCATCATTTTATATAAGCTAACACCGCTGGCTTTCATTGCTGTTATTTCGTTTTGAGACGACATGCCACCAAAAGCCATAAGTACAGAGATTAAAACAGACATCGGTACAGCAAGTACAACCATCCATGCCAAGTTAAGTGTGATTAATTCTAATATTATCCATAAGCTCAAGCCTTTTCCAACAAAATCATCTATATATTTCATAACAAATTGCAGTAGAAATATAAACAGAATAGTAAATAAAGAGAAAAAGAAAGGTGCAATATGAGCCCGAATTATATAGCGATAAATAATCATATTTAATTTAAATATACATTCAACACAGGAGATTTACAAAATGAATAGCTGATAAATTTTAGATTGTGGATTATACAAATTTTTTAAAATCAAATCGATAAAATAATAAAGCCGATTCTAATTCTAAGAATCGGCTTTTCTTTAATTAATTAGGTCTGATACAAAAGGAAAGAAATTTACCTCATCAGCAACATCTTTTTTACTGAAGTGAATTTACCAGCATTCAGTTTGTAGAAATATACGCCGCTTGGAATATTTGTAGGCTTTAAATTTTTCATTATTGCCTCCACATCCTAAGTATAACAGCACGTGTACTCGTTCCGCCTACAGCAATAAGCATATTACTTTTATAATCGCATGAATAATACAATGCTACGGCAACCTCTGGATATAATTTCCAGCTCGTTCCATTCCAGTGTGCTACTATTCCAAAGTCACCCACTAAAAAAATATCATTCTTAGATATCCCTCTTATACGTCTTGTAAAAACCAGTGGTATCTCTTTTATCTCTTTCCAATCTTCATATCCTCTCTTATAAAATACACCACCACCACAAGCATATAAATTATTTTCATCTTCAAACCATATGGAATGAACCTCCCTGCCTGTCGACCATTTTATTGTATCTATTACATTACCTTTATTTATTTTAATTATTTTCTGTTCACTTGAATTAACAACATTCGAAGCTGCAGCAAGTATATAATGAATTTTTTTCTCTTCGTTTACTACACCATATATGTCACCCATAGTTTGTATCGTCCCGCTCTCCAACCGCCGCCACGTCGTGCCATCGAAATGCGATAATGAGCCATTCGTACCACAAAGGTACAAATTATTAGAACTAGTTCCCCATAGTTTTGTTCCACCACCAGAACGTTCAGCGACATATTCTGTACTCCATTGTTGTCCATTCCAATGAGAATACGAGCCTGCTGTAGAGAATGTCCAGATATCATTTGGTGAAAATACAAAAACAGTTTTCAAAGGAAAAGTTCCAATATATCCACCATACATTCTAGTTGGTATTCTTATCAGGTTCCATTTTGTACCATCCCATCTTACAGCATTATAGGGTTCCGTCTCAAACTGTCCCGTTGAATCTCTTTTATATATCTCCCCCACCGCATATGCAAGTGTATCATTTATTATCGCTACATCTAAAAGCCTATTGATACCCCCATCTCCAAAATATGTTATCTCCCAGCTAAATTCATGACTCGTTGTGTCCATCGTAGTTACTCTTAACTCCGAACTCGAGTCTACT
>CALCJK010000009.1 GCA_937967455.1 uncultured bacterium | reverse complement strand
CTTTTTGTTTTCAACCCAATCTTTTTCGTAATCAAGCTTTTCAATGTCATCAACTACTTCAAATGTACTATCTTTTATAGCAACTCCGGCTTTTATAACCAGGTTGCCATTTTTATCATAAATTCCGATACTGGTTTCATCTTTTAACAATAAGCCTAATTTTTGAATAAGCTTTTGCTTTGTTTCTTTTAACGCTCGATTTTTTTCTCTATCCAGTTGCTCAGAACGTTTTTTGTCACTTTTTTTCAATTCAGAATCTTTTCTCTTCCTGCTGAAAAGCTTGGTAGCTACAACAACACCCTTCATTCCAGGTGGTGCTTTCAATGAAGCATCTTTAACATCACCTGCTTTTTCACCAAATATTGCTTTCAATAATTTTTCTTCAGGTGTAGGATCTGTTTCACCCTTAGGTGTAATCTTTCCTATAAGTATATCACCTTCTTTTACAATTGCACCAACTCGTATTACACCATTTTCATCCAGGTCTTTTACAGCTTCTTCACTTACATTTGGAATTTCACGGGTTAATTCTTCATCTCCTCGTTTGGTATCTCTAACTTGTAACTCAAATTCTTCAATATGAATAGAGGTATATACATCATCAGCTACAAGTCTTTCACTTACTATTATGGCATCTTCAAAATTATAACCTTTCCATGGCATGAAGGCGACTAAAACATTTCGGCCAAGTGCCAACTCTCCATTCTGCGTCGCACTGCCATCTGCTAGAACCTGTCCCTTTTTAAATCTCTGTCCCTTCGATACAATTGGAACTTGATTTATACAAGTGTCCTGATTCGTTCTGAAAAATTTAGTTAATTGATACTCTACAAGACTTCTATCATCAAATGAAAGTATTGATTCAAGGCTATTTTCTTCTATATCATATTTCACAATAATTTTATCAGCATCAACATATTCTACAACTCCAGATCTTTCAGCAATAATCATTGTTCTTGAATCATATGCAATTTTCTTTTCGAAACCAGTTCCGACAATGGGTGCTTCTGGTTTTAGCAAAGGCACAGCCTGACGTTGCATATTTGAGCCCATCAAAGCACGATTTGCGTCATCGTGTTCTAAAAATGGGATCAGCGCCGCAGCTGCACTTACAATTTGGCTTGGTGCAACATCCATATATTGCACTTCATCGGGTTTTACAATTGGGTAATCACTCTGATATCGAGCTTTAACTCGTTGATCAATAAAATTTCCTTTTTCATCCACTTTTACATTAGCCTGTGCAATTGTATAGATATCCTCCTTTTCAGCAGTTAAAAACTCTATCTCGTCTGTAGCTTTACCATTTTTAACTTTACGATATGGCGTTTCAATAAAGCCAAAATCATTAACTCGAGAATAAATACACAGTGAAGAAATTAAACCAATGTTTGGACCTTCTGGTGTTTCGATTGGACACAACCTACCATAATGTGTATAATGCACATCACGCACCTCAAATCCTGCCCTTTCTCTAGTTAATCCACCAGGTCCTAACGCAGACATTCTTCTTTTATGAGTTATTTCTGCAAGAGGATTAGTTTGATCCATAAATTGTGAAAGCTGGTTTGTTCCAAAGAAAGAATTAATCACACTTGTAATTGTACGTGCATTAATTAAATCCTGTGGGGTTAGGTTTTCATTATCGCGTAAATTCATGCGTTCACGAATCGTACGCGCCATCCGAGCCATTCCTATATTAAATTGTTGTGCAATTTGTTCCCCAACAGTTCGAACTCTCCTGTTTCCTAGATGATCAATGTCGTCGACAGTACGTTTACCTTGTTGCAAATCCAACAAATAATTTATAATGGCAAGTATATCTTCACGAGTTAAAGTTGTTGTTGTAAGTGGAATATCCAAACCCAATTTCGCATTCATTCTATTTCTACCAACATCACCCAGGTCATATCTCTTTTCATTGAAAAATAATCTATCAATCAAATTCTTGGCAGTATCTAAATCTGGAGCTTCACCAGAGCGAAGTTGTCTATATATTGTTTCGAGTGCATCTTGTTCTGTACGTGCAGCATCCTTCAAAATTGTGTTTGCTATGATGGACCGTTCTTCTGACCCTTCAATCTTTAAAAACTTTATATTCTTAATTTCTAATTTCTTAATTTTCTTGATTAAATCTTCAGTAAGAGGCGAATCTTTATTTATAATTATTTCACCTGTTTTCTTATCTATAACGTCACTACAAACTATTCTCCCTATGTATTCTTTTAAATTTCCATCTTTAAGTTCTACTGTTTCGACTAAATTAAAAAGTTTAAGTATTTCGTCATCTGAAGAATAACCAATTGCACGGAGTAATGTTGTAACGGGGAATTTCTTCTTCCTATCAATATAAACATACATTACATTACTTATATCAGTAGAAAATTCGATCCAAGAACCTCTAAATGGAATTATTCGTGCTGAATAAATTGGTGTTCCATTAGGATGTACAGATTCACTGAAGAAGACTCCCGGTGATCGATGTAACTGACTTACCACAACTCTTTCTGCACCATTGATAATGAATGTACCCCTATCTGTCATGGTAGGTAGATTTCCTAAATACACTTCCTGTTCTATGGTATCAACGAATTTTTCACCATCTTCGCTTTTTTTTGAGAGTTTGAGTTTGGCTTTTAATGGAACAGCATAAGTTAATCCCCTTTCCTGACATTCTCTTACACTATATTTAGGTTTTTCAATTGAGTATTCAACAAATTCCAATAAGAAGTTTTCTCTGTTGTCACTAATCGGAAAATTAATTAAAAATATTTGTTGTAATCCTTTAGATTTTCTTTTGTGTGGTGGTATATTGGCTTGAAGAAAATTTTCCCAGGATTCTTTTTGAACATTCAATAAATCTGGTTGTTCAAGAACTGGTGGAATTCTTGAAAATGATAATCTTTCGCTTGGATTATTTATTAGGCGTTTCACTTTAATCAACTCCTTAAATTAAAAAGCATTAAAAAAATAAAAGCATCAAGCCGATAATTTTAAACTATCCATAGGATAGTAATTATCGGCTGATTTTTTAGAATCTTATGATATAAATAATTCAAATTTGTAGATATTAAATATCTTACTTTAATTCTACTGTAGCTCCAGCTTCTTCTAATTCTTTTTTGAGCTTTTCAGCTTCTTCTTTGTTCAGTCCTTCTTTAACTGTCTTTGGAGCTCCATCAACTAAATCTTTAGCTTCTTTCAAGCCGAGGCCGGTTGCAGCGCGTACCACTTTAATAACATTAATTTTTTGTGCACCAGCATTTACAAGAACAACATTAAATTCTGTTTTTTCTTCTACTGCTGGAGCAGAGGCACCTGCTGCTGGCATTGCTCCTGCCATCATCACTGGTGCTGCAGCGGTAACTCCAAATTTTTCTTCTAAAGCCTTTTTTAATTCTGCAGCTTCAAGTAATGTTAACTTTTCTATTTTTTCGACTATTTCCTGTACTACTGACATTATTATTCTCCTTTTTATTTTTCGTTTTTGTTAATTTTATGCTGCTTTTTTCTTTTCAATTGCATCCAGAACATTTACAATATCTCTCATAACTGCATTAATAGCGCCAATAAGTCCAGCTATTGGTGCTTGAATACTGCCAATTATTGATGAAATCATCTCCGGTCTCGATGGCATATTTGCAATATTACTCAATTCTGAACCATCATAAACATGATTTTCAATAACACAAGCTTTTACTTTCAATACATTATTCTTTTCACTAAATTTCTTGAGCATTTTTGCAGCTATGATAGGATCATCATATCCAAATGCAATTGCAGTTGGTCCAACTAATTTATCGTACATCTTTTCATATCCAGATAAGGATTCAAGAGCTTTCTTTAAAAGAGTATTTTTTACTACTCGGTATTCTATTCCAGCTTTGTACAATTCTTTTCTCAATTCATTTACTTGCTGAACAGTAATACCTGTGAAATCAGCCAAATACATACCACTAGCTCGAGAAACCTTTTCCTTTAATTCTTCGATTATTTTGTTTTTTTCATTCCTTTGCATTTGTTCCTCTTAAATTTATTTTTTACTGAGAAGCCCAGAATGTTTAAATTCCGGCAGTAAAAACATTTTATTTATTTTTAAAGAGTGCGTAATTTCTATTTTAAATTTAATACCACATTCTTATCAATTTGGATTCCAGGGCCCATCGTACTTGACAATGAAATCCCCTTTATATACTGTCCTTTTGCTGTTGCGGGTCTCAACCTTAGTACTGTCGATAAAAATACATTTATGTTATCAACTAATTTTTGACTTTCAAAATTTGCCTTTCCAATAGAAGCGTGTACAATTCCAGCTTTATCTACTCTGAATTCTATTTTACCTGCTTTGACTTCTTTGACTGCTTTTGCAATATCATTTGTCACTGTTCCACTTTTTGGATTTGGCATTAAGCCTCTTGGTCCAAGAATTTTTCCTAACTTACCAAGTTCACCCATCACATCAGGAGTAGCGATAATTACATCTACATCAGCCCATCCTTGTTGAATTTTTTGTATATAATCTAAATAACCTGCATGATCAGCTCCAGCTGCTTTTGCTTCTTCATCTCTTGGAGGTTTCGCAATTACAAGTACTCTTACTTCTTTACCTGTGCCATGAGGTAAAGATACAGTTCCTCTCACAGCCTGGTCTGCTTTCTTTGGGTCAACTCCTAATTTTACTGCAATGTCGACTGATTCAGTAAATTTAGCAGTAGCTGTCTGCTTTGCTAATTCCACTGCTTCTTCAATTGAATAGTATTTTTTGGGGTCAATCTTTTGTGATATCGTTTTGTATCGTTTGCTAACTTTCATTTTTTTATTCCTTTATTTTGTGGTTTTAGCGTTTCAGTCAAAGAGATTAATCTCTTGAAACTTCCACAGTGAATTAATTTCTATCTTTCAATTGTGATACCCATGCTACGTGCAGTGCCTGCGATCATTTTCATTGCAGCTTCTATGTCGTTAGCATTTAAATCGGGCATTTTCATCTCTGCAATTTCTCTTATTTGCTTTAATGTTACTTTACCTACTTTATTACGATTAGGTTCACCTGAACCTTTTTCTATTTTTGCTGCTTTTAACAGTAAAACCGATGCTGGTGGTGTCTTTGTAATAAAGGTAAAGGATTTATCTGAATAAACAGTTATAACGACTGGTATAATTAGACCTGATTGGTCTTTGGTCCTAGCATTAAACTGTTTACAAAATTCCATGATGTTAACACCTTTTTGACCAAGCGCTGGTCCAACAGGTGGTGCTGGATTAGCTTGCCCAGCTGGTATCTGAAGTTTGATATATCCTGCAATTTTTTTCATAATATTACCTTATTTATTTTTCAACTTCTACTTGACTAAAATCTAATTCAATTGGTGTTTTTCTACCAAATATACTTATCATTACTTTGAGTTTCATTCTCTCTTTATTAACTTCCTGAACGAAACCTGTGAAATTATAAAATGGACCTTCTACGACTCTAACAGGAGCACCGACCACAAAAGGTATTTCTAGAATTCCCTCTTCGCCTTTTTCCTCGAGGCTACCTACAATTCTTCTAACTTCTTCTGCTTGTAGAGGTGCCGGCTTCCCTCTTGAACCTACAAAGCTAATTACATAAGGTGCATTTAAGATTAAGTGTTTTGTTTCTTTGTCAAGAATAGCCTCTATGAGTATATAACCGGGGAAGAAAGTTTTTGTTTTACTTCTTTTCTTACCATCCTTCATTTCGTAGACCTTTTCGGAAGGCACAACAACGCGAGTAATTCGATCGTCGAGCTTCTGTAGTTTAGCTTCCTCTTCGATAAAGGTCTTTACCTTATTCTCATGTCCTGAATAAGTCTTAACCACATACCATCTTTTTTGATTAGTTTGATTTTCCAATTTTCGATCCAATTATTACAATATAGCTTTCATAGTTTGACTTATAATAGTATCTACTAAATAGACAAAAACAGCAATTATGCCGCACACTGCGAGCACTACGACTGTTGTTTCCCTTAATTCTTCCTTTTTAGGCCATGTAACTTTTTTCATTTCCTTGACTACGTCAGTAAAGAAATTAATTATTTTTTCTTTCATATTTTTACTTTGAATTTAATATTAAGTGCACGTGCGGAGGGACTCGAACCCCCAACCTGCGGTTTTGGAGACCGCTGCTCTACCAATTGAGCTACACACGTGTTGAGTTAGCTATTTTGTTTCTTTGTGAATAGTTCTTTTATTGCACCAGCGGCAATATTTTTTATATTCTACTCTACCGCTTTGTTTCTTCTTATTTTTTGTTGTAGTGTAATTTCTTCTTTTACACTCAGTGCACTCAAGTGTAATGATTTCGCGCAATTTAAAACTCCATTTATGTTAAGAAAATTTTTACTTATGAGCTTGCGACCGGGATTGAACCGGTGACCTCTTCCTTACCAAGGAAGTGCTCTACCAACTGAGCTACGCAAGCTTTATCATTTCGTAACTCATAGAGCGGGAGACGGGACTCGAACCCGCGACCAACAGCTTGGAAGGCTGTGACTCTACCAACTGAGTTACTCCCGCAACATTTTATGTGGGCAGGGGAGGAATCGAACCTCCGAAGGCCGAAGCCGACAGATTTACAGTCTGTTGCGTTTGACCACTTCGCTACCTACCCAGTCCTTTTCAAAGCTCAGATCTTATCTGGCTTCGAGCTGAAGGTGGGAGTTGAACCCACGACCTGCTGATTACAAGTCAGCTGCTCTACCACTGAGCTACTTCAGCAATTTATTTCAAAAAACATAAACTAATAAAAATTAAAAATGCGCTTTTTTAAGCGTATTCATCAATATTAATTAAAATATAGCATATAAATATAACATTTTTTTAATAAAAGTCAAGATGTTGGCACAATTTTTATAAATTTTACCTTTTTACCTTGTTTTTTTTACCTTTTTATCTGATTATAATAATATCTTAATTCAGATGAACTAGGATTTATTTTTAAACCCTTCTCAAAATATTCCCTAGCTAAATCGCTCTTACCAAGCTTCAACATAAATATACCATTCTCTACACATGCGCGCAAATATAACTTCTTCATCCCATTAATTAATCTATCCTCGCGTTCAATTCCTCTATATTCAAAATCTATTTTCTTTATCACTCTATCTTTTTCTTCCTTCACTATTTGATAACACAATCCTGACGGAACTTTTATATAGCCAATCAAATACTGATCCTCAATTTCAGGCGTTACATATATTCTTCTCTCATTATAATTCTTCTCTATGAAACTTCTTATTACGTCACTATATCTTTGTTCAATTACTCTAACATCATAAGAAATTCCGTGTTCAAATTTATATAGTTCTTCCATAAACAATTTAATTTCAACTTGAGATTTTTTATATATTTCTGGGTAATTATTTTTTAACTGTTCAAAATACCAAGATCTGCGTAATAACTCTTTATCTATTACAACAACATCTTTTCTGTATTCTTCCACTACCTGAAAATAATATGAAGCTGAAACAAAATAATCCCATTGATATGAAATAATGATACTGTTTTGATCCACAGAATTGAAAACATTTTTTGTATAATCTTCAACTAAATAATTTTCACTTTCATCACAAGTATGGTAATTTGAAAATAACGGTATAACTGCAAGAAGCAAGATTAAAAAAATTAAAAATTTTATCCTTTGGAATTTTTGAACTATATGCAATAGACCAACTGATGTAAAAATACCATATACAAAGTAAGAGATTAAGAAATAAGAATCTATATCATGGATATCATAATTAATAGAATATCCAACACAGGTTATAAATAAAATTATCAAAAATACAAATAATTTTATATGCCCCTTATAAATTTGATATGCACCAAATAATCCAATCAATACAAAAACATAACTAAACTCATTACTAAAATTTGAAATATAATATTGTAACTGTCTTACTGCTGATTCAGTAGATGAAAATATCCAGACTCTATATTGTTTCCCGCTTATGTGCCAGAATAATCTCTCAAAATTCGATGGATTACCCCAATTAAAAAATGGATAATTTGAGGCTTGAATTAGTAAATACAAATATACACTTATTCCAAGCAAAAAAGAACCTAAAATTAATGTGTTAATTTTTCTTATGTTCTTAACATTTTTAAGAGTATGATAAAGTAGATATATAATCGCTGGCAGAAATAAAATTGTAGTCATATGATTTGAAAAACTTAAACCCAACACAAAAAAAGTTAACAAATAATATTTCCCATCTAAATCATTATCAATTTTATTATTCTTTAATTCAAACATTAATTTCAAATTGAGATATAAAATCAATGCGACAAATAATATATGCAATGAATATACTTCAATACTTGTAGAAATTGACCAATAAGTTTTGGAAAATCCCAAAATTAATGCCGATGTTGCTGATACCATATAAATAGTCAGAGAATTAAATTTCTTTAAAATATTTGTGTGCAATAGAAAGAGTAATTGATAAAAAATAAAAACTCCAACTGCAGAAAAAATTGCAGACAAAAAATTGAGCTTTTTAATGATCGGCAAATCTATTGGAATTTTAGAAAACAAATATCCAATTAATGTAAATAATGGATAACCTGTTGGATGAGCAATTCCCAATGTAGAAGCCACAGCAGCAAGTTCACCACTATCAATGAAATTCACGGTTGGGGATATTGTTTGATAATAAACAATAAATGCTATTATTGCAGTGAATAATCCAATAAAATTTTTTAAATATTTCTTTTCTGAGTCCATTAATTTTTATAAAAACTTTTTAAAATTTAATAAATATTATGAAACATTTCCAAAAATTGCTCTTTTTAATTTATTTTTTTATCTTTCTGAAAATTTTGAAACTATATGAAACGAATCATTCCAATTCTGATCAATCTGATAATATTATTAACTCTTCAATGCTACTCAACTAATTTCGATGATCCTTCTATCAAACTTTATGATGCACTCCATTATGATATAAATTTAAAAATAGATATTAGGAATAAAATCTTATTTGGTAAAGTTAATTTTAAATTCAAACCCTATAAACCACTACAAATAGCAGTTTTATCAGCTGCAAATACAACAATTAGTGTTGATTCTGTTTATCATAATCGAAGGAGATTAAATTTTAAACATTTTGGAAATCACCTTTACATAGATCTACAAAAATCTTATTCTGATACAGTCACTTTACGAATTCATTATCGAGCTACATCAGATTTTAATGGTGAATTTGATAATGGAGGTGTATATTTTAATCTAAGTGGAACAACACCCAAAATTGCAACTAGCTCTCAACCATTTTTTACAAGAAAGTGGATACCTTTAAAAGATGTACCTAATGATAAAGTAACTGCTGATATAAAAATAACTGTACCTAATACCTTATTAGCTGTTTCAAACGGCAAATTGATTGATACTTTGAATAATCACGATGGTACAAAAACTTACTTCTGGAGTACAAAATATCCGATAGCAAGTTACCTGATTTTTTTTGCGGTCGGTAATTACGAAATAATACAAGATACATATACATCAATTTCGAATATTTCATTTCCAATAAATTACTATGTTTTCCCTGAATATATCGATAATGCAAAGGAAGATTTCAACAATACAAAAAAAATGTTAAAATTTATGGAATATTATTTTGGGGAATATCCTTTTGCAAAAGAAAAATACGGAATTGTGTTAGTACCAGGTGAACTTATGATGGAAAATCAGACAATAACAAGTATTAAAGAAGATTTAATTACCGGCAAAGGTGATGTTGAACAATTTTTAATTCATGAATTAGCACATCAATGGTTTGGAAATTTGATAACACCAAAATCTTGGCATCATCTCTGGTTAAATGAAGGATTTGCAAATTATATTCAAGCACTCTACTATGAATATTATCTTGGTAAAGAATGGTACCATCATATTATAAATTACTTTATGAACTCTGAGTTAGGTTCTTATGCAGGACCACTCATCCCTACAAATGATACTTCCTTCAATGATTTATTTTCAGAGAGAATATATTTTAAAAGTGCAATTGTATTGCATATGCTGCGAAAAATTCTTGGGGATTCAACATTTTTCAAAACTCTTAGAACATATGTAACAAATCCAAAATTCAAGTATGCTAATGTTACGACCGAAGATTTTATCGAAACATGTAAATTAGTTAGTGGCAAAGATTTAGACTGGTTCTTTGAACAATGGGTTTATGCTAATCCTGATTCAATCGATAGACCAGTACTAAAAATCAACTGGTCAAAAACAGAATTCCAAGCAGGATACAAACTCAATATTACCATTAAACAACTTACAAGCGATTCTTATAATTTTATAATCCCAACTGAGTTAAATGTTGTTACAAAAAGAGATACATTAAACTTTGATATTACAATAACTGCTCCTGAAGAAAATTTTAATTTCTTTTGTGATTATGAACCTTTAAATGTCATTATAGATAAAGATAATTGGGTCTTTAAAAAAATCGTAGAATAAAAATATGAATAAGGGAAAAATTATAAAAGTTTTACGAAAAATATACATCCGCGAGATCAACGGCGCAAACTTATACCGACAGTTAGCTAACTCTGAACAATCAGAGGAGAGGAAAAAAATTCTTTTAAATTTAGCTGAAGCAGAAGAAAAACATGCTGAAAAGTGGAAGAAAAGAATTATCGAGTTGGGCGGAAAAATTCCTGCAAAAACATCAAATTTATTCTCTACAATAAAAAATTGGTTACTTGTGCGAACTGGAACAGAGAATGCTTTAAGAAGATTAGAAGAATCAGAGGAAAAAGATTCAGATGCTTACAAAAAGGAAGCCAAAATTTTTACAGAAGAAAAAGACATTGATGATATAAAAAACACTGAAATAGAAGAAAAAGCACATGCAAAAGTTCTAAAAACACTTATTGAACCTGAACATCCTCAGCAGCGATTGGACTTCATTTTAAAGCGTGAAAAGTGGCATACACAGGGTGCTGGTGGTTGGGTAGGACAAGCAATTTATGGAGCAAATGATGGATTAGGTGCAGTGTTTGGTATCGTAAGCGGAATGGCTGGTTATTCTGGGGGAAGTGATGTTGTATTAATTGCTGGACTTGCTGGAGCATTGGCAAGTTCATTATCAATGGGATCTGGTGCATATCTTGCACGTAAATCCGAAAAGGAAGTTTATCAAGCAGAAATCGAAAGAGAAAGAAAAGAAATTGAAGAAAACCCTGAGGAAGAAAGAGAAGAGCTTTCACTTTTTTATCAATTAAAAGGTTTCTCAAAAGAGGAAGCAGATAAACTTGCTAATAAGCTCATTGAACAACCTGAACAAATGGTAAAAGTGTTAGCAAGTGAGGAATTGGGTTTATCAGAAGTTTCATTTCCAAATCCAGTTAAAGAGGCATTCTCAGCTGGAATATCAACTGCTGTTGGAGGTATGATTCCAGTAATTCCATTTTTATTTTCTTCGGGATTAATAGCTGTAATTTTGAGTTTAATAATAAGTACTGTAGCACATTTTGCAGTTGGTGTCTTAAAGACTATTGTAACAGGAAGAAATTGGTTTAGAAGTGGCATTGAAATGACAGCAGTTGGAATAATTACAGCAGCAGCAGCGTATGCACTTGGTCTTTTACTAAGCCCTGAGGGTCACATAATACCATAAAAAAGCCGATTCCTTCGTAAGAAAGAATCGGCTTAACAAGTAAATCTAAAAATTCAATATTATCTTACAAGCAACATCTTTTTAACTGAGCTGAAGTTTCCAGCTTTCAATTTATAGAAGTAAACACCACTTGATAATCGAGATGCATCAAAATCAACATTATAACTACCAGCTTTCATCTCACCACGAACAAGTTCACTTACTTCCTCACCAAGTAGATTATAAATTTTTAAGCTAACAAAACCTGAAACAGGAATATCAAATCTAATTGTAGTTGTTGGATTAAATGGATTCGGATAATTTTGAGATAGGAAATATTTCTCAGGAATTGAATTTCCATTTTCTCTAACAGACACAACTCCCATCTGTCCGAATACAACTCGAAGTGTTGCTGTTGTTGGAGGTGGTGATGGGAAAGTCCAAATATGATTTACAGCATATCCAGCTTCATTATCAAGATAATATGCACCACCCAATTCCACGCCGGGATAACCAGCAGCAAATTTAAACTCAAATGTACCTCCAGGTGTTCCAGCAGGCCAGAGAATATTTCTTGACCAGAAATTATCCCCAGCAACTTCATCTCCATTTGTACCATCATCATATAATTTTTTCAGAAAACTTTCACCGACTGTATCATCATATGTCCAGTTACCTTGCCATGAACCAATTGGTTCTGCCCCTCCTTTTATCCAAACATCTCTTAAATTTGTAATTGGTTGTTGTGTTCTGAAATCAACCGGATTTCTCATATCAACAACAAATTTGATTATTACATCAATTGGAAGTGGAGGTGCTTTTGGAATAATATTTGGATATGCCACTGGTAGTACTGAATCCTGCCCCGTCCAGAAATATTCACGGTCTGCTCCTGTTTCGTATCCACCACCGTTTTCAAATCTATCGTCAGGATATGCTTTGAATTTGTATGTAATTCTCGAATCAACTGCTGCCTTTATTTTTAGAGTTGTTATAAACAAACCAGCCTGAATAAGATCCTCTTCCATCCTCTGATTTCCCTCAAGTATTGGTTGACCTGAGAATATCAAGACTTTTAGTGAATCTGTAGCAGGATTGAAACCACCGCTCTGGATAAGATTATAGATATCTGCCTGAAATGTAATGTAGTTTTCTGTAATTGGCTTATCTGGTGGTCGCAAACCGCCATAATACTTCCAATAGATAGTGGTATCATTATAAATAATTGCAAAGTTATCACTTCCAGGTTCCCATCCAGCACCGTTTTCAATATAGAATTTATAATAAACTTGGTTATTCGCAGATGCTAAAACATTTGGATCAAATTTTACCTGCCCTGAATAAAACATGCTTGTGCCCTCGCGTGAAAGCAAGAAAGTTGAACCCCAATTGAGTGGAGATACACTTCCACGCACACCAACCTGCATTGTAGCAGGATCAAAACCAATAACACCTGCAACATTTACTCTAAACCATACATCAATGCTATCTGTTGGTGTGTAAGGAGGATTATTAAAACCCCTACCAAAATACCAGATTGGCAAAACTGTATCACCAAGTAAAGTTAAAGTGAGATTTGGGCCACTTTCCCAATCTGCTGCATAAAACTTATATTCAACTGTAGAAGTATCAGAAAATAAATGTGTAACTTCCCAATAATCGCCACCAATATTTGTCATTAATGGTGAATCATCCCCCCAGGTAAGAGGTGGAGTATTTCCTCTAACCTGAACCATTGATGTAGGAACGATAGTATCAATCTTAGTACTGGTGTTTAATCTGAAGGTAACATTGTACATAGTTTGGGAATAAATTACAGATCCCAAAAAAAGTATTATTAAAGAAATTATTACTAATTTTTTCATAACTGTATCTCCTCTTTTATTTTTAAGTTTAGTTGATTAAAATATGTTTAGTTAATTAAAAAGTAAAACCTAATGAGAACCTTTGAACATCTTTAAATACACCAAATTTTTCAGAACTAAAATCAACTTTTAAAAAAGTATTACCGAACAGATTATAATTCAGACCAATTCCATAAGTAAATCCTTGATTTGCATCAGGTCGGAATAGCGATTTAAAACCACCTCTAATAAAAACATAATCATTCCAATTAAATTCAATTCCAGCATTTAAATATTGTGAATTATCATTGGGATATAGTGCGTCCACTGAAGTAGTAAGTGTTGAATTAGAAATTTTCAAAATATCCATTGCAACACCCACTTTAAAAAGTAATGGCAGAGTCCATGAATCTGTTTTCAATATTGAAGTAATGGCCGGATTATTACCACCATCACCAGGAGCTAGATCAATTTTTCTATATAAATCTTTTCCACTCATTTGCATTTCTGTTCCAAAATTTGATATCGTCATACCTATCTTCATATCATTAAAATACGTTCTGAACAAAATTCCAATATCAAGTGCAATAGCACTTGCTGATGTATGCCATATTCTTTGTTGAATATACTTAATTGTTCCACCAATTGAAAATCTATCAGTTAGATTCCGTGCATAGGAAAGTCCAATAGATAAATCTGCCGCATCCCAATATTGCTGAATACCATCTGGATTTTCGATTGTTGTTATCTCTTCCTGGCCGTAGTCGAGGTAGGTAATATTCAATCCAATTGCATTTTCATCATCAAGAACGACAACCAATCCAGCCCAATTTAAATCAGTATCTACAAGCCAGGGGGTGTGTGTTATTAAAAACTCTTGGTTTTTCAATCTGGAAATTCCACCTGGATTTGAATATAATGCAGAAGCATCGTTTGCAATCGCTATAAACGAACCTCCAAGCGCAGAGGTTCTTGGAGAAATTTCTATCCCAAGGAAAGGAGCTGCTGTCGTTCCAACTTTAGATTGGGAATGAGTCAAACTTGTAATTAAAAGAATTATTAATATTATTTTTATCTTTCTCATAATTCACCTTATCACTATTTAATAATAGCAATTTTACCATATTGAATTCCTACTTCTGGAGCATCAACTACATAAAAATAAACTCCATACGCCACATCCAAATTTTCTTTTGTTCTTAAATCCCATGTAACTTCACCTTCAAAAATATTTCCATTATGATACAAAGTTCTTACATGTTCTCCTCGTACGGTGTAAATTTCAATCTTTGAATTTACTGGAACATTTGTAAAAGTAATCTTACGTTCGCCTCTGCCGGTCACACCTGTGGGTAGTGGTTGTTCCTGTGTTGTTGCGACTACATACGGATTTGGAACAACTTTTACTTTATTCATTTCAGCTTTTGCTTTTTGCCTATCAATAGTTGCACCAACAGTAGTAAATTCAAACTCATCGTTTATGGTGAACGGTTTTGAAATAGATATGAGCAATTTTTCCCCTCCTAAAGGTCGGTGTGAAATTGAATCAACACCTGTGAATGTGATTAACCAAGATATGGTTGGTTTTGCAAGGGAATCTATTATCACAATAGCATCCTGATCTGAAAGTGTATCAGGGACTGGATTACCTGGTTTTCTTTCAAGGAATCCATATTTGACTTCATATTTGTTTTCAGGATCTGTTACATTGTAAATTTTGAAATTTGTTCGTTTTGCTGGAACATTATTACCTAAGAATGGGGTCAATGGTGTCGACATCTGATTAAAATTATCAAAAAATTCTATTTCATAGTCAAAGGGTGTAGAAACACCTTTAACATTATTATTATTCCTCAAATCAAATGGACGCACCGAAAATTTTAATTGATTAGGATACTTATCTATCCAATATGAATTAGCAGAATCAAATTTTATTTCCCAATTATTTTGAAAGTTTAAACTAATGCCATCAAATATATCGCTATCTTTAGATTCATTTAAAAATGGTGAACCTTGAATGTATGGACTCTTTTTGATAATGACTTGAGGATTAAGGTTATCCGTAACATCAATCACTTTATAAAAAGATGTTACTGGAATCATTTCTTCATTATCTCTAAAGTCAACATTTGGTTCTCCAACATCAGGTTTACCATTACCCTGTGTACCGTCGTCATCGATTATTGTTGAATCTCCATCAGCACCTATATCATCACACCAAAACAATATGTTCCCTAAGCTATCTTTAATGTGATTTCTCCAATTCTTATTATTATCAACGCTATCTATTCGCGAATCGTAAAATTTTACTACATATTTATGTCCATCTTTCACTCTTGTAGGATCAATAACATTATAAAATACTTTACCTTGCGCTCTGCCTTTAGTTTTATTTAATTCGACCCCACTTGGTGGTGGTATATAACCTGCAGGTGGTTTTTGAGGAATTACCCAGGCAGTATTAATATCGGTAGTAATTTTGCCAGTTGCATCTCGGGCAATGAATTTAGTATTTTCAGATGGTGGTAAATTTTTTTCTATATCACCTCTATCATAAGCCACAACAGCATAATAATATATCTTTCCATTTTCAACTGTGCTATCCACAAAAGAATGTTGAATACCAACATCATCTCCTAAAAAGTATTTAACACCTTTCCCAAAATCGTTTGGGAAATATCCGGAAATCCCATTCTTTAAATCGAATTGTGCTAGGGGTCGATCAAAGAGTGGATTTCCTTTCCCATCGCTTATTACTCTAATATCATTAAAATTAGGTTCGGTTGAACGATAAATTTTATAACCTTCGAAATCATTTATTTTTAGATCTGAATCGAAGGTTTTTTCTTCTGCCGTTCTATCCCAATAAATTGTAACTTTACCATCGCCGGGTACTGCAGTAATTGTTGGTTTTTCAGGAGGTTTAGCAAATTTATAGTTATTAGAATAAATTTGCTTCATTGTTCTAAGATTTGAATACAAGGAAGCTGTATCGAACTGATTACGGGCTGGTGCTTCACCGAAGAAAAGTGCAAGTGAGAACCTTTCTGTTTTTCCAGCCGGAAGAGGAAAATAACCAGAACCGTAAATAAAATCTCCATCTTCACCACGAATTGCAACATTATTAACAAAATTGTTTGGAACTTCGAAGAAACCAGGTGCCATACGTTGCCAGAGGTTTTCATCGTTAGCCATTGAGATATTCCCTGCTGGGACGAAATATTCAAAACTTGTAAGTCCAATCATATCTGATTCATCAATATCAAGTGCATCAAAATTAGGTTCGCCTGGATCTGGTCTTCCATTACCCTCTCCAAAATCGCCTGTACCTGGAACACCATCTGAACCAACATCATCCGTCATTGGATCCCAATCGCCGTCATTGTCAATTCCATCGTCACGGGATTCATCAATCAACGGATTATTCAATCCAACACTAGTAAAGAAATTTTTATATTTGACGGGATTGAGTTTTTCAAATAAGATAGTTCCATCTGGTTTTCGCCGAATTTGTTTATAATGCAGCTCAGGATTTTCATCTATTAAACCGTCAAGATCATCATCTAAACCATTATTTACAATTTCAATAAGTGTGTCTCCAGGAGCTATTGAGTACACTTTGCCTTGTGAAACAAACTCCGTTCGTGTTGGAGGCACATCCATTACAGTTCTTGTAAAAGTTTTTTTATCAATTAACACGATTTTATTATTCGGGAAATTAGGATTAGAACCAGGGTTTGATGATAAAATTCTCGGTTGGAAATCAAATTCTGTGAAGAAATTTCCAGGACCATTTCTACCATCCCCATCATTATCAATGCCATCGTATGAGTTTGATGGACTTTCAAGAAATGCATACCCAACAAAACCAACACTCTTAGGATCAGGTTGCCATTTTGAATTTGCAGTTGGATCAATATAAAAATCATAATCCCAACTATATGTAAGATCCTCTTTAACATCAAAAAAACTCACGTCGTCGTTCCATTCATTGCCGCTAATGCCCACATAAGTTCCAACAATCATACCAAATGCGACCTTAGGATAATCAACTTTACTTTTATTAGTAATCTCATATAGCCAGAATATTCCATCCTGAGCAAGGAAATTATTCCATTGGAGAGCACGAACCTTAACTTCAAGACCAAGTCCTTTACGAGTTAGATCAGTCGAATCTGGTACGAACATAAACGCAGATGAATCAGCACTAAATATTTTCCAGTCAGGTGAATAAAATTCTTCATCAGCATTATCATCCATTTTAAAATATGTTTCTTGATCGGCATTCATTATACCTCTTCCAAAATAACCATTCCATTCTGGATTACCCTGTGCATCAATCCAGGTTGGGCGATCGGGCCAGAACGGAGGCCAGGTTTCGCGAATGTTGCTCACTGCAACACTTGCACCAGGAACATTACGATTTGGATTGGCATAACCTGGCAATGGTTCAAATCCCCAAAATGCACCACCGCCAGGTGGACCATCTCCTCCACCAGGTCTTTCTACCGGGCAAATAACTACCGAATGAAATGTTGTATCAACAATAGTACCATCAGGTCTTTTTTTCTTAACAGGTACTTCAACTGCAACAAGTGGAGACACATCACCCACATAACCATTATCATCATACTTCCAAGAAGCACGCGGACCAATTCCAATTGGTTGTGCTATAACACCATAATTCCCAAAAACAGTTTTTACCCGGTTACCATTTAATGTACCAGATTTCCTGAATGTCCGATCACCTCTCAAATCCTGTGAGTGCATTTGAGATACTAAAATCAGAATTATTAAAATCGAGATAAAATTTTTCATATTTGTATTCAATATTTTTTTTAAAAATAAAAAGATACTCCTAATTCAATTGTCCTGGGTTGAGAATAAAATGTTGGATTTCTAAAATACTCACCCAATGTATTTACGAGTTCTGGTTGTTGATTACGACGTGCTTGAAGTTCATAAATTGTATAATCAGCCCTGCCAGTATCATCATAAACATTAATCTGATTTTTAATATCAAAGATGTTTATTATTCGCGTAAAAATACTTATTCTAAAATTTTTGAGAACAAAATCCTTGTAAGCTCTCATATCAACATTGATATACGACGGTTTAGTTTCGCTATTAATTAACAGTACACCAATGTCTGCAGATTGAGGTGGTGTATAAGGTGTTCCGCTGCCATATTGAACAATAAAACTTAGCCCCCAATTGTTCGGCACCACATAGTTGATAGTTGAATTGAGTGTATGTCGCTGATCCCAATCAAGTGGTACTAGTTGCATTTCTGGTAATCTTCCACCTGCAATTGCATTACGAGTTGCTGTAGGATCACTCGAATTACCTTTTGCAATCTGGTAAGTATAATCGAGCGTTGCAGAAATGCCTTGTGTAAATCTCTGGTTAAGTGAAACAATTATTCCGCGTACAAAACCAAAATCGCTATTTACATATTTACTATATTTTGCAGAACCACCAAATATAAAAATCTCTTCAGCGGTTGTACCTGCCAAATTTCTAATATCTCTTACATAACCTGTTAAAAACATACTCAGGTTGTCAGTTAACTGTTGTTGTAATCCGATTTCATAGCTTACTGTCTGTTGTGGCTTCAAATCCGCATTACCAACAACACCGATATTTCCTGTTCCAGTACCGAGTTTGAAGTATGGATTTTGATAAAGTAAATCAAATGCCGGAAGCTGGAAAAAGTGACCATACGAGAAGTGAATTATGCCTCTATCTGTTATAGGAAATGCAATACCAACTCTTGGAGATATCTGAAACTTATCAGAAGGTCTTTTATACCAATAGCTCATTCTTTCCTCTAAAGTCTTATCAGGCTCATTGTCTTGTTTTACTCCATCGCCATTATAATCATGAAATCTATTAGATGGTTTTAGAGGATCGAATACATTAGGATCAGATGGATCAGATAATATCCAGCCATCAGATCTGAAGAAATCTCCCCTTACTCCGATATTAACAATCATATCTTTAAACTCCATCTTATCCTGTATATATGCAGAAAATTCTATTGGTTTACGTTTATAATAATTGTAAGAATATCCTGAAATATCTCCAATACGCGTCTGTATAAATGGATTGTTGTCATCTTTATCAGTGTTTGGATTTCTGCTTAAGTCTGCATCCGAAGGAATGAGGTTTATATCTTCATAACTGATTTGATGTTGCCTAAATTCAACACCCATTTTCACAAGATGTGTTTGAGTAATTTGTGAAGTCAAATCAGCCTTGCCTGTCCAGGTTTCAGTAAATCTTCTGAACCTGCTTAGATTTCCGCCACCAGTTCTGAAGCTATATGGTGGTTGTTGATTAATTAAATTTGGATGAGTATATCGTGGATCGTGTGGATCTTTATATTGATAATGCCAATAACTCTTAAAAAAGTTTGAGATTCCAATTGTGTAAAAAGTATTACTCGATAATGTGTGAGTTAAAGTAGAGATATTGGAGTAACCAATTCTGAATCTCTGCAAATTACCATCTGGATTATATTTTAGAGAAAAATCGTAATCCTGGTAATTTACTTTATCAAGGAAGTAATTATGAGTAAATTTTAGCGACGGTAAGATATTATATGAAGCTTTTATTTGCAAGTACACTTTCTTGTTCCAGTTCATTGGTACAAGTTTGTTATCTCCAGATTTGTTAATTATCCACTTTGTTACATCTGGATCAGCATTTTTTGTAATATCCCAGGGGTTAAATTTTCGAATACCCCACAACCAACCGCTATTGTAATAATAGCGTGCATTAAGGTAAAAGAAAATTTTGTTCATCAAAATTGGTCCGCTGAAGCTTCCTTCATAATTATGAATTGAATATGGATCTATTCTGTCAATAGCTAAAAATATATCTTTGTGACTACTAAGGTTATCTCCAAAATATGTGGTAAAACTTCCCCTATATTCATTTCCTCCATCTTTAGTGCTTATATTTACAATTGCTGACATTGCTTGCCCATATTCAGCGTTGAATGCGCCGCTTATCATTTGAAGTTCCTGAATAGCATCTTTTCCAACTTCTATAACAACACCGCCATCGTAAACATCAGTTACAGGAACACCATCTACCCAGTATGCGATTTCACCACTTCTACCACCTCGAACATGTCCAGCCATGACACCTGCCTGAAGATTTATTAGCTGTGTAAATTCTCTAACAGGTAATGCTTGAATAGCTTCTGCATTTACAATGGCTGTAGAAGCAGTTAAATCTTTCTGAACCATAGGTCGTTCGGCTGTGACCACTACCTCTTTAACCTCAAGAACTGTTTCATTTAGTGCAAAGTCTTGTCTTGTTGTTAAGTCTATCTGCACATTCACATTTTTAATTGTAACAGGATTGTAGCCAAGGATTGAAGCCTTTAGGACATATGTGCCAGGAGGAATATTGAGTATAGTATAATTTCCATCAATATCTGTTGCTGCACCCAAATTAGTACCTTCGATTAAAACATTAACGCCAATTAAAGGTTCGTTTGTTTTAGCATCAACTACCTTTCCTGCAATTTTCCCAGTATTACCTCCAAAACATAACCCATTAAGAATTATAAAAAGGAGAAAATAAATTTTATTTCTCATTTATATAAACCTTCTACTATTAAAATTTTTACGAATAAAATACAATACTTTTAGATAAAATGCAATTAATTACTACTTTGTTTTTAGCTTAAATTTAATTATCTTTAAATAGAATCAGAAATTAAATTGTAGGATTGTCATTAAACAATCCTTTTTTTTATCATAATAATTAAATAAAGGAAATTATATGAAAAGAACTTTTCAACCAAGTAATCGAAAAAGACGCAATAAGCATGGATTCAGAGCAAGGATGAAAACTAAAACAGGTCGTGCTGTAATCTCGCGCAGGCGCGCAAAAGGCAGAAAAAAATTAACAGTTAGCGACGAAAAGTAATATATTTTTGAGATATACACTCAAAAAATCAGAAATCTTAAGAGGCAAAAAGAATTTCCAGAAGCTCTTTAGTTCTGGCACAAAAATTTATAAAAACTTTATAACTTGCATATATCTAACAGAAAAAATAGAATCAAAAGAAAAGAAAATACTAGTTGGATTCACAGTCAATAGAAAAATCAAAAGAGCTATAATAAGAAATAGATGCAAACGCTTGATGCGCGAAAGTTATCGATTAAATAAACACATTTTAGATACCGAAACAAAAAATACTTATAATATTTCAATCATATTTTATTTTAAACAAATAATCGAAGATGAGAAAATCAAATATCAGCAAATATCTGAAGAAATTGTTGATACTTTACTTTTAATTAGAGACGAAATTATCAGAAAAGATACAATATGAAGATATTAGCTATTTATGCGATAAAATTCTACAGGTTACTAATTTCACCTCTCTTACCTGCTAACACTTGTAGATTTTATCCGACCTGTTCAGAATATTCGCTTGAAGCTTTTCAAAAATACAATTTTTTAAAAGCATTATGGTTAAGTATTAAAAGAATTTCTAGGTGTCATCCACTAAACAAAGGTGGATATGACCCACTGCCTTAATAAATTTTAATGGAGAAAAGATGGACAGAAACAGTGTAATTGGTTTTATTTTAATTGGAATAATATTAATGTTATGGATGTGGTACAATACACCGCACACTCCTCCACAGCAAATTCAAAACATTGATACAATAACACAAGAAAGAATCCAGGAAAAAATTGTTGAACCTGTAAAAGAAGAAATTTCAAGTGTCGAAAAAGATTCATTAGGAAAATACTTTTCAAAATTTATAACTGGTCAAGAAAAAATTGCAATAATTGAAACTGATAATTACATTGCTGAAATTACAACCAAAGGTGGATTGATACGGAAGTGGGAATTGAAAGAATACAAAACATGGGATAAAAAATATCCAGTTCAACTTGTAGATTATGATAAAGGAGGAGACTTTAGTTTACTATTCAATTCTTCAGATGGACGACTTATCAACACAAGAAATTTATTTTTCTCCTCAAATATCTCAAACTGGGAAAAAATTAAACTTTACAATGATTCATCATATCGAGTAATTTTAACTCTCGATATTGGCAATGGTTCCAGATTTGAGAAACATATTATTTTCAAAAATAGGCAATATTCGGTGGAGGTTGAATATAAACTCACTAAAATGGAACCAATAATTGCCAACTTTGAATATCAGGTTACATGGGAAAACGGACTCAGATATGCCGAGCATAACAGCGTTGATGAATCAAATAATGCTCATGCTTTTGCTTATGCAGGTGGAGAACTTACAACTCTTGATGCAACAGGTGAAGAGCTCAGTAAGACAAATATAAGTGGCGTAACCGATTGGATTGCTACCAGAACAAAATATTTTGCAGTTGCAATAATTTCAAAAGATAAAAAATCTACTGGTGCATACTTAGAAGGATTTAGTAAAAAAATGCCAAATAACGGTTTGAAAAAAACCTACAATATTGCACTTAAAATGCCATATTATGGAGATAAAGATTCTTTAGCAAGATTCGAATTGTTTCTTGGCCCATTGGATTTTGATGTTATCAAAAGCTATAAAGTTGATTTAGATCAAATAATGAGTTTAGGTGCCGCATGGATTATTCGCCCAATTGCAGAATATTTCATGATTCCCTTGTTTCAATTTCTAAGAAGCTTTATTCCTAATTACGGAATTGTAATAATAATATTTTCGATAATAATAAAACTACTACTACATCCTCTCACTAAAAGCAGTATGCGTTCAATGCAAAAGATGCAGGCACTTCAACCAATGATTGAGGAAGTGCGAGAAAAATATAAAAGCGATCCTCAAAAAATGAATCAGGCCATAATGCGTCTGTATAAAGATTATGGAGTAAATCCAGCTGGTGGTTGTTTACCATTACTTTTACAGCTTCCAATTCTTTACGCTCTATGGGCAGTGTTTAGTTCTGCAATTGAGCTCCGACAAGCTCACTTCATATGGTGGATAACAGATCTATCTATTCCCGATGTACTTATAACACTGCCTTTTGCAATTCCAATTTTTGGAATTCGAGAATTAAGTGGACTTGCTCTGGCAATGGGAATAACCATGTTCATACAACAGAAACTAACAGTTAAAGATCCACGACAAAAAATGATGGTCTGGTTAATGCCACTACTGTTAACCCTTCTGTTTAACTTTCTACCTTCGGGATTAAATTTATATTACTTTATGTTCAATTTGCTCTCTATCGCACAGCAAATGTACATAACAAAAAAACACAAGAATGAACCGTTACGAAAAGTTGAACCCAAGAAAAAATCGGGCGGAATTATGAGCAAACTATCACAAAATATGCCTAAGATGAAAAAATAAAGCTTAACAAACTAAACAACTGTTAAACAAAATACATTAAATTTTTGCAAATATAGACTTTACTCTTCAGATTTCGAAAAATCCATCAGGATTATATACAACCCAACTAATGAGCTTGACAATTAATAATTTTTTTCCTAAATTTTAATAGAATTCTTTTAACAAAATAAAAGGAGGTTTATATGCGAAACTTAGATGGTTTTTTCATAATAAACATACTATTTAAGTTGAATTTAGAATAGGATTCACACCATAAACAAGGGGACATATAATAGATTAAGAAAAACAGAAAATGAAAAAATATTCCCAATTATTATGACCATTGATTACTTGAAAAACAATTTTAAATATAATCAATATTTAAGGAGCGGTCATGGAAAAATTAAAATATTTTATTATCATCACAACTTTTTTTCTAGTTACAAATTTATTATATGCTGTGCAGATCGATTCCACACAAAATGAAATCGATATAATTCCAGAAAAGAAATTAGAATCTCTCCATAAAAACCAAATTCTAACAAAAGAGGAAATATTTCGATTACCCATTAGAAATTATTCTGAAATTGTTACAACAATATCCGATTACACAATAAATGAAAGAGAATTTGTCCCTTCGTATAGAAGAGATAAATTAGAATTTTTAGAATTCAATTTAGATGGATTTTCAATCAAGGATTATAAAGGTAATTCCCCTTTGATAATTAATAAAAATATAATCGAAAAATTACAATTGATAACAGGTGAAAATGATATTTCATATTCAAGACTCTCAAATGGTGGAATAAATTTAATTTCAACTTCTACAAGACCAATATATTTCGGTAGTTTCGAATATGTCACAGATAATTTCTTATTTAATGGATTTAAGAATTTGAGATGCACTGGAACGGAATTAACAAATTTTTCAATTGGTGGGCCATTAATACCAAATAATCCAAATTTAATACAATTTTATGGTTCGTTTGAATATTCCTTTGAAAGAAATCCACACCAAAGTTATTATTCTGAGAAACTAAGAAATGTTTCTAACAACATCTGGCCTATATTCCAATTTAATACGATTAACTACATTCAATCAATGGCACACAGAAGAGTATTTACTCCAGAGGAAGTTGGTAGTAAAGAATATAATGAAACAGCAAAATTATTAATGCTTGATGAACCACGCTGGAATAAAGTAAAAATTGGTCAAATTCCTGATGCTGCAAAAATTTATTACTTATGGAACGAAAAAATTACATTAAATTTAGACGACTTAAAATTCATTATCAGCGGGTTTTCAACAAGAATGAAGAACAGAATGGTTATACCATCATATACATTTATGAACTCATTTAATCACCCTCTACAAATTTCTAACAGTGATATATTCTATATAAAATCATCCTGGAATGTAAAACCAAATTTGTCTTTTAATGCAGGCATTAGCTACTCATCCATTTATTTTGAGAATTCCCATCCAAAGCATAGAAAAAACTACTTCGATTATGGAGATTATAATCAAAATCCTCTCTTTGCTAATTACTTCCATTACATACAACCTGGACTAAGGGTACCTTTTGATCCATATATTGGAGAATTTGCGCTTCCCGGAAGAATTTATGATTACCTGAGCTTCAGTAAAAACCAGATACTCCAATTTAAAGGCGATGTTATCTACAAGTACAATAATCACAATTTTGCATTAGGAACTGAATTCAATACACAATGGATAAGAAAATATATGATATATCCACTTTCTCTTGCACAGATGAATGATACTTTGAAAAATATAATTATAAAAAATCCTGATTTTTTAGACCACACCCAACTACAAAAAGTATTCGACGAATTCATAGCGAGAGGTATCGATTCATATGGATATGACTATTTTGGAAGAGAAATAAATTACTCAAAATATAATCACTCAAAAAGGAGTGAAGGCCCTAAAAAACCAATTTATGGTGGACTTTTCATTCAGGATAAAATTCATT
Organism: uncultured bacterium; assembly: GCA_937967455.1. GTDB lineage: Bacteria > Bacteroidota > Ignavibacteria > UBA10030 > BY39 > BY39. Next base: position 237,324 of record CALCJK010000009.1, on the reverse strand, counting down.
TTGATCTTATTAAATTAAACATTGGTTTTAGAATGGATATCTGGGATCCGAACGATTATAAGTTAAAGGATATAAGCGATTTAACTAATAGTAAGAATACAAGATTATATGGAACACCAGAAAATTTTAAAATGCTACACCCTGATTTACCAGTTCCATCTGATGGCTGGGGTAATCCATCCTCAATTGATGACGATAGTTTTGTTAAAACGAAACCATCCGTATCAATTAATCCACGATTTGGTATTTTATTCAATTTACCAAAATATACATCGATTTTATTTCTTAATTATCAAACCTTTACTTATTTACCTGATTACGATCTGATTTATATGAGTTCTGACAGAATTCGAAGTATCTATAAAACTCGATATTTTATTAACAATATAAAATATAGTGGGGTTAAACCTCTGTATACAACACAATTTGATATAGGTTTAAGTAAACAAACAAAAAACGATGTAATAATTAATCTTACACTTTATAATCGAAAAACAATGCGGAATTTAGAACCTCAATACATTCAAACCGATCTAGGTTTAGCAACTTATATTTTAAACTCATATCAAATCGAAACTTTAGGGTTTGAGTTATCCGCAAATACACCAAAATGGAAAAATATCCAAGGAGTATTTAATTATTCATACGCATATAAAACACATAGCAAGTTCAAGTTTCCATACTACGACGACCTTGACGATTCACATTCACTATTAGTAAATTTATTCTATGATAACTTCCCGTTTGGAATCAATCTCATTCTTAGAGCAATCAAAGAAAAAAATATTTTAGTAAAATCACCTGATATATTATATTCTATAAATCCAATAAAAAATGATGCATGGAAACAACAACTTGATTTAAAACTTCTTTATAATTTTAGAATTTGGAAAGGAATTAACCTCGTATCATATGCAGAAATAAAAAATTTACTAAATTCCAAAAACCTTTTTTATGAAAAACTAACCAAATACAATGTTGAAGATGCAATAAAATTGCTTGTCTCACAAGATCGTGCAGATGAAATACCAGTTTTACTTGGGCTTAATGATATGTCAAAAAATGATTACACATTTGCAGGTTTTTCCAGGAGTCTAAGAATTGGTTTACTAATGGAATTTTAAAATTAACAGAACTTTTTTTACATTTTCATAAAAAAGGACCTCAAATTTATGGAATTTTATAAGATCCTTGTAGTAAATCCAGGATCAACCTCAACTAAAATTGCTTTATTTTATGATGAACAAATTCACCTTTCCGAAACATTAAAACACCCCACAGAAGAAATTAAAAAGCACGAAAAAATTTGGGATCAATTCGATTTCAGATATCGAACAATTAGCAACTGGATTAAGAATAATGATATAAATGATTTTAACGCTGTTATTTCAATTGGTGGTTTGTTTCGATCTGTTGAGGGGGGAACGTATGAAGTTAACGAAAGAATGCTACAGGATGCTCGTGCAAATTTACAGGGTGAACATGCCTCCAACCTTGGTTGCGCATTGGTCGACAGATTAGCCAAAGAATATAACTCGAGAGCCTTTGTTGTGGATCCCGTTTCAGTTGATGAGTTCGAACCATTAGCCCGTTATTCAGGTCATCCAAGAATTGAACGCCGTAGTTTATCTCACGCACTCAGTTTACACGAAGCTGCAAGAAATGCTGCTGAAAAATTAACAATCGATTACAATAATTCTTCCTTTGTGGTAGCACATATGGGTGGTGGAATTTCAGTAGCACCAATTAAAAATGGTAAAATAATTGATGTTAATGATGCATCCAGTGATGGGCCTTTTTCTCCAGAAAGAACCGGTGGCTTACCACTTCAACCATTTATAACAATAGCTTTTTCTGGTGAATATACTGAACAACAACTTAGAAAATTTGTAATGGGTAATGGTGGACTTGTTGCATATCTTGGTACAAATAGCGCTGAAGAAGTTGAAAGCAGAATTAAAAACGGCGATAATAAAGCACTCGAGGTTTTCCAAGCAATGGCTTATCAGATTGCAAAAGAAATTGGTGCTATGTCCACTGTATTATCTGGAAAAGTTGATGCAGTTATTTTAACTGGCGGTCTTGCTAAATCAGAATTTCTGACAAAATGGATCACAGAAAGAGTCAGTTTTATTTCTAAAGTTTTAATCTTCCCAGGCGACGATGAGTTGAAAGCACTTGCTAAAGCAGCCCTCAGAATCCTCAGAAGCATTGAAAAAACCAAAGAATATTAAAAATTCAAAACACTATGATAAAAAATCTTGAAGAACTCTTACAAAAAGCACTTGAAAAAAAGAACAAAAATGTTGTTGTTGTCCAACCTCACAATAAAGAAACCCTCACCGCAGTTCTCGAAGCAACCAAAATTAAACTGGCTAATTTTTACCTTGTGGGTGATAAGAATATTATTCTTCCAATCTTAAAGGAACTAAACTGCACTTTCGATTTTAATATAATTCACGAAACAGATACTGTTGAGACAATTAAAAAGTCTATAAACTTAGTAAACAATGGTGCCTGTTCCATATTAATGAAAGGTTCTGTTGATACATCAACCCTTATGAAAGCCATATTTGATCCAGCAAACAACATGCGAACCGGAAGGCTATTTAGTGACGTTTTTATTTTTGAATTTCCAAAGAAAAAGGAAAAAAAGCTTATAATGATCACTGATGGTGGTTTGAATCTTAATCCAGATCTTCAAGCAAAAATTGGACTGATTGAAAATGCAATAAAAGTAGCAAAAGCACTGGGAATTGAAATACCAAAAGTTGCTATGCTTTCAGCATCAGAGAAAGTAAACCCAAAGTTACAATCCTCGGTTGACGCTGCAGAGATAACAAAGATGAACAGAGAAGGGGAAATTAAGGGATGCATAATTGATGGTCCATTAGCATTGGATCTATGTGTAAGTGAAGAGGCAGTAATTGAAAAAAACATAAAATCCGAAGTCGCTGGTAAAGCAGATATAATTGTAGCTCCCAATATTGAAGCTGCAAATAGTTTAGCAAAAAGCACACAGTATTTTGCGAATTTACCTCACGCACAAGTAATAGTAGGAGGCAAAATCCCAATACTAATCCCATCACGAGCTGATAAATGTGAGGAAAAAGTTCGTACTATTGCATTAGGTGTTTTGATGAGTACGTAATATTTGCAAAACCCTTTGATAATCTAGATCACTATTCATACTTAAAAAAGCATCCGGAAAATTAGAAAGGAGATTACCCACTTCTATTATTTCAGTATCCTGTTTTTCAATCAACTTGTAAGGACTATTTAATTGGGGTTGTTTAGATTTTATACTTTCCCTAATTAGTTGTTCTATGATTGAAATGCAATTCCTTGAATATACAGCACACAATGGTTGCAATACTTCATTAACTCTGGGAACTTTAATTATCTTATTAGTTGGTTAATTTACAATATATTCAATTATTTCTTTTCTCATCAAGACCATATCACAAGAAATAAAAAAATTATTTTCACTGGAAGAATGACGTAATCCTGAATGCATACCTGCAAGAGGACCTACATCTTTAAATATATCCTCATAAACTTTAATATCAAGAAAAGAATATTTTGAAGGATCATTTGCTATAATAAAAACATTTTCAAAGATTGATTTTAATTTTTCATAAACAATTTCTATTGCAGTTAAATCACCAATTTTAATTAATGCTTTTTCCTGCCCCATTCTCTTGCTTTTCCCTCCCGCCAAGATAATTCCTGCTACATTTTTAAACATTTATTCAGCCGATAATAAATTAAATACAATTAATAAAGAGCCTGCAGATAATTATATATTTTGATATTTATATCATTCGTATCGTCCATTTTTCAATTTATTTAGCAGATCAACAACTGTGGATTGGGCAATTTGATAATTTGTACTCAACCAGAACAAGTTGTGATTATTATAGAAAAAATAATGTGCTTGCCCCAGTCCGAGACACATTGAGAGTTTTTGATTATCGATATTAAATTCGTGAAAGTGTCCAAAAACTTCGTTCCCATTTTGGATTAATGAAACCATTTTATAATAATCATTTTTTGCACCAGTTGAGTCTGGATACCCGGAAATATATAAAACAGCTTCACCTTTTTCGCTTTTATAAAAAATTACTTCACTTACATTTGGAGTTACAGATTTCCCATGTAGTTTATTAATCATTGTCTGAGCTTCTTTTCCTGAAATTTTTTTGGTAAGCTTCATACCATTTAAGTCCTCGAAAGGTTGGAATCTATCTTTAGTTTCTTTAGAGCATCCAATAACAAGTAATATAAATAAGAAAATTTTTAAGTATTTCATACTCTTTAATATTTTGCTAAAAATAACCGTAACTTTAACAACCTTCTTTCTTTTTCTTCTTTTGTGTACCAGTCTGGGGTGAACCCTGAGCTGGCATTTCTAATTTTGGTAATTCTTTCTTTACTCTAATATCTTCAATTTTCCCTGTTTGTGGAGATCCACCGAAGTATCTACTAACTTCTTTAATTCTTTCAAAATTTTTGATTTCGTCAGGGGTTGCATTTTCTGATATTATAGGAAATAAAATTTTTTCTTTCCATTCATCAAGACCACCTTTAAGCATATAGACATTTTTATATCCCCTTGCAATCATAAGAAACCAAGCTTGAGCTGAGTGTATACCACCTTCTGAATATAAAATTATCTTTTCAGTTGGAAGAAATGTATAATTATTTAAATCTATCAATTGAATGTTCTCTGCTTTTGGAATATGATACTCTGAAAATTCATTTTCGCTTCGTAGGTCTATCAAACGAAAATCTGATTTTTCTTTTATAATCCAATCAGCTAATTCTTCAGCTGTAATATGATCTAATTCTTTCTGAACTATTAGGGCTATTTCTTTTGCATCAATTCTAGTGTAATTTCCTTGGTAAGGATTACCAGCAAAGATTGCTATCAACCCTAATAGCAATGTTACCACAGCAATTTTTTGATTTAGACTTAGTTGCCCAAAAAGATTTTTCATATCTAATTTTCTCCTACTTTTTCATTTTTTTCTCAACATACTCTGCACCCATGAAACCACCAATTGCCATTAATACGACCAAAAATACCACAAGTCCATATGGGATATTAAACAATTGAGGTAATGTTAAATTTCCCATATTACTTGAATAATAAAAAACTTTTAATAATGGGAAAACTTCACCAAATACAAATATACCACCTATTACACCAATTAGGAATACAAGGGCATCAATTTTACCAGTTGAGACAGCTACACATGAAGTACCTGGGCAGTATCCACCAATTACAAATCCGATACCAAGTATTAAGCCGCCAATAATCTGAGGTATTAAATAAGTTGGTGTAAGATAAACTAGTGATAGATTTAACAATCCAAGAACTCCAAGGTAATACAAACCAATCATTGCAGTTACGATTGCTGAGAACATAACTTTGAATACGCTCATATCTGTGAAGTAAAATTGAGCAGTGAGTTTTTTAGCACTTCCGAATCCAGCTCTTTCGAGGAAGAAGCCGAAACCAATTCCAATTATAAAAGCCACGACTAAACTAAGGTCATCTCCAAAATAGCCATATTTAAAAAATGGTGCGTTCATCTCCATTGCCTCCTCATAAAATAAGCAAATGCATAAGCCCCAGCAAATACACATAGCATAAATGCCCAGCTACCAACGTTCAATAATGCACCACCTGTAAGCGCCTGGCCGCTTGTACATCCGCGCGCTAATTTTGCCCCAAAGCCCATCATTGCACCACCAATAAAGGCAAAAGCTAAGCGACCAAAATTAGAAATGCGTGGACCTTTCTCTATATCTTTTTTTATTCTATGTGCTAAAGCTCCTGAAAGTAGCCCACCTGCAAAAACACCAATTACTTCAAAAACCAACCAATCTTTAAGTGGACTTGTTGTTCCATCACCCAAATACTCCAAATAAAATTCGTTTGATTTAACATGTTCAGGAGAGATTTTTTCCATACCTGCACTTAACAATGATGAGAACGCGCCAGATGCACCAAGTCCTCTTCCCATGATTACAAAAGAAAGGAGCAAAACTAAACCCAAACCAATCCCGGCAAGATATGGATTCATATAAGGTTTGGGTTGAAAATTAATTTGAGATTCTTGATGATTCATATATATTATCCTTCTTTATTTTAACATTCCTGCATTAAACCAGTGACTAGCCTGACCTGCATTTACGATAACAAAACGTAGTATCAATCCACCAATAATTACCATAATTGGAGCAACAGGTTGGTGCTTTATTTTGTTATTTACTGCATACAACTGGATTATAAGTGGAATTATAATTCCTAAGCCAATTACAAACACCCAAAAAAGTGGTGCATAATTTCCACTAATCAAAAATTCAGCCGCACTGATATGTACCTGTGTTGAAGTGAGTAATCCAATTAAAAATAAGACTAGTACAATCAGTTCCAAAGATAAAAAAACATTATCTGCCTTTGCGAGTAGGTGTGATTCATATTTGCTCTTAGCAATTAGATGAACAAACGCTGCTGCAGATGAGAGACCTGACAATAAAAATAGTATCCATAAAGTTGAATTATTCCACAAAGGACGAGCACCTAACGAACTTAACAGTACACCTGTATATATCCCGAGCAACGCTCCAAAAATCATACTCACTAAACCGATATTTTTTATTGCTGTTGGATGTGAATTAATTTTTAAAGATATACTCTTTAAGAATTTCAACTTTTTGGAAAGAAAATCTGGTATCCTTATGAGTATATTTAATATCAAAATTGGATAGATTAATATCAATATCCAGGAACCCCATGACATAGGAGATTTTATCTTAAACGTTGTGTAAACCCTCCAAACATATGCTTTGTGTTCAAGATCCAGAAAGAGCGCTAACATTCCGAACGACAATAAAATAAAACTAATAAACGGAACTAAAAAGCACGAACACTCAACATCTTTAGTTCTACCTTTAAAAAGAAAATAACCTGAAATTATCATCATACCAGCAACAATCCCGCCGAGAAATAGATAAATTGGAATTTCCCAGTTCCAAATTGAGAGAGAGGGATCAATTCCAGGGTTCATTCTTGTATTTGTGATTTCGTTCATAATTACTCCAAATAAAATATTTGTGGTTTTGTACCAGCTTCGGGCAAAACTGCATGATGTTTACGAGAATTTAATAATTTATTCACTTCACTATTTGGATCCTCTAAATCACCAAAATACATGCAATATGTTGGGCAAACAGAAACACAAGCTGGATCAAGTCCTTCTTCAACTCTATGTATGCAAAAGGTACATTTATCAACATAACCCTCTGGATGTACAAATCGGGCATCATAAGGACAGGATGCAATGCAAGCTTTACAGCCAATACAAAGTTCATGATCAACCAACACAACACCACCCAGGTTGTGGATATGGCTAGCACCTGTTGGACAACAATAGACACAGGGTGGATTGTCACAATGATTACATCTTTCGCTTCTAATTTCTAAATTCACAGTTGGGAAACTGCCACGAGCATCCTGAACGATCCAATCGCGATTAAAACCTTCAGGCACATTATTCTCAGTTTTACAAGCAACAACACAGTCCATACAACCAACACATTTTTTTGTATCTATGACCATTCCAAATCTTGCCATATCACACCTCCATCTCAATTGTTACAAAATTCACATTCATACCAGTACCCCCCATTAATGGATCTATCACATACCTTTTTATCAACTGTGAATCACTTGCACCTTTTTTATATGCAAATTTTAGCATTTTTGAATTGTGACCAAAACCATGAACAATGTAAACACAATCAGGTCTAATTCTTTCTGTTGCCTTAACTTTTATCTTATTACTCACAACTCCATCCTGATTTTTTAATTTAACATAATCACCAGATTTTAAACCTAATCGATCTGCAATAAATTTATTAATCCAAACTTCATTTTCATTATACATATCCATTAAAATACGATTTGTTTGTGTTCTGCTAAATGAATGTACTGGTGCACGTCCATATAACAATCTGAAGTAACCAGGTGGACCTTCTTCTGGTTTTTTATATTTTGGTACTGGATCAAAACCTGCTTTAGCTAACTGAAGAGAATAAAACTCTATTTTGCCACTGGGTGTTGGGAATTCAATAGGAACACCCGTTTCAAAATATATTGGTTGTGGTGAACCTTTAATAATACCTGTCTTTTTTAGTTCTTCAAAATCATATCCACCAGCACTTAAACGGTATTCTAAATAATCTTCAATATTTTCCCAAGGATAGAATTCACTTAACTCAAGTTTTTCTGCAAGCTTTTTCGCGATCCACCAATTTGGTTTTTGATCATTTGGTGAGTCGACTACGGGTTGACGTAGAGAGATAAATGGTTCTCTGAACCATTCAACATTTAAATCGTCATATCTCTCAAGGTAAATTGATTCAGGTAATACAACATCAGCCCAACCTGCAATTTCACTTGGTATAACATCAATTACAACCAGCAAATCTAAATTTTGAATTGCTCTGATCGTTTCATCTTCATTTGGCAAAGCATGAATTAAATTTGTTGCATAAACAAACCAGCCTTTGACAGGATATGGATTTCCAGAAATTGTAGCCTCGCGAATTCCATTTGTCACAGTCTCTATTGCAAAAGGATATTTTAAATCCGGATTATCAACTTTGGGTTTAGTTGGTTTGGGATATGATGGATAAGGATAATCTGGAAGATCCATACTAACAGGTGTGTAAAATCCGCCTTTTCTTCCCCAGCTGCCCAGTAGTGCATTTAAAAGTGCTATTGCTCTGCTTCTTTGAGTGTCATCTCCATACCATGTAACATGACGTCCAGGATGAACAAGAGTAGCTGGTTTATATTTAGCCATTTCATAAGCAGTGTTGCGAATCAAATCAGGTTCAATGCCGGTTTCTGGATAAGCCCACTCGGGAGTATAATTGGATATTTCAGCTTTAAATTGCTCAAAACCGAATCCATATTTCTCAATATATTCCCTGTCGTATAAATTCTCATTCACAATCACATTCATCCAGGCAAGTATAAGAGCTAGGTCAGTTCCAGGTTTGATTGGTAAATAATATTTTGCTTTACTAGCAGCAATTGAAAATCTTGGATCCACAACGATAATCGACGCACCCTTCTTTATAGCTTCAGAAAATTCCTGAACTTGCGAATTGTGCATATTTTCACCAAGATGATATCCAATTAATACTAAACATTTTGAATTTTTTATATCAGTCCTTTCAGGTGAACTTACATCTTCTCCAAAAGTTAATTTAAACCCAACATCTCTCGGACCGCGACATTGAGCAAATGATGGTGCTGCAAAATTATTTGTTCCGAAAGCTTTGAGTGTATGTTTTAAAAAATTTCCACCAATTCCATGGCTAAACATTGCAATTGATTCAGCTCCATATTTTGATTTAATATCTTGCATTTTCTGAGCTATATAATCGAATGCTTCATCCCATGTAACAGCTACCCATTCCTCCTTACCACGATTGTTTTTACGAATCAGAGGTGACTTTAACCTATCTGGATCATAATGAGAACCAACCCCACCTGTACCACGCGGACATAACCTACCTCGACTTAATGGATCAAGTGGATTACCTTCAAGTTTCCAGAGTTTACCATCTTTTACATACGCAATTACACCACACTTCCAGAAACAAATATCACAGAAGGTAGGAATCTTTCTTAAACCTTTTGTAGTATTTCCAGATATCTTATTTACATCTGCAGTAATTTTTCCAACAGCACCAAGTGTTGCTGCTGCAGAAATAGTTGTAGCACTTATTTTTAAAAATTTCCGCCTTGATATATTATCCATATTTACTACCCTTCTATAACTAAATTGTCAATTTGATTCAATAATTGCTTTAAAGCTGAACAGCTTTTTATAGATTTATAGACTAAACAGCCTCTACATTCGTTACTATTGCATAGTTCATTATCTATTTTATTTAGCCAGCATGGTTTTGTATGATCTTTAAAAGCTTCGCAACCTTCCCTAATTATAACTGGGCATTTTTTAATTGCCCAGCATGGTATTAAAGCCATCATCCGTTTAATTCCAATAATACTGATTTTTTCATTATGAATCATATCTCTTATACACTTTAGTCGTTCTATATCCTCAGATGAGTATAATCTGTGCAAAGACTTCTTTTTAAAAGGGATAATCAAACCTTCATCCTCGTACAAACGTAACATCTGGACTGATACCCCCACAAGCTGCGAAGCTTTTCCAATTGTATAATACTGTTCTTTAGTATGTTCAACTTCTTTTAACATAAAAATCTAAAGTTATAATTATCAAGTTTTATACCATCCAAAGTTTTAATAATTTGATGAAATTAATAAGATTCAATAAAACTTTTCATTAATGAATTATCATTTTTAGTAAAATACTTACTTTTTTTACAAAAAATTAGAAAAACATTCTTTTAAAATTCTTCTATAAAAAAATTAATCAAAAGTTTATTTAACGGTTTTAAGAAAATTTAGAATTTTGCTTTAATCATTAAAATTTATTAAAATTAAAGCAAATAATAAACATTGAGAAAGGTGTATTATGAAATCTCTTTTAACTTCAGTTTTTATCTTCACAATTATAAGTTATTCATTAAGTCAGCCTAAGATAGAGATAATTGGAGGCAAAGAATTCGATTTTGGGGATATGTTGGCTGGTTCTAAAGCTGAGAAAATTGTAACCATAAAGAATTCAGGTAAAGACACACTTGTAATAACTAATGTGAGGGCATCGTGTGGATGTACTGCGACTTTACTAAGTGACAAAGTTTTACCACCAAAGAAAACTGCCACATTAAATATTGGTTTTGATTCAAAAGGATTTGATGGGAAGGTTCATAAAACAGTTACAATAACATCGAACGACGCCACAAATCCCAATCTACAAATTAGTTTTACTGCAAACATAGTATCATTATTAAAATTTGATCCACCTTATATTTACTTTCAACAATTAAGACCGGATTCTGTTGCAACACAAGTTATAAATGTGCGAAACACTACTCAAGAACCAGTTGAAATAAAATCCATTCAGAGCAAAATAACAGGCTTATCAGTAAATATAATGCAGCGAAAACTAATGCCACAGGAATCAACACAAATAAATGTCACTTTCACAGCAATCAGTGAAGGTATATTACAGGGAGATGTAATATTTAACACAAACAACAAGAAGCAAAGTCAAATTCCGCTCCGATTCTTTGCTTTTGTAAGAAAATAATTAGGATATTATTTTATGGAAATTAATTTAAAAGATATTTTAGAAAGATACATAACAACTCACGATAAAATAAAAGAAGCTGTGAAAGATCTTACAGAAGATGAAAAATCCTTCAAACCAGCACCAGATAAATGGTCAATTAAAGAAATAATAAATCACCTCTGCGACAGTGAAATAATGGCAGTCACGAGATTATTTAGAATAGCCACAGAAGATAATCCGTTACTTTTGGCATACAACCAGAACTTATGGGCACAGACATTTCATTATGGTGAAATCGATGATGAATTAGCACTGCTAATATATGGATTACTGCGAAACAGAACCTATCAAATCATTTACAAATTACAACCAGAGGTATGGGCAAAAAAAGCTAAACACTCAGAACGTGGTGATGTTACATTCTTTGATATGTTAAAATTTTATACAGAACATAGTGAGTTACATTTAAAACAAATTCAAGAAGTGAGAAAGCTCATTAAAGAAAAATCTTAATATTAATAATTTAATTATACTCAACAATAACAAAAAAAGGAGGTTTTAACTGTGAAAAAAATATTTCTTTCATCAATAATATTGTTCATTATCTTAATGACATTTTCATGTGGTAAAAAAATTGAACCCCCTAAAATTGAGAAATATAAAGTATACAGAGACGCGCTTTATGGGTTCAGTATAAATTATCCAGAAATCTGGATGCAACTTGGTCAACCAGGTAATGCGCAATTTTACCAATCACAATCAGTCAAAGATAAATTTATTTCACCTGGACAACCTGGTGAACTAGGAAACGAAGTTTTGGTACAGGTAAAAAATCTTGAAGGTAAATCTTTCGATGACATGGTTAATGAGATAAGAGAAGAAATAAGAATGAGTGGTCGAATCGATAACGAAAATCAAGTCGCAATCTTGGATAAACCTGCATTAAAACTAAATTTCACAATACCAATTACAACTAAAATGAATCTAATGGGTTACAAAATTTTATTCCAGGTTGATACCTTGTTTTATGCTTTGAGTTTTTCAGGATTTGGAGACTGGTATAATGCATATACTGCAGTATTTGACACAATGTTAAATTCATTCAGACTACCAGAACCTCAATTAAAAAAAGCTGAGGGTTGGACTGCATCTCCAACAATTAGTACATATGAAACTCCATATTTTGTAATAAAATATCCTGATAACTTGAATTTCATCTCGGTTGATAAGGGAAAGTTCGACTTTGCCACATCTTTACAAGCAGACAGAGTTGATTGTTCAATAAGATTTGATGTTTTTGGAGCGCAGGGTTTAGGTGTAGACAAAGTTTTTGAACAAAATAAAGCAAAATACAAGAAAACTTCAGGACAAGGAGAAATAACAGTAAGCGGTGAAAAAGCTTTATTCATTAATTATTCGGTTATGAAAGACATTGAAAGTAGAGCATATTTTATTGTAAAGAACGATAATGTAATTAGAATTACATTGAACTGGTACAATCCTCATAAAGATAACTATTTACCCGCATTTGAATCAATAGTAAAAACAATGGTGCTAAAATAATATGGACATTAAAGGAAAAACAGTATGCGTAATAGGCGGCTGGGGATTAGTTGGCTCAGCTGTATGTAGAAAGTTAATGGAACGAAAACCAAAAAGATTAATTGTAACTTCATTAACTAAAGAAGAAGCATTAGAAGCAGTAGAAAATTTACGGAAAGAATATCCATATGCTGGAAAAGATTTCTTCATTCCGTGGTGGGGTAACATTTTTACCAGAGCAGAGTTTAAAGATTTGTCCCGAGAGGAAATTTTGAATGACGAACAAAAACGCCAGTGCTTTATAAGCGATATATTAAATGAACTTGATAATGCAACTCTGAAAAAAACAGCAATTTATCAACTACTGACTAAATATAAACCCGATATCGTAATAGATTGTGTTAACTCTGCTACAGCAATTGCTTACCAGAATATATTTCAAAGTTCTTTAGATGTATTGCGTGAGATTAAAGCAGCGAAAGCAAGCAAAAACAACAAACTTATCGAAACTGTAGAAAAATTACTTTGTACATTATATGTGCCTCAACTTGTACGGCATGTTCAAGTAATGTATCGTTCGATGACAGAAGCTGGTACAAAAATATATGTAAAGATTGGAACAAGTGGAACAGGTGGTATGGGTTTAAATATACCGTATACGCACAGTGAAGAAAAACCCTCCCGTGTTTTACTCGCAAAGTCATCTGTTGCCGGTGCTCATACTTTATTACTTTTCCTTATGGGACGGACACCAGATGCACCAATCACAAAAGAGATTAAACCCACCGCAGCTATCGCCTGGAAAAAAATAGCATATGGAGATATAAAGCGAAGAGGAAAACCAATTGAACTATTTGATTGTCCACCCGATAAAGCTTACAAACTCAATGGTAAATTAAAAATTAGAATTCCTGATTTTGTAAAATCAACAGGCAAAAATCTAAAGTCGGTGTTTATTGACACAGGTGAAAATGGAATATTTTCAAAAAATGAATTTGAAGCAATTTCGATGCCTGGTCAAATGGAATACGTTACACCCGAAGAAATTGCTGATGTAGCTGTCTACGAAATACTTGGTGGAAATACTGGACACGATATCATTAATGCTCTTGATCATGCTACTTTAGAACCAACTTTCCGTGCAGGCGTTATGCTCGAATCAGCATTGAAGAAGATGGAAAATTTGGAAAAAACATTTGGTGTTGATAGTGTTGCATTTGAAATGCTTGGACCACCACGCCTGTCAAAATTGTTATTTGAAGCCTATTTACTTAAACTCGGATTTAATGATATGATTACAGTTGCAAAAACGAACCCTGAAAAACTCTCAAAGAAACTCACAGAAATTATTACAAAAAATCAAAATCTCAGGGCTCAAATCATATCAATAGGAATTCCAATACTGATGCCAGATGGAAAAAAATTAATTCGGGGTAACGAAATTAAGATCCCACCATTCAGAGGTGAGAATGAGTTTCAGATTGATCAAAACAAAATTAACTTATGGGCTCATGATGGGTGGGTCGATTTAAGAATTTCAAATATGAAACTTTGGAAGAGCAGATTTTTAAAAATTTTTAAAGAAATTGAAAAAATACCCAAGGGTGATACTAGTTCAAGATTCTTGAGAACACCAGAATACTGGAAAAATTTCCGCGATATTGAACCAGGTAAAATTGTAGGTTGGATTTTTACTGTTGAAGAACTCGGTGAAAGAATGAAAGCATAAAATCTTCTTAGCAAGACCCAAAGTAAACTACTTTGGGTCTTTTTTTACATAAACCATTTCTTTTGATTATATACAAAATCTCCAAATTGCAACATAAAATTTAAATCCTCATCATTAAGCTTTCCTTTTCTTATTTGCTCTAAATTTTCTTTAAATTCCTTAAGATTCTTTGGTGCCATTAAGCATACATCCACATTTTCATTTCCTAAAACAAACCGATAACAATCACCAGCAGTAGGAATCCTATCACCTTTATATCCTTTTGGTTTTTTCAATAATCTTCTCCAGGAAGTTGCAGTATACGATACGATTGCTGTTTCTTTATCACTGATTAAAGGAAATATATCCCTCTCTGCACCACGGTGAGCAGCATTGTATCTAATCATTAGAACATCAAAAACACCTTCGATAGCAAGTTTACCGGCTAATTTCCGATTATGTGTTGAAATCCCAATTGCTTTAACTTTCCCCTGCTCTTTAAGTTTATTCATCGAATCAATTATATTTGCTTTTAATTCAGCTTCCTGAAGTACACCTAAGAACATAAATAGATCAATATAATCAGTATTTAATTGTTTGCATCTCTTTTGAAAGGTTTTATCTATATCCTGAAAAAAGTATTTATAGTTATAAGCTCCTGTGGCAATAACAATTTGTTCTCGCTGATTTTTTGATAAATCCTTTAACACTTTTATCATATGTGTATCAATTCCAAAGCAGAAATAAAAGTTTATCCCTTCATCTAATGCTTTAAAAATAGTTTCTTGCCCAGGCCTATATGTCGCCGACAAACCAACCCTGTTTACCAGAATGTCTAAAGGCTTAATTTTCGATACAAAATAATTTTTAATCATAACTAAAAATAATATTCACTGCGAATAATTGTACTACTTGGATAATACCAATATTCCGTATAACAACTTCCAGAAAAGATATTAGTAATCCAACTTACATTTAAATTATCAAGAATAGAATACGACAAATCGAGCGAATAAAAACTACTATTGTCGTTTAAATTTCTCTTGATTAAAATCGATATCGATGATAACGGATGAACAATATAAGATAACTGAAAAATAAAATATTTTTTGGCAAGGTAAATTGAGTAATTATTCAGTAAACTATTAAAATCATAAAAAGCTTTTTTCGATTTACCTGCACCATTAAAATGATATTCTATTAATGAGTATATTTTTGGTGTAAATTGATGGTCAATACCTAAGATATATTTAATGTTATTTTGTGAATAAAGCATCTCGCCTCTAACGCCAGCATTCAGCAAATTGCCTGCAAAATCAGCTCCAAGCACATAGTCGTTTGTGAATTTACCACCCAATACGGACAAATCAAATTCTGAAAAATTAGTTCTTAAACGTATCGAAAAGTTGGTTTTAATTTTCGTAGGGTTAATAACGATTGATAGATCAGTCAAATTTGCAAAATTATATTTAACGAATGCAGCATCTACACCATCTTTTTCGATTTTAGCGAAATTAGTTGGATTTATTGGATTAAATAAATCGGTTGGATTCCAGATTCTACCTGTACCCCAAGCAATTCTCTGTCGCCCAAGTGTTAAATTAATCTTATCAAAATTGATCTTTAAATACATTCGGTCTATAAAATGAATAATATGCCATAATCTATTATTCAACATTTCAGAATGTAAATTTACAATTTGACCGGTAATAATTTTATAATTCTCTGAATATGTCTCGATTTTATTTTTATAATGTATAAAAGCCTCATACTCAACCGTAAAATTAAATCTGTCATCAAAATTTAAACTGGGTCTCAACCGTATACGCTCAAGATTCTGGAAAATGTTATTAGAGTGGATTGTAAAAGGATTTTTTCTTAGTTGCACTAAACTTAGATTTAATAAATATCCATCAAAATAAAATTGATTTTGTGAAATAGTAACATTATAAATAATGAAAATTGATAATAATATAATTTTAATTCTTCTTATTGCAAACATTTTGAAGTATCACTCACAACCTTTCCATCTCTCAGAGTTATATGTCGGCGACCTCTTTCAATTACAATTGGATCATGTGTTGAAAATATAAAAGTAATATCTCTATCACGATTTAATTTTTCCATTAGATCCATTAATTGAGATCCTGTATGAGAATCCAGATTTGCAGTTGGTTCATCAGCAAGGACAACCGATGGATTCGTTACAATTGCCCGAGCAACAGCAACTCGTTGTTGCTCTCCTCCACTCATCTCATTAGGTTTTTTATCTGCGAGATTCGCAACATTTAATTCTTCAAGAATTTTATATGCTCTTTCTCGACGTTCTTTCTCTGGTATTTTCATTAAAATCATTGTGAATTCAACATTTTCAATTGCCGTTAAAACTGGAATTAAATTATATGCTTGAAATACAAATCCTAATTTATATAATCTCAATTCTGCCAGTTGTGATTTAGACTTTAAAGATAAGTCTTCTCCCTCAAATAATATTTTGCCCTCAGTTGGCTTATCGAGTGCACCAATTAAATTAAGTAATGTAGTTTTTCCAGAACCCGAAGAACCTGCAATAACTGTAAATTCTCCCTTTTGAAATTCCAAACTAATATTGTCAAGTGCTTTTACAGGGAGTCCATTGTCATGATAAATTTTCTTTAAATTTTCAATTTTTATCATATAAATTCGATTTTTTATACATATCTGATAGCTTTTACAGGTTGAAGTTGTAAAGCTTTTAGTGCGGGATATAATGATGCAAGTAAAGAAATGGAACCTACAACTAAAAATGCTTTAATTATGCTAAAAAATACTATCTCAGGGTAAATAATTGCTGCAATTCCCCAGGCCGATAACCCTTCTGAAAACAATGCAAAGTTCAAACCAACTTTTGAGAAATAGACAACAAGTGATAACCCGAAAATTGAACCAACAATTGCACCAATTATACCAAGTATCAAAGATTCATAGACTATCATCAGAAGCAATTTTTGTTCATTCATGCCAATAGCTTTAAGAACTCCAAATTCATTAATCCTTTCAAATACAGACATTAAAAAGGTGTTAATTATTCCAAAAATCATTGCTAAACCGATGATAATGTAAATTATCAGCATCCAATTACCAGTCATCTCCTGTTGCATTACCAGAGTGGGAATCAAATCATGATATGATAATACTTCATATTCAGCACCTATTATTTTAGCTATCTTATCTTTCAATTTTGCTACTTCATTCAAATTAGATGATACAATAGCTATTTCTGAAATATTATTATTTAATCCGAATACTTCCTGCGCATCAACTAAAGTTATGTAAATCGTACTTTTATCAAATACAGAGTTTGGTGTTTGAAAGATTCCAACAACTCTAAATAATTCTGAACCAACTTTTCCATCAACTCGTGAAGCTAAGAGTACTACTTTATCATCTATACTTAAATCCATAGATTTTGCTAACCTTTTACTGATCAAGATTTCCTTCTTATTTGTTAAAAAGTAACTTCCTTCAATTAAAAATTCCGATATCTTTGTCACATTCTTTTCCTCTTCAGGAATAACACCTGCAATTAATATTCCGGTAGAATTTTCTGCAGTGGTTATTAAACCATATGAAATAATTCTTTGGCTCATGTGCTTAATTTCGTTTAATTGTCGAAGCTCATTTAAAATTTTACTAGAATTTGGCAAATAATTCTGAATCAATTTCTCCTCGTTAAATCCATTCTTATGGATTTGAATATGTGCTGTATGAATGCCAATTTGGTTGTTCACCATCTGATTTACAAATCCAACAGAGAGCGCTTCAAAAAAAATTATTGCAATTACTCCTATAACAATTGAAATAAGTATAATTATAGAGCGCTTCTTATTTCGCCAGATATTTCTCCATGCTATCTTCAGGAAAATCATGTATATCTAATACCTTTTAATGGTTCAAGTCGATATGCTTTATAAGCCGGATATAAACAAGTTATCATTGATATAAATAAAATTAATACTGATGTACTAAGAAAAATATTAAGTTCAGTTGATGATGGTAATAAAGGTAAGAATCCATATTCAGCATACAATTGTTCATAATCTCGAGTAAGAAGGATTGGATTATTTTCAAAATAACTATTTACAAAATATCCAAACACGTTTCCTACAATGATTCCAGTAATCGATAGGAAGAAAGTTTCGATAATTAAAAGGAAAAATATCTTTATTGGTTTCATACCTATCGAAAGTGTTATTCCTATTTCACGATACCTTTCAATTACCGACATAGTAATTGTATTTAAGATTCCAAAACTCACAATCACGATCAATATAAACAAAAAGAATTTATCACCGATACTATCAAACTCACGAAGTTCTTTTATATCAGTTAGCACTTCATCCCACCTTAAAGCGACCAAATCAGTAATATTCTGATCAGATAACTGTTTATTAATAAAGTTTGCTACCAATTTCACTCTTTTGAGGTCTTCGACCTTAACTACAATTATGCTAATACGATTTTCCATTGCAAGCAGTTCTTGAGCTGCTTGAATATTCATAAATACACCACTTGCATCAAATTCTGGTGAGTTCAATTGAAATGTACCTTTGACAACAAATTTTTGATTTCCCATAACACCATCTATACCCTGAGCAAGTATAACTATTGTATCACCTACATTTGCTTTTAAATTTTTTAACAACTTAAATCCAATTAGTATTTCCTGAATATTCTGGTTTGTTATATATTCACCTCTCTCAAGTCGTTCAACTAATCTGGAGGTGTACTTTTCCTTATCAGGATCTATTCCTAATATCATTATTCCAGAAGAGTTACTTTTGTAACTAATAAGTCCATCTGCAAGGATTCTTTCTGAATAATGTAGAATCTCATTATTTGAGTTAAGTATATTTTTCAACCTCTTATCAGGAGTAAAACTTAAACTTAATTTTGGATTTTCCTGATAACCAATTCTTTGTATTTGAATATAACCAGAAAATAAATCAAGCATATATTTTATATTGTACTCCCATGTTCCATCAGCAAAACCCCTCTGAATAATAGATAAAAAAGTTGCAAACACTATCGCCAAAATTGTGATTATTGTTCTTCGTTTATTTCTCCAGACATTTCTCCACGCCAATTTTAATAGCAGGCTCATCTATCTTCCTTTTTCTAACTCCTGAAATGAGAAGAAATTGTCACTAATTTTAACGTCAAATTTTACATCCAGAATTTCAAATTCCGTTCTATTTCCTTTCTTAATGTGATTTAGCATAGTCCATTTTGTTGGAATAAGTCTACCACTCATAATTTTGTAATCAGAATATACTAAAGAACGTATTAATTTCTCTTTTTCATCATAATACTCTATTTTTACTGGAAGAAGATCTTTTTTTCTACACCAGTAAAATATTTTCCCCCAAACAACAGCAGAGGTAGGTTTTGGTTTAAGTTCCACTTTCCAGCAGATGTAATCATCAATGGTATCTTCTCCGATCAATGTCAAAAAGTAATCTTCAATCAGATTAGATTCTCTAACTAAATCATCATTAGTAAAGTCAGAACCATTCCACGATTGTAGCAACATTGATGGTGGAATTTTTATTGTAGTTTCAGTATTCCTGAGATACATCCAGAGTTCGTTTTTAATCTTTAATGTTTTATTTCCCGCTTCTCTTTTAGGTGATTTAATTACAATCAAAGCTTTTTCATTCCCAATCCACCAGCTTTCCATTTCCATATTTCTTGTAAATTCTGATGTAACGATTGTCATTTTAAATTTACCATGTGAAGTTTTACCTTTTAAAAGCTCTTCAGATTTTTTAATAATATCGTAAGCAGACTGAGAATTAGATAAATTATAGGTGAGAAAAACAAACGAAAATATTTTTAAGTATTTTAATATGTTCATAAAATATTTATTAAAATTTAAAGATAAAAGGACAGAAATGCAAAGAAACAAATTAAATTGCAAAACACAACAAGTAAAAAACAAAAAAGCCGATTTATATGAAATCGGCTTTAAAAGATAAGCATTTTTATCAGTTATTTTTTATTTGTAATCATTGCTTCTTTTTTCGTTTCGACTGTTTGTAAATACTTATGTATTGCTTCAGCAGCAAGTTTTCCATCTCTCATGGCAAGAATTACTGTTGCACCACCACGAGTCAAATCTCCACCTGCAAATACATTTGGTCTTGAGGTCTGCTGTACACCATCAACAACAACAGTACCCTTCTTACTTACTTCAAGTCCAGGTGTTGTTGATTGAATAATTGGATTGGGTTTTTGCCCAATTGCTTCAATAACTGTTTGTACTTCCAGAACAAATTCTGAGCCCTGTATTGGAACTGGTTTTCTCCTACCAGATTCATCAGGTTCACCTAACTCCATTCTTTGACATTCGATTGCTTTTACCCAATTGAAATCATCTCCGATGATTCGAATTGGATTTGTTAACATTAAAAACTCAATTCCTTCTTCTTCAGCGTGCATTACCTCTTCTAATCGTGCTGGCATTTCCGTTCGGGAGCGCCGATAAATCAAATAAGCCCTCTCTGCACCAAGTCGTTTAGCTGTACGGACTGCATCCATTGCAGTATTTCCACCACCTATGACTGCGATTTGCTTTCCAATTTTTATTGGAGTATCAGTTTCAGGAAAAGCATAAGCACGCATAAAATTCACTCTGGTTAAAAATTCATTTGCGGAGTATACCCCACTTAAATTTTCACCTGGTATACCCATAAAATTAGGTGTGCCAGCTCCTGTACCTAAAAAAACGGCATCAAATCCCCATTCATCAAGAAGCTCATCTAAAGTTGCAGTTCTACCTACTACAAAATTTGTATATATTTCTACACCCAACTTTTTTATTCTATCCACTTCAATATCTAAAATTTTCTTTGGCAATCGAAATTCAGGTATACCATATCTAAGAACTCCACCTGTTGAGTGAAGAGCCTCAAAAATTATTACCTTATATCCCATTTTTGCAAGTTCAGCAGCGCATGTTAAACCAGCAGGACCTGAGCCTACGATTGCAACTTTCTTATCGATATGATTAGTAATTGGAGGAGTTTGAAACAAATTATTTGCCATTTCATAGTCGGCAACAAATCTTTCCAATTTACCAATTGCGACAGGTTCATGTTTCTTACCTAATAAACAAACTATCTCACATTGATCTTCCTGAGGGCATACTCTACCGCAAATTGCGGGTAAATAGTTTGCTTCCCTGATTTTGTTAACTGCGCCAACATAATCTTTCTCAAGTATCAATTTGATAAATCCAGGTATATCGATCCTAACAGGACATCCTTCAATACATACTGGATTTTTACACTCAAGGCACCTCTTAGCTTCGATAAGAGCTAACTCTTCGTTTAATCCAAATGATACTTCAAAGAAATTTTTTATTCTATCCTCTGCAGATTGTTCTATTGAGTGCTGCCGAGGTATTTTCATTCTTTCTGAAGGTTTTAATGGATTTGTCATTACTTTACACCTGCTAATTTACATACATGATTTTCATACAACTGATCTGATATTTTTTCCAGGTCAATATAAGTTCTATTTCTCATTATGAGTTCATCAAAATCTACTTCGTGTGCATCAAACTCTGGTCCATCGACACAAGCAAATTTCATTTTTCCGCCTACAGTGACCCTACATCCACCGCACATTCCCGTTCCATCCACCATAATTGGATTAAGACTAACATAAGTTTTTATCTTATATGGTCGTGTAACCTCTGCACAAACTTTCATCATCGGGATTGGTCCGATTGCATATACACCATCTATTTTAATTCCACTTTCAATTAAATCACGAAGTTGGTCTGAAACAAAACCTTTTCTACCATAAGAACCATCATCAGTAGTGATGTAAAGTTGATCACAAATTTCACGCATTTCGTTTTCGAGTATAATTAAATCTTTAGATCTTGCTCCAATTATTCCAATGACCTCATTACCAGCCCCTTTCAATGCTTTTGCAATAGGATAAACTTCAGCCGTTCCTACACCACCACCAATACATACGACAGTACCATAATTCTGAATTGGGGTTGGTTCTCCTAAAGGACCAACAAAGTCGAGAATATAATCTCCTTCATTTAAAGAACAAAGAAGCTTCGTAGTTTTTCCAACGGCTTGAACAATTATTGTTACAGTACCTTTCTGTGGATCTGCATCAGCAATTGTAATTGGAATTCGTTCACCGTTTTCATTGACTCTGATTATTACAAAATTCCCAGCTTTTCTTTTCTTTGCAATGAGTGGTGCTTCGATTACGAATTTTGTAATGATATCAGATAATTGTTGCTTGTTTACAATTTTATACATTTCGTTTTTCCTATTTTAATTCATCCATTTTTCTTGTCCAAAGACATTTATTTTTCCATTTATATGTTTAGATTTATCAATAATTACTCCAGCATTATTAACAACACCAGAATGGCAATTTGCACAAGCATTAATACTTGAGGCAATATGACCAGTAGGTGGTAAAGCATGACAAGTACCACATGCTGCTTCTACAGCTCCTCCTACCCACTTTGGTGAAAAATTAGCCCCCACCATAATAGAATCAGCATATCCAAATTGATTAGTTGATGCTGCTTTTCTCAATTTCCAATTTCCATGACAGTATGTATTTGAACATTTTAAATCAGAATTATTGAAAGATGGATTTGGTATAAGGGTCCCGTTTGCAGTTATTAATCTAGAGAGTGTATCATTCATAACTACTTCAGCTGGTAGATCACTATCAATGTGTCCATTAGTAAAAACATTAGCTGGAACATTATGACATTCACCACATTTCAAATTTTTGCCTAATTTACCTGTAGCTATATGAACCTGATGAGCACCAACACTTCTATGAGTTGAATCTGTGCTTCCATCAATACCACGAGGAGGTGCCCAAGAAACAACTAAATTTTCTGGTGAGCTAAAGTTACCATGACAGGTATTGCACGCCTCAGGTGATTTTTTATTCTGATTTTCATCTAAATGACAACCAGAAGTCATACAACTAACATTTGTAATGCTACCACCGTCATAACCAATTCCATGGCATATTTTGCAGGACATTAAATCCCAATTATTATTTTTCAAAAATACACCATGAAAAAATACATTATCTGATTGTATCCAGCCTTTTTTATGAGGGTACGAATTATGACAATCATAACAAGATATTCGACTGGTTCCACCACTAAAATCTACAGCGTGGCATTGAACACAATCGTCTTTCTTCCAATTTTTTGCTTTTAAATACTTTCCATGGAAATCCGCTGAGGCAGTATCATTCCAAGCTGCATTATGCACAGTTCCTGGCGATGTGGGTTGAGGTAGTTCTTTTTGTAATTTAGAACAACCCAAAAAAATAGACATTATTATAAAAACTGGTATTAATTTATAAATTTGCATACTATTTTCTCCTTATATGTGACAATAATTACAGAATGGCCCACTCTTACTGCCGTCTTTATTGGCATTTGCATTTGTGTGGCAAAGATAACAAACAGCTGAATTTGTCTCGTGCCAGATTCCTTTCTCACCTCTCATATAGCCTGATTTATGTGTTTTTGGATTAGTACCCTTTATTCCATCATTGTCGATGTGGCATTGAATACAAGTTGGATCAGCACCATCTGCATCGTGGCAGGAAGCACATGACTCAATATCACGTTTTGCCAGTATCGCATGTGTTCCACCACCTGAGCCTACCCCAAAAGTTTTGAAATTTGGTTCATTGTGCCATGTTGGCCTAAAGTTAGTCTGAGTTATATTTCCACCAGCTTTGTGACATTCCGAACAAAATGTTTCTCGATTATGGCAGGAATAACAATCACTTTGCTTAGATTTTGCATCAATTGAGTGAGTAAATCTATAATTCAAATCATGTACAAAATTCAATCTCAGTTCTCGTGGAGAATCTCTTCTTGTCGCTTTTGGAGAAAAATCGCTCATTAAACCACTCTTACCAAATCTGATTAAACTTGATCCATCATGACATTGCTGACAGAAAGATTCATCATGACAGGTAGAACAATTAGTTTCCATTGCACCAACCCTAACCATTCTTTTATGATCTTTCATAAAAGCTGAGCTCAAATGATCGGAAGGAATTAATGTTGCAAAATTAGTATGGCAATTTTCGCATATGCTGCTGGCTTTGGTATCATTATGGCATTGATTACAATCAGCCATTTTTGGCATATTACGTTCTTCAGCATATTCCACTTCTTGTAAATTTCTATGACAGGTTTCACAATTTACATCATCTAGTTCAAGATGTTGCTTGTGTGAAAAAATAATTTCACGAATTGGGTTTATAAATCCTTCATATTCATCTTTTTTAATGTGGCAAAATTCACAATCAGAATCGATTTGTTCCTGATGACAACTTGAACATGAATTATGATCTCCAAGCAATTTATCATTAGAACTTGTACTACCTGTAGCATCTGTATGGCAATCGATGCATGCAATACTCTGTTCCAAGTGAAATTTATGAGAAAATTTAATTTTGCTTGATCTATCCTCTCCCTTCCAATAATTACCTGAAAATTGGGACATTGAGATTCCAGCAATAACAATCAATACAGATAGAATTATCAAATTAGTTTTTATTTTATTCATAATTTTCAACCCCTATAAAATATTTAACTTTTGAGAAAAGAAATAGTTCGCTTTAAGTAAAAATCTTAAATCATCTTTATAAACTTTGTTATTTAACCAATGAAGTTGAACATCAACCGATATAGAATTTATCAAGTTAACAGCAACACCAAAAACACTGGCGAAGCTTTCATACCTTTCGGACTTATCTGATAATTTATATGATGAGCGAGACACTGAAATTGATGGAATAATTTTTCTATTAAGCAATGGATAAAATATCTGAGCTGAAACACTTGATAATTCACCTGCATAACCATCACTTTTTGCATAGAATAAGCTACCATAATCAGTGCTCATACCAAATGTATATCGATTGGCTTTATCCCCAGAATATTTAACATTTGCCAACTTTGCATAAAATTTTAGATTAGGCAAGTATGAATATTCAACACCACCTTCTATTTCTTCATTATTACTGGATTGAAAAACATAAAATATTGAATTAAAATACAAGCGTGGAGTACGTTTTATATATTCGCCATTAAAAGCAATGTTGTTTGTTACATAAATTTTTGTGCCAAATTGTATTCTTGATGTTTTCTCCAAATTTAAATCGTAATCGTATCGAGCATATATTTGGCCATAGTTTAAGAAATTATAATCTACATCCGTGCTAAAGAATTTTTCAGCCCCCGATTGATAAGATATTAGTTTCTCATAAAGATAACCCAAAGAATCAGGTCTATTCGCTTTGTATTGTAGCCTATCTCTATGGCGATCTAAATAACTAATACTTAAATTCAAATCTTGAATAGGATTTCCTAAAAAATGAAATCCAAGCAGATAATTATTTTTTATATTTTTTGTAAGTTCAGGTTTTAAATCCTTGTTAACTATGCTGCCGGCAAATGTTTTTAGAATTAATCTATTATTATAGAAAGATAATCTTAATGTAGCACCATCAATCAAACCATTAGATATCCCACCAAAAATATATTGTCTGCCAAAATTAATATCAGCTATATTAAAAATCTTCTTGATCTTCAAATACATATTATAAAATTTTAAACTACTAACTTCATTTACTTCACCCGAAATATTAGTGTTACCTTGAATTAAAGTGTGAAAAGAATATCGATCCTTTGTTACATCAAACTGAAAAGTTTGAAACGCTCTCCAATATGAATTTGAGATACCTATTGTATCAAACTGTTCAAAAGAATAAAAAGAAGTTGAGAATCTCCCATTTATAATTTGTGTATAACTAATCCCACCAAAAATTACGCAAAAAAATAATAGTAGAACTTTTTTCATAACAGGCACCTTATACTTTTAATCGAATTTAGCCGAAATTTAAAAAAAATTTCTTAATATTCCAAAATAATGACTATTCAGATTTATTTTCAAGCTTTTTTATATATAAAAATAGCGAAACTGCTAAAATTATAATAATTAAAGTAAATCCTAACAGACCCCATCTTCTAAAATAATATTCTTCAATCGCATATTCTCCTTGTGATTTAACTTCATTTATTAAATTAAAAATCTCGGTCGTTTTTTTTTCAAAAATAGACAAATCAAATGCATGAATTACTGTTTTAATCTCTAATTTTATTTGCCTGATGTCTCTCAATTTGAACTTTGCTTTTGAGACTTCCATACCTTTTTGTTCAGCATCCGATACTAATTTTGTAATTGTGCTTTCAAGCGCGACTATACTATCCAATAGCTCTCTCATTTTTTTTGCTGTTTTATAACCTTCAGGTAATTTCTCATTTGAATGACACTTGATACATATACTAGTACTTGATATACCAATCAATTGGTCAGTAGCAGCTATAATATCGTGGTTGCTATGACAGGTTTCACATTCTGGTAATTTCATTGAGTCGAAAGCTTTCTTATGAGGGCTCCCGGCAAATAGCTCAGCATTTATAGCATGACACATTCCACAAACCTTTGAGATGGATTCGATACCTGGTGGTATTGCACCGTGATTACCATGACAATCATTACAAGAAGGAGCTGCATTATCACCTTTTTCAGTTGTTGCAATTCCATGCACACTTTTAATATATTTTTCATATTGATCAGTAGGTATTTTATACTCACTCATATATTCTTGATTACTATGACAATATGAACAAGTTTTTGGTAAGTTTGTAAAATAAACACTTGATCTAGGATCTTTCTTACTTAAAATTTGATGATTATCATGACAACTAACACAAGTAGCTGCTTTAGGGTCATTTTTAGAATTAAGTAAACCGTGTTTACTTGTTAAGTATTTCTCGTATTGATCTGTTGGAAGTTCAGGATTGTATTTCCTGATGTAAGAAATATTAGAATGACATTTTGCACATATTTTTGAGATATTAAATGGATTAACTGGTGAAATTCGATTTTTCACGCGCGTAATATTATGGATTCCATGACAGGTTGTACATTGAACAATCCATTCCTCACCTTTGATAGAATATTTTGCATGCACACTATTATAAAGAGCACTGTATTCACCGATATGACAGTTACTGCATAATTCAGAAACCTTGTTTCCAACTGGAACACCAATAAAATTATTTTCGGTGCTCATAGCGTCGCCCATATCCTTCTGGGTAGGATCACCACCATGGCAGTCAGCGCATGACAATTCCATTTCAAAATGGACATCTTTAGAAAACAGAAATGCACTTTCATCGTTATTTGCTCTATGACAACTAAAACAATAGTCAATTTTTTTTTGGGAATAGGATTTTTCCATTCTTCCAATAAGCAATAGTGAAAAAAACAAAATTATAATTTTAAAAAGAACATTCTTCCAATTAATCATGATAAATATCCCAAAATTGTGAGCAATATAATATAAATAATGCAGAAGAGTCCTAAATAATTAATTAATAAATTTTTCTGTCCTCTTTCTGTCTTTCTATCCCAAAAAGGAATAGTTGTCCATAAAATAGCTCCAATAGTAAATAACATAATTCCAACTACCTCACCATCTATAATCCAGATTTTAGCTGGGATGTATTTAAGAGTTTGAAACATGAACATAAAATACCATTCTGGCTTAATACCAGCTGGTGCTGGAGCAAAAGGATCTGCTTTTGATCCTAATTCCCAGGGAAATAATACAGCCAGGATTGCTAAGATGTTTAGAACAATTAACCACAGTAACAAATCTCTAAGCAAAAAGTTGGGGAAGAACGGCATTGTCTTAAATTCTTTTGACTGATCAATATTCATTGGCAGACTCATTCCCTGTCTCTGAATAAGTATTAAATGAAAGATTAGAAAAACAATAAAAATTGCAGGAAGTATTGCTACATGGAATCCAAAAAATCGTGAGAGTGTAGTTCCAGTTACATCTTCGCCACCACGTAGAAATAGTTGTAATGGTTTCCCAATTATTGGAAATACACCAACAATATCGGTTCCTACCTTTGTAGCAAAGAATGCAAGTTCATTCCAAGGTAACAAATACCCACTAAATCCAAAACCAAGTGCAATAAATAATAAGATCATTCCAGTGATCCAAGTAATTTCACGTGGTTTACGATAAGCTTTAGTAAAAAAAACACTAAACATATGAATAAACGCACAAAATATCATTAAGTTTGCAGACCAGCTGTGAACTGAACGAATTAACCAACCAAATTCAACTTCAGTCATAATATACCGAATACTCTCAAATGCTAAATCCTCGCTACCCTTGTAATACATTAATAATAGTATACCAGTAGCAACTTGAATGATAAATAGGAAAAGAGTTACACCACCGAAGTAATACCAAATTGAATGTCTATGAATAGGAACATACTTTTTATTTGCCAATTGTATTAAATCTTGTAAATTCAATCTCTCATCAAACCATCTATAAATATCTCTAATAACCTTATTTCTCATAATAGGTAATTACTATATTTTTGAAACATAAACTTCATCATTTTGTACGACAACTTTATATGAATTCAAAGGTCGTGGTGGTGGACCTGCAATATTCCTGCCATTAATATCATATTTACCGTTATGGCAGGCACACCATATAATTCCCATATCTTTTCTGTATTGTACTGTACAATCAAGGTGTGTACATCTAGCATCAAAGGCTTTCAGTTCACCTGAAGAAGTCCTTATTAAAATGGCAGATGAATTTCCAAATCTGAAATTCAAACTTGAATCTGGAGGGATATCTTCTAATTTACCAACCTTTACGGAGGAAACTTCTATTGATTTATTCTTTGGTGGTTTAAGAAATGCTAAAATTGGATAAAAAATTGCTATCAATAACGAAATTAAGGAGCCACCAATTGTGTATATTAAGAAAGAACGTCGACCTTGATTCATTTAAAATCTCCAATATCTTTCAAAAATAATTATTTTAAATTAAATATCATAAACCTGTATGACACTCATTACAATTTGTTGTTTTCCATTCTTCACCGATATCTTCGGGATGGATAAAATCCAAACCTGTTGTTGTTAGAGTTTTGGGGTTTAACTCTGGTCCTTGATATAAAATAGTATGGCAACTATTACAATTTTTTGTAATTTTTTGTCCAAATGGACTAACCAACTTATCGTTATGACACCTAAAGCAACCTGAATTATTTAAATGCGAAGAATTTATTGGATAAGCTCTCCAACTTACATTCATATTTGGAAAGAAATTGCGCGAGTATAACTTTTGAACTTCTAAAACAGCATTATTAACACGTTCAAACTCAGATGTTAATAACTCTTTGTATTCATTGCCATAAAAGTTCTGGATTATATATCTTATACTATCAAGTGCCTTTTCTTTGCTAGAATAATTATAAGATAATGCTTCGACCGCGATTTTCTTTATATAAGGTAAGGTTGGATCTATTCTTCTTAAATAAATAGCAAGATCTATTGAGGAAGTTGGTGGATAATAGATATGTGAAGGACGATTATGACAATCAATACAATCTACTTTAAATTTCTGTAAGGAATCTATTTGTTCACGAGTCAGAGGTTCATCTTGTGAAATATATTCTGTAATATTTCCGGAACGATCTGTAGTTTTAACATAAATTATCTCCTGGCGCATTTTATCTTTTGCTATATATTCAATGTATTGGTTTATATTCATATGCCAATGAATGCCGGCTGTGGGTCCGAGTTCAGGTGAACCACCACCAATCTTCATAAGTAATGAAATTGTCCATGGTGTATTTTTTTCATCTTTTTTATAATATGTTTTTTGGACTTTCTTTTCGCTAAAAAAATATTGAGGCCAGTGGCATCGTTCACAAGTCTCCTGTGCAGGACGCAAATTTTTTATTGGTGTAGGAATAGGACGAGAATACTTGTTAAATAAAACGGAGTAAACCTGATAAGCACCTGAAAGTTTAGATTTGACAAACCAATCTGCTCCTTCACCTATATGACATTCTGCACAACGAACCCTTGCATGTGGAGAAGTCTGATATGCAGTATATTCTGGTTCCATTACTTCATGACACAACTTCCCGCAAAATTCTACTGATTCAGAATATTGAAAAGCTTGATAACTACCAAATGCACTTAATAGCATAAACACAACCGTAACTATCACAAATGTAATTGCACCTCTTCTGTGTTTTGGATTATCAAAATCTATACTTATGAAATGTTTTATCTCTCCACCCTTTAAAAGCCTTTTCCTTTCTCTCAATATTCCAATAATTATGAGCAACAAACTCAAGATAAGTAAGATTGGTAGGACAATGTATGTTATAATACCAAAATAAACTGGCGTTTCAGGTACTAAAATACCAATTAATACTAGAAATATAATTGAAATAAATAAAATAATAGATAAAACTGTGCCAATTATACTTAAAGGATTATAAAAAGTGTCGGGAAACTTTTTTGCCATTAAAATTTTACGTTTATTTTTCTAAAAATATATAAAAAAGGATAATATTGTCCAATTTTAAATCTTAGAGGCGATTTAAAAACATTTTTTCACATTCCATACAAAATTCTAAATTTTTTAAGTCGATATCTTCAACATAGCTTGATGAATGCATAACACAAAAGTTATCTGAACAATGGATCAAACCAAATGTATGACCTAACTCATGAATTACCTCTTTTTCAGTCCGTAACTGCAGAAGCTCATCATTCCGGGGTAATCCATAATATTCATTATGCAACCTATGTGAAGAAGCAATAGCAGCTCTTCCATTTAGTTCTGCTTCTCCGAAAACAAAAGTAAGAATTGGGACATACAAATCAAGATCTGTTAGTATAATAGATTTTCCATCATTTTTCAATGTACCACTATTAATTGCAAGTTCAAGAAGTTTTGTGGAATTATACTGTAATCTATTTGTATCAAAAGCAAGACCAAAATCCAGTACAACTTTTTTGAACTTTACTTCCAGATTAAATATTGAACTTACAGTTTTACAAAGATTATCAATGTTGATACTGGTATGATATCTGGCACCAAGAATCTCAATATGCATTTATTATCGCAACTTATACTTATTGATTTTGTTATATAGTGTTGCTCTATCAATACCAAGGATTTCAGCAGATTTTGTAATATTCCATTCACACTGGTTAAGAATTTTTAATATATGGGCTCGCTCAATTTCTTCAAGCGAATCAGATAATGGTCTATCGAAACCATTTGTAGTAAGCTGAAAAGGTAGATCTTCTTTCTTAATTGCTGGAGGTTTTCCAATAACCATTGCTCTTTCTATTGCATTAGCAAGTTCGCGAACATTACCTGGCCAATCATATCTCATTAAAATATCAAGGGCATCAGGCTCTATTTTCAGAATTGGTTTATTCATTATTTGCGAATATTTTTTTATGAAATGTTCTATCAATATGGGTATATCACTTTTTCTCTCTCGGAGAGGTGGAAGAAAGATTGTAAACACATTTAGTCTATAATATAAATCTTCTCTAAACTTACCTTCCTTAACTGCCAGTTCCAGATCACGGTTTGTGGCACAAATTATTCTTACATCCACATTGATGAGCTGATCGCCACCGAGCCTTGTAAATTGCTTTGTTTCCAATACTCTTAATAAATCCACTTGTAATTTTTCACTCACATTACCAATTTCATCAAAAAATATTGTTCCACCATCAGCCATTTCGAATTTACCTTTTCGACGATATTGTGCACCTGTAAAAGCACCACGTTCGTGCCCGAACAGCTCACTTTCAAGTAAATTGTCATTTAACGCACCACAATTAACGGGGATTATAGGAAAATATTTTCTATTGCTATTTGCATGTATAGCTTTCGCCACGAGTTCTTTTCCAGTACCACTCTCTCCTCTAATTAACACTGTAGTATCAGTCTTGGCAACTGTTAGAATTAATTCAAATACCTTTTTAATTTGTGGACTTTCACCAACAATTTCCTCTACTTGAATCAGATCTTCTATCTTTTGCTTTAATTGTATATTTTCCAACATTAATTTCTTCTGGTTTATTATATTAGAAATGATATGACTTAGCTCATCAGGGTCAATTGGCTTAGTAACATAATCATAAGCACCTTCCTTCAAAGCTCGAACTGCAGACTCAACGGAAGCAAAAGCAGTTATTATAATTACAACTAATGATTTATCAATTTCTTTAATTCTTCGTTGTAATTCAAGTCCATCCATACCCGGCATTCTTATATCTACAAATGCAATATCGAACGAAGAATTTTGAAGTTTCTTCAATGCATCAGCAGCATTTTCTGCAGTCTCAACTCTGAAACCATCTTCCAAAAACCACTTATAAAGCGATTCCCTTACAATTGGTTCATCATCAACTATTAAAATGCCGAAGTTTTTATTATCCATTATTTTCCTCTAATTATTTTTTAATCTATTTAACTTTCTTGAAAGTTTTATTTTGAATGTCGTCCCCTGACCTATTTTAGAATAAAAGCTAATTTTACCTTTATGGTTATTAATAATACCATAAACTACTGAAAGTCCCAATCCAATTCCTTTACCATTAGATTTTGTTGAGAAGAAGGGTTCAAATATTTTATCTCTTATTTCATCAGGGATTCCCTGTCCTGTATCTGAAAAATGAATCTCGATTTCATCCGAATTAGGTTCTAATAACGAGATTTTCAGTTCACCACCATTTTGCATTGCTTCAACTGAATTTATCATCAAAGCAAGAAAAGCTTGTTGTAACTGTTGATCATTACAAAGAACATTTTTATCCTTTATTTGATAATCTTTAATCAAATTAATATTATTTAGTTTCAAATGATGTTGAATAAGCATTATACATTTTTCTATAATCTGTTCAATATCAGCTTCTTTAAAATCAGTTGGTTGTTGACGGGAGAAAAGGAGTAAATTTTTTACTATATTTCCGCTACGTAGTGTTTCTTCAGCAATAAAATTCAAGTCTTTTAAAATATCCTCCACTTCTTCTCTGGTCAGAGAATTCTTATTTAATCTCTTAATCTGGAGTCTCGTTAATGTTAGGATCCCTTCTAATGGATTATTAAGTTCATGAGCAACAGTGGCTGCCAGTCGTCCAAGAGATGCCATTTTTTCAATATGAAACAAGTGTGCTTGCGCATGTTTTAATTCATCGGTCTTTTCATTCACTTTATTTTCAAGAGTTATTGACCATTCTTTGATTTCATTGTAAGCTTTTTCCAATTGATCTGTCATTGTATTAAACATCTTTGCTAGTTCACCAATTTCGGTTTTTGAATTCAATTGAATTTTATACTTCAAATTCCCAGCAGCAATAGCATTTGTGCCCTCAATTAATAAATGGACAGGTTTATGAACAAATTTACGAATAAAGACTGCGGTTACTAAATTTATTAGGACAATTAAAACTATTGAAAATAACAAAATCTGATTTTCTGCATCTTTAATATTCTTATCCAGACTATCCAGAGACATTTTTATATCCAGAACACCAAGTATTTTTATATCAGGTGGATGTGCATGACAGTCAGCATTTGAACAATCAAGTTCATTTTTAATAGGATTTATTAAACCTAATGAACGGTGACCATCTTGTCGAATTACGATTCGAGATCGATTTTTCTCAGGTATAGATTCGATTGGTTTTGATTCACTATGACATATATAACATGCTTCCGCTGTCATATCAACCGTTTTACCAATTTCTTCCTCAATACTTGAGAACATTATTTCACCCTTTTTATTATATACCCTAATAACTTCGATTCCATTTTCCTGTCCCAACCTATTAATTATTTGATGTGTGTCTTCACGACGGTTCAGAAGCATACCATACCTTGTCGAACCTTTTATAAAATCACTTAATCTATTAGCATTCATAAAGATACAATTCATCATGCGTTTTTCTTGAAAATCTAAAGCAAAATATATAAATCCTCCCAATATTAAAATCAAAACTAGTGATAATGTTAGAAACAACCTGAAAGAAAGTGTATTTAATAATTTTCTCATATAATATAAATGAAAAATTCCACATCTAATTTGTGGAATTTTTCACCAATAAACAAATTTTAAAACTTAATTTCTACTTATTTTGAAAATAATGAATTTAATATCCTAATACGTTCGTTTGAGGGTAAAATCTCAAATATTGAATATATTAATTTTCCACCATCATATTGAGTAACTAACTCTTTAGGGGATGATTCCGTCAATATTTTGACAATATCATTTTTTAACTTTTGACCTGTTCGTTCATACCAAATTTGAGCTTCCTTTCCATGCATTAGTTTTTTTAATGTTTTATCCTTATCATCAAATTTAAACTTTATAAACCAATTATCTGGGAACTTTTTATTTCGTAAACTATCAGGCGCATCAACTATTTTTCTATTGTGCTCTAATATTGTAGCATTTACAGGTGAGTAAATAGATAAAGTTTTCCCATTTTGAATTATCCATCCAAAAGGCTTTCCTTCATACATTCTTTCATTCAACGAAGTTAGAACAAGAGTATTTATGAATGAGAGAAGACTAGTTATATACGAATCAAAACCAACAATAAAAACATTTTTTTCAGTTTCCTGCAAGCAAAGATGATTCTTGGAATAATAAATGTTTTTATCATATTCAAACATAAAAATTTTATCTAAAATCTCGCTAAGAATTTTTGTATAATCATCATGAGTTTTATTTATGTTTGTTATATCCATAGTATTTATTTTTTTATTTATCAACCTGCAATCCCAATTGTTTTGCTAGATTTACCACCGAAGATTCAGCAACGACTTGCTCGGAAGATTTCTCAAATACATTTAAATATTTAACAGCATAACTGAAAGCGATGAAACCTAATGTGACAATTCCAAGAGTAATAAAGAATTCCATCCAATGAGGAGTATAAGATGTTCCACTTCCAGCTTCCATTCCTGTAATTGATACATTCATACGATTTAGAATAAATCCGAGTACTGCAATTAAAGAAGCATAGAATAAACCTGCTCTACTGTGTCTAATTTTTTTATTGAACAGCATTAGCATCGGAATAATGATGGCCAGTAAGATTTCAAAATAGAACAAGTAAGTTTCAGTCCTTGGAATAAACAAGAGATTAAATATCCCGCGATTAGCGAAATCAATTATTTTTATGACTAATTGAACCAGTAGCAAAACAGGCATCACCTGACCCAGTCGAATTAATAGAGGCAATTCTAATTGTCTGTTAAATGCTCTCGAACTTAAATAAGACTCGATAATTACCATTGCAAATCCAATAGTAAGTGCGGAAAGGAAGAAAAATACTGGAAGAAGTGGTGAATACCAGAACGCATATAATTTACTCGGTACTATCAAATAAACTGATCCGAGGGAGGATTGATGCAGCGTAGAAAGCAATACACCAAGAATTACTAGAGGTATAGTTATGGATTTTATAATTTTTAGAGGAAATTTCCATCTTAATTTTTCAAGAACTGCAGGGCTAAACTCTAATGCCAATACAGTCGTGTATAACATTACACACCAAGCAACTTCAAACATTACTGATCTAGGATTCCACATAATAATTGCATGCCAGATTCTATAAGGCCTACCAAGATCTATAAGCAGAGCTGCAATTACAAGCAAGTAGCCTAAAAATGCTGTCAAAACAGCTGGTCTTACTATGGGTTTAAAGCTTTTGATGTTAAAAATATAAACAATTCCACAAAGAGTAAAACCACCAGCTGCCAAACCCACACCGCATAATATATCAAAACCAATCCATAAGCCCCATGGGAACTCATCTTTTAAATTAGTAACTGCACCAAGTCCATATGTAAACCTTACAATTACTGCATAAGCTGCAATAATTAAAATTATAATTGCAGTTACTTTCCAAAATGTTAATTTACCAAAGAAAGAATTTTTCATAGGTTAATCTTCCTTACTTTCTTTTTCTTGTTCTTTTATTTTGCGTTCGAATTCTGCAACTTCTTTTCTACGATTTGTAATCCACCATATACCATACAACAGTGTTCCACCTACAAGTACAACAGATGGAATTTTAGAAAGGGCTTCCCATGTTAAATCAGGTAATGGCATTGTTCCAAGATTTGTTTTAAATCCCAACTTTTCGAATGGAACATCAGAAATATATAAAACAGAAGTTCCTCCAACTTCTTTTTCACCATAAATATGATTCACATACTTATCCGGTTCATTTTTAATTGCTTGATGTGCCTGCTGTAACATCTGATAATAATCTCCAAATTGGCTTGCACCTGTTTCACAAGCCTGAACACACGCAGGTATATCACCAGTTTGGATTCTTTCTATGCACATTCTACATTTTTGAACTCTTGGAGTTGTACTATTCCATTCATATCTAGGTACCTGGAATGGGCATGCCATCATACAATATCTACATCCTATGCATTTATTTTCATTATAAATAATCGCCCCTTCTGGGGTTTTATCAAAAGCACCTACAGGACAAACTGAAACACATGTAGGTTCATTACAATGCATACATAAACGTCTTACATAATGATCGCCCCTTTCTTCGACAACCGTGTATGCTGTTGCAGATAATTTTGTTTCTTCTATATCTGGTAAATTATTCTCTTCTTTACATGCTATTGCACACTGCTGACATCCGACACACTTAGTAATATCTATTAATATGGCTTTTTTTCCCATGGTGAAGAATCTCCTTATAGCTCAAGATTAAGAAATTCTTTTTGGAACAAATCCCACTTACTTTTATCTAAAGCAGTTAAAATTCCTGTTACTGGAACACCACCATCTTGCAATGTTTGAAGTCCCAATTTATTTCCATTGCCATAATTAATAACAAACTCTTTGAAACGTTTAAATTCATTTTTCAGAATTTTAATAGCTTCCTCTGAAATTTTCATCAAAGATATATCTTTAGCTAAATTAGATGGCTGAATTATAACGGACCAACCAGCATTATACGGATCATTTAGAAGCTCTGGATTTGACATCAATGCTTCATTAACAGATACCACCTTTCCATCTATAGGAGAAATCAATTTTAAACTTCTCTCCTTAGAAAAAAGATTGAGTATAGGCTGACCCTTTTTAATTTCCGTTCCAATTGGTGGTAGTACAATTTTATCAATTCCGCTGACTATTTTTGAGATAAAAGAATCAATTCCAATTTTAACATGCCCAGATTTTAGCACATATGCCCAGGTATGTTTTGGATGTAAAAATACTCCATTAGGTAAGCTTATATCTTCTTCACTGATAATACTAGGCTTAGAAATTTGGGTGCTTTGATTTTCAACCGTATCACGAGCTATCTGTACTAAGGCAGTTCCTTTTTTCCTGTAAACCAGATAATCTATTGTGATGAAGAAAATCACGGTTATAATTACTAATATTGCAGTCATCTTTTAATACTCCTATTTTTATTATTCTTTTTTTTAATAATATAATTGCATTTTCCATGCCAGAAAAGATAATTTTTTAAAGGAAAATAGAGGCTATAATTTATTGAAATTAGAGGAATTAGAAGAATACTTCTTCAAGCAAATAAAAATGCATATAAAAGCAACAATAAAATGTTGAATATATCTACAACTATATTAAAAGAAGCGTTGAAATTCTTTTAATTGAACCCTATATAATAAGTTAATTATGTTGTATTTTACTACATCTACTGTTGAATTTAACAACAAAAAAGCCAGAGTTATATAACTCTGGCTTAATTATTTAAGTATATTTTAATTTACTTTACAACTTTATGGACAATTTGAGCCCAAGCTTCTTTAAATTTAAATTCTTTATAGGTAGGACTTTTCTCGTTATGGCAGGTTTTACATTGAGCTTCGATCGCCTTTTCATCAGCATAATATGTAAGTCCAGCTTCTATAGCTTTCTTCTTATCCTTCATGATAGCCATTGTTTTATATGCTGATCCAGGTCCATGACAAGCTTCGCATTGTACACCATCTTCTTTTTTGAAGTTCTTCTCGAAAAGTTTTGCATCAACCTTTACTGCAGTAATATGGCATTCCAGGCATTCAAGACTTTCATTGGCGGGTTTCTTAAGCCCTTTCTCTTTTGCAATTTTCTGTGATGCTTCTGATAACAGTGTCTGATATGCTTTTGAATGTTTACTCTTTTCCCATTTTTCGAGAATTGCACCTTTTTTCTCTCCTTTATGACAAGGTGCACAAGACTTAACTCCGACATATCTATTTTGTGCAAAGATTATACTACTTAAAAAAAAGAGAACAACAATAACACTCATTAATCTTCTCATGATAAACTCCTATTATTTTTGTTAATAATTATATTTAAAGAATTTCATATATAATATAGATATATCTCTCAAAAAATCAAATTTTCTAAAAAAACCAGTAAAACTTTTTTTTGTTTTATTTCCTTGCTAAATACACACCATAAATAGTAATTATCGCACCAAAATTTGAATTGGAAGTATATTTTCATTTAAAGCAAAATAAGAAATAACGATTGCCAGGTTTGGCACTAAATTCTGATAATTTGATTTACGCCCAGCTCCCATCTTTTTCTTAGAAAATTCATTGGATAAGATTTGCATTTCTTAATTATAATAGAAAACCATTGAAAAGAAACCCACCCAATGTTTTAGTGAAAAAGGCGCAGTTGTTCCAATACCTAACTTTTTCAACGGCAAAACACCATCACTATACGTATCAGAGTACCTAATCAATTTCCCAACCAGAGGTTTAGCATAAACTTTTTTTATTATTGAATCCAAGGTCAATAATCCAAATGGAATAGAGTATTTACCGCACCAAACTACATTCTTCATCTCATTCACAAAATTTTTAACTTTCTTTTCTTCAAGCTTGCCCTCAAGATAATTCCTAATTATTTTCATATCCTCATCGATTGCTTTTATGTGAGCACTATCATCTTCTCCGTAGGGTATATTATTAAAGTCAGTTCCATAATGATTTGCATCTGATGAAATTAATACTATAATGTTCTCACCTAATTTTAAATTATTATATTTTATATATTCGGAGATAACATTACCAAGCTTTGCTGCAATATCTTTCATAGTATTAAAATCCATTTCTGTAACCATTATTGGAGTTATTTTGAGGCTTTGGTTATAGAAATTGAGAAATGGAATCTGGCTCTCAATTGAGTGTTCGAGCATATGTGCTTGATTTGAAACGGTATAAAACGAAGTATCAAGCTTGGATTTTATGAATTCTCTTAGTGGAGATATTCCAACTTCAGAAACAAGTCCTTGCCAACTACTATAATCATCAAGAATTATCTTTCCCCGAATGTTATTGAGTGATTTTCTCACCGAAGAATGTGTAACACCGAATATAATTATTTCATCAACTTTAATATTTTTCATAACAGGAAAGTATACTGGAGCTGCATAAAGATAATCGTCATGTGGAGATATAGCCGCAACAAATCCAGATTCGACATTAAGAGAATCAATTGTTTGGAGGTAATCAATTAGTTTACCCATTGAATTAAAATTCCAACAATAACCTACATCATCACGTATTGGTCTCAAATTTTGTGATACAGCTTCAAATATTACCAGGAATAATATAATTAATCTTCTCATTTGTGATATTCTTAAGATCATTCTGCACCGGGTAATTTAATACCCCATTGAGCCTTTAAAACTTGTTTAACAGAATCTATAATAGTTCCATCTACCCATTTTATAGCTGCAACGACTTTATCTCCAAGAATTGGTTTTTGTGGTTTCCCACAAATCTTTATTACTTCATGATGCAATTCTTCAATACTTTTTATTGGTAAATTAGAATTTTTAACAGCATCTTTCAAATCTTCTCTAATTGGATTAATTGCTATACCACGTTCTGTAACAACAACATCAATTAATTCACCTGGACCAACAAGAGTTGTTACTTCATCTACAATTACTGGTATACGGTCTCTAAATGAAGGAATTGCCAGTATTGTACATTTTGAGAACAAACAATTTTGCCAGCCACCAATGCCATGTAACATCCTACCATCAGAATGAGTGACTACGTTTGCATTGAAATTTAAATCAACTTCCGTTGCACCTAAAACCACTACATCCACAATTGAGGCAAAATTACCCTTGCCGTGGAAATTATATGAAGTAAAGGGAGAAGTATGAACATGATTTGGATTTTCCCTCATCGATTTCACACCTTCTAAATCAAATGTTTGTCCATCCAAAATGTAATCGGTTAGGCCTTCTTTTAACATATCGACAAGGAATTTTGTACTACCACCCCTTATAAAGCGTGCTTTAACATTTTCCTTTTTCATCAACTTTGCCAATTCAACAGCGAAAGCAAGAGCAGTTCCTCCAGCACCAGCTTGAAAAGAAAATCCATTCTTCATTATTCCTGACTCTTTAATGAACCTTGCAACTAATTCTGCAATATATAATCTATCAGGGCTTCTGGTTATTTCAGTTGTTCCTGAAACAATTTTTGATGGATCTCCAATTTTATCCATCACAACAACATAATCAACATAATTACCCTGTATTTGCCATGGAACACATGGGAATGGTACAAGGTTATCAGTGACAACAATAACTTTATCTGCGTATTGTGAATCTGCTAGTGCAAAGCCTAATCCTCCACAAGCTGAAGGTCCATTTACACCATTAGCATTTCCAAATGGATCTGCGGTAGGGGCAGCTATCACTGCAATATCGATATGGACTTCACCATCCTGAATTGCTTGATACCTTCCACCGTGCGAACGCAAAACTCCAAGTCCACGCATCCTGCCTTGTGAGCAGTACTCGCCTAAAGATCCATTCAAACTTCCCTCTATGTGATGAATTACACCAGAATCAAGGTGTTTAATATTTGGGGAATGACATTCAAAAGCTGCACTGGGAAACCATCTCAAATTTTTGATTCCAAGCTCAGCAGCAATATCAAAGATTTGATTTGCTACATAATCTCCATTTCTAAAATGATGGTGAGTTGAAATAGTAACTCCGTCTCTTATACCAGCTTTTATTAAAGCAGTTTTTAAATCAGGTACAATTTTGTTTCCATCTTCTGGAAAATCTATACAACTCGATATTTTAGGAGCTGCTTTTCTGCCTTTTGGTTTATAAGCACCAACACCCTGAAAAGGCTCAGATTTTAAGCCATTTATCTCTACGGGTACATATCTACCAGCAGTATTTTTTACTAATCTCATTCTATTGCTCCATCCATTTTTTTTCTAATTTACCTGTAGAAATAGCAAGCTCAATTGTTCTAATAGCTCGCTTCACTACCGGAGGATCAATCATTTTATTTCCAACAGCAACTACAGAAAGGCCTTTTGATTCAGCTTCCTTATAAGCCTTAACTATCCGGATGGCTTTCTCAATTTCAGTTTCATCTGGTGCAAACGCTTCATGTATAACTGGAATTTGCCTTGGATGAATACAACCCTTGCCTTCAAAACCTAAGGATTTTGCTTCAAGTACACTATAACGCAAACCATCCATATCTGACACATCTGAGAATACCGTATCAATTGCTTGTATACCAGCAGCTTTTGCTGCATTTACTATCATAGACCGTGCAAAGAAACTTTCTTTACCATCAAGAGTTCGTTGAGTACCAATATCAGCTGTGTAATCTTCAAGACCAATTGTTAAAGCTACAACATTTTCGGCAGCAGATGCAATCTCATATGCATTTATGATTCCAAGAGCACTTTCAATTATTGGCATTAAGTAAACGACACTTTTTTTCCTTTTAAGGATTTTTGCAATTTGATTATTAACAAGTTTAATTTGTTCTCCTCGTTCACATTTTGGAATTAGAACTACATGTACATTATGAGGTATTATATAATTCAGGTCATCTAAGCCATTTGGAATTTGATTTATTCTAACCATCCTTTCACACCCGTAAAAATCAACCTGTCTCAATGCATTTCTTACCAAAATTCTTGCTGCATCCTTTTCGCTCGGATTAACGCTATCTTCTAAATCAAGGATTATTCCATCAGGTTTATGGATTCCTGCATTTAGCATATATTTTGGTTCGTTGCCTGGTAAATAAAGTCGCGACCTTCTAAATCTTTCACGTTTAGTTGGATACTTTGCGCAGTCGAGCATTTCAGGTAAAAATTCTTTTCGCCCTCCTTTACCAAGTCTTTTAACAGCAGCTTCCAATCTTGCCATTATGACAAAAGGAAGAGCGCCGCTATCTTCAACTTTAACAAATGCATTTTTAATTCCAAAAAATTCACAACCACTTTTTACAATTCGTCTTATTGATTTACCATACAGAACATCTACTCTACTTTCAATATCAATTTTTAATCCACCAGATTTTTTTAGTTCAATGTACACATAACAATCAGATCGTACATCTATACCTTTACGACCTGCTTCAGCAATATTAATCATATCATTTACCTCTTTCCTGCAGTTTTTTTCTTGTATATTCCAGCAATCCTCCTGCATCTCTTATTGCAAGGATTTCGGGTGGGAGCTTCGGGAAATTAAATGTTTTATCACCAATAAAAATTATACTTTTCTGATAATCTATTTTTACAGGCATATCTTTGGTATATTCTTTTACAGCATCTGGGCATTCAATTAAGATTAAACCTTGATTTATAGCCGAGCGATAAAATATTCTGGAAAAACTTTCGCCTATTATTGCTTCTATGCCGACAAATTTTAAACCAACAGTAGGTTGTTCTCTTGAGCTTCCACATCCAAAATTTTTACCGACTATAAGTATATCCCCAGGTTGCACATTATTAGAAAATTCAGCGTCTAAATCTTCAAGCAGATGTGGCTTAATTTCTTCCGGTTTTGAACAAGTGTATGTATATTTACCTGGAAAAAGCATATCTGTATTAATATTGTCACCATATTTCCAGACTTTCATGAGAACTCCTTAATTTTATATTTACACTTTTTCTGGATTGGTTATTTTGCCATAAATTGCAGAAGCTGCAACCACAGCTGGTGAAGCAAGATATATTTCAGATTCGTTACATCCCATTCTACCTTTAAAATTTCTATTTGCTGTGCTAATACATTTTTCTCCAGGGGCAAGAACACCCTGATGAGCACCTAAACAAGGTCCACATCCTGTTGGTAAGATTAGTGCTCCTGCCTTACTTAAAGTATCAATATACCCTAGTCGAATAGCATCTTCGAAAACCTTTCTTGACGCGGGTAAAACTAATAATCGAGTGTTTGGTGAAACTTTTCTACCCCACAAAATTTCCGCCGCAATTTTTAAATCAGAGAGCCGACCATTTGTACAAGTTCCTAAAAAACATTGATCGATTTCAATACCTTCAACTTCATCTATTGTTTTCCATGCATCTACCGAATGTGGCACTGCAACCGAAATTGGGACTTGCGATAAATCTATTTCTATAATTTCAGCGTATTCAGCATCGTCGTCAGCCCAGGAAATTTCGTAATCACTTCCGGTACCACCAATTGAAGATAGATACTGTAAAGTTATATCATCAACAGGAAATACCGCATTTTTAGCCCCCATTTCAACTCCCATATTAGCAATGGTAATTCGATCATCAATTGTTAAATTATGTACATCTCCATGAAACTCGACTGAAGCATAATTTGCACCATCAGCCCCAATTTTACCTATGATATACAGGATAAGATCTTTCGCTGATACATAATGATTTAATTTACCCTTGAAAATAATTTTTATTGAATGTGGTACCTTTAACCAAGTTTCACCAGTCAATAATAGAGCCGAGGCTTCAGTTCTGTCAATACCAGTAGAGAAAGCACCTAAAGCTCCATAAGAGCAGGTATGGGAATCGCTTCCCAATATTAATTTTGATGGAAGTGCATAACCTTTTTCAATCACAACCTGATGACAAATTCCATTGCCAATATCGAAAAAATTTTTAATGTGATAATTCTTTACAAATTCTCTAATTTGTTTATGATTCAGTGCAGTTTTTTCATCTGATGCAGGAACTACATGATCAAGTACTATTATGGGTAAATTTGGATCATATATTCCATATTGTTTTAGATCTTTTGAAATTTTGGATATAATTGCAGCTGTATTATCATGCATTAACAAATGATCTGGATGTACCGTCACAATTTGACCAACTTCAACATTCTTAAGATTTGACTTTTTTGCTAGAATTTTTTGAGCAAATGTTTTTCCCATATTCAATCCTTAATTAATAAACCACCTCTTTTATATATATTCATCTGGACATCAGAAAATGGTTTAATCTGAAAAATCTCACCAGTTGAAATTTTAGTTACTATCCCAGAAGAAAAATCTATTTTTACTAAGTCACCATCTTTCAAAATTTGTTTTAAATTTCCTTTTAATATTGGAAAGGCTGCATTTATAGCATTCC
The DNA here is from genome assembly GCA_937967455.1 of uncultured bacterium. GTDB lineage: Bacteria > Bacteroidota > Ignavibacteria > UBA10030 > BY39 > BY39. The sequence continues at coordinate 192,413 of CALCJK010000009.1, read as the reverse complement.
GTTCATAAATTGCACCAAATGATTCAGCAATGATTGCTCCAATACCAAGAGATTTAAAGCAGTCGACTGCCTGTTGCCGTGAACTACCAGCTCCAAAATTTTTACCTGTTATAATAATATCTCCTCTCTGAGCTTTTTGAGGAAAATCTTCCCAACCCTTCAAATTACCAAAAGTGAATTTCCCCATTTCTTCTATTCTTGTTATAGCCAGATGTCGATTATGGAAAATCATATCTGTATCAATATTATCAATTGGTATTATCCAAACCCTACCTTCGATTACGGTTTCTTTACTTGATGAAAATTCCACTTTATTCTTTTGAAAACTAATTCTAGTACTTTTTAAAATTGGGAATGTAACTGGCTTTTCAAAAATCTTATCTACAGAAGTAATTACACCAGAGACTGCAGAAGCAGCAGCTGTTTCTGGAGAAGCAAGATAAACAGCACCTTTACCTTGTTTACCAGAAAAATTTCTATTACCGGTGGAAACTGTCACCTCGTTTGGACCATTTTGCCCAACCTGGCCATCGGCGCAACCTGCACAACCAGCATTACTTACAAGTGCTCCAGCCTTTTTAAATATTTCTATCAAACCATCTTGAAGACATCTCTTCCATATTGCATCTGTTGATGGTACGATTTTTAATACAACACCAGGTGCAACTTTTCTATCTTTCAAAATTCTTGCTACAGTCAGCATATCTTCATATCGTCCATTAGTACAGGAACCAATAAACACCGAATCAATCTTCTGATCTTTGATTGATTGTACTTCAACGACATTCTCTGGATTACCAGGTAGTGAAATTAAAGGCTTCATATCCGAGAGATCAATTTCAATTACATCTTCATATTTAGCATCTTCATCTGAATAAACAGGAGAAAACATTTTTCCTGAAACTTGCTTACAATAATTAATTACATCTTCAGATGGAGGGAATAAAAGTGTAATTGCTCCCATTTCAGTTGCCATTGAAGCAATAGTAATTCTTCCAGAAAGATCTAAATTTTCGATATAATCCCCATACAATTCAGCTGAAAATCCCAACAATCCATTGGCACCGAAATGTTTTAATAACCTGAGCACAACATCTTTAGGAGTAATGTTATCGGATGGTTTTCCTTTTAAGATTATTTTGATTGTTTGAGGTACTTCGAACCAAACTTTGCCAGAAGACCAGGCATACGCAATATCCTGATCGCCCATACCCTGACCAAACGCACCAATAGCACCTAAAATATTTGCATGTGAATCTGTTGAGACGAGTGTACATCCTGGATAAGCTAATCCCTCATCAATTGCAATATGCGTCCCAATTCCCCGGTTCACATCGTATACTTTTACACCAGTCTTTCTGGCAAACAATCTACATATTTGTTGATTTGCAGCGTATTTTTGATCTGACCCGCCAGGATTGCAATCAAAAGTGAAAAATGTTTTATCTGGATCATTTATTTCAAGGTTATTTTCTTCCAGATTTTTTACCACATTTGCACCTCCGAAATCTCTTGCCAGTCGCACATCAATAACTATATCAACTATATCACCTGGTTTAACAGGTTTTCCGCAATGGTTTGAGATAATTTTTTCAATAATTGTTTGACCCATAAATCATTCTATTAACAGATTTTTTTGTTTCATGACTAAGGGTTCGAAAGTAGCAAAATCTGCCTGATGAATTAAAACAGTTTCGATAAACTGAGGTTTACCTTCACCTTCTTTTGCGTGACAAGCTATACAATTTATAATATCTTCTGGAATACCAACCTTAGCTGCCAGAATTGCCCCAGAGATTGGATGTCTTGCAATTTCACCTCTTCTACTTTTTTTATATCCACTATTTTTATCTTTTTCGATCTCAAGCAATTTTCCTATATCATGTAGTAGTCCACCCGCAATTAATCTATCATAATTTATTTTAATCGGTATATTTTTATAATTCTTTGTCTGGGCATCTGCAAGTCCAATTGCACCCTCGGTCACAGCAAGGGTATGTTCTATAAAACTAATTCCATAAGTATTAGTGAGAAGAGTGAAGGGCATTTCAGTAAGCTCAGTAATTGAGTTCCAGCCACCTTCCTTGCACGCTTCGAGCCAAACTTTAACAACTTGATTTCTGAGGCTTTTGTTTTTAATTTTTGAAAGCTGTTTATTGAAAAGTTTTTCAATCTCATTTCGTGTTATCATAGAAAAACCCACAGTTAAATTTTTTCTGCAATAGCTTCAGCCATTTGTAAAGTAGTGGAGTTTCCACCCATATCATAAGTTCTAACTTTACCTTCTTTAATAACAGAAGCCACTGCATTTTCAATTAAATTAGCTTTTTCTTTTTCTCCAAGCCAATCTAACATCATTTTTGCTGCAAGGATTGTTGCAATTGGATTAACTTTGTACAAGCCATAATATTTTGGTGCCGAGCCATGTGTTGGTTCAAACACTGCAAGTTTATCTCCAATATTTCCGCTACATCCGAATCCCAAACCACCAACAAGCTGTGCAGCTAAGTCCGAAATTATATCCCCATATAGATTTGGTGCAACCAGAACATCATAGTTAAAAGGATTCTTTAATAACCACATAGTCATAGCATCAATATTTGCATCTTCCATTTCAATTTCCGGGTAATCCTTTGCAACTTCGCGAGCAGTTTCAAGGAATAAACCATCAGTAACTCTGACGACATTAGCCTTATGAACAATTGTCACTTTTTTCCTTTTATTTTTTCTGGCAAACTCAAATGCTGCCCTAATTATTCTTTCGCAACCTTTTTTTGTATTCGCTTTTATTGAAATCTTTGCATCTTTTGGAATTTTTGAAAACTCCGGAAAAGTAAACATTAATTCAGGTATCTTATCAAATTCAACACCGATGTATAAATCTTCTGTATTTTCTCTGAAAACAACAAGATCTATACCTTCTTTATAATTCAGTGGATTTCCCGGATAAGCTTTACAAGGGCGTAGACAAATATAAAGATCAAATAGCTGGCGCATACGAACAATTGGACTACGGTATGTTAAACCTTTGGATTGTAATTCAGGTATTAACTCTTTTTGAGCTTCTTTAATTGGTTTAGATGTAATTGCGCCAAAGAGTGCGGCATCACAATTTTTTAAGAGTTCTATGGTTCGTTGCGGTAATGCATCACCTTCCTTACACCAGAACTCCCAACCAATATCACCGTGAATATATTCTGCATCCAGGTTGATTTTATCTAAAACAATTTTAGCTGCTTCGCATACTTCTTTACCCACACCATCACCTGGTAACCAGGCAATAAGATACTTTGCCATATGAATTTTTCCCTATTTGTTTATAAGTTATAGTAAAAGAAATAAATTTATCTTATTTAGAAGCTTTCACTGATTTGATCAAGTGTATTAAATCGTATTCTTATATCCTCTGCTTTATCCTTCATTTGCAAAATATTTTTTTCTTTAGATGTAATTATATCATTTAATAATATTTTCACATCTGGAAAATCACATTCATTAAAGAAGCGTTTTAAATCATTTAATGATTTAGATTCTTGATCTATAGCTAATTCAAGTGCTTTACATAAGCCCTTGCAGGTATGTTCACATATATTCATATTTACCTCAGCTGGTTATTAATGACTTAACTAATTCTGCTCCACTTTTAAGAGCGGTTTCATTCAAAGGTATTAGGTAATGATATCTTTCAGGTAATACTTTTCTAAGTGCATTTAAAATCGATTCGTTAGTCACTATTGGTTTTAATTCAAGTAAACTTCCCAGCACTACCATATTCATAATCTTCATATTTTTAAGTTTATTTGCTTCTTCGCTAGCAGGTATGGGATATATTTCTATATCCTTTCTTGTGGGTGGATTGAGTATATTTGTACTATCGTAAATTATCAAGCCATTTGGTCTTACTTTCGATTCAAATTTATCAAGTGACGGCTGATTCAAAGCCACCAAGACATCAAATGTAGATATAATTGGCGAACTAATTCTTTCATTTGAAACGATCACAATACAATTAGCAGTACCACCACGCATTTCAGGTCCATATGAAGGCATCCAAGTTACATTTTTATTTTCCATTAAAGCAGCATAAGCTAAAGTTTGTCCCATTGAAAGAACGCCTTGACCACCAAAACCTGCAAATATTAACTCGTAAGTCATATTCAGATTACCTTTCATTTTTGTTGTTGAGTTTTTTTCTCTACAATTTTCCCATCTACCTTAAGGTCTCCTGGCGGGAAATAAGGGAACATATTTTCTTCGAGCCATTTATTTGCCTGAACCGGGGTCATTTTCCAGCCAGATGGACAATTTGAGACTATTTCAATTAAACAGGTACCTTTATTCTCCATTTGATATCTAAAAGCTTTCTCTACTGCTTTTTTAAAATGCCTTACTGCATTAGCTGTATGTACTGATTGTCTCGTAACATAGTATGTTCCAGGCAGCTGTGCAACTACTTCAGTAATTTTGAAAGGAAAACCCTGTGTCTTTACTTCTCTTCCTTCAGGTGTAGTGCTGGTAACCATACCAAGTAAAGATGTGGGTGCCATTTGCCCGCCAGTCATTCCGTAAATTGCATTATTAATGAATATAATTAAAAAGTTTTCACCTCTGTTACAGGCATGAATAGTTTCAGCAGTACCAATAGCAGCAAGATCACCATCACCTTGATAAGTAAACACCAACTTATCAGGTAAAAATCTCTTGATTCCTGTTGCCACTGCAGTTGCTCTTCCATGTGCAGCTTCTTGCATATCGATATTCATATAATGGTATGCTAAAACAGAACAGCCAACTGGTGCTACACCTATTGTCTTATCCTGAATATTCAATTCCTGCACAACTTCCATTAAAATTTTATGAATTACACCATGACCACAACCAGGACAATAATGCATTTTAACATCAGTCAGGGTTTCCGGTTTTTCCCAAACGACTTCCATCTCTTCAAGCATTAAATCATCTCTATTTAACATAAGGAATCTCCTAAGTTTTATTTTGAAGTTTTTTGTATTAATTCTTTTAATTTTAAGACTATTTCTTCAGGTGTTGGAACAATACCACCCATACGACCATAAAAATCAACTGGTACTTTACCTTCAATGCCTAACTTTACATCTTCAACCATTTGTCCAGCGTTCATTTCCACAACTAATACACCTTTAATTTTAGAAGCCAATTGATTTAAAATTTTGTACGGGTAGGGATAAAGAGTTATTGGTCTTAACAACCCGACTTTAATATTTTCAGTTCTTGCTATATCCATAGCTTTCTGACAAATTCTAGCACTCAACCCAAAAGCTACAAATAGATACTCAGCATCATTAGTATTTAATAGTTCATATCTTACTTCATTTTGTTCAATTGTTCTATACTTTTGTTGTAATCGTAGATTTATCTTCTCCATCTCTTCTGATTGTATATGAAGTGAAGTTATTATGTTTGGTTCACGATCTGGAGTTTTTCCTGTGGTTGCCCATTGTTTAGGTAATTTATGTTCTGAAATATTATAATCTTTGAACTCTACACGTTCCATCATTTGCCCTAAGGCGCCATCAGCAAGTATCATAACAGGATTACGATATTTATCGGCTAAATCAAAACCAAGATAAACGAAATCAGCCATTTCCTGAACACTTGCAGGCGCGAGTACGATAAGATGATAATCTCCATGTCCACCACCTTTTACTGCTTGAAAATAATCCCCCTGAGAAGGTTGAATTGTACCCAATCCAGGACCACCACGGTTGATATTAATGAGCAAGCAAGGTAATTCTGCACAAGCGATATAAGAAATACCTTCTTGCATAAGACTGATACCAGGACTGGAAGATGATGACATTGCCCTTGCTCCAGCACCAGCAGCACCATAAATCATATTAATAGCAGCTACCTCACTTTCTACTTGCATTACAATCATACCACGTTTTCGACCTTGATCAGACAGGTATTCGATAATTTCAGATTGGGGTGTTATAGGATAACCAAAGTAACAATCACAACCTGCGCGTATTGCCGCTTCAGCTGCAGCTTCATTACCCTTCATTAATCGTACTTCACTCATAAATCCAGTCTCCCTTCACCATTTGGCACATCAGGATTATCTATAGTGATTCTGATATTCTCTTTAACATCTTTAATAGTTGCTATGGTGACTTTTTCTTTTTTCTTAGTTGTCCGATATACAGTTATTACAGCATCAGGGCATACTAATGCACAGTTTATGCAACCTGTGCAATTATCTTTTACCAAAACCGCATAATGATACCCTTTTGCATTAATTTCCTTGGACATTGCGAGACTTTCTTGTGGACAGGCTTCAACACAAAGTTCACAACCTTTACAAGTTTCTATATCTATCTTAACAGTTCCTTTTACTGCCATTTTAATACTCCTTATGATATTTTAAAATTAATCAATAAGTTGCGCATCCTGAACAGCCATTGCAGTAATATTGACTATGTCCTGAACATCGTTTCCTGGTATCAAGAGATATACAGGTTTCTTTATACCCATAAGTATCGGACCAACAGCGGTAGCTTCTCCAAGATGTGCGAGCAATTTATATGCAATATTAGCTGATGTCAGATCAGGACAAATTAAAACATTTGCACCGCCTTTTAAATTACTGAAAGGATAAATTTCATTAATAATTTCAGGTGTAACTGCAGTATCAGCCTGCATTTCTCCATCAATAATTAAATTTGGCATCTTCTTTTTTACAATTTCAACAGCATTTCTTACTTTTTCTGCAAGTGGATGATGCACACTTCCAAAATTACTGAATGATAGCATTGCAATTCTAGGTTCTACGTCATATTGACGAACTTTTTGTGCTGTAAGAATTGCTATCTGAGCTAATTCCTCTGCATTTGGTTCTATATTAATTGTGGCATCAGCAATGAATATAATCTGATTTTTAAATATCAACATATATAGTCCGGCTACTACATCCGTATCTTCACGCCGACCAATTATCTGTAAAGCTGGTCTTACAGTGTCTGGATAATGTTGAGTTAAACCGGAAATTAATCCGTCCGCATCACCCTGCCGGACCATCATCATACCATAATAATTTGGAACTTTCATTAAACGCAGTGCATCAAAATGTGTAATACCTTTTCTCTTTCTTAATTCATAAAAGTTTTCTACATAAGTATTATAACTTTTAGCTGTCGTTGGATTCACTATTTCTAAGCCTTCTAAATTTACACCTAATTCTTGAGCTTTCGATTGAACAATTTCTGGATCACCAAGTAGAATAGGTTGAGCTATATTTTCGTCAAGAACAATTTGTGCTGCTCTAAGGATCTTGGGTTCTTCACCCTCTGGAAATACAATTTTCTTAGGTGACTTTTTAGCTTTATGAATGAATATTCTCATAACCTCGCGTGATTTTCCAAGTCTAGCTTCAAGTGAATCTCGATAAGCTTCAAAATCTTTTATTTCAAGTCGTGCTACTCCAGTTTCCATTGCAGCTTTTGCAACTGCAGGTGCTTCCCAAAGCAGGACTCGAGGATCAAGCGGTTTTGGAATAATATATTCCTTTCCAAATTCAATTCTTTTTCCACCATAAGCACGTATCACCGAATCAGGTACATCTTCTTTTGCTAATTTTGCCAATGCAATAGCAGCAGCAACTTTCATGTGATCGTTAATCTGTCGAGCTCTAACATCAAGAGCGCCTCTAAAAATGAATGGGAAACCCAGTACATTGTTTACTTGGTTGGGGTAGTCCGAACGGCCAGTTCCCATAATTACATCATCTCTTGCAGCAAGAGCATCGGGATATGTAATCTCTGGATCTGGATTTGCCATCGCAAATACAATTGGATTGTCAGCCATTGAACGGACCATTTCTTTCGTTACCAAATCTTTAACGGAAACACCACAAAAAACATCTGCACCTTTCATTGCATCTGCAAGTGTTCTTTCATCAGTGTCGACAGCGAAGTACTCTTTATATTTATTCATTCCTTCTTTCCTGCCTTTGTATATAACTCCTTTTGTGTCAACCAGCCTTATATTATCGTGTTTTACTCCTAGGGTTTCGTAAAACTTCGCGCATGCGATTCCAGAAGCACCTGCACCACTAAAAACAACTTTGATTTTTTCTATTTTTTTGCCAACCAATTCTAAAGCATTTAACAATGCTGCACCACTAATTATAGCAGTTCCATGCTGATCATCATGAAAAACTGGAATACTCATAATTCTTTTTAATTCCTCCTCAATCTCAAAACATTCAGGAGCTTTAATATCTTCCAGATTTATCCCACCAAAAGTGGGTTCAAGTAATTTTACTGTTCGAATGATTTCCTGAGTATCATGGGAGTCAATTTCAATGTCAAAAACATCAATATCAGCAAATCTTTTGAATAATACTCCTTTCCCTTCCATTACAGGTTTACCGGCAAGAGCACCAATATCTCCCAATCCTAATACTGCTGTGCCATTACTGACTACAGCTACCAGGTTTCCTTTTGCAGTATAGATATAAGCATCTTCTGGATTTCGATAAATTTCCATGCATGGTTCTGCAACCCCAGGAGAATAAGCTAATGAGAGGTCTCTTTGTGTAGCACAAGGTTTAGTCGGGATCACTTCAATTTTACCGCGACGACCGAGTGAATGATAATCTAAAGCATCTTGTTTACGAATCATTTATATTATCCTTTAATTTTATTATTAACCTTAAGAACGAAGTAAGATTTCTTACCGTTGCGGAATTTTTGATCACTAAACTTCCGCATGAATTTGTTTTCTAAGATTATAATGTAGATGAGAACTTTAAAATTTTACCCTGTGAAATGATGCTTAAAAGGGCATATTTTTTTAGTTAAATATTACGATTATAAATTACAGAAAATATTACTTATAAGCAAAAATTACTACTTTATTTAAAAAATCTCTAAAGTAAGTAATTACATTTTAATGATTTAATCTTCCGTAATTTGTGCTTTTTCAGCTTCCAGAATTTTTCTTTCTTCTCGCTTTATTCTTTCTAATTCAAGCGCGTGTTCTTCTTCCATTTCTGTTTCTGTTAGAGTTCCTTTAATCCATGCCAAATTCATAGGATATACATCAGGATTAAAAATTACAAAATAAATGTGCCAAACAAAAATTGAAAGTGTTGCCAACCAAGCTTCATAATAATGAATTGTTCTTGCAACATCCCAACCCAATTTTGTTAATAAACCAATAAATGTATTATCAAACCATAATATGAAACCAGTGATTACCATAACAATCGTGCCCCATACTAAAGCCCAGTACTCAGCTTTTTCTATATAACTAAAACGATCAAATTTTGGTTTTGTATTATTTAATCCTAAATTGTACCTAAGAACAGCAATTGCATCTATTATATCTTTTCGGACTGGAAGCAAATCCTTAATGAGCTGCCGTCCTCTTTCAGTAAAACTTATATAATAAACATGATAAAGACTTGCTAAAATCATCACTACCGCAGCCACACGATGTAATATTCCACGAATCTCGAAAATATGTGAACTTATGTTTCTTATTGACACAACCCACCAGGCATCTGGATATTTTAGCATAAAACCAGTAATAACTAGTGTAAAGAAACTCAGCATCAAGGATAAATGCTGTATACGTTCAGAAACCGTCATGCGCAAATACAATCTGCGACTAACTCGATGTTGAGGAATAAGTCCCCTTCGTATCATCAATTGTCTTTTGGCTTTTTTAATGAAATCTAACAAATTATGAAAGAACATCCCACTAATTATCGTAATAATCAAAATAATGTAAGTCGTGGAAACAAAATAGAGTAATGGTTCTTCTTTTGATTTAACATTTAGATGTACTGCACCTTTAGTGAAATTTTCATTTGCTCCTGGATGACAACTCCCACAAGTTTTTGCCAAATTTGATTTATGAATTCGAGATGTAGGGTCTGTTGAACCTTTGATATCATGGTACCCATGGCATGATGCACAATTCGCCACTGATACATCTCCGGCTTTTACAGCTAAGCCATGATAACTATCTGAAAAAGTTGCAAAGCGATTACCAGCAACTCCATATTTCTCTGTTAATTTCACAGATTCGTGACATGGTTTACAAACCTGCCCCGAAACATTCATAGCAGCAATCGGCGAATTGGGGTCGTCGTGAGGTAAAATTTTGTGTTCCCCATGACAATCAGTACATGTAGCAGATGAAAATACACCTTTATCTAACGCTTTCCCATGTTCACTTTCTAAATATAACTTGCTTTGTTCCTGATGACATTTTCCACAGGTCATTGCAATATTATTTTTATAAACCATGGAAGCTGAGTTACTACCTTTTTTCACATCATGGGCACTATGACAATCACTACAGGTAGCGGAATTTAACTTTCCAGCTTTTAAAGCAATCCCATGCACACTTTCTGTGTATCCTTTTATAAAACTTGCAGTTGGGCTAACAGATGCTCGTACATCTGGATTATCAAGGTGGCACTTCAAACACATTAATGCTTCATTTTGTCGACTCACTTGTGATTCTTCTGATGTCACTGTTTGGATTGTATGTTCACCATGGCAATCAGTACAAAATGGAGCACCTTTTACACCAGCAATTAAAGCTTTCCCATGATCACTATCCAAGTAATGCGTCACAACTTCGCTATGACATCTACCACATAATTGAGCTTCTCTCTGTCTATTTTCTGACTTTCTCAAATCCTCTAAAGAAATTATATCGTGACTACCATGACAATCTTTGCATTGTGCACCACCCTTAACTCTGGCATGAACGCTTTGAGTATATAAATTAATCCTATCCCCATCATGACAGTTCAAACATTTAACTGTTTTAATTTTTTTTGCATGCGGAATCTCATTGGGATTAAAACCACTATGACAATCAATACATTCAAGTACTGAATGCACAGATTTCGAAAATTCTTCTTCGTTGATCCATAAAGATATCGTCTTTCCAGCTTTTAACATTGTTAAAGACTTATCACTATGGCATGATAAACAGTCATCATTATTTTGAGACCGAGATACTGTTGTTTGGAGTATAATTAACACAGTCAATACGAATATTTGTGAGATGTAAATTTTCATAAAATTTTTCTTATTTTTGATAGAGACCCTTTTGTTTTTTCAAAAATTAAATTTTCTACAGCAAGTGTTAATTGCATAATATCGATCGGTTTATATAATAGTAGATCAGAATATTTCCTATAACCATTCTCAATCTCAACTTCATTAATCCTATATATATATAATAATAAAATCTTTATTTCAGGTTTTGTATTTTTAATATCTTTCAATGTGTTTAATATTTTGACATCTGAAAAAGGAATATCAATAATTATGAGATCAACATCATATTCTGCAAACTTTATCGCATTCGTGGAATAACTTATTTGATACTTTGATTGAAGTAATAACGAAATGCTATTACAAAAATCTAAATCTGTACTATATATGAATATTTTGGGATTCTGGTTTCTCATTTAATTAAAATAATTTCCAATTATTATGCCAACCTATCATTCAAAAAATAAATAAATTTCAGCAAACATTTACTAAAATTAAGAATTTTAAAATGAAAATTTCTATTTTTAGAAATAAAAAAAGTCGGAATCTTAAAAGATTCCGACTTTAAATTCTCGTTAAAAGGATATCACTTCAGGAATAACATTTTCTTAACAGCAGTATAATTACCAGCAACCATCTTATAAAGATAAATACCACTATGGACTAGATTTCCAGACTTATCTATTCCATTCCAAGAAATTGTATAATAACCAGCTTCGTGATTGCGATTTACTAAAGTAACAATTTCCTGTCCAATAGCATTGTAAACAGTAATCTTTACATTACCAGCAACAGGAACTTGATATTTAATACTTGTACTTGGATTGAATGGATTTGGATAATTTTGGCCTAAAGCAAAACTTGTTGGCAATTCAATATTATTATTAACATCTAAGACCGTTATCGAGACTAATGAGACCTTACCTTTGTTTCCGGAGAAATCCACACCTCTAACAACATAGTAATATTTTACACCTTGCTGTACATCAGAATCAACAAAATAAGTCTGCGTGGTTGTACCAATTGGTGGAGTATTTTCATAATCAAAATCAGGTGTTAAACCTTTGTATATGGCAAAGTATTTAATGTCCGGATCTGATGTTTCCTGCCATTCAAGTTTTACCGCATCAACTACCATCTTTGCTGTCAAACCAAGCGGTGGATTGGGGACCAAATTGTCCACTGAATATCCCGAATCTACTTTAGACCAAACAAGTGGTGTATAGTCAGCAGCATGTCCAGAAATCTTAAATTTAGTCCAGTAAATACCATTCTCAACAGTTGAGTCATATAACGTTGGAACATTAACAGAGTAAAGGTCAAAACCTGCCACTGGAGTCCAGCCTACAAATGTCCAAACAATTCCAGCTACATTATATTGTTGACCGGAATTTAGATATTTATAGTCAATATCCTTAAAATCATTAATTTCCTTTGCCTTACCAATCGGGCTATCGTCCATTCTCCAAATTGCATATGTCTTAATTGGATTTAGTGTATCGGTTTCACCAGGGAATTTATACCAGATAATCTGAACTTGTTTACCCTGGTCGTTTGGCACATCCTGGATGGCACCAATTTGACCTGCAAATACCGCATAATAAACATTTTCTATAGTATTTTGCAATAAAGAAACCACATATTTTGGATTATGCACACCATTGCTACCATCGTAATTAACATACAAATAATTCCAGAAGGCTTTCTTGAATAATGCTGAGTCTGGACTTGCACTAATTAAATTCCGATTTATAGTTTCGCTTCCAAATGGTGGTAATAATTTTGCTAACTTTTTAAGTAAACCATTTACTTCAACAATAAAAGGTTCAGTATTTCCATCTTTATCATAGTCATATGAAGCAAAAATATCTTCAAACTTGTTAATTCCAGAATGGCAGGAAATACATCCAGTCACATTATGATATTCCACTTGAGTGTCGGATACATAGCGCATATTCCAAGTATGCATACCAATTTTGTCGCGAGCTGGTGTCCCTGTATCAGGAGTAGCGGACATATGGCATCCTACACATGTATTTTCTACATTTTGATGTGCAATACTTGAAGGTAGATTTGCACCAAATGTATAACCATTCTGTCCAAGGAATATATCAGTAGCACCTCTATAATGTGGACCCCAGAATGGACTCATTGGGGTCAGAACATAGCTTTGGTTATTTCTACGATATTTATGGCAATTTACGCAAATTTTCCCATCACCAAAATTGAAACTTGAATAATCATAGCCATTTCCAAGAGTATCTGAGGAAGCTGGTGCAGTTCGAAGTCCCATTGAATGAGGTTCATGACAGGTTTGACAGGTAATCTTTGTGTGTGCAAGTGGACCATAACCAGCAGCAACACTATTATCAAAAGGTTTACCTTTTGTGAAATTAACAAATGCTTGTCCATCGTGGCAACGCACACAAGCATTCAAATTATAGTTTGTACCTACAGGAGCTCCTGTAGTTCTGAATGAATTTGACCATATTGCTTCGCTATGTCCGGAATTTTCCCATTGCACATAACGATTATACCGCCATGGTTCATCATGACACTGCGCACAAACGCCAGCATCCATTGTTTTTGGCTGTGTACCAGCTCCAAAATGTAAAGGATCTTTTGGACCATGGCAACTCTCACATGTAATTCCTGCTACAAGGCTTAGAGTTTTCTTATCAGTAGTTAGAAGTGAATCAAACAAACCTGCGCGACCGGGTTTCCATTCATCCCAAATAAATCCAACATTTTGTGCTACATCATCAAATCCACCATTAACCGCCATTGAGTTTAAATTGTAACCTGTTGTGTGGCATTTGAAGCAACTTTCGCCCCAGTAGGGAGAAAGCTGACCATTCATACCACGTTCAAACATTGTTGCATGATCAGAAGTCTTCCAAGTAGTATATACGGTGGGGGTCGCAGTAGCATGACAAGAAGCGCAATTAAAACCAGCTCCAGCCACGTTTTTCCAATTAGTTCCTGTATAATTAGATGCAGTAATTTTTTGTGTGGTAGAATTTGTACCCAAATCGGTTGTAATTGTCAATCGAACAATATAGTCACCGACCAGATCAGGTTGGAACGAAGTCAATTGCGTATTAGCTGAGGTAAAGTCGGTTAAAGACCCGGATGGTTTTGATTCAAATTCCCACAAATATGAATTTGCTGGTTTAAATGCCGTATTACCCGTTGTATCCCAACCAGTTAACCACACCATTGTACCAACACCAACTGTACTCAAGCCAGTAGAAACATAATCCCAATTATTAGGATTCGGTAATCCTAATTCATGCAGCTTATGGATCGACATAGCTTCGATCTTGATAGCTGCTTTCTGTGGAAAAGATTGATTAAAACAAATCAAAAGAACTATCAAAAACAAAATTATTTTGAAGTTTTTCATATAGACCTCACTTTAGTTTTTGTTATGACTGATTAAATTATTTAATTAAAGAACGCGAAAAATGATTTTATTTTAAAAACAGCTGTTTATTTGATTTCCTGAAAAACTTCAATAGATCATAAATCATGTATCGTAATAACTTTTCATAATTTCCTTATGAACAATACCTAATTCTTGTAATCTCCTATACAATGTTGATACACTAATGTTTAAAGCTCGAGCTGTTTTCTCTTTATCATTATTAAAATATTTTAATACTTTTTCAATATAATTTTTTTCGAATTCCTTAATTGCTTGGTCCAGAGACCGGACATCTCCTTTAAAATTTTCTCTGTGTTCGTTAATTATATTTTCTGGCAAATCAGTTAAGGAAATTTTTTCGCCTGAAGCAAATATCATTGATCGTTCAATAGCATTTTCAAGTTCTCTAACTTCACCTTTCCAAGTATGATTTATCAATGCCTTTAGTGCATCATTCTCTACGCCTCTGATATTTTTGTTCATTTGCCTGTTATATTTTTGAATAAAGTAATTGATTAGCAGTGGTATATCTTCTTTTCTTTCAGACAATGATGGAAGGTTTATTTGTACAACATTCAGTCGATAATATAAATCTTCCCTGAATTTTCCTTCTTCCACTAGCTTATTTAAATCTTTATTTGTGGAGGCAATTATTCTGACATCAACTTTAAGCGGATTTGAATCACCTACTGGATATATTTCCATCATTTCAATAGCTCTAAGTAATTTTACTTGCAAGCTCAAAGGAATTTCACTAATTTCATCTAAGAATAGAGTCCCTTTATCTGCCAATTTGAAAAATCCTTCTTTATCGCAAATAGCATCAGTAAAGGCACCTTTTTTATGACCAAATAATTCGCTCTCAAATAATGTTTCAACTATGGCTCCACAATTAACTGGAACGAATAGATAGTCTTTCCTAGGACTATTTCGGTGTATAGCTCGAGCAATTAATTCTTTGCCTGTACCACTTTTACCATAAATAATCACATTACCACAAGAATTAGATACATATTGAACAATTTCAAAAACTTTTTTCATTGCCTGACTCTTACCGATGATATTGTCTGAGTCAAAATCTTGATTTATTTCTTTTTTTAATCGATTATTTTCAAGAATTAAATTTTTATGCGCTTTTATTCTATTAATCCTAAATAATAAATCATCAAAATCAATTGGTTTTATTAAATAATCAAATGCCCCACTTCTTAATGCAGATATTGCACTTTCCACAGAGGCAAAAGCAGTAATTATAATCACGAATGTTTCCGGTGTCGCTTGATGAATTCTTTCCAACAATTCAATACCTTTCATTTCTGGCATTTCCAAATCAGTAATGACTATATCAAACGGAGTATTCAAGTGTCTTGTAAGTGCCTCCATACCATTTTCTGCCGTTTCTACATCATAATTTTCCTTCTGAAGTATAAAGGATATCGAATCACGGATGATCTCTTCATCATCAACTATTAAGATTCGTTCTGCCATAATTTTCGTTATTTGTTTTATTTTCTTTTACCCTTCGAACATATGCAATAACAGAACCAAGTATTAAAATAATGGCACCAAACCAGACAAAATTCATAAATGGTTTCACCGTAAACTCAACAAGAACATAGTCGATCACCTTCGATCCTGAATTACTGAATCCATAGAATAATAGAGCTATCATTTTTTCATCAGCATTAATATCAGATAATGCAACCGACTTTTTTGCTGAATCGGATGGCAAATCCACAGGATCAGATATTTTTTGATTTTTTTGATATAACATTGCAGGTTTTATTACAAAATTCTTACCGTTATATTTAACATTTATATTTGCAGCAATCTTAATGTCCTCATCCATTCCATGATTTTCAAATTCAAAATTCTGGAAGGTTAGCTCATAGTTTTCAAATTCTTGAGTATCACCTTTCTTTAAAATAAGTCTGTTTGAATTTTCATCTAAAGATTGTTGTCTATCCATTACCGAAATATATAAGTCATAAAGAGGAAATATTGTAATATCCGGTTCGCGCATCCATGCATTATTATAAGTGCTAAAATAAAGCTTAGGTTTCTTATTTATACTCTTCCCGTCCTTTTGCATTTCAATATTTATTTCAGTCTTACCAGATGGATTATTTGAAATGCCATGATAAATTAATTGATATTCACCAATCTTTGAAGGTTTATGCAATTCTAGTAAAGCCCTTTCAGTTCTATCAAAATTACCTGATACTATTATTCCCAAAAACATTAACGCAACTCCAAAATGTGCTAAAGGGCCACCAATATTAATAATGTTCACTTTTAAATGTAAAAGTAACATTAAAAAATTTGAAACAATCGCAAATGTTGATGCAGTTATATATATCAAGATTTTAATTTCTCTTACACCAAGAACATAGGCAAAAGCTGTACTTCCAAGAGCAAAAGCTACAGAAATACTAAAATATTTAACGAAAGACTCCATTTTTGAATTTCCCCATAAAAGGAGTGGTGTAATACCCAATAGCAACAATATTAATATTCCCAACGGGAAATTCACTCGATTATAAAATGTAGTTTCTACTGGAGTCGGTGAGGAAGAAAAAATTCCAGTGATTATGGGAGAAGATGTGCCGATGAATGTAAACAATCCACTTAATAATAAAACTACCATGCTCCAGAAAAGCCCACTTTCACGATTCAACTTAAAAGGATCAAAACTATTAGTTTGAACTTTTTCAAAGTTCTTAAAAAATAAAAATAAACTCACAACTAATGTTATCAACATAAAACCAATTAATAAATGGTTTTGCCCTTCGCCAGCAAAAGAATGAACTGAAAAATTTGCTAATACACCACTACGTGTTAAGAATGTTGCATAAATAACCAAAACAAAAGCTAAGATTGAAAGAAAAAGGTTAAAACGTACAAGTGAGTTTTTCATCTTTTGAATTAAAATTCCATGAAATAAAGCTAATGTCACTAACCACGGAACCAGAGATGAGTTTTCTACAGGGTCCCAGCCCCAGTATCCACCCCATCCCAGCACTTCATATGCCCAGAATCCACCGATGATTATACCTGCACCAAGTGTTATGGAGACTATTAGACTCCATCTTAAAGCATGTTTGATCCAATTTACATAGTCGTTTTTTTGAATTGCAGCAATAGATAATGCAAAAGGAAAAGTACTTGAAGCATAACCAATAAATAATATAGGTGGGTGCACCACCATCCATGGATCCTGCAGTAATGGATTCAATCCAGCACCATCGGGTGGAGTAACTGGTAATAATTCGAAAGGACTTTTATCTATCATTAACAAAATTAAGAAGGATTTTGCTAACGATACTACAATCATTGAATAAGATTCGTATTTACCAACACCTCTCATAAAAAGAATACCTAACAATCCCAAGTATAAAACCCACAGCAAATATGAACCCTCCTGACCAGCCCAGAAAGCAGAAATTAGATATCCAGTTGGTAATGAACGGGAACTATATCTATATACATAATCGTAGTTAAATTGATGCGACAACAA
This sequence comes from uncultured bacterium, assembly GCA_937967455.1. Lineage (GTDB taxonomy): Bacteria > Bacteroidota > Ignavibacteria > UBA10030 > BY39 > BY39. The sequence goes on along the minus strand of CALCJK010000009.1, from coordinate 174,409 downwards.
AAGATATAATAGATAACCACTTACAACAAGTAGAATGACTGTGTTTAATTTATATATAATTCTGGCTATTTTCAGAGATTGTATATCACCTCTTGCAGCTTGAAAATAGAAATAAGCTGTAATAAGTGAAATAGCAAATGCAAAAATTAATAATATTAAACCTATATCCATATACTAATTACCTTTATATTAGTAAAATTCAATAAATATGCCATAATAATATCCTTATTTTTTAAAAAATTGAGTTACGGGATTCCTAATTTTAAAAATATGTATCCTTAGTTTTTTCAATTTTGATAATACTTCAACTAATACCTAACTCGTCTATTTTACGATAAAGGGATGATACACTAATTCCAAGCTCGCTTGCAACCAGATTTTTATCGTATTGATGAAACTCAAGCCTGCTTTTAATATAATCTCGTTCAAACTCTCTGATCTTATCTTTAAGTTTCGAAGATGTCTGTAAAAAATTTTTTGTTGCCTTAACCCTGAATTCTTCTGGTAAATCTTTAAGAGTTAGATAATCACTTTCAGCAAATATCAGTGCCCGTTCAATAATATTTTCAAGCTCACGCACTTGACCTCTCCATGTATGGTTCATTAGAACCCTTACAACCTCATTTGTTGCCCCGTGTACAACTTTACCCATTCTCTTACCATGTTTTTTTATGAAATGCTGGATCAATAGGGCAATATCTTCCTTTCTCTCCTCAAGAGCAGGTAAATGTATTTCTACAATATTTAAACGATAAAACAAATCCTCCCGAAATTTACCTTCTTCAACCAATTCGCTAAGCGATTTATTTGAGGCGGTGATAATTCGGACATCTACTTTGATAGGAGTAGTACTCCCGACAGGTAAAACTTCCCTTTCCTCTATTACACGTAAAAGTTTGACCTGTAAATGAATTGGTATTTCACTTACCTCATCAAGAAAGATTGTACCACCGTCGGCGATTTTAAAAAGTCCTTCTTTATCCGAAGTAGCACCTGTAAAGGACCCTTTTTTATGACCAAATAATTCACTCTCAAAAAGAGTTTCCACAATTGCACCACAATTTATTGCAACAAATTTTTGGCTTGCTCGCTTACTATTGTAATGAATAGCTCTTGCAATTAATTCTTTCCCTGTCCCGCTTTTACCTGTGATTAACACAGTCCCATCTGTTTTCGATACTTTTTTTACAAGTTCAAAAACTTGTTTCATGGCAGGACTGTTCCCAACAATATTTGAGAAGTCATATTCCCTATTTAATTCTGCTCGTAAATTTATATTTTCCTGAAGAAGTTCTTTATATTCAAATATTTTTTTCACCCTGTGTAACAAATCCTCAAATTCAAGTGGTTTCAATATATAATCTGACGCACCCTTTCGAAACGCAGATATTGCTGTTTCAATTGATGCGTAAGCAGTAATTAAAATAACAAATGTATCTGGTGAGTATTGTCTGACTTTCTCCAATAATTCAATTCCCTTTAACTCAGGCATTTCAATATCTGTGATCAACAAATCAAAATTGTCAGATTTTATTTTTTCCAGTGCCTGCAATCCATTAGAAGCTTCATCAACTTCATAATTTTCCTTACTGAGGACGAATACCAAGGATTCTCGTATTATGGATTCGTCATCAACCACTAATATTTTCTTTTTCATACTATTAAAAATTTGTTAAGATATTGGTAAACTAATTGTAAATATACTTCCTTCACCTATTCTGCTTTCAAAATCAATATCGCCACCAAAATTTTTTACGATTCCATAACTTACCCATAAACCCAGACCTGTACCTTCGCCAACTTTCTTTGTTGTAAAAAATGGCTCAAATATTTTATTCTTAATTTCATCTGGAATACCTTTTCCTTTATCGATAAAATGAATTTTAATATGATTACCAAATAGCTCTGATTTTACTTTGATTTCACCAGGTTTACCTTCCATTGCATCAACCGCATTCAATAAAAGGTTTATAAAAACCTGAATAATTTGATCCTGAACAAGGGTTATTCTAGGAATTTTATTGCTTAACTCAAGTACAAAATTAATATCCTTAGATTTTTTTCCATATCGTATAATATTGACTGCATCTTGTAATAATTTATTCACATCTGTTTGCCTAATCTCATAATTAGATGGTCTTGAAAAATCAACAAGCTCACGAATTGTTTTTGCAATTCTATTAATTTGATTTTTAACAAGCTCCAGTTTCTCAATTGCAAATGTATCATTCGTAGTTCGCTGAATAACCTGAACTATTGATGAAATTGAAGTAAGTGGATTCCCAACTTCATGTGCAATCCCGGCGGCTAATTGACCAACTACAGATAATTTTTCAGCGTGACTTATCTGTCTTTTTAATTTTTTCAGCTCAGTAACATCGCGAACAATGGCTGAACTGCCGATAACATTTCCATTTGAATCTTTAACCAATGTTCTAGTCAACTCGATTGATATTCTTTTTCCATCTTTTGTCAGTCTTTCTGTTTCATAGTTCCTTATATATCCTTTTTTCTTAAATTCTTCATTGAGGTATTCCAGTTCACCACTCTTAATTAAATCAGGTGGAACAAGTACTGAAAAGTTTTTACCGAGTATTTCTTCTGCCTTATAACCATAAATTTTTTCTGCACCTTTGTTCCAGGACCTTATATTGAAATTGCAATCCAAACCAATAATTGCATCAGTGGAGTCGTCTAGTATTGCAGCCATATATGCGCTGACTTTAGCAAGTTCATTTTCTAACTTCTTCTGTTCAGTCAAATCATTATGTATACCTAAAAAACCAATGAGTTTACCTGACGGATCTATGATAGGAGAAACCAAAAGTCTCTCATTCACTAGTTTACCATCTTTAGTTTTATTTTCTATTTCACCTGTCCACACTTTTCCTTTTAAAATGGTTTCCCACATATTTTGCCAAAACTCTTTTGGTTGCCGACCACTGTTCAAAATATTGGGATTCTTTCCTATTAATTCATGTTTCGCATAACCTGTTACCCTCTCGAATGCTGGATTAACATAAATAATTTTTCCATCAACATCTGTTATCTCAATTGGATTAATTGTATAATGAATAGCGTTTGCAAAACGCAAAAGTTGCAATTGTGCTCTTCGTTGCTCACTTATATCGCGAGCACTAACAAAATAAACGGCTTTATCTTCTTTACCATTTAATTTAAATATTGAAATCGAAACATTAATAATTTCTAAGGATGAGCTAAGTAATTCAGCCTCAATTATAGATGAATTGTTTCCATTTATTGTATTATTAAAAACTTTTTTAAAACTCTCCCTTGTTTCCAATGACAGTAATTCCGTAATTGGTCTATTTGTCAGATCCTCAAGAGATATCTTTAATTTTTCTTGAGCAGAGGGATTAACATCCAAAATCAACCCATCCTGATTTACAATAAAACAGTAATCCGTAGCTTTTTCAAATAACTCATCGCCTTTTAGATATAATTTATTCACTTATTATTTCAAATTTATGATGTATATATAAAAATTTAAGTAATATCTTTTTAATAATTACATTAAATAATTATTAAAAAATTAAAACTTAAAATGTACCTTAGGACTATTTACAGTAAGCATCACTTTGTAATTCATAAATTCAGATTGTAAATCAAGTATTGATTGGTAGAACGCTTTGCGTTTTTCTTTGCCGACCACATATCTTGCACTTAAAATTGGTTTCCAACCATCCAAAAATGAACTTTCGAGGGTCACAATATAATCAACTTTAATTTTATTTGCTACTTTAGTCAGAGTTAAATTGATTTTCTGGGCGATTTCTTTTTCTTTAAAAAGCACCTTCTCAAATTGTTTTACTTCCATCTTCTGTATTTTTGGATGTCGCGTTTCATAACGCGAATCAGATGTTCTTGTAACAGCAGGTTCACTTAAAATTTTCATCAATTCATTATCAAGAACAGACGCTTCTACATCCCAATCGATTGCATCGTGAATGTCTATCAAACTATGTAAAAAATTTAAGTATCGCTCTTCTATTGTCCTTACAATTTTCTCTCTGCCCATCTTAATCGTCCAGAATTCCAGAGGAACCATAATTTCATTTGTACGAATCTGATTTATAATGCAGGAATGATTATATTTTAAAGGAATTGCTTCTTTCGGATTTAATATATGTTCACCAGTTTTAGCAATAACAAATTTTTCAAATTGTAATTTGCTTAAATATAACCTCACATCACCATAGTCCAAACCAAATACGACATTTTTTTCGTCAACACCTTTAATTGGCAATTCAATAGATGGATATCCTTTCCCTTCACTATTAGGTGCATAACTGAATCCATATAAATAAACCCAATCGTTTGCTGATATGACAATATTAGTTTTTTTCTCTTTCTTAAAATAAACTGAGGGTTTTTCTTTCAACTCTTCCATCTCAAGTTCAGAGGGAATTAATTTCTGAGTTACACCATGATCCGACTTAATTGTTTCTTCCGTAATGTTAGTTACCCCGGCTGTGCCTTTATCTTCAATTTGGGGTTCTTCAATTTCAGGTCTTTCAATTATTTTATCCTCTTTCTTAACTAATTTTTTCTCAACGGTTTCGCTTACATCTATTGTTGCAGATTCAGCAGGTGGCGAAGTAGGTTCAATTTCCTGATTTATCGTGCCGGGAATATTTTCCTCCTCGATTGCACCTTCTTGAATTGGTGGTAGAATCTCTTTTAAATAAATTGATTTTAAGCGATCTAGAATTTCTTCTTTTATATTTCCCCCCAAAAATTTTTCGAACTCATTCAAAAATTCTTCAGCCACTTTTTCTGGGGGAAATTCCAAAAAATCTCTTAGTACTTCATTCAGATATGCTCTATTTTTTAACCTCTCCGATATCTCATCTAATATCAGTTGAGCCAATTTTTCTTGAAAACTTGATTTCATAAATTTATATCCAATCTAAAATTAAGAACTAAAGCTAATCTTATAATCCAACTTACAAGATCTCAATATTTAATAACTACCAACCAACTGTTGATAGATCAACTAATTGCGGAGAGCGAGGGACTCGAACCCCCAAGTCCTTGCGGACGCCGGTTTTCAAGACCGGTGACTTACCATTAGCCTAGCTCTCCTAATTATCAAATTAAATATATAAAAAATATACAAAGGAAACAATTTTTATTTATTAAACAATATTTTTATCTTTTTGAAATGGAAATCTGGAAAAAAAATCTTTACTCACTCTGGATCGCACAATTTCTAACAATGGCTGGAATGAATTTGGTTGTACCATTCTTGCCATTTTTTGTGAGAGAATTGGGAATTACCAACCAAACAGCCGTTGCACGCTGGAGCGGATTAGTATTTGCTGGACCTTTTTTTCTTTCGTTTTTTATGACTCCCTACTGGGGTACACTGGGAGATAAATATGGCAGAAAACTGATGGTCATAAGAGCTATATTTGGATTAGGAATTTCACAAATTCTAATAGCATTATCGCCTAATGTACAGTTTCTTCTTATCGCCAGAATGATACAGGGTGCAATCAGTGGATTCATTCCTTCGGCTCTGGCACTTGTATCATCAAACACTCCAGAGGAAAAAATCGGTTATGCAATAGGTATTTTACAAAGCTCAACTGCAGCCGGTACTATCTTAGGTCCGATGATAGGAGGACTACTTGGAGATGCCTTACCATACAGAGTAATTTTTTTAATAACTGCTTTTATTTGCTTTTCCGCTGGGATCTTAATTATAAAAATTGTGAAAGATGAAAATTTTAAAAAATCTGAATCTCAATCTTTCACAGTCAGACAAAATTACAAATTTACTTTTTCAGTACCAGGTCTCAGATTGGGAGTTATTTTAATATTCATAAGTCAGTTTGCAGTAATGTTAATACAACCCATATTTGCACTTTATATTGAGACATTTAATATCAAACCAAATTTTCTTTCAACTTTTACAGGATTAGCATTCTCAATTCTTGGAATATTTATGTTAATCTCTTCACCAATATGGGGAAGAAAAATAGACAAGAGCGGTTATCGAAAAAACTTACCAATTGCTATAACCGGTGCTGCTATCGCATATATGTTGCAAGGAGCTACGGATTCAATTATCCAACTGATTTTATTACGTGCTATCCAGGGTATGTTTATGGGTGGAATTATTCCTCCATTATATTCTTACATTTCAAAAAATTGCATCTCTATTCGTAAAGCTGGTATAATGGGAATTGCTTCAAGCTTATTTGTTTTAGCTAATATGATTGGACCAATTTTAGGCGGACTAATGGCTTCTAGTTTTGGATTTAATAAGGTCTTTTATGTATCAGGAATAATCTTGTCCCTTACATCGATATATATATTTAAAAATCTTGAAGAACCTATCACTAACAACATAACTATCAAGTGACTACTCAGGTACATTTGCACATCTTTTAATTTTCTGGGAGGTAGTTTTTTCAAATTCCTTATCCCTTATTATAAAATCCTGTACGCGTTTAAAAGAAGCAAAACCTTTATTAACTTTTTGAATTTCTTTACTAATTATATCAGATATGACTTTTTCATTTATCTCAATATTTTCTTTTTCTGATAATTCTATAAATGCCTCAGCATCTACATTAATTTGTACTTTGATTATTTCTCCATGTTTAATATTTTGTTCAGCATATACCATAGATTCAAAGATAAAGGGACCTCTATTTAATGCATCTTCTATTTCTTTAGGGTAAACATTTTTACCACTTTTCGAAATTATTACATTTTTTTTCCTTCCATTTATATGTAAAAAATCATCGTCATCAATATACCCAACATCACCTGTTTTAAACCAGCCATTTTCATTACTTCATTAGTAGCATTTTCGTTTTTATAATAACCAAGCATAATGTTAGGACCCTTTGCCCAAATTTCTCCGTTACCTTCTAAGTCCGGATTTGCAATTTTATTCTCGAAACTTGGTAAAGGTAATCCTGCTGAATTATCTTTAAAATTATTCAATCTATTTAGAGTTAATATTGGAGATTTTTCTGTTAAGCCATAACCTCTAATGAATGTAAAACCAAATTCGCGCAAACCTCTTGCCACGAGCGGATCTTGTTTAGCGTCACCTGTTATAAATGCTCTAATTAATAAAACACATAAAAATCCATCTTCAGAATAAATAAAAAACGCACTTACTATAGCTATCAAATTAGATGTCAAATTTTTTTGGCTTAGCATAACTCCCTTTGATTTACCAAGTGTTCCAGATGTAAATAATATTACTGAAAGCTCATCAGGTTTAATCTTCGGTAAATCATCCACACTACACCTTTCTAAAGAAAATAATAAATCAACCATTGAATAATAATTCTTTTCAGGTTTTATATAATCCATACAAATATAAAATTTTATTCGTTTCAATATCTTTGATTTTTCTAAAAACAGGGGATGAAATTCACTCGAGTATACAACTACTTCAGCTTCAGATTCATGTATTATATTCATAATTTCATTTTCAGAAAGTTTTCTATCAATCGGCACAACAACATAATTAAATGACACACAAGTAAGGTACGCTATTCCCCATTGAACACGATTTTCACCAATAATTGCTACTTTCCCTCTTTCTTTGACACCAAGGTTTCTTAAAGCTGTTCCAAATTTCAGCACATTACTTAAAAGTTGGTTATATGTGACCTTAGGAATTGGCGTATCATTTAAATCTTCAAGAGCAAGTTTATCGGAATATTTTTGTGCTGATTTGATGAGCATATCTTGAAGTGAACTAATGTGAGGAACATCGTACAAATCGACTTTTGCCATTTTAAATATCTTTCTTCTTTTTTTTGTTCCAATTTAATAATTTTTGGAATATATTAAAAATAAAAAATTTTCATTTCATTTATTGCTTATATCAAAAATTTAATATATATTAAGATAATTTTAGAATATAAATTTTAATCATTATTAAAAGGAGTAACACGGAAATATGCCAATAATGACAAAAATGCGAGACAATATGCCGACGATTTTAATTTTGCTCGTCGTTGCATTTATTCTAACTATAGTTTTTGAGTGGGGTATGGATTATCTTGAACTTAAATCTCGCAGTCACGATTATGTAGGTGTAATTAATGGCCGAAAAATATCATATCAAGAATTTATTGAACTTGTAAGACAGCGCTCAGAACAAGAAAAACAACAAACAGGAAAAGAACCAGATGAAAATGCACTTAACCGCATTAGAGATGAGGTATGGAATTCACTTGTTACACAAACACTTATTGAAGAAGAAATTAAACGACTTAGAATTGACGTACCAGATCAGGAAATAGTTGAGTGGGTAAAGGGTGATAATCCACCTGAGTTTTTATACAGACAATTTCTTGATTCAAACGGTGTTTTTAATAGAGCTGCTTACGAAGCAGCCATCGCTGATCCGAGAAATAGAGAAATATGGATTCAAATCGAACAGGGCTTGAAAAAACAAAGGATGCAGGAAAAACTACAAAGTTTAATTTTAGCAAGTGTTAGAGTTTCTGAATCAGAATTGTTCGAAAAATATCTCGAACAGAATCTCAAAATTAATATGGAATATGTATTCTTTGACCCAAACAAATATGTAACAGATGAAGAAGCAAATATAACAGATACTGATATTGAAAAATACTATAATGAACATTCATCAGAGTTTAAAATTGAACCTACACGTAAACTTAAATATGTAAAATTTATTGAGGTACCTTCATCAAAAGATACTCAATCAGTAATAGCTGAACTTGAAGATGTACTAAAAAAAGTCCACTCGGGTGCCGACTTCTTAGATCTATTAAATACATACTCTGAAACGCCAACAACAGAAATCTTTTACAAACACGGCGAATTAAGTCCAACAAAAGAAGAAAAATTATTCTCTGCAAAAGTTGGAGAAATAGTTGGGCCTTTCAGTGATTTTGATGGATATCATCTTGTCAAAATTCTTGAAGAGCGTAACGGTAATGATGAATACATACGAGCCAGACATATTCTTATTAACATTCAAGGAAACGATTCAACATCAGCCATTAATGAAGCAAAAGAAATCCTTTCAAAACTAAAAAGGGGTGAAAGCTTCGCAACACTTGCAAAACAATACTCAAAAGATCCTTCTTCGGCTGAAAAAGGAGGAGACTTAGGATGGTTCGGTAAAGGACGTATGGTCAAACCGTTTGAAGATGCATGTTATAAAGCTCAAAAAAATCAGATTGTCGGTCCTGTTAGAACTCAATTCGGATATCATATCATTCAAGTTATTGATAAGAGCAAAAGAGAAATCAAAATTGCAGATATTGCTATACCTGTAAAAATTAGTTCAGAAACAAGAAGTTTAATTTATCAAAATGCACAAGATTTTAGATATCTGGCACAGGAAAACGGTTTTATTAAAGAAGCAGAAGTAGCCAAATATCAAATCCTTGAAACACCTGCATTTACAAAGGATGGAGTAATTCCTGGAATTGGGAAACACCCAGCATTAAACCGCTTTGCATTTACAAAAGATCTGGGTGATATTAGTGAAGTATTTCCAATACCTGAGGGATATGGTGTATTTATGATTTCTGAAATTAAAAAAGGCGGTATAAGACCACTTAATGAAGTAAAAGAATCACTAAAACCACGTGTTTTAAGAGAAAAGAAAATGAAAATTCTTGCTAAAAAAGTATTAGAAATCAGGAAAGAATTATCAGATACTGACCCATTACAAAAAATCACAGAGAAATATCCAGATATTACAATACAAACTACTGGACAATTTTCCATGATTACAAGTATTCCTGGAATTGGACGTGATATAAAACTAAATGGGGCTTTATATAACCTCCAATCCAATATAGTATCCAAACCAATTGAAGGTACACGAGGATATTATATAATAAAAATTCTGGAAAAGACTGAAATTGACACAACCGCATATAACTCTCAAAAGGATATGTTCAAAAAACAAATACTACAAACTAAGAAATCTCAATTCATTAGCGAGTGGCTCGAACAACTAAAGAAAAATGCTGATATAGAAGATAATAGAGATATGTTCTTTAGATAATTTTTTAAGACCGACTCTTAAACACTCAAGTTAATGAGTCGGCCTATAATTTTGGGATTACCATTAAAACTTTATGTTTTACTTTATTAAAAAAATCCACTTATTTTTTGTTATTTTATTTCTATTACAATCATTATGCACTGCACAGAACAATTCTTTTGGTTTAAAATTAATTTATGTTAGTTCATCAAAAATTTATCTTTTCCCAGAATCATCAGATTTAATTCTGAGAAAGAAACATCTTCCAATAGAAAACATCTGGGGCGTTAGCTTTGAATATAGAAGGTCCTTCAACGAAGCGAAGTTTGGCATAGGAATGAATGTTGATTATATCAGAAAAACTATAGGACCAAATACTTTCAATACAAAGGATGGTTTTTGGGCTTTGCCAATCGAAATTACTGCATACTTCTTTATTCCCCTTGGTATTGAAAACTGGAAAATTTTTATGGGCGGTGGCGCTGGAACTTATCTCGGTGGTAGATTACTTACACAAGAAAATACTAATCAAATTAGTTCAGAATTTACACCAGGATTTGGAATACACATACTCGGAGGAATCGAATATTTATTTTTCAATAATTTTGCAATCCAAACAAAAATGAAATTCAGAGATCTATATTTTAAAACAAATAACAAATATTATTCCTACCAAAATGGGATAAATAATAATTTATCAAGCGATTATAAATCCAGAGTTAGTATTGATGGAATGATAGTAGAACTCGGTTTATTATATTCATTTTAATCCTATGATTGAAATAAGAAAAAACCTAATTTTCTTGACTGGATTTATGGGAAGTGGTAAGAGCACCATAGGACCTATTCTCGCTAATACTCTGGGATTTGATTTCATTGATATTGATAAAGAGATAGAATCAATAACACAAAAAAAAATAGTAGAAATTTTCCTAAACAATCAAGAAAAATATTTTAGACAACTGGAAAATGAAATTTTAAAAAATATTATTAACTTAAATAATTATATCGTATCACTTGGAGGTGGAACGTTACTAAATCCGAATAATTTAAAGTTGGTTTTATCGAATGGTATCTTAATTTATTTAAGGGCTGATCTAGATAATCTTTATAGAAGATTACGTTTTAAAAGTGACCGCCCATTACTTTTAACAAAAACAGGTGAACATCTCGGTGAAGATGAATTAAAGCGCAAGATAAGAGAAATTTTGAACAAGAGGGAGAAAATTTATAAGAATGCACAGATTGTAGTCAATACAGGTGATAAGAAAATTTCTCTTACAATAGAAGAAATTATAAAAGCACTTAAACAATACCTAAAGTTATCTACAGGTTCTTAATTATCTCTTCCATCTTTTTTTTCAGTGTATCTGATAAAAATTTGAAATCTTCAGTATTGAATAAAATATTTATCACCTCTGGATTAAAAATCATTACCTCCACTTCTGAACCTTTTTGTTGAATAACAACATTACAGGGTAAAAGTGTACTCACTTCATCATTTATTTCAATCGCCTTATGAGCAAATTCTGGGTTACATGCCCCTAAAATTAGAAATTTTCTAAAATCTTTATTAAGCTTTTTCTTAATTATATCCTGAACATCTATTGAACTTATGATTCCGAAGCCATGCTTATTCAGTTCTTCTGTCACCTTCTGGACAGCCTCTTCGAAATTTAAATTTAGATTTTTTTTAAGACTTATTTTCATATTCAATCCGAATAAAATTTTATTAACTTTTGTTTGATACTTTCTTTCTTTTGAGCTCCAATTAATATCTCTATTATTTTAAATTCCTCTACGAACATAATTGTTGGGACAGCCATTATACTTAATTTTCTTGCTAATGAAAAGTTATTTGATAGATTAATAAGAAAAACATTTTTAAACTCTTCACTTAATTCTTTAATGAATGGAGTTAGCTGTTTACAAACACCGCACTCCTCAGTCCAGAAATATAACATTAATTTTTTGTTTTCAGATATAATCTTTCCCAATTCACCATCTACGTGATCGATTAACTCACCTTTCTTGGACTTTAATCTTCTGATAGCAAAATATTGTACCAGAACATAGCTAAAAAAAATCAACAATAATATTAGTATAATCCATTTCATAATGAATCTTTCTTTCTTAAAGAAGGAGTCATAAGAATACCTATTAATGCTCCATATAAGATACTTGTAACTGGATTACTAGTAATTGGGCAAGTGCCAGAATAGCATCCAACCAAATAGTAATAAGCATAACCAAAAGACGCACCCATTATCAAAAACAATGTAACACGAAAAAGTTTTTTTGAATACATTTTTTTAATCAATTCCACAAATGCCACTTGAACACCCTCCATATGATGAAGAATTATCAGAACAACTATCACAAGAGCTATTAAATTCAGTTTTCCCAATATTAAACATCGGTGTAGAAAATAATTTAACTGAATTTTTAGAGCCACACCACGGACAAATTATTTCGTCTTTAATTTCCTTACTTTTATGAAATATTTCATATCTTTTATTGCATTCTTTACAAAGATATTCAAAGATTGGCATTTTACATGGTCTCCATTTTTTGATGTCTTTCTAAAAGAATTAAATTCAAATCTTTTACAAAATTTTCAATTTGTTCATCATTAAAACCTTTTTCTCTTGAAGCTGATTCCAAAGTACCCCATATTGGTTCACCACAGGCAAGACATTTAATACCGCTTTTCATAAGATAAGCAACGGATTCTGGTAAGATAGTTACCAATTCTTCAATTGAGATATTCTTTTCAATTTGTTTCATAAACTAATCAATTTCTATGATTTTATAAGTGTGAGTTATTACCACTGAATTTTTAAGCATAAAGGAAACTGAGCAATATTTTGTTTTAGATAATTCAATTGCTCTTTCAACATCTTCTGGATTGATAGATTTGCCTTCCAATACATATTCTAAATTTATCTTTGTATATACCTGTGGATGTTCTTCAGCGACTTCGGCTTCAATATTGATATAAAAGTTTTTAAAATTTACCTTTTTCTTACGAAGTATTGAAGCAACATCACTACCTGTACAACCACCCAGTGCAATTAAAACAAGTTCCTTAGGTCTCGTACCAGCATTACTGCCACCAAATTCTTCAGGGCCGTCCATTACAACCCAATGATTTGAATCCGCCTTACCTACAAATGTTACACCTTTTATATTTTGAACTATTGCTTTTTTAGTTGCCATTTACTTTCCCTTTTAATTAATTCCAATAAAAAATCCTAATATTCCAAAATAAATAGTACTGATTTTAGGATTGCATAATATTGGACAAGAATTACCAAACTTGTGGAAAAACTTTCCAATAAAAAAACCACTAAATGCACCCAGGAGTGTTCCTAAAATACCAGATATGATCATCCGATTTCTCCCAAAAATGGGAATAATCTAATTAAATAATTTGCAATTATAGTCAAAGAATCAGTAACCATCAAAATACCAATGATAATTAACAAAATCCCACTAAATATTTCTACTATTCTAAAATATTTTTTTACTTTATCGAACAAAGTAAAAAATGCATTCAAAGAAACTGCAGTTATTAAAAACGGGACACCAAGACCAAGCGAATAGACACTAAGGAGTAAAATTCCCTGGTAAACAGTTTCTTGTTGGCTTGCGATTGCAAGAATACCGGCTAGTATTGGACCAATACATGGAGTCCAACCAAATGCAAAAGCTAAACCTACAAAAAATGAACCCAGAATTCCAAAAGATTTTTTCTGTGTGTGGATCCTCTTTTCATAATTCAAGAAATTCAGTTTAATTAAACCAGTCAAATGTATTCCCAATAGTATTATAAAAATTCCTGCAATCTTACCAGCTATGGATAGATTTGTTAACAAGAACTGTCCTATTAAAGTAGCAGATGCCCCTAATAATGTGAATATCACTGAAAATCCAAGAACAAAAAAGATAGAATTGTAAAAAACTTTTTTAAAATTTTCTTTTTTATTACCAGCTTGCATTTGCTCCAGTGATAAACCTGATATAAAAGAGAGATAACCAGGAATTATTGGCAAAACGCACGGCGAAATAAACGATAATACTCCGAATAAAAATGCAGTAAAAATGCTGATAGATTCCATATATATACAATTATTTTAATTCTCTTTTAATATCGTTTTCGAAGATATCTCTGGTACGAAATCCATCATATCTCTTCTTAATTTTTCCATCCCTGCCTACTAAAAAAGAAGTTGGAATACCTCGGATATTACCATACTTTCTAACCACATCTTGATCTCCTATCAATACCGGATAATTAATCTTATATGAATTTTTAAAATCAGTTACACTCTTTAAATCATCCAATGCAATACCTAAAATTACAAAATCTTCTTTTTGATATTTTTTATAGAGTTCGATAAAATCGGGGATTTCGCGTTTACAGGGAGGGCACCATGTTGCCCAAAAGTTAATTAGAATTACCTTACCTTTGTAATCTGAGGATTTCACAATTTTGCCACTTAAATCTTTTAATTCGAAATGTGGCATATCGTTACTAAATGCACTAACACTAAATATAATAAGAATAACAAAAATTACTTTTTTCATATTTTTTTAATTATTATTTATTGAACTGTCTATTGCATGTAAAACTTCATCAACATATAAATTCTCTGGTAGTGCTCCTTCAAAAAAGTGATTTTCATTGATAACTACTCTCGGCACACCTCGAACATTATATTTGTAAGCCAGTTGAGGAAACTCGGTTGCTTCAACCATATCTGCTCGAATATTTCGATTCAATATTGCAAGTGCATGCCCCATTAAAACTGCTGATGGACAATATGGGCAAGTCGGCGTTACAAAAACCTGTATATGTACAGGTTTATCGATTGTTTTTACCTTTTCAATTACATCCTGACTTAATTGAGTATCACCTGTCGAAATCATCTCAATCGATTCAAGAAGTGAGGAAAATTCATATCCTGCAGGTATGCCATAATAGCGTATACCATAATCAATATCTTCACTCATCACTACAATTCCTGGTACTTTATCAATTCCAAATTTATCTGCTATTTCTTTATCATTTATAAAATTATAGGTTTCTAATTTTATTTTATCTGACAATTCAGACAATTCTTTAAGTAGTTGTCCTGTTTCACGACAATACTGACACTCCAACTCTTGAGTAAAAAATAAAATTTTAACTTTATCTTTTAAATTCTCAAATCTTTTTATGATTTCTTGTTTATCTTTTTCTTTTAAGAAATTCATTTTTATCCTTTTTTAATTTAACAATTTTTATTATTATGGTCAAAAGTTACTTTATCTCTATGTTTTTAATTTTCATTTTTTTATTTTTTGAAATAGTAATAGTGAGAATTCCGTTTCTCAATTCACTTTTAATATCACTTAATGAATCATATTCTGGTAATTTTATTCTTCGTAAAAAAGTTCCATAATTTCCTTCACAAAAATAGTAATTTAAAGAGACCTCTTTTTCTAATCTCCTATCACCCTGAATCCAGAGTTCATTATTGTGAATACTCAAAGAAACATCATTTTTATTTATACCAGGAAGTTCAACTTTGATTATGAACGAATCAGAGCTATCTATTAAATCGACCAGCGGAATCCAATCAGCATAATAATAATCTTTAAATTGATCAGGTTCATTGTACTCTGGCAAATCTGGATAAAGCCGATGCAGTAATTCTTGAGCAGGGGAAAATTGCCATTTTCTTCGAAATGGAATTTTACTAAACTCACCTTTAACTTCAAATATTGAACTCATATCAACCCTTTTTAATTAATTTTCGTTGCAGCTTTTAATAATATGGAATTTATTTTATCTTTCAATATCTGTTTTGGAACTGCACCAACAACGCCATCTAGAACTTCACCACCAACAAAAATTGCTAGAGTTGGTATGCTCATGATTCCATATTTTGTAGCTGTTTCAAAATTCTCATCTGTGTTTAATTTTGCAACTTTAAGTTTTCCTGAAAATTCGTTTGCTAACTCTTCAACAATAGGAGCAATCATTCTACATGGAGCACACCATGGTGCCCAGAAGTCTACTAATACTGGTAATTCAGATTCTAAAACTTCATTATTAAAATTTTGATCAGTGACATTTATTATGTTTTTACCCATTTTTCTTTTCCTTTTTGAGTGTTGATATTTTAAAAGGTATATACGCAGGACATACACCTACAATTGCTGTTAAAATTGGAATAATACCTAATAACCCCCATGGAGTTTGAGGGCCAAAAAAGTATAAACTCAATAATAATATACCAATAATTATGCGAATAACCTTGTCTGTTGAACCTATATTTTTATTCATTTTATTATTTCCTTTTTAAATTTTTATAATTATTTCACCTATATGATGCATTAAAAAGCGAAAGGATTCATTATAAGATTGACTGGAGAGCCTAAATTTTTAAAATACTCTTATTATATCTGAATTTTATAATTTTACGCTAACAATTAAGCCATCCCGAATAGGTACGATTGTATTAAATAGCTCACGAGAAGCGTATACCATACGTGTGTAAGTTAATACGCCAGCAGCAGATGCATCAGGATCTTTATTGAGAATTTTACCTTTCCAGAAAGCATTATCACTTATCAGTAGCCCGCCTTTTTTTAATCGAGGAATAGCTCTACGCAATATTTTAGGATAAATTTCTTTATTAACATCATTAAAAATAATATCAAATTCACCTTCAAGTATATTAAATACTGAAAGTGCATCTGCAACATGAAATTGCATTCTATTGGATATTCTCCCTTTTTTAAAAAACTCTCTGGCTCTTTCCGCATTTTCAGGATTAGAATCAGTACAGAGTACTATTCCATCTTTACCAGCAGCTTTTGCAAACCAATAGGCTGAGTAACCAAAACCAGAGCCCAACTCCAAAATTCTTTTTGCTTTGGATGCAAGAGTAATTACATATAAAAACCTTCCAACCAATGGACCTACAATAGGGAAATTATTCTCCTCTGCGTATTTTTCCATTTCTGTAAGCACTGCATCCCGGTCGGGAATAACATCGTTTAAATATGCTTCAATCTGAGGGTCCAAGATATTCATAAATCAATTTCCTTTCTTTTGTATAAAATAACTAGGATTGTTTAAAAGGTCAACGCCCTTTTCATTTTTGAGAATAATAAAAATATTATTTTCATAATTCTGAACAATTATAAGGAAAATCACCTATATTTGAAAGAAAAAAAGTAAATTTTAAATGGCATAAATATTGATAATTTTTATTTAGAAAAATTCAAAATAATATCTGGATTAATTTAAATGAAAATATTGAAATTACCAAAGGCAAATTTTAACAAATTTCTTTTAGGTCTGAACAATTACGGTGAAGTTCATATACCCAAAAAGAAAAGCGAGGAAACATACGTTTTTGCTCCTATGGAAGATCCATCCGAAGTTGCTTTAGAATATTTACGTACAGTTATTCCACCAAAAAAATATTTTTTTAAACCAAAAGAAGCATTGTTCAAACACAGTGATGGCAAAAACTTTATTGAACATATTGAAGATGTGAATAAAAAATTAATCCTTTTTGGACTTCACCCTTGCGATATCCATGGTTTAAAAATACTCGACATAGTATTTGGAACGGGATATATAGACAAATACTATTTCGCCAGAAGGAAAAATACTTTAATAATAGGATTAAGTTGCATGCCAGATGAGAAGTGTTTTTGTCGCTCTATGGGAACAGATGCAACTGAAGATGGTTTTGATTTATTCTTATCAGAACTAAAAAACTCATACCTTGTGACAGTTGGTTCAAGCCAAGGTGATGATATCACGAATGACATGAAAGATCTCCTAACTGAAATAACGAGGAAAGATACAAATGAGTATTTGAAAATAAGAAATGAAAGGAAAAAAAGATTTACATTACAACTTGATATTTCAGATTTACCTTACATTCTTGAACTACAACGAGAGAGCGAAGTTTGGGAAGATTTAGGTAAAAAATGTCTCTGCTGTGGTAGCTGCTCAATGGTATGTCCAACCTGTTCATGTTTCAATATATATGATAAATTAAGTCTGGATACAAAACAAACAGAAAGGGTCCGACAATGGGATTCCTGCTTATTTAAGGACTATGCAGTTGTAGCAGGAGGGCATAATTTCAGAGCGAACAGAGCTGATAGAGTGCGTAATCGATATTATCATAAACAACATGGTTTTGTTACCCAATTTGGGAAACCCAGTTGCACTGGTTGTGGCAGATGCATACAATATTGCCCAACTCAAATTCATGTAGTCGAAGTATTTAACAAAGTCAGAGGAGAAGATTGATGACACCGCAACACACATTGTTAGACTATTCATCTAAAGCAAGAGTGGAAAATGTTATGATTCCACATATTGCACGATTAGTAAGAGTTATTCCAATGGTACAGGATAACTATTTATTTTTATTTCGCTTCGAAGATCCACATCTAAATGAAACTTTCATATACAAACCGGGTCAATTTGTTGAACTCACGGTAATTGGAACCGGTGAAGCACCAATATCTATAAGTTCCACACCTACAAGAAAAGGTGTACTTGAAATGTGCGTCAGAAGAATGGGACGTGTAACAAATGCTTTATACAATTTACCTGAAAATTCTTTTGTTGGACTGAGAGGACCTTATGGGAATGGATATCCTGTTGACGATATGAAAGGCCATGATGTACTAATAATAGCTGGTGGACTCGGGATGGCTCCACTTCGTTCGCTTTTAAATTACATTCTCGACAACAGAAACCAGTTTGGTAGATTGATTCTTATGTATGGTACTAAAACTCCAGATGATGTTTTGTTCAGAGATGAGTTAGAATCCCTAACACGCAGGGGCGACCTTGAATGTTTATTAGCAGTTGAGCAGGCATATCAATATCCTGGAGCACATCCATGGCGCGGAAAAATTGGTTTAGTTACAGATCTGTTTCAATATGTAAAGAATATTAATGTTCCAAATACAATTGCTGCAATTTGTGGTCCACCAATCTTTTATAAATTTGTTCTTGAAAAGTTGTTAAAAATGAATTTTTCAAAAGACCATATACTAATGTCGCTTGAAAGGAGAATGGAGTGTGGTGTTGGCAAATGTGGACATTGTGCAATCGGATATAAATATACCTGCATCGACGGCCCAATATTTACTTATTGGGATGTAATCAATATGCCCGAACTAATTGAATTTTAAGGAGCAAATATGAATAAGAAACCTAAGATAGGGATATTTGGTCTGACCTCCTGTGCAGGAGATCAACTTGCAATTTTAAATTGTGAAGACGAATTAATTACAATTGCAGATGCTTTTGATATTTTAGATTGGGAAATGGCTAAAACAAATAACGATAAAGTAACAGAATTAGATATTGCATTTGTTGAAGGTGTTGTAGCACAAACACGCGATTTGGAAGCACTTCAAGCAATAAGAAAAAGATCAAAGCTTCTGGTAGCAATTGGAACGTGTGCAGTATGGGGTGGTGTTGCAGCAATGAAAAATCAAATTCCCAGAGAAATACTAAAAAAAGAAGTCTATGGTGAAGAAATTAATGTTGTAGATGCAGTTGAAGCCTTACCGGTACGTTCATTCGTTAAAACTGATATTCTATTACCGGGATGTCCGATAGAAAAGGAACAATTCCTGCAAATTGCTGCATCTTTACTTCATGGTGATTTACCTGAATTACTTAATTTTTCGGTGTGCAGTGAATGTAAAATGCGGGAAAACCCCTGTTTGGTAGTCGAAAAAGGTGAAGTCTGCTGTGGTGCATTAACTGTTTCTGGTTGCAATGCCAGATGCCCAAGCCATAACATTCCATGTGGTGGTTGCCATGGTCCTATCGAAGAAGTTCACTATGATGCCAATTACACCATGTTTGAGCAAAGAGGAATTACAAAAGAAGAAATTCAAAACAAAATGGCAAATTTTGCAACACCAGCATGGATGGGACAAAAACTTATATCTGAAATTAAATAATTGGAGTATAAATGGATAAAAATAAAAAAATAGTCGTTCCACATCTTGGCAGAGTCGAGGGTCATGGTGGAATAGATGTTGAAATAGAAAAAGGTGAAATTACAAAAGTAAATATGGATATATTCGAAGGCTCACGATTCTATGAAGTATTAATTATTGGAAAGAAATATTCTGAAATATCATCTATTGTTTCTCGTGTTTGTGGGATTTGTTCAGCAGGACACACACTAACTTCACAAATGGCAACTGAAAATGCTTTTAACATAAAAGTAACTCGACGCACGGAATTCCTGCGAGGTTTGTTGTTACATGGCGAAAACATTGAAAGCCATGCACTTCATCTTGGTTGTCTGGTATTACCTGATTTACTTGGCTACGATGGTCCGCTATCAATGGCTAAAGATTATCCAAAAGAAGTAACAATTGCACTTAATCTTAAAAAACTCGGAAACAAAATTCAAGAACTTATTGGAGGAAGAGCAATTCATCCAATAAATGCTATAGTGGGTGGTTTTGGAAAATGCCCTTCAAAAATGCAGCTGGAACAATTAAATTCAGAATTGGAAAAAGGATTGGAATTATCCGACGCAATCATCGATTTGTTTTCAAAGATAAAACTTCCTGATTTCAACTTTAAAGAGGGGATATATTCAGCACTTTTACCAAAAGAAGATCGATACAGTTATCTGGGTGATTATATCTATACATCTGATGGTGTTACAAGACCGATCTCAGAATTTAGGCAAGTATGCCATGAGAAAGTAGTCGCGCATTCAACAGCTAAACAAAGCTTATACAACAACCAACCTTTTATGGTTGGTGCACTTGCCAGAATTAATATTAACCATAAATATCTTACTGGAAAGGCAAAAGAAGCATTAAATAAATTATTCCCAACCCTGCCATCGCACAATCCACTTCACAACAATTATGCACAGGCAGTGGAACTGGTTCATTCAATCGAAAGGTCTATGCAACTTATAAAATTTTTATTTGAAAGTGGTTTCGAACCAGAGGATCCAATAGAATTTGAAGTATTTGCAAGTAATGGCGTTGGAGCAATAGAAGTTCCAAGAGGAACTCTTTATCACTATTATGAATTCAACGATAAAGGTGAAGTAGTCGATGCAGACATTATAACTCCAACAGCCCAGAATTTAGCAAATGTTGAAAAGAATATGAGAGAAGCAATCAAAACATTAACGCAAGGACCAATGAATATACTCCAGAGCTCACTTGAGAACATTGCAAGAGCATACGATCCTTGTATTTCCTGCGCTACTCACTTAGTAAGAATTAAAATCAAATGAATGTATTTCCAAAAATACTTATAGTCGGTGCTGGTAACACCTTAATGAAAGATGATGGATTAGGTCTGATAGCATTACATAAATTACAAAAAATGATAAATTGCGAAAATATACATTTTTTTGATTCAGGAACAGATATTTTCAAGCTGATGACGATTCAAGATGAATATGAAAAAATAATTATACTGGATGCAATACAAGCAGGAAACGAACCCGGTACTATTTATCGGCTGAATCTAAATGAGATCGATAACATCAACACAAGCAAATCCGTCCATCAAATTAAAATTACAGAAGCATTAAAATTATTAAAAATAATTCAAAACAATTTCCTAAAAGCTGAAATCATTTTTTATGGAATAGAACCGGCTGACATCTCATTAGGTGAAGGTGTAACAGCAGTTGTTCAAAAGAGTATTAAATATCTTGTTGATTTAGTTTCTATGGAATTAGCAGATGCACGAAGCTACGATTGCCAAAAATATAATTGAGTTAATACAGACAGAATTCCCAGAATTAAATTGTAAAAGAATTTATTCTGTAAAATTGCGAATTGGTGAACTTTCAGGAATATATCCTGAATCTTTAGAGTATTATTTTCAGGAATTAAGCAAGAATACAATTTTGGAAAACACAAAACTTTCTTTTGAAAAAGCTCCGATTAAAGTAATTTGTGCAGTTTGTAGTACAATATTCGAAATAATAAATATGGATTACGATTGCCCAAATTGTAAAAACAGTCAATTTAATATAATAGGTGGTGATGAACTCGAAATAATAAATATGGAGGTTGAATAATGGAAATAATAACCGTTGAACAAAAAATATTAAAGAAAAATGACGAAATTGCAGCTGATTTAAGAAAAAAATTTGATGAAGCTAACGTATTTGTGATAAACATGGTCAGTTCACCTGGTTCAGGTAAAACATCAATAATCGAAAGAACCTTAAAAATCATATCCCCAGCTTTATCTGTGGGAGTAATAGAAGGAGATATACAAACCAGCATTGATGCTGAGCGAATAGCACAATTCAATATTCCAGTAGCTCAGATAATTACCAATGGTACTTGCCACTTAGAAGCCAGAATGATAGAACAAGCAATAAACCAATTACCATTGAAAGATTTGGACGTACTTTTTATAGAAAATGTGGGAAATTTAGTTTGTCCATCAAGTTATTATCTTGGAGAACATGCCAAGGTTGTAATTATGAGCGTAACTGAGGGAGAAGATAAACCGCTAAAATATCCAGCAATGTTTTCAAAAAGTTGTGTCCTTCTAATGAACAAAACTGATTTACTGCCACATATTATTTTTGATATAACAAAAGCAAAAAAATTCGCTCTAAAAATTAATCCAGACTTAAAGATTTATGAGACGTCCTGCTATGATAATACAGGAATTATGCAGTGGTGCGATTGGATTACTAACGAATTAAAATTAAAACGATGTAAATCTACTATTGGATAATCAAACTTCCTAAAGAAGTTCCTGAAAAATTTTAAGATCTACAAAAACAAATTCGCTTATTGCAGTTTTGCGATATATTTATTTATTCTTTCACACACCAATTTTGAACTAATAATTGCCATAGGAAGTCCGGAACCAGGAATTGTTGAAGCACCAACATAAAACACGTTTTTAAATCTTTCATCATAATTTGGTGGACGAAATGCCCCTATTTGATTCATATAATGCGCTAAACCTAAGCCACTACCCAAGTACAGGTTGAATTTATTTTGCCAATCTACCGGTGTGAATATAGTCTTTGAAACTATATCAGGAAAAATATTCTGATTTATTCTCTTACAAAAATCCTTTATTATATTATCCACAATTTCTTCTTTATCATCCCAATTATTTTTGTATTGCAAATTCGGAACAGGACAAACGAAAAATAAACTCTCACAGCCATCTGGAGCACATTCTTTATTATGCTTTGATAATACGTTAACATAGTAATATGGTTTTTGTAACGAATTAGGATTGTGTAAAATACCATTTGCATATTCCTCATAATTAGAACCGAGAAAATAATTATGGTGATATATCTGAGGAATTTTACATTTCAGACCAATATAAAAAGTTAAATATCCCATTGTCCAAGTCATTTTGCTTAATTTTTCATTTGAATATGATTTACTTTTAAATACCTTATTTCTAAAATAAGCTGCATCAGAATTAATCACAAAGATATCTGAACCCCATTTGTTTCCATTCTGATCTATTAAACTTTCAACTGCATTTTGATTGCCTATATAATCTACTATTTCAGTATTGTAAAAAAACTGGGTTTTTCCCTTTTCTAACTCTTTGACTAAACCCTCAACAATTTGATACATACCACCTTCGACGTTGTAATAGCCATCATGTTCAAACTCTACATATGAAAGTAAGGTATAAACTGAATTTGTATCAAATGGAGTCCTGCCCAAAAAAAATGCAACTAACGAGATTATTTGCCTTGCTTCCTTCGATGAAAAATTCTTAACCACCTCTCTCCAAAAACTTTTAAATAACAAAGGCAAATGTATTGGATTTACTTGCATTAAGGATACTACATAAGATAAAAATGAATCAAAGTTTCGTTTTATTACTACATCAATCGTATCATTAAAAATTTTTTTTCTTTTTTCTAAATATTTTATGAATTTTTTTTCAAATTCTGGTTCTATTTTAACAAATTGTTCTGAAAGGCGCTTTGCATCTTTATAGATAAAAAATGTATTTGGATTATCAGAAAAGTTTACTGTGTATAAAGGCTCTAAGGGTGTATATTTAAAGGGAATTTTGATACCACAATCTCTAGCAAATTCTTCAAATTCATAAGACATGCTGAAAAAACTTGGGCCAGTGTCAAATACAAATCCATCCTGTGATATACGATTCAGTCGACCACCAGCTTGAAAATTCTTTTCCAATATTTTAACATTGTATCCATTTTTTACCAAACGCAAAGCAGTAGCTAAACCACCAATACCTGCCCCCACAATTAGCACATTTTTATTCATATAATCCTCACTATTTATAAATTTATCTATTAATCATTTTCAAAAAATTAGGATATAACTCATTTTTAACCCATAAAAATTCGGGTTCGATCACCAATATTTTCTCAAAGTATCTTTTTGCAGATGTGTAGTCTTTAGTCTCAATATATGCTTGTGCTATAGCAATTAACAAATTCAAATAATTCCAATCATTACTCGTATAATCAGAATCACATTCCATTAATTTTTCAGCTATAAGATAATTTTTTATTGCTTTCTTTTTTGAACCACCAAAAATTTCTGGTCTGTAAAATTCAGAATTTCCCATCTGAATATATCCAAATGGATTACCTTTTTCTTTTTGGATCGCCATTTCAGCATATTTAATGCTCTTTGGACCAAGAAATGGTGCTTTAATTTTATTTAATCCAATTTTAAAACCGTAAAAAGCCGACCAGTATGAATAAATCATAGATAATTCATATTCATTTTTCTCTAAATTTTCTAATTTTTCTTTGAGAAATGCTAAATATTTTTCAGCCTCGTTGAATTTATTATTACCCAAACACCATGCAATATAACCATACGAATAATTAACTAACTCTAACTGAACTTCATTGGATTGATCATTGGACTTCAAAAGCAATTCAATTACATAACGCCACTTATTCATATCTCCATTTATATAAGCAATATATATTTCTTCTTTATAATTAGCTTCAGCTTCTAAATAAAATATGAGAAATAAAAGAATTATAATACTTCTCGCTCTTTCCATCTGTATATACGCTTATTTATTTTATACATAAAAGCTCTATAAATTATAAATCCTAATGTAAAATTTTGTGGTATCAGATACAATAAGTTCATTAATACCGATTGCTTACTAATTATAGAAACTATAATCCTAGTCAGTAGAATAATAAAAACATAGAACGTAAATACAAAAATATCAAAACTCATTAATACCGGTATGAAACCCAACGTTACGACCATCCAGAAAAAAATAGTCAAAGTAACAGAATTCCCAAAGAAGGAGAAAACATTTTTAGCAAAACCATCTACAGCATCTAAAAATTTTTCGTACATCCTACAACTAATTTCATCATCTCCAACTAAACAAGATATTTTATGCTTATTACTTTTAAATTGTCTGGCTATTGCAATATCTTCAACTTTATTATCTTTAAAATACAAGTGTGGATTGTATTTTCGATACACATTAGCATCAAACAACATAAATTGTCCATTTGCAGCAGATATGCTAGCAAAAGAAGACTTCCTGACCAAAATTAATGGCAATAAAGATAACAAAATATAATTCATTATAGGCACTGTTACTTTTTCACCAATGGTAACCATAATTTGTTTTGGGAACATTGAAAGCAAGCTGAGATTATATTTACGAAGGTAACTTACTGCACGTCCAATAATATTAACAGATACATTAACATCAGCATCCAAAAATAATAAATAATCACCATTAGCATTTTTCGCTAAACTGTAACACGCATAATTTTTCCCCACCCATCCAGGTGGAAGTCCATCAGAATTTATTAATTTTATTCTGTTATCACTCCTCATAAATTCCATTACAATTCCCTCTGTACCGTCTGTTGATTGGTCGTTAAATACCAAAATTTCGATATTTGTATACGAAATATTTGATAAATTTTTTAATAAATTAGGTAATCTTTTTTCTTCGTTCCTTGCAGGTATTAATATCGATACAGTATCATTAATTGAGCTTAAACTATTTACATTTTCTTTAAATATTAAATTGACTATAGCAATGATTAACTGTAAAATTGAAAATGCCAATATAAAATACGCCAAATAAATCATAGTTTAGTGTTCTAATAATATCTGATTTTTAATACAAGACCTGTAAAACTCATTGTAACCATTTTCTATTTCTTTCATCTGAGAATCACCTACTTCAAATTCTTTAAGATATATATTTACAATAGGTTTCTTTTCAGAAAAATAATCAACAAAATTTGCTACAAATAGAATTTGAACCTTTCCTATAGTTTCCTTTAAAATATATTCAATTCCTTTTTCAAAATGGAATTCTTCCTTATGCATCGATTGAATCTTTCCTTGTGGGAAAATGAGCACCATATTTTTTGAATTTTTTAATAACTCGGTTGTATATTTTAACGTTTCGAAAACACTTCTAGATTTTCTTTTCACCGAGAAAGCTCCAACATATTTAAAATACTTATATTTAACTAATTGATCTTCAAGCATCATGAAATAAAATTCTCTATGCAGAAGGTTCATATTCAAATACATAATCCAAAATCCATCCCACCAACTTATATGATTACAAATAAGAATAACTGGCAATTTATTATCAACAAAATTTCCAATCAAATTTATTTTATGAAAATATTTTCTCAATAATATTTTTGTATATATCTTAAAAAAGAGATAAATCAATTTATTGTGTTTAGCTCTTATCATCACACTATAATCCCAATAGGACAATAATACATATGAAAAATATTAGTTGTGAAATAAAGATTGTTGCAGATAATCTATTAGAGATTTCTACTCGAAATATTTTAATTAATGTATTGAAGATTATAGCAATTAGGAGCCACGAAACATAATTATTTATGGGAATTGTAGAGTCATTAAACCTCCACATGTCAAGAATAGGGGCAACTTTCTCCAATAAAAAATCATAAAGAACCATTAAAATCGATGCTATAAAAATTTTCGATAAATTTCCTATATCGTAATTTTCTACAATAGAGGAAGTGAGATAAGTTAATAATAGCCAATTTAATCCGATGATAACAGGTGTGTTAAATATTTTAAAACCTAAAGTGTCACCGTATGTATATTCACCAAAAATCATACCTGTATTCACACCAGTGACTTCTATTACAAAACTTATAAAATAAATTAAAATAAAGAGTATTAAATATAATTGATTTAGCTTTCCATTATGAAACATCATTAAAAGAATAAAAGAGAAAATTAGAACAATCGGGGTTAATTTAATAATAATTGGGGAAAGAAAGCTAAAAACCATACCAATTCCTCCTACCACGTAAAAAAATACAATAAGAATTTTTATCATTCTTTCCCTTTTTATCATCCACTCAAACATTTTTTGGTTCCGTATCAGTTTTATCTCCATTTAGCTTGTAGGTTAGGAAAATGTTTAGGAAAATTAAACTAAACCCATATGCAAAATCCTCTACGGGAATTGTTAATAATCGCACTCCAAGATTTTCATTATCATTATACCATACCACTTCTCCATCGATTAAACTTCCTGTTAATATCCCATTCAATAAAACAAAAGGAATAAGAATTACCAGAAAAGTAAAATAAAAACTTCGGATTATTGAGCCCTTATCAAAAAAAGAAAGTATTAATGAAAATATAAATATACTAAATGCAAAAACAGTATATACCTTATTGTAATTCAATATGATAATAATTGTTGATAATAAAATAAAAGATCCAGATATATAATTGCTTACGCTTTTAGCAAGTCTCACATTAGGATAATACAAAATTATCGATTCATGTAAAAAAATGCTTGCATAAGGTATAACAAAAAAAAATAGTAACTCTTCCAAAGGTAATCCATAGAAAGAAATGTTCAAAACATAATTTGGATTAAAACCCCAGACGCCAATTTTAGTAAAATAAATATCAAAAAATATAAAGAACAAAGCCACTATAAAAATTGATGGTAACAGAAACTTCCATTTCTTATAAAATTGTAATTTCTTATCAAAACTTAATACAATAGGCACTAAAATCGAGATCAGCAGTAAAGTTGAATAGAGAAACATTCTTTTACTCACTGAAGAAACGTTTGGGAAATAATAACAAGCCAAAATTTTTAAAATCCTCACTCGACTTAGGTCGATGATGAGCCAAATGGGCATTAATTAACGCATTTAAATATCTATTCCTAATATTCATAAAATAACGTATTTTGATGCGTTTATGAATGATAATGTCATGTACAAAGAAATATGTAAAGCCATATAAAGTAATCCCAGAACCTATAAATATAAATGAATAAAAGTTGTATTTAAATCCAATTAATAAAAGAATAATTGCTGGTAGTGCATAAATAAGAAAAAATAAATCATTCTTCTCAAAGCCGGAAAATTCCAAATCATCCACTGTAAAACTATTTTTATCATTAATATGATGGTCCTTATGCCATTTCCATAAAAACCCATGCATCACATATTTATGATTAGACCAGGCGATAAATTCCATAAACAGAAATGAAATAATAAGTAAAATAATATTCATTCTTTTCTCAATTCAATAAATAATTAGGCGAAGATCATAATTTTCTCTAAATGAATTTATAAACAATTAAAGATTTTAATAACAGAAGTATTTTTCTAAAATTTGAAATTCTAATTCTTGTTTTTATGATTTCTCTAGCTTCTATTTTCTTAAGCTTCTTTAATAAGCTTCGATAATAGTAATATGCTAAAAGCACTGCTAATTTTGCTCTACCAGGAAGCCGTTTTATTCCTTGATAAGCAATTTTGAAATCGTTCTCAATATCATTGACAATAGTCAATTTAGTAATTTCATCAAAATTGCCGTTTTTAATTTCCGGGAAGTAACTACGATCTAAATTCTCAATATCATTTTTCAAATCTCTTAAAAAATTAATCTTCTGGAACGCCGAACCCAATTTCATTGCGAATTTTTCCAGATCATTGTAAAGTTTTGAATCACCCCTACAAAATACTCTTAAACACATCAGTCCAACTACGTCTGCAGATCCATAAATATATTCATTCAAACTAGATTTAGTTTTGTACTGATTTCTGAAAATATCATTCTTCATACTTTTAAGAAAAGCCTGTATATGATCATCAGGAATTGAATATTTTCTTACAGTTCTTTGAAATGAATGAAGCACAGGATTCAAACTGATACCTTTTTGAAGTGCATCATAAAAATCTAACTCAAACTTTTCCAATAAACTCTTTTTATCTTGATCATGAAATGTATCAACAATTTCATCTGCCAATCTAACAAATCCATATATACTGAATATAGCATTTCTCATTTCTTTATCCAGCAAACTAGTAGCACTTGAAAAAGATGTACTATAATACTTTGTTATCAAGCGAGAAATCTGTATAGAAATTTCATTATATAGTATTAGATGGTCCATTCCTCTTAAAATATAAGAATATTTTTAACTTATTTTAAGAAATACAAACCAATATTACAAATTAAATCTGGAAGGTCATAATTTTACAATCCAAATTCAGCTATGAGATACACAAAAATTGCGATAGCAATAGCACCTAGTTCAAGCTCTCTTGGATGAACTTTATCGATCGTATCATTATCAGAATGGTGATAATCAAAATATTTGTGACCATCTACTCTTAGTCCAGCTGTTGGTACTCCAAGTTTACCCAACGGTGATATATCCACACCACCCCCTCCTTGCGTAATTCTATCAACATCAATTGGTTTTAGGAAACGTTCTAACTTTTTTATTTTTTCCAAAGTGGCTGAATCCGCGGTTACACCAAAACCACGTGGTGTAAAACCTCCAGCATCTGATTCCAAAGCGAGAATGTGCTTCTCTTTCGCTAATATATTTTCTGCATATTGTTTACCACCTCTTAATCCATTTTCTTCATTGACAAACATTACCGCCCTGAGCGTACGTTTAGGCTTCAGATTTAATTCTTTTATAATTCTTAATGCTTCAATGGCGTGGATACAACCAGAAGCATCGTCGTGTGCACCAGTTCCTTTATCCCAACTGTCAATATGGCCCCCTACAATTATTATTTCATTAGGTTTTTCGATTCCCCTTAGCTCACCAATTACATTAGCCGATACTGTATCAGGAAGTATTCGACATGAAAGTTTAATATTAACTTTTAGGTGTGAATTTTCTTTCAATTTTTTACTCAAATAATCAGCACTTTTAGTACTTATTGCAGCTGCTGGAATTTTTGGTATAGAATCGTTGTAATACATTACACCTGTGTGAGGTATGTCATCTTCAGCGATTGTTAATGATCTGGATATTGAAGCAATTCCCCCAAATCTTGCGGCTTCAATTGCACCTTGTGTTCTTTGAAACGCAGCTTCACCATAAGCTGAACCCTGATTAAATTTGCTTTTATCCATTAGTTTGTTCCAGAATACAATTTTACCCTTTACCTGATTTTTTAGCACATGTAATTCATCTACAGAATGAACTTCAATAATATCTCCTGTGATACCCTCCTCCGGAGTGGCAATGCTTCCACCTAACGCACAAATACTCAATTTTTCTCCTCCATCTAATATATGTGCTTCTTCGACTGTACCCCTTTCCCATCGCGGAACCATAACTGATTGAGTATAAACATTGTCAAACCCAAGAGATATCATTTGTTCCTTTACCCATGCTATTGCTTGTGCGCATTGAGTTGATCCGCTCAACCGCGGGCCAATCGAGGTCAATCCCTGTAACATCTCATAAGCTTTACCACGTTCTAAACCATATTTTATAATATTATCCACAATTTGTTGATAGTATTTAAGATCAATACTATCACTACTTTGTGAATATAAATTAAAGTTGATCAGTAAAAAAAATAATATAGTTAAAAATTTATTGTATCGCATTGAAATTTATCCTTTTTAAAAAATTAATTCGAATTTATCAATTTATTAATAAACTTACAAATTAATATCCAGTTGAATTCCAATCCTATTATCAAAATTTGTAGGTAACTGATCCCATCCTGTTCCTATTTTCTTAACATCCTCCCTAATTAAATATGAGTATTTTAAAGAAATAGAAAGTAATTCTTTTATTATATATTTAAACATAAAATACCATTTTAATCCCTTCCCATATAAAACTGGATTTGAAAACACCCCATCAAAATCATTTTCATAAACGCTAATCCCAGATTGATAAGAGGCTGTAGAAAAAAATGTAACTCTAAAATTTAAAAGTGTTTTAGGTAAAATATTTAATGCAACATCATGATAGAATATCCTGCCACACTCTTTCATTTGCGTGTATTTCACATTCAGCATCAGATATTCAAATCTAAATCTGTAATGAATACTTGTAGAGATTTCATAATCTAAATTAAACCGAAAATTCTCTTTTGAAAATATCTCATTCATTTTAATCAAACGATTAAATTCATCAAGGGACTTTATTTTATCTTCAAAATTCTTGTTATGATATCTAAAGTAAATATCAATTTTCTTAAATATAGAACTACCGAGTTGAAGAAAGTATTCACTCCCAACTTTTTTGAAGGAATATGCTTCGGAGAAAGGTATTTCATAAGTATCTTTGTAAGCAATCAATAATAGGTTTTTTAATATTTTCCAATTTAATCCAATGAAAAAACCTTTTTCATTATTACCCCCACTATATTCGCCAAACGGATTTGAAAATCTATTAAATGTGGAAGGAGCATAATTTCTGTATGAAAATACGCATGATATACTTTTAAGGGGCAAAAACTTAACTGCAATAACTGAATTTAAATATTTCATATCATTTAAATAAGACTCGGATGTGAGATTTATTAAATCGTATCTCAATAAAAAATCAATACCCAAGTTGGGAAAACTATTTTTTTGAAATTTCTTTACTGGTCTTGAGTAAATGTATCTTGAAAAAGTTACTCCATAATTTGCGTTACCTGAACACTTGAGTATCCTGAGTCCATATATATTTTCATTAGTATTATTTCTCTTTACTAAATCAGATTGTGTACGGAAGTATGTGAAATAAAAATTTTTTATAGCCCCGCTGGTATCAATAGTAGCTGATAATTTTCTTTTTGAATAAAAACCAATGATTTGCAAAAACTTTAGATCTAACTCTGTTGCAATCCCCCTCATAAACCCTAACTCATCAGACGAGTTGTATGATTGTAATTCTTTCCCTTTTCTAATGGTGGTTTGACTAAAACTAACACCTTTAGCATAATAGTAACTTCTCCAAAACATTAATCCTTGACCAGATTCAATTATATAATCTCCAAATATAATTTTTTTCACACCTAATAAGTCATCAAATCTAATATAATAATTGAAAAAATCATTATAAGATTTTTCACCTGCATCTTTTTTAAATAGAATTCCAGATTCAATTGCTTTATTCCCTATTCTGATTCTTTGATAAGAATACAAAGGACTACCTAAATAAACATTTTCATCATAACCCCGACTTCTTTGTAATTGTTTTTTAAATCTGGAACGAATTTCTATATTTGGTTTACTAAAAAGTTTTTCACCGGTTCTAATAAAAAGTTCCTCTATTGAAGATTCTTCCTCAAAATTATTTTCA
Organism: uncultured bacterium; assembly: GCA_937967455.1. Classification (GTDB taxonomy): domain Bacteria; phylum Bacteroidota; class Ignavibacteria; order UBA10030; family BY39; genus BY39. The sequence goes on along the minus strand of CALCJK010000009.1, from coordinate 141,737 downwards.
AGAAGGTCTTCTTTGTTAAAATGTAATGTATCAAGTTCTTCAATCTGAGCATTTGTATTTAAAAAACTCAATATTAATAAAACCAAAATCTTCTTAATCATCTTTCCCTCCAATTAATATACTCACTGTCATTGAATGAGATAGTCCGAGTTCTTGATGATTCACAAAGGCATAATCAAGACGCAACAGATTAAACTCAACTCCTATTCCTGCTGAATATGTTGAAGGCAAATTTCGCAAACCCAACCTCAAATAAACCAGATCAAATATTTTATATTCTAAACCAGAAGCAAAACATAAATCTGATTTGTATTCCTTTTGCATATCAAATGTAAGCACAAAATTATCTACAGGATTGTATGCAATACCTGTTAATAATGCTTGCGGAAGTTTCTCCCTTTTTTTACCAATTGTAGGTGCATTAATATTCTTGACCGTAAATCCTATATCAAAATTCTGAGATAGTGGGAACAACACACCCACATCCAAACCTACTGTTATATCATTACCATAATTTCTTATTGATAAAGAATTTATATTTATAGTTACACCGAAATTTATTTGATTATAATTGTTAGCATAAGCTATGGAACCTGTCAATTCTTTATACAGTTCAAATCCAAATTTCTTCGCAGCAAAACCAAATGTCCCATATTTTGTAAAAATGTTAAAAAGTAAAATTGTGGTTGATAATTCTTTAAGACCATATTGATAAGGGAATACAAAAAATGAAGCTTCATTAAATTTTATATTATTTAAACCTGCTGGATTATAAAAAATACTAAAGCAGTCGTTCGACAAGCCAGTAAATGCTGAACCCATGGCAATCGATCTGGAACCATATTCAAATCCCTCAAAACTCCCCCAAACTGTGGTATTAAAAATTAAAATCAAAATAATAAATCTTCTCATATTGACCTCCTTGATGTTATAGTAAAAAATATTTATATTTAAATAAACAATTGAAAAAATTATATGAAACTATTAGCAATCTTAACATCAATAATAATATTAGCTAACATTACAAACGCTCAGGAATTTATCTGCAAAGTTACAATGAACACAGATAATCTCACCGCTGAAGCACGCGATAACATTCTTGGGTTTGATAAAGTTATACAGGACTACATTAACAATTACAGATGGACAAAAGATGACTTCGGAGATGAAAAAATTGTTTGTAGTTTTGATATATTTTTTAAAGGATCTCCAAGAGATAACAACTATATAGCACAGGTTTTCATTGGAAGTCAGAGAAAAATATATCGTTCGGATAAAAGTACTGGAATGATTAGAATATTTGACGACAAATGGGAATTCAGTTATGTCCGAAGTCAACCAATGTATCATAACAATCCACAATTTGATGCAGTAACAAGTTTTTTGGACTTTTACATTTATGTTATACTGGGTTTTGATTACGATTCATACAAGCTTTACGACGGATCCGATTTTTTTCAAAAAGCATTTGAAATTGCTAGTAAGGCTCGTTCGGGAGGCGGTTCTTCAGAATGGGAAGCAAAACTTTCCGGCTTATATAACAGAGTTCAATTTATAGAAGAAATTATGAATCCAAAATTTAAACCCGTTCGGGAAGCGATATATACATATCATTATAAAGGCTTAGATTTACTCTCTAGAAATAAATCTAAAGCTCTCGAAAATGTTTTAAAAGCTATTGATATTATAGGAAATTTTCAAAAAAAAATCAATGAGCGAAGTATTTTCATCAAAACTTTTTTTGATACTAAATATTTAGAATTTTGCGATTTATTTCAAGAATTAAAGGATGTTGAAATTTTTAAAAAATTGATGGTTTACGATCCAAACCATCAAAAAAATTATGAAGAGTGTAGTTCTAGATTAAAATAGAAAATTTAGTTTTCTAACTTGATATCAAATACCTTATCATCAACTTGAATCCTATTAACTACTTCCATACCTGAAATAACTTTACCAAATAGAGTATATTTACCATCTAAATGAGGTTGAGGTGATTGAGTAATAAAAAATTGTGAGCCTTCGGTATCTTTACCAGAACTTGCCATACCCACATATCCAGTTTCAAATGTAACTGGAGAAAACTCTGACCTCAAGGAATAACCTGGACCACCCCAACCTGTACCTTCAGGGTCTCCACCTTGAATAACAAAGTTAGGAACTATACGATGAAAATATGTCCCCTTAAAAAAACCTTTTTCTGCCAACCTTATAAAACTCATAACGGTAAAAGGTGCAATTTCCGGAAATAGTTGAATCTTAATATCACCCTTTATTGTTTCAATCTTGATAAATGGATTTCTAGAAATTGTTTCTAGATATCTAAAATCGAAATCCACATAAATGGGCTGCATCTGAAAATTTACCTCTTTTGAAAAATCTTTACCGGTAATTTCTTTTAAAGCATCAACAGCCGCTATAGCCACAGTACGTTCAGGCATTGAAATTTTGCTTTTTAGTATATCTATTGCACTTTCATCTTTCAAAGCTCCGAGTGTTCTGATAATTTCTACTATTGCATCAGTGTCGTGAGGTATCACAAGTTTATCAAGTGCTTTCATAAGTGGTGTTACTGATTCTTTTCTTAAAAAAATAGAATCTCTTAATATCATCCCAGCGGTTGCAATTACTGCCTGATGATTATGATCTAACGATTTTATGATTACTTGATAAATAGATTGAATTAATTTTGCATCATCTTTATAAATATTGCTAAGTTTATGCATACCTTCAAGCGAAGTTGCAGCAATCATAGAATTTTCACTTTGAGCATTATCCATAAGGATTTCAATAACTTTTTTTTCACCTGTATTTGCCATTGCTTCTATGAAAGCACTTTTTAAGCGATAATCAGCATCGAAATTTTTATATATTGAATTTAATACTTTCCCTTTTGTCAATTTTGAAAGTGCAATTGCTGCATTAGCTTGATACTGCCACAAAAAAGTTTTATCTTTATTATCCAATATTCTCCATAAATTTTCAAATAAATCTTTGGCACTTTTATTATTATTATCTTCAATCAGATTAGTTTTTCCGAGTTCACTAATTGCAGTTAAAGCTATATGCATATTTTCATCATATAATGCTCTTTTGAAGACATCTAAGATTTTATGATTTTTTCTAAAGTCATAATTCGATAGTGCTTTGAGAGCATTTACTTTCACACGCCAATCTTTATCAAATTCAGCCATATTCAAAAGTGGATCCAGGCTGTGAGTTTCATCTATAATTCTACCAAGAACTGTAGCAAGATGCATTCTTACAAGTGGATCACTATGATTATAAAATATTACTATGTTATGTAATTCACTATGAATTTTATCATGACTTTCTTGAATCGCACTAATTCTCATTAACGCATATATCAGGTTCCAATCAATCACAGAATTTGGTTTAAAAAATGAGATAATATAATTTAGCGCTTCTTGATTATAAATCCCCCTTATTGCAAATCTTGCAATCGATCTGCTTAATCCTCTTATGAAAATTCCAGGATAAAGTTTGCCGAAACGAATCATTAATTGATTTAGAGCTTCTTCTGTTCCAAATTTTCCAATATCCTCAATAAGTTGTTCATCAACTCCAGTGTATCCCAGTTTTTTCCATATTATTTCATCTTCAAGTTTTTTTCTCCCTTCCAAACTTAATATTAAAGCTGTTTGACTTATCGAAAATGAAGCTGCTTTTCTGACACTTATTGCAGGATCATTCAAATTTTTGACAAGTAAATGTAATACAGATGTATCCTGAATCGACCCATATGCCAGAGTTGCTTTCTCTCTAACAATGGAATCTTGATCGAATAACAGATTTACTAACTTACTATCACTTAAATTTCTCAAATCTTGAAGTCTGAGGATTGTTTCAATTTTATCCCTGCGAATTTTTTCAGTTACTGTACTATCCTGAGCATAAGAAGAGTTAATTAAAAATATTATGATAAAGACGAATATGTTAAGCATAAAATACTCTTAAAAATACGGTCTATTCTTAAATTTTGCTCCAATTTCATTTTCTACAAATTTCTTCGCTTTAATCTCGTCAGCGCCTGTTAAATCTACTATTGTCATGGTAACATCACCTATATATTTGACAGATTCTTTTGCGAATTCAATCATAGCATTAAAATATTTTTCTGGATCGAGGTGCATCATTTTTCCATATTGTTCAGGATCGATTGAATTCAAACTTATGGAAACGGAATCTACAATACCAACAAGTTCAGGAACGATATTACGATGATTAATCAAACTTCCATGTCCATCTGTATTTAATCTGACCTTACCACCATTTTGTTTTATCCAGTTACCTACTTGCTTAATAACATCTAGACGAATGGTAGGTTCTCCGTAACCACAAAAAACTATTTCGTCATACTTTTTGGGATCTTCAATTGCTTTGATAATTTCTTCTGGTGTAGGTTCTTCTTTAATTTTTAGATTATAACCTTTAACAAGCGCTTCACCTTTCCGGTCACAGAACCAACAATCAGCATTACAACGAATTGTAATGTTAAGATATAATGAATTTCTAATTTTATATACATATGTTGGTTCAGGATATTTTCCTATTCCAAACAACTTATATGCACCAAGATTAGAAGTCCTGCCTATATCTTCAACTGATAAGTCCTGCACTTCTGCAATCTTTTCAGCTATATATTTTAAATAAGCTGGTTCATTTCGTTTACCACGAAATGGTTCAGGTGTTAGATATGGACTATCCGTTTCAAGCAATATATGCTCTATAGAAACTTTCTCCAATATTTTGTGTGAATTGTTAATAGAATCTTTTCTGGGCTTAAATGTAACCATACCAGGGAAAGAAATATAAAATCCAAGTTTAATAACTTCCCAAGCAGTAGCGGAATCTCCGGAAAATGAATGAAAAACACCTCTTGGAGAAGGAAATCGATTCATAGCGTTAGAACCATCCTGACGCCATAACGGATTTTCGAGAACTTTATCTCTTACAATTTGCAATGTATCTTTCTCAGCTTCTCTTTGATGAATTATAACCGGTAAGTTTAATCTTTGAGCAATTTCAATTTGTCTTTTGAAAACATATTTTTGTACATCCTGTGGTGAAAAATTATAGTGATAGTCCAAACCAACCTCACCAATTGCAACGACCTTTGGATGCCGACTTAATTTTTCTATAATGTTGAGTGCCTCAGGATCAGCTTTATGTGCATCATGGGGATGGAACCCCACGGCAGCATATATAATTTCATAATTTTCAGCAAGTTCAATTGCTCTTCTACTTGATTCAATATCAGTACCCGGGACAATAATGAATTCTACGCCTGAATCAACAGCCCGCTTTATAGTATCGTCTAAGTCATTGTTATATTCTTTTGAATTTAAATGTGCGTGTGTATCTATGAACATAAATTAATTATTTATTATTAAAATATACTTAAATTAAGTGGAACTTTAAAAATTAAAATGCAGTTTCTACCCTAAAAACAAAATGACGTAAGGGAGCTAAATTGCCAACCAATTCAACATAATAATAATTCAAGAGATTGTTTATATGAAAAGAAAATTTAATCGGTACATCAAAATACTTGTCTTCATATGAAAAGTTCATATCCAAAAGATAGATTGGGACTCTTTCTTCACTATCTTTTATATATAATTTAAATTGCTCATCAATTCTATCAATCTTACTTAAATATCTGAAATCAATTCCTAATTGATATTGTCTTGTCGAGCCAGAAGTTCTCGTAAACGGTATAAATCTTAGCAAAAGATTAGTGTAAAGGAGATGTTTTGAACGAAATTTCAGAGATTGATTTTCTGTAAGATCTTTAGGATTGAGATATGTATAGGAGAGATTAAAATTGGCTAAATCTTTGAACCATGTAGAATTCAAACTAATTTCCAATCCTCTTATACGAGCTTTTGTAATATTTTGAAATTGTCCAGTAAAAGTCGATACAAATTTGGGTTCTATCAAATTCTCATAATCACTTTGGAAAATTGCTGCATCAAAAAGAATATTATCTGAGATTTTATAATTAGAACCAATTTCATAGCACCAACTTTTTTCTGATTTTAAATTTGGATTAGGAATTACACTTATACCACTTGCTGTTGTAGATGTAAAAGCTTCGCTAACAGTTGGGGCTCTAAAAGCTCTTCCAGCTGAAAATCTAAAATTTAAATCTTCCCAAATGCTATAGGAAATTCCTAATTTTGGATTAAATTGTGCTAGGGTTTTCATTAGTTGCATCCTAGCAATGTCTATTCTCATACCAATAGTAGATTTGAAATTATCATAAAATTTATACTCATCCTGAAAATAAATTGCCGAATTAAATCCAGAACGATTACCAAATATATTAGATTTTACACTATTTGCACTTAATTCAATTCCTGACGTCAGAATATGCTTTAATGATGGTTGATAATTAAATTGAAACTCCAGATCTACATAATTAGAAATTGAATGATCGTAACTGAACTCCACATTGTTACGCCAATTAGTATGATACCATATTCCCTTAATTAAATAGATAAATTTATCAGTCACAATATTTTTAAACATTGCATTTGTAGAAAATCTTTTTGAAATAACCATATCCCCAAGCTGATCATCAGTTGGAACAAGTGCACTATCAAGACTTTTCCAGTATAAAAAATTATTTCTTCTTTGGTCGAGGTAATTTAGTGAAATAGACAGTTTTTGGGAGGGATTAAATTCTACAAGTGATTTAGAAAATATATTCCATCTTTGAATTCTGCTATTTTTACGATACCCAGTATCTTCAATGCGACTGAGTGAAATAAGTGTTTTAAAAAAACCAAATTTCCGGGAATGAGTTAAAGCAAAGCCATTTAAAAATTGTGTTGAATTTGTCCATTGCCATTGCTTGTAAGTTGGTTTATCATAAAACCCACCATAAAGTTTTAACCAAGATGACGAGAAATCTGGTAGATCCTTTGTTATAATATTAATTACTCCGCCCAGTGCACCTGAACCGTAAAGTGCAGAACTTGCACCCTTAAGTACTTCAATTCTTTCAATAAAATTAACTGGCATTGATTCATAAATCGGTTCACCTGTGTCACCTGTAATTAAAGGGATGCCATCAACTAAAACCAGAGCACGGCTACCAACTCCTTTACTATATCCGCTTGAGCCACGAATACTTATCTGAGATTCTATCAAATTTACCCCCCCAATATATCGCAAAGCATCATCTACATTTACAATGTTTCTACTATAAATTTCACGAGCCTGAACTACACTAATTGAAGCAGGAACATCACTAAAGGTTTGTTCATGTTTTCCAGCTGTAACAATTATCTGACCTATTTGGACAGCACCTGGTTCGAGTCTAACCTCTAAATATGTTTCCTTCCCCGATTCAACCAATACATTTTTGAGCTCCTCTTTTTTGAATCCCACAATTGAGGCTATAAGTGTATAATTTCCAGGTTTTATTTTACTAATTAAAAATCTACCTTTGTTGTCTGTTGACGCTCCAATCAATGTACCCTTTATCATAATATTTACAGCTGGAAGTGGTTGTCCATTTTCCTTATTCATAACCGTTCCCCTTATAAGCCCGTATTGCTGTGCATGTGCGAAGTTTAATAAAACAAGCACATAAAAAATTAAACTTATTTTCAAAGTAATTTTAGTAAAAAGGTTGAGGTGGTAAATTATCATAGTTTACAATAATATTTATATTCTCGATATACTCACCCAATTTTACTGTCACCTCATATGGTTGAAAAATTTCATTGTATGTGCCATAAACTCCAACAACTTTCCATTTAGTGGAATCAATCAAATCGCCTGTTGATTGTACAACAGCAATATATTTATAAGTTGCAGGTGGAAGCGAAAATTTATACTCCAAAGAATCAATTTTAGCTAAAGGTAGTGGAGGACTTGTAATTGGTGGATAGACTTGGATTGAATCAGATCCTGACAAAATTAAATTTAATATTTCATTTATACTCCTATATTTCCGATACATCTTAGCTGCTATTAGTCGATGCTCTCTTAATGAATCAGGATAATTTCCTTGATAATATATTATCCCATTAATACCTTGATCAACCTTTTCAGGAAGTGGGGGTGATAAACCTTTGTCACAACCGGAAAAAATTAATAAAGCAAATATTAAACATAATACCTTTCTCATAACACTTTAATATATAAAAGGAACTTAAAATTTGCAATATTGGTTTTTAATGTGTAATTATAAAAATTGTACTTGTGAAATTTATAAATCGAAAAAATAGTTGGTACAAATTTTTAATCCTTTCTACGATAATTATATTAAGCTTATCAGTAGCTGTTTCAAATTTTACTCATACTCATACTGATAATCTCAAAAATTCCCAAAACTGCCCCGCTTGTTTGTTTTTAAATTTGCTCTCTAACATATTATTGCTTGATTTGCTTAAAATAAACGTTTTTACCGAATATGAAAAAATCACAATAACTAATACAGAGCAATTAAGATCAGAACCCGTCCATAATCAGAACCCCTCCCGAGCACCTCCAATATCCTGATTTGTGATAAAAAATAAATAACCTATTTTTAAGTCTCAAAACAAAACAGGAGAAAACCAATGAAAAACTATATATTTTTGAAATCATTTCCATTTATTTTACTATTCATTAACCTTGCGTTTGCACAGAACAATCCTTTTTCACAATCCAAATTTGTTCCAGACATCTCTTTAATAATAGACGCCTCTTATTTTCATCACAACTTAAAAAATCACGAATATGAAGAATTAATTATTCCTGGAATATCTCATAAACATTTTAATGAGGATGAATCCCATAATCACGCCACAGTTCAAAAGGGATTCAATTTTAATTATGGAGAACTATATATTTCATCAATTGTAGATCCATTTTTTGATTTGACCGGAGTATTCCATCTAAGTCGCTCGGGTTTTGAAATTGAAGAGGGATATTTCATCACCAGAAAGTTACCACTTGGATTTCAATTAAAAGGAGGAAAATTTTACAGTGGTTTTGGAAAAATAAATGAGCAACATCAACATATATGGGATTTTGTTGATCAACCACTTGTTTACAAATCTTTTTTTGGTCCAGAAGGATTAAATGAGGTTGGCTTACAGTTAAACTGGATTGCTCCAACAAATTTTTTTCTTAATTTCGGGTTTGAAATCTTAGAAGGTGAGAATGAGTCGAGTTTTGGGAAAACCGGATTTAATACTGAAACTATTACTGTCGAACCAATTGAACTACCAAACTTATATATAGGTTATTTAAAGTCCTCACTTGACATAGATAACTTTACTGGGTTATTACAACTCTCAGGAGCATCCGGAAAAAGCAGATTAAACCACGGCATAGAATCAACAATTGATGCTGACGCAATTTCAGCCAACACAAAGATATTTGGTATAAGTTTGACAGGAAAATATCTTGTTGATCCGATAAGGAGTCTTACACTTCAAACTGAATATCTATATAGAATAACACAGGGCAATAAATATACACGCGACAGTACAGGTATTCAATTATATGATTTAAAAAAATACCAATCTGGTATTTATGCACAAATAATTTATAAATTTGCACAACGCTGGAGATTTGGAATAAGATATGAGTTCTTAAACAACAACTCAATCAAGCTAGATGGGATAGAAAAAGAGCAACCATCATTCTTACCTCGTTATTCTACAATGATTGATTTTAATCCTACAGAATTTTCAAGAATTAGATTACAATATTCTTATGATAGATCAAGATATTCATTTGAGGAAGACATTTTTGCAGTTAAAGATATACACCAAATTATGTTACAAATTAATTTATCAATTGGTGCACATGGTGCACATCCATTTTAATGAAAGGAGAAAATCATGAAATACTTAAACTGGATTTTTATATATATTATTTTACTATTTAATGCGAACTCTAAAGAGATAAATATTATTACCACATACCAATATATGGCAAATATTGTAGAAAATATTGGCGGAGATAGGGTAAAAGTTACAGCTCTTGCAAACAGTAAATGGAATCCACACACAATAGTGCCTAAGCCGTCGTTTATTGCAAAAATGAGAACTGCTGATTTGCTTATAATAAACGGAGCTCAACTTGAAATTGGGTGGTTACCACAATTAATACGACAGGCAAATAATCCAAAAATCCAATTCGAATCGGTGGGATTTTTAGATTTATCAAAATTTGTGAGTTTAATTGAAATCCCAAAAGAAGTTTCCCGCGCTTTAGGGGATGTTCACCCGGAGGGCAATCCACACTACTACTTAGACTATATGAACATTTTCCCAATTGCTGAAGCAATAAAAAACAAGTTAATTGAATTATACCCAGAAAATCAAGAATATTTTCTTGATAACTTTAACAGGTTTAAAAATAAACTAAATGAAAAAATTAAAATCTGGGAAACGAACCTTATCAAACTTAAAGGTACAAAAGTAATTGAATATCATAAAATTTTTGATTACTTTATTAAGCGTTGTGAGATGAGTCTTGCTGGAACATTAGAACCATTACCAGGGATTCCACCTTCCTCACGACATATAAAAGAAGTTGAAAAATTAATTAATCAAGAAAATATAAAATTTATTTTGCAGGATGTTTACAATCCGGATGATGCTGCAAAATATCTTTCGAAGAAATATAATATTAAATTACTTATATTACCACATGATGTTGGAGCCACAAACGACGCATATGATATATTTTCTTTATTCGATTCAATAATTGATAGACTAACCAATGATTGATATTTTAATATCAGCATTCTTATTATCCATTGTACTTGTTGGCATTCATGCATACTTTGGATTAGAAATTATCAAAAGAGGTATAATTTTTACAGATTTGGCTGTAGGACAAATGGCAGCTTTTGGTGCAGCAATATCTTTGTTATTTACAGAAAGCAAATATCTGTATCCAATCTCCCTATCGTTTGCCCTTTTGGGTGGTATATTAATAGCATATGCATCACAAAGGACAAAATATGTTGAAGCATTTATTGGATTACTTTATGCTTTTGGTTTTTCTGCAGTTTTTATTGTCTTATCACATACATCTCATGGTATGGAAGAATTTCAAAATCTAATGGCATCTGATATACTCTTCACACCATTGGATGAAATTTTAAAAACTGCAGTAATATACAGTTTTATTGGAATCATTATTTGGTACTTTAATAAACGTACTTCTGGATTTATCAGAGACATATTATTTTTTCTGACTTTTGCAGTAACAGTTACAAGTTCTGTTAAACTCGCTGGTGTTCTTATTGTATTTTCAATACTTGTATCACCTGCATTGATATCATTACATCTTGTGAAAAAGCATTTTCTTTTTTTTGCGTGGATAATAGGTACAATTATAAATCTGGTTGCTATAATTTCTTCATATGAGTTAGATCTTCCAACTGGATATTCGATTGTTGCTTTAAATGCATTTGTCGCAATAGCTGTTATAATATCAACTGAAAGATTCAAATTTATATTTAGTAAAATAAAAAATAGAGAGTAAGAATGAAAGATTTAGAAAATTACACCAAGAGCGAGTTAATAAAACTTTTAAAAGTTTATTCAAAAAACTGGCTTGCACATGATGGTTGTTGGTTTTTAGCTGCTGAAGAAAAATTTGGAATCGAAACCGCAATAGAACTTGATAAAAAGTCGTGGGAAAGGTTCGCAGTAAGCGAAGCAAGGAGAATCATGAAAGAGTTCGAGATTCCTGAAAATTCAGGTCTGGATGCACTTGAAAAGGCTTTCAATTATAGATTATACGCTCATATTAATAAACAGGAAATTTTGAGAACTAAAGATAAATTAACATTCAAGATGATTGATTGTCGTGTTCAGAAAACCCGTTCAGAAAAAAAATTACCTTTATTCCCTTGCAAACCCGTTGGATTAGTGGAATTCACAAACTTTGCAAAAACAATTGATAAAAGAATTCAAGTTAGGTGTATTTCTTGTCCCCCAGATGATGTCAAGGATTCATATTGTATCTGGGAATTTTGGATAGGAGAATAATAGAGACTTTGATATGGATAAACTTTCTTGCAAAATTTAAAAAATTTTAATAAATTTTACCTGCATTTCTATAATTTTTCAAAAATAATAAACAATTTCTAAGGAATTATATGTCAATAATTGTAGAAAACTTATCGAAACATTATGGCAATTTAAGAGCAGTTGACAACATTTCCTTTGAGATTCACCATGGTGAAATAGTAGGATTTCTTGGACCAAATGGCGCTGGTAAAACAACTACAATGCGCATACTGACTTCTTATTTAGCACCAACTTCTGGTGATGTTATAATTGAAGGGAAAAATATCAAAGACAATTCACTTCAGACAAGGAGATTGATTGGATATTTGCCAGAATCAAATCCACTTTATTCAGATATGAATGTTCTGGACTACCTGGAATTTGTAGCAAAACTTCAGGGGGTTGAAAAAACAAAAATAAGTAAAAGAGTTCGTGAAATGATTGGTGTTTGTGGAATTAATGAAGTCAAACATATGGACATTGGTCAGCTATCTAAAGGTTATCGTCAGAGAGTTGGTCTAGCTCAAGCGATGATTCATGACCCAAAAATTTTAATAATGGACGAACCAACAAGTGGTTTAGATCCTAATCAAATCGTAGAAATCAGAAATTTAATCCGACAATTAGGTAGAGAAAAGACTGTAATTTTATCAACACATATTTTACCAGAAGTGCAAGCAACTTGCAACAGAGTTTTAATCATAAACAAAGGAAAAATCGTTGCTGATGGTACACCTTCAGAACTACAAAGTGGTTTCCATGGATACGAGAGAATTTTTGTAGAAATTGAAAAACCCGATGGTTACGATTTTGAAATGCTTCAGGTAAAATTTAACACTTTGCCATCAATCAAACAGATTACTTTGTTGTATGAGAAAGATGGTATTCTCAGAATTAAATTCGAATCTGAAAAAGGAGCAGATATCAGAAAACAAATCTATCAAATATGTAGAGATAATAATTTTAATTTAATTGAATTACATAGAGAACAAACTAGCTTAGAGGATGTATTTCATCAACTTACATTAGAGGCAGCATAATATGGAAAATATAATCACAATTTTCAAAAAAGAGCTCAAATCTTATTTTGATTCTGCAATGGCTTATATAATTATTGTAGTCTTTGTTGGATTGTTAGGTTGGTTTTTCACAAGCAGTTTATTTCTAGTTAATCTTGCTACACTCAGGTCATTTTTTGAGACAGCACCATTCTTGCTTTTATTCTTTGGACCAGCAATAACAATGAGATTAATTTCAGAAGAAAAAAAATCAGGCACTATTGAACTACTTGCTACAAAACCAATTCAAGATTATGAAATAATAATTGGAAAGTTTCTCTCAGCCTGGATACTTTTTGTGATAGCTTTATTACCAACTTTGATTTACTATTTCACAATAACAATTTTAGGTGATATAGAACTTGGACCAGTTATTGGTGGATATTTAGGTTTAATTCTAGTCGGTGGTGTATTTATAGCAATTGGTATTTTTGGTTCAACTCTAACAGAAAATCAAGTAGTTGCCTTTATCATAAGCTTTTTATTTGTTTTTATTCTATTCATACTCGATAAAATCTTAATTTTTGCGCCTGGTTTTTTAGCCTCAATTTTAGAATTTATAAGTATCGATTACCATTTTTCAAATATCGCACGAGGGGTTATCGACACTCGCGACTTGATTTATTACATATCGGCAATTGTCTTAATGCTTTATCTAAGCACTATAGTTATAAGCAAAAGAAGGTGGGCATAATTAAGAGGTGAATATGAAAAAAATTAAACAACAAATCTGGATTCAAACAATTTTAATAATTGGTATTGTTGTATTTATAAATATAATTTCCGTGAGGATATTCACAAGGCTTGATTTGACAAGTTCAAAAGCTTATTCATTATCTGAAGCTAGTAAGGATTTAGTACGTTCACTAGATGATAAATTTCTGGTAAAAGCATATTTCACAGCAGATTTACCAGCACCTTACAATAATCATCGTAGATTTCTACAGGATCAACTAGACGACTACAAAGCATATTCAAAAGGTAATTTCCAGTATGAATTCATAGATCCATCAAAAAATCAAGAACTTGAACAGGAAGCCCAGCGCTACAACATACCACCAGTTCAAGTACAGGTGATAAAGGACGATAAATTACAAATCGAAAAAGCATATATGGGATTGGTTTTTTTATATGGCGATAAACAGGAAAACATTCCAGTAGTAAAAAATTTAGATAAACTTGAATACGATATCAGTTCAAAAATCAAGAAGCTAACTTCACATAATCAGATCAAAATAGGTATTTCAAGTGGGCACGGTGAACCTGATTTTGAAAAAATAAAACAATTTAGAGAATTACTTTCTGAACAATATAATATAACAAGTGTAAATATATCCAATGGTAATCCTATACCAGATGATATTTCAGCACTATTAGTTATTGCTCCTCGAGACAAGTTCACTGAAGCAGATAAATATTCTATAGATCAATATTTAATGAAAGGCGGTAAGATTGCGTTTTTTATAAATCAGATCGACGCAACCCTACAATCACAAATGGGACAAACATTAAACTTAAATTTAGATGATCTCTTTGAAAATTACGGTTTTAAGGTTCGAGCTGATTTAGTAAGAGATACTCGCTGCGCCAATGTTACAATTAGCCAGCAAGCAGGATTTATGACGTTTCAGAGTCAAATACCTTATCCTTATTTACCAATAGCAAGCGAATTTAATCCAAATAATATTGTTGTTAAAAATTTAGGTCCTGTATTATTTCATTTTGTTAGCTCAATTGATACAAGCTTAGCAAAAGCTAAAGGCTTAAACATCGAAGTTTTGTTAACAAGTTCAAATAAGAGCGGAAGAATGGAAGGATTTTTCATCATTAATCCCACGCTACCATTCACACAGGATATGTTTAAAGAATCATATCTCCCTTTTGCAGTATCTGTTGAGGGAGCATTCAAAAGTTATTTTTCCGATAAAGATCCACAATTAGATTCAACAACTCAAATAACAACAGCCAATAAATTATTAAATAGCCCTAAGACAAAAATTATAGTCGTCGGTGATGGAGATTTTATTCAGGACCAATACATAGGAACAAGAGATAATTTAGTATTTGCTAATAATCTTGTTGATTGGCTAGTAGATGACATTGGGCTAACCACAATTCGTTCAAAAGATATTGCTATAAAACCGCTCGAAGAAGTATCTGATGCTACAAGAACATTTGTAAAATCAGTAAATCTAGTTATACCTCCATTAATAATGGTCGTTACAGGTATTATACGCTGGCGATTGAAAGTATCCAGACGTAAAAGAATTGAAATGTCTATTTAAATAATGGAGTTAATGTGAAAAAGACAACAATTTACTTGATCGTAACTTTCATTGCATTACTTGTTATTGTATACTTTTTAATTAAACCTGAACCCGAACGAACAGCCAGTTACGATATTAAAGATCTTGGACTCAAAATTGATTCGATGTATATATCAAAAATCGAGATCTATCGGAATCAAAAATCAATAATTTTAGAAAATATATCAGATAAATGGTACATTACATCTCCATTAAAATATCCAGCCGATGAATTATCAATAACTACATTACTTTCATCAGCATCCAAATTAAAAATACTTAGTTTAATATCCTCAAATCCTGCAAAACAGGCGATCTTTCAGGTTGATTCCGCAAATGGTACAATTCTAAATTTCCACGATAAGCGGGGGAAAAACATCTCATTCATACTTGGGAAAATGGGCCCATCTTATATGGAATCATATCTAAGACCGATAAATTCAGATGAAGTTTACTTATCTGAAGGAATTAATTCTTGGACTGTTAATAAAGAAGTCAAGGATTGGAGAGATAAATATATTTTAAAACTACAAAAAGACTCAATAAAACAACTAATTATTGAAACGGGAAAAGAAATCGTAGCGCTTACAAAGAATGAAAACAAATGGTATGTTGAAGATGATTCTGTCGAATCAAATAAAATTGAGAGTATCATAAATCTTCTTAGTAATCTCAGAACAGAAGATTTTGTAGATTCTTCAGTAAATTTACCAAAGGCACAAACAAAGCTGACTATACAGGAGAATAATTTTTTCATAATTTCATTATATCCAATACCTCCTGATAGCTCAAAATACTGGATAACAAATTCAAATTCACAGCAAGTATATACAGTTAGTCGTTACATTGCTAATCAATTGATTAAAACAAAGAAAGATTTCATGAAATAAAATTATAAATTCTCAAGGATCAGGACAAATTCGCCTTTTAATTTTTTTTCTTTAGCAATTTTTAATAATTCAGCTGCATTACCATAGAAAAACTCCTCGTCTTCCATAGTAATATTATATGCAAGGCATATTCTTCTCTTGCTCATTATTAACCCAATATCCTGAAGAAGGGCTTGCAAACGGTAAGGAGTATCCATTATAACTGTAGTACATTTCTGAGTTTTCAAAATTTTTAGTTCTTCCCGTCTTTTTTGAGCTTTTGGTGAAAGCCATCCATAAAACAAAAACCTGTCAATATCAAAACCTGAAGCAATTAGAGCGGGCATTAATGAAGATGGACCTGGTATCGGAATTACTTTAATTTTTTTATTGATTGCTTTTCGGACAAGTGTTTTTCCAGGATCAGAAAAAACTGGTGTTCCAGAATCAGAAATAAGGGCTATATTTTTACCATCCAACAAAATTTTAATCAATTCATCTGATTTCTCTGGTTCGTTATGTTCATTTAAATTCTGCATTTCTTTTTCAATAGAATATCTCTTTAATAATCTACCCCCTTCTTTAAATTCTTCAACAACAATTATATCAACACTTTTTAAAACTTCTAGAGCACGTAAGGTTATATCTTTATAATTACCGATCGGGGTTGCTACCAAAAACAATTTACCGGACATTATTACTTAAGTATTTTTTTGTTGAAAATAAAATTTTACACTCATCAATATTAATGCAGTAGTTGGAACTGCGATCAACAAACCAACAAATCCTAAAAAGTAACCGAAAACCAACAAACAAAGTATTAACAAAACCGGATGCAAACCTACCTGTTTGCCTAAAATATTAGGTGAAATAACCGAAGCCTCCAATATCTGTAAAACACCATAAGTTATTAAAACAAAAAGAATTTTTAACCATACTGGATCACCACTAAATAATGCTATAAAAAGAGAAAGTGACAAACTAATGAGTAAGCCAATATAAGGGATAAGGCTCAATAAACCTGCAACCATACCAAGAACGAGTGAATATTTTATTCCAAATATCCACAACAACACAGAGGCGAGAATGCCGTGTATAAAAGCCACCAGTATAGCTCCTCTTAAATATCGACCAATTAAATCATCAACTTCTTTGTAGTAATCTATTGTAATCTTGCGATATAACTCAGGAATCCAGGATTTAACTAAATTTTTTAACTTTACAAAGTCTTTTAATAAATAAAAAGTCAGGAATGGCACTATCAAAATATTGATTATCTGGGTTATAACAGCTGAAACACTACTGATAAAATTCAGAATTGCATTTAGAAAATCTTTTATAAGCAATTCTAATTTCGGTGTTAATTGCTGCATTATTACGTCTCTGGATAAATTAGTAGGAACTCCATATTTCTCTAACCAGATAAAAATAGAACCATCCTTAATCTTAATTACTAATTCCTTTGTCAGATCTGTTATTACATAGATCAGATTATTAAATTGATTAAATGCAGGAGGTAAGACCAGAATAATTAATGTTGCAATTATTATTATTAAAGTCATTATTACCAAAAGAGAGGAAAGCCACCTTTTAATATTTTTATTCTCGAAATATGATATCGCTGGATTGAATAAGTAGGCCAGTAGAATTGAGATTACGAAAGGTAGTAATATATTTCTCAATTCATAAAGGATCCAGATAAAAAATATGAGGATGGACAACCAAATCAGTTTTCTGGCAACATCTAAATATCTGTAATGATAGAGCACAAATAGGGTTATAAAAAGAATTAAAAAAGGTGAGACGATGTTCTGAACCGTATATAATAACAGAGCAATTAAAATTAAGCCAATTATTAAAATAATTATTTCATTTTTTTCATTTTGCATAACATTAGATTTTTTTATCTACCAGTATGTCCAAACCCGCCGCTACCTCTATTAGTTACATTAATATCTTCAACTATTTCCAGCTCTACTTTTTCATATTTACAAATAACCATTTGTGCAATCCTATCTCCCCTTTTAATTTCAAAGTCTTTATTCCCAAAGTTATGCAATATTACCTTAATTTCTCCTCTGTAATCTGAATCGATTGTACCGGGTGAATTGAGAATACCAATGCCATAATTTATCGCAAGTCCACTTCTTGGCCTTACCTGAGCTTCATATCCATCTGGCAATTCAATGCGTATACCAGTTGGTACGAGACAGGTCTGATTTGGTTTAACAATAATATTTTCCTCATTTGCAGCAAAAAGGTCAAGACCAGCTGAACCTGGAGTTGCATAACTAGGAGGTGGTATAACCTTATTATTTTCATTTACATAAGAAATTCTAATCTTCATCGAATTTTTTTCAAAAATATAATGTTTTCTCATGATAAATCAAATTTGAATTTTTAAAAAAAACTTTATATCTTTGTAAAAAATTGCATGATTTCATAAAATAAGGGAAAATGAAATGCCATTAGAAAACGATCCAGTAGATAAAAGAGAGTTAGTATCAAAATATTTAAAAGAAGCAGATATATTGATTAAAAATAAAGATTTTGCTGCAGCAACACAACTAGTTCATAAAGCTAAAGCTTTACAACCTAACAATCCTTATGTTTTAGCATTTATAGATAGAATAGAATATTTTAAAAATTTGAGTACTCAAGAAGTAAGCACTAAACCACAAACTAAAGTCCAGAATATAGAAGTCATAATGCCTGAAAAGAAGGAGGAGGCACAAACTTTTGCAGAAGAAAACCTTAGAAAACAAATAGAAAACGAATACCAAATAAAATTTAAAGAAGAATTAATAAAGATCGAAAGTAAAATATCTAAAAAATTAGAAGAAGAAAAGAAAAAACTTGAAGAAGAAAAAGAGAGACTTGAAAAACAATACAAAGATCAGATTAAGAACCTAAAAGCGAACTTGGATGAAGAATATAAGAGGAGGCTTGAAATTGAGCTTTCGGCAGTTGAACAACAACTAAAAGAACAATTCCTGAAGGAACAGGAATTCTTAGAAAAGGAAATGAAGACACGCCTTGAGAAAGAATTCAACAACAAACTTGCAGAACTCGAACGCGAACACGAGCACAAAACAAATATTTTGCTTGAAAATGAAAAACAGGCATATATAATCAAAGAATCAGAATTAAAAAAGTTTTATGAAGATAAATTACAAGCTGAAATTAACAAACTGAAGTTAGAGCAAGAAACTTACAGCCTTGAACATATACAGGAGGAAAAAGAAAAAATAAAAAACACTCTTGCCGATGAATACAAGAAGCATCTTGAAGAAGAAAGGGAAAAAATCAAACAATTCTATGAAAGTGAAAAAGTAAATTTACAAAATCAAATCATACAGAAGCAAAAAGAGCTCGAGGAAAAAAATCAAAAAATTCTTGCTACAGAGATAGCGAGGTTAAAAGAAAGAGAAAAAAGTGAATTAGCAAAAAAACAGTTCGAACTAGAGGAAAAAATCAGAAACGAACTCACAATTCACTTTAATGAACAAATAGAACTTGAGAAAAAAAGGTTAAATGATAAGGTTAGAAAATATCTCGAAGAGAAGGAGGCAGAGCGTAAACTCGAAGAAGAAAAGCTGTTATTAATGGAAAAGAAAAGAATAGAAGAGATTAAAACCGATTTAAGACGGGAAATGGAAGAAAAGTATGTTCAGAAATTAGAACAATTACAGGAGCAATTCACCAAAGCATACGATTATAAAATGGAACTTTTAGGTGTGGAAATTCCCACAGATATTGAGGAAAAATATAATTTATACAAGCGGCGCTTAAGGGATTTCTGGAAAAATGGACAACCAAGTGTAGAACAAGCAAGAAAATTAATGGCATTAAAGGAACTCTTAGAATTAACATTCGACGAACATGCACAATTGGAAATTGACGTAAGGCACGAACTATATGTATCGACCATAGAAGAAGGCATTAAGAAAAATCTGATTGATCCCAGCGATACAAAATATCTCGATAACCTTAAAGCAAAATACCAAATCACTACAGAAGAAGCTTCAAAACTTGAATCTTACATCTTATCGCTATTTATGAAATATTCAACAAAAGGAGTTATCCTAATTGTTGATGACGATGAAGCTTTACTAAACATCCTTTCGAACGAGCTAAGGCAGCATAACTATAAAATATTGACAGCTTTAAATGTTCAGGATGCAATAAACATTTTACAAAAAAATTCTGTCGATTTAATCTTATCAGATATAAAATTCCCTGATAATCAAATGGATGGTTTTAGCTTCTTTTCAATTGTTCAAAAAAATCCTGTACTGAACCGAATTCCATTCGTTCTAATGAGCGCACTTGGTGATGGTGGCATAATTCGTTCAGGTAAACAATTAGGTATAGATGATTATATAACCAAACCTCTTGATATGGATATGTTGCTCTCTGTGCTGGAGGGAAAAATCAAAAGGTTTAGAAGTGTTTCAATCACTCAGTAAATATCAGTAATCTAAACCGATACTTAATGTATAATTTCTTAATGGCATTGGATAATCTTTTATAACCTGAAAACTTTTATTGAAAATATTATTAACCCCAAACTTTATAAATAAATTACCATAAGTAGAATTATAACTAATACCAATATTGGCATTTGTCAACTGATATTCTGGTAAAGCATAAATATTTTGATCATCAATATACCTCTTGCTAACAATTAGATGGTTTAAACTCACTGTTAGAAATCCATAATTTGCGCTTAAATTAAGATTCCACATATATCTAGGTGTATATATAAGTTGCTTGTTGTATGTTAAATCAGCATCATCTAATTTACTTACTTTTTTGGAATTCGTGTATGTATAGTTCATCGAAAATTTATAATTCGCAATATGGTAATTTACATCAATCAATGATCCTTTTGATGATACTTTTTCTAAATTCTGAGGTGAATAAATCCATGGCTCAATCTCTTTCCACACAATTTTATCTTTCGTGTTAATATAAAATAATGAATATTCCAGATTAACATTTCCTAGAAAATAAAATGAGTAGCTTAAACCTAGATCTACCGAATTAGAATATTCAGGTCTTAAATTCGGATTACCTTTACTTCCCCATTCATCAATATAAAATAGTTCATTCAATGTAGGAATACGATAATTTTTACCATAGCTTGTTTTGAAATTAAGTCCATCTACAATTCCTAAATTTAAGCCAAGCTTAGGTGAGAATTCAGAACCAATATTATTAAATTTTTCGTATCTTAATGATGGATATACTGATAAAGTATTTAAATATCCATAATCAATATTAAACATAAAAATACCTGTTAAATACACACTTTTTTGTAAACGATCAATAGATGTTTTATAATCAGTTCCTTTTAAAATCCCACTTACATACTCAATACCCATAATCAGAGAGTTTTTATCATTTATTTTATATATCGTTTGTGGATTAATTAAAAATTGATTGTTCTTAGAAAATGAGGATATATCGTAAAGTGGCTCATTGTACTTCTGAAAGGAAAAATTCCACCCATTATTTAATTCAAAATACAAATTATCTAAATACTGATATCTGGCTAAAAGCTGAAGATAAATATTACGATCCAGTTGAGACGAAGTAGTAGATGGAAAACTCAAATTACCCGGAAGATTTCTATCAAAATGAGTATATGTTGCATAAGTTTTGATTGCCAATTTATCTATTTCCATATAATTCGATAAATAAAAATTATTTCTACTGAAATCTGTATTCTTTCTTTGTTCTATTTTGTTACTATTTGGCAGTCTATATTTATAGTTGTCCTTTCCATATTCTCTAATGAACGAAAAACGAGTACCTAAATTCTTAAATTTATTCGACAACGAAAGTGCCAACTTATTATAATCAAAAGAACTTTTAGTTATTACAAGTCCTGCTTTCATTTTTTCTTCTGGATTAAGTGTTAGGATGTTAATAACGCTACCAACAGCATCAGTTCCATAAAGTGCAGTGTTTCCGCCATGAACTATTTCAATTTTATCAATTATATCTGGATTTAAAAGTGATAAATCTACAAGTCCATTTTGAAAATTATTAACTCTTATACCGTTAATCAAGATTAAATTATTTTCCGCTGATGTACCTCTAATTGAAATTGTTTTCAATCCACTTGCCGGACCGTAATCCTTAATAAATATGCCTCCTGAAAATGATAAAACATCAGCAATTGTTTTAAAATTAGAATTAAATATAGCTTCTCTAGTTATAATATGTGAGTAAACTGGGCTTTTTTCCAGTAATATTTTTGTACGCGTTGCTGTAACGATAACGGGTTTAAAATAATAAACCTTCGTACTGTCCTGTGATTCATTGGCTGATAAAATGCTAAATGAAACAAACAATAAATAGATCAGGAAATATGCAATTTTTTTCATATTAAACTCCTTTTTGTAAAATATTTTAAAAATAAAAAACCCCAACCTTCAAAAACAAAAGCTGGGGTTAGAAAACTCTTTAACCACACCTTTCCCTCGAAGGTTGGTATTACAATGAATTTTGACAGGTCTCCTGGCTCATAGTCGTTTAAGCTGAACTAAACTAACCTTCCCATCTCTAATGGACAGTGGTTAGTTCGGTGATCGACTATTTACAGTTGCGGGGCAGCTTCCGATTCTTTACGGAATTCCCTTAATCAAAATCCATTTTTTAAAGAACTAAATTTAACTATAAAAATATAAAACTTTTATATAAACTTTCCAAATTAAATCATTTAATGAATTAGGTACTTAACCTATTACATAATTCTATAAGTAATTCCTAATTGTAGTGCTTCTTTTATTTGTGTCTTTATTGATTGCCGTTTTTCATATATTAAAAGCACATTTAAATTTGTAGTAAAATATTTGTTGATTTGCGCCGAGATTGTATTATCCCATCTTACATCCCATACATCCAAGCTATTAAAGCGACTGAACAAACGCAGTTTGCTTGTGAATAGCATGTTTTCTAAAAATTCGTATGCCCCTTCTGTTACAGATTCGATTCCAGTATCAATTTTATATTTTTCAATTTTGTAAATTGTGTTCGGATCATCAACATACAATGTTGCAAACTGATCAGCAAAAGCTTCTTGGATTGCTATACCTAAACGGCTCGAGAAAACTTTTTCCTTACTATATTTAAATCCCAAACTTTGTGTTATGTAACCGGGATCAAAAAATTTTGAAGTTTGTACAAAAGGTGTTTTTGAATAATCATATCCGTTACCCAGCACAGTTCTAACCGTATTGCTAAAAAACGGATTTAATGGCCAACCAACATCATAAGATAATACCGTCTCGAAATAAAGTTCATTATCATTTGTTTTATAATTTGCAGCTCCTAACTTTGTTCTTCCATAAGCAAGTTTAAGATTGTTTTTCAGAATCCATGGATTAGCATTATAAACTAAATCTATTAAGCTAATACCTGTCCAACTGATAGAGTTCTCTCCTCCTTGAGTCCAATTTTGGAAAGCAATTTGACTTATATTAAAACCAAGTACAACTGATTTGGACCATCTACTTGCTTGGGTTGAATCAGATTGAGCGAAAATTTGTAAACTGATGAACATCAAGAGTATTAAAATAAAAAACAATTTTTGCATAATTTTTCCTTTCTTTAATTATTGATTACCATTTTTCGTAATGTATTTTAGATTCATCATATGTTTTTTTAGGCTCTGGACTTTCTGCAGGATAACCAATTGGTATTACACATAGAGGTACTATCTCGTCTGGAATTGATAGAATATTTTTAACGTAGATAATTCTTTCATTTCTTGGATAAACTGCAACCCAAACAGCACCAAGTCCGAGCTGAACGGCTTCAAGTAAAATATTTTCAGTTGCAGCTGAGCAATCTAATACCCAATAATCTCTATAACTTTGTTCACGTAAATCGCCACAGACCACAATTGCAACTGATGCATCTTTTATCATATAAGCGGATTGATGAGCATATGACAATTTACTCAAACTTTCTTTATCTCTTACGACAATAAAATGCCAAGGTCTGGCACCTCTGGCACTTGGAGCACACATTGCTGCTCTTAAAAGTTTTTGAACCTGATCATCATCAACATATTTATCAGTATAACGACGAATGCTCCTGCGTTTAAATATTGGATCCATTTAACCTCCGTTAAAAATTATATCTTTCAAAAGTTTAAGGCTTGCTATTACAAGTACAGTGCCTAAAAATTTTTGCAAAATTCTTGGATTTAATTTATTTGCTCCATAATATGAGCCAAGATAACCTCCAATCAATACCACGATACCCAGAACTAAAGCAACACCCCAATAAATTTGTGAGTGTAATGCTTTTCCTAAGAGTCCTGAAATTGAATTTAGAGCGATAAAAGCAGCGGATACAGCAGCTGTTTGTTTAGCATCTGCCCAATTTGACATAAGCAAGAAAGGTGATAAAAAAACGCCACCACCTATACCTGTAATACCTGACAAAATACCAATAAAAAATCCAACTGGTATTGCATATAAAAAAGGTTTTCCAGAAAAATTTTCCCAGCGTGATATTACTTGCCCTTCATAAAACAATAATCGCAATGCTGTTAATAACAACACAAATCCGAGAATTGCAGAGAAAACATTAGATGGGACTTTAATAAATCCTCCAATAAATGCGCCTGGAACTGAACTAATAATAAATGGCATTAAAAGTTTTAATGAAAAATATTTTGCTTTATAATAATTGAAAAAAGAACTTGTGGAAACCAAAATATTTAAGATCAAAACAACAGGAGCAATTTCAAATCGAGCAACACCAGCAAATGCAAAGAGGGCTAGATAACCTGATGCACCACCATGACCTACGCTTGCAAATAAAAATGCAAAAATAAAAAATAATGGAACGAAAAGATATGATATTTGTAACTCTCCCATATTGCGTAAATTACCAAGCTGTACCAAAACTCAAAGATATACTAAACCCTCCAAACTCTTTTTTCTTTACAAATAGCAAACTCTCTATTCCCTTATTATATGGAATAATATAATAACGTACATTAACCCCAAGAATACTTTTTGTTTCTGAACCAAAGTAAGCTCCCATACCAATATAACCACCAGCTGTATAATAAGCTTTGCCGTGTTTCAAAGAACTGAAAAATTCTATATTGTATGGTGTTGAATATATCAATGATGGACCTGCCGCTATTGAAATGTAAGGTTTGAAATTATCCATAATTTCATCTTTAAAAAGCCTATACTCAAGAGCGAAAAACAATGGAAAAACCAAAAACCTGTTTACTTTAAACGGTACTATAATTTCACCTGTCCATGGATTATATACCTCAACCTCTTTTTCATCCTTTGATTCAGATATTGAAAGATTAACTTTACCTGTTATTTTTTCAGAAAAATTATAACCATAAAAGAAACCTAATCCAAATCCATTTGTTGAAATGATTAAATCAAAACCAGAAGTGTTTCTAAGTATCTCTAATTGGTGCTCAGTTAACAATGGTTTTGTGGGTTGAAATATAATTGTCGAATCTGTTTTAAAATTCTGTGGGACAGAAATACTTACACAAACAAAAAGCAAAATTAAGATTCTATATATTAAATTTTTCATTTTTGGTTTTAATATAAGAAATTCTTTAGAGTACTTCAAAGATTCCGAATTTAAGATATTTTGTTTCTGGCATTGCCAATAATACCGGGTGATCTGGAGCCGCACCATGGAATTCGAGCAAACGCAATTTCCTTTTTGCATTTTTTGCACTTGAATGTAAGATATCTAAGAACATAGTATCATCAATATGATGTGAACATGAAGCTGAAGCCAGAATACCGCCTGATTTTAATAATCTCATAGCCCTTATGTTAATATTACGATAACCCACCTTGGCTGTACCTATATTTTTTTTAGATTTTGTGAAAGAGGGTGGGTCCAGGATAATCAAATCATATTTTTGAGTTTTAGATTCTAATTCTTTTAAAAAATCAAACACGTCTGCCTTTATAAATTGACATTTATCTATGAGATTATTTATTTTAGAATTATAATTTGCTCTTTGAATTGAGGATTCCGAAATATCAACGCCAATAACCTCTCTTGCTCCGGCAAAAGCAGCATTCAACGCAAAACCTCCATCATTACAAAAACAGTCTAAAACTTTTGCGCCTGAAGAATATTTTCTAATGGCAAATCTATTTTCCCTTTGATCAAAATAAAATCCAGTTTTTTGACCTTCTATTGGATCTACAAAAAAATTTAGATTGTTCTCTGTAATCATTACCTTTTCGATGCTCCCACGCAAGATCTCCTTCTTAGGAACAAGCCCTTCAAGTTCTCTCAATGGACTTTCGCTTCTTTCGATAATCCCTTTTGGTTTAAAAATACTTTCGAGAACATCGCAAATTAAAGTTAGGTGTTTTTCAATTCCTGTTGAATATACTTGTATCGATAAATAATCATTATATTTGTCTACAATCAGACCAGGGATAAAATCACTCTCCCCATAAACAACTCTATAACTTTTATAATCTGGATAGATTTTTTTTCTAATTACAAGAGCTTTCTCAATTTTACTTTTATAAAATTGAAAATCAATTTCTTCCTCATTGTAAGTAATTAAGCGAAAAGTAATTAGAGAATGTGAATTATAAAATCCTTTCCCAAGGAACTCACCTGAATTCGTTCTTAATTCAACTATATCACCAGTAGCTGGATCACCTTGAATATTTTGAATTTCGTTACTGAAAACCCACAGGTGACCATTTTTTATCCTTTTATCCTCACCCTTTTTCAATTTGATAATTTTTTTCATAACTTTTTCTTTTAAAAAACGAGAGCCGATTATGATCAAGAGAAATCGGCTCTTAATGTTTTACATTTCTTTTAGGCACTGCTCAATAATTGAAATTCCATAATCAATCTCTGATTTTGCTATATTTAAAGGAGGTCTGAATCGCATCGATTTCTCTCCACTACCGAGTATAATCAATCCTTTAGAATAACACATATTCTTTAATTTATCTCGCTCTGAAGTAGAATTTAGATCAAATGCACAGAACAATCCCCTTCCTCTAACATTTGAGACTATATTAGGAAATTTAATTTGTAATTCGTTCAGTTTAGATTGGAGATATTTGCCCATTTGATCAGCGTTATCAACAAGTTTCTCTTCTTCAATTATTTCCAGATACTTTTGAGATCTTACCATATCAATTAGATTACCCCCCCAGGTTGAATTTAATCTACTTGGAACTTTGAATACATTATCTGGTATATCGTCAATTTTTTTGCTACACAAAAAGCCACATACCTGAACTTTTTTGCCAAAGCCGATCATATCAGGTTCAACAAAGTGTTGATGCGCCCACATTTTTCCAGTTATACCTATTCCGGTTTGTACTTCATCAAAGATCAGCATAATCTCGTTTTCATCTGCAATCTGTCGAAGTGCTTGAAAGAATTCTTTTCTAAAATGGTTATCGCCACCTTCTCCCTGAATTGGTTCAATAATAATTGCAGCAATATCATCAGGATTTTGTTTTATTGCCATTTTAATCTGATTAATTGCTAACTTTTCAAGTTTTTCAACTTCTGCAAGATTCTCTGAATTAAGAGGAAACTTAATTTTCGGATTTACAATTCGTGGCCAGTTAAACTTTGGATACAATGCAACTTTTACTGGTTCTGTATTTGTCATCGACATTGTATATCCAGTGCGTCCATGAAAAGCTTGCTGGAAATGAATGACTTTTGTGCCTCTTTCTGTTGTATAACCTTTCTGAAAATTCTTTTTTATTTTCCAATCAAATGCTGCTTTGAGAGCATTCTCTATTCCGAGTGCCCCTCCTTCGATAAAGAAGGCATATGGTAAATATTTGGGTATTGCAACCCGAGAAAATGTTTGAACAAATTCAGCCATCTCGATTGGATAAATATCAGATAAAGATGGTTTATTTACTGCAACATAAGCTAATTTTTCAAGAAACTCGGGTGTTTTCATCTTTGGATGATTCAATCCAACTGGAACCGATGCAACGAAAGTAAAAAAATCAAGGTATTCCTTTCCAGTAATAGCATCAACTATGAATGAACCGTGGCTATTTTTCAAGTCTAATACTAAATCAAATCCATCCACTAGAAGATGCTTCTTTAAAATTGAATGTACATCTTTTGGTTGAATATTATTTGCCATGTTTGAAATCCTAATTTTTATTTATTAAAATTGAAAAGTTAAAGTATTTTCTGAAAAATGCAATTTGGGATATAAAAAGACAGGAAATAACTTAAAATCGCTCCTGATGCTCAAAAAATGAGATATGGAAGATAATTCTATATGTCATAACACAATATAAATACGAAAATTTTGTGAGAAAAACAAAAATATCCTAAACCTTACAAAATCAAAACAAAAAGCCGATTCTATAAGGAGAATCGGCCTTTCTGAAAAAAGAATTTGACGTTATTATGTATCTATCTGAGCTTTTTGGAGGCGACCACTATAATCTACATATACAGTTTTCCATTCAGTATAAAAATCATAAACAGTCCAACCGCCTTCACGGTGACCATTACCTGTTTTCTTGACCCCGCCAAATGGCATATGTGCTTCAGCTCCAATTGTTGGAGCATTAATATAAGTTATGCCTGCTTTTATATCACGAATTGCCAAAAATGCATCATTGACATTTCTCGTATAAATCGAAGAAGATAACCCATAAATTGTTCCGTTTACTATATCTATTGCTTCTTCCAGATTTTTAAACCTAATTACAGAGAGAACAGGACCGAATATTTCTTCCTGAGCAATTTTCATATTTGGATTAACATTTTCGAAAATAGTTGGTTCATAAAACCATCCTTTACTCAATTCTCCATCAGTGGCAAATTTCCCACCACACACAAGTTTTGCGCCTTCACTTAATCCAATTTCAACATAGCTATGAACCGATTTTCTTTGTCCTTCATTTACACATGGACCAACTTGAGTTTCAGGATAAAGCCCATTACCTAATTTTAAACTCTTTGTTTTCTTAACCAACATATCCATAAATTTATCATAAATTTTCTCTTGAAGTAACAATCTACTTGTTGCAGTACATCTTTGACCTGTTGTACCAAATGCGCCCCAGATTACACCTTCAAGTGCAAGATCTAAATCAGCATCATCCATTATTATAACTGCGTTTTTACCACCTAACTCGAGTGATACACGTTTTAATGTCTTTGCAGCAGCCTCGGATATTTTTATTCCAACATCTGTTCCACCGGTAAAACTTACCAAATCAACATCTGGATGGTTGACAATTCCCATTCCAACTTCACCACCACCTCCATGTACAATATTAACTACACCCTCAGGTACACCTGCTTCTGCTAAAATTTCTACCAACAGTGTAGCAGTTGCAGGTGTATCAGAAGCCGGTTTGAATACAACCGTGTTACCACAAACTATTGCTGGGAAAATTTTCCAGGTTGGAATTGCCATTGGAAAATTCCATGGTGTAATTACACCAGCCACTCCAATTGGTATTCTAATCGACATATTGAATTTATTAGGTAATTCAGATGGAACGGTGTGCCCAAAAAGTCTTCTTGTTTCTGAAGCCGCGTAATAAGCTGTATCAATTCCTTCCTGCACATCACCACGAGTTTCCATCAATACCTTGCCCATTTCTCGAGTCATAAGTGTAGCAATTTCTTCTTTGCGAGCAACAAGAATATCCCCAACTTTTTTCATAATTTCACCTCTTTTGGGTGCAGGTACAAGTCGCCACTTTTCAAAAGCTTTTCTTGCTGCAGCAACAGCTTCATTTACATCTTCAATACCTGATTTTGGGAAGGTACCAATTAACTCATCCCAATTTGCAGGATTTCTATTTTCAAATGTTTTACCTGATTTAGCATCTACCCATTTCCCATTAATAAAATTCTGATATTTTTTTGCCATATGAATTTCTCCTTTTTAGATTCCTAGTTTATTAAATATGTAATCTACTTTTTTTATACATCTATTGTAATCGAAAATTTTTTCAATTTCGACTTCGTTTAAATATTTTTTCACATCTGGGTCATTCATTATTTTCTGCATAAATAGATTTTCAGAACCTGATATTCTTTCTTTCCAAGCTTCCATAGAATATTTTTGTACTAATGCATAAGCATCCTCGCGTTTCATTCCTTTTAATGTAAGTGCAAGCATCAATTCTTGTGAAAAAATTAAACCACCTGTCATTTTCAGATTTTTTTCCATATTTTCAGGATAAACAACTAATTTTTCTAGAATCTCGGTGAATGTTGTGATCATATAATCCAACAAAATACAACTATCAGGAATGATAATTCTTTCAACTGAGGAATGGGATATATCCCTTTCATGCCACAGTGCAATATTTTCAAAAGCTGCTTGTGCATTTGCCCTAATTACTCTTGCCAAACCTGATATTCTTTCACAAGTTATTGGATTACGTTTGTGTGGCATTGCCGAGGAACCTTTTTGACCTGGAGAAAAATATTCCTCAACTTCAAGTACCTCTGTTTTTTGAAGATGTCGAATCTCAGTGGCAAATTTTTCAATTGAACAAGCAATAATCGCAAGAACTGATAAAAATTCGGCGTGTAAATCCCTTTGAATAATTTGAGTTGAAGTTTTTACAGGTTTTAATCCAAGTTTTTCACAAACATATTCTTCGATATATGGATCAATATGTTCATATGTACCTACAGCACCTGAAATTTTACCTACAGATATATTTTTCAAAGTATTCTGAATACGTTCTATATCTCTTAATATCTCATCATACCAGAGTGCGAGTTTTAAGCCAAAAGTTATAGGTTCAGCATGAACGCCATGTGTACGACCAATCATTATTGAATACCTAAACTCTTTCGCACGCTTTACTAAAACATCTCTTAATTTTTCGAGATCTTTTATAATTATCTCAGCCGATTGCTTCATCTGGAGTGAAAGACCTGTATCTAAGATATCTGAAGATGTCATTCCGAGGTGAATATACCTTGATTCTTCACCAACATATTCACCTACATTTGTAAGGAATGCGATTACATCATGTTTTACAACATTTTCAATTTCGTGAATACGTTTCAAATTAAAACTTGCTTTCTGTTTGATTTTTTCCAGAGAATCCAGTGGAATATTACCCAACTTCGCCTGTGCTTCACAAGCTAAAATTTCAATTTCTAAAAAAAGTCGGAACTTGTTTTCATCCGACCAAATATTTCCCATTTCAGGTCTTGTATATCTAGAAATCATCTGGAAGCTTGTTCAAGTTTAAGTTTAACATTAATTAATTTTTTCTCTCTTAATACTTTCAAGCTCAAAATATCACCTGCTTTAGCATCTGTAACAATAGAAATAACATTATCCTCATTTAAGATTTTTTCACCATTTATCTCAATAATAATATCACCAACTTTTAAGCCGGCTTTTTCTGCTGGACTTCCGCGTTTTATATCGCTTACAATCACACCTTCAGCTTTTTCAAGCCCAAAATATCTTGCGATCCTTGAATCAACAGATTGAATTTCTAAACCTGTATAGAAATTTCGCTCTATTTTACCCTTTGCTTTTAATTCATCTACGATTTTTTTTACTCTATTAATTGGGATAGCAAAACCAACACCTACATTACCCTGATTAGGAGTAAATATAACAGCATTAACACCGATTGCTTCACCAAGCGTATTAATCAGGGGTCCGCCGCTGTTTCCTGAATTGATTGCAGCATCGGTTTGAATCATACCACGATAAAATCTGCCACCTTCGGGTCTAAGATTCAATCCAGTTGCACTTACAACACCAACTGTTACGGTAGGTTTATCTGCTATTTCAAAAAGACCAAACGGATTGCCTAGTGCAATTACCCATTCACCAATTATTATATCATCTGAGTTTCCTAATTTTATATAAGGTAAATTTTTTCCATCAATTTTTATCAAAGCGATATCTGAGACCATATCTGTTCCGATTAATTCAGCATTATATTTTTCACCACTCGTAAGTGTAACAGTGATTTGTTTTGCATTACCAGCGACATGATCATTTGTCAATATATATCCATCTGGCGAAATAATAAATCCAGAACCAAGACCTTTTATTTCTTGTCTATAGGTTCTATCTCCGAAAAATTGTCTAAAAAAAGGATCGTCGCCAAAAAACCTACTCCATGGATCCCTGTATTCTCTTATTTCAATTACATTAATTCCAACCACTGCTGGACTTGCAATTGCAACAGCATGAGTAATGGCATTCTGTCGTTGATTATATAGCTGTGTGTTTAAAGTTTCTTTCTGTTCTACTTCTTGCAAATTAGCTGACTCGGATTCTTGATAGACATGAGTAGTTTTTAATAGACTTTTATCTTCAATTTTACTTATTGAATTCCCTACTAATGCACCAAATCCAAATACAACTAATAATGTGAAAATCAAAAAAAATTTATTTTTCATATTTTAACTCCATTTTTTCTGTTGATTTTCTCCTTAAAACTTTTTTAACTGCGTCAACTATGCCATCTTTTGAAATTCCATAGTACTTCATAAGTTCAATTCCGTTTCCTGATTCTCCAAATTTGTCTTTAATTGCAACAAATTCTTGTGGAACTGGATAATTTTGAGTTAAAACTTCAGCAACAGCGCTACCTAGGCCACCATGTATTTGATGATCTTCTGCTGTAACAATTGCACCAGTTTCTTTTGCAGCTTTTATTATTCCATTTTTATCAATTGGCTTAATTGTATGCATATTAATTACGCGCACACTTACACCTTCTGTAGAAAGTTCTTCTGCTGCCAAAATTGATTCCCAAACCTGAATACCACAGGCAATAATTGTCACATCATTTCCATCTATTAATTCAATAGATTTCCCTATTTCAAAAGGTGCATTTTCATCATTAAAAACTGGGGTATTATCCCTAAAAAATCGAACATATGCTGGACCGTTATAATTGATTACTGCTTTAATCATCTTTTTTGCTTCTATATAATCAG
This sequence comes from uncultured bacterium, assembly GCA_937967455.1. Lineage (GTDB taxonomy): Bacteria > Bacteroidota > Ignavibacteria > UBA10030 > BY39 > BY39. The sequence continues at coordinate 108,462 of CALCJK010000009.1, read as the reverse complement.
AAGGCGAGAGCACTATCATATTAGGTAATACTCGCATTAAGGCAATATCTTCCAGTGCCTGATGAGTTGCACCATCTGGACCAACCGTTATACCACAGTGGGATGCACAAATTTTGACATTTAATTTGCTATATGCAACCGATTGTCGTATTTGATCATATGGCCTACCAGTTGCAAACTCACCATATGTTGATGCAACTGGGACCTTACCAGCAACAGCAAGTCCTGCAGCAGTTCCAATCATATCTTGTTCAGCAATTCCAACAGAGAAGAATCTTTCAGGAAAAGCATTTTTAAAAAGATCTGTTCTTACGGAACCAGTTACATCTGCACCAATTACAACAAGATTTGGATTTTGATGACCAATTTCAACCAATGCTTCGCCAAAACCAAGGCGAGTTGCTTTCATTTCTTTCAATTTGTATTTAGCCAATTTTATATCCTTTTAATTATTTTCCCAATCAAATTTTATAAAATCACCAAATGAAGTGGGGGATAGCTCGCTCAAAGCTTGTCGGGCTTGTTCTTCATTGGGTGGTACACCATGCCATTTATAGTTGTTATGCATAAAGCTTATATTGTTACCCATAAAAGTTTTAGCGATTATTACAGAAGGTTTATCTTTACATTGTTTAGATTTTTCCACTGAATCAAGGAATTCTTCTATTGAATGCCCATTACATTCAATCACGTTCCATCCAAATGCTTTCCACTTATCAACAAGCGGTTCAAGATTCATTACTACGTGTGTATAGTTATCAATTTGACAATCGTTACGATCCACAATAGCTGTTAAATTACTAACTCTGTGATGTGCTGCAGTCATAGCAGCTTCCCAGATTTGACCTTCATTGAGTTCACCATCACCGAGTAGAACATATACTCTATTTTTCTTTGCATCCAGACGTAATCCCAATGCACAACCTACTGCGATCGACAAACCTTGTCCAAGTGATCCAGATGCAACTTCAATACCTGGTGCACCATGAGTATGTGCTGGTGCCGGATGTCCTTGTAATCTTGAATGTAGTTTCCTCAAAGTAGCAAGCTCATCAAGTGGAAAATATCCTGCACGTGCCAGAGCTGTATACCATACAGGAGCAAGATGCCCGGCAGATAAAAAGAAATAATCGCGTTCGACCCATTTCGGATTTTTCGGATCTATATTTAATACATTAAAATAAAGTGCTGAAAAAATTTCAGCAAGTCCAATTGGACCCCCAGAATGACCTGATTTCGAAATTACAAGCATCTTAATTACATCCCGTCTTAATTGACGAGCCATCTCGTAAAGCTTTTCAATATTTAGTTTTTCCATTATTCTTTCTTAAAATTTTAATTATCTGATCTTTATGTGAAATAAGCAACAAAACACAAATAACAATAGCTAATATTATAAAATCATTCTTTCGAATCATTTGTATAATGTTATAATTTAATAAAAATTCTGGTAGAATAAAAAGTATAATAGGACTAATAATAGTAGCTATTATATTTGAAAAGTGTAAATCTCTTTTTATTATATAACTAACTGCAAAATTAATAATCCAGATTACAATAAATATCCAACCAACAACTAACATTATACCGGCAGTAACAGCTAACCCTCTTCCACCTTTAAATTTCAACCATATTGGAAATATATGTCCAATAACAACAAATATACTTGTAAAAAATATTGCCCAAAATCTTTCTGGAAATATTTGATTTATAAAAACTATTGCCAATGAACCTTTTAACAAATCAATAATAAGTACAAAAATTCCAATTGCAATTGATTCAGATACTTCAAATGCATTCATAGTGCCAACAATCCCACTGCCTTCTTGCCTGATATCTTTTTTTTTAGCCAATTTAATTATTAGATATGCAGTAGGAAAGGAACCTAAAAAATAACCTATTAAAATTGATGTTAAATATTCACTAAATAATTGCATTAGGAAAGAAATATTTAAAATTTGCATAAAAATACAAAATTTTGATGGCATTCGCAAAAGATGTTTAAGATTAGAAATTTAACCTATTTAATATTTGCTTTTTATTGATGATGAATATATATTTTTATTGTAATTCCTGTATTATTAATTTTTTATTAGAAAGAATTGCATACAGGAATGTGTTTCAGGTATCCTATTTAAATTAAATAGGAAAGATTGAAGAATGTATAAATAGGATTTACCGGTGGCATTTAAGCAATTGTGGAGAGTTTTTTATTTTTATTATTCTTTGGACATTTTCCTACATTTACAGCATTATAACATCTTAACCTCACTTGTCGCTATCTTTAAATCAAAGTATCAAGGCATTCTAAACCAGAATTATCCAAATCCATTCAACCCGATAACAGTTATTCATTATCAATTGCCAGTTGACTGTAAAGTAACGCTAAAAGTTTTCAACATACTTGGTCAGGAAGTAGTAACACTTGTAGATGAGTTCCAGGATGCAGGATACAAATTGATTGAGTGGAATGCAAGAAATTATCCAAGTGGAATTTATTATGTGAAGATGAATGCAGATGTATTTAGGGATGTGAAGAAGGTGGTTTTAGTAAAATAATTTATTGAATAATTTTATTTAGTAAGGATAGCCATTTTTTGGCTATCCTTTTTTGTTTTTCATCGATCAGGAGTTTATGATCGAGGATACTCAAGAAGTTGAGTTAAATGCAACAAATTTACCCTCAAGGGTTTATTTAAATAGCAACGAAGTAACTACGACCGATAATAATACTTATCAATCAAATAAGCTTAAAACATGTGGGAATAGTCAACTCTTAAAAGTATTGGCTATTCCCATTATATTCTATACAATTGATAATATTTAAAATTTTAATTCAATTAAATTTGATAATTTATTCCATCGTAATTATATTTTGATGAAACTACATCAATAATATTAACAATTAAAGGGGTTATTATGAAGAAATTTTGGATATCTTTTATCGCTGTTTTCATCGCAATGGTAATTCTCAATGCAATAATCCATAGTCTAATACTTGGGCCTACATATCAATCAGACGAAATGAAAAACATCTGGCGAACCGACATGCAAGCAAAAATGTGGATATATTACATTGTTTATCTAATTACTTCATTTTTCTTCGTCTTGATTTTTTCAAAGGGTTACACAGGAAAAGGAATAATTGAAGGTGTTAGGTATGGAATCTACATTGGTTTCTTAATGTCGGTACCAATGGCATATGCAACATATGTAATGATTCCAATCCCTTATTCTGTTGCTGTGCAATGGTTTATTTATGGAATGCTCCAGTATATAATTTTAGGAATTATTGTTGCAGCAATATATGGAAAACAGGAACAAGCTACACAATAACTAAATATTTGATTTATTCACTCTTTCTCCACTCATATACTTCGTAGCCATCAACTACTTCGTTGATAGGGTGGAAACCATTGCGTGTGGCAAGCGGCTCAATGGATGGTTTTGCTATCCAAATAGCATTAGGTCGTGCATGTTTCTGGAAATGGCCTGCAATGTCTATAACGCGATCAGCAATCTCTTCAAGTGGAAGTTCTTCATCATAATAAACAAAACCAGAATTAACTCCAGCCCTAACTGAAAAATCACTCTTTATTGTTTTTATATTTTTATTAAAAGCCTCAAGTCCAATAATTACTTCTCTACCCGCTTTAACTGCTTCATCTACCTTTTCAAAACAAGCCATAACACCATCAGGTGTCCAGGCTGTTTTCATTACATTATTATTAATTAGAACACCTTCTACGAATCTTTTAAATTCTTTAAAGTCATGTTCAACAAAAGCTTTTTCCTCACCTTCTTTCATCTTTGTAGAATCAACAACATCAATAGATAAAAATGCTAAATCTCTTCCCATTGCATCCAATTTTCTTTTTGTTTCTATAAATTGTCTTAAAATTTCTTCCCTATCTTTAGGTTTAGCATTTTCTAGATTGTTTAACGCATCGTCTAGTTTATGGGTTAGCTTTGAGCCTTTTTTAAGTGATTGTTGTTTTTTCCAGACTTCATATTTTCTTCTGAAATGCATTAAATAACTCTTATCTCTCAATCTTTCTGAATTTCTTTCAAAAGTCCCTTTAAGAATTAATAATCCGATAATAATAATCCATATAGAAGCATCGAATTTTCCGATTTTCGTCGGAATCTGAGTATTTAATAAATAAACGGTCTGTATCATGATTTGATCCAAAAACTTCAAAGCTGGATAATTTTCATATCCTTGGAAATATGGCACAACGGCAGCTGCTATATAAACAACTATTGAGACTCCTAATAGATATGAAATTACTCGAAAAACATGTGAGAAACTCAGGAGAGAATATTCAAGAAAATTTTTCGGAACCGAAATACCTGTTAGTGTATAGTCAAGTGTATTTGTGTCTAATTTTTTCTTACTCATAAATATTTTAATCCGACATTAATTCTTCAATATGAACTTTAACAGAATTACTTAATGCCTCAAGGTCATATCCTCCTTCAAGTATTGATATTATTCTTCCCTGTGAAAATTTGTTTGCGTATTTAACTATATACCCTGTCATTTTGCGAAACGACTCTTCAGTTAAATTAATATTTGCGAGTGGATCATTTCTATGTGCATCAAATCCAGCAGATATTATGAATAGCTCTGGTTGAAAGAGATTAAATGCAGGCACAATATATTTTTCAAATGCTTCTAGATATTCTTCTTCACCACTTCCTGCTCTCATAGGACAATTAAGAGTATATCCTTCACCTTTACCAATTCCTATTTCATCTTTAGCGCCAGTACCCGGATAAAAGGGATATTGATGTAAACTTACATAAAAAACCTGATCATCATCATAAAATATTTCTTGTGTACCGTTACCATGATGTACGTCCCAATCCAAGATCAAAATCCTTTTGAGATTATATTTTTTTTTGGCATAATTTGCAGCAATAGCAGCATTATTAAACAAACAAAACCCCATTGGTGTATTACTTTCGGCATGATGACCGGGAGGTCTAACAGCACAGAATACTCTTTTTATTACGCCAGTCATTACTGCATCAATCGCTGCTGTACATCCCCCAGCAGCAAGTAATGCGATTTCAAACGAATCTCTGCATACAGGTGTATCGCCAGAATCAAGCAGTTGGAGATTATCAAACTTTTGAGCTTTTAGACAAGTTTCTCTAACAAAATTAATATGAGTATCCCCATGAACCATTTGAACAGTTTCTATATTGGCAGATTCAAAATTTAGATGTTGAAGTTTTTGCCACAAATTCGAACTATGCAATGCTTGAATAATAGATTTCAAACGATCTGGTCTCTCTGGATGATATAAACCAGTGTTGTGTAAAAGAAATTTATCGTTATATACAAATCCTATTTTCATTCTTCCTCAGCTGCTTCAATTTCTTTCCACTTCTTTGCATATTCTGTTAATTTTTTATCAACCAAATAATGAATAGTACCTTTAGGATAACTACCGTCTGGTAATTTCTTGCCAGCAGGTTTACCAGTAAGTATTTCGATTCCCTCATCGATTGTTTTAACAGCATAGATATGAAAATTTCCCTTTTGAACATCTTCAATTACGTCATGGCGTAACATTAGGTCTGATAAATTTTTAAAAGGAATAATAACACCTTGAGTTCCTGTAAATCCTTTTTGTTTACATATATCATAAAATCCTTCAATCTTTTCATTAACACCTCCGATTGGTTGAACTTCACCTTTTTGATTTACCGATCCAGTAACTGCAATATCCTGACGAATTGGAACTCCAGATAAACTGGAGAGTATGGCATAAACCTCAGTTGATGAAGCACTGTCGCCATCGACGCCACTGTAAGATTGTTCAAATGCTATACTTGCACTCATGACAAGTGGTTTATTCTGAGCGTATTTACTTCTCAGGTAGCCGCTCAATATAAGCACACCTTTATTATGTGTAGGTCCACTTAGTTCAGCTTCGCGTTCAATATTGATAACACCTGCTTTACCCATAGCCGTTGTAACAGTGATTCGAGATGGTTTACCAAATGAATATTCACCCATATCATAAACTGACAATCCATTGACCTGACCAACTACCTTTCCTTTGTGATCGATCATTAGTGTTCCTTCTACGATCATTTCCTGAATTTTTTCCTCAATCATTTTTAATCTATATGCTCTTTCATCAATTGCACGCCTTACATGAACAGGTTTAATTACATTTGATGAATCATTCTTTGCCCAGAAGTTAGACTCTCTTAGAATATCAGCAATAATATTAAATCGAGTTGACAATTTATTTTGTCTGCCAGCAAGGCGGACACCAAATTCTATAACTTCTGCAATAGCATATTTATCGAAGGGCAACAAATTTTCTTCTTCACAAATCATTTTGATAAAGCTAATATACTTTTTTATTGTTGTGTTATTTCTTGGCATCTCTACATCAAAGTCTGCACGTATCTTAAATATCTTCTTAAAATCTTCATCTGCTACATAAAGAATATCATATATATAGACATCTCCAATCATAACTACTTTTACATCAAGTTCAATTGGTTCCGGTTTAATAGTTGAGGAAGTTCCAAATAATCCAGATTCAACCGATTGTATCTCAAGTAATTGATTTCTCAAAGTTCGTTTTAAAGTCTGCCATACACCAGGTTCAACTAAGGTATCAAGGGCATTCAGAATTAGGTATCCACCATTAGCTTTTAGCAGCGAGCCAGCTTTTATCATAGTAAAATCTGAGCGCCAGATTCCATTGCGATCCACCTCTCTATCGATTGTACCAAAAATATTTCTAAATCTTGGATTGGTCTCAATTATTACGGGTACACCTTCTGTTTTAGAATTATCTACAATGACGTTAACCCTGAATTCTATAAAATCATATTCTTCACGCGATGGTAAAAAAGGATTTGTTTGTTGAGGCTGTTGGGGGAGAAACTTTTCCAAATTAAAAAGAACGAATGCCTCAAGATCATCTAAAAACTTTCTTAATTTATCACACTCATATTTTTCACATATTAAATTAATATGTTCTTTAAGTAGTGGCATTACCGATTTGATTCCCAATTCCTCAAGGGATTCGTTTAATTTTCTTTCGATATTACGCATTTCCCTGAAGACGGATTCCATTTGTGTTTCAAGATTTTTCCTTTCCTGAATTAATTGATCAAGTTTTTCTTGTGAAATTTCTCCCTGTCTAATTAAAGCTTCCATTTGCTCAAAATTCACAGGATTATTATTAATCACTGGTGCAATATCAGGGCGTAGAGAGGAACCTACCTGTACTTGTATTACTTCGAAGCCTTTAGCCTTTACTTTATCCTCAAATTGCTTTAAAATGGAGCGTTGACGACTCTGAAAATGTTCAATAATCCTTTTACGTTCTTCTTGATACCTTCTGCTCTCAAAAATTGCTGGGATATCTTTTAGTAATTCCTCCAGAAAATCGTTCATATCTTTTTTAAGTTGATTTCCCTGGCCAGCTTTTAACTTTATCAAATGTGGTTGATCAGGGTTATCAAAATTATAAAGATAACAGTAATCATAAAGCTGGACTTTCTTGATTTGAAAATCCTGGAGCAAACGCTTTATTGTTGTTGTTCTACCAGTGCCTGAAAATCCTGCAACAAACACATTGTATCCAAAATGTTTTATTTCAAGTCCAACCCTCAATGCTCTTAAAGCTCTTTCTTGTCCGATAATATCTTTTGTAAACTTCACATCATTTGTAGTTTTGATTTTTAATTGTTTCGAGTTAAATTTCCATCTGAGTTTTGAGACTGGAATTTTATACTTTTTTAAATTCAATTTCATTTTTTCCTTTCTGAATTTGTTAATATTCTTTTCTATTTAAATAAATATTAAATAGTAAGCCTGTCATTATTAATGATGAGAACAGAAACGAACCACCATAACTTAAAAAAGGTAGAGGTACACCAATCACAGGCATTATCCCCATTACCATACCAATATTGATTATAATATGAACCATCAAAAACGAAACTACTCCAAAGGCGACTAAACTGCCGTATTTACTTTTTGCTGTACTTGCGATTCTTATAGCTCGATATATAAAATAAAAATATAGCAAAAGTATAAAAAATGCACCTAAAAATCCAAATTCTTCAGCTGGTACACAATAAATAAAATCAGTCCACTGAGCTGGGATAAAATTTAATTGGGTCTGTGTACCCTGTAGAAATCCCTTACCAGTAAATCCACCAGAACCAATAGCAATTTTTGACTGAATAACATTATATCCAGCTTTAAGCGGGTCTGATTCAGGATTTATGAAAATATCTATTCTTTTTTGTTGATAAGGTTCTAGTTTCCCATAAACATATTGAACTGAAATTCCAATAAGAACGGTAACCGAAAATATAATAGCAGAAATTAATTTATTCTCCCGCTGTAAGAATAATATTATTAGTAGAATAATAATTACTATTAAAAAGTATGTAATACCAAATAGTGAAGAAACTGCTGCGAGAGATGGAGCTATAATTCCCAGCATAAAAGTATTCGACGCTCCTGCCCAATACAGTAAAGGAATTAAACTAGCTACAAAGATTAAAGCAGTTCCGGTATCAGGTTGTCGAATTATCAAACCGAATGGTACTAACACAATTGCAAATGAAATCAACAGATATTTCATTCTTTGTAAGTTAACTTTTTTATCCGACAAAAAATAAGCAAGAGCAAGAATTACTGCAACTTTTGCAAACTCTGAAGGTTGTATACCAAAATTTCCTATGCCAAACCAGCTCTTTGAACCAGCAACCGATTTCCCTACATATAGTACCAGTACCAAGATTATGATTGATAATAAATAAATAGGATAAGATAGAAGTTGTAAAGTTCTAAAAGGTATAAATGTAACTATTATCATAAAAATAAATCCTAATCCAGCCCATATTAACTGCCGTGTGAAATAATCAGATGAGCCAGTATCATAAGTCGCTGAATAAATTGAGAGTAAACCAATGCCTACAAGAAGCAATAGAGTAATTAAAAGTCCAATATTTATTTTTTCTTCAAACCAGCTTTTCATAATCAATCAAGTTTGCCATTTATTTCAGACTTAACAAGATTTATTTTAGGTTGTTTATTTCGTATTACTTCACCGTATAAATACTGTTCAATACACAAACCTGCAATTGGAGCTGCATATACTCCACCAAATCCAACATTTTCAACTAAGACACAAATAGCAATTTTTGGATCTTCGTAAGGAGCAAATCCAATAAACCAAGCATGATCTTTACCGTGTGGATTTTGTGCAGTACCTGTTTTACCTGCAACATTTACACCGGGAACTCTTGCAGCAGCACCAGTTCCACCTGGTAAATTAACAGCACGATAAAGACCTTCACGAACTAATCTCCATACCTCGGGATTTAAATCAATTTGTTTAAACTGCACATCCAACTTTTTTGATTCTCTACTTTTCTTAAATTTAATACTATTTACTATATGCGGTTTATAGAGTTTCCCCTGATTTGCCAGCGCCATTGCGTATGATGCTAACTGTATTGGTGAAACACCCACTTCCCCCTGACCGATTCCTAAACTGACTGTATAACCTAATGTCCATTTCCCTTTTCCATACACACGATTATAATAACTTTCAGATGGTAACAGTCCTGAATTCTCTTCCATTATGTCAATCCCTGTGGGTTTACCAAATCCAAATTTGCTTGCATATTCAGACCATTTATCTAATCCAACTTTTAGCATCATTTGATAAAAGAAGACATTACAGGATCTCTGTATTGCCTCAACTACATTAGTTGAACCATGCACATGTAAGTCCTTGAATACCTTATTCCCAAATTTAAACGCACCACTACAATTTATTCTATAATTTTGATCTATTAGCTTCTCTTGCAGTCCTGCAACAGCTAAAATCATTTTGAAAGTGGAACCGGGTGGATAATTTGTTAGTGTAGCACGATTAAATAGAGGAGTGTCTTTATCATCTACTAAGCTTTTCCATAATTCTACAGGAGTTACACCAGATAATAAATCCAAATTAAAATCTGGTTTACTAACAAGAGCAATTATTCCACCATCAGTTGGATCAATTGCTACCAGAGCACCTTTATGATTAGAAAGTAATGATTCAGCTAATGCTTGTACGTTGATATCCAATGTTAATTCCAGGTCATCGCCTTCTAATGGAGGTTTATCATCTTTACCTTCATTATAGCTACCAACCATTCTACCTCTTGAATCAACAATGATAAATTTATATCCTTTTTCACCTCTTAGATATTTTTCATACTGAGCTTCTATACCTGTTGCACCAATAATATCGCCCCTTTTATAAATATCACCAGCCTTTGCTAGTTGCTCATCTGAAATTTCTCTAAGATAACCAAAGATATGAGAACCTTTTACATTTGGGGGATATGCACGTTTAGATTCAACAACATAATCAACACCGCGAAGTTGTTCGTGATATTCTTCAATCAACGAAAGAGTTTTAAAATCAATATCTCTCTTAATTTTTGCTGGAGCAAACTTATTATATTTTGCTTCGCGTTTAATTTTATTCATTATCTCCTGTTGGTCCAAATTTAAGATTTCTGAAAGTAATTTAATTTGCGTTGTATCAAATTCTGCTGGCACAACAGTAACTGTGTATGCTGGACGATTGTCCACGATTAATGCCCCATTTCTATCGTACATATAACCTCTTAAAGGATTAACTACCATAGTGCGTATACTATTCTCTTCAGACATTTTACCGTACTTTTCACTGTATATTATCTGTAACTGAATTAATCGAATTGTAAACATCAGAAATATGAGAAAAACAAATAATAAAATTACTTTAGTTCGGGAAGCCGTGTGCTCAAACATTTTTTATTACACCATATTTTCTTGAAAAATAAAGTACAATAAAAACACCGACAATCGTTGTATAAAATGCAGTAGCTATTCCATATTTGAGAAGAGTATTCCAAAAATTAAATTCAGTTCCCTGAACAAATACTATGAAATATATAAAATTGTGTATTACCGACACAAATAAAATTATCAATATAAATCGATAACTTCCAAGTGTTAGCTGCGTTTTATTTGGATTAAAAAAAAATCCCGCTATAAAGGCTCCTATTACTTTACTTAGAGAAGATAATCCAAATACACCTCCACTTGCTAAATCAAATATACTACCCAAAATGAAAGCGTAAACCATAGAAGTGACACGGCCTTCAATCAATGCAATCACAACAACAAAAATAAGTAGAAAATCTGGTGCAATACCTCGAAGAGTTATAAAATTTGCAAATGTACTTTGTAATAATAAAAGAACTATTGCAATAGCCATATATTTTATTATAAGATTCATTATTTATTTCTTGCAACCTTATTTTCCAAGGATATTTTTTGAGTATCTGGTACAGCAGTGATTATGAAAACTTCCTCAAGTACAGTAAAATCAACAGCTGGTTTTACATAGATATTTTTGAAAAGATTTAATTCATTTTCAGAGGTTGAAATAACAGTTCCAACCTTTAATGAAGGTGGAAAAATATTACTGTATTCAGATGTAATTACAATATCTCCGATCTTTACATCCTGTTTTTTAGAAACATTTTTTATTATCAGAAACTCACCTCCATCCCATGCAAGAATTCCATCAACTCTACTACGTTGTATTTTTACACTTGTTCTAAAATCGCGATTATAGAGCAACTGACCAACAGAGTAATCATTACTAACAGCAATAATTTTGCCAACTACTCCTTGGGGTGAAACAATCGGCATATTGACTTTAATCCCATCCTTAATTCCAACATTCAATGTCAATGTATTTTTTTGTAGATGGAGAGTTTTACCAATTACATCAGCGGCTACAAATGTATACTTGGATTCTTCTCTAAACTTTAATAGTTGTCTCAATCTAATATTTTCTAATTTTGCTTCTCTCAATTTATTAACTTCGTCCATTAGCGCAACATTCATTTTATGAAGTATTTCATTTTCACGTTTTAAATCAAAAATATTAGGAACTATATTTATGGTGCTCTGCACATATCCGATCATTCCTATTGTTAATGTGCGGATTTTTTTTATTTGGATATTATCATTGAGAGATAAAAATATGAGGGAGAGTATAATAAATAATATCAGCAGAAAATATTCTTTGAATTCAACTAATATTGTGAAAAATCTCCTCATTAAAATTAATATCTTCTACTTTTAACCAGCACCTTGGAGTAATGATTAAGATTTTCCAGAACTTTTCCAGTTCCACGCACAACAGTTGTTAATGGATCCTCGGCTATATGCACCGGTAAACTCGTTTCAAGGCGAACTCTTTCATCCAGGCCTTTAAGTAAAGCTCCACCACCGGATAGGACGATTCCCCTATCCAGAATATCTGCCGCAATTTCTGGAGGTGTTCTCTCAAGTGTAAGTTTTATAGCATCAACAATTTGCTGAACCGATTCATTTAATGCTTCCCTTATTTCAACTGAGGAACCCTCAGTAGTTTTGGGTATCCCATTTACCAGATCTCGACCTTTAACCTGAATTGATATTTCTTCGTCAAGTGGCATTGCGCTTCCAACTTCACATTTTATTGCTTCGGCTGTTCTTTCTCCAATTAGTATATTATGATTCTTTTTAAAAAATTGGATTATTGCGTTATTCATTTCGTCCCCAGCAATTCTAATAGACTCTTCCGTAACTATACCTGAGAGGGCTATGACTGCAATCTCCGTAGTACCACCACCAATATCGACAATCATATTTCCAACGGGTGCATCCACATCCATGCCTACACCAATTGCAGCAGCCATTGGTTCAGCAATTAGATGTACTTCTTTTGCACCTGCATGTTCAGCTGAGTCTCTGACAGCACGTTTTTCGACTTCAGTCACACCACTTGGGACAGAAATCACAATTCTACGACTTGGCAACCAGCTTGAATGAATTTTTTTTATAAATTCCCTCAACATACCTTCGGCAATTTCGAAATCAGCTATTACACCATCTTTCATCGGTCTAATCGTGCGAATATCACGATGTGTACGCCCCACCATTTCTCTTGCTTCATTACCAATTGCAACAATTTTTTTTGTGTTCCTATCAAAAGCTACAATTGAGGGTTCATTTAGAACTACACCTTTGCCTTTCATATAAATTAAAGTATTTGCAGTACCTAAATCAATTGCCAAATCCGCTGAAAAAAATGAAAATATGCCCATTTTATATAATTTTTATTTTGTTAATGTTTAAAATGTCTAATTCCAGTAAATACCATTGTCATGTTCTTTTCATCTGCTGTTTGTATTACCTCTGCATCTCTAATTGATCCACCTGGTTGTATTACAGCAGATACTCCAACTTTTGCAGCTTCTTTTATACTATCTGGAAAAGGGAAAAAACCATCTGATGCCATAGCTGAATTCTTTAAATCCAATTTAGCTTTTTTTGCTTTTAATATTGCAAATTTTGTTGAATCGACTCTCGACATCTGGCCAGCGCCAACACCAATTGTTCTATCTGGACGCGAAAAAACTATCGCATTCGACTTTAAATGCTTTACAACTCTCCATCCATAAAGCATAGCCAATATTTCTTCTTCGGTCGGTTGCCTTTTTGTAACAACTTTCCACTCATTTTGATTTATATTCTCATGATCAACTTCTTGGACTAATATACCACCGGCAATTTTCTTTATACTTATTTCTTCATCCAAGGGTTTAAGTGAACGAATTAATCTTCTATCTTTCTTTTTTCTTAAAAAATCTAAAACTTCTGTTGGAAAATTGGGTGCAATTATTACTTCAGTAAATAATTCATTGACAGCTTTCGCTGTCTCAAGGTCCAATTCTCTATTAAATGCTATTACACCACCAAATGCAGCTTTGGGATCAGTGGAATAAGCTTTCTTATATGCCTCAATTAATCTCTCATCTGAACCAACACCACATGGATTAGTGTGCTTTATTATTGCAGCTGTAGGCTCTGTAAAATCAGATATTAGTTCATATGCCGCTTCTATATCAACTATATTGTTAAAAGAAAGTTCTTTACCATGCAATTTTTCAAAGTAATTATAAAAATCACCATATAATGCAGCCTGTTGATGTGGATTTTCTCCATATCTTAATTCGCTCACTTTCCTAAATAATAGTGAGAATGTTTCAGGCATTTTCTTATTTGTTTCACCAATTGAAGAAAAATATTTCGCTATGCAAGCCTCATATCTGAAGGTGTATTGAAAAACTTCTTTTGCAAATTCAAGGCGTGTTTTATAAGTAACACAACCACTGTGTCTTCTCAACTCATCTATCAAAATTGCATAACGAGATGGATTACATACAACAACTTTATTCTCAAAATTCTTTGCTGCAGCACGAAGCAAGGCTTGCCCACCTATATCAATTAATTCAATAGCCTCTTCTAATTGTAAAGGTTGTTTTGTTATCTGTTTGTCAAATGGATAAAGATTTACAACAACCAAGTCAATTGATTGAATTTCAAGTTTTTCCAATTCTTTAATGTGATCAGAATCTTTTAAATTAGCTAAAATACTAGCAAAAATGCGAGGATTGAGTGTCTTTACACGACCACCTAAAATTTCTGGAAAACCAGAAAACTCCTCAATCAATTTTACATATATACCATTTTTCAACAACTCATTATAAGTACCACCAGTAGATATAATCTCAATATCCCATTGCAATAAATTTTTCACTAAATCAATTAGCCCTGATTTATCTGCTACGCTAATCAGAGCTCTTTTTATTTTAAGTACATCATTCTTTTTAGCTTGATCTTTGTTCATTTCATTATAATTTCGTTTTGAATTTTAATTTTCCCTTCTGCAAACAATTTAACAGCTTCGGGATAAATTTTATGCTCAATTTTTTGTATTTTCTTTTGTAAAGACTCTGGTGTCTCATCTGGATCCAGTTCAACACTTTCTTGAATTATAATAGGTCCATGGTCATATTCTTCATCTACAAGGTGAACTGTTGCACCTGAGATCTTTTCACCACTTTCTATCACAGCTCTATGTACATTTAATCCATACATACCTTTACCACCAAATTTAGGTAAAAGTGCTGGATGAATATTCAGAATCCTATTCCGATACTTTTGAACAATTATAGGGCTCAACAACTTTAAATAACCTGCAAGTAATATTAGATTAACTGAATGAAAATTTAATACATCAATTATTGCTGAATCAAAATCATCCCTATTTGAGTAATTTTCACTCGCGATATAATATGCTGAAATACCATTAGATTTTGCTATCTCAAGAGCTCCAGCATCTTTTTTATTGGAAATAACACAAACAACTTCAGAATTTAAGAGTTTGCCACTCTCAATTGCATCAATAATAGCTTGCAGGTTACTTCCTTTTCCTGACGCAAATACTGCTATTTTTAATCCTTCATTCATTTTTTAATTTTTCATATCTTTATAAATTTAATCATATTTTAAAGAATAATCAAAATTCTCACGGTATTACTGCAGACTCAAAAAAACAGAACGAATTTTTAGAAATTTCAACATTAATTCCATAAGGTATCGGCAGTGAAGTTTTTATATGCCCAAATTCAAAATCCTGGACTACAGGAATATTTTTTAGAACATCACTTATTATTTCATCTAATTCCAAACTCGGAACATTCTTTTTTTCTTTACAACTCGAAAAATCACCTAATACAACACATTTGACATTTTTTAAATTGCTGGACAATTTCAATTGGTTCAACATTCGATCAATTCTATATGGTCGTTCGTCCAAATCTTCTAATATTAAAATTTTATCTTTAAAATCAGGTAAATATTGTGTACCAATCAATGAAGTTATAATCGATAAATTTCCCCCAATTATTTTCCCAATTACTTTTTTGTTTAACGAACATTTTATTTTTCCTTTGTGATAATTAATTATATTTCCAATTGGAGAACTTGAAGTTAACAATCTCCAGAAAAGTTCCTCAACATTAGGATCAATTTTTTCAGATAAATCCATCTCAATCATTGGCCCAGCAAATGTTAATAAACCGCATTTTTTGAATAGCGCCAATTGAATAGCTGTTATATCGCTATAACCAACAAATATTTTTGGATTCTTTTTGATCATATCATAATTTATGTATGGTAAAATTCGACTTGAACCATAACCTCCTCTTACAGTAAAAATTGCTTTTATATTTTTATCGGAAAAAAAATTATTTAAATCATTTGCTCTATCGACGTCACGACCAGCAAAATAACCATATCGATTAAAAACATGTTTTCCGATTACAACTCTATAACCCAACTTTTCAAGATAACTAATACCTCGATTTAAATCTTTTTCATTTTTGATTGGACTACCTGGAGCAACTACCCCTAATAAATCACCTTTTTTTAAAAGTTTCGGTTTCAGAATTTTCATATTGAATAATTTTTTTCTGAAACATAAAGAATTTTTGTTGTAAAAACAACATTGTATATTTATTCAGATTTCATTACATTAAATCAAAAAATCATTGGAGGAAAATATGTTATTTATCTTTTTTGCTATTGTAGCAATTATAACTCTAATTACATGGCAAACTGCAAGAAAAAGAGCTATACTGAGCACTACTCAGAAGAATGCAGCCAGCATTTCAATTATCTTGTTTATTGTGTCGATAATTATAATGATTAGTCAATGTTTCACAGTTATTCCAGCTGGACATGTAGGAGTTGTAGATTTTCTTGGATATGTTTCAGAAAATACACTTAAAGCTGGAGTTAACATTGTAAATCCACTAGCACGCGTTGTTAAAATGTCAATAAAAACCCAAGAGATAAAAGAAAGTATGGATGTACCTTCTAAGGAAGGTCTGACAGTGGGATTAGAGGCAAGTGTTCTATTTCATCTGAATCCTGAAAGAGCATCCCATGTTTACAAAACTGTTGGTGAAAATTATGTCAGTATAATACTTGAACCACAATTTAGATCTGTAACTCGAGGTGTAACTGCCAGTTACGAAGCGAGAGCTCTTTATACATCTGAAAGGGAAATTTTATCGCAACAAATATCACATTCACTTCAAAATTTAGTTGAACAGAGAGGAATTGTAATAGAGTCAGCTCCTTTGCGACGAATTGTTTTACCACCAGGTTTAACTGCTGCGATTGAAGAGAAACTCAGAGCTGAACAGGAAAGTCAAAGAATGGAATGGGTTTTACAAAAAGAAAAACAGGAAGCTGATAGAAAAAGTATCGAAGCAAAAGGAATAGCAGATTTTCAAAGAATAGTCACTCAAGGAATAAGCGAACCGCTTTTAAGATGGAAAGGAATTGAAGCTACACTAAAGATTGCTGAATCTCAAAATGCAAAAGTTATAATCATTGGTGCCGGTAAAGATGGCTTACCTATAATATTAGACACTAAATAATTACAAGCCAGTACTAGCTATATAATCATTAATATCGTATCTCTTATTTTCATCTTTGAAAATAGGTGGTAACTTACCCTTTTTTAAGTGAATAATAATCGGAATTGCTATAAGTGCAGCAATAATTGTTGTAATTGTAACTGTTTTCATAAACTTACTCATTTTATTGTAAACAAATTATCATATCTACATTTAGAAGTTCCAAATATACTGGAATGAAGCAATTTTGAATATATAATTGATGTTTTAAAATGCGTTGCCAATACTTCTTTCTTTTAGAAGGTACTGGTGAAAAATAATATTTTATTTTATCCATAATTTATCAACTCCTGCACTAAATTAAATAAAATTCCTCCACTTATGATATGACTGCTGTCACATACTTAAAACAAAAATAGCCGATTGAAAAATCGGCTATTGCACAAATTAGTTAAATTAAATTATTAATGTTCGTGAGATGTTCCGCTTTGTATCTTTTGAATTTGTTCTGGAGATAATTCGCTACCACCTTCCATTTCAACCCCAGATGCTGTAAATATTAATACTTTTTGATTGCCTTTTATCTTATCAATTTTAAATTTTGGTTCACCAGCTTCTTCTAACCAATGCTTTAGTGTTTCTTCTTTAACTTCTCTTCGTTCTATTTTACCCTGGACTCTAACTTTTTTCCCTTTCGAATCATAAGGAACAAAAAAGGCATAATCTTTAAATTCAACCCTTAATTTATCTTTTCCATTCTTTAACTCCATCCAGCAACCTTTTGTCTGGCATACTGCATTGACAAAACCTTCTATAACTACCTCTTTATTTTTGTATTTTCCCGGATTCTTAACCAGATCTTTAAATGGGGTGATTTTTTTATATTTTATAGGATCACCATACTTTGTTACTTTAGTATCATCACTATAGGTAACATTTATTAGTAGTAATGATAAAAATAGTATTATAAAAAGTTTTTTTATCATATATTTCCTTTCTTGTTTTATTTAAATTTATAACTATTTATGTTTAAGATTTCTAATTTAATATAGTAATAAAAACTTGGTTTTCAAACCTATTAAATAAAAAGTCCAGCATTAATTACAAAATTGCTGGACTCTGCGGGGCCGACGAGACTCGAACTCGCAACTTCCGCCGTGACAGGGCGGCGCTCTAACCAGTTGAACTACGACCCCAAATTTTACTAAATTAATATACAAATATTTGTTAAAACTTGCAAAAAGGGTTAAGAAAATTGATTTCAATTCTAAAAGTAAATCATAATTCACTTATTACACTCAGTACAAATTATCATTATAATTATTATCAATTCCAAAATAAATGTTTCCGAAACAACAAAACCAAACTGTGTAAAATACTTTTCCAAAATCTGGTTAATTTTAGATCGATCTAACAATACTAGATAATCAAGTCTAATTACAAAGAAGTGACATGATATAATGAATAAATTAATCAGAAATCTCTAATACTTTCAGTTATAATCGAAAAGAATTAGTTTACAAGTATAGTAGGAGGTTGGGAGATAGACAAAAGAAATCAGCTTGTTCAAACTTTAAGTTTACGCAAAAACTTTTCTTATAAATTTTGCAGTAATCCTTGTCAGAATTTTGTTGCTTGCATTGATACTGTTTTTTTGAGAATCAGGAATATTCAGAATATTGGGTTGCCCAAAATGTTTTTTATCTGTCTGGAAAGGATGATTCCTTAGGCGATGAATCCTTTTCTTCAGCATGATGTTTAACAACACGTGCCTGCGCAATAAAAATAACGTCTTCAGCAATATTCGTCGCCAAATCTGCAACACGTTCTAAATTCCGACTCACACGGATTAGTTCGAGTCCACCATCAATCAAATTTTTTTCGGTTTTCATTAATTGAATAACATCTCCCACCATTTTCTTGTTTAGTTCATCAATAATATCATCTTGTGCGAGGACGGTTTTTCCAAGTTGCGGATCTGAACAAATAAATCCCTCAATCGCATTACGCAACATGGTTTGTGCAATTTCAGCCATTTTTGGTATCTCTAGCAAGGGTTCTTGAATCGGTGTTTTAATTAGCATTAGCGCTGATTCAGCAATGTTGACAGCGTGATCCCCAATTCTTTCGAGATCGTTGTTAATCTTTTGAGCAGCCAGAATGAAACGTAAGTCAACAGCAACAGGCTGCTGAAGAGCTAAAAGGTCGATAATGGCATTATCAATCTCTAACTCAAGCGAATTAACCCGTTGATCACCACTAATCACTCTTTGTGCTAACTCTTTGTCGCCATCTAAAACAGCTTTTATTGCTGAACCAATAGCATCCTCGACAATGCTGCACATTTTAATCAGATTAGTTTTTAAACTATCTAATTCTTTTTCAAAATGTCGTTGCATAAATCAACTCAAAATTAAAAAATAGATCTGTAAAATAGCTATAATTTTTTACTGTTAGTATTTTTTTTGTCATCCAAATCTTCCTGTAATATAATCTTCAGTTTGTTTCTTTGCTGGAGAGGTAAACAGTCGTTTTGTTTCATCAAACTCAATTAATTCTCCGAGATAAAAGAATGCAGTAAAATCACTAACACGTGCTGCTTGTTGCATATTATGAGTTACAATGACAATGGTGTAGTTTTCTTTTAACTCATAGATCAACTCCTCTATCTTCGATGTGGCAATAGGATCAAGGGCGCTAGCAGGCTCATCCATCAGAAGAATTTCTGGATCAACAGCAAGTGCCCTAGCAATGCATAATCTCTGTTGCTGTCCACCTGAGAGAGCTAATCCACTCTTTTTCAAATCATCTTTAACTTCATCCCATAGTGCTGCACGGCGCAAGCTACGTTCCACAATATCATCTAGTATTCTTTTATCTTTGATTCCGTTGATACGAGGTCCGTATGCAACATTGTCGTAAATCGATTTAGGGAAAGGGTTCGATTTCTGAAAGATCATTCCAACTTTTTTTCGTAGTTCAACAACGTCAATGGAACCATTATAAATATCGATTTGATCGATCTCTACTTTACCTTCAATCCGAACATCCTCAATCAAATCGTTCATTCGATTTAGTGAACGAAGGAAAGTGGATTTGCCACAACCTGATGGACCAATTAGTGCAGTAACGTGATGCGAAGGGATTTTAATTGAAACATTGTGGAGCGCTTGCTTAGTGCCATAAAATAGGCTTAGACCAACAGTTTGAATTTTAGGATAATCTTTTTCCATGCTTAAAGTGTGGATGTTTTACGGATTTTATAACGCAAAAATATTGCTGAGAAATTTAATGTAAACGTTAAAAGCAATAATACAAGCGTTGTAGCATACTGAATCCCCCGCGTTGCCTCTACATCTGGTGATTGTGTGGACATAATATAAATATGATAACCAAGTTCCATAAATTGATCAGAGAGTGAATTAGGAAGTTTCGGTAAAAAGTATGCTGCACCGGTAAACAGAATTGGTGCAACTTCTCCAGCACCGCGACTTACGGCTAGAATACCACCCGTCAAGATTCCTGTAAATGAATGTGGTAGAACGACTTTCCATATTGTTTGCCACTTTGTTGCACCGAGTGCCAGACTTGCTTCACGTTGTTCTCGTGGTATAGCTCTAATTGCTTCCTCAACAGAAACAATTACAACAGGAAGTGTTAGCAATGCCATAGTCATGCTCGCCCATAGAATGTTCGGTTGTCCCCATTTTAATTCGATTCCTCCAGTGAAAAGTTTATCCAGTCCATTTCCGACAAATTGAATGAAAAATCCTAATCCGAATAAACCAAAAACAATAGCAGGTACACCAGCAAGCGTGTTCACTGCGAATCTAATTATTCGAGGGAGAATAGATTGTTGACTGGCATACTCGCTTAGGTAAATAGCAGTTATTGTACCAACAGGAAGGCCAGCAATTGACATAATGATAACAAGCAAGAAAGTTCCAAAGATTGCAGGGAAGATCCCACCTTCTGTCATCCCTTCTTTCGGTTCGCCAATTAAAAATTCCCACGACAATGTACTCCAACCTCCAACAACAATATCTACCATGATGATAAGTACAGCTAAGACAATAATTAATGCACTCATAGCTGAGATACCAATAACAGAATTTCCAATTAGTATCTTTCTCGTCATCATAACCCCTGAAAACGTTTCATTAGTCGCTGACGGATGAACACTTCGGCGATAGCGTTAAGCGTGAATGTAAATATAAAAAGGATTGAGCCAATGAGGAAAAGGATGTTATAATGCGTATCCCCGAAAATTACTTCTGCCATTTCAGCACCGATTGTTGCTGACATTGTTCGTACAGGTTCGAAAAAATTCACAGAAAAAATTGCAGCATTGCCTGTTGCCATCATCACAATCATTGTTTCGCCAAACGCACGACCAATACCTAAAAGGATAGCAGCAAAGATACCAGGAGTTGCTGCAGGAAAAACAACAAAGATAGCAGTTTGCCATTTTGTTGCACCGAGTGCAAAACTAGCTTCGGTTAGAACTTTCGGTACACGTGAAAGCGAATCTTCTGTGACGGTAAAAATAATCGGAATAACTGCGAGAGAAAGAGCGATACCACCTAAAAATGCATTTAACCGATACTCAAATCCAAAGAAATTCTGAAAAACAGTTGCCATTACAATAAGCGCGAAGAAACCAATAACAACAGAAGGAAAGCCTGCTAAAATTTCAATAGAGGGTTTTAGGACTTCCTTTGCCCATTTAGGTGCGAACATCGCTGTAAAAAGCGCTGCTAAGAGCGCAATAGGTGTTGCAAATAATACGGCTACAATTGTAACTTTGAAACTTCCAACAATTAACGGAAGTAAGCCGTACTTTGGTTGCTCAGAAATTGGCTGCCACGTTGTTCCAATAAGATTTTTGAGTGTACCTTTTCCCTCACCACCTGATGTTTCCAACGAGGATTTGCCTGAAGTTGTCACACGTAAAGTGCCATCAATTTCACCGTATGTTTCTTGTTCCTCTTCAATAACCATTGAGGCATCTTGCTCTTTAGATAAAAATATCGGCGATGCCTCACGGAAGACAAAAACAAAAATGAGTATAATCATAACAAAAGAGATTAATGCCACGACAGTGATGAACTTTTCGACAAGAAACTCACCAATTCTGAATCGTTTTCTAAGCAGTGAACGAGTATTACCTCCGTATTTTTTTTCGCCTATATTATGAGAATTAATTTCGGTTTGTCTATTCTCCGATGTCTCTACCGAGCCTAATGCATTCATATTGGACGCATTCGACTTTTTTGAATGGATTTTGAACATTATTTCAGCGGAAAATACCCAACCTTCGAAACAATCTCTTGACCTTCAGAACTCAAAATCCAATCAATATACTCCTTCAATACACCTGTAGGTTTATTTCGTAGGTACATATACAAATAACGAGATATTGGATAATTCCCGTTTTTAATATTTTCTATTGATGGATAATATGCAGGGGATGATGCATCTTTTTTTATCTTCAACTCCTTGATTCCTTTTCCGTATGCGGCGCCACCATAACCAATGGCGAATTTATCTTTCGACACAGCATTTACGACTGCTGCAGTTCCTGGCATATGTTGAGTTTTTGGTGAGAAATCCTCTCCCAATAAAACTTCATCCTTAAAGTAAACATATGTACCAGAGTTATTTTCACGGCTATACAAAATAATTTTTGCATCAAGTCCACCAACATCTTTCCAATTTGTGATAACTCCTTTGAAAATATTTCGCACTTGCTCAATAGTCAGTGAATCAACTGGGTTTGATTCATGGACATAGATTGAAAGACCATCCAGAGCACATTTTATTTCAATACCGCCAACCCCGTATTTTTCTTTTAGCTTCTGGCGTTCTGATGGTTTAATAGGGCGAGATGAATTACAAATATCTGTCGTCCCGTTTATAAGTGCAGAAATTCCTGTACCTGAACCCCCACCTGTCACTTGAATTGTAACATTTGGGTGTTTCGACATATACACCTCTGCCCATCTTTGAGCAAGGATCACCATCGTGTCAGAACCTTTCACCGTAATGGTTTCACCTTTCTGAATGAAACCAAAGAATATAAAAGTTGCGATTATTAAAATGAGCAGTTTTTGCATCATTAACCATTTTCCTATTTATTATTATTCATAAATATAAAAAAGGAATATTACGAAATAATTATGTAAATGTTAAGAAATTGTTAAGAAGCTTAAATGAAAACTTTTAGCAGTATTTTAGATACATCGATTTTGTAATTTTGAGAAAATTAAAGTGCGATAAGTCTCACATTGCAGATAATAATGATTTTGTTATTCATTCATTTATATTCAGCTATCGACTTGTACACTGCAAGTTTTATCGCACCACTTATTTTTATTTAAGATTAAGTACTTATTTTTGTTTATGTACCATAATATCATTCAGACAGATTTTGTATATATTTCACACTCAATACAGGTTTTTGTATTAAGAAAATTTTTATAGGGCTTAACAACCTTAAAACACCAAGTAATGCATTATATGGACAAAGATGGTTAAGAATTAAAATGGTAAAATATTTTTAAAACTTGAAAAAACTGAAAATAATTTACTTATTTCTATTGATAACTGGGGAGTAAAAAAGTTACACTCCCTCTTGTTAATTAACATCATGTCACTTATATTTTTTTACTTTTTCTCGCATATCGGTGGCGAGGTTCTTAATTTCTGTCAAACTTCTCTGCATTTCGCTCCAACCATACCATAATGCATAATCCGGATTAGCGTGAAATGTTCCCTGAAATGCCCGCATCCTATGCTCAAGAAACATAACAAACAATTTCTGTTCAATCTCTGTTGGTGCATCGTGAAAAGTCAGCAAATCAGGGAAGTTATAAGCATAGTTTTTGGGTTTTTTAATTATGCCATCTTTGTATAAATCCGCCACAATTCGAATTGCTTTTGCCATCAAATGGTCAGCTTCTTTAATCATTTTATCTCCCTTTTCTAATTCATTTTTAACAAAATTAACTGAATGACACTGGTTGCAGGTTTTTATCATTTTATCTCGCTCTCTCTGCCAATCTGTTTGCGAAAGCCGAACTACATCAGCAGTTTTAACAACATCCAAACGCGGTGTTGGATTTCCCTGAGGGTCAAGTACATTTAAAGCTTGTAAGATTGTTGTGCGATCCTCTTTCCATTGTTTATCTTCTGGCATAGGTAAACGTACAGCCAGGAAACCCCACGCAGTTCGTACTTCGTGGTTACCTTCCTGCATATGGCATGTTTGACATGTTGGAGCCGAAGCATTTTCTGGTAAAATTTTAGTTTGTTTAAGTAAATACCGGACACCATGCTTTGATGAAGAATACATTTCCCATTGTGGATGATCAAAACCCATATGGCAGGTCTGGCAAGCTTGCGGTTGTTTTGCCTCCTGCACTGAAAAGATATGACGAGTGTGGCAAGCATCACAGGAAGCAACGCCGAAACCCGCTCCATCTTTTTTCAATTCCTTGATTTCAGCTTCAGTCTTTGCACCAATTTTATGGCACCCACCACAGCCCTTCATTCCTTCCATCAATGCCATAGGTTGCAGATGTGCAGTTGGCATTGCTTTCATTGCCGCCCAGGCATATGCATGTTTTCCTTTTTTATATTGTTCAACTTTCTCTTCATGACATTCTGCACATTTTTCAGGTGTAGGTATCTTCGCAAGTCCTACTGTAGTTAACGAGTTGTGATTTTCACCATGACAGGTAGAACACATAACATCGCTCTGACTATGTTTACTTAATTCCCAGTCTTCGACTATATTCGGTGTGTATCGCTTATGACACTCGATGCAGGTCTGAGCTGATGCAACGATGATACACGAGAAAATTAAAAGAACTGTGATTAATAATTTGTAAGATAAATTCTTCATAAATCCTCCTTTATTAATTTTGTTGTTTCAATAAATTGATTTTTAAATTGAATATTTTAGACTTACATGAGAAAACATTTAACAATTGCACACTGAGATAAAAATAAATCACATAAATTGAGCAAAATCCTGTCCTATATTTTCCCACATAAAATTTCAGTTTCCTGCTAAACATATTCTTGTCTTAAATTAAACCTGAAATGAGAGAACGTTTCAGGGGCGATCTCCTAAGCAAGTACAGAGTCCGTCATAATAACTTTCTTTCACAAGCTTTGCTTTAACGTTAATTATCTGGAGTGTGCTTTCAGGATACGATGGGAAACACAAAGCATAACCATTACAAAGCGATTCATCTATTTTAATTATTTTTCTTTTTACCATTCTCTTATACTCACTTAATTTTTCATTTTTTAAAAAATTCCATGCTCAATCATTTTCTCCGTATTCTGGAACCCTGCCACCATTATGTTGATATAGTGGTTTATCCAATTCTTTGAAACGCTTTAAGTACTCCTCCTTGGATATTTTATTTTGCCAATGACCTGTTATCATTGCAAGTCCTGTTATAGCAACAAATAAACCTATTATGAGTGTAGCAAATACCCAATTCTGCACTCGTGTTTTAGTTATGTAAGTTTTTAGCTCCAGAGTATTTTTTACTGGACAAGCTTGTACACATTCTAAACAACTTGTACATTCATCGCTCCAGATAGTTTTAACTTTGTGAACTTTAATATTTGATGGACAGGCTTTTGTACACAATTTGCAATCGATACAATATTTAGTATTGCGTTTTATTTTAATAGGACTAAGTAAACCCAAGATTCCTAAAAGAGCCCCGTATGGGCACAAATATCTGCACCAAAAATTTTTTATAAAAACAGACAGCAAAACTAAAATTATGATAGTCCACAATGCAAATTGTGATATTTTTGCAAAAAAATAATACATTTTTACATCAGCCATTTTATTATAAGGGCTGTAAATAAATGCTTTGAGGGTTTGTGTATCCATTGTCCAGAATATAGCCCAGATGAAAAATCCAAGCAGTAAATATTTTAATGAACGCAATGGAATATCTAATAAACGCGGTAAAGTGATATTTTTGCCAAATAACTTTTTTCCGAAATTCCATAATGATTCACTTATAAAACCAATTGGACAAAGCCAACTACAAAAACTTTTCTTTAAAAATAGGCCTATCAATAATATAGCTACAAGGATAAACAATCCTGATGGATGAATATCATTTATTATACCAGTTTTTATCCAATACTTTAAACTTATTAAGGCACTAATAGGTAAAAAGCCTTCAACGCCTGGTGGTCGTCCGTAAAACGGCAGCTGACCACCACTTTCACCCCATTTTACAAATAAATAGAACTCTACACCAATCCAGATAACAAGCAAAGCAAATGTAATTTGCATCAAAAGACGGAAATATTGTGAATCTTCCTTTAGCCGCCAAAAAAATCGTTTTATAACATTAGGCTCAGAATAATAGTTAATTCTTGACTTGCGTAACTCAGGCGGAATTTTTTTTGTACTTACCTGAGCAGGTTTTTCCTCTAAATGGAATTCTTCTATTCCATTTTGTTCGTTGCCAATATTTTCACGAAATGTCATATTGTTAATCAGACAATTCTATCTTACTTTTTATAAAAAAATTTTATTAAAATTAATAACCCGGTTTTAAAATTTCTTCAGACATATCATATAAACTCTTCTTTTTAATCATTTCTACTATTCCGTTTCTCAAGTCTTTCCATTCATCGTGAACAGGACATGGAGATTTTTCTGAACAATTCGGGAAACCCAGAACACACTCCCTTCTATAAACATCTCCGTCAATAGCTTCTACTATGTCGTAGATAAAAATCTGTTTAGCAGATTTTGCAAGTCCGAATCCACCAAAAAGTCCTTTTTGGGATTGTAATAATCCCATCGCCGATAACGACTGCATTATTTTACCTAAAAAGTGTTGTGGAATCTTAAGCTTTTTTGCAATTTCTTTAATAGATATCCAATTCTCAGGCGGCTGCTTTGCTAAATATATCAAAGCTTGAATTGCATACTCACATTGTCGGCTAAATATTAAACTCATTGTTTATTTATCCTATCTTTAAAAAACAAATTGAGCTCCTTTATAAAATACTCAAAGTAACGTGCCTGTTCATCTTCAGTTTGCAATTCCAAAAAGATATTCCTATGCATTTCTATAAAATCTCTTAATTCTGAATTATCATAAGGTTCAAAATATTTTAAGTATGAATCGAAAGCTTCAATTGTTGCCATTCTTTAATTTTTTGTTTCTATGCATTTTAAAATTTTCATATTTTCTTGAAAGCAATTTTTAGTGAGAATTATCGTAAATTAAAAAACGCAGGTTTAACATTAAAATTATTCGAATAAATATTCTTCTAAGCATATTGTTTCCCATTCCCCATTTTCATCCAATTACAATTGCAAGTATTTATTGTATTTCCAATTCACTACCATATCTAAATTCTTGTTTTAATTATAAAAAAATACAAATACTGATAAAATAGTAATTCTTTTCAGCAAACTTTTACACATATTAAGACTAATTTGTCTTATTATAATAATATTTACTCTAAAGATCAAGTCCCGAAACATTATTAAATTGCAAATTTTGAACTATCACATATATTGTTTAATTTTTAATTAGAATGAAAGAAAGATTATTTTTAATAGACGGTAATGCAATAGCTTATAGAGCATATTACACTTTCAAGCAAAGACCCTTATATTCACCTGCTGGAGAACCAACCGGTGCTGTTTTTGGTTTCACAAACACTTTATTAAAAATCCTGGAAGAAGAAAAACCTGATTACATCGCAGTTGCATTTGATCGTCCTGAGCCAACATTCAGACACAATATGTTCAAGGCCTACAAGGCAACACGCCAAAAAATACCAGAAGATATGATTATCCAATTAGACCGTCTTAAACAGGTCACGGAAGCTCTCTCGGTGCAAATTCTCGAAATACCCGGTTATGAAGCTGATGATATTATAGGAACAGTGGCTAGTAAAGCAAAAACCTTGAATATTGAATCATATCTTGTTACAAGTGACAAGGATTTTATGCAACTTGTAGATGAAAATGTAAAAATATATAAACCAGGTAGAACAGGTAACGAATGGGAGATAATCGACATAAATGGAGTCATAAAATATTTTGGAATAACCCCGGATAAAGTTGTAGATGTCCTTGGCCTCTCCGGTGATAGCTCCGATAATATTCCAGGTGTACCAGGTATTGGTGATGTAAACGCTAAATATTTGGTAAAAAATTATGGAACAATTGAGGATATCTATAAAAACATAGATAAAATAGAAAAGAAATTTTTAAAAGAAAAACTAATTCAAAATAAAGATAATGCATATCTTTCAAAAAAACTCGTTACTATTGACACAAATGTACCATTAAAGATTGAAATTCAACAATTAAAAATTGGAGAAAGGAATTCAGAAAAAATTATTAAATTATTTTCTGAATTAGGTTTCAAAAATTTAATAAAAAAAATTACAATCCCAAATAAGCATATCGAGAATGAAAATATTTTACTAAAGATAACTGAGGAATCTCCTGTTGACTATAAAATAATCAAAACACTTGATGATTTAAAATTATTATGTGAAATTCTCAAAAATTCTAAATTCTTCGTATTCGATACGGAAACAACAAGCATAGAT
The DNA here is from genome assembly GCA_937967455.1 of uncultured bacterium. Taxonomy (GTDB): domain Bacteria; phylum Bacteroidota; class Ignavibacteria; order UBA10030; family BY39; genus BY39. The sequence goes on along the minus strand of CALCJK010000009.1, from coordinate 79,470 downwards.
CCACATAATGCTAATTTAATAGGACTTTCTTTTTCAGTCCAACCAAAATCCGGATTTTATTTACCAATTAAAAATAATTCAAATAAAATTGAAGATATAGTGCCACTATTTGACACAAAAAATCAAACTTTCGATTCACAACAAACTTATGGATTTTATATTGACGAGGTTCGTGAATATTTAAATGATATTTTTAGTTCTGAAGACATTAAAAAATGTGGACAAAATGTAAAATACGATATCATTGTTCTAAAAAGGCATGGTTTTCAGGTTAATGGAATTATTTTCGATACAATGGTAGCTAACTATGTGTTACGACCGGATGCAAGCCATAATCTTAATGACATGGCGATACAACATTTAAATTATAAGCCTATGACATATGAAGAGATGCTTGGTAAGCAAAATGATATAACCCAAGTACCATTAGAGCGAATCGCTTTTTATTCGACGGAGGATGCTGATATAACAATAAGATTATTTTTTACTTTAAAAGAAAAATTAGAAAAAGATAATTTATTAAATCTTTGTGAAAAGATTGAATTTCCTTTAATCACTGTATTAGCTGAAATGGAATACATAGGATTTAAACTTGATAAAGAATATCTAATTAGATTATCGAAAAAACTTAACACGATTCTAACAGACTATTTAGAAATAATTTACCAGCTGGCAGGTAAAAAATTTAATGTTAATTCAACGCAACAATTAAGTAAAATACTATTTGAGGAACTAAATTTAACTCCAATTAAAAAAACTAAAACTGGCCATTCAACAGATGTTAATGTTCTGGAAGCATTAAAAAATGAACATCCAATAGTAGAAAAACTCCTTGAATACAGAACTGTCTCAAAAATAAAATCCACCTATGTAGATGCTCTTCCAGCTTTAATAAACCCCAAAACTGGACGTGTTCACACTTCATTCAACCAGACGATAACTTCAACAGGTAGATTGTCAAGCAGTAATCCGAATTTACAGAACATACCGATAAGAACAGAATTGGGAAGAGAAATCAGGAAAGCTTTTATTGCCGAAAGTTCCAATTGGAAAATTATATCAGCAGATTATTCACAAATCGAACTCAGGATAATGGCACATATATCAGGCGATCCTGGTTTAAGAGAGGCTTTTATAAATGGTGAAGACATTCATTCAAGTACAGCAGCCAAAGTATTTGGATATACAATAGAAGAATATAGTGCTCTTCCGAAAGCATTGCAGCAAGAACTCAGAAGAAAAGCTAAAGAAATTAATTTTGGAATTATGTATGGTTTAGGTGCATACGGTTTAGCCACTCGATTAGGCATTGCTAATGAAGAAGCTAAAGAAATTATAAGTAAATACCATACTAGATTTCCAAGTGTAAAAAAGTATATGGATGATACAATAAATTTTGCACGTAAAACTGGGTATGTAGAAACTTTATTTGGTAGACGGCGATACATACCTGAAATCAACAGTCAGAATAAAACCGTTCGCAGTAATGCTGAACGCCAAGCGATAAATATGCCAATCCAAGGTACTGCCGCAGATATGATTAAATTAGCAATGATAGAAATTTACAATGAAATCAAAGATAAACCAATAAGAATGTTATTACAGGTGCACGATGAGTTAATATTTGAATCAAGAAGTGACTATATAAATCAAGCAAAAGAAATAATAATTGATAAAATGAAGAATTCTATTAAGTTAAGCCTTCCTATCGATGTAGAAGTTGGAGTTGGAAATAATTGGTACGAAGCACATTAATAGTCTTGGTGTTTCTTTGCTTTAAACAACATCCCTAATCCCAGAATTATAAGTAAAATAGGCCAATAAGTTTTGATAATTGATCTGACATCAAAAAAATCGAAATAACCAAAATCTTCCAAGATTAGAAAAAAACCAGATGAGATCAACATAACACTGAGTATAAGTAACATTATATCCTTGAGATTATTGATATATGTTGTTAAAAAGGCAAAACCAAAGATTAAAAAAACTGCGGGTATAAATACTCGATGACGAAATTCAAATAGCTCAATTGTATTCAATAAAAAATATAAGGAAAAAAGGAAAATTACTGTTCCCCAAAAAATCTTCCCTTTTTGGTTATATTTATATCCACGCATTGTATTAACAAAGCCAAACAAAATCAAGGCACCCCAAATTATTTGAGAAAAATGTACATCAATCACATTTGTACGGTTCAAAAGTAAAGTCAATCCCAGAATTATAAGTATAATACCTGTCCATGGTATTGGCTTTTTAATTTCATTAGTCATTCAGGAACTCCTTTGTAAATTATCTTTTTCTTGTGGCATCACAATCGCTAGTATTATATATAAAAATATGCCTAAACCAAATGAACTGAGTGTGATCAATACAAATATCAATCGAATTATAGTTACGTCAATTTCTAAATATTCTGCTATACCAGCACAAACCCCTGAAATTTTTTTATCTTTTCGAGATTTATGCAAAATCTTTCTCTTCATTGGTATTTCTTTAGTTGGAATGTTTTCAGCTTCAAATTCTGGTCTGTCATTCACTTTTGGATTCATAACCTGGTTAATAATTAGAAATATGCCTATAATTATAAATACAATCGAGATCAATGTTCCCCAAGACATAAAATCCCACCAATCAAAAAACTCATATATTGGAATTAGCCCCAAGTTCTTCAGCAATAAGAAAATACCAATTACTAATATGATTATTCCCCACAACTTTGATTTATTCTGCTCAGTGTTATTTTTTGTTTGGAAAGGATTAACAGGTATCATAATCCAAGCAAGGAGGTAGAATAAAATTCCAGTTCCACCTATTAAGATTAGCAAGATAAAAAGTAATCTAACAATTATTGAATCAATATTTAAGTATTCCGCAATTCCTCCGCATACACCGGCAATCCATCTGTCAGCTAAGGATCTATACAATTTTTTAATTTCATTATTTTCCATATAACTTCTCTATTCTTAATCTTTTAATCAACTGTACGATAAATCTTATATACTGTTTCATTACAAAATAAAAAGCCATAACATTTCATTGTTATGGCTAAAAGTCATTACAAAATAATGATTTATACTTCCATTATTTCTTTTTCTTTTAGAGTAACGAGAGAATCAATTTCTTTAATATACTTTTCAACTAATTTTTGAATTTCATCTTCTCCCCTTTTACGTTCATCTTCTGAAAAGTGTTCTTCCTTTTCGGATTTTTTTAGATGTTCAATCGCATCACGTCTAACATTCCTGAGGGCAATTTTCCCTTCTTCAGCAAATTTTTTGACCAGTTTTACTAAATCTCTTCTCCGCTCTTCATTTAAAGGTGGTATTGGGACCTTTATTATGGTACCGTCATTGGTTGGATTTAATCCAAGATTAGCTGCAAGGATTGCTTTTTCTATTGGTGAAATCATCGCTTTATCCCATGGTGTTACAGTAATGAGTCGAATATCGGGAGTGCTTACAGTTGCAACCTGATTCAATGGCATCATTGAACCATAATACTCCACTTTTATTCCATCTAACAATGCTGTTGTAGCTTTACCAGTCCGGATTTTCACAAATTCTTGTCTAACAACTTCAACAGCTTTTTTCATTTTGTGTTCAGTTTCTTTCAAAATTTCTTTAACCATAATACCTCAAATTTATTTATAAAAATTAATTAAAGATTTTGTACTAATGTTCCAATTTTTTCACCTAATATAAGTTTTTTTAAATTTCCAGGTGTATTCATATCAAAAACTATTATAGGTAGATCGTTCTCTCGGCAAAGAGTAATTGCAGTTAAGTCCATAACTCTAAGTTCTTTATTAATCACATCAAGATATGAAATTTCAGGAAATTTAATTGCATTTGGATTTTTTTCAGGATCGGAATCAAAAACACCTGCGACTCTTGTTCCTTTAAGGATCACATCCGCTTGAATTTCTATAGCTCTGAGTGCTGCTGCTGTATCTGTTGTAAAATAAGGATTTCCTGTCCCAGCACCAAAAATTACAACCCTACCTTTTTCCAAATGCCGTATTGCTCTTCTGCGAATAAATGGTTCAGCTATTTGTTCCATTTTTATTGCACTTAAAAGTCTGGTATAAATTCCAATATGTTCCAATGCACTTTGCAATGCTAATGCGTTAATGATTGTAGCTAACATCCCCATCTGGTCACCGGTTACTTTGTCTATACCATCAGAGGAATTCCCTACACCTCTATATATATTACCTCCGCCAATTACAATACCAATTTCAACACCCAGTTCTTTAATACTTTTTATCTCGGTAGCATACTGTTTGAGCATTTCTGGATCTATCCCGAATTCTTTATTCCCCATTAGAGATTCACCGCTTAGTTTTAGTAGGATTCGCTTATATTTTGGTTTCACACTTTTTCCCTTTTTCATATGTTAAAAAAAAGTCCGCTTTTAATGCGGACCTACTAGATCATTTAATTTCACCGAGTTGATATCTTTCAAACTGCTTTAATTTAAGATTTCCGCCGGTTTCAACGATTATATCTTTAATTGTTTTACCTGCATCTTTTATAAAAACTTGCTCATAGAGACACATTTCTTGGAAAAATTTTTCCAATCTTCCAGTTGCAATTTTATCAAGAACTTGTTCAGGTTTTCCTTCATTGCGAGCTTGCGTTTTATAGATTTCAAGTTCCCTCTCAATGATTTCTTTTGGTACTTGATCACGAGAAATAAATTGTGGATTCATGGCTGCAATCTGCATAGCAATATCTCTACCCACAATATTAGCTTTTTGAACATCGCCTTCAAACTCGACAAGTACACCTATTTTACTTCCCATATGAGTATAAGATGATATGTAACCACTGGCAGTTTTTAGAATTTTAAATCTCCTGAGCTCTATTTTTTCTCCAATTTTTGCCATCAGGTCATTAAGATATTGAGAAATACTTTTGTTATCCTGATTTTTTAAATCAAGAAGAGTATTTAAATTTTCCGGCTTCTTCGCAGCTATTAATTCAATTGTTGAATTGGCAAAATCAATAAAGTCTTTACTTCTGGCGACAAAATCGGTTTCACAATTTACTTCAAGAATAATTCCTAGTGTGTTATCTTCTTCAACTTTGGTAAGAATAATACCTTCTTTAGTAGTTTTATCTGCGCGTTTTTGTGCAGTTGCCGCACCTTTCTTTCTTAAATATTCAATCGCTTTTTCAAAATCTCCATTGGATTCTTCAAGTGCCTTTTTGCAATCCATCATTCCGGCACCGGTTTTTTCTCTTAATAACTTTACTTGTTCACTTGTGACTGCCATTATTTTTCATCCTTCTCATTTATTTCTTGTATTTCTAAATTTTCTTCAATTTCTTTTCCTTCAACTTGAGCAGATATCATTTCTTTACCTTCATTGACCGCATCAGCGATGACTCTTGTTATTAATTGTATTGATTTTATTGCATCATCATTTGCAGGTATCGGATAATCAATTGGGGTTGGGTCTACATTTGTGTCAACTATAGCGAAAACTGGTATACGTAATCTCTTTGCTTCTGATACCGCAATTGCTTCTTTTTTTATATCCACAACATACAATGCACCGGGTAAACGACTCATATTGGCAACACCATACAGTACCTTCTGTAATCTTTCTTTTTCTCTTTGAATATGTAAAACTTCTTTTTTAGTTAGTTTATCGAAAGTACCATCCGTTTCCATTTTTTCGATATTATTCAGTCTTTTCACACTTTTTCTAATAGTAGTGAAATTTGTTAACATTCCACCTAACCAGCGCTCTGTTACATAAAATTGACCACATCTTTCTGCTTCTTCGCGAATAACATCCTTAGCTTGCTTTTTGGTACCTACAAATAAAACTCTCTTACCTTCTGAAACAAGTTTAGCAAGAGCATTACCAGCTTCTTCAATTAGTTGCTGAGTTTTTTTGAGATCGATTATGTGAATCCCGTTTTTTTCCATAAATATAAATGGTTTCATTTTGGGATTCCATCGGTGAGTCAGATGTCCAAAATGGGCACCTGCGTTTAGTAAATCACTTAATTCAACACGAGGCATATTTTATTATTACTCCTTTTTTTTGTTATACTTCTATCGCCTTCATCTTTCCTGGAGATCCTGACTTTAAAAGTCTGGACACACTCCAAAAAATCCAGCGATATGCTTGATTTAAAAAATTATCTTTTCGAAAATTGGAAGCGTTTACGAGCTTTTTTCTGACCGTATTTCTTTCTCTCTACCATTCTAGGATCACGAGTCAATAAGCCAGCATTACGAAGTGTGTTTCTTAGTTCCTCATTAACTGCGACAAGTGCGCGTGCAATACCTAACTTCAAAGCACCAGCTTGTCCGGTAGGACCACCACCTTCAATGATTGCATTGATGTCATATTTTCCAAGTGTTTCAGTTAGAGTTAATGGTAAAAGAATTTCATTTCTATAAGTTTCAATTTTAAAATACTGATCAAGTGGCTTATTATTGACTGTAATCTCTCCATTACCACTCTTAAGTACAACTCGAGCGACTGCTGTCTTTCGTCTTCCAACTGTTATTATATTATGCATTTAAAATTCCTTATATATTCAATTTCTCTGGTTTTTGAGCTGAATGTGGGTGATTAGGTCCAGCATATACTTTTAATTTTTGTATAATTCTTCTTCCCAATCTGTTATGCGGTATCATACCTTTAACAGCATGTATTATAACCTTTTCAGGTTTAGTTTTTATTAGTTCTTTAAAGGATTCAAAAGTTGCACCTCCAGGATAACCTGTGTAATGAAAATACTGCTTTTGCTCAGCACGTTTACCTGTGAGCTTTACTTTCTCAGCATTCACTATTATCACAAAATCACCCAGATCCGCATTTGGTGTAAATTCAGGTTTATGTTTACCTCTTAGAATATGAGCAACACGGGATGCCAATCGACCAAGAGTTTTACCTTCAGCATCAACCAAATACCATTTTTTTTGTATTTCTTCTTTCTTGAAGAAATATGTTAATTTTTCGTTTAAACTCACTTTAAAATTCTCCAATAATGAGCAAATTTTACAAATTTTATTTTTTTAGATATTAAATTTAGTAAAATTTTTTATAATTGTCAACATTTTCCACTTTTTAGTATAACTTTTTCAGCATGGTATGAAGACCGCACTAATGGTCCAGATTCTATTTGCAAAAATCCTAAACTTATACCAAACTCCTCATATTTTTTAAATTGGTCAGGGTCGACAAATCTTTTTACGGGTAAATGTTCTTTTGTAGGTTGAAGGTACTGACCAATTGTAACTATATCACAACCAGCATTTTTCAAATCTTTCAAAACATCTATTATTTCTTCATCATTTTCACCAAGACCTACCATTAATCCAGATTTTGTGAGGAATCCCCTTTTTTTAGCACGAGTTAGTAATTGCAATGATCGTTCATATTTTGCCTGTGGCCTAACGATAGGATACAGTCGTGGTACAGTTTCAATATTATGATTTAAAACATCTGGAAATGAATCGAGTAAAATATTTAGTGCTAATTCATCACCTTTGAAATCAGGTATTAGTACTTCTATTTTACAATCCGGATTTAAATTTCTAATTTGTCTAACTGTCTCGGCGAAAATTGTTGCACCTCCATCAAAAAGTTCATCTCTATTTACAGAAGTTACGACAGCATATTTAATTTTCATCATTTTAACAGCTTCTGCAACTCTTAATGGTTCCTGAGCATCAACTTCTTTTGGCATTCCAGTTTTGACAGCACAAAATCCACAACTTCTTGTGCAGATATCACCTAATATCATAAAAGTTGCTGTACCACTATCCCAGCATTCACCAATGTTTGGGCATCTAGCCTCTGAACAAACTGTATGCAGTTTATGTTTTTCAATTATAGTTTTTATTCCACTAAAATTTTGACCCTGTGGTATTCGTACCTTTAACCAATCAGGCCGTTTTATTTTATTTGTTTCTTTATACAAATTCTCTCCTCATTCAAATTCTTTGAATTCTTCCAGATACTTAACAACTCTTTCTAAAAACATTCCACCAAGTGCACCATCTATAATTCTATGATCAAAAGATAATGTTAGATAAGAAATTGATCGTATTGCGATTGCATCATTTAAAACAACTGGCTGTTTTTTAATTGCACCAATCCCAAGAATCGCAACATTTGGTTGGTTGATTATTGGAATGCCAATAATGTTCCCAAATACTCCATAATTAGTGAATGTAAAAGTGGCACCTTCAATATCCGCTGGATTTAATCTCCGATTCCGTGTTCTTACAGCAAGATCATTTATTGCGCGTGCTAATCCAATAAAATTTTTTTCATCTGCATTTTTTATAACCGGAACTATTAGTCCTTGATCCGAAGCTACAGCCATTCCAAGATTTATAAACTTCTTGACTATAATCTTATCACCCTCAATTGAACTATTTACCAGTGGAAATTCTTTTAAAGCTTTTACAATTGCATGAGCAATGAATGGTGTATAAGTTAATTTAAAACCTTCATTCCTCTCAAATTCTTCAGCAAATTTCTCTCTATAATTCACAATACTGGTCATGTCACAATCAGATATTGCCTGAACATGGGGTGAGACTGCAACACTTTTAACCATATGTTCAGCCATTTTTTGCAAGATATTTGACATTTGAAGAATCTCATATTTAGGTGGTGGATACTTAGCTGCTAAATCTCCAGTATCAACGACCTTCATTGTAGTCTCAATTTTAGATATTGTTGGCTTTGCTTCTTCTGTAGTAATAGTTTTAGTTTGCCTATTTCGCAGATAATTTTGAATATCTTTCTTACTGACTCTACCTCCTATACCAGTGCCAGGGATTTTTTCCAGTTCTTCCATACTAATTCCTTCCTGTCTAGCAATATTTAAAACAAGTGGAGAGTAAAAGCGAGCAGTTTGAGGTTTTTCGACTTTATCTATTTTTGTTATTTGTGAGGTTGGCTCTACTTTTTTCTCCAATTCAGGGGAAGGTAATTCAGGTTCAATTTTTGCTTCACCTTCGGTTTCAATTTCTGCAATTACAGTTTTAATTGGCACTGTGTCCTGTTCATTAAATAAAATTTTTGTCACAATACCAGTAGCAGGAGATGGGATTTCAGAATCAACCTTATCTGTGCTTATTTCTAATAGTGTTTCATCTTTCTTTATGGGATCACCAACTTTCTTATACCATTTCACTATAGTACCTTCAGTTAAAGATTCGCCTAATTGAGGCATTATTACTTCTATCTTTGCCATAATATTTTCTCCATTTTAATATTCTTTTAAAATTTTTAATGCATTATAAATTTTATTTTCATCAGGTAAAAAATAGTCCTCAAGTGGTGGACTATATGGCACGGGTGCATCCAGTGCACCAACACGAATTATTGGTGCATCTAAATATTCAAAAAGATTTTCATTTATCAAAGCTGATATTTCTGCACCTATACCACCAGTTACTGTATCCTCGTGGACTATTAAAACTTTTCCTGTTTTTTTTACAGATTCGAATATTGTTGTCTTATCGAGCGGCATTAATGTGCGGAGGTCTACAATTTCTACTTCAGTTCCATATTCTGCATAAAGTCGCTCAGCAGCTTTTAATGACCAATGTAACATACTTCCATATGTAATTAATGTTATATCATTACCAATTCTTTTTACATCTGCTGAGCCAATAGGCAACACATAATCAATATCAGGAACATCGCCTCTTATATTACGATATAGAAATTTATGTTCTATATAAAGAACAGGATTGGGATCTCTTATAGCAGCTTTGATGAGACCTTTAGCGTCATATGGGGTTGCAGGTGCAACAATCTTCAATCCAGGGACATGGAAAAACCAGGCTTCTGGATTTACAGAATGAAAAGGTCCACCATGAATCTTCCCACCTGAAGGTAATCGCACAACCATAGGAAGTGGTATATTCCACCTAAAGAAAGTCTTAGCTGCATTATTGACTAGCTGAGTAAAAGCATTAGTTACAAAATCTGCAAATTGCATTTCAGCAATTGGTTTCAAACCCACCAGAGCAGCACCTATTGCTGCTCCCACAATTGCAGATTCTGCAATTACTGTATCAATCACTCTATTCTCACCAAACCTTTCTAAGAATCCTTTTGTAACTTTGAACGCACCTCCATATGTACCAATATCTTCACCTAACAAAAAAACAGATTCATCCCTTTCCATTTCTTCCCATAATCCTCTGGAAATAGCTTCTATGTAAGTCATCACTGGCATTAATCTTTTTCCAAAAAAACTTTAAACAAATCCTCAGATGGCTTTGGAAGTGGTGCATTTAGAGCAAAATTCAGAGCATCCTGGATTTCTGAGTTTATTTTATTTAAAATCTCATTTTTAATTGATTCATTTAAAATTTTTTTATCAAATAATAAACTCTCGTATCTTTCAATTGGATCTTTTTGGCGCCATTTTTCTAATTCTGATTTAGGAACATACCAGGCATCATCGTAAGCTGCATGACCCTGCATTCTCATAGTAACAGATTCGATAATTGAAGGACCTTTACCTCTGCGTGCTCTTTCAACTGCTTCCTTACAAACACTATATACTTCAAGGACATCAGTTCCGTCTATTGTCACACCTGGAATCCCGTAACCTATAGCTCGATCAGAAAATTGTCTGGCAATTGTCTGTTTATAGACTGGTGTTGAGTATGCATATTGATTATTTTCGATTATAAGAATCAAAGGTAATTTCAATACAGACGAAAATGCTAATGCTTCATGAAAATCGCCAACATTGCTACCGCCTTCACCAATATAATTTAACACTACACTTTTTTCATTTCTATACTTTATTGCTAGTGCTACTCCCGCAGCAACTGGAATCATTGCACCGAGATGACTTATATTTCCATAGATTCTAAGTATGGGATCTGCATAATGGCCACTTCCATCTCGACCTTTAGTTGGGCTGTCTGCCCTACCGAGATACTGCAACATCATTGTGCGAAGATTTTGTCCTTTTACAAAATGTGCACCCGAATCTCTATGCATTGGAAACAAGTAATCGTTTGAGTCCAAAGCGAAAGCACTTCCAATTGCAGTTGCTTCGTTTCCCATTCCGCTATATACACCTCCTACAATTCTACCCTGACGATAAAGATTTAAAATACTATTTTCAAATTGCCTCATCAAGCTCATAAAATAATACAGCTTTAAATAATCTTTATCAGTTAGATTTTGTAAGTATATACTGGATGTTTGCATTTTAATATTGTGCTAATTTTTGAAGAGCTAAAACAATATTTTCGGTTTGTGGCAACATAGCATATTCAAGTTGAGGTGCATAAGGTACGGGTGTATCTTTTGCCGCAACCCTCATTATTGGTGCATCTAAATATTCAAATGCTTCATTGGAGATAATGGCGGCAATTTCGCCTCCAAAACCACTGAATAATGTTTCTTCATGGACGATCAATACTTTCCCAGTTTTCTTTACAGAATTCAGAATTGCATCCTTATCAAGTGGATTAAGTGTGCGCAAATCTATAACTTCTATACTGTATCCTTGTTCTTCAAGTTTACGAGCAGCTTCAATCGAACGTTGCACCATCATTCCATAGGTAATGATTGAGATATCATCTCCAGGTCGCTTCACTTTTGCCAAACCAAAAGGTATAAGGTAATCTTTATCAGGTTCAGGTGAGGCAGCGAAACTTTGCCTATACATACCTTTATGCTCAAGGAAAAGAACAGGATCTTCGCTCCGACAAGCTGTCTTTAGAAGTCCTTTTGCATCTGCAGCGTTAGATGGGAACACCACCCTCAAACCTGGTGTGTGAGTGAAGAAGGATTCAATCGATTGACTATGGTACAAACCTCCATGTATATAACCACCAACTGCAACTCTAATTACAACAGGTGCTGACCAGGTATTGTTTGACCTATATCTCATCATCGAAAGTTCATCTCGAATTTGCATAAATGCAGGCCAGATATAATCTCCAAATTGTATTTCAACAACGGGTTTCCAGCCACGCAGTGCTAAACCAATTGCAGTTCCTACGATACTTGCCTCAGCAAGAGGAGAATTAAAAACCCTCTCTTTGCCAAATCTTGCAGTTAAACCCTTTGTTACTGTAAAAACTCCACCTTTGTCGCCAGCTACATCCTCACCATAAATCAACATCTTTGGATTATATTCCAGCTCTTCTGCTAAAGCATGATTAATAGCATCAACCATTACGACATTAGGACCTTCAAATTCTTTTTCAGTAAAATTTTCCTGAGTTATGATCTGATTGGGTGAATACACATACAATTCAACAGTTGAAGGATCGGCTTGGGGTTGCGCTTCTACCCAATCAGCTACCTCGTTAACCTCTTTCACTACAATTTCTTTTAATTCATCTAATTGTTCTTTTGTAGAAATTTGATTATCAATCAGAAAATTTTCGAATTTTATTATAGGATCTCGTAATTTATCTTTTTCAAGTTCCTCTGGTGATCTATACTTTCTTTGATCATCAGATGAGGAATGTGGCAATAATCTTACAACATCTGATTCAATTAATGCTGGACCATTACCAGTGCGAGCTTTTAAAACTGCATCTTTGGCAACTTTGTATATTTCGAAAAAGTCTGTACCATCTACAAAATACCTATTTAAACCTTTGAATCCTTCAGTCAAAGTGTATATTGATCCTGTAGCTATTTGTTCATGAATTGGAACTGAAATTGCATATTTGTTATTTTGGATATGAAATATTACTGGAAATTTTTCTCTTGTGGACCAATTTAAAGCTTCCCAGAATTCACCTTCGCTTGTTGTGCCCTCTCCTGAAGAAACGTAAACTACTTCATCGGTACCTTCTTTGACAGCACCCATAGCAGTTCCAACTGCCTGTAAGAATTGTGTTCCAGTACAACTGGATTGAGATGGAATTCGTAATTTTTTATTCCCGTAATGACAAGGCATTGCTCTTCCTCCTGAGCTTGGACCGTCGGCACGGTGCAAAGCTTCTAATAAAATTCCCTGAGGAGTTTCTCCAAAAGCCAAAGCAAATGCAATATCACGATAATATGGATATGCCCAATCGGTTCCCTTTTTCATTGCTCTGGCAACAGCAATTTGGGCAGCTTCATGTCCTGGTGCCCCTATATGAAAAAATTGTTTACCCTGCTTTAAAAAAGTTATCTGCTTCTCATCGAGTTTACGAGATAACAACATTAAACGATAAATTTCGAGTAGATCACTCCGAGTAAGATCCATAATAATCTTCGAATCTTTATTATTTATTTTTATCACTTCACCTGTAGACATTTATTATCCTTTACATTTATTTCATTTATAATATTAATAAAATCTTTATCATTTAAGAAATTTATCTTACACTTGAATACTTTTTCAAAATTTTTTAATAAAGTATTAACAATTTCCAACATTTCAATTTCTTTATCTAATAATGATTTCATTGAAGTTACCCCTCTATGAAAAATTCCGCAGGGTATTATTCTATCAAAGTAAGATAAATCCGTATTAACATTTAGAGCAAATCCATGCATGGTAATCCATTTTGAAACTTTTATTCCAATAGCAGCAATTTTATTATCATTAACCCATACACCAGTAAAATTTTTATCATTTTTTGCTATAATGTCAAAATCTTTAAGTGTTAAAATAATTACTTCTTCAAGTTCTCTTAAATAGCGATGAATATCAAGATAATAATTGTTTAAATCAATTATTGGATAACCAACTAATTGTCCTGGACCGTGATAGGTTATATCACCACCTCGATCAATATAAAAAACCTCAATACCCCTATGTGCTAATTCTTTGTTATCAGCAAGCAAGTGATTATCTGAACCAGATTTCCCAATAGTGTAGACATGATTATGTTCATTAAGTATTAAAACATCATTTATTCGCTTATTCTCAATTAAAGATACAATATCTTTCTGTAGATTCCATGTGTTTGCAAACTTTGTTTTCCCAAGGTATGTAGCGAGTACTTCATTCATTTTAAATATGAATTGCTTCCCCAAATGCGTTTGCTGCAGCTTCCATTACTGCCTCAGATAGTGTTGGATGTGCATGAATTGTCTTTATAATTTCCTTTGCGGTTGTTCCAAGAGTTCTTGCAACTCCAAGTTCTGCAATCATCTCCGTGGCATCAGATCCTAGTATATGTGCACCCAATAATTCACCATACTTTTCGTCAAAAATTAATTTTACCAATCCATCAGTTTCACCAATTGCCCTGGCTTTTCCACTAGCAGTAAAAGGAAATCGACCTATTTTTATCTTATAACCCTGGTTAATTGCTTTTTCCTCGGTTAATCCTAAGCTGGCTACCTGCGGCTGACAATATGTACAACCTGGAACATTTTCATAATCTACCGGTTGCGGATCTTTTCCCGCTATTGCTTCAACACACGTTATTCCTTCAGCAGATGCTACATGTGCAAGTAATGGTGGACCAATTACATCACCTATTGCATATATACCTTTTACATTTGTTCTATAATATTCATCAACCAAAATGAAACTTTTCTCATATTTTACACCAACAGATTCTAATCCTATATTTTCTACATTGCCCTGTACACCAATTGCCATTAATGCAATATCACCTTCAATTTCTACACTTTTCCCATTGGAAGTAAGCTCAATTCTTACTTTTTCACCAATCGAAGCTTTTTCAACTTTATGGTTTGTAAGAATTTCAATACCAGACTTTTTAAAAATGCTTTCCAACAATTTTGTAATTTCTTTATCTTCTATTGGTAGTATAGAAGGCATCATTTCAACAAGTGTAACTTTGGTCCCAAATGTATTATAAAAATATGCAAACTCAACACCAATTGCGCCAGCTCCAATGATTAACATTGTTTTAGGAGGTTCAGGTAATAGCATAGCTTCAGTTGAAGTTATAATCTTTTTCCCATCAATTTTTATACCTGGAATAGTTCTTGGTCGGGCACCTGTTGCAATTATAATATGATCAGCACTTATTAATTCAATAATTTCATTATCTTTTGAAATTTCTATATTACCCTGTGATTGAATTTTGCCAAATCCTGAAATATGAATAATTTTATGTTTTTTGAAAAGATATTCTACACCTTTTGAATTCCTTAATGCGACATCCCGACTTCTTTTAATAATTTTTTTAAAATCAAATTTAATATTTTCAGAACTAATCCCAAATTCATCCGAATTTTTAATGAAATTAAAAATTTCCGCATTTTTTAGCAATGCTTTTGTTGGTATACAACCCCAATTTAAGCAAACGCCTCCGAGTTTATCTTTTTCAATTACAGCAACTTTAAAACCCAATTGTGCAGCACGGATTGCCGCAACATAACCACCCGGTCCACCACCGATTATTGCAATATCAAAACGTTTATTTTCCATAAACTTTATCTTATTTACTTGATTGAAAATTCTAATATAAGAACCAAAAAAATCTAAATTGATTGCTCAGATTAAAATATTTTTTTGAATATAAAAAAAGATGCTCTGAAATGCAAAGATTGAAATTCATTGAAAAATATTTTATCTTTAACCTAAAAATAAATTATGGAAAATAAAAAATCATTCACCAAAACAATTAAAACTTTCCCGGGAGTTTATTGGTTAGTCATTATCTTTGAATTTTTTGAAAGAGGATCATACTATGGAATGATGAGCATTCTTTCTGTTTACTTCACAGACCAACTTGGTTATAGTAAGGAGAGTGTGGGAGTAATAAAAAGTACTATTCAACCATTACTATACATTTTACCAATTCTGGCTGGTGCAATTGGGGATAGATTTGGATATAGAAAAACCTTAATGTTTGCATTTTCATTTTTAGGATTGGGATATTTTCTAACCAGTCAGGCAACTGACTATGCTTTGGTTTTTGGTAGTTTAGTTATTATGGGAATTGGTGCAGGGGCATTCAAACCAATGATTTCAGGAACAATAGCAAGAATTACAACTGAACATAACAGTACTCTGGGATTTGGAATTTATTATTGGTCTATAAATTTAGGTGCTTTCCTTTTCCCATTAATACTGGTACCTTACCTGAAAAATAACTTTGGCTGGAATTATGTAATTTTGGCATCAGCTGTTTTTACTATCGCAATGTTAATCCCAACCATCATATGGTATAAAGAACCACCTAAACCACCAAGTACTAAAAATTTCCTACAAGTACTAAAAGATATGATAATGGTTTTAACAGATTTTAAATTTATAGGTTTAATTGTGATTTATTCAGGATTCTGGATATTATATTTTCAGATGTTTGATTCAGTACTATGGTATGTAAAAGATTATGTTAATGCAACAGAACTGAACAATTTTGTGAATAGTGTTCTGATTATAGTGGGAATTAATATCAACTGGCAGTTCGATATTGAACATGTAACAGTAATAAATGCAGGAACAATTATTTTCCTCCAGATGATTGTATCAAATATAGTTAAAAACACAAAAGCTTTACCAACAATGATTGCTGGAATATCAATGGGAACACTTGGAATGGCAATCTTAGCAATTTCAACCAATATATGGATTTTTATAATCGGAATTATGATTTTCTCAATAGGAGAAATGACAGCACATCCTAAATTCATAAGCTATGTTGGTTTGATTGCACCTCAGGATAAAAAAGCAACATACCTTGGTTATGCATTTTTATATGGTGTTATTGGATCTTCAATTGGAGGAATATTAGGTGCAAATATGTACGTACATTTTGTAGATAATCTAAAAGATCCACAAACTTTATGGTTGCTTTTTAGTTTAATAGGCGTTGTGACTATTATTGGTTTATTATTGTATAACAAATATGTTTCAAGAAAATTTGGACTTACCCACTAAAGTTTTATTAATGAAATTCTTGAATACTTTTTCAACTTTATAATAAAGTGCCTCTCCGAAGATAAGTAATTACTCTATTAATCGAAGGCTAAAAATTGAACTATCCATTAGGTAATTTAAAATAACTATTTAAATATTTGCCAAATATCATAGAATTACTTATCTTTATTTAGAATGATTCTAAACAATTTAAAATATGAATTCATCACCCGAATTTGAAATACTTAAGAAACATCTAAAAGAAAAGAAACTGCGTTACACGCGCGAAAGGGAAAAGATTCTTAAATCAATTATTCAGATGAAAGGCCATTTTGATGCAGAAGAGCTCTATTTTAACATTAAAAAACAATACAAAAATGTTGTTCTGGCAACAGTTTATAATACATTAGATTTACTGACAGCCTGTGGAATACTAAACCGATATAGATTTGGAACCGACCATTATCGATATGAAAAAATTTTGAATAAACCCAACCACTATCACTTAATTTGTTTAAATTGTGGAAAGATAACAGAATTCACTTCAAATGATATAGCGCAAATAGAAGTTAAAATAAGTAGGTCAAGAAATTTTTTGATTAAAAATTCTAGTTTACAGATCTTTGGTATCTGTAATGAATGCCAAAAAGGTGTCGTTAAATGACAATAAAAAAATCTATACAACTTACAAAATGCAAAAAATATGATAGATTACAGATTATATCCATTCCTGATGGTGTTCACAGAAGCCAATTAATTCGTTTTGGAATAATAGAAGGAGACATCATAATGTGTATGGAAAACCTGTTAGGCGGTACAGTTGTGATTAAAAAAGGCAGACAGGAGATTGCAATAGGTTCTAAATTAGCTAATAAAATCATTGTAACGAAAGTATAAATGAATAATAACATAAATCATTTTGAGCATCACAAACATGTAGAAAAAACTTCAATAATAACTGACTCAAAAAACCAAAAACTTGTTTTGGTTGGAAATCCAA
The DNA here is from genome assembly GCA_937967455.1 of uncultured bacterium. GTDB lineage: Bacteria > Bacteroidota > Ignavibacteria > UBA10030 > BY39 > BY39. The sequence continues at coordinate 61,659 of CALCJK010000009.1, read as the reverse complement.
ATGTTGGGAAATCTGTAATTTTTAATTTCCTGAGTGGAATTTATGTTGATGTCTCAAATTATCCAGGCACAACAATTGAAGTTACTAAGGGTAGATACTTAAATTACGATGTTTACGATACACCTGGAATTTATGGTGTTTCATCATTCAATGATGAAGAAAAAGTAGCTCGCGATATTATCTTAGAAGCAGACATAATAATAAACATAGTTGACAGTGTACATCTTGAAAGAGATTTATTCTTAACCCAACAGCTCATTGATATGGGCAAAAAACTCATTGTAGTTTTGAACTTCATGGATGAAGCAAAAAAAAATAACATCAAAATAGATATTGATAAATTATCCGAATTACTTGGTGTTCCTATTATTCCTGCTATTGCGATTAAGAAAGAAGGGCTAACTGAACTTTTACATGCTTTAACAAAAGCTACTTGCGGCAAACAGGACCCACAACTACATGCACAACTACATCATATGTTAAATTTAGTTGGATCACAGGCTGAAGCTCTACTGGCACTTGAAGGTGATGAATACATTATCAAAAAGCATGGTATAAAGATAAATAATTTACGTGAGTCAATTTATATCGAAAGAAGAAATCGTGTAAACAAAATCTTAAATCAAGTAATTGACGAAGCATTACTAAGTAAACAAATCTCATCGTTACTTGGAAGGTGGACAATTAATCCAATTACAGGTATTCCAATACTTATAATAATTTTATACTTAGCTTATATATTTATTGGGAAATTAGTCGCACAGGATTTGGTCTCCTTCACAGAATCATATTTTGGAAACCAGCTATGGGAAACCTGGATTAGATCAACAATTTCACAAATAATTCCAGAGGAATCTTTTATCGGACATATTTTAATTGGAGAATTTGGAATTTTAACGATGACTATTACCTATTTGTTCTTTCTTTTATTACCATTGGTATTTACATTTTATATTACTCTTTCATTTCTAGAGGACACTGGATATTTACCAAGATTAGCAACACTTGTAGATAGAATTATGAATTTCTTGGGTTTGAATGGAAGAGCAATTATTCCATTAATACTAGGATTCGGTTGTGTTTCAGCAGCAACAATTACTACACGACTTTTATCAAATGAAAAGGAAAAAACAATTGCAACTGCAATATTACAATTTGCAATTCCTTGCTCAGCCCAACTTGCTGTGATTGCGGCTTTACTTATGGGAGCTGGTTTTAAAGCACTTTTAATTTATGTTTTTGTTATTCTAATTGTCTTAATTGCAATCGGTACAATTTTGAATAAAATCCTTAAAGGCGATTCTGAGCCATTATTGATTAATTTACCACCACTTCGATTTCCACAGTTAAATAATGTTTTACAAAAAACTATGATCAAAACATTTGCATTTATGAAGGAAGCTACCCCCTGGTTTTTCTTTGGAGCCGCAATTATTGGAATTATGCAAGTTACAGGTTTATTAGATATCTGGCAAAAATTACTTTCACCTTTAACTCAATATTGGCTAAAACTTCCGACACAGGCAGCTACTGCCTTTGTAATGGGTCTAGTTAGGCGCGATTTCGGTGCAGCCGGCTTATATGAATTATCTATGAATCCTATGCAAACAGTGGTTGCATTAATTACTATAACCTTATTCGTACCCTGTATAACTTCAATTTTAATAATGTATAAAGAAAGAGGTTGGAAAGTAGCTTCATTAATCTGGATTGGTACCTGGATTAGCTCTTTTATAATAGGTGGAATAGTTGCGCAAATTATTATTTAAAATCTCAGCATATGAACTTTGAAGAAAAATTAAAATCAGAAATTCGAGTTTGTTCGATATGTAAATTGAAAATAGAAAATCCATTTGTTGAAAAATGCCCAAGATGTTTTAATCAATTAGAAAAAATTGAAACTAATTGCAATTTATGCTATCATAAAAACAATTGTTCTTTAAAAAAGATAATTAAGCAATAGTACCAATTAAAAATATAAAATTATTTACGGATTGAAATAAAAATTTTCAACAAAAATTTTTTTTGATAATTAACTACTTTAAAACCTCTTGACAATTAAGAAAAAATATTTTATAATTAGCAAAGTATAAAAAATGAAGGCTACATATGGAGCAAGAATCCAAAAATAATGCACAAGTTACAGAAGAAGAAGTATATAATGCTTTAAGGGAATGTTATGACCCTGAAATACCAGTTAATATAGTAGATCTAGGTTTAGTATATGATGTCAAGTTAATAGATGATTGGGTTGGAGTTAAAATGACACTGACAGCTCCTGGGTGTCCAGCTCATACATGGATTTCACAGAATGTCAGAAACAGATTACTTCAGATACCAGGAATCAAAGACGCTGATGTTAGAATTGTCTGGGAACCAATGTGGAACCCAAATATGATGTCCGAAGATGCAAAAAAGATTTTAGGAATTCCTTAATAAGCGTTTTATTTTATTTAACAAGCCCGGTGAATCCCAACTCTGGGTGAGGATACGGTTTCGCCTCCCGCCTATCCTCTAACAATTCATCGGGCTCCCCTTTTTAAACATTAAACCTGTAATATAAAATATCTCCATCTTGGACAATATAATCCTTTCCATGAACTTCCAATAGTCCCATTTCTTTCAATAAATTTTCTGATTTTACCTGGATTAAATCCTTGTACTTAATAACCTCAACTTTTATAAATCCCCTCTCAAAATCTGAATGTATTTTACCACCAGCCTGAGGAGCTTTCGTCCCTTTCTTAACTGTCCATGCTCTCAACTCCTTATCATTATGAGTGTAAAAAGTTACCAAATCCAATATAAAATATCCCTGTTTTATAATTTTATCTAAACTGGATTTTTGTATGCCAAGATCTTTTAAAAATTTCTCCCTCTCTTCATAATTCAAATCAGCAATTTCCGATTCCATCTCACCATCAACAACAATAACCGTAGATCCTCTATAAACTGCTAATTCTTCAACTATCTTTATATAATCATTTCCATTTAGTAAACCGTCTTCATCCGCATTTGCCACAAACATTACTGGTTTAGAGGTTAAAAGATTGAAATTACATGCTAACTCTTTTTCTTCTTCATCCAAATTCAACATCCTTGCAAGTTTTCCTGTTGATAAATGTTCTTTTAATTTTCTACATACCTCGATATTGTGTTTAACTTTTTTGTCTCCCGATTTTGCCTGTCTTTCAAGTTCACTTAAATTTTTATCAATTGTCTCAATGTCTTTTAAAATTAATTCTGTTTCTACTATTTCGATATCTCTTTTTGGATCCACTGTACCATAGGAGTGAACCACATTATCATTTTCGAAGCACCTAACAACATGTGCAATGGCATCAACATCACGAATGTGAGATAAAAACTGATTCCCCAAACCTTCCCCTTTACTTGCCCCTTTCACAAGTCCTGCAATATCTACGAATTCTAAGATAGTAGGTATTACTTTGGGAGGATTAAATATTCTTGCAAGTTCCTTTAATCGCTCATCTGGAACATTTACTACTCCCAAATGAGGTTCTTTAGTAGTAAATGGAAAATTACCAATAAGAGAATTCCCAGATGTAATGGCATTAAATATTGTTGATTTACCGACATTTGGCAAACCTACTATTCCACATTTAAATCCCATAACAAAACCCCTTTAAAATTAATTTATTTTTAAATGGAATCTTTATTTAAACAAATTTAGTTATACTTTAAAATTTTGAACTTCTTCGAGGAGTGTACTTACAATATCTTCTTCTTTAATTTTTTTTATCATCTCTCCTTTACGATAGAGAATTGCTACACCTTTTCCTGCAGCTATTCCAATATCAGCTTCACTTGCTTCTCCTGGTCCGTTAACAACACAGCCTAATATTGCAATTTTAATAGGTTTTTTTTCATGAGCCAGTTTCTCTTCAAGCTCACCAACAATTTTAAAAAGATCTACTTCAAGCCTCCCACATGTAGGACATGCAATTAATTCAATATTTCTGGAAGCGAGACTAAGTGAACGAAGTATTTCTTTACCCACCTCAACTTCTTTTACCGGGTCGTCTGTAAGTGAAACTCTAATCGTATCACCTATACCCTCTGCAAGTAAAGTCCCAATACCTATTGCAGATTTTATAGTACCAGATTTTGTAGGTCCAGCCTCAGTCACTCCAAGATGTAAAGGTAGATCTACTCTTTCAGCAAGTAGTCGGTATGCTTCAATCATTAATTTTACATCGGTCGATTTTACTGATACAACTATATCCTGAAAATCAAATTCCTCACATATTTGAATATGTCTTAGTGCACTTTCGTATAGAGCTTCAGCAGTTGGATAACCGTATTTATTCAAAATATCTTCTTCAAGAGAGCCAGAATTTACACCAATTCTGATTGGAATACATCTAGATTTGGCAGCATCTAACACTTGTTTAATTCTATCCTTTGAACCAATGTTACCGGGATTAATTCTAACTTTTGCCACACCTGCATCAATCGCATGCAAAGCGAATATATGATTAAAATGGATATCTGCTACCACAGGAATTGGTGATTTCATTACAATTTTCGGCATTGCCTTAGCGGCTTCCTTATCATTAACGGTAACTCGAATAATATCACAACCAGCCTCAGCCGCTTCAAGAATCTGTTTAACTGTAGCTTCAACATCAGAGGTTTTTGTCTTTGTCATAGTCTGAACTGAAATTGGTGCATCGCCTCCAATCTTAACCCCCCCAACATTTACCTGTCGAGTTTTCTTTCTAATTCCGACTTTGTATGTTTCGTGATTAATATTTCTTTCTATAATCATATTAAATTTTTCTATAATTTTTTGCTTGCTTCACTTAAAATTTTCTTTTCATCTTCTGTTAAATTTTGATAACCAACTTTTCCAATTTTATCTAATATTTCATCCAATTTTTTCTGCAAATCTTCTGGGCCAATATTATCTATGTCAAGGTATTTAGCCTCAGATACATCTTCTTTTTTAGGTTGAGAAAATCGTTCTGGTTTTTGATAGATTTTTAAAAAATCCTTTATATAACGATAGATTTGTGGTTTATATTTTTCTAAAACTAAAAGTAGATAACCGCCAGCTGCACCACCAAGATGTGCAAAATGTGCAATTCCATCTTGGGTACCAGTTACACCTGCAAATATTTCAAGTCCTATAAACAACATCACAAAATATTTTGCTCGAATAGGAAATAGAAAATATATGTATATTTGTCTATTAGGAAAAATAATACCGTAAGCGAGAAGTATTCCATAAACTGCACCTGAGGCACCAATTGTGGCACCCTCCTGTCCAAAAATCGGACCCAAAAGAAGGTTACTTATTCCAGCAATAATTCCACAAGCAAAATAAAAAAATAGAAATCGTTTTGAGCCCCAGTTATTTTCTAATTCCATTCCAAACATCCACAAAGCAAACATATTAATAAATAAGTGCATAATTCCAGCATGCAAAAACATGTATGTAATCAATTGCCAGATATGAAAACCTGGCATTCCAGATATAGGAGTAAATAATGGAAATAAGGCAAAAATTGATCTTATAATATAAGAGACTGGAACCCCGCCTATGCTAAAAAAATTCATTATATAAACAAAAATGAAAATCCCTGCATTAGCAATTAATAATGATTTAATTACTGGTGGAAAGAATCTAAAACCACCAAATAGAGAAGGACGATAATAATTATATGTTTGATAATATGACAATTTTCAATAATATATTTTGTTGCTGATGAATTAATTTAAACTCATCAGCAACATTAAAGATTATTTATTTGTGAGAGCGGCAACTCCGGGTAACACTTTACCTTCCAGAAATTCTAGAGATGCCCCTCCACCTGTGGAAACATGTGAAACTGATTTTTCAAGACCAAATTTTGTAATTGCTGCGGCTGAATCCCCACCACCAACGATTGTAATAGCTCCATTTTTTGTGGCTAATGCAAGCGATTTTGCTATTTCATAAGTGCCAACTGCAAAATTTTCCATTTCAAATACACCCATAGGTCCATTCCATACTATAGTTTTTGATTTTAAAATTTCTTCTGAGAAAATTTTAATGGATTCAGGACCTATATCCATTCCTTGCCATCCAGGTTTAATTGCTGAAATTTTTACTACTTCTTTATGAGCATCATCTTTAAACTCGTCTGCTATTACACAATCAACTGGTAGAAGAAATTTAATTCTCTTATTTTTTACTTCAGTTAGTATAGATTTAGCCAAATCAAGTTTATCTGATTCGACCAGAGAATTACCGACTTCAAAGCCCTGAGCTTTAAAGAAAGTATATGCCATACCACCACCAATGATAAGTGTATCCACTTTATTCATAAGGTTTTGTATGACATCAATTTTACCCGAGACCTTAGCACCACCTAAAATTGCAGTGAATGGCCTATCAGGATTTTCAAGAGCCTTACCTAAATAGTTCAGTTCTTTTTGCATCAGGTAACCTGCAACTGCAGGTTTTATGAACTTAGTTATACCTTCCGTTGATGCGTGTGCTCGGTGTGCACTACCAAAAGCATCATTTACATATATATCACCAAGTGATGCTAATTCTCTTGCAAAAGCTTCTTTATTTTCTTCTTCTTCAGGATGAAAACGCAAATTTTCAAGAAGTAAACATTCACCATCTTTTAAACTATTAACTGCTTTTTTTGCAACCTCTCCAATACAGTCGTTCGCAAATTTTACTTCAATCCCTAAAAGCTCAGAAGCTCTTTTAGCCACAGGAAGCAGAGAATATTTAGGATCTGGTTTGCCTTTAGGTCGTCCAAGGTGACTCATTAAGATTGCTCTTCCACCTTCTGATATTATTTTCTTTATTGTTGGTAGTGATTCAATAATACGTGTACTATCTGTTACCAAACCATTCTCAATTGGAACATTAAAGTCCACCCTAACCAAAACATTTTTTGACTTTAGGTTGATATCATCGATCGTCATTTTATTCATAAACTACCCCAGTCTACTATTGATATTTAGCCATTTTGTTAAGCAAATCAATAACTCTGCAAGAATAACCCCATTCATTATCGTACCAACCAACCACTTTAACTAGATTACCTATTACCATTGTCGAAGGAGCATCAAAAATGCATGAACTTGTGCTACCAATTATATCAGAGGAAACAATCTCATCTGCTGAATATTCCAGGATTCCTTTCATCGTGGTTTCTGCAGTTTTCTTCATAGCTTCGTTTATTTGTTCTTTTGTAACTTCGACTTCTAATTCAGCTACAAAGTCGGTTACTGAGCCATTTGATACTGGAACACGCAGAGCAAAACCATCAAGTTTCCCTTTTAATTCAGGAATAACTTTACCAACCGTCCTTGCTGCTCCAGTTGTCGTTGGGATTATATTTATTGCAGCTGATCTAGCTCGTCTCAAATCTTTATGAGGCAAATCTAAAACCCTCTGATCATTTGTATAAGCATGAACAGTTGTCATAAACCCTTTTTTGATCTTGAAATTATCATGTAAAACTTTCACCATTGGAGCCAAGCAGTTCGTTGTACATGAAGCATTTGAAACAATTGTCTCTTTCCCTGTGAGTATATTATCATTTACACCCATCACAATTGTTGCATCTACATCATCTTTTGCAGGAGCAGTTAGTATTACTTTTTTTGCACCTGCTTTAATATGCAACTCCATCTGTTCACGCTTTGTGAATACCCCGGTACCTTCTATGATAATTTCAGCTCCTAAATCTTTCCATGGGAGTTTTGAAGGGTCTTTTTCTGCCATTACAGGATATTTTTTGCCATTAACAACTACTGCTTTATCTTCGGCAGTTACCGTACCATTGAATCTTCCATGAACTGAATCATATTTTAATAAATGTGCGAGCGTTTTGGCATCAGTGATATCGTTAATGCCAACAAATTCTATGTTTCCAACTTCTAAGCCACGTCGGAAAACTAATCTTCCGATTCTTCCAAAGCCATTAATTCCTACTTTTATAGACATATAATTCTCCATTTTGTTAACTGAAATGTTAATTGAACACTAATTTATTAAAAAATCTTTATAAATTTAGCAATAATTGGTAAGAAAGGCAAATAATATTACTCAACAGGCTCGACACATTCGGGATTATCATTTGAAGGTGAATTTACTCTTCTTGATACTTTATGAAATCCCATCTCTTCACTCGGATATGGTTTAAGAACTTTAATTAGGTCTTTCTCATCTGAATATAAATTATCTAACCAGAGTTGATAATCGGATTTAAATAATATTGCTGGCATTCGATTATGAATTTTTCCAACTATACTGTTTGGTTCAACAGTAATAATCGTACAGGTAAAAATTTTTTCTCCATCAGGTTTACTCCACACACTCCACAATCCTGCAAATCCGAATGGTTTCATAGATTTTAAATAAAAATAATAAGGGTTTTTAGCTGTAGTTCCTTTTTCCCACTCATAGAATCCATCAGCAATGACAAGGCATCTAGATTTTTTTAGCAAATTTTTAAACGAAATTTTTGTCGTTAGTGTTTCTGCACGTGCATTTATCATTCTATTCCCAATAGATGGATCCTTTGCCCATGGAGGTATCAATCCCCACTTAAAAGTTTTCAAACATCTTACACCATCAAATACTACAACAGATACATTTTGGGATGGAGCTATATTATAACGAGCTTGAACGGGAATATCCACTTTTTCAATATCAAACTCATCTTCTATAGCTTGAATTGTGCTTTTTAAAGAAAATCTACCACACATCTATTATTCTGAAAATATTTTATTTAACAATTGTAACATTTCTTGTGCTTTAAATGGTTTTTGTATAAAACCGCTAATTCCCAACTTTTCTAGTTCTTGTTTCTTATCAATTTCTAAAAATCCAGAAATAAAAATTAATTTCACTGAAGGATTAATTGCTTTAATTCTTTTAAATGTTTCTTCACCTCCCATTCGCGGCATACCTATGTCGCTTATTACAAGATCGATATTGTTCTGATTCTGTTTGTATATTTCAACGCCCTCTAAACCGTCCTTAGCTGTTATTACTTTGAAACCAGCATCTAATAACATTTCTTTTAACAGCTCACGAAGCATAGTTTCATCATCAATTATTAGTATAGTTTTACCTGTAAGATTTTTTACAATCTGATCTGTTTTACGAAAATCATCAAATTTTTTCTTGATTATTGGAAGATAAATTACAAAAGTAGTACCCTCATTGATTTTACTTCTTACATCAATGTACCCTTTATGTTGAGTTACAATTCTATAGACTATTGATAAACCAAGTCCTGTACCTTTACCAGGACCTTTAGTAGTAAAAAATGGATCGAAAATTTTGTTTAATGTATCTTCATCCATTCCTGAACCAGTATCAGTTATACTAACAGCAACAAAATCTTCATTAGTATCAATTCCAAATTTTGCTTTAATTTCAGAACTTGAACTACTTTTTAATTCAAAAATAATTTTACCACCTTCTGGCATTGCATCACGAGAGTTAATTGCAAGGTTTAATATTGCTTGTTGTAATAAACCCTCATCCCCATTGATGAAATAAATTTCTGATACCTCATCTTTTATTTCAATTGCAATATTTTTTGGAAAAGTCGAATACAAAATATCCCTGATATCCATCAACAACTTTTTTGGAGATAAAACTAACATCTGAGGCTCTTTCGCTTTAGAGAAGAAGAGCAGTTGTTTTACAACACTCACACCTCTTTCAACTGAGTTATTAATCATGTTAAGGTAATGCAGCACATCTTTGTTTTCACTTTTAATTCTAGCTAACTCGACTGCTCCTTTAATTATACTTAAAATATTGTTCATATCGTGAGCAATACCTCCGGACAAAGTGCCAAGTGCTTCCAGTTTTTGAGCTTGCATAAGCATCTTTTCAAGTTTTTTCCTCTCTGCTTCTTCTTGTAAATCTTTAGTTATATCTTTCTGGATTCCAAAATGGCCAAATATCCTACCTTCCTGATCATACATCACAACATATTGTACATCAAGCCACATTTCTTCACCAGTCAATTTATTTGCTTTTATAACCTTTCGTAAATAACCATTATCATACAATTCAGACCAGATTTTTTTTGCATCTTCCAGCTGATTTTTAAAAAGCTCTGCAGGTGTTTTACCTAACAATTCATTCTCATCCTTCGCTAAATATTGTTGTACAAACGCATTATTAACCATTGTCAATTGCTGAGTTTTAAAAATATGCTCAAGTGTCTTATCTTTGTCGTTTGATTGATTCCAATAAAATTCCTCACCTTCGGGAACTAACATAAAGAAACATCCATCCATTGAGGCTTTAAAAAATATTTCCAACTGTAATTGTAATTTCTCCTGAATTTGACGAAATTTTCTTTCATCAGTAATATCCCTTAATATTCCCAGAACTTGAACTTCATTTTCGGAAATTTTTAATGGAACGGTGTTTACTTCCACCAATTTTATTTCCCCACTTTTTGCTATAATCTCAAATTTGTACTGTGGGGGAATATTTTCTCCTCTTTTTCTAGCTTCAGCTCTTTGCTCAATAATCTTTCTATACTCAGGTGTTATTATTTCCATCATATTGAAATTTTGATCACACACCTCTTCAGCTTTATAACCTGTAATCTCTTCAAATTTGGGATTTACGAATACAAAATTCTTATTCTTTAATAAATAAATTCCGTCATTTGCATTTTGAACTAAAAGTTTATACAATTCATCTTTTTTTCTTACCTCTTCAAGAGCTTTTCTTTCTTCAGTGATATCCTGTGCAACACAGATCGCTCCTTCAATCTGGCCTTGTATATTTTTTAATGCTTCAACGGTAGCTCGGTAAATTAACCCATTATACATAAATTCAAACGAAAGACTCTGACCTCTTAAAGCTAAAATATGGTTCTGAATTATTGGAGAATATGGATCAGTAATCATAAAAAACTCTGCAATTCCCTTTCCAATAAATTGGGAAGCCTCAATTTTCATTTGTTTCAAATTAGAACCTGTCAAAGTACGCAGATTTAAATTTCTATCTGTAGTCCAAATCAAAGCCGGTAATTGCTCATTCATCATTCTCAGATGCGTAATGGACTCATGCATAGCAATTTCTGCTTTTTTTCGGGCTGTAACATCTCTAACGATCGCCTGGATATACGCCTTACCTGATATTTCCAATTTATTTAAGGAAACTTCTGCATCAAACGGAGTTCCATCTAATTTTATATGTTTCCATTCAAAAAACTGAGGATTACCTTTGAGTGCTTCCGAAATAAATTCCAGAGCTTTTGTTTTTGAATTCCGACCATCTGGTTGCCATATTGGTGAAAACTTATATGGCGGTTGTCCAATTATATCTTCACGCTTACAACCAAATACCTCCAAGGTCTTTTGATTACAGTCGATAAACGTTTCACCCTCCATGATAAATATTGCATCGTTTGCGGATTGAAATAGTGTTTGATATCGAAGTTCTCTTTCATTACTCTTAATCTGCGAGCTGGATAAAATTTCCTGTGTTTTTCTTAGATAATTCAGACTTATGAACAGGATTACACTTGATAACAATGAGGGTAAGATATGGTTTATAGATAGTAAGGATTCAATCGGGTTGATAATTTTAATCATTAATAGATTTGAGAAAAATACAAGAGATACTAAGATGTATATGAATTTTTTTTGAATGCTCATACATTTCTTTCTTAATATATTGAACCTATATCAATAAAAAATCAAATTTGTGATTTTAATTTCTTCTCCAATTCCTCAATTTTTTTTTCAAAAAATTCTTTTTGTTTTGGTCTGAGTTGAATCAGTGCGCGATAAGTTTTGATAGCTTCCTCAAATTCCCCCTGCCTTACATAGATTTCAGCTAATGTAGCTGAGACGATTTGAGGTAATTCAGGAACAGGACCGTGATTAAACTCTGTTTGGTTTAAAGGAAGTTCTTTCTTTGTTGCCTCATGCGCAGATTCAAAAATTTTTGTAATATGCTGATCTGATTTTTTTGAATCTTCTGCACTTAAATTCGATTCCGAAACTATTCCCTGATCAGGATTAATGCTTTGTAAATCATCAGATTTTGAAATCTCTTCTATTTTAGTTGAAGATTGAATGCTTGCATTAAAGCTGTCTGCTTCTATCACTGGTTCTTCAATTTTCTCTGGGAATGTTGTACCTGTGCTGTTTAATAAAATTTCAGGTTGATCTTTAAATTCTTCAGATTCAATTTCCGGAACTGTTTCTTTAGCACTTCCTTCAATTTCTATGTTTAGAATTTCTTTATTAGCTTGCTGTTCTAAACCATCTGGTTCAATTTTTAATTCATCAGGTATCAGATCAACTTCAGGTTGTTCAACTAAATTTTCCTGAAACTTTTCATTTTCATCTTTTAGATCTAATTCTTCTTTATTTTCGGCTTTTAAATTTTCAAAATCGATAGACTGCATTACTGATTCAATTGCAGTTGGTAAATTCGTTTCAGTTTGTTCCACAAACTCTACGATGATTTGTTCTCCCTCTAGTTTCGTTTTATTAGAAATTTCATCTGAATCAACCTGTTGAAATTTTAAATTTTTGTCTACTTCTAATTCAGACTCTTCTCCAGTTTCAAGGTTATCTTTTAATATTTTTTCATCTTCAATTATATCCTGAGTAATTTCTTGAGTTTTACTTTCCTGAGATTCTGGGACATCCTTTAAAATTAACCCTTTAAATAAAATTATCTGAAGTGCATCTAGGTCTGGTAATTCAGGTATTGATGGATTAACTGATTTTAAATTTTCGACTGATGATAAACTTTCCCAACTACGAGCTAAATTTCTTGCAATTTCCGCGTCAGGTTGTAAAGAAATACCTTTATTAGCACAGATGAGAGCCTCCTTATAAAATTGTATTGCTGCATAACAGCGTCCAAGTATAATATATGGGGTAGCATAATCTGGATTCTGTTCAATGCAACTTAGCGAAAGCTTAATTGCTTCACCAATTTTACCTCTAACAAGATACTGACTTGCTAATCGGGCTGCAAGAGGTGAATTTGGATTTTCGTTAAGTCTTTCCTCTAATTGAAATATGTTCATTCAAATTTTATGATTTTATGTTTGTAATCTCATTCTGTACAGATTCAATTCTTCTTATAGATAAATTATATTTGCGTGCCATATAAGCATGTTTCAATGATAGATATGATACAAGTCCATATCCCATTGTGAACAATAATTGAAAAGGTACAGCTGCAATTTCGAGATAATAAAATGATATCATTACACCACTAAAACAATATATTGCCAACAATGCTTCAATAAATACTGTATAATGAATCTTTGAAGGTGTATATTTTTTTCCTGCCCAAGATTCTTTTTTGCTCATTATCCTGTATTTAGGAGTACGAACGAATTCAGATTTCTTTTTTAGTAAACCTTCGATAACAGCTCTGGTGTTATTCACAGCAAAGCCCATACTACCAGCCATAAAAAGTGGAAACAAGAAAATTCTTTTATGCCAATCTGGATAAATATCTTTTTGTGAATATAAATAGAAGAGAAAGGAACCAAGGAACGCAAAAACAAAAACTGCCATAACAGCAAAATAGTTCTCATATCCCCCTTGATGTTTAATAAAGATTAAAGGAACATTCAAAATACCTGCAAGCAAGATAAATGGAAAAACTATATTACTGGTTAAATGAAATGTCGAATGAATTTTTTTACCTAAAGGTAAATTGGATTTCCATACCTTGGGTAATATTTTTCTGGCGGTTTCAATTGCACCTTTAGTCCATCTAAATTGTTGAGATTTGAGTGCATTAATTTCAGAAGGTAATTCAGCAGGAGAAGTAACATTGTTCAGAAATTTAAATTTCCATCCTTTAAGCTGAGCTCTATAACTAAGATCTAAATCTTCAGTAAGAGTATCTGCTTCCCAGTTTCCAGCATCTAATATGCACTCTTTTCGCCATATACCGCCAGTTCCGTTAAAATTAATAAAAAATCCAGCTTTATTTCTGACATTTTGTTCAATAACAAAATGACCATCTAATGCCATTGCCTGAACCCTAGTGAGCATAGAATAATCACTGTTCAAATGTTCCCACCTTGTTTGAACCATCCCAATCTTAGGGTCTGCCATAAAATATGGTAATGTCTTTAATAAAAAATCAGGTTTGGGAATGAAATCAGCATCGAATATTGCTATAAATTCTCCTCTTGCGACTGCTAAACCCTCTTTTAAAGCTCCAGCTTTATAACCTGCTCTATTTGTTCTATGAATGTGTTTTATATCAAAACCTTTGGCTCTATACTTTTCTACCAACTCTGCCACTACTTCCATAGTATCATCAGTGGAATCATCCAGAACTTGTATTTCTAAATTTTCTGGTATGTAAGCTATATTACACGTAGCTTCGATAACTCTTTCTGCTACATATCTTTCATTGTATAGCGGAAGTTGAATTGTAACAACTGGAAATTCTTTTAACTCAGGGAGTTTTTCATCTTTTTTGTCTTTGTGTTTAAAATATTGATATATCATCACAAATCCACTTGAACCAAACATAAATAATAATGAGAGTGAAATGAAATATGCTAAAACTACATATTCAGCCATTTTTTATACCATCCTATATTTTTAATATTTACCATTTTGCAACAACTTCTAATAAAATATCTTCACTTAATTTTTCAATTGTTGAATTTATTGCACTTTGTCTTGCCTCAATACCAGCCGATGCATCATATTCAGTCCAATTTGACAAACGCTTATCAAATACTTTTTTCTTTAACTTCATATCCTGGAAAACCACTTGAACATTTATTGTAATTTTCCATTTCTCTACTGTCTCACCTGGAGCTATAACAGCTGGTTCATTTGCAACATTTAAAATTGTGCACTCTAAGATACAATCAGATATTAATTCATTTGAAAGTTCCAGACTATTATCTTTTATGAATAAGTCTTTAACTTTATTTGTGAAAATTTCTCTTAAATTAGGTTCACCAAATCCACTCTGATCATTAAAAGTAGGTATAGCGATTGTTTTAAGATGTGGTGGAACAGAACCACCCTTAAATGAATAACAAGCTGGTAAATTGATAAGAATAAAAAACAAAGTTAAATATTTAAATTTATAATTTTTCATTCAGTCCATATTCATTAATCTTTCGATACAAAGTTCTTTCACTTATGTTTAACTTCTTTGCAGTCAAACGTCTGTTACCATGATACTTAAGTAACATTCTTTTGATATATTCCTTCTCTAAGTCCTGTAATGTTAAATCTTCGTTCGCAAACTTATCTGAATTTAATTCGTTCAAATCATAAACTGTGTTTTTATTCTCAAAATATAATACCATATTATTTTTTAACTCTTCAAGATCGTTTTTAATTTCAAGTAATGCACGGTAAATTAATTCTCTCTCAACCTGTTCACTCGATTTATGAGTATGCACAGGTAAATTACGAGATGGTGCAATATAACCCAATTCGTATTCCTTTATTTCAGGAAGATGTTTCTTTATATCCTCGGGAAAAATCAATTTACCTTGTTTTAAAACAAGTAAACTTTCTACCACATTTTTTAATTCTCTGACATTCCCTTCCCAAGTGTGATTTTTCAATACTTCGATTGCTTCTTCTGAAAAACCTTCTATCTGGATTTTATTTCTCTCTGCAAAATTTTCAGAAAAATGTTTAATAAATAATGGTATATCGTCTTTTCTATCTCTAAGCGGTGGTATATGAATATTTATAGAACGCAATCTAAAAAACAGATCTTTTCTAAAATTATTATTTCTTACTTCTTGTTCCAAATCTCTATTTGTTGCGGCTATTACACGAACATCAACTTTTCTCGGAACATTAGAACCAACCCTCAAAAACTCACCTGTATCAAGTACTCTCAGAAATTTAGCTTGGGTACTTAATGGCAATTCTCCAATCTCATCTAAAAAAATTGTTCCACCATCGGAAATTTCAAAATAACCTTTACGGGCTTCAACTGCACCTGTAAAAGCTCCTTTCTCGTGTCCAAATAACTCACTTTCAATAATTCCTTCAGGTATAGCACCACAATTTACAGTAATCATTGGCTTATTATTTCTATTGCTGGAATTATGAATGGCTTTTGCTACTACTTCCTTACCAACACCACTTTCACCTGTTATTAATACTGTAACGTCAGTGGGGGCAACTTGCTGAATAATATTTACCACTTCCTTAATTATTACAGAATTTCCAATTATACCATGTAGTTTTTGAAATTCCTCAGTATCCAATTTACTATTTCTGTAATTTTCACTCAATATTTTTGAACTGTGATTGATTCTATTTTATACTTTTGTTTTATTTCATCTTTCAATTTTTTAGCTTCTTCAGCTGAACGGAAATTTCCTACCCAAACAAGATACAGACTTTTACCTGCTCGAATTTTGTTTGTAAGCTCAACTTCATAACCAAGATCAAGGAAAAATTTTTCCTGCTTCTTTGCGTTTTCAAGTGTAGAAAATGCACCTACTTGTACCGTATACACCGAAGCCTGTGTGGCCTCAGGTTGCTTCGGCGTAGGTTCTATTGATACACTTTGCTCAATAATTTTTATAGGAGGTTGAGTTTTAATCGTATCTTGCTCACTAGTTACAGCAATTTCATCAGATATTGATTTTATATCTTTTGATAGTGGCGATTTGAGATATGGTGATTGTGGATATTCCTTTTGTAAATGCTTCCACTTTAGCTCGGCTGTCCGATACAATCCAACAGCATAGTAATATTGATAGATTTTGTAGAGGGCATCATCAGCCCATTCACTTTTAGGGAAATTATCCACAATTGCTTGATAAAACTTAAGAGCTTCTATTCCATCTGTAGATAATCTACCCTGTAAGTACAAAATTCCGGGATGATTTGGATTGGCAGAAATCAAATTGGCCGATTCTTCAGCAGCTTTATCAATCTCTCCCGATTCAATCATTCTTATGTATTTGTTTACTTCTAGATCAATGTTTTGTGAATATACATTAAGCTCCACGAAGAGGAGTATCAAAATTATTTTTACCAATTTTCCCATAAAAACCTCCATAATTTTTAAATTGTTATTCCGAATAAAGTTACAGAATTGACACTTGTGATTTTCACTTTGGCATAGTCGCCAATCATATACCCATTTTTGGGGAAAACTACTTTTTTATTTGTATTAGTTCTACCCTTCATTTTATCAATAGACCTTTTGCTTGTACTTTCAATAAGCACTTCTACTTCTTTGCCTATAAGTTTCAAGTTGTTTTCAAATGCAATTTGATTTTGTAATTCAATTATTTCATTTAATCTTCTCATTTTTACACTCTGCGGAACATCATCGGTAATTTCATATGCTTTCGTATTTTCGCGAGGAGAATACGCAAACATAAAGGCTCCATCAAACCGAACATTTCTAATCAACTCAAGTGTTTGTTGATGATCTTCCTCTGTTTCTGTAGGAAACCCTGCGATGATATCAGTTGTAATTGCAACATCTGGTATTAAATATCTAATATTTTTAATTAGTTGATAATAATGTTCGACAGAGTGATTTCTGTTCATCAATTTTAAAATTCTATTTGAACCTGATTGTACAGGAAGATGTATATACTTAGCAATATTGGATTCTAGCGCGATTGTTTCAATAAGTTTAATCGACATATCTTGAGGGTGAGATGTTGTAAATAATATTCTGATATTCCTATCTACCTGAGCTACACACTTGAGTAGATCTGCAAAATCTTTTCCCCGATCGTTATATGAATTGACATTTTGTCCTAACAATGTTATTTCTTTGTATCCATTTTCAGAAAGTTCTTTTACTTCTCTCACAATACTTTCAATTGGTCGGCTTTTTTCGCGTCCACGAGTAAATGGTACTATGCAGAATGTACAGAATTTATCACAACCACGCATAACTGTAATCCAGGCACTTATACCATTAGTTCGTAAAGGTGTAATATCATCATAATTTTCTACTCTGGAGAGTTGTACTGCAACGCCTTTTTCTCCATGCCAGGCTTTATTAATCAAAGCTGGTAATTTACGATATTCATCTGGTCCTACTACAATATCAGCAATACTTGTATTTTTAGACGTACTATGATCGTATGAGAAAAATTTATCTCTCAACCTTTCTGCCATGCAGCCGAGCACACCAACTATGATCTCAGGTTTTTTACTTTTTTTATTCTTGAAATCACCCAACCTCCCTATAATACGCTCTTCAGCATTTTCTCTAACACTGCAAGTATTTACGAGTATTACATCTGCAGATTCAATATCATCTGTTATATCATAACCGTCAGATTTTAAAATACTTAAGATTAGTTCGGTGTCTGCAACATTCATCTGACAACCATATGTCTCAATATATACTTTCTTTTTCATATTAAATAGCAAATGTGGCAAAATTGCCACATTTTAAATAAGTTTTTAATTTTTGCTCTGTAAATATAACAAAGCTATGACAAAAAGACAAATCTATATATTATTTTAAAAAATTAATAAAAAATTAATTCTGACAAATAGTCATATCAATTGGCTTTGGATATTTTTGAATCTTCCCGTATATTTATAAAAATGCAAAACAATATCCTGACATTAATTGACCAGATAGAAATTCATTCAAATAAAAAATTGAATTATAGAAAAACAATATTTCTTTTAATTGAGAGTAGCAAAAATAATAATTTAAGTAGTGATTTTGAAAATTTAATATTCTTAGCAAAATTTATTTTTAATGTTAAAAGAATTCTAAGCAATAAAACACTGGCAGAAGAAAACTATAAAAACCTCATTATTGAATTTCAGAAAAATTTTAATAATTTTATATCAATCCTAAAAAATATTTCTAGTAATTTCGAAAATCAAGATAGAATCGAATTTGAAAAGCAATTTTTAGATAACACAAATTCAGAAGCTCTATATTTACTAATCGACGATTTATGTGAAATAAAAAATTATGAAATCGATAAAAAATTAAAACCATTTTAAATGCAAAAAATAATCAAAATAATTACTTTAATATCGATAATATTATTTTATCATTACAATTTACATTCACAAGAAACCAAGGAACATTCAGAACTAAAATTAGCTTTAAATTTGTATAATGATGGAATGTACGAACTTGCTATGGAACAATTCAAAAATTTTACAACATCGTATCCCTTGAGTAATCAGGTTCCAGAAGCAAAATTCTACATTGGTCTTTGTCTTTTAAATCTGAAAAAATATGATGATGCTAAACTGGCATTTCAAAATTTTGCGCTTTCCTATTCTGAACATCCTAAAGCACCTGAAGCATGGTACAAAGTAGGCGAGATTGATGTCAAGCTCAACAATTTCCATGAGGCTGCAGTATCTTTCGAAAGAGCCAGAACTTTTTATCCAAGAAGTCAGATTGCTCCAGAAGCTCTTTTTATGGCGGCGAAATATTATAAAATTTCAGGTGATATTTTAAAAGCCAGAAAATCAATAAATATAATAATACAGGAATACAATAATTCTGAATTTTTACAACCTGCACGGTTAGCCTTAGCAGAAATATTAATGAATGAAGGAAATTTTGATTTGGCTATTTCTGAAACCAGAAAAGTATTCGATACATCTGAAAAATTTAGACCAGATGCAATGTTATTACTCGCTAGAATTTATAAAGAGACATATCAATACTCAGAAGCCGAAAAATTACTTAACCAATTAATTCAAGGCTATAAAAATAATCAAATCACGATAGATGCTAATCTTAATTTAGGATTAATTTACAAAAAAAATAAAAACTTCAGCGAAGCAATTAATCAATTTAATAATTTAATTACTAACAAAGCTATCGAAGCAAACAAGCGAGAATTTATACTGTATGAGCTTGCAAAAACATATTTTGATATAAAAGATTTTAAAAATGCATTGGAAATTTTAAAAAAGTTAATAAAAGAATTTCCAGATACAAGATACAAAACAGAAGCATTATATTTATCAGGCTATTGTTCTGAGAATCTAAAGGACTTTCGCTCAGCTCTTTCTTATTATGATGAAATTATTTCATTGAATATTCCAGATGATTATTCTGCCAGAGCTTATTATCGTGGCTCATTAACTGCTGAACAGATTGGTAATATACATCTTGCTATTAGTTATTGCGAGAACTATATATCTAATTCAAATTTACATAAGCAGGATGCTTATATTAGAATTGCAAATCTCTATCGATATTACCTCAGAGATTTTATAAAAGCCAAAGAATTTTATGAAATTGCACTGAAATATACAACTAAATCTCACAACCTTACTAAAATTCTTTACAATACTGCTGAATGTAAGGAATTATACGGTGATTATATATCAGCACTCGAAAATTATAATTATATATTAAAAAATTTTCCATCAACTGACGAAGCCCATAATGCTAAGTCAAAAATTGAGTATATTAATAATTATAAGATAAAAAACTACGAGAATGCTACACTAAAACTAGCTAAATTATTTTCAAAAATTATAGACGAATCCAGTCCAGCTTTATACCATGAATTAGCAGAGATTTATTTTTATGACCTAAAAGATTATTTATTAGCAGCAGAAAACTTTGCAAAAGCCTCAACCACACAGATCACATCTGAATTTAAAGCAGATATGTTGTATAAAAAATCAATATCTTACGACCGTCATAGTTATATTGATACTACATATAGAGATATTGCTATCAACAGTTATAAGGAATTTATAAACAATTATCCAAATCATAATTTTGTAGACTCAGCAATTATTAATTTAATAAAATTATATTATTTAAGTAATAAATTAAATGAAATAGAGTCTTTAATTAATAAACATTTCACAACAAAATTTAAAAATCCAAATTATATTCATGCAATAGATTTTCTCATCGACTTATATATAAATAACAACAGAAAAATTGAAGCAATACAATTATTGAAAGCTGCTATTTTTCAAACCGAACAAAAGGTGCCAGAGAGCATTTACTGGAAAATTTCACAATTATACTTAATGGAAGGGCAACACGATTCAACTTCAACTTATTTAAAAAAACAATTAGAATTATTTCCCAATGGTGCTTACACTTTCAAAGCTATACTTACAATGGCAAATATATATTATGACACAAAAAAATATTCAGAAGCTGCAAAATGGTTTAAAAAACTGGAAGACGAATATTATTTTATTGAGTTACCAGCAGGATTTGAGGTTAAATATGTAAAGTCCATAATTGAATCTGAGAATTACATTGAAAGCATTGCTTTGATACAAAGGTTGATAAACTACAATAAAAACAATCCATTTGTTGATAAAGATACTTTAATATACAATTTCTATTTAGCAACTATATACTATAAAATTAAAGATTTACAAAATGCAATGCGTAATCTGAAAGAATTTATATCACAATCTGATGATAATGAATTAATAAGTGAAGCATATTTAATGTTAGCTGAAATTGCGAAAATTCAAGGAATGGCGGATGCAGCAACAGCTTACTATAAAGCAGCTGGAACATTGGGAAATCAGAAGGCAAAAAGAGATATCGCCGATTTATTGTATAAACAAAGTCGATATAATGACGCAATTTCTCAATATGAATCTCTACTCACAAACTCAAACAATTCAGATGAAAAACAATATTATTTAGCTCAAATCATACTTTCAAAACTTAAAAGTAATGAAATAAAATCGGCTCAAGAAAAAATAAATGAATTCAAAAAACTTTACCCAAAAGATAAAAAGTTTTTAGCAGAGTTTGAATACGAAAGGGCTATGGCATATTTCAGGAACAAAGATTACAACAACGCTAAAAAAACATTCCAAAATGTTTCTAGTGAATTTGAAGGAACAATCTATAAATCATTATCTGAATTTTATCTTGGTAAGATTTTGGAAATTAATCAACAAATTCAGGATGCAATAAAAAAATATCAGAGCATACTCACAAAATTTCCCAAAACTGAAGCTGCATACAGAAGTTTGTTAGCTCTGGGTAATATATACTTCAATTCTGAAAAATTCGAAGATGCAATTAAATATTATCAGGAAATCGTCAATGATGGTGAAAAATCCGGTGAAATATTACAATATGCTCTTACAAATTTAATTGAAGCATACGAATCTTTAAAACTCTATGAGGGAGCATTGAAAATTACAAGGGATTACATATCTTCTTATCCATATGATAAAACTATTCCAGATAAAAAAATAAAACTTGGAATTTTATACACTCGACTTGGTTACTATGATCAAGCAATATTGCAATATCAAACACTTTTAGATGAACTTGAACCAGACTACGAATCTGAATTAAGATATAATTTAGGTGAAACCTATTTTTTAAAGGGCGATTATCAGCAAGCCATACTAGAATTTCTAAAAATCCCATATATAGTTACTGCAAAACAGGAAATCGATTGGACAGCTACAGCATTATATATGGCTGGACAATCATACGAAAAATTGGGAAAATATGATCAGGCAATTTCTATTTATCAACAGATCATAGATAAAAAAGGTATTGACACAAAATTTAAAGCTGGTGCACAAAAGGAAATAGACAGAGTAAAATCGTTAATTAAAAAGGGAGAATAGTTAAGTGTTTGAGAAAGAAATTGACAGGCTATATTCACTGATAATCGACAGAACAATTGGCAAAGCAGAAAAAATCTCAGTTAAGGAAATACTAGCAGCAGAAATTCCAAAACCCATTCAGGTTTTGATAAGAGTTGATATTGAAAACAAATTAGATGATGAGATAAAAACCAAGTTTATTAACAGCCGATTTAATTTTTCACATCCAGAAGTTATAAGCTTACAAAATCAAATAAACTCAATATTAGTACTTAACTATTTGTTTATTCGCAATGAATATCTTGAAACAATTCAGGATGCAATTCACTTAATTTTTAATTACCTAGTTAGACCACATTGGACTCTAATAAATTATATTTATGATAATACTAATCAGGTGTCATCTGAACAAATTTTAAAAACCCTAAGAATGTTTAGTCCATATGATTACTTAAAAACTTTATTATCAAAAATAATAAAAGAAAGAAATATTAAATATTTAACAATTGACGAATTCAGTACTTTAATTTGGAAATGCGATCGTGAATACATCCGTCGTAAAGATGGATATCAGCTCGCCAACCTAATAACTCCACTCTATGAATATGTAAATTATGGAATGAGAAATATTAATACACCTATTAATATAAAAGGCTTAATTAAGTTTTTTGAGGACAAAAATCTTCTTTCAATAAGTAAACGATTGAACATAGAATTACAAAGAGATGTAAACGAATTATCTTTAGAGGACCTAACCATAATACTTGAAGATTTAAGACAAAATTCAGAAACATTTGAAGCAGAACCACTCCAAAAAGAAGAACAAATCAATTCAAAATCAGATATTCCACAAACTCAAAGTTCAGAAAAAGAACTAAAAATCTCTATTGTTACAGAACAAAATGAATCAAATAAAATCTCACTTGAGCCTTTAGAAAATCTAATTGATGAAGAAGATAAAAAAAGATTTATAAAAAAAATATTCAAAAAAAACGAAAAGGATTTTGAGGATGCAATCTCAGAAATAAATAAAATGAAAAGCTGGAAAGAAGCATCCAAATATATTGATGAAATATATATCTTAAATGATGTAGATTTGTACTCTCCTGAAGCTGTGAAATTCACAGATATAACTTATAGACGATTTTATCCAAATTCAGAACAATAATTATGTTCATCGATTATGCAACAATTTTTGTTAAAGCTGGTAGAGGCGGCAATGGAATTGTAAGTTTCAGAAGAGAAAAATATGTTCCTAAAGGGGGTCCTGATGGGGGTAATGGTGGCGATGGTGGAAATATTATCATCAAAGCTAACAAACATTTAAATACTCTACTAGATTTTAAATATAAGAAGCATTATAAAGCTGGAAATGGCGAAAATGGTAAATCTTCAAATAAATATGGGAAAAAAGGTGAGGATATTGTAATCAGTGTTCCAGTAGGAACAATTGTAAAAGATGCTGAAACTGGTAAAGTCCTTATCGACTTGATTAAGGATAAACAGGAGATAATAATAGCACATGGTGGAAAAGGTGGTAGAGGTAATGCAGAATTTGCAACCTCCACAAATCAAGCACCTCGTTTTGCTGAACAAGGTAAGGAAGGCGAAGAGAAAAAAATCGAACTTGAGTTAAAACTAATTGCAGATGTGGGATTAGTAGGCTTTCCAAATGCAGGAAAATCCACTTTGATATCAGTTATCTCAGCAGCAAAACCAAAGATTGCTGATTACCCTTTCACCACACTTGTACCTAATTTGGGCATAGTCAAGGTCGATGAATTTAAAAGTTTTGTAGTGGCTGATATGCCGGGACTAATTGAAGGTGCTCATCTGGGCAAAGGGCTTGGAATTCAATTTCTACGTCACATTGAAAGAACCAGAGTTTTAGCTTTTTTAATAGATTGTACAATCAAAAATCCTAAAGAAAATTTGAAAATATTAAGGCAGGAATTAAAACTATTCAAGAAAGAATTGTTAAAGAAACCTCAGCTGGTTGTTTTTACAAAAATTGATCTTGCAGATGAAGACCTGATTAAAAAAATTAAAAAAATAAAATTAAATGACAAACAGATAAAAGCCATTCATTATATATCAGCTGTAACTCACACTGGAATTGATAATCTAATCAAATCAATGTGGAAGCTCTTGCAGTGAAAATTCAACAAACTTCATTCAAAAAAACACTGTCTATCATTTTATCGTTGAGCATTGTACTTTTATTAATTTCACTCATTTCACTAACAATTGGTGCAGTAAACATCCCATTACAAAATATTGCAAACCTTTTATTAAATAAAGAAATTGAAGAAAACTACAGAATTATAATATTGCAATTAAGACTACCCAGAATATTAATGGCAATTTTTGTTGGTGGAGGACTCTCGATCAGTGGAGTTGTTCTCCAAGCGCTCCTTAGAAATCCACTTGCTGAACCTTACATTTTAGGAATATCAAGTGGCGGAACACTTGGGGCTGTTATTGCGTTAAGTTTTGGATTCACTTTGATGAGTATTCCTTTATTAGCTTTGCTTGGGGCTGTTTTAGTTATATTGGTTGTCTTTTTGTCAGCGGAATATCAGGGAAAATTTGATTCAAACAGATTATTACTAACTGGTATAATGATTGGCGCTTTTTTGAATTCTCTTATTCTGCTAATAATGGTAATCAAACACAGAGAAACAAAAGAAGCTTTTCTATGGTTAATAGGTAATCTATCATCGACAAATACTCAGACTTTATACATAGTAATACCAATTGTTATCTTAGCTTTTATATTTATTTACTACAAAGCTAAAAGTTATAATTTGATTTCAATTGATGAAGAAATTGCAATATCACTTGGAACAGAAGTTGAAAAATTTAAAAAGTTTTCATACTTAATAGCATCAATCATCACAGCAGTTACAGTTTCGTTCAATGGAATAATCGGATTCGTTGGTCTGGTGATACCTCATTTAGTAAGAATTACTTTAGGAGCCGATCACAAAATTTTAATCCCGGCTTCATTTTTACTTGGTTCTATTTATCTATTAACTATTGATACAATTGCCAGAACAATAATAGCACCCATTGAAATTCCCATCGGAGCGCTCACAGCAATCATAGGAGCTCCAATATTTTTAGTTCTACTCTTGAGAAAACCAAAACTTTAATTACCTATCTCTCTGTACAAACTCCTGCATCCAGTAAGGATATAACCTCGGAGGTTTGCTGATTTCATCAATAGATTGAATCTCTTCATTACTTAACTCTAAATCAGAAGATTTAATGTTGTCCAGTAAATGTTCTTTATTCCTTACACCAATAATAATGGAACTCACAATTTTTTGTTCTAATAAGAACCTGAGTGCAACCTGAGATACTGTTGCATTATGACTTATTGCAATTTTATCTAAAACTTCGATAATGTCATAACCTCTTTCTTCATCAAATTTTAGGAATTGATTTTCAGGATTGCTTCTTCTTGCATCAATTGGGCGTGGTTTATTTCTTCTATATTTTCCGGTCAAAAACCCACCCGCCAGTGGGCTCCATGGTAGTACTCCAATTTTCTGATCAATACACAACGGAATTAATTCTAATTCCAATTCTCTTGCCATTAGCGAATAATAAGCTTGTAATGTAATAAATTTTGCAAAATTATATTTTTCAGAAATAGCTATTGCTTTCATTAGTTGCCACCCTGTAAAGTTTGAACAACCAATATACCTTACTTTACCTAACCTTACTAAATCAGTCATTGCATTGAGTGTCTCTTCGAGTGGCGTACAGGGATCAAAATTATGCACCTGATATAAATCAATATAATCAGTATTCAATCTTTTCAGACTTGCATTGCATGCTTCAAATAAGTGATGGCGGGATAGACCAATATCATTTGGTCCTTTTCCCATCCTACCAAAAACTTTTGTAGCTATGACAACACTCTGCCTTCTGGTTCCAAGTGCCTTACCTAAAATTTCCTCTGCTAAACCGTTCGAATAGATATCTGCTGTATCGAAAAAGTTTATACCATTTTCAATGGCTAAATTTACAAGTTCATTTGCTTCGTTCTGGTTTGTTGTACCTATATTTTTCCAGTAACCAGTTCCACCAAACGTCATTGTACCAAAACATATTTCGGAAACTTTTATTCCTGAAGCGCCTAAAAATCTATATTTCATTTTAAAACTCCAATTCTGGTGTTTTTCTTAAAAGCACCAAGATTGCAGATTGAGGAACGATCAAATATTTTTTAGACTCAAACTCAATTTCAATTGCCTGATCTCTTAAAAAAATTGCATAATCACCCTCTTCAGCTTGCAATGGAATATATTTCACTGGTTCTTTAGGAGTTGTGGACCAGGGTTCTTGATCTATATATTGTGGATTAGGAATTGCATATCCAGGACCGACTTTAATAACATAACCACCTTGAACTTTTTCCTTCTCCTTTACAGTTGGAGGCAAATAAAGTCCATGCTCCGTTCTATCTTTCTCTGTATCAGGTGCTATTAGAACACGATCCCCAACAATTATAATTTTTTCATTTTTCATTTTCATACGTTAAAATATAACAATTTTCTAAATAAAACAATAAAATATTCAAGTTTTATAAACAACTTGACATTTTATAATTTTCTACATAAATTTAATCTGTAATTAATCACAATTAACAACATAAAGGAATAAAATTATGCTTAAAAATGTTATGAGTAAAAAAATCTATTTATTAGGCTTAGTTCTTTTCATTAGTTTGATTTTCATATTGTCAGCTTGCCAAAAAGAAACTCAAACAATTATAAATCCAACAACAGATCAAAAACCTTTAGCTTTATCAAAAGAGTCGGCGCAGGTTCGGGCAGTAATTGCAGTACAGAACAAACATACCGATCGCCTACTTACATTTGATGATGTAATTGGAACAGCCACATCTGTAACAGAAGATGGGAAACTTGTAATTAAAATTCTAACAAAATCAGAAAAAGCCAAAGGGCTACCATCAATGCTGGATGGAGTTCCAGTAATCCTGGAAAATATTGGTGAAGTTTATGCATTTGCACTAACAAAAAGATATACACGCCCTGTTCCAATTGGCGTATCAATTGGAAATATTAACGAATGTGCAGCTGGAACACTTGGTTGTGCTGTTGAAAAAGCAGGAACAAGATATATTTTAACTAACAATCATGTCATTGCAAGAGAAAATAAAGCTACCATTGGTGAAGCAATTGTTCAACCTGGTAGATATGATAACAAACCGCTCTGTGCATTAAAAACAACTGATATTATTGGCAATCTTTTTGATTTTCAACCAATAGTTTTCTCAACCACAGCCAATAACATAATTGACGCCGCAATCGCTACAACTACTCCAGACTATGTTGGAGTTTCTACACCATCGGGCTATTATGGAACACCCAGTTCAACAATTGTTACACCTGCTATTGGCATGGCAATTATGAAGGTCGGGCGTACAACTTCGCAGACCACTGGTAAAATTACTGGAATTAACGTAACTATTAATGTAGGATATTCCTCAGGTACTGCAAGATTTGTGAATCAAATTATGACATCTAAATCTTTCAGTAAATCAGGTGATAGTGGTTCACTCGTTGTCACAAATCCAGGTAAAAATCCTGTTGGCTTATTATTTGCAGGTGCTAGCGATGGAACAACGTTTTGTAATCCGATTTCAGAAGTATTACAAAAATTTAATGTTACAATAGCAACGCAATAAAATTAAAAATGAGGCAGATAATAATTTATCTGCCTCTACATACAATCTACTAATCGTGTACTTATGAGATTGATTTTTTCCATAACGATCTTTTTATTTGTATTTACAAACCTTTATACCTGTCAGGATCAAAAAAAAACTGAGCATTTGAACATTAGAAAATCAAAAGAATTGAAATCCATCGAAAAAGTCTTAGAAGAGAATACACCATATCTAATGACCATACCAGGAGTAGTTGGTACAGCAATTGGCGAATGTAATAACGAACCTTGTATCAAGATATTGGTAAGTGTATTAAACGAAGAGTTGGAAACGAAAATACCCACTTCATTAGAAGGCTATCCTGTGGAAATTGAAGAAATTGGAGATATTAAAGCTTTTTAACATAACTGTACCTTGCAATAAACCATATTATGAAACTGACAATTAAACCTGGGAACATTGGTTCGATGTTCAAAAAATATTTATCGGATTGAAAAAATAAAAAAGAACCGACCAACCAGCATAAAGAGATTAGAACACTAATAATCATACAATAAAAAGCATATTTTGCACTAATTTTTAAACTTTCAAAATAACTTGAAATCAGGGGTATTAACAATCCCGGGATAACTATAGTACCAATTGTATACCAAATTTTTATAACACTTGGTATTATTAATGCTATCAAAATTGAAATAATTAATGAAAGTACAAGTCCAAATTTTGTCCAGATTACTGAATCTTTATCATTTATAAAACCTTTTACCCTGTGAATAATATCTCTTCCAATGGTTTGTGCAGATACCAGCATTAATGTATTTAGTGTCGACATAATTGTAGCGAGCATTCCAATGTAAAAAAGACCTTTTGCAATTGGTGGTAGAACTTTTTCAGCCAGCATGGGGTAAGCCATAACTGGATCAGTTAAATCGGGTATTATAGCACGCGAATATAATCCTGCAAAAGCAGTCATGCTATCAAAAATGAACCAGAAAATTATTGAAATCAAAATACCTTTTTGTGCTGTTTTGGGATCTTTTGCAGCGTAACATCTTTGATAAAATGCAGGATCAACAAGAGTCCATAATGCAATTAGGAACCAGACTAAAATAAACTGGAAAGAATTTCCTCCATGCCATGTTAAATGCAACTCGGGAAGATTTGTCTTTAAGAATTCATACCCTCCATAATTTATTAAACAAAATGGAAGTATAACTGCAAATCCTATAAACATTAAAATGAATTCTAGAATATCAGTTTGAATATCTGAACGAAATCCACCCCAATATAGATAAGATACAGCAACTATAGCCGTCACTACCAGGCTGACAAATACATTCCATTTAAAAAGCATCTGGAGAAAAACACTTAACATTAATAAGTAAGGTGCTGGTGTCATCAAAATAAAAGTCAAAATAGCACCAACAACAGCAGTTTTTTTATCATAAGCTGAATTAAGTTTATCGGGTATAGTAAAAAGATTTGATTCACGAATTTTTTTAGCAAGGAACAAAGCAAATACAGCAGCAAAAAAATAATATGGCAATCCTTGCACAAACCAATTTGATATTCCATATCTATATGAAAATTCCCCGACGCCTAAAATTCCTCCATACCAAGTTGAAACTAGTGTCATAACAAATATTGGTAGAGTAAGAGATCTTCCAGCAAGCAAAAAGTCATCAGAACTTGACCTATCTTTTTTTAAAGCATTGAATCCAACAAAAATTACACTAAAAAAGTATAGGATAATCAGAAAAACATCTATTTCCGAAAGATGAATCATTAATATTTCCGATATAACTGATAAATCAATAAATCTCCTTTCTTACAACTAACTTCAACAAATTTATCAGTTGCAACATTATGAGTACCCTCTCTTACACCCAATTCCAAAAAATCATAATTTAATTGATACTTTAAATTTTTAGTTGTTATACCTGTGCATTTATTCAAAGGAATTAGAGAAATGATATCTCCTTTTCTGGTTTTCAATTTAATAAATTTATTTAAGGCAGTTAACACTCCATAGTTATCAACAACTCTCAGGTTAACAAATTTCTTAAATTTCTTAAAGCAACCTATATTTCCTACCGTGTGATCAATTCGTTTGCCTGAAGCACCTATTATATCGATATCAGTAATTCCCTTTTGAATGCAATACCTAATAGCTTTTTCAAGATCTGTGCTATATTGATCCTTATAAATAATCTTCTGTACATTTTTAAAAAACTTTAAAGAACTTTTCGTTACAGAATCAAAATCACCGATAATCAAATCTGGTTTAAGTTTCAATTTTTTAGCAGTATTAGCGCCACCATCAGCACATATAATCATCGTTGATTTTTTTATTAATTCCTTGATTAACTTTTTAGTTGGAATATCACCACTTGCTATAATAAGTGCCTTCATAATTATTAATAATTTATTTTTAATCCTAACTGATAATTCCTTTCACTTGCAGGGAAAAATGCATTTCCTTCACCATATGAAAGATAAAGCTTATTAAAAATATTCTTCACTTTAAAAATTAGAGAGACGTTGGTTAACTTTTGGAAATTATATATTAAATCAAAATCATAGACATTAAAAGCGTCAACCTTATTTTTTGGATTGTAAAGATTGTCAGTATAAAATTCACCTACATATTTTGCATAAATTGAAGTTGATAAATCCCCTAATGAATATGTAAGTCGTAAATTCGATAAAAAATTTGGGAAACCAGCAATTGGATTATTATCAAGTATGCGATAAATAGAATCCTTATCATCATAAAATTTATGAGACACAATCGTATTCTTAGAAACAGTAAGATTGCCGACTATTTCAAAATTATTTAATAATTTGTAATTGATGTCAAATTCGACACCATAATGTCTTGTTTTCTTTGCATTCATCAATATTGAACCTCCAAATATATCAATTTGTCCACTCTTAACCAATTCATTCTGAAAATCCATAAAATAAAAATTTGTTGATATTTTCCCTGCTGAAAATTTGTAACTTCCGCCTAACTCTATATTAAAAAGGTTTTCTGGTTTTGCAATGGGTTTTTTAAAATCGTATACTCCATATTCATTTTTTTCAAATTTAGGATTTGACCCAAACCAGGCATCTTCCGCTGCATACAAATTTCGCAGCCTAGGCTCCCTAGATGTATATGCCATTGTAATATATCCATTAAGAAATTCACTAAAATTGTAATTCAATCCGATTCTTGGATTTACAAAAAAATATCTAACATTAAACTGATTATTTAAAAACTTTTCATTTTTAATTCCATAACGATTATAAACAACTTGTAGATTTAACATCAGATTTGTTCTTTGAGATATCTTATAATTTTGATTTGCATAAATAGAAAATATGTCTTTTTCACCATTATATTCATAGAATCTGAAATCTAAATCATAAAAAGGATTAGGTAATTCAGATGCGTTTTGAATTTTCCCCCAGTGAATTGAACGGTGAATTCTAAATTCAGCTCCAAGTGAAAGTTTTCCATTTATTTGCTCAATATCAATTCTGGGTAACCATCCATATTGTTTATTTCCAACAAAACCTTTTAATAACAAACTTACAAATTTTTGGTCAGTTCCAAACAATGTATCATAACCAACGAATTTTCTAAACCATTCGGTTGCGAACGGATCGTATTGCACCCAGTCACCATCATAATCAAAAAATCCATCCCCTTGGATATAAAAGAGCGTATTGGATAAAATTATATTTTTTGTGAGTTTAAGTTCATTGATTAACTCATAATGGGGTTGTGAAAATTCTTCTATTGCTTGAGGTTTTTGTAATATACTATAAGAAACTGTATCGCCAGATATCTCCCAGTAACTATAATTTTCAAGTCGTAATTTTTTATCTTTATTGTAATACTTAGGAATTCCAACATAAGCATGAGCATCTCTGATTGGCCCACCATATATATTTATTCGCGTAATCATTTTCTGATCATATTTGATAATTCCAAGAAAATAGCTCTCTAAATTTACCCAGGAGTGATTTCTGTATCCATCACTTGTAATTCTCGATAAGTTACCATAAATCAAATATTTATTATTAATGATACCAGATGAAACATCTACAGAAATTTTTCTTGTATTAAGCAGGATTTTACCTTTATTACCAAACTCCTGAAAACCAAAAATTGAAGATAGAGATACTTCAGGATTAAAGCTCATTGGTGTAGTTATAATATTAATGGATCCGCCTATTGCAGGTGGACCATAGAACATACTGCCAGCCCCTCTTTGAACTTGAATATTGTTTGTGAAACCAAGTAAGTTAGGCATATCAATCCAGTAAACCTGATGATCTTCTGGATCATTTTGTGGTATACCATTAACCAAAATGGATAGCCGCCTTTGATCAAAACCTCGTAAATTTATAAAAGTGTATCCTATATCGTTACCATTAAATGAATAATGTAACATTGAAGGTAAGTCGGATATAAAAGCTGGGAAATCTTGATATGTATAGTGACTCTTAATTTTTTCATACGAAACATCAGAAAATGTTACAGGTGTTTCTCTATGAACAGCCTTAGTAGCTGTTATTAAAACTGGTGGCATTTGAAAAACTGTGTCCTTTTCAGGAATATCTATATATTGAGAATTTAGATGATGAATAATTAATAATAATGTTAGTGATATATATAATATTGTTTTCATATCAACCTCCTAAATTTTATTTTATAAGAAAATGGTCATAACCAATAGATTTTAGATTTATCTTTTTATTATTTAGATAATAAGAGAAAGAGGATTTGCTATCCAGTACTTTTCCTATCTTTGTAAGTGGATTTGAAAATTTTTTTTGAAACTCATTGGCAATTATATCATAATTCTCGGAATTTATTGTTACCAACAAACAATAATCCTCACCCCCTGTAGCTGCCAATTCATATTTATCCCAACCATATTTTTCGCATATTTTAACAAACGACTGTGATAAAGGTAATTTATCCAGATAGATTTCTGCACCACAGCTTGACATTTCCATTATCCTTTTTATATCCGAATCTATACCATCCGAAATATCCATCATTGAATTCACCTCAGCATATTGAGCGAGCCAAACACCTTCAGTAACATGCGGATTTGGGCAATTGTGTCTCTCTATAAGATATGTTTCATCAGGGTCATATGACTCTTTATCCTGGATTAACAATTTGAGTCCAGCACCAGAGTCTCCTAAATACCCAGTTACACATATTGCATCTCCAATCCTTGCACCAGATCTTAGTTTTAGAAACCTTTTTTCTACATATCCAATAATTCCAATGTTGATAACCAATTTTTCATGAGATTTTGTTGTGTCGCCCCCAAGTAAAAATAAGTTATAGTTTTCTAAAATATTAGCCATGCCGTTATAAAAAGTATCCAGCCATTCGACATTAGTTTCTGGAGGTATTCCTAAGGAAATAAATGCACTGTGTGGTTTACCTCCCATAGCAGCTATGTCACTAATATTAACTGCAACTGCTTTTTTCCCTAAATCAAACGCACTAATTTTATTTTTGATAAAATGAACATCTTCTATTAGCATATCAGTTGTAACCAACATGCAGTTATCTTTATCACATTCTATCACTGCACAATCATCCCCAATACCAATCAAATTTTCTGGTAATACCTTAAATTTTTGTGCTATGCGTTTAATAAATTCAAATTCGCCAATCTCTGTAATTTTCATGTTTTTTTTTAAACTTGTTAATGATATTTTTCAGTGCTTTAGCAGCATTCTCTGGATCTTTTGCGGCACAAATAGCAGAAACAACTGCAATCCCATCAGCACCTGCTTGCAACACTTCATAAATATTAGTCTCATTGATACCACCTATTGCAACAAGATATTTATTTGTCAACTTTCTTATTTCTTTTAGTCCTTCAATACCCCAAAAATCTTTAGCTTCCGGTTTTGTAGGGGTTGTAAAAACTGGGCTTATACTTATATAATCCACATCACTTGATATAGCCGTTAGAGCCTGAGTTTTATTTTCAACTGAGACCCCAATAATAGCATTATATCCAAGCAGAGATCTAGCATCAGTGTAATCCATATCAGATTGTCCAATATGAACTCCATCAGCTTTAATAAGTTGAGCAATATCAACTCGATCATTAATAATCAAAGGAATATTTAAGTCAGTTAAAAGTTTTTTAATTTCTCTTGCTATTTGAATGAATTCTCGAGTTGAGCAATCTTTCTCTCTCAACTGTATTGCAGTTACTCCACCCTTTATTGAAGCGGACACTATATCTAAAATATTTCTATTTCCAATAATCTTTCTATCTGTTACAAGATATAGACTGAAATCAAATTTATTTATCATATAATTCAATTTTTAATCTTTCTTTAATATCGTTTAAATTTATGTTATAGAGAGTATCTAAAAAATTGATTTCCATACTTCCTAAACCTCTCGACATCTGGGAGGCAATTTCTCCAGCGATACCAACCACAGCCATTGCTTCTGCGGCAGCTACAAAACAATCAGCATTAATTGCAGCAAATGCACCAGTAATTGCAGTTGCCATACATCCCATACCAGTGACTTTTGACATTATCGGTACGCCATTGTACACTTTAATTATTTTTTGATCCTTTAAGATAACATCGACACTACCACTAACCGAGACAGTCATATTATATCTTTTTGATAATTCTTTTGCATAATCAATAACATCCTCAGATTTTGCTAAGCTATCAACACCTTTAGTTTTATGAGTTTCATCACACAGTGATTTAATTTCTGATGCATTTCCTCTAAGAATAGCAATATTATATTCTTTCAGAAACATTCTCACCGTTTGAGTCCTTAATTTGGTTGCACCTGCACCTACAGGGTCAAGTATAACAGGAATTTTTCTAGCATTAGCAATCTTTATAGCTCTGGTCATTGAATCTATCCAGCTTTTACTTAAAGTACCTATATTTATAACCAGAGCATCAGAAATAGCGACCATTTCTTCAACTTCTTCTATTGCATGTGCCATCACTGGAGATGCACCTACAGCAAGAGTTGCATTTGCTGTCGAATGCATTACCACATAATTTGTGATATTATGGATTAACGGTGCCTTAGCACGTATCTTTAATATGTCATTCCATATTTTTTCATGATTCATGTTTAATAAACCATTCCATATATTTTTTGACTATGTTTGTATAAAACAAAAATGCCGTTTTCCTGATCATTCCCCAACGAAGGGAGATAATCAGAAAAACGGCAAAATATTAAAATCACGATTCCCTACGCTGGTATTACCCAGATCAGGTTCTGAGGGTATAATCTCAGCCTCACTTAATTAAGTGAAGCACCCCAAATTAGAGTATTTAAAAGAACCAAAAGCTCTGTATTAATATAAATATAATAATTCTAAAAATCAAGTTTATTAATATCTTTTTTAAGTAATAAAAATTTCCCCTTCTCTGATATTTTTACCCATAATTTTCTACTTTCTGGTTTCTCTCCAACCAATAATTTTTCTAACTTCCATTTCCAATCACATAACCATCCAATATTCTTATTTTCTAAATATTCTAATAAATTATTTCTATGTTTAATTGCTTCTATGTTTGTTTTACCATCTAAGTTTATAGTATTGTCATAAAAATAACCAAGTGTACCGGACTGAAAAGCACCAACATATTCATTATTTTGTACAAAATCTTTCACTAATGCAAGCTGATGAATATAGTATTCATTTGGATAATATCCTTTCCAGATTAAATATACTGAAACAGTTAATGGAAGTATAAGTAAAACCATCAATATGTTTAGTTTGGGAATCTTAGAAATTAGATAACTTATAACAATCCCAATTAATAATATTGATAAAAGAATTATTGGAGCAAAATATCTGAAATAGAACCATGTAGCATAAAAGGAAAAAGTATAGTAAAAAATTAGTATTAACATTGATAATATTATTATGGAACCAAAAATTATGTTTCTTTTACAACATTCGTCTTTTATTATTTGCTTTTTTGTTTTATTCCAGATCTTTATTGTCAACAAACCAAACAAAATTATTAAGAAAATTCTAACAACATTAGAAACCCACCCCTCAAGTGTTGCTGTTCCTAAATACACCAAAGGCATTAAATTTTGAGACAAAGCAATAAGAGCTTCTCTAACTCTAAGAAGGTCAAAAGACCAAGATTGTTGAGCAACGCCACTTGTAGGGATAAACGAACCAAAATATATATAATTATATAACCACCAAGGTAATGTCACAATGAATGAGGTAATTGATACAATAAAGAATCTTACAATTCTCTCTTTAAATAGATATGAATTAATAATAATTTGACTAAGCGAAAACAATATTACAAAGAATACTGTGTCAATTCTTATCAAAACTAAAATACCAAGCAAAATTGAATAGAAAAACAAATTTTTATAATCTTTGGTAAAGTTATTTTGATAAAGATACCATAAAAGCGAATAGAATAACAATAATAAACCTGTTTCAAGTCCATTAAAATGCAGTAAAAATATAGATACACAAGACAAATAAATATAAGATATTAGCAGCGAAATATTATAATTAAACTCTTCATTAATTTTAACTCTTTTAATAAAATTTTTGCCTATTTTACCGATAACAATTGCAGTTAAAACATAGATTATCCATTCAATAAACAATATAATTCTCAATGTAACTATTTTATCACCGCTTGTTAAAAGATAAGGAATTGATAATATTATAGTGAAAAGTGGTTGGAATCCATTTGTTCTAATTCCCTGCCCAACAGTGAAACCATTACCTAATGCAATATTCCTCGCCACTGTAAATGAGTAATACCCATCTTCAGTTAGTGGGCGACCAGTGATTAGAAAATCGTCACGAAAGATTATAGATAGAGTTATAGTTGCTAAAATAAAAATTAAAACTATATAAAAATATCTGTAATTTAAAAACTTTAACATCCTCTGAAAATAAATTGTCTATAAAAAAAATAAGTTTTATCTAGTAATATTTAATATTATTTCTGAATATATTTTTCTTGAATTTGTTTAATATTTTTAAATAATTTGACTTTTGTTTTATCGATTACGACATCCTCCACAATCGTATTTATTCTTTTTACCCTGATATTGTGTTTGGAAGAAATCTTTACTATTCGCTCCAGAACTTCCGAATTGACATTATTAGGAAATATTAAAATTTCATGA
The DNA here is from genome assembly GCA_937967455.1 of uncultured bacterium. Classification (GTDB taxonomy): domain Bacteria; phylum Bacteroidota; class Ignavibacteria; order UBA10030; family BY39; genus BY39. The sequence goes on along the minus strand of CALCJK010000009.1, from coordinate 24,187 downwards.
ACAACACTATTATTTAAAATTTCGTGCAGATTCCAGTGGCTACCTAAAATCCTATAACCATTAATACGTTTGCCTTCGAGATAAGGATCATCGTCAAGTATTCCTATTGGTTTATAATCAAGATTTCCATTTGTTAAAAAACATTCTAAAATATTAACACCGCTGGGATGAGGTAAACCATAAATTAAAACATTAATTTTCCCATCATGTTTATTCATATTTGCATAATAATGCAATATTTTAAACAATAATCTTCCACCTATGATAAGAGTGGATAATATATAAAAATCTAAAATATACATTGTCACGGGGAAATAGAAAGGAGATTGATAAATTATCGAAAATAGGAACCAGGATGCAAAAACCGAAATTATCACTAACTTTACAATTTTAAGAACATCTCCAAGCGCAAATTGTTTCAAAGTAAGCTTATAAATTCCACCTGTACTCAATATTAAAATTTGTACAGATGAAATTATAATATAATTGAGAAATGAGGAATATTTTTCAAAATCTTGTTGAGTTCCTAAGAAAGTGGAAAGGTATATGCTTGATATGAACGCAAACATAATTGAGAAAAAATCAAGCAGGAATTGGAAGGATGTATTCTTAACCAGAGGTCTTTCAAATATTGGTAAGAAAGTTCCATTCCGGAGAATTGCCATTTCCTTATAGCCAAGTTGAGTAATACCTATAAAAATTATCACTGCAATACCCATCAGTATCGGCACTGCAATAACAGTATTAACCATTGTAATAGTAAAAGCACCAATTCCAAAAATTACAGAAACAATATACAAAATTATAACAACCTTTCTTTGTGAAAATCCAAAATTCATCAGTTGATGATGTATATGTTTTTTATCTGGATAGAAAATCGATTTTAAACCTAGTTTTCTAATAGGATATGACTTATTTGGTTTCAATGAGCTCATAAATCTTCTAACCATCGAGAGCATTGTATCCATTATTGGTAATCCTAGTACAAGTAAAGGAAAAATAACGGAAAATGCTGTTGAACTTTTTGTTTTACTCAAAATGCTAAAGATTGCTAGTGTAAATCCAATCAATAAACTTCCAGAGTCACCTAAAAAAATCTTTGCATTATAGAAATTATATCTCATAAATCCAACTAAACTGCCAACAAAAGCCAGTACCAATATTGCAGATACGATATCATCCTTCACTATGGATATCGAAAAAATTGTAATCCCAGCAATTGTAGCAACACCAGACGCAAGTCCATCAAGACCATCTATCAAATTAAATGCGTTTGTAATACCTACAATCCATAATAGGGTGATTGGGTAATCAAGAATTCCGAGATAAAGTAAATCACCTGAAAAAGAAGTAACACTAGAAATCTTAAAACCAGCTAAATAAACAATTGTTGCCGCAATACATTGCCATATGAATTTTTTTCCTGGTTTGAGTTCTTTAATATCGTCCCATATTCCGAGCAACAAGACAATAGTTGCTGAACCGAGCAACATTAGAACTGTTTTTTTAGTTATATATATATTAACGGCGTCAATATAAGAAAAGATATAAAGGGATATAATAAAACTCATATAAATAGCTATACCACCAAATCTTGGTATAGGATATTTATGTACCTTGCGTTCATTAGGATAATCTATTGCACCTACTAACTTTGCTAGTCGAATCACAAACGGCGTTAATACTAATGCCAAAATTAATGGTATTAAAAATATTACTATATATTGATATGTCATAAATTATCTTTTTAAATTTATATTATGTTAAGACTTTTTTATACTGAGCATTTTCATTTAAAGATTGAATGTAAGCAGGTAAATGCTCCGCTGAAATCATACTAGTATTGCACATCATAATCGAATAATTGACAACTTCAAATAGTTGTTTTGTATTACCAGGCCATTCATAATTAGTTAAAATTTTGTATACTTTTTTCGTAAAACCCTTTATTTTTTTCACAGCTGCTAAATTCGATTCTCTCAAAAACTTATTTAATAAAAACAAAATATCTTCTTTTCTTTCTCTTAATGGTGGAATATTTATACTAATAGGGCAAAATTTTGAATAAATCCTTTGAAAATCATTTGCTTGGTATAAATATATATAATCTTTGGTATAAATTCCTGTGACGGGGCGCACATTTATTAAAATTTCATCATATCCACCAAGTCTCCGAACCATTTTAGTTTTAAAAGCCGTTCCAATTATTTCCTGGATTTCCGATGGTAAGACTGAGAAATTATCAAGAAATATGGTACCACCAGCTCCATTTTCAAGCAATCCTGGAATTTTCTCTATCCCTTCAGCATTAATTTTTTCCTCACCGAAAAATATTTTAACCAAATTTTCTGGATGTACATTATTACAATCCAGTGAAATGAATTTATTGTTGCGTCTACTGCTCAAATCGTGTATCAACTTTGCAATCCAATCTTTTTCAACACCTGTTTCACCAACCAGCAATACTCCCATACTATGCATAGATATCCAGTCAATTGCCTGAATAATATTTTTCATTGAAACACTACGATAAAAATTTAAATTTCTACTCATTTTTACATATGACCTTATTATTTAGAAACTTTATATGACAATGTTAAATAAAATTCATTGTTATTTATCTTATTGGGATAATAAGAAGCATCAATCAAAAAATTAAATAGTTTTAATCCAAAACCAAAAGTAGAATATTTTAAATCATCAGAAACATAATAACCTGCCCTTAATGATAAGAATTTGAATGGATAAACTTCACAACCTGTTTTGTATCGAGCACCCCTCTCATTAAAAACCTTCTCGCTTGAGAGAGAAATTGAATAGAGATTTTCTATTAGGCTTATCGGGTGACGCATAGTAATTCCTAGTTGTAATCCATTGTGCAAATTAGTCTTTTGAAGAATAGTTTCTGTATCCGACAATGAATACTTTATTCCAGAACCAATTTCTCCAACCAAAATACTATAGCTTATTTCCTCGGAAGGCACATAATAAAATCCTACAGATGTTCTATATGTCCATAAATTGTTATAGTTACTCCTAGTATATTGAAATCCAAAAATCCCTCCTAAACTCAGGTTATAAAAAATTTCCCTTGAGTAGGCAACATTATATGCAAACTGTTGAAACTTAAGCTGATGTGTAGGATTTTTCTTAATGTATCCTGTATGTAATGTATTTAATGAAAAAGCAATACCTTCACCAACTCCTAAATATATTGGGAACATTAGACCTTGACTATAGGCATTTATTGATCTCTCTTGATAATGGTTAATTGATATTAAATAATTTTTTAAGTATGATAATCCTGCTGGATTAAAATACATGATTCCGGTTTCATAATCATCTGCAATAAATGAACCAGCAAGGGAAGACAATCTAGCACCTTGATTGATCCTGGAATTATTTAAAAAATTAACATTTTGTGAGAGCGAATAATAAAAAAGTAATAAATTCAATATTATGACACCTAAAAAATATTTAGATATATTTCTATTTTTCAATTGAACACCCTGAAGAGACTTAATAAGAATATTGCATCTCTGAAAAATTCTGATAATTCTCTAATAACATTACGTTTCTTGGGAACATATACCATATCACCGGGTTTAATAATTGGTATACTACTTATATCACCCTTTTCAATACTTTGAATTAAATCCACTTCTATCGGTTGAGATCTAAGTCCATTCCGTAAAATTTTAATTCTTCTTAAATCAGAATCAACAGTTACTCCACCTGCTGAAGAAAGTACTTCAATTAATGAAATTTCACTATTTATTGGATAATTATCCTGTCTATTTACTGCACCAAGAACCGTTACCCTTTGAATCATTATACTTGTAATATCAAGATTAAATTTAATTTCACCGGTAATATAGACAGATAGTTTCTCTTTCAATGACTCAATTAATTGGTGTTTAGTTAATCCTGCAGTTAGCAGTTCACCAATTAATGGTAAAGAAATAAACCCATTTTCTCTGACTTGAACCTGTGCATTAAATTCTGGGTATCCCCATACCTCTAAATTTAACCTATCTCCAATTCTTATTACATAATTCTCAGATTCTGTGTCACCCAATTCTCGAATATTTACTGTTTGTAACATTTGAGTTACATTATTAGTACTGATTTCTTTTGTAGATGAACATCCCAAATAAGCAGAAATACATATAATAAAAATTAAAAATATCTGGTAAACTCTCATAAAATTATAATTTTTCCTGTAATTTTTTATGTTTCAAAATATTATATCCAAATAATATGCCAGACTATTTTTCATTAAATTATTGCTGATAATCTAAGCAGACCCCAATATCAATTAGTAAATTTTTATAATATAAAATTATTAGTGTGTAATGTGTTACTTTTTTACACACCTTATTTATACAATATTAGTTTAATATTACGCATTTAAACGAAAAACTTATCGATTATTAAACAATTATTTGGCATAATAGTTGATAATTAATTAAAATAAATGTTTATTAAATTAAGGATTAGATTTTGATCCCAGCACAAGTAACATTAAGAGATATAATTTCGATTTTTAAAAGGAGAAAAATTTTATTTTTAATACCAATAGTTATAGTTACCTCAATTAGTATTGTTGGTTCTTATCTATTACCTAAATTATATGAAGTAAACACTGTCATTTTGTATCAGAGAAATGATGTCGCAACTCCTCTTCTGGGATTTGAATTTTCATCTAATATGGGCGCAGAAGACAGAATAAGAATGTATAGGGAAGTATTATTAAGTAGATCAGTACTTGAGAAATTAATAGATAGTCTTGGATGGCGAAAAGATATAAAATCTCAAGAACAACTTCAAGTGATATTATCATCAATAGCAAAAAGAATAGAGATTAGTAATAGAAGTTCGAATACATTCATAATTGGATTTAGCGATAGAGATCCCCACATTGCTCAACAGACAGTAAAGATTTTAACATCTTTATTAATTGAAACTGTATCAAAAGTTCAGACACAACAAAACGAGAATGCAGTGTTATTTTTTGAAAGTAAATTAAAAGAGATAAAAGAAAAGCTGGATGAAAACCAGAGAAAACTAATGGCAATTATTGGAAATCGTGTTAGTAGTTTACCTGAACAAGGTAGAGCTCAATACCTCCAAATTGAAAATATAGAAAGGCAAATAAATCAAATTGACAATACGATTATAGTATATCAACAATCGCTTCAAATTTTACAAAATATTCTCCAATCTCTAAATATTCCAAAGAACAAAGAAGAGCTTTATAATCTTTCAAGAAATGATATACCTTTCGCTCAGGATTTAAGTTCTCTATTAAAAAAATACGATGAAATGTTATTGCGATATACACCAGAATATCCAGAAGTTAAAAAGATCGAAAGTCAAATTGTACCTCTACTACAAAGAATCAAAAACGCAATTGAAACTGATTTAGTAAAGAAACAATCACTTAAATTAGATCAGGAAAAAAATCGCCAACAATTATTAGATAATATGAGAGACTCATATGTAAGTCTTAGATTAAATGGTGAACAAGAATCTGATTACAATTTATATAAAAAGTTATACGAGGACATGAAGGTCAAGTTGGAACAAGCACGCACCACTCGTGATTTAAGCTATACAACTGCAAATCAATTTGTAATAATAGATCCTCCAATTTTACCTACCAAACCAACAAAACCCAAAAAAACTCAATTAGTAATTGCTGGATTCGGGATAGGAATCTTCTTAGGTTTATTATTTGTGATTTTCAGAGAGATACTTGATACTACAATCCGTTCACCTAAGGATATTGAGATTTTCCAAAAACCAGTCATTGCATACTTAACTGATGGCAAAGAAGATAAACAATAAAAATTCCAAATAAACCTCCAAAAATGAAAATGGATTTAGAAGAAAATATCAAATCTAATATTGAAGAAAATAAAAATGACAAAATAGTTCGTTTACTAAAAACCATAAATATAAATAGCGAAGTTAATAATTATGTTGATAACACTATAATACAACATCGCATATATAACTCTTTCAATTATTTTTTCTTATCACGTGAAAACAAAGAAATTAATTTTACATTAGGTGTTACAAGTGCAAAAGTCAGAGAAGGTAAAACTTTAATAGCATCAAACTTAGCAGTATCCTTAGCTTTGAGCTCTAAAAAAAATACTTTATTGATAGATTTGAATGTTGCAAATCCCAAAATCAACAAAGTTTTTGGTGTGCCAATTTCACCAGGTTTGACCGAAGCACTTAATGAAAACATTATAAACATTTATAAGTCATCTATAGAAAATCTACATATATTGCCGACTGGAAAAAAATTATTAATTCACGAAAAATTTTTTCAACATAGAGCAAGCAACATAAGTAAACAAAAATTAGAGCCATCACTGGGATTAGAACATCTATCAGGATTTAGAGATATTATTTATACACTTGAACAAAAATATGAATTCATTATAGTAGATATGCCCGCATTAGGTATCAACACGGTTCCCCCTTTGTTTGCGAACCAATTCCATGGACTTATAATAGTAGTTCGCAGTGAATATACAAGAAAAGAGGACATCGATAATATTTTTCAAAAAGTCGGAGAAAGAAATATCATTGGATTTGTAATTAATAATTTTAAAAAGTTATAATTCAAATATAATTATGTTATCTATCTTAGGTACAATTGGATTAATTTTATTAATTATTATACTAGGAAAAAATTATAAAGAAATTAGATGGACATCTTTTTTATTATTGATATTAATAACACTCATACAAGTTATTATCGTCCTCTATGTAATGTATACTACACAACCACCTGAATTCAAATTATAATTATGTCAATTCATTATTTAAATAAAAATATTTTATTCAACAAAGATATTTTCTGGATTACAGTAATCACAATTTTCTCGATTATATTCGCAATGATATATCTGCTATCGAATGGAAGTACCTTTACAACTGTAGCTTTAATACTTTTAACTTTAACAGTGATTTTAACTTTTTATAGATTAACATGGGGGTTATATTTGTTTGTAGGTTTAGTTCTCCTATTCGATCAGTTCCCACCAAGAGGATATGGGATAACAATTATTGGTGTTGAATACTTTTTAAATTTGAAATCTCTTAATCTTTTTAAAAATATAGAATTTGCAGTTATCAATCCATTGGAATTGCATCTAATTCTAATAATTCTTGCGTGGATATTTATCTTCATAAATAAAAAAAATTTATACTTACAAAAAATACCTAATAGTTTAGCATTTATTTTATTATTTTCCTGGTTAACGATATCACTAATTTATGGATTATCACGAGGTGGCGACTTTCTTCCAGCTCTTTGGGAACTTAGAGCACTTTTCTATATGGCTTTTATGATATTAATTACTCCCCAAATTATACAATCAAAAAAAGATTTGATAAACCTAATTTGGATCATTATAATCGCCTTGACTATAAAAGCTTTAATTGGTGTTGTTCGTTTAGTCAGATTAGGATTTGATTTTGGTGGGAGAACTGAGTTAACAAATCACGAAGACCCATTATTCTTTGTTTCATTAATGATTTTACTTTTAAATTTTGTGCTATTTAAATATAAATCTTCTCAGAAAACATTTCTATATTTTATTTTCCCATTAATATTTATTGTATTCTTTTTTTCACAAAGAAGAGCAGCTTATGCTGCGTTTTTTTTAGGTATAATAGCCTTTCTCTTTATAATACAAAAAGATCAACTTAAACTATTATTAAAATATCTTATCCCCTTCTTTATTGTTTTCTCAATTTACACAACAATATTTTGGAATAGCACCGGTACAATAGCGATACCTGCCCAATTAGTTAAAGCTTCAATTACTGAACCTAAAAGTCCATCTGATTTAAGATTTTATTCAAACCTCTATAGGAAAATAGAAAATTACAATCTTGCCCAAACTGTTTTAAAATCACCAATAATTGGAATTGGATTCGGGAAAAAATATGATCAACCTATTCCATTAGTACATATCCCTTTCCCACTTCAAGAGTATATTCCTCATAATGAAATTTTTTGGATAATGGTTAAAAGTGGTACAATAGGATTCTTTTTATTCTTCCTGTTTTTTAATTCTTACATTTTACAAACCTCGAACCTATATAAAAAAATTAATGATCCATATTTAAAATCTATATGTAGTATGACAATTATAGCAATAATAGGTCAAATTGTAGTTTCATTTTATGATTTGCAATTAACTTACTACAGGAATATGATATTTCTTGGAACATTATTAGGACTGCTTCCTACTATACAAAATATTACTACACCAAAAAGCAAATGAACTTAATGATTTCAAATAAGAGTAAATTAAAAATTGATTCGGTAAAAATTCTAAATGTTCTAATTGATAAAATCTCTATGTTCAATACCCTCACTTTTATTGAGCAACTTATAAAAGACAATTGCAAATCACATATAGTTCCAATAAATCCAGAACTCATTATGCAAGCTCAAAAAAATGAAAAATTTAAAGATGTATTAAACAGTGCTAAACTTCGTTTACCCGATGGAATTGGAATTATTTTTGCGTCAAGAATTATTGGTAATCCTATTGAAGAAAGAGTTGCTGGTGTGGATACAGTTTATGAGCTTGCCAGTCTTGCAGCTTTAAATGGTTGGAGAATATTTTTGCTTGGAGCAGCGCCAGGTGTAGCAGAAAAGGCAGCACTGAAACTAATGGAAAAATACCCAAATCTTAAAATTGCAGGGACTTATGCAGGCTCTCCACATCCTAATGAAGAAAAAGATATCTGCGATAAAATTAATAAAACGAATGCTGATATTTTGTTAGTAGCTTATGGATCCCCAAAACAGGATTTATGGATTGCAAGAAACTTAGATAAATTAAACATCAAAATTGCTATGGGAGTTGGAGGAACTTTTGATTTTATTGCAGGGGTTGCTAAGCGCGCTCCAGTCTGGATTCGAAGAATAGGACTTGAATGGCTTTACAGATTAATTCGTGAGCCTTACCGCTGGAGAAGGATGTTAGCTTTACCAAAATTTGCAATAAAAGTTATTTATACTCGAATAATGAGTAATAAAAGGTAGGTATAAATGAATAAAGAAATTGCCAAATCAATTTTAAAAAATACAGCGGTTTTAATGAGTTCACAGGTAATTACCTGGACAATGAGTTTCATACTTCTATTATTCCTGCCAAGGTATTTAGGAACTGTTGATTATGGCAGATTATATGTAGCAGGTTCAATCATGACGATTTTTTTATTGTTTATAGATTTTGGTGGAAGATATTCGATATCAAAAGAGGTTGCAAGAAATCGCGATAAGGTTGGAGAAATTGCTGTCAGTGCAATCGGTATAAGAATTTTCTTCTGGGCAATCTCATTTATATTTCTGGTAATTTTTGTCATCTTTACCAATTACCATAGATTAGAAAAAATATTAATCATTATCTACGGCATTAGTATGCTCTGGGAGGGAGTTAGAAAAGTTCTCTGGAGTTGTTTTCAGGGCTTTGAAAAAATGAGATTCCCTTCAATAGGTGCAATCACAGACCAAATATTTGTAACAATTGCTGCTGTGACGGCATTATTGCTTGGTGCAAATTTTTTGGTTATAGGAATAATATATACGATAGGCTCATTTATTAATTTCTACATTCATTTAAGATATTCTTCATTGATCATTAAAGAAATTCCAAAATTCAGGTTTAATGATTCCTTAAATTTGGTTAAGAAAGGTATACCATACTTTTTCTGGTCAATTTTTGGAATTATTTACTACAGAGTAGATGCAATCATGCTATCTTTTATGACACCCGAAACAGTCGTTGGTGCCTATGGTGCAGCATACCGTTTTTTTGATATCTTAATGTTTATTCCGAGTATTTTCAGCATAGCAGTATTTCCAATTTTATCAAGAATATATAAAGACAAAGAAAACTTAGCATCAACAACAACGAAAAGTATTGATTTCATTGTATTGGCAGGAATTCCAGTTAGTGTTATTATTTTTATTTTTTCTCCAGACATTGTAGATCTCTTTTATGGATTGAGACAATATAGCTCATCAGTAATAATATTAAAGATATTCTCAATTGGTGTAATCCTTGTTTACATTGATATGATATTAGGAACTGCAATCCTTGCATCTAGTAAATTAAAAGAATGGACACTTGTTGCGCTTGGTGCAGTTATCATAAATGTTGGCTTTAATTATATAATGATTCCATTCACTCAACAAAATTACCACAATGGTGGAATTGGGGCGGCAATTGCTACACTTATCACTGAATTATTTGTAATGCTATGGGCTTTAAAAATTACGCCAAAAGAAAATTTTATTGGGGCCAAACCTATCATCATTATTAAAGCTCTCCTTAATGGTATAATTTTATTTTTATGCCTATACTTTCTACGCCAAATACAAATATTCTGGATAGCCGAAGCATTTATAGGATTAGTTATTTATTTTATTCTATTATTAGCATTAAAAGTATTTGAACCTCAAGAAATCAAATTTTTTAAGGAATATTCAACAATTAAAAATTTAAAAAATATCATTCTACCAACAAAAGATATAAAATGATGAAAATTCTACATATATTTCCATACTCTCCTATACCACCAAATTTTGGAGGTGCTCTTAGGGTTTACAACTTAATAAAGCAAATGAGCAAATATAATGAAGTAACATTATTAACTTTTGGTGATGAAAAAATTAAAGATAAACTCAAGGAGGAATTCTCCCAAATTACTAAAGAAATTCTTACATGTTACATCCCAAAAACCAGAAGATTTAAAAGAATTAAACAATTATATTCACTTTTTAGTTATCAGAGTCATTTTTTTCTAACAGCAAAGTACAAACAGATGCAGAAATTAATTGACCATATCACATCAAAAAACAAATATGATATAATCCAATTTGAATTCCCGAGTATGGCTAATTATCAAATAAATTCTGATTCGATAAAAATAATGGATGCTCATAATATTGAACATATAATATATTATCATCAATGGAAATACTCTACTTCTAACATACGAAAATTTTTTTACAAACTTGAATACAAAAAGCTGTATCATGATGAAGTATTAATTTGTAACAACCAAGATGCGATACTTGTTACTTCAGAAAATGATGCAAAGATCTTTGATGAGCTAGTACCCAAAGTTCCCAAATATATAATACCAAACGGCGTTGATACTGAGCATTTTCATCCTTCCAATGAAATACCAGAACAAAACACACTTGCATTCACAGGCGCTTTATCATATATACCAAATTCAGATGCAGCACTCTATTTTATTGAACAAATTCTACCAATAATAGAAAAAAAGATTCCAGACATAAAATTATATATCGTAGGCAAAAATCCACCAAAAAGCTTATTACAAAAATCTTCAAACAATATTATCATAACTGGTTTTGTGGACGATGTAAGACCATATGTTTGGAAATCTTCAATATTTATAGTCCCACTCCGAATGGGAAGTGGAACAAGATTAAAGGTACTGGAAGCATTTTCCATGAAGAAACCGGTAGTAAGCACAACCCAAGGTGCTGAAGGCATAGAAATAACAAATGGTGAGAACATATTAATTGCAGATGAACCTGAAGATTTTGCAGAAAAAATTATTATGTTACTCAAAGATAAACATCTACAACAAAAACTTGCTTCATCTGGTCACGAACTTGTGAAAAATATCTATGATTGGAATGTAATCGGACAAAAGTTAGATTCAGTTTACAAAAAAATCTATAGTGAGCAGTATTCACATAAAAAAGCAACAACTAATATAATAAAATGAACATAAGTGATTTAATATATCGTGTACGACTAAGATTAAAAAAATTCTCAATCTTTGAGCATATATTAGGTTTGATATTTGCACGCAAATTTACAAAAGCTAAGATTCTTGTTGTTTCTGGAGGAAGACCTTATCCCAAAGTAATCAATCAAGGTGGTGAACTTTATGCAGAAAATTGTCAATTTTATTCAGGTGTTAGACTCGAAATAGGTAAAAATGGGAAATTGATTATTAAAAACGGAACATATTTAAACAGAAATACACTAATTGTTGCGAACAAACTTGTTGAAATAGGCAGCGATTGTAAGATCTCCTGGGATGTAATAATTATGGATACAGATCTTCACCCATTACCAGGTAAAACTGAAACAATCGACAGACCAGTGGTGATTGGCAATAATGTCTGGATTGGATGTAGAGCAATTATTTTAAAAGGTGTCAAAATTGGAAATGGAGCAATAATTGCTGCAGGTTCAGTAGTTACAAAAGATATACCCGAAAATTCAATTGCTGCTGGAGTTCCTGCAAAAGTTATCTCTTACTATTCAAATGTAAAGGAGAACATTGATGTCATTTAACAAAAAAGCAATAGGAAATTCAAAAAAAATCAGAATATTGATGTATCACCACATCTCCCGTGATAAAAAATTTGTTATGAAACATAAAAACCTAGCGGTTCACATTGAAGAATTTAAATTACACTTAGAAATTTTAAAGAGACTTGGTTACACAACTATTACTTTTAAGGATTACTCTTTATTTAAGGAGAACAAAATTAATTTACCCAAAAAGCCTATCATTTTAACTTTTGATGATGGTTATGAATCAATATACACTGAAGTTTTCCCCTTAATGGAATACTATGGAATGAAAGGAGTCATATTTATTCTTGGAGACAAAGAAATAAAGTACTCAATGTGGGATTTCCCAGCAGTAGAACCCCAACCATTACTGAATGAAAACCAAATTCTGGAATTGCACGAAGCAGGCTTTGAAATTGGATCTCACAGTTTAACACATGCAGATTTAACAATTATACCGAGAGAAAAAGCCTGGGATGAAATTTCTCGATCAAGAATGCTCTTAGAAATTCTATTAGATGCTCCAGTAAATACATTCGCGTACACATATGGAAAAGTAAATCCACTTATTAAAGAACTTGTCAAAGAAGCAGGTTATCATTTTGCTTGTGGTACTTATAGTGGACCCCCAACAATAGATAAAGATGATTACGAAATTAGAAGAATCCTTATCAATGGTAATCAAAATCTTTCTTCTTACACATCAAAACTTTTAAGACCATATATATATTTCGAATGGCTTTGGTGGAAATATAAAACAGTGTTCTATAAAAACAAAATTACAAATTAATTATTAAAATAATCTAATGGATAAAAATAAAATCTTAAAAATAAAAATTATAAATACATTTGAAGAGCTACAATTAATCAAATCTGATTGGGATAAATTAGTTGAGATTTCAAGTGCAACTATTTATCAACGCTCCTGCTGGTTATTTACCTGGTGGAAATATTACCACAATCCTAAAATTGATCAAATGCTGGTTTTATTATTCTACGATAAAGACAATTTAGTGGGAATAGCTCCATTATATATTCATAAAGATACTTTCTTAGGCAAAGTTTTTTTCAAAAGCATACATTTCATGGGTAGTGGAACATTATTTAGCAAAACATTTGGATTATTTAATGATAATAGCCCAAGTGACTATTCTGATGTGATATGCTCCCCTGGTTTTGAAAGAATTGTGATAGAAACTCTGATTAATTTTTTAATGGAAAATAAAGATCTCTATGATGAAATAATATTTACAAATTTAAACACGCAAAGTATAGCATATAAATATTTACCTGAATTACTTAAAGATAAAGATTTAAAATTTATTTTAAAAGAAGGTGAAATATGTCCATATATACAAACTCCAAGATCTTTCGAAGAATATTTAAACAGCAGGGTACCGAGCGTGAAAAGAAGACTTACTCAATCCTGGAGAGAATCTGGAAAATTATTTAAAATACAAAAATCCAGATCATATGATGAATTGAAATCCTTTTTAAATGAAATTAAAGATTTGCACCAAACAAAATGGAATAGAATTGGTTTCCCCGGATTTTTTGGAAATCAAAGATATGAAAAATTCTTCAATGAATTTATAGATTTATGTTATAACAATGGTACAATATGGTGCGCCATAGCCTATAGCAATAATAGAACTATTGCAGGGCGGTTAGCCTTTAAGTATAAAGGAATATTTTATGATTATCTTTCTGGAATTGACGATACAGCTCCAGAGGCAAAACGCCGACCCGGGCTTGTTTTATTAATGAAAATGATAAATGATGCGATAACTGAAAATATTCCAGTTATTGACCTCTTGAGAGGTGATGAAAGTTATAAAAAAGATTTTACTAACCTTTACAGAAAGAACTGGAATATGAGAATCTATAAAAGCAACATTAACCTAAAAAATGTTTTTATCATAAATTTGCTAGTCTTAAAATTCCTCCAGATTTTAATTTTAAGAGAAATTGCACTTTTCAAAATCTGGAAAAAAATTTATCCATTACCAGTATCAATCTATAAATATACCTTAACTCGTATAAAATCACTGATTAAAAAGATAAATTTCATTCTCAAATACAGAAACAAATTACTATGAAGATATTAACCTTAATATCAAGCGGTTTAAACAGACATGATTTACAAACGCAATTAAAGGAAGAAGCTGCTGATAAATCTCCTAGGATATCTCTCTATCAGCGTGAATTAAATTCAGATATGCTTGATGAAAGTTTTTTACAAACAATTCCCAAATGGCGCAAAATAATTTATAAATTTCTACCAATTGTATTACAGCAGGTTATTGAAGCTTATCTTATCTGTCATCGATATGATTTAGTAGTTACATGGGCAGAAAGATTAGCTTATCCATTCGCCTTTTTATTGAAGATTACAAATAGACGCGTCCCACATATAACATTGAATAGTTGGATTTCTAATCCAAAGAAATACAAATTTTTGAAATTAACAATATCTCATATAGACAGAATCTTACTATGGTCAAGTGTCCAAAAAAACTTTGCTTTAAATAATTTGAAGATACCAGAATCCAAAATTGAATTTATCAGAAAATTTGCAGACCAAAAGTTCTTTAGACCGATTGAAAAAGATACAGATATAATTTGTGCTGTTGGTTCGGAAATGAGAGATTACCCAACTCTTGTTGAGGCATTACGTGGTACCAATATACCATGTCATATTGCTACAGGTTGGACGCGTGGTAAACTTTACGAAACTGTAAAAGCGCTATATAACATCAAAGAATTACCATCCAACATCACGATAGGTCCAAAAAATTACCATGAATTGAGAGAACTATATGCACGTTCGAGATTTGTAGTAGTGCCAATCTTACCAACTGATACGGATAATGGCTTAACCTGTATCCTGGAATCAATGGCAATGGGAAAAGCAGTTATTTGTTCCAAAACCGTTGGACAGGTTGATGTGATACAGGACGGTGTAACTGGTATTTATGTGCCAGTTCAAGATCCAATTGCATTGAGGGAAGCAATACAATTTTTGTGGAATAATCCCCACGTTGCGAAAAAAATGGGAATGGCTGGCAGAAAGTATCTTGAAGAACATCATACATTTGAACAATTTATAGAAAGCATGAGAATAATTATTGAAAAAGTGGTATCCGAATACAAAATACGAAAGAAAAATTTATGAAAACATTATATGAATACATACTAACTGCAACCAAAGATTATAAGAACAGTACAGCACTTGTTCAGAATTCTAAACACATTACTTACAGAAATTTACTACAAAAAATTATAATTCTATCTGACCAACTAATACTAGAAGGATTACTCAAGGGAGAAAGAATTATTGTAAACCTCAAAAATCCTCTAAATCAATTTATTACATCAATCGCAATAATACGAGCTGGAGGTGTTGCCGTTCCTGTAAAACAAAATTTGGAAAATAACGATTGGGAATTCATAATTAATGATGTTAACCCTTTCACAATAATCACGGATCATCAATCCTCCAATATTGAAAAAATAGAGCATTTCAATTTTCCACATTCTATCTTTCACTGGACGGAGGATATTTTCAACAATATTCATGATAAAGATTATATGGAAAATATCGAGTATTTTGAGAATGAAAATGCACAAAAAATTATCCGTTTAATTCAACCCGAAATATCCGATCTCGTTTATATTCATTATGAAACTGAAACTAAAAAACTTATTGCATTTAGCCATGACAGCATTATCTATCCATCGTTATTGCTAAATCAAATTCTGGCAATCAATCCAAGTCATAGAGAACTCATAACCTATTCACCCAGTAATATACTAGGATTTATCAGAATTTTACAGAATCTCTCTGCAGGGGCTACAACATTTCTTATACAGGAGATCCCTGATAAACTTGACATACCTGCATATATAATGAAACATAAGTGCAATTCTCTGTTTACTGATATTGAGCTATTTAATGATCTTTGTTACAATTTCAAATCTTTATTATTTGAAGCATTGAAAAATTTTGTAATTCTCCAAATTAGCGGTGACGACATTAGTTCGATTGATGAACTTTTGAAGCAAGATCTTTCAGATTTGCAAAGGACAAGAATATATCTTAGTTACAGTCCACTTGAGGCACCATTAACAACACTATCAAATATTGATGAAGTTGATTCTAAAAACTTATGCATGGGATTACCTTTACCTGGTATCAAGTTAAAAATTCAAAAACAAGAGAATATTGATAATCCCAATGTAGGAATTCTATGCATCAAGGGCCAAAACATCATGGAAGGTTACTTCCGTGAAGGTAAAATTGACAGGAGCAATTTTACATTTGACAATTGGCTGATTACAGATAAATATGCAATGTTAGATGATAAAGGAAAATTATATCTTAAAGGTACTAAAGATGAAGTATTATTCATTGATAAAGATATAATCTCATTACAACAGATTAATAAAATCATAGAGAATATACTATCAGAATATAATTGTGAATACTACTTAACATTTAAACAGGACATTTACGAAAAAGATAAAAAAGTACCAATTCTGTTTTACACATCAGAATCTGGTGAATTGATTGAACCTGATAAATTATATGAAAAAATTATAAGTCTTAATCTGGACTGGTTAAAAAATCTTCTGGTTTTTAAAGTTAAATACATACCAAAATCAGGTAACAAGGTGATAAAAAGCGAGCTTTTTAGACAGATAGATAAGGAAAACTTTTCAATATGAAAACTAGTAAAAATAATTTACCTCCAGTTATATTACTTGGTGGAGGACCAATTGCATTATCAATATCTCGAGCATTAGGAAAAAATAACATAACCTGTTATGCTATAGATGAGATTGATAGCATTGTTTACCATTCAAGATATTGTCGTGGAATTAAACATCTTCAAAACGGGGAAAGCGATATATGGCTCGATTGGTTAATAGAACAAGGACACAAACTTACTCAAAAAGCTGTGTTAATTCCTTGTTGTGATTATGGATTGAAGATCATAGTGGAAAATAGAAAGGAACTAGAAAAATTATACATTCTACCGGAGGGGAATGATGAAATTACACTTGCAATGCTCGACAAATATAAAACCTACCAATTAGCAAAATCTTTAAATATTCCTATTCCTGAAATCTGGAATATTGAAAGTATATATGATTTAGAAAAAATTGTAGATGAGATCAAATTCCCTTGTGTCTTAAAACCCAGAATTTCTCACGAGTTCTCTTTTAGATTCCAAGGAAGAAAAATGTTTGAAGTAAAAAACAAATCCGAATTATTTTATTTTTATAATTTAACACAACAATATAACTTAAAGATGCTGGTTACTGAGATCATCCCATTAGGTTCAAATGGTTACAATGGTTATTACACATATCTCGACCAAAATTATAATCCTTTATTTCATTTTACAAAGCTCAGATTACGCCAGTATCCCAATTTATATGGTCTGGGTACATATAATGTTACAACTTGGGATCCTGAAGTAATCAAACTTGGACTTAAATTTCTTCAAGGTATAAAATTAAAAGGAATTGCAACATTAGAGTTCATGTGTGATGCTAGAGATGGAAAACTAAAATTACTCGAATGTAATCCTAGATTTACAGGCACAACAGAATTACTCCATAAATCGGGTTTGAATTGGGCTTTATTTGTGTATAACCGTTTAGTTGGTTTACCTACTCCCTCAATGGATTACTATAAACGAGGAGTCTACATCATTAAACCATTAGCTGACTATTTAGCATTTAAAGAATTGAAAAGAAATGGAAAACTTTCATTATTTGAGTGGGTAAAAAGTTTACTGCACATCCAACATTTTTATTTTTGGAGTTGGTCTGATCCAAAACCTTTTTTTGTCAATTCATATTGCTTTTGGAAAAGAAGACTTTTAGAACTATTTAAAACACTGAAGTTTAGAAGAGTTCAAAATCTTCAATTCGTTAAAGATAAACATATTTTATGAAGATAGAAAACAATACATATGAGATTGAAATCATCAGAAGTATTCAAGAATTAAATACTGTAAAACCTATCTGGAACGAGATTATAAAGGATAATAATAATGTTTGTCTTACGCTTGAATGGATTAGCTGCTGGCTAAAATGCTTTATGGACAAAAATAACTCATTAAAAACAATAATTATTAAAAAGCATAATAAACCAGTTGCAATTGCACCTTTTGTAATTAAGAAAATAAAATTCTTATTCTTCAATTTTAAAGTAATTGAGTTTGTTTCAATGGCAGATTATCCTGACTCTCCCACCAATATCTGTCCAGAGCTGGATTTCATTATATCTTCAGACGCCTATCAATTAATCGACAAAATTTTTGAAGAAGTGATTAAGGAAGAATGGCAATTTATTCGATTACATCCAATCCCAAAGGAATCGAAAACAATTCCTGAACTAAAGGATTTCACAAACAAACATAATTATAAATTTTTCGAACGAGAAGCTTTCAAATCTTTAATCATAAATACAGGAAAAAGCTGGGAAGATTATACGAGATCGTTGTCAAAAAGATTTCGCAAACAATTGAGATATTATCAAAACAAGTTTAGAGAAATCGGAGAATTGCAATTCATACTTTTTAAGTCGCCTGCTGAGATTAATGAAAATTTACATCATGTACTTGATATTGAAAAAAGGAGTTGGAAGTGGCAGAAAGGAGTTAGCATTAATTCAATTAGTTATAAAAACTTTTTTAAAGAATTTCCTGAACAGGCCAGTCATTTTGAATGGGTACATCTCTGGCTGTTAAAATTAAACGATGAGTATATTGCATACGATCTGAATATTTGTTATAAAGATAAGGTTATAAACTGGAAAGGCAGCTATGATGATAGATATTCAAACTTTGGACCTGGTCAATTACTTTTGGAAAAAGAACTCGAATTCTACATAAAAAATAAAACTTCAGAATTTAATATGTTATGGGGACAAACTTTAGCAAAAGAACGCTGGAATCCAGAAAATAAATCATTTTCAGAAATATTCATTTTTAAAAGAACTTCCTATTCCACTTTATTAAGAATTTTATTAATTAACCTAAATTTATATAAAATTAATAGAATTTTCCAGAATTATAAGAAACGAATTTTTAGAAAACTTCATATTAGATCAAAAAAATCTGAATTGACTAGAGCTGATCAACTAAACATATCTACGAATGATTTAAAATGGTAACAAAAATTATTACAAATTTAAATGATTTCGAGAGATTAGAAAACCACTGGATAGCTTTACATAAAAAATTAAATGGTACCATTTTTCAATCTTACTACTGGAATTTACAATGGTGGAAAATATATAAAAAGGAAAATACTGAATTGCTAATCATTACAACATGGAACAATGATGAACTTACAGGTATACTTCCTCTCTTTCACGAAAAAATCAAAGTCGGTCCTATAAAATTTAATCGCTCAAGGTTACTTTGCGTTTATCAGGCATACGGAGAATATGAACCCTTAATCAATCCAGAATATAGGAATTTAGTCATTAAAAAATTTACAGAACAACTACAGCAATTTTTAATCGATGGAACACTTGATTGGGTCTCATTTTATGGATTTCCCTATAATTCTAACTCAATGTCTGAAATTATAAGATTTTTTAGAGAAAATAGAAATATTGTTTTATATAAACCTAAAATAGTTACAAGAGTAATTATGTCGTTACCTGATTCCTGGGATGAATACCTCGAAATGCTGAGTAATAATGAGAAGACAATGCTACAAAGGAGAACTAAATCACTCAAAAAAAACAATGTAGAATTAGAAATTTTAAAAAACTATGAAATTAAATCAGAAGATTTTCAGGATTTTGTGAAATTACACACCGCTTCCTGGGAAAACAAGGGATTCCCAGGATTTTTTAAAGCATCAGAAAAATTTGAAAAATTTCTATCAACAATAACAACCATGAATAATTATGATATTGACAGAAGATTATACTTTTTTAAGAAAAATAATAAAAGATTTGCTTCAGTATTAGCTTTTTTTAGTTATCCTGTTTGTTATTTTCATTTAAGTGGAATGGAACAAAATCATGAATTAAGTAAATACAGTCCTGGAAAAGTATTATTGAGTTATGTAATTAAAAATGCTATTGAAGAGAATTATAAAACCTTTGATTTTCAGGGTGGTAAGGAAACCTATAAATATCAACTCGGGGGAAAATCAGATTATTATTCAAAGGTTGACATACTTAAGAAGGGTCTTACAGTTCCAATAATTCTATTATTCCACTATTTCATACAATTAAGACAGGTTTTACTTACATTTATTGACTACAATAATGTTTCGAGATCAGTGCGCAAATTTATTGCAAATTTTAAGGTAAAAAAATGACGAATAACAATTACCAAAAAGATTCAGAATATAAGATTGAGATCTTTAATTCATTTGATGAAGTAGCAAAATATCGTACAATTTGGAATAATTTGGTTTTATCAACTGAAACTCCATCACCATTTCTGATCTTTGAATGGTTTGAAAGCTGGTGGCAATGTTTTGAATCAAAAAATAAACTTCCATATATAATTTTTATATGGAAAGAAAACGAACTTATAGGAATTGCACCTTTAATATTGATCAAGATGAGGAAATTCGTATTTACAATTAAAAAGATTGAATTTATTTCAATGATGAAATATGCATATTCTGCGTTAAATTTAGCAGGTTACCTGGATTTTATTATAAAGCAAGGTCATCATAGAATAGTGTTAAATTCTATATTAAGACACTTAAAAGAAATAAAGAAAAACTGGGATTATACTCGACTCCACCCAATATTATCAAATTCGAGTACGATTAAAATATTACAGGAAATTAAGATAAATTATAAACTTAGCACACATATAAGACGAGTATTTTTTAATTCAAAAATAGTATTTGATTCTGATTGGGAAAGCTACTTAAAAAAATTAAGTAAAGATTTTTTGAAAAAAATATATCAAAGAGAAAAAAAATTAAATCAATTTGGAAAAGTCGAATTGAAAAATATTATTACACCTGAAAATGCTGATCAAACATATAATGAACTTGTACAAATTGATAAAATTAGTTGGAAAGGTACTAAAGGTTTCCCTATAAATGATAAAAGGTACAATAACTTTTTTCAAACCCTCCTTAAAAATTTTTCTTGTGTTGATAGTTTGTTCATTGGTTTATTAAAAATCGACAATAAAATGATTGCATATGATTTTGTTATTAGATTCGGGAAAATTTCAATTGATCTTAAAACTAGCTATGACCCTAATTATCGGCAATATGGTGTAGGAAATATAGTATCATTTTATAATATAAAAAAAATGTATGAATTGGGTTACAAAGAATTCCATCTACTCTGGGGTAACATCAAAGCTAAATCTGTATGGCGACCGGAAATAGAACAATACGATGAAGTATTTATATTTAATAATAGACTAAAGTCAAAAATTATCAATTTTATTTATCATAAATTGTTATTATACAGAATAATTAGATTTATTAACTTTAAATTTCTAAATTAATGATTACTGCAATATATATATTTGAAATTATCTTCTTAATCGCATTAGGTATCATTACATTATATCTTCTATATCTAAGTTTGAATGCGTTGAAGTCAAAAAAATTACAAAACCTAGATGTCAGTCGTTTTCGTAAATTTGCATTTATAATTCCTGCACATAATGAGGAATTTTCAATCGCAAGAACAATTACAAGTGCTTTAAAAGTAGATTATCCAAAAGAATTATGGGATTTAATTGTGATTGCAGATAACTGTACTGATAAAACAGCTGAAATCAGTAGTAATTTAGGTGCTAATGTTTTAATAAGGAACAATCCAAACGAAAGAGGAAAAGGTTACGCACTCAGATGGTGTACAGATATCATATTAAAAAGTCAAAAAGAATATGATGCAGTGGTAATAGTTGATGCGGATAGTGTTGTGCAACCCAATATTTTAAAAGTTTTGAACAGATATTTAGAAACTGGATCAAAAGCCATTCAGGTGGCAGATTTAGTTGAACCTCAATATGACTCATGGAGTTCAGAAGTTACAAGAATCGGGTTTACACTTTATAATTATGTAAGACCATTGGGTAGAAAGAACTTGAAATTTTCTGCTGGATTAAAAGGAAACGGAATGTGTCTAAGTACATCATTATTAAAATCTATACCCTGGTCAGCCTGGTCTTTAAATGAAGATCTTGAACATGGAATAATATTACTTTTAAATGGTATAATAGTAGATTTCGCGCCTGAAACAACAGTATTAGCAACCATGCCAAAAGATCCTAAAAAAGCAGAATCACAAAGATCAAGGTGGGAACGAGGTAGATATCCCGTTATTAAAAATTATACAAAAAAATTATTTAACGCTTTTATAAAGACAGGTTCATTTGTTTATCTTGATGCATTAATAGAATTGATCACACCACCAACTGTTAATTTATTTGGAATTATTACTTTTATGATTTTTATTAATGTTTTATTAATAATTATTGGAATCGGTGACTTAGAAATTTTCTTTTACATTTGGCTTTTTCTCTTTTTTACAGGCGTATGCCACATACTTATTGGATTAAAAGCGGTAAGGGCAGATAAAATGCTTTATAAAGCTTTCATGTATATTCCAAAGTACATAATATGGAAGATATTTCTATATATAAATTTTTCTTTTAAGAAATTCCAGAATGAATGGATAAGAACAAGTCGTGAAATAAACTAATTTAAAAAGGAAGAAGAATAACATGGCAAATATTTTATTAATAGATGACGATGAACTTCAACTTACAATGCAAAGGGCAATTCTAAACGCAGAAGGTCATAATGTATTTACTACAGCAGATGGACCACATGGCATTGAAATATTCAAGAGCCGTCCTATCGACTTAGTTCTACTCGATGTTGGTATTCCATCCATGAGCGGTTTTGAAGTTCTAAAAGAACTTAAAAATATAAATCCAGAAATCAAGGTAATAATAATTACTGCGTATCCGTCTATTGAATCTGCTAAATTATCGATGAAATACCAAGCAGATGATTATATTCAAAAACCTTTTGAAGTGGAATTTTATTTAGAGAGGATTAAAAATGCTTTACAAAATGTATAATATGTTTAAAAATTTTATTCCTAACCTTGTATTAATTATTTTTTTAATATTTGTAATTGAAAATATAGGTTTTGGGAAAACAAATTTAGCTTCTATTCTTGACACTATAATATACGAACAATTTACCATTACCGCTACATCTGGGCCAAATGGACAAATAAATCCATCAGGAGAAGTAATTGTTATTGCTGGATCTAATCAGACATTTAATATGTTACCCGATACAGGATATCATGTATTTGATTTAATAGTAGACGGAATTTCAGTCGGTGCACAGGATTCGTATACATTTAATAATGTAATTAGTGACCATACCATTCATGTCGATTTTGCTATTGATACACTTACTATCACTGCATCTGCCGGTCCAAATGGCACTATTAGTCCAAGTGGGGTTGTGCAAGTTCTATATGGTGGTAGTCAAACATTCATCTTCACACCTAACTCTGGATATCATGTAGATAGTGTAATTGTTGATGGTGTATTTGCTGGTAGCGATACTTCTTACACTTTCAACAATGTTACTACTAATCATACTATTTCTGTCAGGTTCAAGTTAACTGAGTTCATTATTACTGCTTCTGCCTCTGCTGGTGGGTCTATCTCACCTTCTGGAAATGTACCTGTTGCTTATGGCGCCAGTCAATCATTTAACTTTACTCCTAACACCGGCTATCATATACTGGATGT
>CALCJK010000008.1 GCA_937967455.1 uncultured bacterium | reverse complement strand
TCCAAATTATTCGTATGTCCTACATAATACTTATTCAATCTTCGAGAATACAAAATGTATGTGAAGTATCTTTTATCTCCCATTTGCCCCTAATTTTATCTTGTTACCTTGTGGAGCCAGGGGGAGTCGAACCCCCGACCTTCTGAATGCCATTCAGACGCTCTCCCAGCTGAGCTATGGCCCCAAAAATTTTAGACAAATTTAAGAAAAAAATTTCTAACCAAAAATAAATTATTCAACATAAATAGATTTAAAGTTTATTTTGACTTTCATCACCTTATATTTTTCAAATTTTTTAATCAAACAAACATAGAATAAAAAATCGATTTTATTAAAGGTGCTCTTGACTAAAATAAAAACATTTATTATTTTAGCACTCGCTATTGGAGAGTGCTAATAATGAAGGGTTAAAAAACAAAAACAAAATAAGGAGATAAAATATGGCAGCATTTAGTTTGAAACCTTTGGCCGATAGAGTAATCATTAAACCTGCACCAGCAGAAGAGGTTACTAAAGGCGGTATATATTTACCCGATACTGCCCAAGAAAAACCTCAACGAGGCGAAGTTGTTGCTGTTGGTCCAGGTAAAATATCAGAAGAAACTGGAAAACATATCCCAATGACTGTTAAAGTTGGGGATAAAGTTCTTTACGGAAAATATTCCGGAACCGAAGTAAAAATAGATGGTGAAGAATATTTAATAATGCGAGAGTCTGATATTTTCGCAATCATTCAATAATGTAGAACAAATAAAGGAGAAAAAAATATGTCAGCAAAATTAATTGAATATAGTCTTGATGCTAGAACCAAACTTAAAAAAGGTGTCGATCAATTAGCTGATGCTGTTAAAGTTACTTTAGGTCCGAAAGGACGAAATGTTGTTATTGACAAAAAATTTGGTGCACCCACTGTAACAAAAGATGGAGTCACTGTTGCAAAAGAGATTGAGCTCGAAGATCCAATTGAAAACATGGGTGCTCAAATGGTTCGAGAAGTAGCATCCAAAACAAGCGATGTAGCAGGTGATGGAACAACCACAGCAACCGTATTAGCCCAGGCTATTTTTGCTGAAGGATTGAAGAATGTTACTGCAGGTGCAAATCCAATGGATCTCAAACGTGGAATTGACCTTGCAGTTGAAGCAATTGTCAATAATCTAAAGAAACTCAGTAAACCTGTTGAAACCTCTCAGGAAATACAACAGGTCGGAGCGATATCTGCAAATAATGATCAATCCATTGGAAAAATTATCGCTGATGCTATGGACAAAGTTGGTAAAGATGGTGTTATAACCGTTGAAGAAGCCAAAGGCACTGAAACTACTATGGAAGTTGTTGAAGGTATGCAATTCGATCGTGGTTACTTATCTCCATATTTTGTGACAAATGCAGATACGATGGAAGCAATACTTGAAGATCCATATATTTTAATACATGATAAAAAGATTTCTGCAATGAAAGATCTCCTTCCAATTTTAGAGAAGGTTGCTCAATCTGGAAGATCTTTATTAATTATTGCGGAAGAAGTTGAAGGTGAAGCACTTGCAACTCTTGTTGTAAATAAATTACGAGGCACATTAAGGGTCTGTGCAGTTAAAGCTCCTGGATTCGGTGATAGAAGAAAAGCAATGCTTGAAGATATCGCAATTCTTACTGGCGGTACTGTAATTTCTGAAGAAAAAGGATTTAAATTAGAGAATGCTCAGCTCTCATATTTAGGTCAAGCTGCTCGTGTAGTAATCGATAAAGACAATACTACAATTGTCGAAGGTAAAGGAAAGAAAGAAGAAATAAAGAAAAGAATAAACGAAATTAAAGTTCAAATTGAAAAAACTACAAGCGATTACGATAGAGAAAAATTACAAGAAAGAATGGCAAAGCTATCCGGTGGTGTTGCTGTTTTGAAGGTTGGTGCAGCAACAGAAGTTGAAATGAAAGAAAAGAAAGCTCGTGTTGAGGATGCTCTACATGCAACTCGTGCTGCAGTTGAAGAAGGTATTGTACCTGGAGGTGGAGTTGCTTATATCAGAGCAATGGAAAATCTTGATGTAAACGTAGAAAACGATGATCAAAGGACAGGTGTCGAAATTGTTAAAAAAGCACTTGAGGCTCCAATTCGACATATTGCTGAAAATGCAGGTTGGGAAGGCTCGGTTGTACTGAATAGAGTCAAAGAAGGCAAAGATGATTTTGGTTTCAATGCAAATACAGAACAATTTGAAAACTTAATGAAAAGTGGAGTAATTGACCCAACAAAAGTTGCTCGTATAGCATTACAAAATGCTGCTTCAGTTGCATCTATGTTAATTACCACTGAAGCTGTTATTGTTGAGAAACCTAAAAAAGAACAGCCAATGCCACCAATGCCTCCAGGTGGTGGTTACGATTATTAATAGTTGCCCCTACTTTTATTTCAATTTGCATAGCTCCTCCTGGTTATGCCCGTCTTTCATAGACGGGCTCTTTTATTAATTAATCCTTAATGTATTAGTATTCCTAAATAATAAGAACAAAAATAATCACTCCATTCTTTAACTTATTTATGTAATTATGGTAAACCTCTAAATCAAAACCAAAAAATTTTAATATAATAACAATAGTTATAAAAATTTTTTATTATGTAATCAACAAAAAATATTTACCGCATAAACTGAATTGTTCTTAACAAGCCAATACATTCTTTGTTAAAGTTATTTTTCGTATACTTAAAATAATCTTTCATATATAAATTCATTTCATAATCAAAATACCAACAAGGAAGAGATTAAAGGAAAGAAAACACAGAACATATTTAGAGTCAGATTACGAAACACCAAAATCTAAGCTAAAAGAGATACATGAAGAGACATTAACATTACATAAACTTGGTGTAAGTGAGGAGTTAAGGAAGAGTTTAAGTACAACTAATGTAATTGAGAATAAAACTTAAAGCTCTCTTATAAACTCAGGAATGTAAAATACTGGCACAATTCACAGATGATTGCAAAATGGATTGGAATAAGTTTACTTGATGTTGAAACAACTATGAATCGTATAAAAAATTATAAAAAACTAAAATTACTCGAGAAAGCTCTAATGGATTATGTTAATATTAATTGTAATAAATTTTCATACGAAAATGGAAACTCTTCAACTTCAACTAAATTTGAATAATTACCGGCGGGACAGTTATAAAAACTTCTTTTATTACAAATGTGATCCTATTTTCAATAATTTGTTTATAATATCAATTAAATATTTTAATTTTAAAACTTCAAAATTTTCCTATAAAATGATTAACTATTTAAATTAAAATTTCAATTATTTGACCAGTAAAATAATATTCTTATCAGATCGTTTAATTTTATTAAATAGAAAACTAAAATAAACAGGCTCAACTTTAATTAAATTTATTCATGATTTATACAAAAAAATATTTTTTACCAAAAGATAATTAATGTAATTAAAATACAGTGAAATATAATTGTCAATAATCTCTAAAATTCTGAAGTTTTCAATGACTAGATTTAAATGATTACTTATTGCTCTTTTACAACAATTCCATCAATATTGAATTTGTTTTTTATCACTAATGCTTCATTCCTTGCAGATGCTTCAGAATCAAAATTACCAATCAGAACAATAAA
>CALCJK010000007.1 GCA_937967455.1 uncultured bacterium | reverse complement strand
GCGGCACCACAAGTTTCTGGAATTGCTGCTTTGTTGCTATCTGTTAATCCTAATTTAACACCTTCACAAATTAGAACCATTATTGAACAATCTGCTGAAGATCGTGGTGTTGTTGGCTGGGACGAAAAATACGGACACGGTAGGGTAAATGCTTACAAAGCACTCAGATATACTTTCACGAATTATGGGGGTCAAATAAAATCTAAGGTTAAAAATGGCTGGAATATTACAAGTATACCACTACAACTGTTGAACTATTCAAAATCCATAGTCTATCCTACTTCTACATCACCAGCCTGGCAATTCACCCCAGAGGGTTATGTAGCCGCAGACCCGCTTTCTAACGGTGTAGGATATTGGATACAATTCGGAGCTGAACAGGAAATTACTTATAGTCCTTGGGGAATATTTTCGATTGATATGCCAGTACATACAGGTTGGAATATAGTTGGATCATTGTCACAAATTGTAGGAACATCTCAAGTCGAACCTATAAATACAAACATAGAATCAAGTTTTTTTGAATATAACGATGGTTATGAAGTTTCAAATTATATCGAACCCGGAAAGGGTTATTGGGTTAAGGTTACCAACGCTGGTACATTAAGAATAAATATACCCTGGCCAGCCAATCCACCGACAGGTGTTGAACCGCCTACGCCATATTTGATTTCTCCACCAAATGGAGCATTAATTGAAAATGATTTTGTTACTCTACAATGGAGTGCTTCACCTGGCGCAACAACATACGATCTTATAGTTTGGAGATTAACAGGTGGACCTTGGTATGAGTATTATGGATTAACTACTACATCAAAGTCTATAAGAAATTTGGAACTTGGTATGACATATAAGTGGAGAGTTAGAGCAGTTAATCAATATGGAGCTAGCTCATGGAGTGAAATAGGGAGATTTACAGTTCGTGATATTATAAATCCTGATTATGCAGAAGAGCTTATTGAATCATTTGAATCGCTTGATAGGATTACAATAATAGATGCAAATGGTAGCCAGCAAAGTCTTTACCTTATAAACGAAGCACGCACATTATCACCTGAACTACAAATGAGTGCAGAACTTCCTCCAGAACCGCCAGCAGGTGTTCCGTGTATCAGGTTTGAATCCGGTAAGTTAATAGAAAAAATACCACCCAACAACAAAATAAAAAAATTAACCATCAAAATAAGAGATTGTAAGTTACCACTTACTATAAAATGGAATATAAAAAATGAGAATTCGTCATTATATTGGATTACTCGCATTGGTCGTAACGATAGAATAAAGATATCTGGTGCCGGAAGCATAGTTTTAAACAATATCAAGGATGGAGTAATAGGCTTTGAGGGTATGGCATCGCAGCCAATATCAATTTTTGGGAAAAATGATTTTTCGGTCAATAAATTAGAAACATTGCCAACCGAATACAGATTATCTCAAAACCATCCCAACCCCTTCAACCCGCTGACGATCATCAGTTATCAATTACCAATTGATAATTTTGTAACACTCAAAATTTACGATGTTCTCAGTCGGGAAGTAGCAACGCTTGTGAATGATTTTAAAGCAGCTGGCTACTACGATGCAACCTGGGATGCTACAAATGTTCCAAGCGGCGTATATTTCTACAAACTGAATGCTGGTAACTTCACAGCAGTAAAAAAGATGCTGCTGATAAGGTAATTGAATTTAACTAGATAATTCACAAAACGTGTTCAAATTATTGCAAATTAGCTTTAATTTTACTATATTTGTCTCAAAATATTTTGAGTTTAATCAGATTGAAAGAAACAATATGGCAAAAGTATGCGAAATATGTGGTAAAAAACCTCTCAGCGGAAACAATATAAGTCATGCTCACAATCGTACAAGACGAAGATGGTTGCCAAATTTACAAACAGTCCGTGCTAATCTAAATGGTAGATCAGTGCGCATAAAGGTTTGCGCAAGTTGCTTAAAACAAGGGAAAGTTGTTAAAGCTGTTTAATTAGAATCATCGAAATGGTTTTTATTAGCCCAACATTGGTTGGGCTTTTTTTTTAACTTGCATATATCGTTTTTTTTGTTTAATTATTCGATATGAATTATAATGATACCCTAACATTACCTAATTCACTAACATTTTTAAGGATTATCCTTACACCAGTATTTTTGTTCCTATTTATATCTGATTCTACTGCAGATAAACAAATTTCTCTTGCTGTTTTTATAATTGCAGCACTAACAGATTGGTACGATGGATGGGCAGCTCGCAAATTTGGAAATGTAAGTCGCATCGGAATTTTTTTGGATCCACTAGCAGATAAAATTCTCTCCTCTACCGCATTAATAGCCTTTACATATCTTAGTTTGATCGATTCATGGATGGTAGCTATAATTGTAGTTCGTGATATTGTAATTACGCTCCTCCGATCATTTGCAGAATTGAAAAATCAAACTATTATTACAACATATTTAGCCAAAGCTAAAACCACTATTCAGTATGTTGTAATTTATTATATACTCGTTTTATATGTATCTAAAACTTTACCCTATGTGCAAAAAGATTTTCCTGGGTTTTATGAGTATATTAACTACTTACTTCACCCTCAAGTTCTCTTTGGCATGATGTTGTTAGTTACTATATTAACAGTTTGGACAGGTATCGCTTATATTTATCATAATCGAAAATTTATTTATGGATTGTTTAATCATGGAAAATAAAAAAATTCCATTAATTACTCATATAATTGCCAGCGGTTTATACACTGGTCATTTCCCACTTTTTCCCGGAACCGTGGGTTCAGCTCTAGCATTTTTCGTTTTCTTAATTTTTAAATTACATTCGTCACTCTGGTTCTTACCTCTAATTATTTTGACTTTTATCATTGGAACAATTGTATCATATAAAATAGAAAAAATACTCGGGAACGATCCATCGGTTGTTGTCATTGATGAAATTGTAGGTATGTGGGCTGCATTGATTTATTTACCTAACAATTTTTTTCTTTGGATAGCTGCATTTTTTGTTTTTAGAGCCTTTGATATAGTTAAACCTTTCCCGTGCCGCCAACTTGAAAAGGTAAATAAAGGAATAGGAATTATGCTCGATGATTTAATGGCAGGCATCTATACTAATTTATTGTTGCAAATAATATATTTAATTATCTAAAATGCAAGCTTCAATAATTTCAATAGGTGATGAATTACTTGTTGGACAGGTTGTAAATACTAATGCTTCATTTATTGCAAATGAATTGAATAAAATTGGGATATATGTAAAAAGTATAATTACAATCGGGGATAATGAATCAGATATAATTCAGACATTTCAAGAATTTTTTTCAAAAAATGATATTGTAATAGTTACCGGCGGATTGGGTCCAACGCATGATGATATAACAAAAAAAGTTGTCTGTGAATTTTTTGGCGTTAATCTTAAACGAGATGAAGCTGTTGAAGAAAACATCAAAAGAATACTTTCCTATCGAAATATAAAATGGAATCGAGCAGCAGAAGAACAATCATATGTACCAGAAGATTGTAAAATTATAAAGAATAATCTGGGAACTGCAGCAGGATTTTTATTCGAAAGGAATAATAAGTTTTTTATTGTAATGCCTGGTGTACCATATGAAATGCAAGATATGATGTCGAATTATGTTATACCTTTTCTTGGTTCCATTATCACTGGTGAACAAATCATTCATAAAACATTAAGGACAACTGGTATCACAGAAGCAGCTCTATCCGATTTAATTGGACCTGTCGATAAGTTCTTGATTAATGATGGAATAATTTCTTCAACACTTGCTTTCTTACCTTCTCCACTTGGAGTGAACCTGAGAATATCAGTTAAAAGTGTAAATAAGGAGAATGCTCAAAAGGTACTGGATAAAATTGAAAAAGAAATTAGGAAAAAAACTGAAGAGTATATTTACGGAATAAATGATGAAGAGCTGGAAGCAGTAATTGGAAAAATTTTAATTTCTAAAAAAATTACTATTTCAGTTGCTGAATCCTGTACAGGTGGTTTGATTGCGAATCGACTTACAAATGTATCAGGGAGTTCACAATATTTTGATAGGGGAGTGGTTGCTTATAGCAATCGTTCTAAGGTTGAATTGTTAGGAGTTGATGAAAGTTTGATCCAGAAATACGGCGCTGTGAGTGAGGAAGTTGCTAAAGCTATGGCGGAAGGAATTCGAAAAATTTCGGCATCAGGAATTGGGATTTCAACTACTGGTATTGCTGGACCAACTGGAGGAACAAAAGAAAAACCGGTTGGTTTAGTTTGGATAGGATATTCAGATGATAAAAATACTTTTGCGATAAAAAATTTTTATGGCAACGACCGATTATTGATAAAAATTCGGGGTTCTCAAGCTGCTTTAAATTTAGTCAGATTAAAATTATCCGGTAAGGAAATTAAATAAGGAATTAGAATGCGACTTTTTTATGCTATCAATACTCCAATGGAGATTAAAGACAAAATTAAAGAAGTTCAAATTCAATTAATGGATACAAATGCAGATGTAAAGTGGGAGCCTAAAGAGAAATTTCATATCACAATCAAATTTTTAGGAGATACTGACGAAAAAACTTTTCCACATGTTGAAAACTATTTGAAAGAATTAGGTGATAAATTTCCAGCTTTCATAATAAAATATAAATCATTAGGTTGCTTTCCAAATTATAAACAACCAAGAGTTGTATGGGTTGGAACTGAAGTAGAATCAGATGTAATTTTCAAAATTAAAGATTTTTTAGATGAAAACTTAAAAAGATTCGGTTATAAAGTTGAAGATCGGAAATTTCACCCTCATATTACTTTGGGTAGAATAAAAAGTATAAGAAATATTAAAAACTTGATTTCCATTTTAGAAAATCTTAAATTTGAGACAGAACCAGTTAAATGTGGGGAAATAATACTTATGCAAAGTATTTTAAAACCTACCGGTTCAGAGTATAAAGTATTAAGAACTGTTAATCTAAAAGGATAATATAATATGCCAAAAAAAACCGCAAAAAAACAAAAAACATTGCTTTTAATTGATGATGAGAATATATGGCTGGATACTATGAAAACTGTTTTAAAGAGTGAATCCTTTGAGGTATTGACTGCAGATAGTGGAACGGAGGCACTCAGTAAACTTAAAAATACAAAACCTGATTTAATCCTGAGTGATGTTCGAATGCCAGATATGAATGGATTTGAATTGTATGATAAAATCAAAAAGAATCCTAATCTTAACAATATACCATTTGTATTCATGTCCTCACTGGATGATTATGATGCTAAAAAGGTAGCTAAAACTCTTGGTGCAGCTGATTACATAGAAAAACCTTTCGATGTGGAGCAAGTAAGAACAATCGTACATGGTTTGCTCCAAAAGTATCAAAATAAATAAAATTAAAAATCAGGAGAGAAGATCATGGGTGATGAGAACAACAAAGATTCGCGTCTTCAAGCATTAAAACTGGCTATCGAGCAAATCGAGAAGCAACATGGCAAAGGCGCCGTTATGAGGCTGGGGGATAAAACTATTACCAAGGTTGAAGTTATTCCAAGTGGTTCAATTTCTTTAGATTATGCTCTTGGAGTTGGTGGAATACCTCGAGGGCGTGTTACAGAAATTTTTGGTCCTGAATCCTCAGGTAAAACAACACTTTGTTTGCATATAATTGCGGAAGCACAAAAAAGAAACGGTATTGCTGCTTTTGTGGATACTGAGCATGCACTTGATATTAATTACGCAAAACGCCTTGGTGTTGATGTAAATAACCTTTTGTTATCGCAACCTGAATTTGGTGAGCAAGCCCTCGAAATAGTCGAAACTCTTGTAAGAAGTGGCTCAATTGATGTAGTTGTGATTGATTCTGTTGCGGCTTTAACACCAAGGGCTGAAATCGAAGGCGAGATGGGGGATCCAACAATGGGTGTCCAAGCTCGACTTATGTCACAAGCTCTCAGGAAATTAGCTGCTGCAATTAATAAATCTAAGACCTGTGTAATATTTACTAACCAGTTGCGACAAAAAATTGGTGTTATGTTTGGTAACCCGGAGACCACAACAGGAGGTAATGCTTTGAAATTTTATGCTTCAATACGACTTGATGTCCGTCGCGTGGAAGCAATTAAAGACGGAAATAATGTTATCGGTAACAGAACCAGAGTTAAAGTTGTGAAAAATAAAGTAGCACCACCATTTAGAGAAGCATCTTTCGATATATTGTATAACGAAGGTATTTCAAAACTTGGTGATTTAATAGATCTTGCCATTGAAAATGATATAATTCAAAAGAGTGGTTCATGGTTTGCTTATAAAGATGAGCGTATAGGCCAAGGTCGAGATGCAGTAAAGAAGTTTTTGCAAGAAAATGAGAAATTACAAGAAGAAATTGAACTAATTCTCAGGAAAAAACTTGGTTTAATTGAGGAAGTACCAAAAACATCATCTGGTATTAAACCTGATTCTAAGAAACCTCAAAAATCATAATGCTTATATTAAAAATTCGACAGGATAAAAGAAAACCCAAGTTTGCAGTCATTCAACTGGATAATGACCAAAATTATAGAATTTATAAATTTGTCGTAAAAAAGTCTGGCTTACGCAAAGGTGATGAATTAGATGAAAAAAAATTGTATGAATTACTTTATTGGGATGAATTCTATCGTGCAAAGGATGCAGCTTTAAAATTTCTCAGTTATCGGCAGAGGAGTGAATACGAAATTCAGAAGAAATTAATTGACCTGAAATTTAAACCAGATATAATAAACCAAGTAATAGATAATCTGAAGACCATTAAGCTTATTAATGATTCAGAATTTGCTGATTGTTTCGTTAAAACTGCATTGAATAAGAGATTAATTTCAAGAAATTTAATGAAAAAGAAGTTATTAGAAAAAAGAATTGCTAAAGAAATTATAAATGATGTTTTGGAGAAATATTATAAAGATCTTGATGAAAGTAAAATTGTTCGTAAGTTAGCTATTAAACAATTAAAAAAATATCAAAAATTAAAAGCCAAATCTACTGATAAGGAACATTATATTCGACTTGCAGCTTTTCTGACGAGAAGAGGTTTTTCGTGGGATATTATTTCCAGAGTTGTTCGTAGCATACTTAATGTTAATTCTGTTGATGAAATATGAAAAGAGTTGTGTTTGATATAGAAACTCTTGCTTTACCACTTGATACATTTGATGAGGTGCAAAAGGAGTTTTTATTTAAATTTGCTGATACAGAGGAAAAAAAGGAACAAACCACATTAAATTTAAATTTGTACGCACCAACAGCACAAATTATTGCTATTGGTATGTTTAATCCTGATTCAAATAACGGGAAAGTATTTTTCCAATCAGATGTTAAAGAAGAATATACGAGTGAAGATGGTAAAATAGCATATATTTCCGGGACAGAAAAAGAGATATTAATATGGTTCTGGGATGCAATTAAACACTATGATCAATTTATTACCTTTAATGGAAGAGGATTTGATTGTCCGTTTGTAATGCTTCGTTCTGCAATAGTAGGTGTTAAACCAACAAAAAATTTAGTTCCTTATCGATACGATTCAACTGTGCATTGTGATTTACTAGATCAACTAACTTTTTATGGTGTGATTAAAAAGTTTAATCTGGATTTTTACTGCAAAGTATTTGGAATCAAAAGTCCAAAAAGTGAAGGTGTTACCGGTCACGATCTCGGAAATTTGTTTTCTGAAAAACAATATCGTAAAATCGCTGAATATTGTGCTGGAGATGTAATTGCTGAAGCTCAACTTTTTAGAATCTGGAATGAATTCCTGAATATTAAGGATTGAGTTTGGTCATTTATAATATAGATATGCTTGAAAAAAATATTGACGAAGTTTCATTTGTAGTACTTGACTTAGAAACAACAGGATTAAAAGCTAAATTTAAGGATAGAATTATTGAAGTCGGGGCAGTTAAGTTATTAAATGGCAAAGTAATAGACAAGATTAATTCATTTATTAATCCACTTCGCCCACTTGCTCCTGGGGCTTACGAAATAAATAAAATTGATCACACTGTACTAAGAGATGCTCCATTATTCAGGCACTTTTCAAAAACATTGTTAAATTTTATTCAGGATTCAGTAGTTGTTGCATA
The DNA here is from genome assembly GCA_937967455.1 of uncultured bacterium. Taxonomy (GTDB): domain Bacteria; phylum Bacteroidota; class Ignavibacteria; order UBA10030; family BY39; genus BY39. Next base: position 160,769 of record CALCJK010000007.1, on the reverse strand, counting down.
TAATGCCCCATTTGATATTACATTTCTCGAAAAAGAATTTAATCTTGTGGATACGGAAATTAAATTCTGTTTAGAAATGAATGTTCTATTAACAAAAGTTCTGAATTCTGAGGAGCAGTTACTATTTCACGATACAAACATAGATTCGATTTATGTAGTTGATGTTTTGAATTTAATTAGAACCCTCATTCCACGGCTTCCTGCTTATCGACAATCATTTATAGCAGATTTACTTGAAATTAATAAAAAACCTACTCATAGAGCACTTGAAGACGTTTTTACAACAATGGAAATATTTAATTTTATTGTAAACATATTGAAGAATTTTGGTTTCAATCAATTAAAATATCTAGTTGATTCGAATATTTATGAAAAGTTATCCAAAGTTAAAATAGAACAAGTTAATTCTGCTATCGAAGAAAGAAAGGAAATAAAAATTGAATATCTTGATATACAATCAAAAAATATAAAGCAATATGAAATCTTGCCTGAAAATATTAACCAGGAAAAATCTATTCTTGAGGCAAAAGAAAAATATGTTTCAATGCAGTTTGATTTAGATAAAATTTTGAAAATTGAAAAACAGTAATTTTAGTCTGCAATAATTCATCAAAAAAATTTAAAAGGTGTAAAATGAAAAATTTTTATAACATCAAAACACTGGGAATTATAATTGTTGCTTTGATTTTAATAAATGAAAATACATTCTCACAGGTAAATACTGACTCCATTTATAAGTCGATAATGGTAATAAAAAATCCTTTGGAGAGATTAATATCTTTAAAAGAATTTATAAATGAATACCCAGAACTTGAAAATATTGAAGCAGTGAGGACGCAAATATTTTATGCTGCAGTTGAAGCAAAGGACAGTAATCTCTCTATTGAAGCTGCAAAAGAATTGATCAAAAATGCTGTTGATGTAGCTACAATTTATAATCGTGTGGCATATAATTTTGCTGTGTCTGATATGTGGCTCGATTCGGCTTTGGTTTATTCTAATTTAGCAAACGAATTATATGAGAAAACTTATGGTCGTAAAAGAGTTCCTTTCCTTGATACAAAAGCATTGATATTTTATAAATTAGGAAAGTATGAACAGGCTTATCAAACACAACGTGATGCATTGGCACTTTACCCAAAAGAGAGAGAGTGGGATCCAAACTATTCAGAGTATTATTACCATTTATCTCTTTATATGTATAAATATTTGAAGAATGAAGAATCGTTACTTCTAATGGCACGTTGTTCTTTCTTTGGATACGAAGAGGCAACAAAAATGTTAAATGATATTTTCAAAAATGATAATCTTTCATATTCAAAAACAGAGATATATAAAAAAGCTGCTGATGAGTTTTTTAAATCAACTAATCAAATAGATGAAGCTCGTTCAATAGTGGCTTTGGGTTGGGCTAGACAAAATATATTACTGGATGAAGCATATCAACTTGCAAAGCTGAGTGTTGAAGCAATAAATGAAAATACACCTGTGGATCAGGTAGCTACCAGCTACACAACATTCGGTGTAATAAATGTCATACAGGGCTTATATGAATCTGGAATTTATTATTTGCTTGAAGCAGAAAAATATAGTTCTCCTTATAATACTGATTTGTATTATTATCTTGGTATGGCTTATGAGGCTCTTGGAGACTTGACTAAAGCTTACAATGCATATTTGAGGGGTGTTCTAGCATTTACTCCTGATATTATAATTGAAAAATTAAAGGATTTGCATCAGAAGCTATATTCAAACGGTCCAACTTTGGAGGAGGTCATTCAAAAAGAAATTCAAAATATTGAATCATTTGAAGTTGAAAAATTTGTTAAACCAGCTGGTGTTGAAAAAGTTGTTCTTGCTGAGCTGTTTACTGGTTCGGAATGTAGACCTTGCCTTTCTGCTGATTATGCTTATGATAAGTTAATTGAAAGTTTTGATACAAACACACTGGGTGTATTAGAATATCATCTGCATATTCCTGCTCCTGATCCAATGACAAACGAAGATACAGAAGCACGTGCAAAGTTTTATGGTGTTAATAGTACACCTACATCTATTATTGAGGGCACACAGAGAATTTCTGCTGGAGGAAATAAAGCGGTTGCAAAAAGCCGTTATGATGTGTTCAGTATGGTGATAAAAAAATATTTAAATAGATTACCAGAAGCTATTATAAAAATTAGTGTGGAAAAAGTAAAAAATAAAATTAATTTGACAGGACAAGTCAAAACAACAAGGCAAAGTGTTGAGAATTTAAAATTCTTTTCAGTATTAGCTGAAGAGAAGGTTCATTATAAAGGTTATAATACCGTCTCAGAACATCGATTTGTAGTAAGAAAAATTTTACCTGAAAGTAATGGAATTGGTTTTGGAAACAAGAAAGAAATAAAAGTTAAAGCATCAGTAGATCTGTTAAAACTTCAAGCCCAGTTAAAAAATTATCTTGAAGATATGGAGAAAAAAGCTAACAGACAACTCTTTAAAGAAAAGAAATATTCAATTGTCCCAAATAACTTATATATTATTTCTTTTGTACAGGACATTGAAACAAAGGAGATTTTGCAGACAAATGTAATGAAAGTAGAATAAAAAAATTTGAAATACTCTACAAAAATACATATATTTAAGACGTTTAAGTGAGAAAATATAAAATGCAAGCGATAATTCCTGTTGCCGGCGAAGGTAGCCGGCTCAGACCACATACATATTCACTCCCAAAGGTTTTAATAAATGTTGCTGGAAAACCTATTATAGGACATATAATGGATAAAATTGTTGAAGATGGGTTCGAAAGAGCAACTATAATAATTGGTTATATGGGAGATAAGATAGTTGAATATGTAAAAGCAAATTATAAAATAAAATGCGATTTTGTTGAACAGGAAGAAAGACTTGGTTTGGCACATTCAATCTTTGTTGCAAAAGATACAATTGGAGATGAACCTGTTTTAATTATACTGGGCGATACAATTTTTGATGTGGATTTAAAACCTGTGATAAATGCAGATTATTCAGCTCTGGGGGTTAAATATGTTGAAGATCCAAGAAGGTTTGGTGTTGCTGAATTAAAAGGCGAATTTATATCAAAACTAATTGAAAAGCCTGATAAACCAACAAGTAACCTTGCGCTCGTGGGTTTATACTGGATAAAGAATACAGATTTACTTGTGAAGTGTATAACAGAATTAATTGACAAAGATATCAAGACTCGAGGAGAGTATCAACTAACAGATGCAATTCAAATGATGGTGGATATGGGTGAGAGGATAAGAGTTTTTAATGTGGAAGGTTGGTACGATTGTGGTAAACCAGAAACTTTACTTTCAACAAATAAACACTTGCTAGAAAAAAAATCTAATAGTGTAAAAGGTAATGGAATGGTTGTAGTTCCACCAGTTTATATTTCACCCAAAGCAAAAATAATAAATTCAGTAATTGGACCATACACCACAATCGCTGATGATGCTGTGATTATGGATTCTATTATTAGAAATTCTATTATAAATCAGGGAGCGGAAATAGAAAAATCTCTATTGGATAATTCAATCATAGGGAATAATGCAATAGTAAGGGGAGCATTTAGAAAAATTAATATAGGTGACTCTTCAGAAATTGATTTTTACTAACAAATGAAGGTTAAAGAATGATTTCATATTTATTTACTTCTGAATCTGTTGCAGAAGGACATCCAGATAAAATAGCTGATCAAATCTCTGATAGTATACTCGATGCATATTTATCAGGAGATAGGAATTCTCATGTAGCTTGCGAAACATTTGTAACTACAAATAAAGTGATTATTGGCGGTGAAGTTAAAACAAAGAAAAAAATAAAACCAGAGGAAAGAGAAGCTATAGTAAGGAAAATTATTCGTGAGATTGGATATACAAAGGATGAATATTATTTTAACGCCGATAACTGCCAGATAGAAGATTTAATCCATGATCAATCGCCTGATATTGATCAGGGTGTTACCAAAGGTGGAGCTGGTGATCAAGGAATGATGTTCGGTTATGCAACTTCAGAGACACCTCAATTTATGCCTATGCCTATTCTTTTTGCAAATTCAATTGTGAGACGACTTGCAGAAATCAGAAAGAAAGAAAATTCGCTGATGCCATATTTGAGACCAGATGGTAAGTCTCAGGTTACAATAGAATATTCTGGCAAAATACCAAAACGGGTTCATACGATTGTTGTTGCTGTGCAGCACGATCCAAATGTTACCCAGAAGAAGATTAGGGAAGATGTTATCGAACATGTTATTAAAAAAGTAATTCCTCATGAATACATTGATGATAAAATTACATATTATATAAATCCAACCGGAAAGTTTGAGATTGGCGGTCCTCATGGTGATAGTGGTCTTACCGGACGAAAGATAATTGTAGATACATATGGTGGTAAGGCACCACATGGTGGAGGAGCTTTCTCGGGTAAGGACCCTACTAAGGTTGATCGAAGCGGAGCTTATGCAGCTCGGCATATTGCAAAAAATATTGTAGCTGCTGAGATTGCTGAAGAGTGTTTAATTCAAATTGCTTATGCAATCGGCGTTAGTCAACCTATTTCGGTTTATATTAATACATTCGGTACAGGTAAAGTTCCAGATGCTTTGATTGCTGATTTCATCAAAAGAGAAATAGATCTAACTCCCTCCGGAATTATTGATAGATTAAAATTAAGAAGGCCAATATATAGAAAAACTGCAACATATGGTCATTTCGGTAGAGATGATGAAGATTTTACTTGGGAAAAACTGGATCTTGTTAAATTATTTAAGAAAAATTTGTTAAGATAAATAAAGAAAGGAAACATGAATCACATAGCAGGTAAGTATAAAGTAAAAGATTTAAAGTTAGCCAGAGAAGGTGAAAAACTAATTGAGTGGGCAGAATCGCGAATGCCTGTTTTAATGGCTTTAAGGGAAAAATACAAGAAAACAAAACCATTTAAAGGTTATAGAATTGCAGGATGTTTACATGTCACAAAAGAAACTGCAGTTTTAATTAAAACATTTGTTGAAGCTGGTGCGCAAGTGAGTTGGAGTGGTTGTAACCCATTATCTACAAATGATATGGTAGCTGCAGCTCTTGCTAAATCGGGTATCTCAATTTTTGCATGGCATGGTATGTCAGTAAAGGAATTTTACTGGTGTATCGAAGAAACTTTAAAAATTCACCCAAATTTAACTCTTGATGATGGAGCTGATTTAATTTTTACAATTCACAACAAACATCCAGAGTATGCAGAGAAATATGTTATTGGTGGCACAGAGGAAACCACTACCGGTGTTCATAGATTGCGCGCAATGGCAAATGATGGTGCTCTAAAATATCCAGTTATAGCAGTAAACGATGCTGAAACTAAATGGGATTTCGATAATGTTTATGGAACCGGTCAATCTACAATTGATGGTATCCTACGTGCAACCAGCATAATGCTTGCAGGTAAAAATGTTGTAATAGCAGGCTACGGTCATTGTGGAAAAGGTGTTGCAATGAGAGCAAAAGGTATGGGGGCAAATGTAATTATAACTGAGGTAAAACCAACAGCTGCATTAAAAGCTAATCTGGATGGTATGAAAGTCATGAAAATGGAAGAGGCTGCAAAAATTGGTGATGTATTTATTACAGCTACCGGTGTAAAAGATGTAATTGTGGAACGACATTTTAAATTAATGAAGGACGGTGCAATTGTTTGTAACACAGGGCATTACGATTGTGAGGTTAATTTGAATGATTTAGCAAAGTTGACAAAAACAAAAAGAGAGATTAGACCAAATAATGAAGAATATATCCTGAAGAATAACAAAAGAATATTTGTACTTGCAAAAGGTCGTTTAGTAAATCTGGCTGCTGCAGAAGGTCATCCATCTGAAGTAATGGATATGTCGTTTGCAAACCAATTTATGTCGCAATTACGACTTATAGAATTGCATAAGAAAGGAATTCGTCTCGAAAATAAAGTCCACGATATCCCAGTTGAGCAGGATCAAGAAATTGCAGAGTTGAAATTGAAGACTATGGGAATAAAAATTGATAAATTGACAGCTGAACAGGAAAAATATATTAATGATTACACTTCTGGAACATAAAGAATAATTCTCTAAGAAATATAGAATTTTTCCAAGCCGACTTTTATATAGTCGGCATTTTTATTTATACTTTATTATTTTTGCAAATGCTATTAAAAATTTATATTTTTAATAAAATTTAAATTATGTTCAACAATTATTTAATAATGGAGTTTGAATTATGCCTTATACTTATGATGAATTGAGCAAAATGACCGTAAATGAGCTTCGTAAAATTGCCGATACCATCGAGCATGACGAATTAAGAGGCCATAGCACAATGCATAAAGATAAGTTGCTCCCCATTTTATGCAAAGTTTTGGGTGTTGATATTTCTGTTCATCATAGAGCCCAATTGAGCAATAAAGGAAAAATTAAAGCAGAGATTCGACAGTTAAAGGTTGAGCGTGATCAAGCAATAGCAGCAAAAGATAAAGAAAAATTACGTGAAGTAAGAAAGCGAATACACCAACTTAAAAAGATATTACGAAGAGCTATTGTATAATTTTTATGATAAATTTAAATAAGATTGAAAAACCTCAACCTACAGCATTATATCGCTGGACTGTACTGCTTTTTATAAGTCTGGCAATGTTTGGAAATTACTACATATATGATAGTATCAGCCCACTTGCGGACTTGCTTAAAAAACAACTTGGGTTTTCGGATGCTAATATTGGATTGTTAAATGCAATCTATAGTTTTCCAAATATTATAATGGTTCTGATCGGAGGTGTTATAATTGATCGGATTGGTACAAGGAAAGCCGTCTTAATATTCACATTCCTGGTAATGCTTGGTTCAATACTGACGGCTATTAGTGGTTCAATATATACAATGGCTGCTGGAAGATTGCTTTTCGGATTGGGTGCAGAATCAATGATTGTTGCAATTACTACTATAATAGCAAGATGGTTCAAAGGAAAAGAACTCTCTTTTGCATTTGGATTAAATCTCACAGTAGCACGCCTTGGTTCATTTATGGCACTTAATTCACCAAGTTGGGGCAGACAGTTATATGAATATTGGCAATATCCTTTGTTTGTTACAATAATTGCTGGAATTTCCGCTATTATCTTTATAATAATTTATTATTTTCTCGATGTTACAGCTTCTCGCAAATTTTCTTTGCCAAAGGAAGGCCAGCAAGATAAAGTTGTTATTAAAGAAATTTTTTCTTTCAATAAATCCTTCTGGTACATTACATTTTTATGCATAACTTTTTACTCAGCAATGTTTCCGTTCCAAACATTCGCCATAAAGTTTTTTCAGGAAGCACATGGCACTACAAGAGAAGTTGGAGGCAATCTTTCGAGCATGCTTACACTTGCAGCGATGATATTCACTCCGTTATTTGGATTGCTGGCAGATAAAATTGGTAAAAGATCTTTATTAATGATGTTTGGTTCTTTCTTAATCATACCTGTTTATTTAATGATGGCTTATAAAATTGATATCGCATCGCCACTTGGTTTACATGGATATCTCAACTTAAATATCGAATTTTTTGACATTCATTCTCAAATTCCATTTTATCTTATGATACCTATGTCGATGATGGGAATTGCATTTTCATTGATACCTGCAGTTATGTGGCCCTCTGTTGCCTTAGTTGTCGAAGAAACAAAATTAGGTACTGCATATGGATTAATGACAATGATACAGAATATTGGTTTGTTCTTGTTTAATATATTGATCGGTTGGGCAAATGATTTTTCGAATGCAAGTGCATCAAATCCAGAAGGTTATAATCTTGGTATGTGGATCTTTTCAACTCTTGGATTCTTTGGCTTAGTATTTGCATTTTTATTGAGAAAAACCGAGACTAGTAAAGAAGGTCATGGATTAGAATTACCCCGGGAGAAAACTAAAACTTTACATTAAACTAAGATAATATTCAATCGTCGAAGGAATACAATTATGAAAACGAATAATGAATTATATAAAGCTTCCGAAATCGCATTACGAGATTGTATGGGATTAAAACCTCATGAGTCTGTATTAATTATATCTGATGAACCAATGCGAATTATTGGATATAATTTGTTTGAAGCTTCAAAAAATTTAAGGGCAAAGGAAAGTGTTTTAGTGGAAATTCAGCCCAGGAAAACGAATGGTGAAGAGCCCCCAAAACAAATTGCAGAGTTAATGAAGCTGTTTGATGTGGTTATGTGTCCAACCTCAAAATCACTTACACATACAGATGCTCGAAGAAATGCTTCTGAAGCTGGAAGTCGTATTGCTACTTTACCAGGCGTTACCGAAGAAATTATGATTCGATGTATGAATGCTGATTATAATAAAATTGCTGAACGTACTTACAAACTATGCGATTTGTTGGAGAAAACAAAAGTGATTAAAGTAACTGCACCATCTGGTACAGATATCACATTACCCATCGAAGGCAGAAAGGCACATGCCAGCTCTGGTATCTTTAAAGAAAAAGGAAGTTGGGGAAACCTACCCACAGGTGAAGCATATCTTGCTCCATTAGAGAATTTATCAAATGGTGTTGTTGTTGTAGATGGATCTATGGCAGGTGTTGGTCTTGTGAAGAATCCAATTAAGATAACTGTTAAAGATGGATACGCTGAAGAAATAACAGGTGGTGAAGAAGCAGAAAAATTGAAAAATCTTTTTGAACCCCACGGTAAAGATGCTCGGAATGTTGCAGAGTTTGGTATCGGCACAAATGATAAAGCAATACTTACTGGATTGATTCTTGAAGATGAGAAAGTTATGGGTACAATTCATATAGCTTTTGGCGATAATAAATCAATGGGTGGTTCGGTTAAAGTCTCAAGCCATCTCGATGGTTTAATTAAATTTCCGACTGTGTGGTTTGATGATAAACTTATAATGAAAGATGGAAAATTCGTAGAAGGACTTATTTAACTGAAAAGGATAAAATCGTAAGATGAAGAAAAAAATTATCTATATAACTTTAACCCTTATTATATTAATTGTTGCTTCTTATTTAATCTTTTTTAGAGGCTCAGCTGAAGAGATTAAGTATAGAACAGAAAAAGTCACAAAAGGTGATATCACAGTTTTAGTTCGTGCAACTGGAACAGTAAATCCAGTAAAGACTGTACAGGTTGGTTCACAGGTAAGTGGAATAATTTCAAAAATATATGTGGATTATAACAGCCAGGTTCGTGAAGGTCAGGTAATTGCGCAAATTGATTCTACATTTCTGGCTGCATCTGTTAAAGAGGCAGAGGCTAATTATGAAAGAGCCATTGCTCAATCAAATGAAGCACTCAGGAATTTAAGGCGAACAGAAGAATTGTTTAAAAAAAATCTCGTTTCTCAAGCTGAAATGGATGCTGCCCAAACAAGTTACGAAACATCACTTGCTCAATTAAAACAAGCACAGGCTTCACTCGACAGAGCAAAAGTAAACTTGCGCTATTCTATAATTCGCTCACCAATTGATGGAGTTGTGATATCTCGAGACGTAGATGTTGGTCAGACTGTTGCTGCAAGTTTACAAGCACCTAAACTTTTCGTTATTGCAAATGATCTGAAAAAGATGCAAGTAGAAGCAAACGTAGATGAAGCTGATATTGGAAATGTTAAAATAGGTCAAAAAGTAACATTTTCTGTGGATGCTCATCCTGGAGTTGAATTTGAAGGAACTGTAACACAGATACGACTCTCTCCACAGATAGTGCAGAATGTTGTCACTTACACTGTAATAATTGAAGTTCCTAATCCAGATTTAAAATTAATGCCTGGTATGACAGCAACGGTCTCGATACTAGTTGACAAGCGTGAAAATGTTATGCGTGTTCCAGCTCTTGCACTCCGTTTTCAACCTCCTGCTGAAATAGCTGAAAAAGCTGAAAAAGAGATGTTCGAAAGATTTAAAAATCCCGATTCATTAAATAGCAGTAACGATACAACAAAGCAAAGATTTAACAGAGAGAGATTTAGTGGTGAAGGTCGGCCAGATTTCAGTCGTATGAGAGAATTTTTCATGCGTAATCAAAATAATCCACAGGCAAAGCAATTCCAGAGGATCTGGTTAATGGACGAAAAAGGGAAAATAATACCAATGATGGTAAGAACAGGAATTACAGATAATAGATATGTTGAAGTGCTTGGAGGTAGAATAAAAGAAGGAGATGAGGTTATAATCGGAATGGAAATGAGTGGAACATCATCATCAGCTCAGGCATCAAGGAATCCATTTGCACCTCAAGGACCAACTGGTGGAAGAAGAATGGGATTCTAATTCTATGATGAGATGGTTTGAAATATTTTCAATTGCATTTGATGCTTTGATTAGAAACAAAATGCGCTCAGTTCTTACAATGCTCGGAATAATTATTGGAGTAGGAGCTGTAATTGCAATGGTAGCTGTTGGTCAGGGTGCATCCTATTCTGTTGAATCACAGATAGCAAGTTTGGGACAAAATGTGCTTTTAATTTATCCAGGCGCAAGTACCAGGGGTGGAGTTAGTGGTGGCGCTGGAAGTGCATCAACTCTGACCATAGAAGATGCTGAAGCAATTCTTGAGCAATGCCCATCTGTTGCTTATATGAGTCCAATTTTAAGAGCAATGTCGCAAGTTGTAGCTGGTAACCTTAATTGGAGTACACCAGTTCAAGGTGGTTCTGTTGATTTCTTTATAATACGTGATTGGAAAATTCAAAATGGTGAATTCTTTACTGATGCTGATGTGCGTGCTGCAGCAAAAGTTTGTGTAATCGGTAAAACAGTTTCAGATAATTTATTCCAGGGTTCTGATCCTGTTGGTCAAACCATCCGTATTAGAAATATTCCTTTTAAAGTAGTTGGATTATTAAAATCAAAGGGTCAAAGTGCAACAGGTGTTGATCAGGATGACATTATTGTTGCGCCTTATACTACTGTTCAAAAACGACTGTTAGGAATTAATTTTATCTGGGGTATAATGATTTCCGCTGTGAGTAAAGATAAAATTTTACAGGCACAGGAAGAAGCAACAAATGTTTTAAGAATTCGACATCGTCTTCAACCCTGGGAAGATAACGATTTCACAATACGCACCCAAACAGATATTGCCGAAACTGCAACAGCTACATCTCGCATTATGACAATACTATTAGGAAGTATTGCATCGGTCTCGTTAATCGTTGGAGGTATTGGTATAATGAATATAATGCTGGTTTCTGTAACAGAAAGAACTCGTGAGATTGGCATTAGAATGTCTATAGGCGCACGTAGAAAAGATATCCTGGTACAGTTTTTAATAGAGGCAATGGTATTAAGTATAGTAGGTGGAATAATTGGTATATTCTTTGGCGTTGGAGGGTCCAGTTTGATCTCAAGATTTGCTGGCTGGCCTACATTTGTATCCGGAAGTTCAATATTACTGGCAGTATTTTTCTCAATGAGTGTAGGTGTGTTTTTTGGTTTCTATCCAGCTCGCAAAGCAGCAAATTTGAATCCAATTGAAGCTCTGAGGTACGAGTAAGGAATTTCTTCATATTCAAACTTAAATTAAAAAGAATTTGACGATATATCAAATTCAATCTTTCCTGAATAATTTTTATATTAATAAATAAAATCAGATAATTATTTCATATGCCATATATTCTCGTATCCGATTATAAGCCAAGTGGTGATCAACCGGAAGCTATTCAACAGCTCGTTGAAGGAATTAAAAAAGGTGAAAAGTTTCAGACATTGCTTGGCGTTACTGGTAGTGGAAAAACTTTTACAATCTCAAATGTCATCGCAAAATTTGATAAGCCAGTTCTCGTGATGTCACACAATAAAACTCTTGCTGCTCAGCTGTATGGTGAGTTTAAACAATTTTTCCCTAAAAACCGTGTAGAATTTTTTATAAGCTACTACGACTATTACCAACCAGAAGCATATGTACCTCAGACAGATACTTATATCGAAAAAGACGCATCAATTAACGATGAAATTGATAGACTAAGATTAAGGGCTACAAGTGCTTTGATGAGTGGAGATCGAAATGTAATCATTGTTGCATCTGTCAGTTGCATTTATGGACTTGGTTCTCCAGAAGAATGGATGGATCAACTGATCCCGTTTAGAATTGGTACAAAAATCAATAGAAATGATTTGTTAAGAAAGTTAATTGATATCCATTATCTTAGAAATGATTTTGAGTTTAAAAGAGGTACATTCAGAGTGCGAGGCGATGTAATTGAAATAATTCCGGGTTATGAGCAAGCAGAAGCAATTCGAATTGAGATGTTCGGTGATTTAATTGAAAAAATATCTTATGTGGATCCAATAACTGGAGAACTAATTGCTACAACCGATTACGAAGTAATCTATCCAGCAAAGCAATTTGTTACATCTCGTGCGTCAATCGAAAGGGCATTGATTAGTATTGAAGAAGAACTTAACGAAAGATTAAAAGAATTGAGAATGCAGGGAAAATTACTTGAGGCGCAACGACTTGAACAACGTACCAGATTTGACATGGAGATGATGCGGGAAGTGGGATATTGTTCGGGTATTGAGAATTATTCACGTCATATTAGTGGCAGGCCTGCTGGTTCTCGCCCATTTTGTTTACTTGATTATTTCCCTGATAAACCAGATGGTAGTGGAAAGGATTTTATTACCGTTGTTGATGAATCGCATGTAACTGTTCCACAAATTGCAGGTATGTCGCATGGAGATCGTTCACGAAAAATGACGCTTGTCGAACATGGATTCCGTCTACCTTCAGCGCTGGATAATCGTCCACTTACTTTTGAAGAATGGGAAAAAATGGTTGATCAGGTAATTTTTGTAAGCGCTACACCCGGAGAATATGAACTTAAAAAATCTGGGGGTGTTTTCGTGGAACAGGTTATAAGACCTACAGGACTGGTTGATCCTGAAGTTGAAGTACGACCAATTAAAAATCAGATTGATGATTTACTTGCTGAGATTCGTGAAAGAGTAAAAAGAAAAGAAAGGGTTCTTGTTACAACATTGACAAAAAGGATGGCAGAAGACCTTACAGAATATCTTGCAAATCTAAATGTTAAAGTTCAATATATTCATTCTGAAGTTGATGCACTAACGAGAGTCGAAACCCTGCGCGATTTACGACTCGGTGAATACGATGTCCTGGTCGGTGTAAATTTGCTGAGAGAAGGACTTGATTTCCCAGAAGTTTCGCTTGTAGCTATTCTTGATGCTGATAAAGAAGGTTTCCTGAGATCAGAAACAGCGTTAATACAAACTGCTGGTAGAACAGCCCGTAATGTTAATGGGAAAGTTATACTTTATGCTGATAAAATTACAAACTCCATGCAGCGAATGATAGATGAAACCAATCGCCGACGCAAAAAACAAATTGAGTATAACAAGAAACACCATATTAATCCTAAAACTATTTATAAAACTGTCGACGAAATATTGGCAAGTACCTCTGTTGCCGATGTAAAAGCATCTCGTGATGATAGAATCGAAAAGAAAAAGATACCAATTGTTTCAGAGAAATTGATGAAATATCTTACAAAAGAGCAAAAAAGGGATTTGTTGGAGGAACTCTATAAAGAGATGAAATCTGCAGCAAAAGATTTAGAATTCGAAAGAGCCGCAAAAATTCGAGATGAAATTAAACGACTTGAATCCATGAAATTATGAAAATGTTTAAGTGGTTAAAGAATATTCTCTTTAAACCTATTCTCGATTTTATTTATCCTCCAATCTGTTTTTTATGCAACAATTATCTTGAATTTCCTGAATTATGTATATGTTCTGATTGCTGGTCGCAATTCAAAAAAGTTGAAGCAGATTCAAGAGAACTTTTATTATTGACAGATAGATTTAGAATTGATGGTATTATTGATAAATTTACATCTTTGTATGTTTTTGAAAAGAATGGAAAATTCCAGGAAGTAATCCATCTATTAAAGTATAGAAACATTAAAGCAGTTGGGATCAGATTGGGAAGAGAATTAGGCATGAAATTAGTGAATGAATTTAGTAAGATCGATTTTTTAACTGCTGTACCATTGCATAAATTAAAACTCAGGGAACGTGGTTATAATCAGGTTGATTATATTTGTAGAGGAATATCTGAGATATTAGGAATTGAGTTTAAAAGAGATATTATTTTCCGGACTCGATATACTAAAACACAAACTGAGTTAAATTTTCAAGAACGGAAAGAAAATGTAAAGGATGCATTTTGTGTAAATAAAAAATATCTGGGCGAAATAAAAAATAAAAATGTTTTGATTATAGACGATGTAATTACTACTGGAGCAACAATAACAGCTGCTGGTCAGGTCTTAAAGCAGTCTGGTTTTAAGTCAATATTTGCAGCGTCGGTTGGTTTGGCAAGTTTATAAAAAAGCCAGACGATTTGCTATCATCCGGCTCTTTCTGTTTAACTTACGTTAATATTATTTTAGAAGTATCATTTTCCTTGTTTGGGTAAATTTTTGTGCAAAATTATTAATTGATTGAGCATCTAACTTATAAATGTATATTCCACTTGATACGTTGGTACCAGAATTATTTTTTCCATCCCATTCGATTGAGTTGTATCCAGCTTTTTGAATATTATCAACCAAATTACGTACCTCCTGACCTAATAAATTGTAGATTTTTAAAGTCACATAACTTTCTTCTGGAAGTTGATATTTTATTGTTGTGATAGGATTAAATGGATTAGGGTAATTCTGGTATAACGAGAAATTTTCTGGTAACTGATCAACATTTTTTGCATCTAGTGTAGATTCAACGGATATAAATTCGATATCATCGAAGTAAACTCCATCGGTTTCTAAACTTGCATCGGAATGAATTCTAAACCGAATCGATACTGATGAGTTTCCAGGTCCAAAATAGTTATTAATTTCTATTGAATCAAATCCACTAATTGTGGCAAGCCATGGAAATTGTTTACGGTAAAATTTTATATTCTCCCAATCAATTCCATTACTGGAAATATCAACAAAACAACTATCACCTGTGTTTAGTCGGTGACTTCTCCAAAATTTTACCCATCCACCGGAGAACGGTGATAGATCAATACCTTGAATTAATGTAAGTGTATCCTTATAATTGGGAGGATAATTTCCTGATGGGCTATCTGTGATAGAATATCTACCTGAATATTTCAGAGTATCAGTTAATCCCCAGTTTTGCCCAAGATTCCATTTTGATGTGCCGCTTTCAAAGTCCTCAATTATTTCTCTACCAATAATTAACTTAAGATATCCAGAATCCGGATAGCGAGTTAGGTTTTTTACACTCGAAGAATCATTGGCTGTAAAGTAGTAAAGAATATTTTGTCCTGCTACCACTGGTGTAGCAAGCGAAAATGTATCATTAAATGTATCTTCACCCCAGTATCTCAATTTTGAGCGCTGCTCAAAAAAGTCTCCTTCGCGTTTAAAATATATAAATACACTATCTTTATCTACTGCTATATTATCTGTTGCAATTACAGAAGCTGTATAAGGTCCTCGAGTATTTAATGAAGGAGGGATTTCCTTTACAACAGTGAATACTGGAGGCTGATTGTCTGGAGCTGCTCTAAAGAAATAAGATTTCATAGGAAGAATACCTTTAGTTGTTTGAACAATTATTCGGTATTCAAAATTTCCAGGTTCACCAGCAGGTGGAATTACGCCTTCATAAACATTCTCCTGTAATTTTTCCATTTTTATTTTATGAAATGGTCTTTCTCCATTTTTAGAGTAAGCCAAATAAACTGAGATTACAGAGTCGCGACTTTTTACTTCTGCTGTTACTGGTAGTGGCAAATTTGTATCCTCAGTATCTTTGACTCTGCTTGGTTTTATAGAAAAATCATTTAACCATGAAATTGATCTCTCAAGTATAGTTCTTCTTACTTCAATATTTGGAATATTTTCTAAACTGCAGAAACCAAGATAAACTAAACGATGATTTCCTGCATATCGAATTCCTCCAAGCGTGTTATCAGGATATTTGAATAAAGGGATGGAACCTCCAAGTGTATCTATGACCTCAGGCCATGGATTAGTAAAACTGAAACTTAATCCATTACTAATAGGATCGTTTGTAATGCCATTTATAGTCCGATGACTAGTTCCATCTGCAACGTAACGAGCTCTTAGATAATTTTCATACCAAATTTTTGATGCACCATTTGACGCTATGTATTGTGTTCCCTGTGGATCTGCCAAATCCCAACCGAAGTCCATACCTGCTATGAATAAATTCCCTCCGTTATCAAGATATTCACCCAAATTTGCCCTATCAGCACTATCTAAAAAAGGGTGAACATAAATATCAGCATACCAGATAACTGTACTATACTTTAACATCTCTGAGGCAGGAGGACTTCCTTGTGTTTCACGATCCCAGTAACGATAAACTCCACCAAGAGATTTTATAGCATCTATGTATTCATTTAATCCAACATTTCCATCATTATCATCTACAAGAAAGATTGATGCATTAATAGGTAAATCGATTGTAAAATCTTTACTGAAATTATCAGCAGATATATTTAAATTGAGAGTAACAACTTCAGGTAGTGCTTCTGAATTTATTGTGAATTCTAGTGGTGATAGGTTTGTTTTTTCTGAATTCTCTAAATTTTCTATACCAAAAATTGTATCATAGTTGGCTATGTTGTTTGTGACATTGATTGCCCAATGTTCTGAAGAAAGAGTAACTTGTGTGTTGTAAGAATTGCCCCATCTATTTTCTATCGTAACATTCAATCCAATTTTTTCTCCTGGTTCAAAATTCCCGTCCATATCACCGTCAATTTCGAAAAAGGAATAGTTCTTGAGTACAAGTTTTGGATTTGGTGGAGGAATAGTCTCTGTTAATGCTCTAAGTGCATTGATGCGTCCGGAACCTAATTTGCCAATATAATTTGGATTTAGATTGTATATATCATCTGCTGTGCCTACTATCTGGAAAGTAATTTGTGCAGCAGTCCAGCCTGGATTTTTAGCTTTAATTAAACCCGCAAGCGAAGCAACAAGTGGACTTGCCATAGATGTACCTGAAAATCTTACATATAAATTATTTCCATAAAACGGAGATGGATTTACGATTGTACTTAATATACCGAGTGCATCACCACCTGGTGCTGAAATATCTACTTCTGCACCATAAGTTGAGTAAGAAGCTTTTATATCGTTTTCATTTACTGAAGCCACACTTAATGCGAATGGTGTAGCTCCAAGAGCACCGACAACTTCATTATTTCCATTTCCTGCTGAATTACAAATTACTACTCCGTTTTGGAATGCATATTTTGCAGCATCATTTACAAAACTTCCATCACCTGTACCAAAGCTTAAGTTTGCGGCATGAGCTCCATTATCCCCAGCATATACAAAACCCTGTGCCATCCATAATAGTGTACCTAGTCCATTCCCGTTCAATGTGTGGTAACCTATTCTGATCGGCATTATTTTCGCTTTCCATACAAGTGAGGCTATTCCTACACCGTTGTTTGTAATCCCAGCTGCAATTCCAGCAACGTGTGTTCCATGTCCGTTAAAATCCATTGGATTGTTGTCTGGTATATCTCCATCCTCACCAGCATATGCGTTACTTGTAACGCCGGTTACAAAATCCCAACCGCGAATATCGTCAATAAATCCATTCCCATCATCATCAATGCCATTATCTGGTATTTCATTATAATTTCGCCAGATAGCGTCAGCCAAGTCCGGATGATCCCAATCAACACCTGTGTCAAGAATTGCTATAATAACACTTGTATCGCCTTGCGATATATCCCATGCTTGTGGAGCTTTTACCTGCGGAAGATGTTGAAGTTGTGAATAGAGAGGATCGTTTGGAATAGCATTTAACTCCACAAAATAATTTGGCTCGGCATATTCGATTAAATCAGATTGTCTCAAACTTTTTGCAAGCATTTCAATATCGGTTGTAGCTGAAACATAACCAATATACATCAAGGCTAAATTTCTTTCTGCATTATTTTTTGCACTTGAGTATTCTTTATTTCTGAAAGCGCTCTCAAGTTTTTCTATTTTAAATTTGCTTTTTATTGTTTCGATTGGCAAAACTCCATTGGTTTTAAGAGTTTGCTCCTTAAACTTTATTAAAATTTGTCCCGGAAAATATTTTTTTTCTTTTTGTGTTTCACTATGAGAAGTGTTGCCAAGAATCAATATTATTGTAAATAACAAAATTATTTTGTAAATATTAATGAACTTCATTTTGATACCTATATAATTTTTAGTTTTTATTTAATTATTAAGTTACAATATAAATAAACTTTTTTATAAATTCAAAGGAATTATGATGAGAGCAGCCATCCTTGAGAAAATTGCTGATATTGAAACAAATCCCTTGAAATTTTTAGAAGTTACAATACCCCAAATAGGTGAAAACGATGTACTAATCAAGGTAAACGCTTGTGGAATATGTCATACCGATTTGCATATTATAGAAGGTGATATTCCACAAAAAAAGAGTCCTCTTATTTTAGGGCATCAAATTGTTGGAAAGGTGGTCGAAAAGGGAAGCAATGTGAGTAATTTAAATATAGGTGATAGAGTTGGTGTTCCTTGGTTAAATTATACCTGCAATGAGTGTAAATATTGTTTGAATAATCAAGAAAATTTATGTGATAATGCTAAGTTTACCGGTTACGATGTTGATGGTGGTTATGCTGAATACACTAAAGTAAATTCAAATTATGCATATAAAATCCCTGACAATTTTACTGATGAGTCGGCAGCACCATTATTATGTGCAGGAATAATTGGTTATAGAGCTTTAAGAATTAGCGATATAAAACCTAATGGTAAATTAGGACTGTATGGTTTTGGTGCGTCAGCACATATAGCAATACAGGTAGCAAGATATTGGGGTTGTGATGTATATGTTTTTTCAAGAAGTGATAAGCATCGTCAGCTAGCAGAAAATTTTGGTGCTAAATGGACAGGTAATACTTTTGAAAATTCACCAGTTAAACTGGATAGTGTAATCAGCTTTGCTCCAGTTGGTGATATAGTTCCTTTAGCGTTAAAAAATTTGGATAAAGGTGGAACTTTAGCACTTGCTGGAATTTATACAACACCAATACCTAAATTTGAATATAATTTAATATATCAGGAAAGAAGTATTAAAAGTGTAGCAAACAGTACAAGGAATGATGCACTTGAATTCCTTGAAATTTCAAAAAAAATTCCTGTTATGACCGAATATGAAATTTTTGATTTAAAATATGCAAATAAAGCTTTGATGCTTCTAAAAGACGGCAAAATTAATGGTGCAGGAGTATTATCAATTAAATAATATTGTTTGCAATTTTAAGAATGTTTAATTATATTTAGTTTAAATTTAAACAATTTAAACTTAAAATATTGAAAACAACAAAAAAATACGGAAAAAAGATAGATTTAGCATTGAGCCTATGGGTTAAGCTAAGCCGAGCTTTTACTGTAGTACAGCAAAAAGCAGCTGAGGATATAAGAAAAAGCGGTTTGACTGTTCCTCAATTTGCTGTTATAGAATGCCTTGGTCATTTAGGAGAATTATCAATTGGTGAATTAACAAAGAAGCAGCTTGTTACAGGTGGAAATATGACACTTGTATTAGATAATTTGGAAAAGGAAGGTTTAATAAAAAGAAGAAGGCTTCAAGAAAACCGTAAGATAATTAAGGTGTCTTTAACTGAGAAGGGGAAGCAGAAATTTTTAAAAACTTTTTTACCACATGCAAAATTTATTTCTATGCTTCTTTCGGTATTGAATGAAACTGAACAAAAAACTCTTGCCAACTTATTAAAAAAATTAGGTAAAACAATCCAAAACAAAAACATATAAAGGAGCTAAATATGAAAACATTAAAATATATTTTAACCACAATAATCTTTATTAATATTTTAAACGCTCAAACTGTGTGGAAAATTGACCCTGTACACAGCAATGTTGAATTTACAGTTTCTCATCTTGTGATAAGCGATGTTACAGGCAGATTCAGAGAATTTGAAGGTACACTCACTCATGCAAAACCTGATTTCAGTGATGCCCAAATAGAAGCAGTAATTCAAGTTAGAAGTATTGATACTGATAACGAAAAACGTGATCAACACTTACTAACGCCAGATTTTTTTAATGTTGAAAAATACCCAACTATAAATTTTGTTAGCACCTCTATTAAAAAAAGTTCAGGAAATAATTATAAAATAACTGGTAACTTAACAATTAATGGCATTACAAAATCCGTTACTTTGGATGCAAAATATAAGGGCGAAGCAAGTGATCCTTGGGGAAATATTAAATCGGCTTTTAAGGCAGCTACAAGTATTGATCGTTTTGATTATGATGTTAAATGGAATGCACCCTTAGGCACGGGAGGATTGGTTGTTGGGAAAACAGTTGAAATTAATTTAAACATACAATTGATTAAACAAAAATAGTAATTTAGAACTTTAATAAACCCTTGCCTATTACATGGCAAGGGTTCCTAAAAAATTTATGAGGACAACAAGCTTTTTAATTTTTTTTAGTATTGTAATTATCGTTTATACTTTAATTAATTATTATATTTTCAGGCGCGGACTTCAGGCTATTCCAAAAGATTCAACAATTAGAACTTTGTATACATTTGGTTTTATTTTTATTGCAAGTGCATATTTGATCGGAAGAATATTAGAAAGGTACTTCCATTCTACAATTACAGAGTTAATTGTTAAAGTTGGATCATTCTGGCTTGCGGCTATGGTCTATTTTTTATTAATTGTGCTGATTTTAGATTTATTAAGACTCGTAAATTTTGTTATACCGATAATTCCTGGATTAATAAAAAATAACTATGCCAATGTTAAAAAGTACTTACTTATATTTAGTTTGATAGTGGTATTTTTCATAATAATGATTGGATATTTTAATGCTTTAAATCCTAGAACAAAAAAATTAGATATAAAAATACAAAAATATGTAGATGGGATTGATAAATTAAAAATTATTTTAATATCAGATGTCCATCTTGGTACAATAATCGGAAGAGATAGATTTAGTAAAATTGTTGATGAAATTAAAAGTCAAGAACCGGACATTGTTTTGATAGCTGGGGATTTAGTTGATGAATCCATTGGACCGATAGTTAATAACAATATTGGTAAGTGTATTGAGAGATTAAGAACAAAATACGGAATCTATGCTATTACTGGCAACCATGAATTTATTGGTGGTGCAGAACCAGCGATAAAATATTTTCAATCGCATGGGGTAAAATTTTTAAGAGATACAGTTATTGAGGTCGATGATAAAATTATTCTTGTGGGTAGGGAAGATAGAGTTAAATCTAGTTTTACAGGAATTGAACGTAAGTCCTTAGAAGAAATTTTAAGAAACGTAGATACCAGCAAACCAATGATACTAATGGATCATCAACCAATAAATATTGATGATGCTCTAAAGAATGGAATCGATTTACAACTTTCTGGTCACACTCATCACGGTCAAATATTCCCATTCAATTTGATAACACGCAAAATATATGAGGTGAGCTGGGGTTATAAACAAAAAGGTCCTTTGCATGTCTATGTTTCATCAGGTGTGGGAACCTGGGGACCACCAGTTAGAATTGGAAATTATCCAGAAATTGTACTGATAAATTTGTATTTCAATTAGCTTTTCGTAAATCTATTGGTAGTAAGATAAAACCTGTTTTCGTGTCGCCAATTATTTCAGTTTTCTTTCCTAAAAACCGATGGTGCCATATTCCTATTATTGTACAAAAAAATGCATCTAACAAATCTTCGTTTTTCTTGTTCCATCTTGCTTTTAGTAACACCTCTGCTCCTTTGTTCAATTTGATGTTTGGTAAATATTTAGCTAAAAAAGTTTTTAACGAAGATTGATATTTCTTAAATTCTATTTGTTTTGTTTGGATGGCCCCTTTTTTATATTTAAAAATTCTTTTCAATTTAAATAATCTTACCATTGCGGGATGTGGATATACTTCTATTAAAAGGTGTTTGTTTTTAATTATGTCCCATCCTATCTTAAATCTATTTTGTTTTAATATATTTGCAATTTTTATTGGTCTTGAACAATTTATTGAGTTAGCAGGATAACAAGTTGCATGCTCATTATAAAATAATTTATGTGTTAGTCGATCTACCGGGCGGGCTCCTGTGGGGTTTGTACAAACAATTGGTGCATCAATGAGTATTATAGATCTGTTAAAATTTTTAGTATGTGTTTGTATAATTTTAATGAGTTCTTCATTTCCTTTCGGATATAAAAAATCAACAATACTATATTCTCCATTTTTATATAAAGCAACACACACACCATCTCTTTTTTGTTTAAGTATTGAATAATTCTTTGGGTTTTTACTTCCCCATGCTAGATCAATACCTATAATAACACAATTACTTTTAGACAATCTTAATACCTACCTCCACTTCAACAATCTCTAAACATTTTTTTAGATCATTAGGGTTTATTTCAACAAGAAATCCTCTTTTTCCAGCATTAATAAATATTTTTTCTAGATTAAAAATTGTTTTTTCAGCATAGACAGGCAATTTATGACGGGTACCTAATGGGCTCATTCCACCAAATATATAACCAGTTACTTTAGTCGCGAGCGATTCACTTGCTGGTTCAATTTGTTTCACTCCAATAATTCGAGCTAGTTTTTTTGTGGACACTTCATAATCGCCATGCATCAGTACAATTAGTAGATTATCATCTTCAGTTTTCATTACAATAGTTTTAATGATTTGGTGTTCTGGAACTCCTAACGCAGCTGAAGCTATGCGAGTACCACCATGTTCTATATATCTATATTGGTGTGGTATAAATTGAATTTTATTTTCTTTTAATACTCTTATAGCTTGCGTAGATGGATAATCAGTCATATGCTTTTTTCTCTTTTATAAAAATCAATATAATCGATGATATAATTGACATTATAATTGAGAAGAACATAATAAATTCTTTGCCGAATTGATCCCATAATATTCCTGCAATTAAAGAAGCTGGGAATGCGCATAATCCAATTATCATCTGGAATCCACCTAAGCTACTTGCTTTATAATCATCAGGTCCTAATTCCGAAACAAATGCTTTTTGAACAGTTTCCAGAGCACCTTTATGGAATCCGTAAAGCAAGAATAAAAAAATAAAAACTATATAATTTTTGTTAAAAATGAACCCAATACATACTATTATCCATATTAAATATCCTATAAGGATTATAGATTTTCTTCCAATTTTGTCTGCTAGATAACCGAATGGATAAGAAGATAATGCTGCAGCAATTGTGAAAATTAAATAAAATATTGGCAATATGTAAATTTTTGTGCCTAATTCCTGTGTAAATAATAGCAGAAAGGAGTAACTAAAAGATCCAATCGAAAATATTCCGCTTGTAATTAAAAACAATCTAAAATTTTTATTGAAAAATTTTAATTGCAAACCCTTAAATATTTTTGTTTCAGAATTTTTAGTTTCTTTTATAAAGAAGATAATTAGGATTACACTAAGCAATGATGGAATAGCAGCTAAAAGTAGAATGGTTTTTATGTTTAAGAAGTTGATTAGTACAAGGCATATTACAATACCTGCTACTGCACCTAAGTTATCTGCAGTTCTTAATAGTCCGAAATTTTTTCCACGGTTGTCATTAGTTGAAATATCTGCAATAATTGCATCTCTTGGTGCGCTTCGAATTTTTCCTGCGCGGTCCAGTATTCGAAATGGTAAAACGGTTTGCCAATTAGATGAAATTGAATATCCAATCCGTGATAAACTTCCCATTAAATAACCAAACCAAATAAAAATTTTTCTTTTCTTGATTTTATCTGAATAATAACCAGAAACTGCTTGTGAAATTGATACAAGGGTTTCACCTATACCATCAAGTAACCCAAGGATCGCCATATTTGCCCCAAGAATATTTCGGATAAAATGTGGCCAGATAGGATAAATCATATCTGATCCGAGATCATTTAAGAAAGATGATAATGCAAATATTTTTATTTCGTTTCTACTTTTAGCCATAAATAGATTTTTCTCAATATAATTCTTTTACAAAAGAAATTGAAATGTTTATATTTTAAATAAACTGATGTGATGATATTTGGCTATTTGAAATCTATTTCTCAAATGTCTAATTTGTTATAGAATATATTATATAGGATTTGTATTTATAAATTGAATCATTTGTAGCCTTGCATTATGAAAGAAAGATTTTCCACTTAAAAGTAAGTCTTACCATCAAAGATTGTTGATTTTCCTTCTGTCAATCTTACCTATAACCGGATCCATCCGGAAGGTTATAAATCGTATACAACAATATTTTGAATTAAGGTTAGGTTATTAATTTTCATGATTCATATAATAATTAAACAATTTGTTCAATATTCCAGACAAAGGCGTGAATACCTTCTTCTTCCGCTATTTTATTAATCTCTTTAATTGTGTTTAATAAAGGTTCAACTTTTTGATCATCAATCACTGTCAGTACCACTGCATTTAAACTTGGCCAGATGTGGGTGCCAAAGTGAGGTTCACCTTTATGTGTACCTTGGCCGTGAACATCAATCCATCGGGTAAAACCGCGTATTGAGAGCTGTTCTAAAGCCTCGTCTACTTCTTCGGTAATCCCATGGTTGTAAACTATCATTACTGCTTTCATTTTATTCCTTTCTTTTAATCTACTTGTTTTGTCCAGAGCTTCTTTCTAAATAATGAGTAAATTACAGGTACAAAAATCAATGTAATAAGTGTTGATACGGTAAGTCCTCCTATAACTGATATACCAAGAGGGTTCCAGGTTTCTGAGCCTTCGCCTGTGCTAAGTGCGAGTGGTAACATACCTAAAAGAGTTGTAATTGTAGTCATAAGTACAGGTCTTAATCTGTTTTTTCCTGAAATTATAATAGCTTCTCTTAATTCAAAACCTCTTGCACGTGTGATATTGATGTAATCCACCAATACGATTGCATTTTTTACAACTATACCAATAAGTAGAACCGCACCTAAAAACGCTATAACACTAAATGTAAAACCGGTTATCAAGAGTGCAATAAAAACACCAACAAATGAGAACGGCACCGAGAACATAATAATAAATGGGTCAAGAAAAGATTCAAACTGGGAAGCCATTACAATATATACCAGTATTACACCAAGTATCATAAATAGTAAAAGATCTTTAAATGTTTCTTGTTGCTGCTCAATTTGTCCGCTATATTCTAATGTAATACCAGCTGGTATCTCCAGCTTTGATATAGCAGCTTTAACATCATTTGTTACATCTCCCAATGATCTTCCTTCTGTATTAGCTGTAACACTTACAACTCTTTCCTGATTTTTTCTTTGTATATCTGGTGGAGAGAATTGTTCAACTATTTTAGCAATATCTTTAAGTTTTACAATTTGCCCACTCATTGTGTTGATTGGAATGTTTTCTAATTCGGAGATTGTTCTTCTAAATTTTAAATCGTAACGAATGAAAATATCGTACTCGTCCCCTGCTTCCCTATACTTTGTGGGTGTTAATCCGTAGAAGCTGTTTCGAATTGCAGATGCGACTGTTGCAGTGTTTAAGCCGATTGTTGCGAGTTTATCTCTGTTAAGTATCACCTGTAATTCAGCTCGCTCTTGACTTCGGCTAATATCAACGTCTCTTGTGCCTGGTGTATTCTTTACAATTTCTTTTATTTGGTAGGCTAGTTGAGAAGTGGCGGCTAAATCGTGACCAATAATATCTATTGCAAAAGGTTTTGTTGAGCCAAACATTGTTGAAGATGTAAGTATTGTTAATTGTGTTATGCCCGGAATTGGTTTGAGTTTGTTTCGCAGTGTATCTGCAATTTCAAAGACGCTTCTTTGTCGCTCATGTTTTCTTTTTAAACGCGTCTGAACATTAAACATATGCAATCCTTCTTTTTGACCGAATAAAGCTGCTGAAAATCCTTGATCATTAACACCCGCTCTTACTGCCATAAAGGAAATTTCTGGGGCTTCTTTCTGTATAATAGCTTCTACCTGTTTCGCAGTGTTTATTGTTTCATCCAGATTATAGCCAGTTTGAAGTTCAACATAGATCTGAATTTGTGATTCATCGCTCTTTGGCATAAACTCTGTACCTTTTCCTAAAAAAGGAAACGAACCAACGATTATTATAAATATTAAAGCACCTGATATTAAAACTAATTTTCTATGATTAAGGGCGTAATTAAGAGTTTTTGCATAAAATTCTTCTAATTTTATGAAAAGCTGTTCACTTTTATCGTAAAATTTCTGGAATCTTTTGCGTGTTTGCATTTCTTCTTTTTTAGATTTTAACCATCTAGATGATAACATCGGAATCAATGTTAGTGATGCAAAGAGTGAAGTAAGGATCATAATTGTTACAAGATAACCCAACTGCTTAAACATAATTCCAGCGATTCCAGTAAGAAATGTTAAAGGTAAAAATACTGCAACAATTGTAAGTGTTGCAGCCGTTACTGCAAGCCCAACTTCAGTTGCACCGAAAACTGATGCTTCACGTGGACGCGCTCCTCTTTCTACGTGTCGGGTTATATTTTCAAGTATTACTATGGCATCATCAACTACCATTCCGATTGCTATTGAGAGAGATGAAAGTGAGATTATGTTTATTGTATTTTTTGTAATGTAAAGGAAGATGAATGCAACAATCAAAGAAAATGGAATTGTTAAAATTATTATAAATGTGGCTTTCCATTGTCTCAGGAAAACAAGTACTACCAGAGATACAAAAAATCCGCCAAGAATAATTGCTTCGGAAAGATTATTGATTGAGTTTACAATAAATGTGGAGCCATCAAATATTTGTTCAAGGGTTACATCGGATGGAAGATCCTTTTTTAATTTTTCAAGTTCTTTCTTAACTGCTGATGCAACTGATACAGTATTTGCACCTGATTGTTTCTGAACAATTAATTGTAAACCTTTACCACCATTTAAGCGCACATTTATTGTTCTTTCTTTGAGTGTGTCTCTGATTTCTGCAACATCTTTTAAATATACTAATCCTGAACCTGTGGGTGATTTAGCAACCACGATATTTTCTATTTGGTTAGCATCTTTAAATTCGCCCGGAACTCTGATGTTATATTCCATTCTATCCATTTTTATGGATCCAGCAGGAAGTGTAATATTTTCTGCTTGAAGTACCTGACCAATTCTTTGTATATTTAAGTTATATGCTTCGAGTTTTTTAGGGTCAATGTTGATTTGAATTTGACGAATTGGTCCTCCAAACATCATAACAGTGCCAACACCGGGTACTCTTTTTAATGGATCTGCAATTTTTTGCTCAATAAGTTTGTTTAAGCCCGGATAATTTTCTTCAGCAGTTGCCGATAGGAACATTACGGGAAACCAGCTTGTGCTGAATTTAAAGATCATTGGTTTTTCTGACTCTGATGGTAGACTGCGCTTGGCAAACTCAAGTGCATCTCTCACATTGTTTGATGCTTCATCAAGGTTTGTACCCCATTCAAATTCAAGAGTAACTACAGATACATTATCCATTGAAGTTGAGGTTATTTTTTTAAGTTCACTTACGGTGCCTAAACTTGCTTCGATAATTTTTGTTACATTTTGTTCAACATCTTGAGCACTTGCACCTGGATAGGATGTCAAAACACTAACGATTGGAGGTTCAATCTCGGGGAAAAAATCAATTGGTAATTGAACTAACGCAAATAATCCTACTATAAACAATCCTAAAAAGACCATTACTGTGGTAACAGGACGGCGAACAAAAGTTTTTGGTAAATTCATTTTATATGACCTCCATTAATTAGTGCCAACAATTTTAATTGGTGAACCATTTTTTAATCTGCCCAGACCCTTTATTATCAATTGGTCTTCAGGATTCAGACCGGACTTAATTTCAACCCACTCGTTGATTTCGAGTCCCAATTTTACATCTTTGCGTTTTGCTGTGTCGTTTTCTGCGATATAAACATAGAAAATATTAGAGCCAAGTTGTTTTATTAGAGCACTTCTTGGAATGAATATAGATTCGAATTCACCAGTTTTAATTTTTACACGAGAGAACATTCCAGGTCGTAAAATCTTATTAGTATTTGGAATTTTAATTTCAACCGTAAATGTTCTTGTAACTGGATTTATTGAGGGATCCACTCTGGAAACTATACCGGTAAATATTTTATCAGGATAGATGTCAACCTGGATTGTTGCGCTTTGGTTTAAGCGCACAAGAGGGAAATCGCTCTCGGGAATATTTACTAATACTTTTAAGAAATCTATTTGCATTATGTTAATAATTGAAGGAGCTCCCTGAGCACTTGGAGCAAGAATGAAAACTTCTCCTTCATTCATCCTTTTAGCAGTTATGATTCCTGAAAATGGTGCTCGCAATTGAGTGTTACGGAGAATTAATTCGTAAGCTGATTTTGCTGTTTCATATCCTGCTTTAATTTTATCGAATTGTTGTTGTGATATTGAACCTTGTTCAAAAAGTGGTTGCATTCTTTCAAAATCTTGTTTTGCAATTTCGAATTGAATTCTGGCTTGCGTAAGTTGTGCATCATCCATTTGGACGAGTAAATCGCCTTCTTTAACTTCATCGCCTTCTTTTACATAAATTTTTTCAATTCTGCCTGGAGTTTGAGCACCTAAATTTGCTTCGCGCCATGCCATAATGGTACCGGAAAAATCGAGAGTTCGATCAATTTTCATTATTTTTACAGGAATCGTTTCTATTGGAATCAACTCAGGATCGTTGTTGAGGTTTTGAGTTTTATTACTACAACCAATTATGAATATAATAGTAGTAGTTAACAATGCAATTATTGAGATTTTTGTGTGTTTCATATATTTTCCTTTTTAATTTGATTTTCCAATTAATTGTTCTAATTCCGCTACGGCAGTATTGTAATCATATACTGCCTGTATATAATTAACTTTTGATTGGGTGAGTGCAAGCTCGGCATCATTTACTTCAAGCTGAGTCCCGAGTCCATTTGAGTAACGCGACTTTGCTATTTCATAACCTTTTTCAGCTTGAGCGACAGCCTTATCCTGTCCAGTAATTCTTTTATTTGCTTGTTCGATTCTGTATAATATATTTTGTGCCTGTATTTTCATTGATTCGGTTAAAAGATTTTGTCTTTCAAGTGTTTGTTGATAAGTAATTTGTGCCTGGTCCACCTTTGCCTGGGTGCCAAAACCGTTAAAAATTGGAATTTGTAATTGTAAACCCCAGAATTGTGTATTGACCCAATTATAATCTTTGAATTTTAAATCGTTTGCCTGAGCTTGATACTGATAATTACCAAATGCAGCTAGTATAGGAAGATGAGCACTACGTTCAAGATTTATCAATGACTTTGCCATTCGAACCTGTATATCTAACTGTTTGAGATCTGAATTGTTCTGTGCTAACAGATTAAGTGTTTGATTTAAATCTGGTATATCATATGGTTGATAATTTAGTTCTCCATCGATATCTATATTTTCATAAGCATCTAATCCTAAAGCTATTTTGAGAGAATTTTTAGCAAGTTCAAAATTGTTTTCTGCCTGTAAAACAACTGGTTTTAAATTTTCTACCTGAACTTCAGCGCGTATTAGATCATATTCAGAAACCAATCCTTGCTTTTGCATTTTTTTGACATTTTCCAGATTATCGTTAGCGTTTTTTAAACTTATCTGCATCAAATTTCTGACTTCTCTGGCAAGTAGCACACCATAAAATGCTTTTTTCACATCAGCAACTGTTTTAAGTTGAGTTCCTCTAAAACTTTCCTGAGCTAAATCAACTCCAGATGAAGCAACAGATAAACTTACATATATCGGAAATGAGAAAATTGGTAAGGAAGCTGAAATAGTACCAGTATATGCATGATCTGAACCTATTTCAATTACCGCTGCTTGACCTGGTCTGCTAAAAGGTGTCCCAGGTGGTAAAAAGATTACAGGTTTTTTAATATTATTTGTGTATTGTCCGCTTGCATTTATCTTTGGAAGCAAATTGCTCCGAGTTTCAGTTAGTTTTGAATAACTTTTATCAATTTCCATTTCGGCAATTCGTAAATTCCGATTTTGTGTAAGTGCAAGTTCAATTGCAGTTTCGAGATCTATTTTTCGCAAAGCTTCCTGTGAAAGAGAAATACTAAATAATAATAATGATGTTGATATTATAATTTTTATTTTTCGAATTGTGGACACTTTTCCCTCCGTCATTTTTTTATTCCGTTAATGATTAGTTCTGTTAAAAAAAGTGAATCATCTTCTATGGATTTATAATCAATTTCCTGGGAGAATTTACTTTTCCATATGTCGCGCATAGCAATTGATTCAACTGCGAGAATAAAAAGTTTAGCTGTTCGATGAACATCTAACTGTTTTATTTGATGATTCTTTATACCATCAGATAAAATTTTTGATACAATCTCAACTTGTTTATCGGAAAATTCCCGGTAAAGACTTTCACAAATGGGTCTTACTTCAATAATTATTGATGCAGCTAAATTATGAAGATTAATTAATTTATGTAAATAATCGATGCGTATTTTTACAAAACTGATCAGTTGTTCAGTAAGAGATTTTAATTTAAAGATGTTTTCTTCAAGTTGTTTAATTAATTCATCTGTCTCAGATTTAACCACATCTTTGAAAAGATCTTCCTTGCTATTATAGTAATAATAAAGGGAAGCTTTTTTCATACCTACTGCATTTGCCACATCATCAAGTGTGGTTTTAGTAAAACCATACTTTCCAAATACTTGTTTTGCGGCTTCAAGTATTTGCTTTTTCTTCAAATCTGGCGTTATTTCGGCATTTTCTTGCAATATTTTACCTTTCTATTGTTCGACTTATACATTCTATTGTTCGAATATAAGAAATGAATTATTAAAAAGCAAATTTTTTTAAGGAATGATATTGAATTAATTTTTTAAATAAGATTTTAAAAATTTTCCAGTATAAGATTCTGGATTTTTAGCAACTTCTTCTGGCGTTCCCGCTATAACTATTTTTCCACCTTTATCTCCCGCTTCAGGACCGAGATCAATTATCCAATCTGAACACTTAATAACTTCCATGTTGTGTTCAATAACAATTATTGAATGGCCTTCCAGAATTAATCTATTAAAACAATTCAAGAGTTTTGATATGTCATCAAAATGTAAGCCTGTTGTTGGTTCATCAAATATAAATAGCTTGCTTCCACTTTTAGATTTTTGTAAAAGGTGTGATGCTAATTTAATGCGTTGTGCTTCTCCTCCTGAAAGTGTTGTTGCTGGTTGTCCAAGTCGTATGTATCCCAATCCTACATCATCTAAAATTTTGAGTTGCTTTGCTATCTTATTTCCTGAAGGGATTTTATTAAAAAAAGAGATGGCTTCATTAACGGTCAAGTTGAGCACATCATTTATATTTTTCCCGTAAAGTTTTATTTCAAGTATTTCTTTTTTAAATCTTTTTCCCTTGCAAACATCGCAAGTTAGTTGTAAATCAGCGAGGAATTGCATTTCGATGATTTGTATTCCACTGCCTTCGCATGCATCGCATCTACCAGCCGGTACATTAAATGAGAAACTACCCGGTGTGTAACCTCTGATTTTTGCTGATTGAGTACTTGCAAATAAATTTCTTATAAGATCGAAAACTTTGATATATGTCACCGGATTCGAACGTGGAGTACGTCCAATTGGTGATTGATCTACCAATTCCACATCATCAATTTGATCGTATCCCTCAATCGATTTTATATTTGTAAAAGTAATATTTTCTAATCTTTCAGACTCTTTTAACTTTTTCAATGCCGGATATAAAATCTCCATTACTAATGTACTTTTTCCGGAACCACTTACACCAG
Organism: uncultured bacterium; assembly: GCA_937967455.1. Classification (GTDB taxonomy): domain Bacteria; phylum Bacteroidota; class Ignavibacteria; order UBA10030; family BY39; genus BY39. The sequence goes on along the minus strand of CALCJK010000007.1, from coordinate 128,886 downwards.
TTATGCATACAAATCTGTTTAGAGGAATTTCAATATCCAGATTTTTTATGTTGTTTGCTGAAGCACCCTTTATTTTAATTTTTTTGGTGTTCATTTCACGGCGTAATTCAGGTATCGGTATTTTAAATTTTCCACTTAAGTATTTTCCAGTTAGTGATTTGTTGTTTTTTATGATTTCATCGTAGGTCCCCTGGAAAACTACTTCTCCGCCTTTTTCACCTGCACCCGGACCGAGATCAACTATTTGATCAGCGGATCTCATCATATCAGCATCATGTTCCACTACAATTACTGTGTTACCAGCATCTCTAAGAGATTTCAAGATATTGATAAGTTTGTGGTTATCTCTGGGATGTAATCCAATACTTGGTTCATCAAGTACATATAAAGCTCCAACCAGTGTGGAACCAAGAGATGTTGCAAGGTTTAATCGTTGTGTTTCGCCTCCTGATAATGTGCTGGATAATCTATCGAGTGTAAGATATCCTATACCAATTTCCGATAAATAAGTGAGTCGTTTTTTTATCTCTTTCAAAATTCTTTCTGATACTGATCCTTCAAATTCACTCAATTCCAATTTTTCAAAAAATAAAATTAAATCATCGATGGACATCTTTGCAAGATCAAATATGTTTTTATCTGAGATTCTAACATTTAATGCTTCAGGTCTTAACCTCGAACCCTTACATTTTGAGCAGGTTGTATAACCACGATAACGACTTAAAAAATACCTGTAATGTACTTTATAAGATTTGCTTTCTATATATTTAAAAAATCCAAAAATCCCATCAAATTTGCCCCAGCCATTTAATAATTTTTCAACTTCATTTTCAGATAATTCGTTAAATGGAACATCTAATCTGATTTCAGCATCATCGGCTATGTCCACTAAATCTTCCAAATATATTTTCCATTTTGGGGTAGTCCAGGGCTGGATTGCTCCTTCCTTGAGTGTTTTGGATTTGTCTGGAATTACCAGGTTTAAATCGATGTCGATTGTCCTACCAAAACCCTGACATGCCGGGCAGGCACCATATGGACTACTGAAAGAAAATAGTTTTGGATCAGGTTCTTCGTACTTTATGTTACAATCTGCACATTCAAAAAGCTGGCTGAAATTTAAAATTTTATTTTCTTCAACAATTATTATTGCTGCTTTTTGATCGCCATTTCTAAATGCGGTTTCAATGGAATCATTTAATCTTGAGTTATCTATGTTTTTAGAAAAAACCAGTCTGTCCACTATTACATAAATTTTTTTCTTCGAAATATCTCGCAATTTTTTCTGTGCTGGAATCTGTTCACTTAAATCAATAACCTCTCCATCAACAAAAATTCTTATGAAACCTTTGCTCTTTAAGTTCTCCAGCTCTTTTTTAATATTTGTTTTGTTCTCAAGTTTCAGTGGAAATGCAACATAAATTTTAAATTCTGATTTGTTGCTTAATTCATTTTCTAAGTTTTCAAGTACATCAAGTATTGTTTTTTTCTTTACGATTTTCCCACAAGACTTGCAATAAGTTTTTCCAATCCTTGCAAAAAGTAATCTTAAATAATCATAAACTTCTGTTAATGTTCCAACTGTTGAGCGAGGATTTCTTGAACTTGTAATTTGTTCGATAGCTATTGCTGGACTTAATCCATCAATTGAGTCAACATCAGGTTTTTCCATTCTTTCAAGGAATTGCCGTGCATAAACGGACAGGCTTTCAACAAAGCGGCGCTGACCTTCAGCATAAAGAGTATCGAAAGCAAGGCTTGATTTTCCTGAACCACTTACTCCTGTTATAACTATCAGTGAATTTCGGGGTAGTGTTAGATTAATATTTTTTAGATTGTGTACTTTTGCACCCCGGATAACAATTGGATGTTTGTTTATTCCAGTATTATTTTCTCTTATTCTCATATTCCATCGTAGTTAATCATATTAAAATAATAAATTTCTTATCGAATTAAAAAGTATTTCTTTTTGCAATTTACAATTGCTATTTGTAATTTAGTCTTCAAATTGAATTCCTAACAAAAAATTTTGAGATATGTTTAAACAATTGCTTTTAAGTATTTTAATATTCAGTACTGCATTTACCCAGGTAAATATTAAATTTGAAAAAACAGTTTTAAAAAACGGCTTGAACCTGATACTACATGAAGATCATTCGATTCCTATAGTTTCTGTAAATTTGTGGTATCATGTAGGCTCAGGCAGAGAGAAGCAGGGTAAATCAGGTTTCGCGCATCTTTTTGAACATATGTTGTTTCAGGGTTCAAAAAATGTTGAAAAGGGCGATCATTTCAAATTAATTCAAGATGCTGGTGGAACTCTAAACGGCTCAACCAACACCGATAGAACAAACTATTGGGAAGTTTTACCCAGCAATTTTCTTGAACTGGCTCTCTATTTAGAATCTGATAGAATGGGTTTTTTGCTTGATGCAATGACTCAAGAGAAACTCGACAATCAGCGTGATGTTGTCAAGAATGAACGCCGGCAAAATTATGAAAACCAACCATACGGACTCGCATCTAAAGTGATCAATGAAAATTTATACCCACCAGAACATCCTTATCACTGGTTAACAATAGGTACACAGGAAGATTTATCTAATGCTTCGTTAGAAGATGTGATTGAATTCTTTAAAAAATATTATGTCCCAAACAATGCCAGTCTATGTATTGGTGGAGATATAAATCCTAAAGAAGTAAAGCAGTTGGTTGAAAAATACTTTGGAGAAATTCCTCGAAGCAATGAAGTTGAAAAACTTAAACCATGGATACCAGAGCTCAAAGAGAATAAATATCTAACTTTAGAAGATAATGTGAAACTTCCCAGAATCTACATAAACTGGTTAAGTGTGCAACATTTTACAGATGATGAAGCAGCTCTTGATCTGCTGGCAAGTATTTTATCGAGAGGGAAGAACTCCAGATTGTACAAATTGCTGGTTTATGAAAAGAAAATTTCACAGGATGTATTTGCGTATAATAATAGTGCTGAAATCTCAGGCTCGTTTAGTATTGTCTCTACAGCAAAACAGGGAATATCACTGAAAGAGATAGAAGATGTAATTAATTCTGAGCTTGAAAAAATCAAGTTGGAAGGTGTAACTGAAAAAGAGCTTGAACTCTCGAAGAATGAAACAGAAGCTAATTTTATTTACAGGTTGCAATCACTTGGCGGATTTGGAGGTAGAACTGATCAATTAAACAGATATAATGTTTTTGTTGGTGATCCAGGATATTTTAATGAAGATTTAAATCGTTATAAAAAAGTTACTGTGAGTGATATTAAACGAGTTGCAAATTTGTATTTAAAACAAAATGGTAAGGTTGTGCTCAGTGTAGTGCCTAAAGGTAAAACTGAACTAAAAGCTCAATAGCGGAGTTGATAAAATGAAATATTTAAAATACTTTTTACTGTTGATTTTATTTATGAGTAATTTATTTTCTCAAATAGATCGTACAAATAAACCAAAGGAAGGCAAAACACCGATTTTCAAATTTCCAAAGATACAGTCTTTTGCATTATCAAACGGTTTGCAGGTAAAATTAGTGGAATATAATCAATTACCGATAATTCAGATGCAGTTTGTTTTTGGCGCTGGAAGTGCATACGACCCCGTTGATAAATCAGGTGCATTTAACCTGCTTGTTCGACTACTTGATGCTGGAACAAAAAGTCGTAGCATATTTGATATTGCTGATGAATTTGAATATCTGGGAACTCGTTTTAGTGCCTCAACATCTCACGATGCCAGTTTTATTTCGATCTTAACACTTAAAAAGCACTTTGAAAGATCCCTTTCAATTACAGCCGATATATTGCAAAATTCTATATTTCCAGATTCTGAATTCCATCGCGTAAAAGATGAAGTTATTACATCATTGCTTCAACAAAAGGACAGAGCTGATGTAACTGCTAATAAAATTTTTTCAAAAGTCGTTTATGCTGCAGATCATCCTTATGGTAAGCCTGTGGAAGGCACAGAGGCAAGTTTGAGTTCTATTGACGTGAATGATTTGCGTGAACTATATAAGAAGTATTTTGTACCACGAGGTGCTGTGCTAATTGTTGTTGGTGATATTAAACGAAATGAATTGAAAAAACAGCTTGAAAAGCAACTTGCGGACTGGAAAAATTCTGATTTCAAAATCCCTGATATCCCAAATGTCCAGGCAGATTTTAAACCAGGTATATTTATAGTAGATAAACCTGGCGCACCTCAATCTCAGATTAGAGTTGGATGTTTGGCTGTTGAACGCAACAACCCCGATTATTTTGCACTTGAAGTAATGAATATGATATTAGGTGGAAATTTTAACAGTCGGATTAACTGGAACTTAAGAGAACAAAAAGGTTATACATATGGTGCTCGCTCTGGCTTCACATATAGAAAAAAGTTAGGTACTTTCAATGCTGGAGGTGGATTTAAATCAAGCGTAACAGATAGTTGTGTTTCAGAACTTTTAAATGAAATACAAAAAATGAAAGAAAGTGATATTTCGGAGGAAGAATTAAAATTTGCAAAAAATAGCATCCTGCTTTCTTTCCCCCGGTCTTTTGAAACTCCTGCTCAGATTGCAACTCAATTAGCTAATCTTGTAATTTATAACCTGCCGGAAAATTATTTTGATGAATATTTATCCAGAATAAAAAATATTTCGATTAAAGATGTGCGTGCTGTAAGTGAGAAGTATTTGAATCCGGAAAAAATGAGCATTGTTGTGGTGGGAGATTACGAATTAATTAAAAATTCGCTTGAGGATTTAAATTTTGGTAAAGTGCAGTTACTTGACCCTGATGGAAATCCTTTGAATTAATTTATGAAAAAAATTAGAATCAGAACATCAACTGAAGCATTTTATTCGTATGATATATTAGTTGGTTTAAATATAGCAAAATTGGCAGATTATATTTTTAAAAAATATTCCGATCGTAAAATATTTATAATTACGGATAATAATGTTAAAAATCTCTATGGGAATAAATTAACCGATAGTTTGAAAAGTTTTGGAGCAAATGTAAAGTTAATTTCGTTTAAAGCTGGCGAACAATCAAAAACTCGCCAGATGAAAGAATTGCTGGAAGACAGATTGATAAGTTCTGGCGCAAATCGATCAAGTTTGATAATTGCTCTGGGTGGAGGAGTTGTGGGCGATCTGGCTGGATTTATTGCAACTACTCTTTTCAGAGGAATAGAGTATATTCAGGTTCCCACAACTTTACTCGCACAGGTAGATAGTAGTGTTGGTGGTAAAGTCGGAATTAACCACCCTTCTGGTAAAAATTTAATTGGTGCATTTTATCCACCAAAGGAAGTGTTAATTGATACTTCTGTGCTTAAGACTCTCTCCTTTTCTGATTATTTAAATGGTTTAGCCGAAGTGATAAAGTACAGTGCAGTTCTCGATGCTGAGTTGTTTGAAATCTTAGAAAATAAATCCAGATTGTTGAAGAAGCTTAAACTGGATGTTATAACAGAAATTGTTTTTAGATGTTGTGAATTAAAAGCAAAGGTGATTAGCAAAGATGAGCGGGAAAAATCTTACAGAAGAATTTTAAATTTTGGACACACAATTGGTCATGCAATTGAGCTTCTATCGAATTACAAAATTCAGCATGGTTATGCTGTTGCAAGAGGTATGGCTGTTGAAGCTGATTTTTCTGTACGGCTTGGACTTCTGTCAAAGAAAGATTCTGATAGGTTAAAAACACTTTTGAATAAATTCGGTTTTGAAACAGATTTACCAAAAAACTATACGATGGAAGATTACTTGAAGGCAATTCAGATAGATAAAAAATCCAACGATTTCGGAGTAAATTTTACACTCATAAAAAAAATCGGAAGTGCCAAAATCAATGTGCTGCTAAATGAAAATGAACTTAAAACTTTATTAATGTTTTATGATTTGCGTTAGCATAATTGTTGATAATTTCAAAAAGTTTTTAAAATTATATGATAAAATCTATTCTGTTTATGATTTTATTGAGTTAAGAGTAGAGAAGGCACGAGATTTAGATCTCGAAAATATACTTACGCAACCTCGACCCAAAATAATATTTACACTGCGCGATAAATCAATAAACGAAACTGAATTTATTAGTTTACTTACCAGAGCTGTTGATTTAAAGGCTGATTTCATTGATATAGATGCTGAAATGCTAACAGATAATATCATTAAATTGATCAAATATGCTAAAGAAAAAAAGACGAATGTTATTTTATCATATCATAATTTTAAACAAACTCCAGCAGAACTTCAATCAATATATAATAAATTAAAATCATATTCGCCCAATTATATAAAAATTGCCTGCTATGCAAATGATATTAATGATAACATCAAGGTTTTTAAATTTTTAAAAAAGAATGAAAAAGATGCAATAAAGCTTGTTGCTTTTTGTATGGGCGAAAAAGGTGAAATAAGTAGGATTTTAGCTCCTAAGTTTGGCTCTGCAATTACTTATGCTGCTCTAAAGCCAGAACTTCTAACTGCAGAGGGACAAATACCTGTTAAACAACTTCTGGATGTTTATAATTACAAAAAAATAAACTCCGATACAAAAATATTTGGACTTGCAGGGAATCCTGTAAAGCATAGTCAAGGAATTTATACACATAATCGCACATTTAAGAGCTACAAATTAAATGCTATTTACCTAAATTTTCTTGTAGATGACTTTCATAAGTTCATAAAGGAATTTAAACCGATTATAACTGGTTTGAGTATTACAAAACCATTCAAAGAAGTTGCAGTAAAATATATTGATGAAGCTTCCGATGAAGTAAAACGAATTGGTGCTGTAAATACAATCATCAAAAAGAATAATCGTTTATATGGTTATAATACTGATGCAATGGCAATGTTGAGTTTGTTACCGGATAATTTATCCAGAAAAACTGTTGCGGTTTTAGGAACGGGTGGTGCTGCACGAAGTGCTATTTATGCAGCAGTGCAAAAAAAAGCCAGAGTAGTTATTTTTGGAAGGGATCAATTTCAGGCTAAAAATTTAGCACAACATTTCAAATGTGAATACGATAAGTTCAGTAATATATCAAAACACAAGTTTCAGATTTTGATAAACGCTACATCGGTAGGTATGATGCCTGATTATACCGCTTCACCTGTTGAAGAGAGCGTTCTTAAACCCGGTATGCTTGTGGTTGATTTTGTTTATAATCCAGCTATTACACGACTCTTGATCTTTGCGAAATCTAAAGGTTGCGATATCATAAGTGGTTCGACTATATTTAAAAAACAGGCAAGCCTTCAAAAAGCTTTCTTTCGACAAGCAATAAAAAATGGATAAATTGATAAAGCCACTGGAAAAAATATCCACAGTAATATCAATACCTGGTTCAAAAAGTATTGCTAATAGAGCATTGATTGCTGCAGCTCTTGCAAATGGTGTTTCAGTTATTAAAAATTTCCCAACTGCTGAGGATTGCAAAATTATGATTGAAGCACTAAGAAGTTTTGGAGTCAAAGTAACACAAAATGATGATACATTGAATATATTTGGTAATTCATATTCCTTAAAAGCACCAGATCATGAAATTTTTACGGGTAATGCTGGAACTGTAATGCGTTTTCTTGCAAGCTTCGCAACGCTCGCCGATGGTATTACTATCTTAACAGGAGATAGAAGAATGTTAGAGAGACCAATATTTGACCTTACTAATGCACTCTCTAATTTAGGTGCTGATGTCGAAACAACCAATGGATACCCTCCTGTAAAAATTAAAGGCAGAAAATTTAAAGGTGGAACTACAGGTATCGATTCCAGCCTTAGCAGTCAGTTTTTATCCTCAATTCTGTTATCTTCACCTTATGCTGAAAATCCAGTAAGTATTTTCATAAACAAGGATATTTCCTCCAGAACATATATTGATTTGACTATTGATGTTATGAATGCTTTTGGGGTAAAAGTGGATTTTGAAAAATCCTTCTTTTTTGTGGATAATAAGCTTAAATACAAACCAACTGAATATATAATAGAGGGAGATTACTCGTCGGCGGCTTATTTTATATTGGCTGCGATGATTTTGAATGGAGAAATTAGATTAATAAACTTGAAAGCAAATTCTAAACAGGCAGATTCAAAATTCTTACAGATTGCTAAAAGAATGAATTGTAAAATTGAGGAAATTGAAAATGGTATTTGGGTAAATGCCAAAGATACAAAAATTGAAGCTCTAAAAATTGATGCTAATGAGTTTCCAGATCTTGTACCTGTATTATCAATTCTTGCATTATTTGCTGATGGTGAATCTAAAATTTACAATGTAGAGCATATTCGATACAAAGAAACCGACAGGTTGAAAGCTATCTCGAATGAATTAAGGAAGCTTGGTGCAAAGGTTATTGAGTTATCAGATGGAATTGTAATAGAACCGTCGAATTCATATCATGGTGCAGAGGTAGAAACATATAATGACCATCGTATTGCAATGAGCTTTGCGATTGCTGGTTTAAGAATAAAAGGTATAAAAATAAAAAATTCAGAATGCGTTAAAAAATCTTTTCCAGAATTCTGGGTTAAGTTTGAAAAATTATATGTTAATTAGGAATAAAATATGACCGGTAACACATTTGGTGAAAATTTTAAAATTACTACTTTTGGTGAAAGTCATGGCAAAGCAATAGGTGTAATTGTTGATGGTGTTCCATCTAATTTAACTTTGAGTGAGGAAGATATTCAGCGAGAACTTGATAGGCGCAAACCTGCACAAAGTTTTATAACATCGCAGCGTATTGAAGATGATAAAGTTGAAATATTAAGTGGTGTTTTTGAAGGTAAAACTCTTGGCACACCAATTTGTATGATTGTATTTAATCGCAATCAGCGTTTGGAAGATTATCTGGATCTTAAAAACAAATTTCGACCTGGGCATGCCGACTTTACATATTTTGCGAAGTATGGAATATATGATTATCGTGGTGGTGGGAGAGCTTCTGGTAGAGAAACTCTTGCCAGAGTTGCTGCTGGTGCTATTGCAAAAAAAATCCTTGAACAAAAAAATATAAAAATAATTGGTTACACTAAATCAGTTTTTAATATCGAAGCAAAAAAAATTGATTATAATGAAATCGAAAAAAATCCAGTTCGTTGTCCTGATAAAAATGCAGCTAAAAAAATTATAAAAAAAATAATTGAAGTACAGAAACTAAAAGATTCTGTCGGTGGTATTGTTGAAGTTGTTGTTAAAAATTGTCCGGCTGGAATTGGTGAACCAGTATTCAATAAACTTGATGCAATGCTTGCATATGCAATGTTATCTATTCCTTCCGTAAAAGCTTTTGAAATTGGTACAGGATTTAAGTGTACAACAATGTTTGGAAGTCAGCAAAATGATGAATTTTATTATGATCGGAAATTGAAAAGGATAAAAACTAAAACAAATTATTCGGGTGGTGTTTTAGGTGGTATATCAACTGGTGAAGATATTATTTTTAGAATTGCTGTAAGACCGACTTCTTCGATTGGAAAGGAACAAACAACTGTTGATATTTCTGGAAAAGAATATGAAATTTCAATAAAAGGAAGGCACGATCCCTGTATCTGTCCGCGTATTATACCTGTAGCTGAAGCAATGACAGCAATAGTACTGGTGAATTTGCTTAAAAATGCCTGATTTTAGCCAATTCCCAAGCATTTTTCAAAAAAATATTTTTGATAAAAAATTTTACTATTTATTAACATTAAAAACTTGACTTTTTGTAAAAAAAGTATATATTATATGTGTATTTGTTAGGATTATTAAGTAAGCTTCAAGCGTTAAAAGTAGTAGAACTTGACACTTATAAAATAAAGTATTATATTTGAGCAGGTTTTTTAAAAGTATTGAAATTTTGTTTCTCTCCGATTAATGAAGAAGTATTGAAGATTTAGGCTCAGCGATTTATTGACATTATATTAAAAGTTGTTTTTGATTTTATGTAGCAGGATCTGTATAAGCAATGCTGATAAGTTAAAATGTATAATAAAAATTTTTAGTAAAATGAAACTTGCTACAACTTGCCAACAAAAAATTAAATATCAGAAAGGGGTGATATATCTCTCAATCAATGAAATCAATTCAAATCAATATAATTTTAGAATGAATCAAACTATAATTAAATGTTTCAATTAATTCACAACAACAAACAACAAAAGGAGGATTTATGAATCGTATCCTTAATTTATTTTTACTGTTGATTCTTTCTACCTCACTGGTTTTCGCAGTAGGACAAAAGGAAAGAGTCACACAATCAATTCCAATACAAAAGGAAATAGCTGGTTCTGATCAAGAAATTATTCAATCAGCTTCCGATGTAGTTTATCCTGTATTCCATAATCCCAACAAACAACCTCTCGCTGGGACTTACACAATTGGTACTACATCTCCAGGTCCAACTAACTTTCCAACTTTACATGATGCTGTTCTTTACCTGAATAGTAACGGTATTAGTAACCATGTAATATTCCTTTTCACGGATCCAAGCTACACCGACACCGGATTAACAATAAAAGCTTTTCCAGGGATGGATGATTATACAGTAACATTTAAACCTGCACCTGGAAATGTTGCAAATATTTATTTTTCCGGTGGAGCGACTTTAGCTGGATTTAGATATGGTCTACATTTCCAAACAACTAAAAATATTATCTGGGATGGTTCAAACAGCGGTGGAAATGACCGGAGTTTAACCATTGAAATGGACACAACCATTACACCAAGAGCTAATGCTATAATTGTTAGATTAAATTCAAATAACTTAACATTTAAAAATTTAAATATTATTGGTTACCGTAATTTATCTCAGGGTGGTTTAGATGTTGTGCGTTTTGATAATGCCATAACTGGTACACCAGGCCCACAATCCAATATGGTTATAGATAATTGCTTGATTATGCGCGGGGGTGGTGGAATATTTATTAGAGGTCAAAACGGTGTAAATTTCTCTAATAATTATACTATAACAAATAATTTCTTAGGTGGTGGTAACTCAACTAATATAAATGATCATTTACAATTTAGTGCTATATGGACAGAAAATGTTAAAAACGTTACCATTTACAAAAACGAAATAAACGGTATATTTACTTCACCAGCTGGTGGAACACCAGTTGCTTTCAATTTCCGTATCGGTTCCGCAAATATCGAAGCCTCATACAATAAAATTTCTAATATTGTAAATTTAGCTGGTGCTTCCAGACCAATAGTAATGATTTTTGGTGGTTCAGGCACTAACGTAAATTATAAGCTTTCTGCGACACTGCACAATAATATGATTTATGATATACACAATTTTGGAACAGGTTCTGGTGGTAGAGGTATGGATATGATTATTGGAAATCCAACAGGACCGCCTTATGGTGCAACTGGTATCGGTTCTGAAATTGAGTTTTATCACAATACTTTCCATGTTGTTATGGATGCCAGTGAAGGTGTCGGATTCACCGCATATATATGGGACGGTAACTTCTTTGGTTCAAATACAGATCCTGCACATTATGATGATATAAAAGCATATAACAATATATTCTCCTTGCAGCGCGGAGATGGTTCTGTCCGCTCACATCTCTGGTTTACTGAAGCGGCTTCTGGTGCTTTGGTAGTAGATATGGATTATAATTTGTATTACGAGAATCGTGGTGGATTTTTTGCACAGTGCCCAAATCCATGGCCATCAGGTCCTGCTTATCTGGCTGCAACATTAGAAGAATGGCAACTCATTACCGGATTTGATGAACACAGTGTATTTGGTGATCCATTATTTGTAAGTGATACTGATGCACACATTTCCGAAGCACTTGGTGATGTATCTCCTGCAGATCAGATGGGAACCACAGCTTATACATATTTATATGATATAGATGATGAACTCCGATCCGCAAAGACACCGGTTGATGTTGGTGCGGATGCATTTATTACAACTCCATTTAATTATGATGCACAGGCTAAAGCAATCTTAGCACCATTTGAGGGTGGTATTCCTCCAGGATATCCAACTGCAATTATTGTAAGAGTATATAATAATTCTATAAACACTTATCCTATTCCAATAAGATTCAAGGTAATGGATGGGATGACGGAGTTATTAAATGTTGTTGAAACTACAGATCCAGTACCACCATACACATATCTTAATTATACTTTTACAGCTACCTGGACACCAACAGCACCCGGTACATATACCTTAATTGCAACAACTGAATTAATTGGTGATGAGAAACCTTCGAATGACACCTATAGCAGGCCACAGGAAGTTCTGGATATTCAGGTTGTTAGCACCTATCCATATTTTGAGGATTTTGAAACACCAAAAACTATAACCTGGACATCTGGCGCTATTGAAGGTACTAATCATTGGATATTAGGCGATCCTACAAAATTAGGTGGTGCACATAGCGGTACAAATGCCTGGTTTACAGGTCCAGCTAATGCTGATTACCTTGTAAACTGGAAAGCTGCCGTTTATTCACCATTCTTTGATTTCAGTGGTGTACAGAAACCAATTTTGAGCTTCTGGCATAAATTCTCAACAGAAATAGATTGGGATGGTACTATTGTAGAGTACACACCTGATTTAGGCGTAACCTGGATCAGATTAGGAACATTTGAAGATCCAAATGGAAGAAACTGGTATAATAATGAGAGTGGAGATCTTATCTGGGGTCCACCAGCATTCTCAGGTACAAATTACAACTGGCCAGATTGGGATTATGCCCAACTTAAAGTATTTGACTTAGCAGGATTAACCATACCAATAAGATTCAGGATTACTTTCGGTTCAGATCCATATGTAACTGATATTGGATATGCATTTGACGACTTCGGAATTGCAGAAGCTAGCAGCATTGCTGGTATGAAGTGGTATGATATAAACCAGGATGGTGTGAAAGATCCTGGTGAAGTCGGACTTGAAGGCTGGACTATTAACCTATCAGGTGATGCTACCGATTCCAAGCTTACCGATAGCGAAGGTAAATATGAATTTGCTGAATTATTTGATGGTAACTATGTTGTAACAGAAGATTTGAAACCTGGATGGGTTAATACATACCCAGTTGGTGGAAGTTACTCAATAACTCTTGCCCCTGGTGAGAGTGTTACAGATATAGATTTTGGTAACTACTGGGCTAATGCATCGATCACCGGTATGAAGTGGAATGACCTGAATGCCGATGGTGTTAAGGATGCAGGTGAACCAGGTCTTGATGGCTGGACAATTAACCTCACAGGTCCAATTAGTGGCTCCACTGTCACAGCTGGTGGTGGTTTATTTGCTTTCGAAAATTTGGTTGAAGGTACTTACACTTTGACTGAAGATCTGCAAGTTGGCTGGAAGAATACTTATCCAACAGGCGGTTCTCACACTGTTGAGATTACCGCAGATGGACAGGTGGTTGGTGATGTTGACTTTGGTAACTTCAAGTATGCAGAAATTTCTGGTGTTGTTTATAAAGACATCAATCACAACGGTGTGAAAGATTTGACCGAACCTGGAATGGATGGTATCACTGTCAACTTAACAGGCCCAATGTCTGGATCAACCGTAACAGCAGGCGGTGGATTGTATAACCTCCTTGCAGATTTTGGTGCTAATGTTCTCGCAGCAGTTCCACCAGCAGGAAAATATGTGACTGCACCAGCAAGCGGACAATATGATATTGATATTAACACCAGCGGAATGGTACTTACTGATATGAACTTTGGCTTAAGCACAGTATTAGATTTCACAAAGTTCCGCAGCTTTCTACCAGAAGATATCGTTGCTGTTGATGCAAAGGGTAAGGTACCAAAACCAGCAAAGCGTAAACCAATTGGTGGTTATTGGGAATTTACATTAACCAATAACACTGGTAGCGATCAAACTGAACTGCATATTCAATTCAAGAACGATGTAGCATTTGATCGTGGTTTAACTGCTGAACCGTTCACATCAGTCAGTGGCGACACCAAGAAGAAGTTTGATTTCACCGGTGCAACTATTCCAGATGGTGGTTCAGTAATAGTAAAAGGTTATAGCAAGAAGGGTAAACCACAGCAAATTAAGAAGTACTACTGGGGTGCAAATCCAAAAGAACATTTTGCTGTTAATATTACACCTGGATTCGAGTATCTCGAGTTGCCAATGCCAACTTATGCAAACTTGATCCAGGAAGTTTATGCTGATGGTGGATTTACAGCAGATGGTGGTTTACTTGTTGGTACACCACATCCAGAAGCACCAAAGGACTTTGGTTGGGTGCTAATGGCAAAATACACAGATGTACAGAAGTCACTCAGAGATAAGACAGGTATCCATACTGGTGGTCCAAAATTCTTCGATCTATTTGAGAATGGCAAACCATTGGTTAAGGAGCAAAAGACATTACCACCTAGCAAGCACAATAACAAGTTATTTGCAGAGCTTGTTGCATTGAAGCTTGCTATCGCTGCAAGTGCAACTGAACATACTGCTCTTGGATTTGGTGAGCTTGTATTTGATGACACCACGGCAGCACTCATCCCATTCAACGGTATGAAGATAAAGGATATCTATGCACAGGTAAGCGCTGCTATGACTTCAAAGACTGGCGATCCAAATCTATATTATCAGTTAGTCCGCAAGCTTAACGAAGCATTTGCAGGACCAGTTGATACAATTAGCTTTGGAAGTGCTACTGTGCTGAAAGGTGTAAAAGACCTAACCGAAGTTTCATTCTTGCGTATCGATGAGGGTGGTTTGATTGCACGCATAACCCCAACTGAACGTAAGTATGCGGATGTACCGGATGTCTTCGAACTTGCTCAGAACTATCCTAACCCATTCAACCCAACAACCACAATTCAGTTCATACTGCCTGAGGATGCAATAGTGACCTTGAAAGTTTACAACGTTCTTGGTCAAGAAGTTGCAACTCTTGCAAACAAAGAACTCTTCACAGAAGGTATGAACGAAGTAGAATTTGATGCTGGTAAACTTGCATCAGGTATTTACTTCTATCAAATAACTGCTGAAGGTGTTGGTGAGAGTGTACAGAAGTTCACACAAGTTAAGAAGATGGTCCTGATGAAGTAATTTTTACAGAGAAGGGCGGAGTGAATAACTCCGTCCCTCCTCTAAATTTATTGTTCGTTTAACCTTGCTGGTTGAACGAACAGCTAATAAAAGTAAATCAATATGTTTAATTAACTTAATTAAAGATTATAACAATAAACAACAAATTAGGAGAATTTAAATGAAGTTGAAAATAGTTAGTGTAGCAATTGTGTTGATGAGTTTAGCAATTTTTGTATCGGCACCTGCACAGATAATATTGGATGAAGTATCGTTTAAAGTTCCATTGACTGTATCCAATGCAGGGAATGCTAATACTAAAGACATTTATTTTGGTGGACACAGGAACGCAACTTATTGTATTGACGCAGAGCTTGGTGAAGCGGAGCTACCACCATTTCCACCATCTGGAGTATTTGAAGTAAGATTTGTTGATTCCAGAACTGGCGATGCTAAGTGTATGGGTGAGGGAATGGAATTGGATTTGAGAGAGTGGTCAACAACCGCTGCAATTAAAGATACTATTGTTGTTAAGTTTCAACCAGGTGATCCGGGGTACCCTGTTACATTTTCCTGGCCAGCAAACTTAAACCAGTTTTACTCAGCAGCTACACTTAGAGCAGGATCGGATGTGGTTGATATGCTTACACAAACTTCTATTGAAATATCAGATGATCTTGTTAATTCAGTTAGAATAATTGCAACCAAAGTTATAAATGGTATAAATATTGAAAATGAAATTCCAACAAGTTTTGAACTATTTCAAAACTACCCAAATCCGTTTAACCCATCTACCAAAATTAAGTTCTCAGTTCCTACTCAATCGAATGTAGATGTAACAATATTTGATGTTTTAGGAAGAAAAATTAATACACTTGTTTCTGAAAATATGAAACCAGGAGTATATAGTATTGAATGGAATGGTGTAAATTATCAAAATTCTCCTGTCTCAAGTGGTATTTATTATTGCAGAATGAATGCAACTGATGAGAATGGTGCTTCTTATACCCAGACATTAAAGTTATTATTAATGAAATAAATATTTTTCTTTATCTCTCCTGCTTTAATATAGCAGGAGAGATAGTAAATAAAAATCTACAAAATAGAAAGTATCAAATAAATAATTATTCGGTGAAGTTCAGCATAAGTAAAATTATATTAATGTGCCTTTTGGTTTTAATAATGAATCAAATTGCAAATAGTCAAACAGCAAATTTTGCAATACCATTAAAGGCAGTTGGTTTGAATGGTGGTTCTGCAGAACTTGTTTTTGGAATGCATCCAAATGCAACTTATTGTATTGATGATGATACTCTAACATTCTATAATGGTACAAAAGTGCTGGAATTTGAGTTACCACCAAAACCCCCATCAGACATTTTTGATGTAAGATTTACTGATAACCGAGTTATTAAATGTATGGGGGAAGGTACACTGTTCGATATCAAACAATCGATAGGACCAACTCAAAGAGATACATTTAGGTTAAGTTTACAACCTGGGCTTGTGGCTGGCGACTCAATTATATTTACCTGGCCTGCAGGTTTGTCAGAGGCATTTGATAGTATAAAAATTGGTACTTCTATTACTACTGCAAGAAGAATGGATTTAAGTGTTTTGAGAACAGCATTTTGGTGGGAAATTACAGCAATGCGTATCTGGTCTTATGGGCTTAAAACTCCACCAAATTCAGCACCAGTTGCAACACCACTATACAAGCCTGCAAACAATTCTGTTAATTTAACGCCAAATGTGACACTTGAGTGGTATGGTTCATTCGGAGCCACTAAATATATAATCGAAATTGCATTAGATCAAAATTTCACAAATATTGTTAAAAAAGATTCTAACAATCTATTACAATTTCCATTAAGTTCGAGAAATACTAAAAGCTTTAGCTTGGATTATAATACAAAATATTACTGGAGAGTTAAATCTGTAAATAGTTTTGGTAGCTCAACATCTGAAGTATATAATTTTACAACTTCGCCACCACCTCCAGCAGCTCCAGTGCTTTTATTCCCGGCTGATAATGATACTGGAATTTCTATAAATCCAACATTACGCTGGAAACAATCAGAGTTTGCAATAACATATCATCTACAGCTGTCAACCGATCAGAATTTTACCTCTTTTGTGGTCAATGATTCTACATTAACTGATACAATAAAAGTAGTAAATTTGAATAATTGGACTACATACTACTGGAGGGTTAGAGCAAAAAATAATTCCGGTATAAGTCCATTCAGTAATACATGGAAATTTAAAACCATAATTCCACTTCCGGATAAACCAATTTTAAATTCACCTGCAAATAATGATTCGAATGTTTCATTAAATCCTGTTTTATCCTGGAGTACAACGCTATATGCTTCAGCATATGAATTGGCGGTAGCTTTAGATCCTAACTTTTCTAATATTGTGTACAGCAATAATAATATTACAACAACATCGCATCAATTACCTACTCTGATATCGTATAAAATATATTACTGGAGAGTTCGCGGGAAAAATTATGCAGGAGCTGGGACATACTCAGATGTCTGGTCATTTAAAACAATCCTTACTCCTCCTGATCAGATACAACTTAATTCCCCGGCAAATAACTCTACTGGTGTACTTTTAAATCCTACATTAATCTGGAATCCTGCAGAAAGAGCTACCAAATATCACTACCAGGTAGATACGCTAATTACATTTACAGATCCTTTATACGAAGATAGTTCATATTCTGCCACCAGCAAATCTATAGGACCATTGGAATCTGGAATTAAGTATTACTGGAGAGTTAGAGGTTGGAATACAA
This sequence comes from uncultured bacterium, assembly GCA_937967455.1. Lineage (GTDB taxonomy): Bacteria > Bacteroidota > Ignavibacteria > UBA10030 > BY39 > BY39. The sequence continues at coordinate 111,050 of CALCJK010000007.1, read as the reverse complement.
AGGGTTATGGTGAATACTCAGATATATGGAATTTTACAACAGCACCATATCCATCACCTGCAGCACCAATTCTTTTCTATCCACAGAACGGGGCTCCAAATATTTCATTAAATCCAGTACTTAAATGGCATCCTGCTGATTATGCAGAAGTATATATTCTTGAAGTTGCAAAAGATTCAATATTTTCACCTGCTAATAGAATATTGCTTGATACGAATATTGTAGATACACAGAGACAAATTGGTCCACTAAACCAGATAACAAGATATTTCTGGCGGGTAAAAGCAAAAAACAAAGCAGGTATTGGACCATATTCTGATGTGTTTAAGTTTAGAACATATGGAGATGAACCAGCTTCCTGGTTAACATCTTTGATTGTTTTTGAGACATCAGGGGGATGGGATACTCTTAAGTTCGGAGTACACCCAGAAGCAACTCACGGTATTGATATTCAACTTGGAGAATATGAACTTCCACCTGCGATTCCAGATTTCTTCGATGTAAGATGGATTAGTCCACCACGCAGACAAGGCATATTGGGAGAAGGTGTGAGATTAAATTATTTACCATTTAATAGTTTTACTCAAATAGATACTTATCGTGTTAGATTGCAAATTGGAATTGGAACATATCCTATCACTGCAAAATGGAATAAAGATTTTATATTCAATATCTGTGATAGTATGAAAATGAGAGATGAGATTGGTGGATATACAGTTAATTTGAGAATGGACTTGCAGTCATCAGTGATCATTAACAATGAAAATATAAAAACTTTATTAATTATTAAATGGGGTGCTAGACCTTTAAGGATTAGAATTGAGAGCGATGCAATCCCAGATAATTATGTTTTATATCCGTGTTATCCTAATCCTTTCAATCCATCGACAAATATTAGATTTAGTGTTATGGATGGCGCGAATGTTGATCTTAGTGTATACAATTTACTTGGTGAGAAGGTTAATACTTTATATAATCAATATTTGATTCCTGGTACATACGGTACTACCTGGAACGGAACGGATGAAAATGGTAGAAATGTTCCTAGTGGTGTTTATTATGTGCGTTTAACTGTTGATAATAAAATAGATTCAAAAAAGATAATTAAGGTTCAAAAAGCATTATTAATCAAATAATAAATAATCAAACAATTAACTCAAAACAAATTAAAGGAGTTACTATGAAGAGAATAGTAATCGTTTCAATTGTTCTGGCGTTTATTTTAGGTAATTTTGTGGCAGCACAACAAGCTCTGAACACAAAAGTATTGCCAGAAAATCCTAAATTAATGCCCAAGGAACAAGGGAAATTTCCAATTTCTAACAATAAGCAGGAACCTCCACCTTATATTGCTCCTGCCAATGCCGCTGGCGTTTCAACAAATATTTCTGGTTATTACGACTATCAAAGTAATGGTGGATCGATTGATTATCTGGAAATGAATCCCACTGATCCAAGTAAAGTACATGCGATTATGATGATATCCACAGATCCAAATAATACTAGTCCAACTAGACGTACAAGATATAATTTTAGTTCAAATGGTGGGGCAACATGGACTTCAGCTCCAGCAACCGTACCATCTGTGCGATCTGGTTTCCCGTCAATGACATTAAACCCATATATTGGCATTCCTGGCTATCCAGCAGTTATTGCTAACCATGCTGATCCGGATGGTGATGGTTCACTTGCAAGTTACCTTTATTTTGATGCATCTGAGGGTGGTAGACAATTTACAGAAGGTTTTACGCCAGATCCATGGGATCCAAATCCAACTGATGAACCAATATGGCCACACATTGCAGTTTCTTCAAATGGTAATACAATTATGGCAGCAAGCCGTTCAACTGCAGATGATTTGGGAGTTGTAACATATGATGTCCTCGGTAATTTCTCAAACTGGGCTCCTATTGATACAATTGATGCAGCTGGTGGTCGTTATGCTCTAGCGGTTGGTCCATCAGGTAAGGTTGCACTTGCCTGGCACAGAATTGGTGCAGGTGCAACTACTGACACGGTTTTTTATGTTGAATCAACGAATAACGGTCAAACATGGAGTACACCACAAGTTGTCGCAGGAGCAGTAGCAGGTCAGAAGGCGATATATTGGGGTGGCTTAGATGCAATTTACTTAGGTGACACACTTTACATTGCATATACAACAATACCCGCTGCAGATGATGGTAATTTCTACTATAGATCAAATCGTATTGAGTTATTCAATGCAAATTCACAGGCTACCTTTGTGGCAATTGATAGCAATAATTTCCCACTAATGATGAGAACATTACCTAATGATAGTTCTCAAGTAAACCATGCATGGCCATTTACATATCCTGCACTTGGTAAAAACTCAACTGAAACAAGATTATTTTTAGCTTGCGATGCATTTTTAGAAGGTGTATATCAATCAACACCAAGTGGCGGTTGGCATTATAGTGATGTTATCTATACATACACTGATGATGGTGGCTTAACATGGGCTGATGTAAAGAATGTTACCAAAACAACCGACCTTGATGAAAGATATGTGGCGGTATCAACAATTAATCCAGTTATTAACGACAGTAACTGGTTATATCTTGCATTTATGGAAGATAATATACCTGGTGCCGCGGCATTTGGTGATGGTCGTCCAGTTTCGCTAACTACTTTGAAGTTCTTAAAGGTTAATACAGATTACAAGCCACAAAAAGACATTGCCGTTGTTGGTGTTGATCTTAAAAACTATACTGGTATACATGCAATTGGAGTACCAGAAACAGTTATTGTAACCATTTTCAATGGTGGAGTAGAGGCAAATCCATCAAGTGTACCATTAACATACAAAGTTGGTTCCGAACCTGCACACTCTGGTGATGGCACCTCTGAAACCTTCACAGGTATAACCTGGAATGGGAAATTTGCTACACTGAGATTTACACAAACTGTATCTCCAACAGCAAGCGGAGATTTCAAAGTTTATGTAAAAGCATTTTATGCTGGTGATGAAGATGCTGATAATGATCTTGGAACAAAGACAATAGATATTGCGAAAGAATATGATCTTGCGATATGGGAAGTGAAACAACTGAATACAATTGCGCCTAAAGCTCCACCTATGCCAAATATACAGGTTCAAGTAAAGGTAAGAAATATTGGTAGTTATGCACATGGTCCTTATACATTAAGGTGGTCAGTTCGTGGGGCAACTCAGACACCAGTAGGTCGAGGTGGTCTCTCTTATGCACAATTTGACTCTGTCGTATTGTCCTTCCCTGTAACGGAAAGAGGAACATATTTCTATAGAATTTGGGTAGATTTACCTGAAGATATGGTAAGGTTAAATGATAGTACAATTTTCTATGGGCGAGCATATCCAGCTTACGCCTTCACGATCACTTATGATGACTCCAACGATTTAGCTGATTCATTCTGGGGTCGTGACCATCAAGATTCAGCAATCTGTGCAGCAGTTCGCTATACTGCACCAACTGATATTAAGCTAATGAATCTGGATGCAATTTATTCTAACTCATATCAGGGCGTTACTTATCCAGATTCAATTATACTATATGTTTGGGCTGCAGGTACAGATTCAAGTCCCGGTCCGATACTCTGGAGAAAGAAATTCTCAGGTGATGATTATATAACCACAAATGGTAGATGGATGTCGCTACCAGTAGGTGATGGTGATGGAATTCAATTTGCTGAAGGACAGGATTTCTGGGCTGGAATACAATTTTCACGTAGGAGTGTATTCCCAGCAGGTTGGGATTATTATGAACCAAGTATTCCATGGATACCTGATAATCATAGAGCAATTACAAGTTACTTTACAGAAGATAGTGCAAAAGTGTGGGAAGAAGATCCTACAGCTCTATGGCAGCCAACCAGAAATGTTCTAATTGGTGAACCTGGTGGTAATGTCGAAGGTAGGTTTGTAATGCGCGCAGTATGTGTGCCTTCGGTTCCTGGTGGAACATTCTCAGTGGATAATCTCTGGAATATGGTCTCCGTACCGGTGCAGATAACTGGTCCGAAATCTTCTCTATTCCCAACATCTGTTTCTAATGCATTTAAGTATGTACCCGGAACAGGATATGTGGTTGAAAGTACGCTTGGTCCTGGACCTGGTTACTGGTTAAAATTCAATGCTGCTCAAACAGTTGAAATTTATGGTTCCGGTATAAATAACCTCAATATTCCAGTTCAGGCTGGATGGAATATGATTGGTTCAATTAGCACAGCTGTTGCAGCTTCTAGTGTTACTGTACCTGGTGGTGCTGGTTCTCCTTTCTATGCATACAGTGGTGGTTATGTGGTATCCAATATAATTCAACCAGGTAAAGCATACTGGATAAAAGCTGGTAGTGCTGGTAATCTTGTTATTTCTGCAACAGCAAAGCGCAATGCTGAATACCAGATGCCAGATATTTCTGCATTCAATAAATTAATCATTACTGATAAAGCTGGAAATAAACAAACATTATACTTTGGTGAAAATGATGGTAAATTCCCGGTTGACTTCTTTGAATTACCACCAAGTGCACCAGAAGGTATGTTTGATGTCCGCTATGCTTCTCAGAGAATGCTTGAAGCTTATCCAGCAGATAAGAATGCAGAATACAATATAAGAATTAATTCTGCATCCTTCCCAGTTACAGTAGAGTATCAACTTGTGAGCAGGACAAAGAGTTTTGCAATACAGGTTGGTGAAAAGACCTATGTTATGAATTCTGATAAGGGTGCTTTGAAGATAGATAATCCAAATGTATCGAATATTGCTTTGAAAGTTGGTACTATGGACAATGTTCCTGTTGAGTTCAACCTCAGCCAGAACTATCCTAACCCATTCAACCCATCAACCAAGTTTGAATTTGCTGTACCAAAAACATCTCGTGTTGAAATTGCAGTGTACGACATTCTTGGAAGCAAAGTTGCTACTTTGTTTGATGGAGTAAAGAGTGCTGGATATCATTCAATTGAGTGGAACGGTACCAATTCAAGAGGTGAACTAGTCCCAAGCGGTGTATACTTTGTAAAGATGACAAGTGATGGGTTCTCCTCTGTAAAGAAAGCAATAATGATGAAGTAATTTTATTGTGCTGCTGGAGGGTTGCTCCTTCCAGCAGTACCTAAATAATAATTTGCTTTATAAAATGAAATCTGTTAAATTAAATCAAATAATTAACCCAATTAAAAAACAAATAAGTGAGGTTATCATGAAAAAACAAAAATGGTTTACAATCCTCGGTGTTTTGGTCTTTTCCCTTATACTCAGCCAATCACTGTATGGACAGTTAACTCAGTTTCAAGCGCCAATTTATGTAACGGATGGTTTGCTCTCAGATACTATTTATTTTGGTTTACATTCAGATGCTACATTGTATATTGATCCAGCATTGGGTGAAGCTGAACTCCCTCCAAGCCCACCTGGAGAAGGACCATTTGATACTCGGTTTCTAAGTATTAGTGGTGAAAATATTGGTAAAGGTTCAAGAAAAGATTTCCGTTCAACAACAGGTGGCGATCAAACTATTTGGAAGTTTTTTGTAAAACCAACATATGAGGTCCCAGCCCGTTCTATTTTAATCTCTTGGCCTTCTGACCTGAATTTAACATCAGGAACATTAAAGATGGAATTTCCCGCTGGCGAGCCAGAAGTATTCGTAAATATGCTTTATACATATGAATATGAAATCCCTGCCAGTGAGGATTTAAATGCTGGATTAGAAATTAGAATTGTACGTACAGAAAAAAAACCAGTTATTGTTGTAGATCCATTAAGCTGGGCTTATGGTACGGTGTTTATCGGTTCTCCAGTATCAAAAACATTCACAATTCAAAATACCGGGAACGGTGACTTAGAGATAAGTTCAATTACAACAACAAATACAGAATATGAATTAAGCACGACTGGACCTTTAACAATACTGCCTTCTGAATCATACGATTTGACGATAACTTTAAATCCAACTTCACCTGGTCCAAAAAATGCAACTGTTACATTAAAACACAATGCTGGTAGCTGGACTACGATTATAACATTAACTGGAACTGGTGGTGATCCAGGTAGTTTTAGATCATTTACACATACAGAACTTGTTACTACAACTGGTGGTAAGTTACAAAAGATTATTAAACGTAAACCTGATAAAGTTGAATTTGAGTTGGAGTTAACAGTACCTGCCGATGGATATAATCAATTACATTTTGAAGGTGCGGCAATATTGCCAGCGTTCCCACATGTTGTTAAGAAAAATGGTGTAACACTCACTGCTGGTGTTGATTATACACTTGCTGGTGCAATTGATGGAAAGAACAAGAAGTTTGATTATACATTTACAGATGAATTAGAAAATGGTGATATAATAAATATTCATGCATATGGTGCAAAAGGTAAGCAGGTAAAGGCAAAATACTGGTGGTTACCAGCAGCAAAACCAGTTAAGAATACTGTGGATGTGACATCACCATTGTGGAAATTGAACCAACCACGTCTACCTATGCCAACATATGGTAATGTTGCAGCCGAGATTTTCCCATCATCCGGTATAGAAATAGGAACTGGAAAATTGAAAATGTTAACATATAAGGATATGTGGAAAACATTGTGGGAAAAAGGTAATGTACATACAGGATCACCAGGAGCACTTGAAACATTTGGTGGAAAACCATGGGTAAAATTGCTCAAAGCAGCTCCACCTTCAAAGGCTAACAATGTATTACTAGCAAACCTTGTTGCGCTTAAATTCAATATTGCAGCAAGTCAACAGGGAAATACACCTAATGGATTTGGCGAATTGATTTACTGGAATCCTGGAAATGAATTGCATGGTTTAACTATAAATCAAATAGTTGCACTTGCAGATCCAAAGATGACAACAAAGGATGATGGATTTGATTATAGCAATTTGAACGATGTTGTAGCTGCGATTAATGGTTCATTTAGCGGTGATCTAGATACAGTTAGCTTTGGAACGAAGTTAGAATTAACAGGTACAAAGACATTATCTGAAGTTCCTTTCTTAAGAAGAAGTACATTGAAAGCCATAGCAGTTCCACCGCCAGTTGCACCTGAAATTCCGGAAGCATTTGTATTATATCAAAACTATCCAAATCCATTCAACCCGACAACAACAATAGAATTCAATTTACCTGAGGATGCTATTGTTTCGTTGAAGGTTTACAATATGATTGGACAGGAAGTAGCGACATTGATAGACAATGAAGAGATGATGTATGGTGCTGAATCTGTTACATTTGATGCAAGTAATTTGTCTTCAGGTATTTATTTCTATCGTTTAGTTGCTAAGGGAATTGAGACCGGTGCAACTACCCAGCTAATGAAGAAAATGGTATTAATGAAGTGATTTTTACAATGTCATTCTGAGCGAAGCGAAGAATCTAAGCTCAGAATGACATGTTTAATTTTTAAAACTTGACTTTGTAATTCAAAAATATTATAATATGTAAAACTAATGTTCTTTGAAAGGAGGTCGAAATCAGAATTAAGTTTATACAACTGGTTTCATCTCGGACGGCGCATCAGCGGTATTCTGATGAAAAAAAAGTTTAATTAAAAATTTAATTAACCCTTAATTAACTAAAATTAACAAAAACTAACAACAAAAAAGGAGTTACAAAATGAAACGCTTAATGTTTTCCTTAGTAGTATTGCTGTTTGCAGCATTAATGGTAAATGCTCAAACCCCAACTGCCACAGCATATGCACCAGTGATAGTTACAATTGAAGGTGGTTTAACCCTTGATCCAGGTAGCTATGCATTTGCAACATTACGTCAAGGTTCAACATACCATGTATTCCCAAATATTGCTGATGGTGCATGGCAATATGTTGATATGAACAATCAGCCTGATGCATTAATGGATCCTGATGATTATACTGATTTCGTTTGCACCGCAGTTCCAGGCGCAAATGTATTAATCAATTTCCAATATCTTCCAACAAAACTGTTGAGCTATGATGGTCCTGGTGCAGTATTTGTAGAATATCCAAAAGCATGGGCATATGTTGGTGGACTTGATGCAGATGCACAACCAAAGACAATCCCAACATTTGAATTCCAACTCCCAGCTGGTGTTGATGCATTCTCATTCTCACCAGAAATGATCATTACTGTCCCAATGGATGTAATGCCTGGCGTTGACTACCAAGGATTAATGGTTGTAACAGCATCATTTACTAGTTTCTAATATTTAAAACTTAAAAATATTGAGCGGTGCTTTAACATATATTTATGGTTAAAGCACCGTTCTTGTAATCATAAACGCTTAATAACTAGCAAAATTTTATAAATTAGATGAAAAAATTAGTATTAATACTTTTTATCTTTTTACTAACAGTAAATCTTTACTCATATGTCAGAGTATCCCCCACAGTATTGTTTATAAATGAACCAAAACGCTCAGCAGCCTTGGAAATTTCTAACTCTACTAACAATGAGATAGAAGTATGGTTTGAATTAAAATATGGCTATACAGCTACTGATGATTCAAACAGGTTAGTAATTGCAACACCCGAAAAATTATCGGGTGATGATAAATCTGCATCAGAATGGATAACTACTTATCCTACAAAAATGGTACTAAAACCAAATGAGAAGAAAATTGTGCGCGTTATGGTAAGTCCACCTGCTGGTATAAGCGATGGAGAATACTGGGCAAGAGTTATTGTGAATTCCAAACAAATTGGGAGACAATTAAAAATAAAAGAGAATCCATCAGGTGCAAGAATTGGATTTGATATACAACAACAACTATCTATCCCTTTTCATTATCGTAAAGGTAAATTAACTACAACATTTGATACAATGGGAAATCCAGTTATTGAAATAAAAGATGGTAAACTTCATTTTAAAATCAATATGTTTCGGGGTGGAAATAGTTCTTATTGGGGTATGTTTAATTTTATGATTACTGATAAAAGTGGTAAATTAGTCAAGAAAGAATGGCGACATTTTGTTGTCTATAAAGAAATTAAGCGCGATTTTATTGTGGATATCAAAGATTTAACACATGGAGATTATATATTGAATGTGATAGCCGAACCAAAACGATATGACGATGCAGCTAAATTTGTAATTAAAACAGAACCAAAGAGCTGGAAATATAATTTTAGGATTCAATAATGATATTCAATGGGAAGGGGTATCAAAAAATATTATCAGGGTTATCTCTTATTTGTGCAATATTCTTTTTTATAAAGATTGATAGTGCGTATTCACAAGTATCAACTAAAAATATTGATACACTTATTGTTGATTTTTTTGAAACAAGAATTGGACGAATTGAGATAACAATACTAAAGAGGGATAAAGATGTCTATTTACCAATTACCGACATCTTTGATTTTCTAAGATTAAAATACGAGTTGAATTTTGATAAAAATTATTTACAGGGGTTTATAGTTTCAAAGGATTCAACTTTTGATATTAATTTTGAAACCAATCAAGCAAGGTATAAAAATAATTTTATCAATTTCAGAAGTGTCGATTATTACAGAATTAAAGAAAAAGTTTTTATTCATGAGCGAATATTTAGGGACCTGTTTAAGTGGAATATAAAGTTTGATGAAAACAGGTTGGAGGTGGTGCTGAAAAGTAAATCTCCATTTCCATTCATTCAGCAAAGACAGCGCCAAAGGAACTATCGCAGACAGGTCGAGAGAGAAATTATTGTTTCCGATTTATATATCGGTCGAAAACCGCTACCATTAAACCTGGGTAAATTAAATTACAATATAAATTCATATAAACTTCAAAATAAAGATATCTATACACGATATAACCTTTTACTTGGTGGGCAATTTTTATGGGGTGATTTTGAAGGTTCAATTCGTGGTGCATTAAATAAAAAAATTAAAGAAAGAGATGTTCAAGGCTCGATAAAATATCCTTTCTTCGATAATCGATATTTACAACAAATTACATTTGGTGATATATATAAAAGATCTTTTGTTGGAGGAAATTTATTTGGTATCGATATTACAAATATACCTCCTGAGAGGAGAAGTGTTTTCAGTTCTTATGTTGTAAAATCTAATGTTAATGCTTTAAGTGAATATTATCTGACTGGAAGAGGAATTCCGCCTGTTTATACTTTTACTGAAAGAGATACCGCTATCGAAACACCTATGACACTATATTTCGGATACAATGAAATTACCGAAAGATTTTATGACTGGTACGGCCAAGAACAATTAAAAACTAGCTATATGATTATTCCATATACAATGATTCCTCCGGGCGAATTAGATTATAGATTATCAGGTGGCGTTCTTCGAATAAAAAATTATCCTGTCTATTCATCTGGAGATTTAAGATATGGTGCAACACAACACATCACTTTAGGAGCAGGTGTTGAATATCTTAACAGAGAAAATCTAAAAGATAAAATATTCCCCTATACTTATACAACGGTTCGGCTATATAATAACTTGTATGCCAATGCTGAATTCTCACCTTTTGTGCTGGGAAGAGCAAATTTAAACTGGCAAACACACGATCAGAAAATATTTAATGTAAGGTATTCTATACACAACAAAAATAAAATATTGAATCCAAGAAATATTACAAATTCGTATGGTGCAAGTATACATTATCCATTTACAACAACTATTACTGCAAATTATTTGAATGCTAACTTTGACCAAAACCTTCTGGAAAAAGGTGATGAACAATTCTTAAGATTTGGATTCGGAAGTATTTTTAAAGGCCTATCAGTTAACTATTCATTTTCAAGATATTTATCCAGTACAACGTATTTAATAAGAGAACTATTCTATAATGAAGATACAGATGAAGAAGAATATAGAGATATAGATAAAACATTTAAAACAAAATATATCGAAAGTTTGTTGAATGTATCTACAAATCCAACTGTCTTTTCAAATATATTTGCTGGCGCCAGGTTTGATCATGTTGTTAACCGATTAAAAACGGTACAGATTGGAATAACTATTTCATTTATTTCATCACTTGCCTTGAATCTCGTTACAGAAAAAAATTTCATTACTAATGATATTTTTGCGTTTCTCAATTTAACTTTCAATCCCAGTTATTTTAGCGCTGCGCTTTCAATGATTAAAGGAAATTTCGGTAATACTTATTCTGCAAGTATCCGCGGTGAAGTGATTGGTTCAACACAGACATTCGATTTACTTTTTAACAGAATTACACAAAGGAAAAGAGGTTATTTCTTAAATTCCGCATTTATTGATCTAAATAGAAATGGAATTAAAGATAAAGGTGAACAATATCTCAAAGATATTCGTATTTCTGGTCAGCTGAAGGCCGGATTTGGAGTTCCATATTCTAGAAAATATAGTGATTATAATTATCTAATATCAGGTGAATTATACCGTGATTATATTTTAAAAGTTAGAACTATTGATTTAGATGATCCTCTTTTAGTTCCATTATACGAAGGTATAACTATAAAATCTGAACCTAATAAATTAAAAAGAATTGATATACCAATTGTTACTGGTGGTATAATCAATGGAGTTGTGGTTGATGAATCTGGAAATCCTGTAGGTGGTGTTACTATAAAGTTATCTAAAGCAGGTAAAATTAGAAAAATTACCGTGACTAATTCGCAAGGAGAGTTTGAGTTTCCAACTGTACCACCTGGTATTTATCAAGTATTTGTGGATGAAGAATCGCTCCGAGCATTTGATTTGATATCAGAACCTGATAGACAGGAACTTGAAATAACTGGAAAGCCGGAAGAAGGTTTTGTATCTACAAGCTTTATATTAAAACCAAAATAATTTATGGAGTGAGTTATGAAAACATTAATATTTAAATATATATCTTTTATAGTATTATTTACCTTAATCGTTAATCAACTTTTTGCACAGGGTATTGATAGCTTAGAAGTCGATGATGACGATGAAATATATGAAAATATAGATTCGTCGATTTTCGACAACCATCCAGCGAATCTAACAGAATTTGAAGAACTAATTATATTTTATGATTCATCAGAAAAATTCTGGGCATTCCAAAATCCGTTCCCGACAAATAATACAATATATGGATTATGTGCAACACCAAATGGAAATGTTTTCCTCTCGACACCAATGTCTTCTATTCTTAGATCCTCAGATAATGGACAACTATGGGATTTAAAATTTGGTATCGGGCTAACTAATTCTACATTATACGATATAACATTTGTGAATGACAATACAGGATTTGCTACTGGATTAGGAGGAATACTCCTTAAAACAACAGATGGCGGAAACAACTGGAATAAACTAATTGTTAGAAGTGGTATTCCACTCTTTAGATTAAAATTTTTAGACGAAAATAATGGTTGGGCTGCTGGATATGCTGGTATGGTTTATAGGACAAGTGATGGTGGAAACAGCTGGTCAACTCAATTTGTGCTTTCACCAGTGAGATTATTCGGTATTGATTTTATAAATTCAAATCTTGGTTTTGCAGTTGGGGATTCGGGTAAAATATTCGCTACCACAAATGGTGGAACACTCTGGACACAACAGAACTCTGGTACCTCACAAACTTTGATGGATGTTAAGGTACTTACACCTTATCGTGCTGTTGCAGTAGGTAAGGGTGGTACTATAAGAATTACAACAAACGGTGGTAGTTCCTGGAGCTCAGCATTCTCACCTACACTTTCCTGGTTAGAAGATGTACATTTTATTGACTCTGCAAGAGGTTGGGCATGCGGTTCGAGCGGAACTATTATTAGAACATTAGATAAAGGATTGAGCTGGTACCAGCAGAATTCAGGTACAACCGAATGGCTTGACGCTATTTATTTTATCGACTCAGTTAACGGCTGGGCTGGTGGAGCTAAGGGTTTGGTTCTTAAAACCACAGATGGTGGAGATACCTGGATAAAAATTTCTAAAGGTCACTATGATAACCTCTATTCTGTACATTTTTCCGATCAAAGAAATGGTTGGGCACTTGGTAAAGATGGAATAGCATATAAAACCACTGATGGTGGATTAAACTGGATTTTACAATATGCTCTTATCGGTCAAAAGGTGAATTCCTTGTTTATGATAGATTCTATGAATATAGTAGTTGTAGGCAAACGCGGACTTGTTAAAAAATCAACTGACGGAGGGACGTCCTGGATTAATACATATTATGGTACAACAAGTCTGTTAAAGAAAGTTTATTTTGTAAATCCTGATCTTGGATTTGCAGTTGGATCAAGTGGTATTGTGCTTAAAACAACAAACGGCGGTAATTTTTGGTATAGAATTAAAACAAACTTCAGAAACAATCTGTATGATATTGGATTTGTTAATAATACTACTGGATGTGTAATTGGTGCTCGAGGTGCAATACTTAGAACTACAGATGCTGGCAATACATGGAATATTAAATATTCTGGAACCTACTCTAAGTTAAATTCAATACAATTTGTAGATGATAAATATGGTTGGATTGTCGGGAATAGTGGCACTATTTTAAAAACTACAAATGGTGGTAACACCTGGTTTGGGCAGTATTCAGGTGTAAAGAAAGAATTAAAATCTGTAGCGTTTGTTGATTCATTAACAGGTTGGATAGTAGGTGCAAATGGTATTTTCCTTTCCACAACTAATGGTGGCTTAAATTGGTTAAATCTTCCCTCGCCAGTAAGAACAAATTTAAATGGTATATATGCAATTGATACATCAAATGTATGGGCAGTCGGCCTGCAAGGTGTAACTTTAAGATATGGCAGTGGCTTGGTATTGAGCAAGAATAAACCGATTATTGAAAATGAGATTTTTTCAAATAATTATCCTAATCCATTTAATCCAGTTACAACCATAGAATTCGATTTGCCTGAAAAAAGTATTGTAACAATCAAGGTTTACAACACAATCGGTCAGGAAGTTGCTGTGTTGGCTAAGGAAGAACTCTTTTTCCAGGGTCGAAACGCTGTATATTTCGATGGAACAAATTTGCCATCAGGAGTGTATTTCTGTAGAATTACTGATGATCTGGGCAAATTTAAGATTGTTAGAAAAATGCTGTTATTAAAGTAAGTTATAGAATGAAATTTAAAAGTGTTATTCATATAATAACTTTTCTTATTGTAAATTTAAATGGTTATTCTCAAGTAAATTGGGAATGGAAAAATCCTATTCCACAAGGGAATGCAATTTACGATGTTTTTGCGGTCTCAAATCAAAATGCAGTTGCTGTAGGTGCTAATTGTTCAATTATTGAAACTATAGATGGTGGTGAGAGCTGGATTATAACTTCTGAAATTGATAGATCAAAATCTACCTTACGAGCAGTATATGTTAAAGGAAACAATATTATAGCTGTTGGAGATTCTGGTGTTATTGTAAAAAAAGTTCTTGGTTCAGAGACTGCAAAATTTGTCAAAAGTGGTGTAGCTGATAGGTTAAATGATGTATTTTTAATTAATGAAAATTATGGATATGCTACTGGCAATAATGGTGTGATACTAAAAACCACTGATGGTGGCAATTCCTGGAGCAGATCACCAAATTTGGCGATTTATAATTTAAACAAAATTCATTTTCTATCTCAGAATTTAGGTTTTATTGTAGGAGATTATGGGACAATATTTAAAACTACAAATTCTGGTGTAAAGTGGGATACTTTGTTCGCCGGTACCCGAGAAAATTTAAAAACGGTTTTTTTTATTAATGATACAACCGGTTGGATAGGTGGAAATCTAGTACTTCTTAAAACTACGAATGGTGGTAAAAACTGGTTTAGTCAAATTCGCAATTATTTGGTTTCTGATGTTTTTTTTAATTCAGTTAATGCTGGATTTGCTGTAACATTAAATGGTCTATTGCTTAAAACTTCTAATTCTGGATTTACCTGGTCTGCAGATACAATTGAATATAAAGGAACACTTCGATCAATTTCGTTCTACTCAAAGATTTACGGTTGGATCGTTGGTGAATTTATCAATCTATATAAAACAGAAGATGCTGGATCTAATTGGGAAATGATTGGTTATGGTACAAGAAGAAGTATCTATGATGCTGCTTTTGTTAATGGTTCATTGGGCTTCTGTGTGGGTGAGAATGGTACCGTTCTGAAAACATACGACGGTGGTGAATTCTGGTCAGATATCAATAGCGGAGTTAAAAATTTTCTATACTCCATTGCTATAAATAAACTCTCTCAACCTAACACAATCTGTGTAGTGGGTGAAAAAGGCACAATTATAAAATCGAATGACAATGGAAATAGCTGGATCACGGTAAATCATGGCACAACAACTCGTGACCTAAAATCTGTATTTTCACTGGGGCAGACTTTTTGGGCAGTTGGAACAAAAGGAACAATTCTTAAATCACTTGACGATGGTTTTAGCTGGGCAGTTCAACCTTTTCAAGATACAACAGATCTTAATGCAATTTTTTTTATTAACGACAATATTGGATGGATTGTAGGAAAATTTGGTTTGATATATAAAACCATTGATGGTGGAACAAGTTGGCAAAAAATTGAAACATTATTTAAAAATGAATTATTTGATGTTTTCTTCTTGAATGAGGATATAGGTTGGTTTGTAGGTTCGAATAAAACAATACTTAAAACAGATTGTGGTGGGGATTGTTTAAAAATTGATTCTCTCGCTATTCAGGCTCTTCAACCAAGCCCACCCAAAAAAGCAAACTATTACTCAGTTAAATTTATTGATGATTCAACTGGCTTAATTGCTGGTAGTGACGGTTATCTTATAAAAACTACTAACGGCGGAAGAAGATGGTTTATTTCCAAAACATATACAAACAACAATATCTATGATGTTGAATTGTTGAATATTGAAAATGGTCTTGTATTTGGAGCGTTTGGAACGATACTCAAGACTTATAATCTTGGAGGCGATGAACCTCTGCCACCTTCTCCTCCTGTTGAAATTCCAAAACCTATACTCTACCAAAACTATCCAAATCCTTTTAATGAAATCACTTACATTGGATTTGAGTTGTTCGAACCAACTCGTGTACAAATTAAAGTTTTTGATGTGCTTGGACGCTACATTGAAACGCTCACCGACAATGAATATGATGAAGGTTATTATGAAGTTGAATTCTCATCTTTTAACAAATCCTCTGGAGTTTATTTTTACTATCTAATAACGCCAAATTATAAGCGAACAAACGCAATGTTTTTAATTAAGTAATACTTTTTTTTCCATTCAATATTTTGTATATTAGATAAACAAACCACTTCAAAATTAATTTAAAAAGGAGTATGTTATGAGAAAAATGGTTATCACGAGTACAAAAATTGTACTATTGAGTTTTATCTTTTTTCTAATTTTTGGAAGTTTCAATAATAATTCTCAAGCACAAGATATTTTCAAGAAACACAGGGTGATTAATAAAAATCCTGGTCCTACAAATTTTCCGTTTAAAACTATTAAGGAATTACAGTATAATCATCCTGATTCCTTAGCAAAAGCCGATAGTATTCAATTAACAGACCCGAGTAAGTATTATTTGCAAGCTGGTAATTTTATCTATCCAAAGAATGGTAATACAGCCCAGACCAATAGCGACTCAATTTATACCATAGTTGGTGTGGTTGTTGTGCCTGTAAAAGTTTTTAACTACACTGCTTTTGGCTATACACTTGTACTTGCAGATACAGGATATTATAGTGATCCGGAGGAATTTAATGGACCATGGCATTGTGTTGTATTGAGAGCTCCAATAGGAAGTGGAAGTGATCCTTTCACTGCTGCAGATTCACAATATTATCAAGCTATGTTTAATTTGGAAGTAGGTGACGTGGTTAGAGTTGATGGATTTAATTGGGATTTTCCTTTATATCCTGGTCAAGGCAGCGTTATGAACACAACAACTCAATTTGCACCATTACCAACAAGTATTAGTCCTAATAACTTTGAAATAATTGCATCGGGCTATCCTTTACCGGAAAGGAAAAAATTTCCATCCGATGAACCAAATCCATTTTATCATGGGACCTATCCTGGTGGTAAAATAAAATATTCAACGGGTGAACAATGGGAATGGCATTATGTTGAATTATATAATTGGACTGTTAGATCAATTATCAATCCTGAACGTGGGACATTTGATATGGTCAATGATAATGGCGATGTGATAGGTACTTACGATGCTTCAAGATACTTTACAACGGTACCTGGCAGGCAAGATACAACTTATCAGTTTTCGGTTCCACCAGTTGGTTCCAGAATTGATACAATTAGAGGCATAATGCAATCTGTGGCAGGAACTGAAAATCCAAGGGGATATCGCATAGCACCAGTTTGGCCTGGGGATATCGTTTATGGAGTAGATTTACCAAGATTACAATCTCATAGGAGATATCCAGTTTTCGTTACTCCTTCGGATACAATTAAGATTGAAGTAACAGCTATTAGATTACAAAATGGATATCCAATTGATAGTGTTTTGATTTATACCAGTACTAACAATGCCGCATTTAAGTCATTTAAAATGTCGAAACCATCAATGGCTGATACTGCCATTGCAACTTATACTATTACTCCAAAATCAGCTGGAACTAATATAAAATATTTCTTTAAAGCATTTTCACACGAAGAATTAACTGGTCAAAATTATGTTTCAATTTATGCAAATGCACATCCAATGTTGTATTCAGATACATCGAAGGGATTTTTCTTCTTTACAGTTAAAAATCCCCCATTGACAATTCAGGATATCCAATATACTCCATATGCAAACGGTATTTCTCCATATTATGGCGCTGATAGTATTACTGTTAGTGGTGTTATTACCGCTGACACAAGTGATCTAACAATTAGTGGAGTAGGTGGTCCGGGCGAAGGTGAAGGTACAACATGCTGGTATATACAAAGTGGAAATGCTCCATGGAGTGGTATCTGGGTTGTTGGTCCAGAATCAACTCTGGCTGTTGCAAAACGCGGTGATAGTGTGCGGGTAACTGGTAGAGTTTATGAATATATTAGCTTTGGTGGAGCAACAACAACAAGAATTGATAATGTTAGAGATCCAATAGAAATCCTTGCAACTAATCGCCCTATTCCAGAACCAGTGAGTTTACCAACCTCTACATTTCAAACAGGTGTTCCAGATGGCACACCATCCGCAGAAAAATGGGAAGGTATGCTTGTAAGATTCGATTCAGTGAATGTAACAAATGTATCACCCACATTCGCAAGTCCCTGGGAATTTTTAGTAAATGATGGTTCCGGTAATGTACTGATTCGTAGAGAAGGGAAAACAAAATACTCTAATTTCCCGGCTGATACATTGTTAAATAAAGAAATTCTCTATGTTGGGGATCGTATCGTGCCATTAACAGGTATTGTGTTTGTCGGAAATGCAAAATATAAAATTACACCAAGAAAAGATCCTGATATTAATCCCGGTAATGTGTATACATTTAATCAGGGCTGGAATCTTGTGTCCATACCATTTATACCAGGAGATTCTTCAAAAACAACATTGTATCCTACAGCAATTTCAAATGCATTTGCCTTTTCAAATGGTTATGTACAGAGAGATTCACTCCTTCCAGGTATTGGATATTGGTTAAAATTCCCTGCAACTACTGCACAAAGGATGTTCGGTAATAGATTGAATCAATTAATCATTGATGTAACACCGGGTTGGAATCTTATTGGATCAATTACACAGCAAATTTCTACATCGTCTGTTACAGCCGATCCTCCTGGAAATATAGCTAGTTCGTTCTATGCCTATAATAATGGTTATGTTATAACTAACACTATTCAGCCAACTAAAGCATATTGGGTCAAAGTTAATCAAGCAGGAACATTAACCCTGACGAGCGGATCACTATTCTTAAAAGAGCAAGCTCGTTATTTAGCAAATGTTGAGAATTTTAATACAATCAAAATTACAGATAAGAATGGTAATAGTCAGATACTTTATTTCGGACTTGATGCAGATGGAAATATTGACCTGAGTTATTATGAAATGCCACCACTTCCACCTTCAACTTTATTTGATGTAAGATTTGCTTCTCATAGGATACTTGAAACTTATCCAAAAAATATTGAAGGAACACTGGAACGAAATATTATTCTACAAAGTGTCGAATATCCAATTACTATAGAATGGAATGTTACAAATGCTTATGGGAAAAACTTTGCTCTTGTAGATCCTTCTAATGAAAAGGATATTACACCTCTTAAAGGTGAAGGCAGTATAAAGATTAGTAATTCTGATCTAACAATGCTACAACTTAAGATTGAAAATGGTGAAGCATTACCATTAGAATTTTCTTTAAGTCAGAACTATCCGAATCCGTTTAATCCAACAACAAAATTTGAGATTGCTGTACCAAAAGCTGCGCAAGTTGATGTTGTTGTTTATGATATTCTTGGCCGAAAAGTAAAAACACTACTAAGCGAAGTTAAATCAGCAGGATATCATACAATCGAATGGAACGGTACTAATGAGTCAAATAATTTGGTACCAAGTGGAATTTACTTTGTTCGTATGAATAGTGGTTCATTTACAAGTGTAAAGAAGATAGTAATGTTGAAATAGTATCAAATAAGAAGTGAAAAAAAAATAAGAGCCGGTTCTATTGTGAATCGGCTCTTATTTTTTTAATTTAGTTTTAAATTATTAATAATCCTGTTAATCTGCGTTTGCTAATTTTTCTGTTTTCTCTGCAAGTTGTAGTTGTTCGATCATCTCATCAATCTTACCATCTATAAACTCACTCAAGTTATAAAGTGTTAGTCCAATACGATGATCAGTAACTCTGTTTTGTGGGAAATTGTATGTTCTGATTTTTTCGCTTCTATCTCCAGATTTTACCATTAAACGTCTTTTCTCAGTTATTTCGTTTTCTTGTTCTTTTATTTTTAATTCATACAGCTTTGCTCTTAGCATTTTCATTGCTAATTCACGGTTTTTTAACTGTGAGCGCTCTTGCTGACAGGCAACCACAATTCCTGAGGGTTTATGTGTGATTCTTACAGCAGTTTCTACCTTGTTAACATTTTGACCACCCTTACCTCCAGATCTATATGTATCAAATTCTAAATCTGCTGGATTTATTTCAACTTCCACATCTTCAACCTCTGGCAAAACTGCAACAGTTGCAGCTGAAGTATGAATTCGACCCTGTGCTTCAGTTTCAGGTACTCTCTGCACTCTATGAACTCCACTTTCATACTTTAACTTACCGTAAGCGTTTTCACCACTTATTCTCATTACTATTTCTTTAAACCCACCTTTTGATCCTTCATTAAAGTCAATTAATTCAACCTTCCAACCATTTTTTTCAGCGTATTTTGTATACATCCTATATAAGTCGCCAGCAAAAAGTCCTGCTTCATCACCGCCTGTTCCTGCTCTAATTTCTAAAATACAATTTCTGGAATCATTTGGATCTTTGGGTATTAAAAGAGATTTAAGTTCTTCTTCTAATATTTCTATTTTTTTCTCTAATTCTTCTTTTTCAGTTTTAGCAAATTCTTTTATCTCGTTATCGGTAGGGTTATCTAATAATTCATCAATGCCACTTAGCTCTTCTTTCGATTTTAAATAAGAATCGTACACCTTAACTATTTCAGATAAGTCGCTATATTCTTTGTTTAATTGGCGATATTTTTCCTGATTGTTAATAATCTCGTTATCGCTTAGTAAATGTGTTAGCTCTTCAAATCTCTTTTTTATTTTATCTAATTTTTCAAACATATGATTAAATATTAATTTTCTTTAAATAATATAATAAAAATTGGAATGATAAACTAAATAAATGTTTAATTACTTAAAAAACTTTTAAGATAATTTAGTTCTTCTTTTTCAAAGTACTTCATGATGTATAAAAGGATAGGAAATGTAATAAGAATTAATAATTTGATTGGAAAAGAACTTAAATGTTGTTGGAAAATGCTATATATTAAAACTAAAAAAGTTGTAACAAAAATTGATTTGAAAAATCTTGAATATTCATATTGAATTTTATAAATCCTCTGAGAAAAAAAGAGGTTTAACAGAGCCATCACAAAGTAGCTGATTAGTGTAGCTAATGCAGCACCTGTGATTCCGAGAATTGGTATTAACAAAAAATTACAAACAATGTTAAATAAAGCACTTGTTATTGTTGTAATTGGTAAGAAATATGTTTTTTTTTGGATATATATTCCTGAAGAGAAAATTAATGCTAAACCGTTGAATAAGTATGCTGCAAGTATGATGGGAACAATATGTAGTCCCGACCAATAATCTGGATGAATTATAAATCGGTTAAACATTTTAATTGCTACTATATCGTTAATAAATAGAGTGAAGAAGATTAAAACAAAACACATTAGCAGTAAAAAGTAAGAAGCTATTCTTGCAAAAAGAATTTTAGCATTTTCTTCTTTTGATTGTGAAAAAAAGAACGGTTTCCAGGCATAATCGAACATTGAAACTACTAACATCATGAAAATTCCGAGTCGATAGTTAGCCTGATAAATACCAACTGTTTGATCGTTGGTGAGAAGACGTAATATAGGACGATCAATTACCTGAAGCATCATAGCGGCAAGACCGGCTGGTAAAGATGGTAAACCGAATTTGAGTAAATTTGTATATAAAATTGGTGAAAACTTTATTGTAAAATGTTTTAATATTGTTGGAATTAAGAGAATCAGGGTTATTGTTGAAGCTAATAAACTGCTTAAGAAAATTCCTTCGATTCCTTTGCGAAGAAATATTAAGAATATTATGTTAAAACAAACGTTGATGAAGATATTAATGAATTTTAATGTTGCAAAATTCCATGCTTTCTTCTCCTGTCTGAGTAATGCAAATGGAATTATTGCCATTGCATCAGTTAATAGAATTAATGCAGAGTAAGTAATAATAGTTTTTAAGTTCGAATTGATATCAATTAGTATTGTTATATTTTCAGAAAATATTATAATTAAGCCTGAGAAAATTATTGATGTGATAGTTATTGAGAGGAAAGGTACACTGAAGTTCTGTTTTTTATTGCCTATTTCCAGTGTTGATGAGTACTTTAAATATGCAGTTTCCATTCCATAATTGTAAATCACGTTCAGAAATGCAATTAAAGAATATAAATAAGCTGTAATTCCATAATCCTGAGGTGAAAGGAAATTAGTGTAAATTGGGACCAGAATAAAGTTTAATAATCTACCAATAATCGTACTTGTCCCGTAAATTAAAGTATCTTTACTTATTTGCTTAATTTTATCAAACATTATTATTACGATTTGTTAGCGTGTTCTCACAATTTCCATAGATATATCAACTGCTTTTGGGGAGTGAGTCAGGTAGCCAATAGAGATAAAATCTACACCTGTTTGTGCTACTCGAAGTACATTTTCTAAATTAATATTCCCTGATGCTTCAACTTCAAATTTTTTATCAATAAGTTTTACCGCTTCTGCCATTTGCTCGATTTTGAAGTTATCGAGCATAATTCTATCAATATTTCCAATTTTTAAAACCTCTTTTACTTCTTCTATGTTTTTAGTCTCAATTTCAACTTTGATTTTCATCTTTGAATTTTTTAAGTAATCCAGACATTTATTAAGAGCGTTCGAGATTCCACCTGCAGCAGCAATATGATTATCCTTGATTAATATCATATCGTCCAGTCCAAAGCGATGGTTTGTACCACCTCCTATTTTAACAGCAAGTTTATCAATTAATCTAAGTCCAGGTGCAGTTTTTCGAGTATCAGTAATTTTTGCATTTGTATCTTTAATTAGATTTACAAATTGACGGGTAATTGTAGCAATTCCACTCATTCTTTGCATAAAATTGAGGGCGGTTCTTTCCCCTTTTAGAATACTTGTTAAATTTCCTTCAATTTTTCCAACTATAGTGTTCCCTGGTAGAAATTCTCCATCATTATGAAATTTTACAAAAATTATTTCTGGATCAATAAATCTGAAAACTAGTTCAGCAATATCTAATCCAGCAATGATTGCATTTTGCTTTAAGATAATCTCGGCTACTCCGCTTATTTCGTTTGTTATTATCGCTTCAGTTGTAATATCACCTAAACCTATATCTTCTATTAGTGCTTCCTGGATTATGCGTGATATCCTTGAATCATTTAATATTGGATCCATTTTCCTCCTCGTCGATAGTCATTATTGGAATGTCATCAATTATATTGTACTTTTT
Source organism: uncultured bacterium (assembly GCA_937967455.1). GTDB lineage: Bacteria > Bacteroidota > Ignavibacteria > UBA10030 > BY39 > BY39. The sequence continues at coordinate 87,913 of CALCJK010000007.1, read as the reverse complement.
TCCACAGGCATCACAGTATAGGTAATTTTCTTCTTCAAAATATTTTACTTTTTCACCGCATTTTGGACAAATTAGTAAATCGATAAGTTCTTTAGGAAACATTTTTTATCTTTCTGAGTATTTTTCAATTGCTTTAATAAAGATCTCTGGTGCACGCTTTGGTTTTTTAGTCTTTGAATCTATGAACCCGTGAATTGTGTATCCCTCTGCAATTAATTCGCCATTTGAATGAGTTCGTACCTCGTACGATAACTTAATTTTAATATAGTTATTTTTTTCTAAAATAGTTTTAATTTCTAAAATGTCGTCGTATGAAGCAGATTTATAATATTTTGCATATGCTTCAATTACTGGTAGAATATAGCCAAGCTTTTCCAGTTCTGAGTAGGGAAGTCCTATTGAGCGCAAGAGTTCACTCCGTCCACTTTCAAAATAGACAAAGTAGTTAGCATAGTATACAACTTTCATTTGATCAGTTTCTGCATAGCGAACTCGGATATTTATGATATTTGATAATCCCATTTATTCTTCCCAATCTCCCATTTTAGAATATTTTTCGATTCTTTTTTCTATAAGTTTTGGAATTGGAATCTTTTTTAGTTTTTTTAACTCTTCCAGGAGTATATCCTTCAGAGTTCGAGCAGCTTGTTGTGGATCTCTGTGTGCGCCGCCGAAGGGTTCTGGGATTATCCTGTCGATAATTTTTTGTTCAAGTAAATCTTGTGCTGTGAGTTTAAGTGCTTCTGCTGCTTGCTCTTTATAATCCCAACTTCTCCATAAAATACTTGAACAGGATTCTGGGGCAATAACTGAGAACCAACAATTTTCTTGCATTAAGACTCGATCGCCAACGCCTAATCCTAACGCGCCACCTGAAGCACCTTCTCCAATTATTGTCACAATTATTGGTGTGGGGAGTTGAGTCATCTCATAAATATTTCGTGAAATTGCTTCTGCTTGTCCTCTTTCTTCTGCTTCTATACCTGGAAAGGCTCCTGGTGTATCAAGCATTGTTATTACAGGTCTTTTGAACTTAGCTGCTAATTTCATCAATCTTAATCCTTTTCGATATCCTTCTGGATTTGGCATACCAAAATTTCGATAAAGATTTTGTTTGGTGTCACGCCCTTTTTGCGTTCCAATGATCATAACAGGTTCTTCACCTAATAAGGCGAAACCACCAACAACAGCTTTGTCGTCCCTGAAATTTCTATCACCATGCAACTCTACAAATTCGGTAGTCATCATTTGAATATAATCAAGTGTATAAGGTCTTTCAGGATGGCGGGCAATTTGTACTCTTTGCCAGCGTGTCAAATTTTTGTAGATGTTTTTTCGCATTTCTTCTAATTTGTTTTCAAGATTTTTAATCTCATTTTTTAAATCAATACTCTCTCCCAATTTTTTCATTTCCTCTATTTTTTGTTCTAATTCAATAATTGGTTTTTCAAAATCCAATATTGTTTTAGCCATAATTACCTCAATTTGTTATTTAACCATTTTATTAATATTTCTAAATCAAGTAGTGGTGAATAATTCTTTGAATAATATATTATGTAATTTTCAACTTCTTCATCTGATAAGTTTTCTCTTATATCCAGCTGTGCGATACCTGTTATGCCAGGTTTTATAAAGCTAACTTTTGGAGAGTTCTTTATAGTGAAATTTAACGGTAAACCTACTAAACTATACTTTCCAAGAAGAACTTTCCAGAATAAATTATAAGAAATTTTTTCCTTAAATCCTCGTTTTGTAGGTGCAAATATTAGAATCATCAAAATTCCAAATAAAATATCAAAAGCTCGTTTTATTATTTGATATCCTTTAGATTCTAGCCTGTAATTTATATCTACTAATGGAATATGAATCAGATTATCAATATGTGTTTTGCCTATTATAACTTCTAAATTGCTCGGTAGCATTCTGAAGTTTACACCCAGGTTTTTTGCTTTAGAGATTACATTGAAAATTTCTTTATAAGAAAGGCAATCAGTAGAAAATATCACATCGCTGATTTTATTATCAATTATGATTTTATTTATATTATCAATACTTCCAACAATTTTAACTCCGTTCATCGAATTTCCAACATTTTTTCTTGTAACATCGACATATCCTACCACATCATATCCGTCCGTAATCAGATTTCTTAATTTTTTGCTGAGCTGTTGCGCAATCTCACTTGTTCCAACAATTAATGTTTTTCTACCAAAAATCCCTCCACGTGCAGATTTGCTGTATCTTAATAAAATTTTGATAAATATCCTCCAGGAAATTAATAAGATGAGAGATACTATTAGAGAATACAATACTACAATTCTGCTGAAAGCAAATTCTTTAAAGAAAAATGTTAATGAAGATATAATCAAATAACTTAATATAATTGCAGATGTGGTTCGTGGGATTGAGTATTTGTTTTTTGTATATCCACCCAAAAAATAAATTACAGATGTCGTTATAGCACCTGGAATTATAAGAATAGGAATTATAGCATAATCAGGTAATGATATTCGTCCGAATCTTAGATAAAATGAAATAGCAAGTGATAATAAAATAAAGACCCAATCCATTATAAAGAATACTGATTTCTTAAGAAATCGAAGTGCAAATGCTCCAATTGAATGTAAAATAATTCCTAAATGTAAAAAGAAATGCAATGCTAGTGATTTCTTCAAATTTTTTTGGACGAATATATGCATGGCATTGTAAAACAATTGTAAATCGTTAAGATCGCTTTGTTTTGTACTTTCACCTTTGAAGTGAATTATTTGGGTCTGGTGATAGTAATAAATTTTCCATCCCATTTTGCGAATTCTAAAACACCAATCCAGATCTTCGCCATACATAAAATAACTTTCGTCTAACCCACCAACCTGTTCATAAACTTCTCTTCGTAAAAACATAAAAGAGCCACTGATTGCCTCCACTTCATATGTTTGGTCTGGATTTAAGTATGTTAAATTATATTTGCCAAATATTTTTGATTTTGGAAATAAATTACTTAATCCTGAAAATTTTGTAAATGCAGACCAGGGTGTTGGTATACTTCTACGACATGCGAGTTGTAATGTGCCATCGGGATTTAATATTTTACAGCCAGCCATACCAATTTCTGGATGTCTGTCTAAAAATTTTATCAATGAAATGAAAGTGTCTTCCTGAACGATAGTATCAGGATTTAGTAATACTATATATTTACCGCACGCAAACTTTAAACCTATATTATTTGCTTTTGCAAAGCCAAGGTTTGTTTTGTTCTCAATGAGTTTCACTTCTGGAAATTTTGATTTAATAGTTTCTATGCTACCATCATCGGATGCATTGTCGACAACTATAATCTCATGCTCGATATCTTGGGTGGCTCTTTGAATGGAATATAGAGCATTTTCAAGAAATGTTCTTACATTGAAATTTACTATGATAATAGAGAGTTGCATTGAATCTATATTTTTCTAAATAAACTTTGAAATTTAAGTTTCCAAACTAAAAATATAGCTTCATATACAATTTTTTTAGACATTTTTGAGGTTCCATAGGTTCTATCTGCGAAGATTATAGGATGTTCTGTTATTTTGAATCCTTTTTTCCAGGCTTTGAAGTTCATCTCAATCTGGAAAGCATAGCCATTTGATTTTATTTTATCCAGATCTATTGATTCAAGCACTTTTCTTCGAAAACATTTAAAACCACCTGTTGTATCTTTAACCGGTAAGCCAGTTATCCATCTTGTGTATAAACTGGCTCCGTATGATAGAAATAATCTACTAATAGGCCAATTTAAAATTCTAATTCCGTCAACATACCTGGAGCCAAGTACTAAATCATAATTTTCTGCCTTCTTTAATAAATTTGGTATTTCTTTGGGGTCATGCGAAAAATCTGCATCCATTTCTATAATAAACTCAAAATTACGTTTTAATGCATACTTGAATCCTTCCACATATGCAGTTCCTAATCCCATTTTCCCCGGCCTTTCAATAAGATGAACTCGTGGGTTTGATTTCATAATTTCTTTTATGATCGAAGCAGTCCCATCTGGAGAGTTATCATCAATTACCAGCATTTCAATTTCATCTCCTTGTGAAAGTACCGACTCTATTAATCTCTTGATGTTTTCAGCTTCATTATATGTTGGTGTAACTACAAGTGTTTTTGCCATTATATTAATCCGAGTTATTGAAAAAATGAGTTAATTGCGTCAGATATATATTTTTGCATATCGAAAGTTAATTCTGTGTGCATCGGTAGTGAAATAACTTCTTTCGCAGCTTTTTCAGTTTCTGGTAATGTTAAATCTGTTGAAGTAAGATCTTTGTAAGCAGTTTGACGATGTAAAGGTATTGGATAATAAATTGCATGTGGTATATTTTTATTTTTTAAATATTCTGATAATTTGTCCCGATTCTTAACTCGAATTGTGTATTGGTGAAATATATGTTTTGCATATGGTTTGATAATTGGTGTGCTAATAAATTCCTTATTCAAGAGTTGATTATATATTTGTGCGAAATCATTGCGCAGTTTATTCCATTCATCAAGGTACTTTAATTTAACATTCAGGATTGCTGCTTGGATGGCGTCGAGTCGACTGTTAACTCCGAGTAATTCATGGTAATAGCGAGTTTTTGAACCGTGAACTATAATCATTCTTAATTTTTCTGCTATTTGATCATTATTGGTGGTTACCATTCCAGCATCACCATATGCGCCTAAATTTTTGCTTGGGAAAAAGCTGATACATCCAATATCGCCAATAGATGCAACTTTTTTACCTTTATATTCAGCTCCCATTGCTTGGGCGCTATCTTCGATAATATAAAGGTTATATTTTTTTGCAATTTCTAAGATTGGGTCCATATCTACAGAATGTCCATATAAATGAACTGGTATAATCGCTTTTGTTTTTTTTGTAATTGCTTTTTCAATTTTTGTCGGGTCAATATTAAATGTGTCTGGTTCAATATCTACATAAACTGGTTTTGCTCCTAAAAGCACAATTGTCTCTACAGTTGCCACAAATGTGAATGAAGTTGTAATTACTTCATCTTCCTCTTTTATATCCAGAGCCATTAATGCAACTAATAGAGCATCAGTACCTGAAGCGCAACCTATTGCGTGTTTAACACCCAAATATTTAGCAACATTATTTTCGAATTCGCTAACGGTTTTTCCAAGAATAAACTGCCCAGATTCTAAAACTGCACTTATTGCATTATCTATTTCTGGTTTTATTCTTTTGTATTGGTTTACTAAATCTACCATTTGAAGATTCATAAATTTTTCTTCCATAGTTATTGTTTATAAAATATTTTTAATGTCCTTTACCAAGTAAAACTACAGCTATTGTATGAAGTAAAATTTTTAAATCCATTCTGAGCGACATATTTTCAATATAGAAAATGTCGTATTGCAATTTTTTCTTTACATCTTCTATGCTTTCATCGTATTTATGTTTGACCTGAGCCCAACCTGTAATACCAGGTTTAACTCTTAATCTGCGTTTATAAAGAGGAATTTGTTTTGATAATTCTTCTACAAAATAGGGTCTTTCAGGTCTTGGACCTACTAAGCTCATATGTCCTAATAAAACATTTATAAATTGTGGAATTTCATCTAACCTTAAGCGTCTTAAAATTTTTCCTACTCTTGTAACTCTTGGATCATTTTTACTTGCCCAGGTGGGACCTGATTCTTCTTCTGCATTTTTAATCATAGATCGGAATTTGATTATTTTGAAAACCTTCTCATCTTTGCCTACCCTTTCCTGAAGATAGAAAACTGGACCGCGTGAATCAAGCTTGATTGCAAACGCAATAATTAAAGATAGTGGAAGTGTAAAAGTTAAAAATAATAAAGAAATTATAATATCTATAATCCTTTTGATCTTTCTTTCCCATTCTGGCATCAATTGTGGATTAATTTCAATTAGTGGTATTCCATAAATCTGATTGGTTCTGGCTTGTCCGCTTATTATTTCGTATAAATCAGGTAATATTTTGATTGTAAGATCTTTAAAGTCGCATTTTGTAATGACTTCTAGCATCTGATCGTGTTCATGATTGTCGAGTGCAATTATTACTTCCTTAACATTATATTTATTTATAATATTTTCAATATCTTTTATCGATCCAAGAATTTCTTCATTTCTGTTTTTATCCGAATAACCATTCAAGACAACAAATCCAACAATATCAAGACCCAGAGCTTTTGCTTTATCTATTTCATTTTTCACATTTATAGCTTTATTATTGTATCCAATAATGACGGTTTTTCTTCTTCCGATTCCATTGAGTAGTAAATTTCTTTGAAAACTCCTTATTAAGAGTCTACCTCCACCAACGCAGATTAGAAATATTATCCAATATATAAATATTAAATATCGTTGAGCAGAGCTTTGTTGATAAGAAATATCATCAATGAAGATCAGAAAAAATAATATTAAGACACCCCAAATAGAGGTTTTGAATAATGTTGTCATCTCATCAAAACGAGATGCAGCAAACCAGGTTCTGTACATCCCAACAAATAAGAAAATGAAACACCAGTAGAAATATATTACAAACATTGGAAGTATAAATTCTGGTTTCAATATTAATTGAAACCAACCGCTTTCCACACGAAAATAGAAGTATAGAATATATGCAAGATTAATAGTAATGAAATCGATTGTTAATAAAAGTATTTTCTCGATTGATTTTGTCATATTATCTTGGTGTTGATTGCCATATTGCTGAGTGTTTATTTAAGAAAAATTTTATCATTCCTATTAGCAGAGCAATATTTGTTATTAAAAAGTAAGTAATAAGAGATAAGAATCCAACTCGAATCTTAAGTTTATTGAATAAATAACCAATTATACCTGCTAAATAAAAAAATAACTGCATATAGAATGTATAAAGATAAACAATACTTTTATCAATTAAAATAATATTAATTATTAAAATCAAAATTAATATTATAGGTAAAAACCATCTGATGATTTTATGGGACCAAAAGGCATATGATATTAAGATATTTTTATTTAGAAGGAGTGATTTGAAGAAAGTTATTGTTTGTATATTTGTTGCAGAAAACCTGACTTTTCTATTAAATTCAGTTAAAATATCTTTTGCTATTTCTTCATAAGCTATTGCATCTTTTTCATAAATAAATTTGTATCCTTTTTTTAAGATAGAAAGTGAGATAAAGAAATCATCTGTGACTGGTTTTTTGAGTGGGATAGGATCAAATAATTTTTTACGAATTGCCAATATTCCACCATTGGCACCAATTAAAATTCCCAATTTACCCTCAGCTATTTTTATGAGAGTTTCATACTCCCAGTATTTTTTTTCTTCGATACCTTTTTGTCGATGAAATACTTCCTCATTAAGAATCAACCGTCCACATACACCTCCTATTGTTGGATCATCAAAATGCTTAACTAGGTTTTTTATTGCGTTCGGATCAAATTCTGTGTTTGCATCTGTTAAAATTAATATGTCATTCGTAGCTTTTGTTGATAAAATATTGAGTACTCCAGCTTTCCCTTGACGATAATTGAAAATAAATACTTTAAGTTGCGGAATCTCCTCTTTTAATTTGATTAATATCTCGTTTGTTCTATCATTTGAATTGTCTGATCCTACTAATATCTCGATCTTATTTAAATCATAATCTTGTTCAAGAATATTTTTAATTCTCTTTTCGATAACCTTTTCTTCATTATAGGCAGAGATAATTATTGAAACAGGTACTGAAGAAGAGGATTTGTAAGGAGATTTGCTTTGTTTGCTTAATTTGGAAAATAGCCAGATTAAAATAAAGTAAATTAAAAATGAGTTAATAATTAAAAATATTAGAACCCAGAAACTTAGTATTAAAATATCGTCAATCATTCTTGGTTTTTATATCTATTATTAAAAACCTTTTCAATTATATCAATAAATTTTATAGCAATATTTTCTTTTTTAAAATTATTTATATGCTTTAAAGATTTTTGTTTCATTGAATTATAAAAATTATGGTCATTTAATAAGTTTTTAATGCTTAATAAAAAGCTGTTATAATCGTGAGGTGAATGCAAAATGGCGTTTTCTCCTAAGATTTCTTTTAATGCATCACAGTTAGAAGCTAAAACTGGTAATCCACAACTCATAGCTTCTAATGGTGGTATACCAAATCCCTCTGCAAAAGATGGGAAAATGAAAGCATAAGCAGTGTTATATAGAAATAAAAGTTCTCGTTCGTTAACTTTATTAAAATAAATAATTCTATCTTTTCGTTTTTCAATTTCTTTTATAAGTCGAGGGAAACCATATCCGGGTTTACCAGCAAGAATGATTTTTAAATTTAGTTTATGCTCATGAATGAGATCACTAAGTATAATTAATAAATCAATATTTTTTCTTGCTTCAATATTACCAACATAAAGTAAGAATTTATCTGGTAAATTTATTTTTAATTCATTTCCTAATTCTTTCTTTTCAGATTCGTTTAAAGGTTTAAAGTTATTAGAATAAGTGCTGTAGATGAATTCCACTTTCCAATCAGGAACATGAAAATAATCAATAATTTCTTTCTTTGATGTATTCGAATTAGTAATAATAATATCTGAATTTTTAATTGATATTGGTAATAAGGTTTTGAAAAATATTCTATATGATAATGGGAAAAATTGGGGATGAGTTAACGGAATAATATCATGGATAATTGAAATATATTTAGTTCCTTTTACTTTAGTGTTTGGGACAAAAATATTTGGTCCAATTAATATGTCAATATTGTGTTTACGAATTAATTTTGGAATAGCATAATTCAACCAGAAAGGAGTGAATAACTTTGATTTGCTAAATGGATAGCGGCTAATTATACTTTTGAAATATCCATTTTTTATAAAAATTTGTGGTTGATTGGTGAATATATAATATGAATTATGAAAATCATGATTTGGGAGCTCGTTAAGAATATTAATTAAATATCTCCCAATTCCAGTCATTTCTTTTTCAAGGACTCTACCATCTATTCCTATTTTCATAACGAACTCTGAGTAGTAATAAATTCTGATTTTCGTTGTAAATATTTTGAAATGAAATAAATAACAAAAATATTGAAAACAAAATGTAGCCAGCTAAATAACGGGATAAAATAAGAAAAAATTATTCCAATAACAAAAGTTCCATACAGTGATATTGTGTGGAAATTCGGGTAATATTTCATCTTATAATAAAAATGTGAGATGGTGAAACCTAATATAAATGGGAAAATAAATGAACCCAATAATCCGAAATCACGATAATAAACAAAGAACATAGTGTAAGTATTATACATAAAAGTTCTTAATGCAGGGAAATCAGTAATCATATAATATTCTTTCAATAGATGTTTCAATCCAGAAAGGGCTATTAAAAAATCGAATGAATAAACTCCGTAGGTATGATATTCTATTTTTTCAACAGCATAAGCAAAATTTTCTACATTCATAACCAAGTACATATATGGTTCTGTAAAGAGGGCATAATCAGGTGAGTATTTCATTTTTGATAGAAAATGCATGTAATGAATAAATAATTTACCTTCTCTGAATGCGGATATACCATAAATTATGATTGTAATAGAAATTATAAAAAGGAAAACATTTTTAAAATTTATTTTTTTGGTTCCGTAGTATAAATAATTAATTACCAGTATGATCCCAATCACTATGCTGAATCTTTGTTGTAAAAATATGAATGAGATGATGGTAATTAAAAGCATTAAATAAAAGATTATTTTTTTGCTTAATCCTTTGTAGCACAAGATGTAAACCAAAGACAAAAAAATTATTACAGGAGCCAGATGAATAAACAATCCAATTCCAAATAAACCCCATGTAGCACGATTTAATTCTGGTCTTGTAGAAAATGCTGGTAGGAAACCCCTAACAGAATATATAATAAAATATGAGATAACGTAAGTTAAAAAAAGGAGAATTGTTACTTTCAAAAGAGTGTTAGTATCTAATTTGTAATAATACGAATGTAGTTTTCTTATCGTATCAATTGAATAAGTATTTTTTCCAAAATTTAAAGTATAAACAACGTAAGACCCAAGCAAGAATGAGATTATAGTGATTGTTATTACAGTCCAACTATACCAGCTCCAACCGTATTGGTATCGACTCAGTTTTAAAGTGCATAATCCCAAAACAACTATCCAAACTAAACTAAATAATCTGGCTGGAGAAAGGTAATCACTTCTCTTTATAAGAAAAGTGAATAGTAGGAATAAAAGCAAAAATAAAAAAATTAAGAATGTAAAATTCATTTTTGATTAACTATATTTAATTTTCCTAGAACATAAAGGAAAATATTTTTTTCATCTTTATTTAAATAATATTTGTAACCTATTATAGTGTATATTGCAAGGATTATGGGTAATTCTACGATAGTAGGCAAGTATATGAATTTAAAAAAAATGTAACCAACACTAAAAACAATAATTATTGCTATGCCTTGCCTAATGCTAAAAAGCCAGAAACTGAAATTTCCTTTTAAAGAAAGAAAATATATTAATCCAACAAATAAATTCACAACTAAAGATACGAAGCTTGCACCTAATACGCCGTATTTAGGAATTATTAAATAATTCAATGATATACTTAAAATAGTTGCAATTAATACTGTTATAAGTCTTATAAACTGCCTATCTGAAGTAGTTAACATTAGCGCAAATGGTTCAAGCACAAATCGAATAAGAATAATTATACCAAAAACCTTTAAAACATCCACTGCGTCTTGGTATCCATTTAATCCATAGGCAAACTCAATAATTGATTCAGAATAAAAAATCATAATTGTAGAAAATGGTAAAGCTAGTATAAAGAGAATTTTTCCCATCAGTGAGCCTAATTTGATCCATTCCTCTTTATTTTCTGTATAATATCTTGATAAAGTTGGTAATAGGGAATTGATCAGGATATCTGGAATAACCAACGGTAACATTACAAGTTTGAATACAGCTTGATATATGCCTACTGAATAAGCTCCTTTAAGTTTTGCAAGCAGAAGTGTATCTATTTGAAAAAATAAGAAAGAGAAAATCAAATGAAAGCCGAAAATTAAAACTTTCCCTCCAAGTAACTTAAATCCTGACAGGTCAAATTTAAATGTAAGTTTATAATCAGTTTTATATAAGTTAAGTATACTATATATTGTTCCAATAATTCTTGAAAAGGCAAAAGCAAAAGCTATTTCAATGATGCTTCGATTAAAAATTAATAAAAATATTGTAGATACAACTAGAAAAGAATTAGAGAGAATAGAAACACGGGTTTCGAGAATAAACTTTTCATTACCTTTAAAAACACCTGCGAAAAAATTGTTTGAAGATGTAAAAATCAAATATATGCTAAATATTATAACGAGTTTGGTAGTTTCGTTGTTTAAATTAAAAGTTGTACTAGTCAGAAGCATCAGGGATGTTGCTAAAATTAAAAAAATAACTTTTAATCCAAGTAATTTTTCGAATATTTTAGAATCATTGCCTTTATCAGCTGCAAGTTTTGTGGTTAAAATGATATCCAATCCAAAATCAGCGAAAACAATAAAAATTGTAGATAATGTGTGAGCAAATGTAAATTGTCCAAATAATTCAGGGCCAAAATATCTTGCAAGTAGCCAGAAAAGGAGAACATTTGCAATAAGTCTGGATGATATTGTAATTACAGTATAAAAAGTATTTTTTTTGATTTTGGATAATTCAACCATAATTCAACAATGTTCGGTAAATAATTATTAACCTATTGTAGAAATTATCTGGGTTAAAATTTATCAGTGCGAAATTAAAAGCATTTTTTGAAAGTTTATAATATTCTTCATCGGGAAGGTTAGTAGACTTCTGGATAGCTTTTTTTAATGATTCTATACTTCCAGCTTCAAATAAGAAACCATTATTTTCATTATCTACTAATTCCATTAATCCACCTAAGTTTGATACAATAATTGGTTTACTCATAGATAGTGCTTCAACACCTGCCATTGATAGAGTTTCGAAACATTCAGAGGGAATAATTACAAAATGTGAATTGATGATTAAATCTTCTAATTCTTTTCCTTTTTTAAAACCTAAGAATTTAATATTTGGTGAATCAAGATTTTTTATTTCATTTTCCAATTCGCCCCCACCAAGAATAATTAATTTATGCTGAGTTAATTCTTTAAATACTGAAATTAATGTTTTTAATCCTTTTTCTCTATCAAGCCTACCTAAAAAAAGGAAATAGTTTCCCCTTTTTATTTCTTTATTGAATGTCGTTGTAAAATTATAAAGCACTTCAGATTTTGAATTCAAATTGGGATGATATTCTAAGAATTTTTTTTTTGTAAAGTTACTTACAAATATGTATTTGTCGACATATTTTTCATGTGGTAAAAAAAGATCTCTAAGATAACTCTCAGATGCGATCATAATATTTTTTAATAATCCATTGGGATTACATTTGTTTAAAATGCAGTTGTAGTATTTTCTAACTTTGCATTTTTCACAGATTATTTTATTACCATTAATGAAAATTCCAACTGGGCAGAGCATTCTAAAATCGTGAATAGTCATTAGAACTGGAATTTTCCTTTTTTTAATTTCTGGTAATATGGAAAAGGTTATTCCACCGATTATATTATTCAGGTGTATAATGTCTGGATTTGAAGATTCTATGATCTCACTGATTTTTCTTTTTGCTGCAAATGAGTAAAATCGGTTAAAAAAAAATTGGCTATCTTTTATTGAGAAATTTATTTTGTTATTTTGATTTGCGTTAACGAATCTTGAAAATAGTATAACCTGATGTCCCTTGGATTTTAATAATTCGCCCGTATTTAGGAATATGGTCTCAGCCCCCCCTCGAGGGTAACCATAATTATTGACTAATAGAATTTTCATATACTAAATTTGATTCTTTCGTCTAAACTTCATCCAACCTGTTAAATACTCAAACTTTTGATAATCATTTTTTTTCAATTTTTCAAACATCTCATAGGTAAAAACAATAAATAATCCTGAAATTATAGAACCGACCAATCCAAGTAAGAAATAAATTCTAACTCTTGGTTTAGCTTTTTTTTCAGGTGGACCTGCTTTATCGAGAATAAGTACACTTGGTGTGTTTCTGACTTCTTCGACTTTAGCTTGTTCATATAGTGGTTGAATGAATTCTAAAATTTTATATTGGATTTCAAGATTTCTGTAAATTTTTAGATATTCGTTTGCAAGTTTTGGAGCTTCCTTGAATGGTATAAGCAGTTTTGAATCTTTTTGTGATAAATCTGAACCAATATTTAGTTGATTTATTTTTTTCCTTAATTCATCAAGATTGATTTTTGCACTTTTGGTTAATGGGTGTTCTTCTCCATAGTTTTGTTTGATAACATTGAATTGTATTTCGGTTTTATACATTTCAAGATAAATTTCGGACATTGATTTAATTGTAGCTTCGATTTGTTCAGGAACTGCAATGACACCATATTTTTGTTGAAATTCTTTCATTGTATTTTCAAGATTAGATATATCCTCTAAGTTTTGTTTATATCTTTTTTCTATAAATTCGCGGTTTGATTTTGCATTTGTAACACTAAGCTGGGTATTTACCTGGTTCAATCTTTCGACAAGATAATTAGCTATATCAGCTGCTTTTTTTGGATCTCTACTGTACACTGAAATTGTTAAATTACCCTCATCCTCTATATTTAAATCAAGTTTTTTTTGCCATTCCCTTACAACATCTTCATAGTAATCATCTTCCATATTGTATTCTTCCCTTAAGTTAAAATTTTTAATTATATCATCAGTTACAGTTGCACTTTTTAAAATAGCAATGTATTTATCTAACTCTGTAGGGCTACCTGTTAATGCTGATAATCCGCGAGAAGCAGAAAGATTTCGAGCTATACCTGAAATTCCAGTTAAAGTAGATATGAAGTCTGTTTTTTCAGCTGGAAAAACAGAGACTGTAGCCTTATACCATTTTGGAGCTAGTATTGCATATATTGAAGTACCTAATGTAATTATAAAAACGAATATGGCAAGAAATTTTCTATACTTTACTAATATTGATAAAAATTCTATAAATGTTTGTCCTATCGTAGTCTCATTCTGGTTTGTCATAATTTAATCCTACTTGTTTTTTACTTTTTTAGTAACAATATTAATGTAGTCATTATTCCTGTTACGATGCTACCAATAAATCCTACTCGTTCTATATAATAATCGAAATCTCGAATTGGCTTTTTTGGAATCCATATAAAATCACCGGGTTCGATTTCAACATTATTTTTTTCGTTAGCCAGTAACCATGCGCGAGATTTAGACTTTATGATGTAAACCTCATTTTTTGCTGTTAGTCCTAATCCACCTGCTTGTTCAATGTAATATTTATAATTTTTCCCTGGTATATACTTAACATAACCAAAGTTATTTACTTGACCAAAAACGTATACCATATCTATGATTTTTGGAACAAAAATATAATCTCCATCATTTACAATTACTGTATCTGGATCAACTATTTCGGATTTTAGTTTTGTGAAATCATATGCTGCAACACCACGGGAAAAACGTAATTTGTTATCAATGATAAAATTTAAAGAATCTTCTGTTTTAATGTTTGCCATTCTTCTCATCATTAACTCTTCATACTCTTCTGAGAAGAAAATTGAGCGAAATGCATTAGCACCCCGAATTAATTCTGTTCTGGACAAATCTGCTGTTTCTCTAACTCCACCGACTTGTTTCAATGCGTCTTTGAGTACCAAGCCGTTTTTGGGCAAAATTATTGTACCCGGTTGGTAAACTTCACCTGCAATATATGCAGTATAATCTCTTCTTTGTGGTGTTTTGCCAATTATTCTGATTCTATCACCTCTATTTAATTTATAATCCAAATTAAGAGGTAGTTTAATTATCGTATCAATATCACCGTCGTATGTTAATCTGTAAATTTCCATTTCATTGACATTTTCATAAGCGGGGTCTAAACCCTGTGCAAGAATAATTGCATCATTTACCTTGTCACCTTCCATATATTGAAAACGATTTGGATTATTAACAGCACCTTCGATCCTGATAAAGTCTTTTAATTCATCATATTTTGGGAAAATTAGTACGTCATCGTTTTTTAAATATGGATTATAATCAAAGTTACCAGTTAAACGGAATTTTAATAAATCAATTTTAATTATATCACCGTTAATCCTTTTTAATGTAATATCTCTGTTTGGATATTTTTCTATTTCTCTCAGCAATGCAGAGAGTTTTTCCTCATATTGTGGATCCTGTGGATTAACCATTCCAACCATTTGAGCTTTTCCAACTGTGAACATTCTTGTGATAAATTGATCAACTCTTTCATTGGGAGACGCTGAAAAAGTACCATTGACTATAAAATTTCCACTAATAGTAACGCTTATTGTTCCAGATAATGAACTGGTAATTTTTTCTTTCAAATCAACTTGAGTAAAAGCTGATGTTGCCATTATTAATATATAGATGAGAATAATTTTAAATTTCATTTTAAGCCCATATAATTGTGATAGGTTTTATTTTTCATCAATCCAGTAAATAATATTCTGTGGCTTTATTTAACGCTCCCCATACCATTTTTTGTAATATTTGAGATATTCCCCTGAAATTATTTTGTTCCACCATGATTTGTTCTCCAGATACCAATTGATTGTTGCTTTTAATGCAGTCTCAAAAGTATGTTTTGGTTTCCAACCAAGTTGTGTTTTTATCTTATTAGCATCAATTGCATAGCGTTTATCGTGCCCCGGTCTATCCTTAACAAATGTTATTAATGATTCATCTTTGTTAAGTTCTTTTAAAATCAGTTTTACTATTTCAATATTAGTTTTCTCATTTTCAGCACCGATGTTATAAATTTCCCCAATTTTGCCGTTTTCCAAAACTGTTAAAATGGCTTCACAATGGTCTTTGACAAATATCCAATCTCGTATGTTTCTTCCATCTCCATAGATAGGAAGGGGTTTGTTGTTTAACGCATTAATAATCATTAGAGGTATTAATTTTTCTGGGAACTGATAAGGTCCATAGTTATTTGAGCACCTTGTTATAATTACTGGAGTTCCAAATGTGTGATGATATGCTAAGGCAAGAAGATCAGCGCTAGCTTTACTGGCAGAGTATGGACTGTTTGGATGGAGTGGAGTATCTTCTTTAAATTTCCCATTAGCATCAAGTGAGCCATAAACTTCATCAGTTGAGATTTGTACAAACTTTTCAATCTTTTTTTCTCTTGCAACTTCAAGTAAGGTTTGTGTGCCAACTACGTTTGTCTGAATAAAAACATCGGCTCCCATTATACTTCTATCAACATGGGATTCAGCAGCGAAATTTATAATCACTTGTATTTTAAAATTTTCTACAATAGATGTGACTAGTTTTCTATCGCAGATATCGCCTTTAATAAAATGATAGTTTGGGTTGTTTTCAATTTCTTTAAGATTTTCAAGATTTCCTGCGTATGTGAGTTTGTCTAAGTTGATTATCTCATAATCTGGGTATTTTTGAATAACATAGTGTATAAAATTACTACCTATGAAACCAGCACCTCCAGTTATTAAAATTTTCATATTGTCGTTCATTTATATTTTAGTCGAGTGTGAAGATTGTGTTGGGATCGATTTCATGGCGTATCTCATCTACTTTATCTTTTTTGCCTCTTCCCATAAATAGTCGATTTGGATAATTTGCAACAAAACCGGGTTTATCTCCAATATTTTTGTAGCCATGTACAACTCCAGGAGGAACAATTACAGATTTTGGGGAATTCTCACCAGCGATAATTGTCATTTTATTCATATAAGTTGGTGAATCTTTACGATTATCCCATAGATATAATTTAAATGTTGAAGGTCCTATAAAACAAAAAAAGTCGCTTTGTTCAATGTGTTCGTGAGGTCCTCGAGCTATTCCCGGATATGTCATTGATATGTATGACATAACAGGGAAGAATTTATCATCAATTTCGTCCTGACGAAATGTTTCTATTAACCAACCGCGTGAATCGGAGTGAGGTAAAAGCTCCTTGATTAAAACACCTTGAATTATACCACTCTTAAACATTAAATCTTCCAGGTTCTTTATAAAATTTTATAAATTATACAAAAATATATTGAAAAAATCAATAATTTTTAAATAAAAAAGGGGTTGGTTAACAACGGTAACCAACCCCTAAGCTGATGAATTTAACTTAGGAGGCTAATATTTCTTCAGCCTTTTTAGAAAGTTCTTCAGGTGTAAATGGTTTTGGGACTACATCGTAGGCACCGAGTTTTATCGCTTCGATAGCATTTTCGATAGTTGCATATCCGGATATCAATATAACAGGTAAATTTGGCCAATTGGATTTTATTGTTTGTAAAACTTCTAAACCGCTCTTCTTGGGCATTTTTAAATCTAAAATCACGAGATCATATTTACCAAGTTTCATTTTTTGTAGTGCTACATCTACATCAAAAGCCTCAGTAACGGTTATATTGTTTTTTGCAAGGATTCTTCGGACGCTATGACAAACTATTGGTTCATCATCGACTACAAGAGCGTTGTGTGTATTTTCTTTGGTTCTTCCATATAAACCTGCAAGTGGTATATCTGATCTCGACATACAGTTAATATAGTCTGAGTCCATAAATTTTTCTAACTCTTTTGCATTAAAAGGAAGGTCTACATCTAGTATTTCGTCATAATTGAAAGCTTTTTTGGATGTTCTTTTTGCTTGTGCTTTTTCTTTTTTTGTGATAGGACATTCACCAATACATTCTCTGCCCTCAAGTACAAGTCGGCGACATTCTCTTTTTCCCAAATTACAATAGGCTTTTAATGCAGTTTTGCTTGCTAGTGGAATATCACTATGAGTCAGGGAGGATACATATTCACTCGATGTGGCTTTAGTTAGTTCCTTTTCACTAAATGGTAAATCGACATCAATTTTCTCGTCTGAAATATTTTCCTTAGAAACATCTTTTTTAGAATGTAATTTTACTTTTCTCTGGGAAAGTATATTATCTGTTATTTTTGTAAGCTCGTCTGGTGTGAATGGTTTTGGAATGTAGTTTATAGCTCCAAGTTTTGTGGCTTTTACTGCAGATTCGATTGAGGCGTATCCAGTGATCATTACAACATCCAGTTCAGGATAATTTCCTTTTATGATCTGAATTAATTCAATACCATTTGTTTTTGGCATCATTAAATCAGTTATGACTAAATCATAACTGAACTCATTTATTTTTTTAATTGCTTCTTCAGCTGAGAGTGCGTTATCTACAGTATAACCTCTTCTTGTAAGGATTTTTTTAATACTCTGGCAAACGGTTTCTTCATCATCAACTACTAAAATTTTTTCGGTGATCATTTTCTTATTCCTTTTTGTTAATTTTTCATTTTATTTTTTACAATAATATGAGCATAAATAGTGCCAGAAAATATTTAATAAATTTAGGTGAATTTTAAAGGTGAGTGGTAATAGATTTTGGCTTGTATTGAGTTAAGAAGGGTAAAATTTTGGAATTTTTTAAATAATGTGAGAAATAAAAATTATACAGGTGCAAAAATAAATATGCACTTCATCAAATTCGTTTTATTCTGTATTTTCGCATAAGTGCTTGAAAATTAGAACGCTGCATATTCACATCTCTTGCTGCTTTGGTAACATTCCAATCGTTTCTTTTTAAAGCTTCGATTACAAACATTTTTTCTAATTCTTGAATTGAAGCTTCACGAATTTGTTTTTTTATCTGTTTGAGTTCTTCGGTTGTTTTTGGGATTACAGAACCAATTTGAATGTCGGATTTGAATAATGCTGTGGAGATATGTATTGGCTTAATTTCATTGCCTTCTACCAAAATTGATAACCGCTCTATTGTATGTTCAAGCTCACGTACATTTCCTGGCCAGTGATAATTTGTTAGAATTTCTAAGGCATCAGGTGTAATTATGGGTATTGATTTGTTTATCGATGAGCAGTATTTTTTCAAGAAGTAAGTTACAAGCTCAGGAATATCTTCTTTTCTTTCTCTTAATGGTGGTAATTTGATTGGAAAAACATTTAATCTGTAATATAAATCCTCTCGGAATTTTCCTTCAACAACTAGCTTTTTGAGATTTTGATTGGTTGCAAAAATGAGACGTACATCAGCTTTTTTTACGGTTGTGCTACCAACTGGCATAAACTCCTTAAATTGTAATATTCTGAGAAGTCTTGATTGGACTTCGAGTGATAAATTGCCAATTTCGTCAAGGAAAATTGTGCCTTGGTCAGCAACTTCAAAAATGCCCTGTTTATCTGATACAGCACCTGTAAATGCACCTTTTTTATGACCGAATAATTCACTTTCTAATAAAGTGCTGGATAAAGTAGAAATGTCGATAGCAAAGAATTTTTCGTTTTTTCTTTTGCTGTTTTCGTGTATTGCTTTTGCTGTAAGATCTTTTCCTGTACCGCTTTCTCCAATAATTAAGACCGTACAGTCGGTTGGTGCAACTTTTTGAATTAGTTTATAAACTTCCAGCATTTTTTCACTTTTGCCTATCAATCCTTCAAAACCGTATGAAGGTTCGTACTTCAGTTCATCTGTTATGGTTTGCATTAGTTTTTTACGTTCAAGTGCGCGTTCCAGAACAGCCATTATCTCATTTGGAGTAAATGGTTTAGGCAGGAAATCGAATGCTCCTGAGCGCATTGTCTCGACTGCAGAAGCAATAGTAGCATAACCAGTAATCATTATAACAATGATATCCGGATATTTTTGTTTTATAGTTTGTAATACTTCCAGTCCACCCATGTCCAACATCTTGAGATCGCAAAATACAATATCAAATTTTTCATTTTCTAATAACGCAAGTGCCTGTTTGCCGGAAGTTGAAAACTTAACGTTGTGTCCAGCTCTAAGAAATATTTTTTCACAACTTTTACATACTACTAATTCATCATCTATTATTAAAATATTCGCAATCATGTCGGGTTTTAGTGCTTAATTGGGAGATTTATAATAAAAGTTGTTCCTTCGTTCGCTTTTGAGTCCAGATCAATGGTTCCACCATGTTGTTCAATAATACCATGACTAATTGATAAGCCAAGACCTGTACCACTTTCCTTTGTTGTAAAGAATGGATCAAATATTTTTTCTTTTAATTCATCAGGTATTCCAGGTCCTGTATCTTTAAATATTATGGTTATGTAATTGGAATTTTTATCTAGTTTTGTTTCAATCGAAAGTTTTCCACCTTTATTCATAGCTTCGGCAGCGTTGATAATGATATTAATGAATACCTGCTGAATTTGATCCGGGTCCACCATTATCTCAGGAATATTAGGATCCAGATTTTTTTCAATTTGTATGTTTCTAAATGATGCTTGGTTTCGAATTAATAGAATGATATTTTCTATTGAAGTGTTAATGTTGGTTAATTTTTTTTGTGGTTGAGTTTGTTTGGCAAAATCTAACAGTCGTTTAACTATTTCTCTGCAACGAATTGTTTCCTTAACTATTATTTCAACATCTTCTCTTTTTGGATCAGCTTGATCAAGGTCTTCAAGCATTAAACTTGCGTTTGTTAAAATTCCAGTAAGTGGATTGTTAATCTCATGAGCTACACCAGCGGCGAGTTTACCTAATGAAGCAAGTTTTTCTGAACGAAATAATTGTGAGTGAATTTTCTTAATTTCATCGGTTCTTTCTTGAACTTTTTTCTCAAGAGTAGATGCCCATTCTTCAAGCTTCGATTTTTCTTTTTGTAACTCCATTGCCATATTTTTAAAGGAGCCGGCAAGGTGTTCTATCTCTATTGGCCCATTGCATTGGAAATCAAGATTATAGTTTCCATTAGCTAATTCATCCGCTATTATTTCTAATTTTTTTAAAGGTGCAGAAATTTTCTTGGATAAACGAAATGAGACAATCACAACTATGATTATTCCAATAAATGCAATGCCGAGGAATGTTAGCAAAGAGTTGCGTAATAAGTGATCAAATGGTAATTTTAAGGTACCAACATATAAGATACCGACAATCTGGCCGTTAATATCGCTAATTGGTTCGTAAGCGCCAATGTACCATGTGTTGACAACAAAAGCATCACCAATCCATCTCTCGCCTTTCTCGATTACAGTCCTGTAAACATCTTCTGATACCTGTGTAGCAATTGCACGACTTCCATCTTCGTTTTTTACATTTGTAGAAATTCTCAAGTCCTTTAAAAATATCGTTGCGGTACTGAGCTCTTTTCCTTTATATGTAGCTTGTTCATACATTAATTTTTTTATTTTATCCACAATCTCATAATTTCGGTTTATCAAAACACCACCTAAAAGAATACCAATAAATTTATTAGACTCATTGAATATTGGTACTGCTGCTTTTAAAAACATTCCTGAGGTTTCAACAGTATCTGTACGTGATATTGCTTTTGGTGTTGGGATAATTTTCATTATTGCACGTTCTGCTAATTCCGGTGAATCCTTCCTAATTTCTTCTATTGATGATACTACAGTACCTGATATAATTTGCTTTTTTATGATACAATTTTTTATGATTAGATTCGATTGTAAATTATCACCAAAGATATTCGGGTTACTACCTCGACAAATTACGTTACCATTTTCATCAAGAATTGTTAATATATCAAGTTTTTCTCTTTTTAATATTTTATTGAAATCTTGCTTTAAAAAATTTATATCTCGATTTTCCAATGCTTTAATAATTAAGCTGCGCACTGCAATCATTCTGGTAATGTTTGTAATGTGCTGGATTGAATTTTGATAAACCTCTCTTGCGGAATTTAAATCAGATAAAACTTTATTTTCTGCCTGCTGAATTACCTGATCATTTATAATTTTCACTCCCACTATGCTGGTTATTATTGCCGGAATAATAATAGCAATTGTGAAATATAAAATTAATTGAGATTGAATACTTTTGACATTAAGAATTTTCATTAAATTATATATCTTTGATAAAAAGATGCATAAAAGAAGGGAAAAATACAAATTAGATTATTTCAATATCCTCAGCAGGGATCCAGCCGACTTTACCATCTGCCAGTTTTATTTTTCTCCAATTGTTAACAGCATCAAGTATCTCAACTTTTACCCCTTCATGAATAACAAAGAGATCAGTTCCAGCTTCATCTGGCGAACTTTTTACCAGGGAATTGCTTGAAAAAATTATACCAGTTGTGTTATCAGTTTCATACCAATACTGTGTATATGCAAATAACAAAAAAAATATCATCAAAATGAGCGAAAATATTCCAGTTATAAAACTTATTTTCTTGATAATTAAAATTTTATTTATTCTAAACAAAATTAATAATCCAACAAATATCCAGGAAAATAGGATTGCTGTTGTTGCCCAGTTCTCTGAATTGTTAAGGTTTGATACAGAGTACCACCAATTTATAAAAAAAATTCTGGGCAATGGATCTATCTTATCTACAACTTTTAAATTAGCAATTTTTAAATTAAAATCAATATCATCATCGTTCGGGGATAAGCGTTTTGCTCGTTCAAAATATAAAATAGCTGCTGGAATGTTATCCAGTTTAAAGTAAGCGTTACCTATATTGTAATATAAATCTTCACTTATATAACCATTTTTCATGATTTGTTCATATATGTGCAGAGCATTTTGGTATTCACCTTTACGATAAAGTTCATTAGCCATTTCAAACTGCTGATGCACTTCATCGCATTTAGATGATGTATAAAAAAGTATTAAAATCAATAATAGCTTTTTCATAACTCTTCCTCAATATCAATTACAATTTTTACAGCTTCTTCGTAAATACTTTTCATATTTGTAGAATCACCTAATGGGGTAAATCTTGAATATTCACATTCTTCTAATATTTTTAATAATCGGTGAATTGTTTCTTCTTTAACTTTTTTATCTTTCAAGGTTGAAGTTACATTTTCTTTGTTTAATTCAGCTAATTGAATACCTAATTTATCACTTATATAAGTCCAGATAGTTTTAGATACTTCTTCATAAAATTTTTCCTTATTTTCGGTATTCAATAATTTCCTGGCAAAATTCAGACGTTTCTTTGCAATCTTTGTAGCTTTTCGATTTTTGTAACCAACAATATCCTTTAAGTTGGCTTCATATTTGTAAATAATCAGAAAAAATAGAGTAAGTATTATAAATGGGCTAAGAAATATTAAGAAAAATTTTGTAGAACCAAAGAATTTTGCTCCATGTTTAACAAACTTACTCCTTCCGCTTTTAATAAATCTTATATCCTGTCCTATTAATTTTATTTCTTCTTTTGTTAAACCAGTTATTGGACCACCAACTACTTCAGCACCCTTTGTTACTACTAATTTCATTTCTGGTGTTGTGAGAGTTTGATATTTTTTAAGTTCGACATCGAAAAAAGTAAAGTTAATCGCTGGAATGGTATAATTACCTTGTCGGCGAGGTATGAGCAAATACTCAAATGTTCTGCTTCCTGATATTGTACTTGATTTTTGATTTATATTATCTGATGTTTTTGGTTCGTAACTTTCAAAATCTACAGGAAAATTAAGCTTGATTGGCTCTAATAATTTCAAATTGCCTTTTCCAGTAATTTTAATTTTTAGAGTAACAGGTTCGTTAGCTTTGGTTTCATTTTTGTCTAACCATACATCTAAATTATATTTTCCAACGGCACCGTTGAATGAAGTAGGTGGGTTCTCCGGGAGGGGTTTAACTTTAATTTTTAAACTGTTACTTCTAGTTGTATATTCTTTATTCACAGTATTCCCAAAGAAAGGATCATTAAAAAATTGATCAAACCAATCGCCTGTTCTTTTTCTGAGTTGAATTTGTACAACAAAACTAGCTTCCATTGGTTCGATTTCTAATATACCGCTTCTCTGAGGGAAAAGTGCTGTTTTTTTAATTGGAATACTTTTATATTGTATACCATCAATTGTTTCAATTGTATAATTCTGGTTTCTATCTAATTCTATGTCCTGTGCCCAGAATCCGGTAAATGATGGCACTTTACTTATCGCTGAATTTACAATATTTAATCTAGTATAGAGTTTATAAGTTATAGTTAGTTGTTCGCCCTGATATAACTCGTTTTTATCAACAGATGCTCGTATGAATAAATTTTGCCCAATCTGTTTTGTTAGATTCTCGTCCTCTATGGACTTTTGTTGATTTTTTGTTTGGGGTTTTGTTGTACCTTTTAAGACTTCTATTGTTATGGAGTTGCTTTGAATTTTCTTACCATCAACCTCAATACTGGCTGGAGGAATTATGAACTTACCCTCGCTGCGAGGTTGTAAAATATATGAAAATGATATCGTTTGAGATAATCTCCCATTTATTATCTGAATACTTTGAGATTGATTAGGACCGGATAATACTATAAAGTCATCAAAATTAGGTGCTTTAAAATTTTTACCACTTGCATTTATTGTATAAGTAACTTCAAATTGTTCGCCCATATTAACTTTTTCACTCGAAGTTGATGCAGTAAAATTTACTTCCTGGCCAAGTGAATTATTTAAAATAATGAATAATAAAAAAATGTATAATGTTAATTGTTTCATAATTATCACCAATCTTTTTCGATAAAAATTTTTGCAGGTGATTTTTTCTTTAATTTCTTTTGAACATCTTTTTCTTCATTCTTTAGAGCTTCAAGAATTCTTTCGGCATCTTCTTTAGAGATTTTTTGTTGCTGTTGTTGATCGCTTTTTTGAGTCTGGTTCTGTTGATTTTCTTTTTGTTTATCCTGTTCTTTTTGATCTTGCTTTTGTTGTTCCTGCTTCTGATTTTGTTGTTGTTGTAATAGTAATTTAGCAAATTCCAAGTTGTATTTAGTATCTATATCATTAGGATTTAGCTTAAGTGCATTTTTATAAGCTTCAATGCTCTCAGGGATTTTTTGAGCTTTCAGAAGAGAGTTGCCTAAATTGTGATATGATCTGGCTTTGTGTTCTTTGTCTGAAGTTTTTGCGATAGCTCTTTTAAATTCTTCAGTTGCTTCTGAGTACTTTTCTTGTTTATAGAGTGCATCACCCAGATTAAAAGTTCCATAAAAAGATTCTTTATTTTTTTCTAAAGCTTTTCTATAGTCAATTTCTGATTCTATATATTTTTTATCTTTAAATTTTTTGTTGCCAGAATTGATCAAAGAGCGTTCCGATTGTGCAAAAATACTGGTTGTTGATAGTATCAAAATTAGAATCATTTTCATATTTTATTCTTCCCAAAAAGATTTAAATTTGACAACCATTTGTTCCTTTTTTCAGAGATGAAGAACTCAATTGAAATTAAAATTATTGATAAGATTAGAAAATATTGGAACTGATCATCATACTCAGTGAAAATTTTTGCAGAATATTCATTTTTTTCTAATGAGGCAATTTCTGTAAGTATATTATCTAGTTCTCTTTGTTGTGAAGAAACCTGGAAATATTTTCCATTACCTGCAACTGCAATCTGTTGAAGTGCTGATTCATCAAGCTTTGTGATTATTATATTTCCTTGTTTGTCTTTTTTATAACCAACTAATTGATTGTTTTGATAAATTGGTATAGGCGAACCTAATGGTGAACCAATACCTATGGTATGAACTATAAGACCTTGTGATGATGCATTTTTTGCTTCACCAATTGCGTCGTCTTCGTGGTTTTCTCCATCAGTGATTATGACTAAAACTTTGTGTTTTTTATTATCTTGTGGGAATGTTTTTATAGCTAAACGAATTGCAGAACCTATTGCGGTTCCTTGTATTGGAACAACATCCGTATCAATTGCATCTAATAAAAGTTTAACTGCAGAGTAATCAGGAGTCAATGGCAACTGCAGATAAGCATCTCCAGCAAATACAATTAAACCTATTCGGTCGTCACGAAGCTTTTCAACAAGTCGAGATATTGCTTGCTTTGTACTTTCTAAACGGTTTGGTTTAATATCCTCTGCCTTCATACTATTGGACACATCGATTGCGAATATCACATCTATACCTTCACGTTTTACCTCTTCGAGTTTTGTACCAACTTGTAAATTTGCAAGTGCGAAAATAGCTGATATTAAAGCAATGGTAGTTAAAGAAAATTTAATAATAGATTTATATTTTGAATATTCTGGAATTAATATAAATAATAAATTAGCATTCCCAAGTTTTTTTAAGTTCTTATTTTTAATAATCTGTGAAATTATAAAAATAATTATGATTACTGGAATGAATATTAGTAAATAAAAATATTCTGTATTTTGAAACCTCAACATATAATAATTAAGGGATTGTTTTGAATATTGTGTATCTAAAGAGCAGTTCCAATATTAAAAATAATGTTGCAAAAATAGCTGCAGATCTAAATTCTTCTGACTTTTTGCGATATTCAGTGACTTCAATTTTTGATTTTTCGAGCTTATCGATTTCATTATAAATAGCTTTAAGTTTGTTGTTATCAGTTGCTCTATAGTATCTTCCGTTTGTCATTTGTGAGATTTTTTGTAAAAGTTCTTCATCAATTTGAACAGGTACATTCTGATATTGAGTTCCAAAAGGAGTTTGAACAGGGTAGGGTGCCAGTCCAATAGTTCCTACGCCTATTGTATATACTTTAATTCCAAATGATTGTGCAATTTGTGCAGCTGTTAGTGGATCTATAAATCCTCTGTTGTTTATACCATCCGTTAGTAAAATGATGACTTTGCTTTTGGCTTTACTGTCCTTTAAACGACTTACAGCCGTCGCAAGTCCCATACCAATTGCAGTTCCATCCTCAATCATTCCGCTGCGTATCTCTTTTAAAAGATTTTTTAGAACAGGTCTATCAGTTGTTAATGGGCATTGTGTAAAACTTTCGCCAGAAAAAATTACTAATCCAATTCTGTCATTTTCTCTGCCATCAATAAATTCCATAGCAACTCTTTTAGCAGCTTCAATTCTGTTTGGCTTGAAATCTTCTGCAAGCATGCTCCCAGAAATATCCATAACAAGAATTATATCGATTCCTTCTGTTGTTACTTTTTCTCTATGAGAAGAAGATTGAGGTCTAGCAAGTGCAATAACAAATAATATAAATGCAAGAATTCTAAGGATAAAAAGACTATGTCTGAATTTTTGTTTTAGTGTATATGGTATTGTTTTAAATGATTCAACTGTTGGAAATTGTAATTTAACTAACTGTTTGTTTTGTTTTTTTATGTACCAGTAGATAAAAAATGGAACAAGTATTAGAAGATAAAAGTACTGTGGCGATGCAAATGAAATTTCATTCATTTTGCTGATTCCTCAAACTGTTCAACTGGAATAGTATCTTTTACAAACTCGTAGGCTAATTGTAAACTTTTCTCATTCTCATCTGCAAGAGGTTGAGCTTTTGCAAATTTAACCAGATCTGCTCTAACCAGCATTTCTCTAAGTTTGTTTATTATGACTTCATCTAAATTTTTTGTACTAGTTAAATCTTCTAGTATTTCATCGGTTGTGGATTCAAGTGCTTTTACCTGATATCGATCTTCAATGTATGTTCGGATAATATCTGTAATTTTACTATGATATTGTTTTACTTCACCTCTTTGCCAGAGACGTTCTGATTCAAGAGCTTGTAAAGCTTCAATGGCTATCTCGTGAGGTGGTCGTTTTGGAGTTTTGAAAACCTCCAGAATGTTCTTTTCTTTACGGTGTTTATAATAATAGACAGCAAATAAAACAATTATAATTAATAGAACTAACAGAAAATATTTGATTATTTCATTAATTGAAATTGGAACCTTTAAAGGCGGTTTGATATCTTTAATGTCTTT
Organism: uncultured bacterium; assembly: GCA_937967455.1. Lineage (GTDB taxonomy): Bacteria > Bacteroidota > Ignavibacteria > UBA10030 > BY39 > BY39. Next base: position 60,125 of record CALCJK010000007.1, on the reverse strand, counting down.
TGTCGGATCAACTCCAATATTATGAACGAAAATTGGTATAGGAGAAGTAGATACTAATTTTTTAGTTGAATCGTTTTTGATGTAATACTCAAAATTTAGTTGTGGAATAACATACACTCCGGTATCAAACGCTGTGAATGTGAAATGTAATGTCTCTATAACATTGTCGCCCTGTTTTTTTACAAGGGTTGGAGAACGTTCGATAATTTCAAGTCCTTGTATAGAATCTAGAACTGTAGGATAATTAATTTTGATACCTGATTTATATTTAATATCGATACGAAACCTGATCCAATCACCAATAAGATAATTATTGGAATCGACCTTTGCCGATACTTCAATTTCCTGGGCATTTAAATTTAATAAATATACAAGATGGTAGAGACATAAAAATGTTATTATTAAAAGGCGGCTCCTGAACATTGTGAAATTTATTTTTACCATCTCTTTTCTCTAATTCTGAAGAAGTTCATAAGTGGTTGGATATAAGATTCGTCTGTGCGTATCTTTATAAAATCGACACCACAGCGCCGAAAGATTTGTTTTAGATTCTCTTCCTTTTTATTATACCAATTTTTATAAATATTTAGAACTTTTGGATTTGATGTATCAACAAGCTGATATTTACCTGTTTCTGCGTCATATAAATTTAATAACCCAATTTTAGGCAATTCGCTTTCTCGTTGATCATAAATAGTAATTGCTACAACATCGTGTTTCTTGTTTACTATTTTTAAAGGATCTTCAAAACCCTGATCGATAAAATCCGAAATCACAAAGACAATACTTCTTTTTTTGATTATGTTTCTTAGATAAATTAAGGCTTCGCTTATATTAGTAGTTCTATGTTGAGGATTAAAATCAATCAGTTCTCTAATTATTCTCAAAATGTGAGTTCTGCCTTTTTTTGGTGGTATAAATTTTTCGATGATGTCACTAAAGAGAATGATACCTACTTTATCATTATTTTGAATAGCTGAGAACGCTAATACGGCACATAATTCTATCGCAAGATCTTTTTTCAATTGTGTAGATGTACCAAACATTTCTGAACCGCTAACATCAACAAGAACCATTACAGTTAGTTCTCTTTCTTCTTCATAAACCTTAACATATGGATGATTGAATCTGGCTGTTACATTCCAGTCTATCGATCGAATATCATCACCAATCTGATATTCTCTAACTTCACTGAAAGCCATTCCTCTACCTTTAAATACACTATGGTATTCTCCAGAAAATATTTGATTTGCTAATCCACGAGTTTTAATTTCAATTTTTCTTACTTTTTTTAGTAGTTCAGATGTTTCCATTTTTATGGTACTTCTATAGTATTAAGAATTTCGTTAATTATATCTTCTGAGTTGATATTTTCTGCTTCTGCTTCATATGTTACAGCAATTCTATGTCTGAGCACATCGTGGCAAACTGCTCGTACATCTTCGGGAATTACATAGCCACGCCGCTTTATGAAGGCATATGCTTTTGATGCTAATGCAAGATAAATACTTGCTCTTGGTGATGCACCATAACTTATAAGTGAAGAAATTTTTTCAAGATTATAGTTTTTTGGCTCACGAGTTGCAAAAACAATATCCAAAATATATTTCTCAATCTTTTCGTCCATATATACTTCCTGTACCACACTTCTGGCTTTCAAAATATCGCCCGGATTAATAACTGGCTTTACTTTTGGGATTGAATCAGTAATGTTCTGTCTGATTATTAATCTTTCTTCGTCGCGATTGGGATATGAGATTTTTATTTTCAACATAAATCTATCAACTTGAGCTTCAGGTAATGGGTATGTCCCTTCTTGTTCAATCGGATTTTGTGTCGCTAAGACGAGAAACGGTTCATCAAGTTTATAAGTTTCTTCACCAATTGTGACCTGTCGTTCCTGCATTGCTTCAAGTAATGCTGATTGCACTTTTGCAGGTGCTCTGTTGATTTCATCAGCAAGTATGAAATTTGCAAAGATAGGACCTTTACGCACTGTAAATTCATCTTTTCTTTGATTATAAATCATAGTGCCAATAAGATCAGCTGGTAATAGGTCTGGAGTAAATTGAATTCTCTGAAATTTTGTTTGTACAGCTGCTGCAAGAGTTTTAATAGCAAGTGTTTTTGCCAATCCAGGCACTCCTTCGAGAAGAATGTGTCCGTTTGATAACAATCCAATAAACAATCGTTCAAGCATATATTTTTGTCCAACTATCACTTTTCCAATTTCCATTGTTAATAAATCGATAAATGCACTTTCCTTTTGTATTTTCTCGCTTAATGCTTTTATATCTGTCATTTCCACTCCTTTAATATTTAATGGATAAGATAATTCTTAAAGAATTAATTTAAAATTATAATAAAAAATTGAAAATTTTGCAATTTTGCTAGGATTTACGAAATTACATTGAAATCTGTTACATTTAATCTTTGCAATAGTTTTAAAAAAAAATTATATTTGAATGTATTTTAATTAATTACCAATTTATGGAGGTTTTATGTTAAAAATAACATATTACGGACATTCAGTGTTTCTACTGAATGACGGAAAATATAAGCTAATTATTGACCCTTTTATTGAGGGGAATCCACTTTCTCCAGTAAAGGAGAAAGATATTGTTGTTGATTATATTATTGTGACTCATGGACACGGTGATCATCTGGGTGATGCAGTAAGTATTGCAAAGAGAAATAATGCTACAATTATTGCAGTAAATGAACTTGCTAATTATGTTGCTTCAAAAGGTGCAAGTGCTCATAATATGCATATAGGAGGAAGTTATAATTTCCCGTTTGGAAAGGTGAAATTTACAATTGCACATCATGGTTCTTCTTCTGCAGAAGGTACTTATACTGGTGAACCTTCTGGTGTGCTCGTAACTATGGACAACAAAACGGTTTATCATACGGGAGATACAGGTTTGTTCGCTGATATGAAATTAATTGGTGAAATGAATCCTGTGGATTTAATGCTGGTACCTATTGGTGATAATTTTACAATGGGTATCGAGGATGCAGTAAAAGCAGTTGAATTGGTTAATCCAAAATATGTCGTCCCGATGCACTACAACACATTTCCTGTAATTAAAGCAGATCCCGATTTGTTTGTTAAAAAAATTCAGGAAAAAGGTTTTAAGGGTAAAGTACTAGGTTTCGGTGAAACGATTGAAATCTGAAAGTGAATCATGTGAGTAAAGTTATCACCATTGCAAATCAAAAAGGCGGAGTTGGAAAAACAACTACCGCTATTAATCTTTCTGCATTTATTGCTGCTGCCGAAGTTAATGTATTGTTAATTGATAGTGATCCTCAATCTAATGCCACATCAGGGTTAGGTTTTGATCATAGATCTATCGAACCGAGTATATATGATGTACTCATAAACGACATTGACCCGGCATCTGTAATTAAAAAAACTGAAATGCCGTATTTATCTTTACTCCCGTCAAACATCAACCTTGTTGGTGCTGAAGTGGAATTAGTTGAAATAGATGGAAGAGAGAAACTAATGGCGAATGTGGTTGAGAAATTAAAAGACCAATACGAATTTATTTTTATAGATTGCCCGCCTTCTCTTGGATTAATCACATTGAATGCACTTGTTGCTGCCGATTCAGTTTTAATCCCAGTTCAATGTGAGTATTATGCACTTGAGGGCTTAACTCAGCTTTTAAATACAATTAACTTGGTAAAAAAGAATATCAATCACCGACTTGAAATAGAAGGTGTTGTTTTAACGATGTTTGATGGCAGGCTTAGATTATCAAATCAGATTGTAGAAGAAGTTAAGAAATATTTTGGTGAAAAAGTTTATCGAACGGTGATTTCAAGAAATGTAAGATTGAGCGAAGCACCAAGTTATGGCAAACCTATATTATTGTATGATGCTGTATCAAGTGGTGCAAGAAATTATATGGGTTTAGCACAGGAATTTTTATATAGAAATAATCATTTTTTAAAAGAACAGGTAAGCGAAAATGTCTAAAATTAAAGGTGGACTTGGTAAGGGATTAGCTGCCCTAATTGGCCCAGTTGAAGGAGAGACTCAACCAGTTGAACCCAAAAAAGAAGTGAAAGTTGAAACCGTTGTGCGTGAAACTGAAGGTGTAGTATTAATTGATATTGAAAAAATTAGACCAAATCCTTTCCAACCTCGAGCCGATTTTGATGAAAAAGCCCTTGATGAATTAAAAAAATCGATTCTTGAAAAGGGAATTATTCAACCTGTAACTGTTAGAAGGAAAGATGATTATTTTGAACTTATTGCTGGGGAAAGAAGGGTTAGGGCTGCATCAGATGCGGGGATGCAAAAAATTCCTGCATACATAATTGATGTGAAAACCGATGAAGAAATGCTAGAACTTGCACTAATAGAAAATTTGCAAAGAGAATATCTTAATCCAATAGAAATAGCAATTTCGTATCAAAGATTAATCACAGATTGTAATTTAACATATGAACAGGTCGCAGAAAGAATTGGTAAGGATCGCACTACCGTAATTAATTTTATCAGATTGCTTCGCTTACCAGAACCAATACAGAAAGCATTAAGAGAAAGCAAAATTTCTGCCGGTCATGCAAGAATGCTGGTAAGTTTACCAGATGAAAAAACCCAGCTTAAAGTTTTTAATAAAATACTAAAAAATGATTTAAATGTCCGACAGGTAGAACGGCTGGTGCGTGACATAAATAAAAAGCCGGAGGATAAAAATAAAAAAATTCAGGAAATTAAAGACACATCCTTAATAGACATTGAACAAAAACTTCGACAAGTTCTTGGTACAAAAGTCAACATTAATCCAAAAAAGGATAACAAAGGTGAGATAGTTATTGAATTTTATTCAAATGAAGACCTTGAACGACTAATAGAATTGATTATGAATATAAAAAATAATTTATGAGGCAGATATGAGAAAGAAAGTTTATACTGAAAATGCACCTGCGCCAATAGGTCCATATAGTCAGGCTGTAATGAGTTCCGGTTGCTTTCTGTTTACAGCTGGTCAGATACCTATCGATCCTCAAACAGGGGCTCTCGTTGAAGGTGATATTAAAATACAAACCAGACAGGCATTGGATAATCTCTTAGCTATTTTGGCAGCTGGAGGAGCAACTCTTCATTCTGTGGTAAAAACAACTGTGTATTTGGTTGATATGAAAGATTTTGCAGGGATGAATGAAATATACAGTGAATATTTTTCTGAATCACTACCAGCACGAACAACTGTAGAAGTATCAAAGCTACCTCGAGATGCCAAAGTTGAAATCGAAGCAATTGCACTTGTTACTAATGTTTAAATTATATCTATGCAAAATAAAAAAATTAGAGTTTTTTTTCTATTTTTGATTGCATTTTATTCTATTCCCTCGAATGCTCAAAATTTGTTAAGTTTCACTGATCCTAAATCCGATACACTTAAGGGAAGCATAATCAGAAAAAAATCTCCAGGTATGGCAATGTTATATTCAGCTTTGCTACCAGGTGCTGGACAGTTTTATAATGAATCATACTGGAAAATTCCAATTATACTCGGGTTAGCTGCTTATTGGGGTTATGAATGGAATGATCTTAACAAAAATTATAAGAATTATAAAAATTTATATTCTTCAAGTTTAACATTATACCCTCCAGATGGTGTTTATCAATACAAACTTATTAGAGATTTTTATAGAACTGAAAGAGATAAATTTGCGTGGTATCTGGGTATACTTTACTTTGCAAACATCCTGGACGCTTATGTTGATGCAAATTTATTTGAGTTCGATGTTGGAGAAAATTTAAGTAATGTTTCTACTGGTAAGATCTTCAGTATGAAAATAAAAATATTTCTCTAAAAAATTAAATGAATGGTATTTTACTATTCGTAGTTTCAGCTCTTCTTTTTAACATTCTTCCAGTTAATTTATTTAGCAGGAATGTATATCTAAAAAATTTTGATAATAATTCCAGTTCACTTCCAATTTATTGGTTACATGAATATATTCCTGAAAAATTTTTAAATCCAAGTATTGATTATATTCAAGCTACTGCCATAGATAATAATGGATATATCTATGCTGCTGGTCACAGCAGGCTATATAATGGGACTTATGATATTGTTACTATGAAATTTAATTCTAATGGAGTTATTGAGTGGATTGAAAGATTCGATGGTATTGGTAAGAGTACCGATGAGGCTAGAGGAATTGCTGTGGATAGTGAGGGTAATGTTTATGTTTGTGGTGTAAGTCGCACATCAGAAAATAATTTTGATTTTGTTTTAATAAAATATACAGGTTTTGGCAATAAAGAATGGGATGTATATTTTAATGGCCCTAATAATGATTATGATGAGCCTCGTGTTATAAGGTTAGATCGATTTAGTAATATATACATCACAGGTTTAAGCTACTCGATTACAAACTCATATAATTGGGTGACAATTAAATATAACAGCAATGGTAGTATTCAGTGGGCAGTAATTTATGATGGGTCTGCAAATAGTATAGATTATCCAGTGGCACTTGAAATTGATGAAGCTGGTAATGTGATCGTTTCGGGTTTTAGTACCGAATTAAATAGTGGTTTTGATTTTACGACAATAAAATATAATCCAATTGGAAAGGTCATTTGGATCTCTCATTATAATGGATTTTACAATGGTAATGATTTTGCCGAGTGCATGGCTTTAGATAATTATGGTAACATTTATTTAAGCGGGATGAGTGAAGTTGCTGCGGGTAACTATAATATTGTTACAATTATGCTTGATAAATATGGTAACCTTAAATGGAATCGAACTTTTAACAATCCAGGTTCTAATAATGATGGGGCAATTGGTATAATTGTCGACTCCTCAGGCGATATAATTGTCACTGGTAGAAGTTTTGAAGAAGATGAATTGTACGATATCATAACTATAAAATATAATATGGCTGGTGAAAGATTGTGGATTTCACGATTTGATGGAAATGGTTTTAATGACGAACCAACCTCAATTGCAGTGGATAATTTGAATAATATTTATATTACAGGAATAAGTATTTCTACAACAACATCTATAGACATAGTTACAGTAAAATATGCTTCAGATGGTGCAGAACAATGGGTAAATATTTTTGATGGTATTGATAATGACATTGACCTGCCCACAGGAATTTTAGTGGATAAGTCTGGAAATATTTATATTGCAGGTAGCAGTAATAATAAAGTAACTTTTTCAGATATTCTGTTATTAAAATATACAAATTCAGGAACACTTGAATGGCAAATTATTCAAGATATTTTTGGTGGAGGTATTGCATTTGTATCAGATTTTGTAATCGATAAGTCTGGAAATGTATATGTCGTTGGAAAGAGTTATGACGCTCGAAAAAAATTCTTCGACTACATTATAATTAAATACAATCAACTTGGTGAAATTTTATGGATTTCTAAATTTGATGTTACAAACGATACTTCAATTTTTAAAATTTCTATAGCCTTAGATTCTCTACAAAACATTTATGTTGCTGGTGTTATTTATTCCAATGAAACATCTTTTGATTATTTAATAGTCAAAGTTTTACAGAATGGAAGCATTGATTGGCTGAGAAGATACAATAGTAATGATAATAAAGACGATATTCCAACCTATATATCAACTGACCGTTATGGAAATATTTATATCACAGGTTACTCTTATAGTAAATTACATTCGTCTGATTACCTCACAATCAAATATAATTCAAGTGGGGAATTGATTTGGATAAAGCGTTATAATGGTTTAGCTGATAGTGATGATTTTCCAATTTCCTTATTGGTTGATCATACTGGCAATGTTAGTGTTATTGGTAAAAGTAAAGGAGTAGATAATACATATGATATTGCTATAGTAAGATATAATTCAAACGGGGAGTTAGCTTGGATATCCAGATACAGCGGATTATCTCAGGTAGATGATATTCCTGTGGCAGCTACCTTAGATAAGTTGGGTTATTTGTATGTAACCGGAATTACTCAGGGTTCATCAACTGGCAAAGATTATCTGACAATAAAATTTTCTTTTAATGGAACAGCTCTTTGGGTTAAAAGCTATAACGGAACAGCTAATGGAGATGATTTGCCAGTCGATATTACAACAGACGAATTCGGGAATGTTTATGTAACTGGGAAAAGTTTCGGTGTAGGATCATCGTTTGATTTTCTTACAATAAAATATAATTCCGCAGGATCAGAACAATGGGTGTGTAGATATAACAATTTTTCCAATCAAGTTGATGAAGCAAAATCTATATTGGTTGATGATAAAGGTAATGTTTATGTTAATGGTGTTAGCAGTCAAGGAAATTCTTTTATTTCTTTAATGGTGGTTTACAATAAATTTGGATATGTTGTTTCCAAAACTGAATATAAAGAATCATATATTACAAAGCTTGAACCGATTAAAATGATGATGGATTCTTTCAATGACTTAGTGATGTGTGTGAATGTTCAGTCATTTGAAAGTATGAAGTTTACCACAATTAAATTCAAAAATACTATAACAAATGTCATTCAAAAATACAATGAAGATACAACACTTATAGCTATTTATCCAAATCCTTTTAACGAAAAAGTTACTATAATATGTAATTTCCCAAAATTTGAAGAAGTGGAAGTAGATATTTTTGATATTAATGGTAGAATCATAAAAAGGCTTTATGATGAATTGGAGAAATCTAAGTTAACCACATTAATATGGGATGGAACGGATGATAATTTGCAAAAAGTTTCAAGTGGAACATATTTTATCAGGATTAAAACAGGAAAATATATAAAATCAAAGAAAATATTATTTATTAAATAGATAAATGAAAGGATTTGTGCCATGTTAAAAAAATTAATGCTTATAATGGTATTTTCTAATTATTTATATAATCTATCTGGCGGTGTTCATTTTAAAATTAACGAAAATAATGTTAGATCAGGGAATGCGAAAATAAGCGACTTTAAAATTGTAGATATTAACCGCATTTCTGGATTTTTTCGAAATCAAGGTGAATTTTACAGCAATCATCTCAACACAGGTCCTGGATTTGAATGGCCTAAAGGGAGTGGAATTTATGCTATTTTTTCAACCGCTTTGTGGATCGGAGCAAAAGTTTCTACTGATACTGGAGTAGAGGTTCATGTTGCAACAGCTGGACATTTTGGTAGTGAATTCAAACCTGGACGAATCCTAAGTAGTGGAATTGCTGAAGATCACACTCTTCCACATGTGAGAATATACCAAGTGAAACCATTATCTGATTTGCCCACTACAAATCCTGATTATATGCAATGGCCAGTTGAATATGGTGCGCCATGGATTGATGTAGACAATGATAATGTATGGAATCCTTTTTTTGATCGAATTGGTATTGCATTCGCAAAAGACACAATTTACCCAGATTTAGTTCAATTTTGTGTTTTTAATGATGCCGATTCACAATATCATAATTGGTATTGGGGTAGATCAAAACCACTTGGGGTGGAGGTTCGTCAAACAGTTTGGGCATTTAAAAATTTATTTCCAGATGTCCATTTTATTAGATTTCAGATATATAATAAAAGTAATCATACGCTTGATAGCACTTTTTTTACACTCTGGTCTGATCCTGATCTGGGAAATGCATTCGATGATAATGTGGGTTGTGATACTACTTATGGTGTATTTGATATAAGGCACAACTTAGGATACTGTTATAATGGAGATAACGATGATCAACCTAATGGATATGGAATAAATCCACCCGCTGTTGGATTTAAACTACTCCAGGGCCCAATTGTACCATCAGAAAATGATACGGCATACGCCTTCGGGAAAATTTTCTTAAGTTATAAGAACTTGGATCTGAGTTCTTTTATAATTACTTGTAGTCCGGGACAGGGAGGGTGCACTAATCCGGCTTGGTTCGATCCGTCTTTATATCATCAATCTTATAATATTATGATGGGTTTGGACCGAATTGGTACACAATGGATTGATCCATTAACAGGGGATTCGACACATTTTATATTTGCAGGAGATCCTGTCAGTGGAATGGGTTTTATACAGAGTAATATTTTAGCCTCAGGTGATATGAGAATTTTTATGTCAACAGGTCCAGTCACTTTGGCTCCAAACGATTCTCAGGATATAGTATATGCGGCTATGATAAGTCGCGGAATAGATAATATTAATAGTATCATTAAGTTAAGAAAATTATCAAATAGATTACATTATTTTATTCACAAACCTGAATATATACCATATGTCTCAATTTTAAATCAAACACCATATAGCATTCCATTTCTTTTAAGAGTTAGAGTTGGTGATGCCACAAATATCACGGCACTGGTTACTAACAAGAGAGGTGAAATATTGGCATATGAAGAATTATTTAATGATGGATTACATGACGACAGCTTGAGTAACGATAATATCTGGGCGAAATGGATATACCCAGTTGTTGATTCAACAGCAGCAATTATTTCTTTGTATATTACATATGAAGATGGTAGACAGGAAACCTGGGATGATATAGCAACAAATATTACCTTGATGGGGAGGTTAACTGCAGATTCATTAGTTGTGGTTTCTGATAATATTAATAAAGATTTATTACCTAATCCAGGTGAGAATATTCGATTCAAAATTTTGATTACAAACCATACAAATTTTACAGTTACAAATCTTAATGTTAGTATTGCAGCGAGTTTGGATTCTTCAGCATCAGTTTCAAGAAATGATATATTTAAAGAAAGTTACATCCTGCCGGGTTCATCAAAGCAAATACCTGCCGAGGGTTACTTCTTAATTGATATTTCGCCTGCAGCAATTCCAGGTAACGAGATAAAGCTTGTATTCTCGTTATATGATGAAAATGAAAATTTATGGTACGATACATTAAAATTCCCTGTTTATGGTTTTACCTATAATCCTATTGATACAAATGTAAATCATATTAGTGGTAGTAGCGAGGGATTGTTTAAAGTATCTCTGGTAGATTATTCTCAACTTAAAGATAATATTTATGAGATTAGTTTAAAAAAGGTGCCAGATTTAAGATTCAACTTGGTAAATATGACCTCAGGAGATACACTATTGAAGTTTTATGAACTACCAGATTTTGAAGGTCATAATTCCCCGGTAATTGATGGATTTAGAATTTTGAGAGGCAATATCCATACTAACACAGGGATTAAAACTGTCAACTATTTACCAATTGAGAATAAATGGTTTACAAAATCTGATAAATATAAAGTTGATGTATCTGATTATGGAGTTAGTTATCCTAAAGTTAACAACTTTATTAACAAAAATAGTGCTTTGTCGGTAGAAGACCTTAGAGTAATTGAAGTTCGATTCAGTAATTTGAATGTTCAAAAAGCATATAGATATTTAAGTGGATTTGCTACATTTCCACCTACTTTTAGATATGTTAAACACCCAGAATTTAGACCATTTGTGATTGATAGTAATGGGACAGGATTTATATATCAGGATTATGAATTGCATCCGCTTGGAAATCCTGCTTTTGGTTGGACAGTTCCATTTACAGTTTGGGAGGTTGATGTGAGATCTGGTTCGGAAAGACAGCTAAATATTGCGATTGTCGAAAATAATGACTCGTTGTACCGAATTGTAAACGGTGAATATCAATATATCGGTAGAGGTAACATAGATGGGAAGTGGTTGCCAACAATTGCTTCAAATGGAGGAGAAGAACTTTTAATTATATTTGCTTCAACTTACAGTGACCAGGCGGATACTTTCTATACAAAAAGGAATTTGAAATTAAATTTTGAAGAGTTTGATGTATATTATGTTTTTTCGCCAAAACTGATAGATAGTAGTTCGATTTTTATAGAAGGAGATATTATGAGAATAGTTCCCTACTTTCCATTAACTGAAAAAGATAAATTTTCTTTCAATCCATTAAAACTATTAGATGTTGAAAATAGAACTTTGCTGGTGAATGAATATAAATTATTTAATTGTTATCCAAATCCATTTAATTTAAGTATTAATATCAAATTACAGATTCCAGAAAAAGGGAAACTAAGCTTAGATATCTATGATATATTAGGAAGAAAAGTTAGAACTTTATTTGAAAATCAAATTGAACCGGGAACATACGATCTAAGTTGGGATGGAAGAGATGATTGGGGTAAGGTGATGCCATCAGGTGTGTATTTTATAAGGATGAGAGTTAATCAATTTCTTGGTGTGAAAAAAACTATACTATTGAAGTAGAAATTGTTTTAAAATTTGTTTATATTCGATTTAAGAATAATGGAGCTCTATGCTTAATTATATTTGGTTAGCTTTAATACTTGTAGGAATTCTAACAGCAATTGGTTGGGACCTTTACGATATTAAATCTGATAAATATCGTAATGGAGCTGAGATTAAATCTGATGTAATTTATGATAATTCTAATTTTTTAGTTGAAAAAAATAAGCGCTACAATTTTTCAATTAAAGTTTCTAAGTCAGAATTTGAAAGAATCTACGGGGTGAAAATCTCCAAGGATCTAATCCAGAAAGCTACATTGATTTTTATTGATAATAAATCTGCATATATCGAGATATATCTGGATTCTACTTCACCTCATATATGGTTTGAACAGTCAAGAGCGCAGAAGGTGGATGGATCTACACTCCAGGGCAAATTATATTTTCAAGAAGCAATGGGAACTTTTTCAGATGTAAAATTAGTTCTGAATTCTGTGAAATTTGTGAAATTGAATTCTGTTACAAACGAGGGTATAGTGAAATATGCTCGGATAGCTGTAGAAATTTCAATAGGGTTAATAGGTATAATGTCTTTGTGGCTTGGATTGATGAAAATAGCTGAATCTTCAGGATTAATCAAGATCATCGCTAAGTCATTAAAACCTATTACGGTAAAACTTTTTCCTGATGTTCCGGATGATCATCCTGCAATTGGAGCAATGGTTATGAATATTTCAGCCAATATCCTTGGCTTGGCAAATGCTGCTACACCATTAGGCTTAAAAGCAATGGAAGAATTAAATAAATTAAATAAAAAATTGGGAACTGCAACTGATGCTATGTGTACGTTCCTGGTTATTAATACGAGCAATGTCCAATTGATACCGGCAACTGTCATAGCTATTCGTGCTGCAAGTGGTTCAGTAAATCCGACAGAGATATTGGGTCCTGTGATTGTTGCCACATCTGTTAGTACAATAATAGGTATTATCGCGGTAAAATTGCTTTCAAAGTTGAAAGTATTTCGAAAACAACTGGAGGGAAATTGATAAATATGGACTCGATAATAAACTTTATAGAAATATTGTCGGTTATAGCAATACCCTTGTTAGTAATATTTATAGTAACTTATGGTACGATCAAGAAAGTGAAAATATATGAGGTATTTGTTGAAGGTGCAAAGGAAGGGTTCAATGTTGGAGTAAGAATAATTCCATATCTTGTAGCGATGCTGGTTGCAATCGGAATTTTTCGTGCAAGTGGAGCAATGGATATTCTGACTATTATCCTTTCTCCACTTACTAATTTAATAGGAATGCCTGCAGAAACGCTACCGATGGCAATAATGCGTCCTCTTTCAGGAAGTGGTGCTTTGGGGGTAATGACAGAAATTATTAAAACGCATGGAGCGGATTCATTAATCGGACGGATGGTATCTGTAATGATGGGAAGTGGGGAAACAACTTTTTATGTGCTTGCAGTCTATTTTGGTTCTGTAGGTATAACTCGTACACGCCATGCTGTTCCGGCAGGTATTATAGCCGATATAGCGGGCATTCTTATGTCAATATGGTTAGTTAACTTACTATTCAAATGAATTTTATAAAGTTTGATTTTTAAAAGCATCTTACATATATTGAATAAAATTTTAATTAAATAAATCCAAAATAAAGTATAATTTATAATGCAAATACTTAATAGGCTTATTGTTTCAACTATTCCTTTGGTCCCACGTCCTATAGTCAAGCATTTCGCAAGCAGGTATATAGCTGGTGAAGAATTAAATGATGCTGTTAATACTGTTCGTTTTTTAAATTCCCAAAATATGATGGCAACAATGGATGTCCTAGGAGAATCTATCACTAAAGAAGCTGAAGCCATTGCCGCAAAACAAGCTGCAATTACAACGTTAAACACAATATTCATTGAGAGGTTAGATTCAAATCTTTCAGTTAAGTTAACTCAGTTAGGTTTAAAATTAGACAAGGAATTTTGTTACCAGAATGTAAGTGAAATTGTAAAAGTTGCGGCTGATTTTAAAAATTTTGTCAGAATCGATATGGAAGATTCAAGTTGTACTGATGATACCATTGAAATTTATATGAAATTAAGGAAAGATTACTCGAATGTTGGTATAGTATTACAAGCATATCTAAAACGAACAGAATCTGATGCAAGAATGCTAATGAATAATGGATTGAAGAATTTTCGGCTCTGTAAGGGTATTTATATTGAATCCCCTGCTATTGCTTTTAAAAAAAAGAGTGAGATTAATCAAAACTTTATGAAAGTTCTCAAAATTATGTTTGAGAACAAAGCCTATGTTGGTATTGCAACGCATGATGAGGAACTTATTAAAAATTCTTACAATTTAATTTCAGAAATGAAATTGGAAAAGAATGAGTATGAATTTCAGATGTTGTTAGGTGTAAGACCAGAGTTAAGATCACAAATTGTTAGAGATGGGCATCATTTAAGGGTATATGTGCCTTATGGACATCATTGGTATAATTATTCAATAAGGAGATTCAAAGAGAATCCAGAGATTGCTGGGTATGTTTTTAAAAGTATTTTTACCAGAAATACATTTAAATGAATTAAATAATAAATAAACTAACAAAAAAGGAGATTATTATGGCAGATCCAACATCTAAAGGTCCTGTATTAAAGTACACACCTTATGTTCCAGCCACAACTGATATGAAGGAATTTACGCTCAAAGCCCTGATTATCGGTTTGATTATGAGTGTGGTACTGGGCGCAGCGAATGCATATTTGGGTTTAAAGGCAGGTATGACAATTGCCGCAACTTATCCTGCCGCTGTAATTGGTATGGCTTTGTTAAGAGTAATGAAGGGTACAATATTGGAAGAGAATTTTGCTCGAACTGTTGGCTCAATTGGGGAATCAGTTGCAGCTGGTGCTATATTCACATTACCTGCTTTCTATATAGCAGGTATCTGGCCTGAGTTTGCAACAACAGGTCATTACCTGGAGTCAACAGCAATTATGATTGCTGGAGGTGTACTCGGAATTATGTTTGTTGCACTTCTGCGTAAAGTAATGGTGGAAGATGTTGAATTACCGTTTCCAGAATCAGTAGCTGCAGGAGAAATTCATAAAGCTGGAAGAACTGGTGGAACAGGTGCAAAGTTTTTATTTAGTGCGATGGGCATAGGTGCTCTCATTCAGGCTCTGGGTCAGCTTAAATTCTTCGCAACATCCTGGGAAAAATTCATTCATTTTTCTAAAGCAACCATCAATTTACGTTCAAGTGGTGAAGCATCTGCACAGGGTGGAATTTTACTTAGCTCACCTGGTGTTTCCCCAGCATACATAGGTGTTGGATATATTATCGGTCCAAAATTAGCCTCTTTAAACTTTAGCGGTGGTTTGTTAGCTTGGGGTTTGTTTGTTCCAATTATAATGTATTTTCTTAGTCCAACAATGATAACAGAATCCGGATCAGTAGATGAGAAAACCTGGACTGAAAATGCAATTAATATCTGGAGATTTATAGTCAGACCTATTGCAATTGGTGGTATGCTTGTTGGTGCTGGATTTACTTTGTTCAGGATGCGGAAAAGTCTCGCTACAGGTATTCGGCGTTCAATAAGTGATGTTAAAAAAGCAGCTGCAGGTGAACATACTACAAATAGAATTGAACAGGATATTAACTTTAAATGGGTTATGGTAGGAATTGGTATTGCTGCAATTGCTACATTTTTTATTTATAATTATTTTGCTCAAGATATAATTGCCGCTCTTGTTGCAACAATTGTGATGATAATTGCAGGATTTTTCTTCGCTGCCGTTTCAGGTTACTTGGTCGGAATTATTGGCTCAAGTAATAATCCAATCAGCGGATTGACACTTTCAACACTCTTGGTAGCAGCTTTGTTAATGGTTGCTTTAGGTATGACTGGTACAACTGGCGTTGCGGCAGTCTTAGGTGTAGCTGCAGTTGTTTGCGTATCGGCTGCTGTAGCTGGCGAAATGTTACAAGACCTGAAAGTTGGACATATACTAGGTGGAACACCCTGGAAAATGCAAGTCGGTGACCTATTTGGAGTAGGACTTGCCGGATTGGTAATGTTTCTACCTCTGGTGGTTCTTCATCAAGGTGATATAAATACAGGAGGTACTGGATTTGGTGGAAAAAATTTGCCGGCTCCACAAGCAAGTTTAATGGCACTATTGTCGCAAGGTATTGTAAAAGGTGAAATGGCATGGCCACTTATAATTGTGGGTATGTTAATGGGGTTTGGTTTTATACTGATGCAGGTTAGAAGCCCAATGCTTGTTAGTGTTGGTATGTATTTACCTCTTGAAACTACATTTGCTATATTTATCGGTGGTCTTATTAAAGGCATAGTGGAAAGATTTAATATTAAAAGACAACATAATGATGCTCAAAAAGCTCGTGTGGAAAATACAGGTGTTCTGCTAGCTGCTGGACTCATAGCCGGAGAAGCTTTGATTGGATTGGTGTTCGCAGCTTTAGCATTTGGTGAAATACCACTTTTTGCAATCTTTGCTGAGCCATCATTTCTTACAAGCCTCGTAATCTTTGCCATAATTGCTTTTATTTTAATTCAAATACCCTTGAAAAATGCTGGAAAAGCTGATGAACCAGCTCCACCAACGGCAGTTATATAAAAATTGAGTGGTTTGGGGATGTTTAAGAAAAAAAACAAATACGAGGGATTTAATCTTTTAGATTTAAAACCGGTAAGATCTTTTGAGTTTGTCGTACAGGATGATTATAAAGTGACTTTGCTGATTCCCAAGTTTAGAGATAGAATTTTAGGTAAATATCTCCAACCCTTAATTAAGAAAAAATATTTTAAGGTAAAGTTAGATACATTGGGTAGTTTCGTATGGTTAAATTGTGATGGTGAAACTACAGTTCGAGAATTAACAGAAAAATTTAAAAAACAATTTGGTGATGCAGTTGAACCAGCTGATGAACGTGTCGCCCAATTTATACAACAATTATATAGAAGTGATTGTATAACTTTTAATTTATAGATAAAAAAAGGAGTAATAATATGTCGTCTGCAATAGATGGATTGAAGCCTGAATTGGTTTGGAAATATTTCGCTGAAATCAGCAAAATACCCAGAGGCTCAAAAAATGAATCAGCTATAATTGATTATGTTTTAGAGATAGCAAAGAAATTAGGTCTTGAAGCAAAAAAAGATAAGATTGGTAATGTAGCTGTCTTTAAACCTGCCTCTCCTGGCAAAGAAAATAGCCCAATTGTAGTGTTGCAAGGACACTTAGATATGGTTTGTGAAAAAAATAAAGATAAGACGCATGATTTTACAAAGGACCCTATTGAGCTAATTAGAGAAGGGAATATTATTCGAGCAAATGGTACTACACTTGGTGCTGATAATGGCATTGGTGTTGCCATATCTCTTGCTATTATGGAAGATAAATCACTTGTGCATGGTCCACTTGAATTTCTATTTACCGTTGATGAAGAAACTGGCTTAACTGGAGCCCAGAATTTACAAGGTGATTTTATTAAAGGCAAAATCTTGATAAACCTCGACTCTGAAGAAGAAGGTGCACTTTATGTTGGTTGTTCTGGTGGTCAGGATACAATTGGTACTTTGAGTACACAATGGGAAAATCCACCAGAAAATTATAACGCCTTCTCTATATCGTTAACTGGACTTCGCGGTGGACACTCAGGGCTCGATATAAATGCTGGTAGAGCAAATGCTCTTAAACTTTTAAATCGTGTATTGTGGAATCTAAATAATCTAATGGATTTGCGTCTTGCTAAATTTGAAGGTGGTAGTAAAAGAAATGCTATACCTCGTGAGGCAGAAGCAATTATTTGCATTCCAAAAGAAAAATCCGATTTTATTAAAAATGAAATTCAAAAATTTCAAAATATATTCGCAATAGAATACTCAAAAGTAGATGGAAATGTCAAATTGTCAATTAAGGAAACTCAGAAAAGCAATGTCCTAGTAAAAGATTTATCAAATAAACTACTTAATTTAATCTATAGCTTACCTCATGGTGTTATTGCAATGAGCGCAGATATACCAAATTTAGTTGAAACATCAACAAATCTTGCAATTATCAGTTTTAATAATAATAATATCGTGATTGCTACAAGTCAGAGAAGCTCGGTTGCAAGCTCTAAGACGGATATTGTGAGCCAAGTGAGTTCTGTATTTCGTCTTGCTGGTGCAAAAGTTGAAAATACAGATGGTTATCCAGGATGGAAACCAAATCTTAATTCAAAGATATTGTCTATTTCCAAAAGTGTTTATAAAAATTTATTTGGCAAGGAACCAGATATTAAAGCAATCCATGCCGGATTAGAATGTGGTATAATCGGTGAAAAATTTCCTGGTATGGATATGATATCAATGGGACCCACTCTCGAGGCTGTACATTCTCCAGACGAAAAAATTTATATTGATACTGTTCAAAAGTTCTGGAAATATCTAATCGAGATATTAAAAAACATTAATTAGAATTTCTATCCAATATTGGGGTTGTGAAAGAGTTAATTTACAACCCCATCTTTATTAATAATGGAATTAAGAGAAATAGTCCTTAATATTGATTCCCTTGAGTTTGAAGGTAAGGGAGTTGCACGACACGAAGGTAAAGTATATTTTGTTGAAGGCGGAGTACCCGGAGATATTGTTAGATGTGTGGTTAGAAAATCGAAAAGAAATTATTCACAAGCAGAAATTATTGAAATATTAAAACCTTCGGAAAAGAGGATTGTTCCAAGCTGTAAGCACTTCGGTATTTGTGGAGGATGTAAATTACAACACATTGATTATGAAATTCAACTACAATATAAACAAAAAACAGTAATAGATGCACTTAAATATATAGGTAAATTTTCTGAAACAAAAGTATTACCAATAATTGGTGCTGATGAAATTTTACATTATAGGAATAAAATGGAGTTCACATTCTCCAATAAAAAGTGGCTTACGATTGAAGAATTTTCTAAGGATGAATCAATCAAAAATAGCTTTGGGTTAGGACTTCATATACCTAAAAGATATGATAAAGTGCTTGATATTGAAAAGTGCTGGCTTCAGAATGATAAATTTAATAAAATTCTAAGCTTAACGAAGGAATTTGTTAAAGATAATAATTTAACTATCTATTCGACCAAAACGCATAGTGGATACTTAAGACATCTAATGATTCGCACAAGTATATACTCGAATGAAATTATGATTAATCTTGTTACTTCATCACATAATGCTGAAATAATGGAAAAGTATAGAGAATTTATAGTAACAAATATTCCAGAAGTGAAAACTATTGTTAATAATATTACATCAAGAAAATCAATGGTCGCAGTAGGTGAAGAGGAAAAAGTATATTATGGAAATGGATATATATTAGAAAAATTGGGTAAATATTTATTTAAAATTTCAGCAAACTCTTTTTTCCAAACTAATACTCGTCAAGCAGAAAAGTTGTATGAAATGGTAAAAGAGTTTTCGAATTTAAAAAAGTCGGATATAGTTTATGATTTATACAGTGGTACTGGTTCGATTGCAATATATATTTCAGATTGTGTAAAAGAGGTTATTGGAATAGAATTAGTAGAAAGTGCGGTTAACGACGCCAGAAAAAATGTTGAATTGAATAATATTAAAAATTGCATTTTTATACAGGGAGATTTGAAAAAAATATTAACAGGTAAAGACTTCAATGAGTCTGGAATAAAACCTGATATTATCATTTTAGATCCACCTCGTAGTGGTGTTCATCCAGTGGTATTGAAAGTTATATCTAAAATTAAACCAAAAACTATAACATATGTAAGTTGTAATCCAGCTACATTAGCCAGAGATTTAAAAATACTCTCTGAGAGTGAATATCAGGTTTTGTTTGTACAACCAGTAGATATGTTTCCACAAACATATCATATAGAAGCAATTGCGGTATTGGAATCATTGAAGGAGTAAGAAATTTAGGATTTTTGATTAAATTTTATAATTTTTAGCGAATTTTTAAAAATATTTGACTTTTAATGAAAAATTTCTTTTATTTTACTTAAAATTAATATTATACAAAAGAGGCATTTGATAATGGCGTATACTAAGTTGTCCGCCGTATTTATTTTTTTGTTTGTATATAATTTAGCTTTTTCTGGATCAAGTCATAAGAACATAGTTGCAACGAGAACTGAGTCAAAAATAAAAATTGATGGGTTATTGAATGAAGAAGATTGGAAAAAAGCAGTACCAGTTACTGATTTTGTTCAATATGATCCAATTGAGGGAGCCCAACCCACAGAAAAAACATCTGTAAGGGTTCTATATGATGATGATGCATTATATGTTGGTGTAATTTGTTATGATTCTGAACCAGCTAAAATAAAACAACAATTAACGCGCCGGGATAGATCAAGTGAAGCTGATAGATTTAGTATAACAATCGATTCATACAACGATGGCCAAACAGGTTTTGTTTTTGTTGGTAATGTTTCAGGTGTCCAATCAGATGGTGTACTCTATCATGATGGTACTTTTTATGACATTCAATGGGATGCCGTATGGAATTTTGATGCTTCAGTAACATCTGAAGGTTGGTCTGCAGAATTTAAAATTCCTTTTAGTGCATTGCGTTTCCAAAAGCAAGATGATGAATATGTTTGGGGTATTAATTTTAGAAGATACATTTCTAGAAAGAAGGAAATTATAGAATGGGTTTTGATACCAAGAAGTGAAATAGGTTCCATATCAAAAATTGGCAATCTATCCGGAATAAAAAATATTAGTCAGTCTTTACATCTAAGCGTTCAACCATATATATTAGCAAGAACTAATTTTGAACAAGAACTTAAACCATATAAATTTAATAAAGTTTTTTTCAAAAATTTAGGCGTAGATTTTAAATATGGATTAACGAGCAATTTTACAATCGATGCTGCGATAAATCCTGATTTTGGTCAAGTAGAGGTTGATCAAGAAGTAATGAATCTTACAGTTTTTGAAACACATTTCCCTGAGAAGCGGCCCTTCTTTTTGGAGGGAGGACATATTTTTGCATTTGGTGTAAGCGCCGATGAGAAAAATTTTAACCTTTTTTATACTCGCCGTATTGGTCGTAATCCTCGCTTTGATTTACCGGATGATGTAAAGGAAATAATTAGTTATCCAAAAAACACCACAATACTGGCAGCATCAAAAATAACCGGTAAAAGCAAATTTGGCACTGATGTAGGATTCCTCACAACTGTAACCGATGAGGAAAAGTTAATTTACAAAGATATATCTGATCTAAAAAAATATTCTTTAATTGAGCCAATGGCTTCCTATAATGTGCTCAGATTATCTCAAGAAATCGGTGCTAATTCATCTATTGGATTTATGGGAACTGGGGCATTCTTAAAAAATTACTCACCCTCAATCGCAGGTGGATTAGATTGGAATTTCAGGTTGATGAATTATCAATATGCTATTGATGGTTATATTGTAGGTTCTCGACAAACCGAATTTTTAAACCGCAAAACTTATGATGGAACTGCTGGTAGATTATTCTTAGGACGAATTGCAGCTAAACATTGGTTGTTTAATACATCATACGATTTTGCATCAAAAAATTTTTCAATAGATGAACTTGGTTACTTCAGCCAACCAAGGGAACATGGCGGAACAACTCAAATTATTTATAAAGAAGATCAGGCTGAAAAACTTTTTTTAAGATATAGTATTTTGATGCAAGCTGATTATAGATGGAATTACCAAAAATTAAACACTACTAAAAATATTGGTTTGGGATCAAATTTTATATTTAAAAATTTCTGGACACTTTCACTTTTTCAGATAAATCAGTTATCCGTTTATAATAGTTCCGAACGGGGCATTCTTGGTAAATATAAAACACCTAATGTCCACTCATTCCAAGCTATAATACAAACGGATACTAGAAAACAAATTTTTGTAAAATCTCATTTAATTTATGAAATAGATTCAAAGCAAAAAAAAGAATTTTTAACCTCATTTGATATTACCTATCGACCAACTACTTGGATTGAACTAACTCCTATGATAACATACGCAAAGAGATGGATAGAAGAAACAGGTTTGCTTCTTGGTTCGAATTATTTAACACAGTATGATCCCCTTACTAATGAATACTATACTATATTTGGTGACAGAGATTTAAATTATTTTGATATTGCAATTAGAGGAATAATAACTTTATCCAATAAACTCAGTGTTCAATTTTTTAATCAGCTTATGTTTTATAAATGGCACTATCGGAATTTTAAAAGGATGATTGATCCACAAACCTTTGAGTTAATTGATTTTCCTTTTTATTATCAAGATTTGAATTATAAAATTATGAATACAAACATAGTGCTTCGGTGGGAATTTATTCCAGGTAGTACAATTTTTATTGTTTGGACTCATATGAAAGAAGAAATTGGTAATATTTATTATACTGAGCTAAATAAAGATATTTCAAAAATCTTCAGGATCGCACCTAATAATGTGTTTCTGGTTAAATTAAATTATTGGCTAAGTCTTTAATATTTTTAAATTTTCTAAAGCAACAATAATAGATATATAACAGAGGACCTTTCTTTGTGATGAGACTTTATAAAGTTTATTGATAGCATATACCGTTAATGCAATTATTGCCATAATAATTCCATAATTCGGAAAGATAATCAGAATGGAAAAATAAATATCGAAACATGGTATGGAAATTTAAATAAACTATTAAATTTCAAAGCAGTAATTCCAAAAACCAATCGATTGGAAACAAACCTTCTTAATGGATTTTTTAGACTAAACTGGTCATTCAGATCTGTTATCTATACTTCATAGCCCTTTTCCTTTTCGTTGCAAATATGCACAAATTGTTGTATATTTTAATGTCCGCCATTGGCGGTTATTTTATTTTTAGTGAATTTATTTATGAATAATATCAGAAATTTTTGTATAATTGCGCACATTGATCACGGAAAAAGTACCATTGCAGATAGATTGTTAGAAAAAACTGGTACTATAACTCCTCGTGAAATGAAGGTCAATCAAGTGCTGGATGATATGGAACTTGAACAGGAGAGAGGTATTACCATTAAGTTGCATGCAGTTCAAATGAATTATATATCATCCAATGGAAATAAATACATTTTGAATTTAATTGATACACCTGGTCATGTTGATTTTTCGTACGAAGTTTCCAGATCTCTTGCAGCTTGTGAAGGTGCACTTCTGGTAGTCGACGCCTCTCAGGGGGTCGAAGCGCAAACTATAAGTAACCTTTATCTCGCTATAGACGCTGGTCTTGAAATAATACCAGTTATAAATAAGATCGATTTACCTGGAGCAATGATAGAGTCAACTAAAAGACAAATTATAGATTTAATTGGTTGCAAAGAAGAAGATATCATACTTGCAAGCGCAAAAAATAAAATAGGCATTGACGAAATATTAGAGGCAATTGTAAAACGAATTCCCCCACCTTCTGGAGATGAAAATTTACCTTTAAGAGCTTTAATTTTTGATTCAATATTTGATACATATAGAGGTGCAATTGTGTATCTAAGAGTGTTTGAGGGAATACTAAAAGAAAAAGATAAGATCAAGTTTTTTACTCACGGCAAGGTGTATGAAGCAGAAGAAGTCGGAATACTGGAAATGAAACGACAGCGTACGGGCTTACTTAAAGCAGGTGATGTAGGATATCTGATTGCTGGAATAAAGGATGTTCACGATGCTCGTGTTGGAGATACCATCACAAACGCAGAAAACCCGGCTGAAAAACCATTACCAGGATACAAAGAAGTAAAATCTATGGTATTTGCAGGTTTATATCCAACAAACTCAGATGAATTTGAGCTCCTTAGGGATTCACTTGAAAAACTTAGATTAAACGATGCAGCTCTTGTTTTTCAACCTGAAACATCAACTGCACTGGGTTTTGGTTTTAGATGCGGTTTTTTAGGTCTGCTGCACATGGAAATTGTTCAGGAACGACTCGAAAGAGAATATAAACAAAACATCATCACTACAGTACCTAACGTTGAATATCGTGTCTTGAAAAAGGATGGAGAAATTGTATTGGTTGATAATCCAGCTTTGATGCCACCGATTGGAGATATCGAACATATTGAAGAGCCCTACATCGCAGCGCAGATTATAACACCATCAGAGTATATTGGTAATATTATGAAACTTTGTACAGAAAGAAGAGCAATTTATAAAAATACAACATACCTTGATCCAACCAGAGCTGATCTCCGTTATGAAATTCCGCTCTCAGAAATTATTTTTGATTTCTATGATAAGCTTAAATCCACAACACGTGGATATGCTTCATTTGATTACGAGTTTTTAGAATACAGAATTTCTGATTTAGTAAAGATAGATATTTTACTAAATGGAGAACCAGTGGATGCTTTATCTACAATTGTTCATAGAGATAAAGCATATGAATGGGGTAAAAAGTTATGTGCCAGATTGCGAAAATTAATTCCAAGGCAAATGTTTGAAGTTGTAATTCAGGCAGCAATTGGAAGTAAGATAATTGCACGCGATTCAATCTCTCCACTAAGGAAAAATGTACTTGCTAAATGTTATGGGGGTGATATTACAAGAAAACGGAAGCTTTTGGAGAAACAAAAAGAAGGAAAAAAGCGTATGAAACAGGTCGGTAAAGTAGAAATTCCCCAGGAAGCTTTCTTGGCAATATTATCAATCGAAGAATAATAACAGGAATCATAAATGAAAAAACAAAAATCAAGCTCAGAGAAATCAGTAAAATTAACGTTCAAAGATAAGGTAATTCATTTTCTAAAAGAAACTGGTACAATACTATTAATTTTTCTTGTGCTAAATAGCTTCGTAATAGCATCATTCGAAGTACCAACCGGATCTATGGAAAAAGAAATTCTACCTGGTGATTTTTTACTTGTAAATAAATTTGTTTTTGGAGGCACAACACCAAGAACTATTCCTTTCACAGACATTAAAATTCCTTATTTCAAATTACCAGCATTGTGGAAGGTTGAAAGAGGTGATGTAATAGTTTTTGCCTTTCCTGGTATGCGTGATGAAGTTGAAGCTGAACCGTTCGCTTATTATCTGAAGCGAGCTATTGCAATAGCTGGGGATACTTTGCAAATAATTAATAGAGTTGTTTATGTTAATGGTCAAGTTTCAGAACCACCAAGGAATATAAATTTTAATTCTGGTCTAATAAAACCACTAAATTACGCAGATCCAAGAATCTTCCCAAAGGGAGCTCCTTATAACGAAGATAATTATGGACCAATTAGAATACCTAAAAAAGGCGATTTAATTAAACTAACTCCTGATAACTATGAGCAATGGGAAATTTTTATAAAACGAGAAGGTCACAATATACAAATGATAAATGGGAAAATTTTCATTGATAATATAGAAAAATATGAATACACGGTTGAAAAAGATTATGTTTTTGGAATGGGTGATAATAGAGATAATAGTTTAGATAGTAGGTTCTGGGGTTTTATTCCTGAGAATGATGTAGTTGGAACACCATTGATTTTATACTGGAGCTGGAATCCTGAAATCCCACTCTGGGATATTGGGAAAAAACTTGCATCAATAAGATTTAACCGAATAGGTAAAATAGTAAAATAGAAAAATGGAGGAAACCAAAATCAAATATCTTAAATTAAAAGATATTATACAAATAGTACTCATAATCTTGGTTGTTTCATATTTTTTGAAGCTGTTTGCAATAGATACTCTTCGTATTCCAACTTCCTCTATGGAAAAAACACTGTTACCTGGAGATTTAGTAATTGTTAATAAATTTTATTATGCTCTTAAAGTTCCGAAATATCTGCCCCTATTAGATATTGAATTAAAACCAATTAGAATTTTTTCTTTTAATAAACCCAAAAAGGGTGATGTGATTGCTTTTCATTTAAGTTCTATAGATGATAGTAATTCAAAAACTAAAACTTTTGTTAAAAGATGTATAGGGCTACCTGGCGATTCTGTGATAGTTGATAATGTTAAATGTTATTTACCAAAGAGGACAGATAGATTTGATGTTAATAAAGCTAATATAGATAAATTAAAAGATTTAATTGTCAAAGATGGTAATACAGTCGATGTAAAGAACGATAGCGTGATTTTGATAAATGGAAAAAATGTGGATCACTATGTGTTCCAGAACAATTTTTATTATTTCATAGGAGACAATTATTCTAATAGTATTGATAGTCGTAATTTCGGACCAATACCAGAGAAGGATTTAATTGGTAAAGTCGTACTTATATACTGGTCAGTAAATATGGATAATCTGGTGAAGAATTTTATCCATAAGATTAGATGGGAGCGTTTAGGAATTTTGGTGTGGTGAGGTAATGGCGGGTATTTATGTGCATATCCCATTTTGTGAGAGGAAGTGTGTATATTGCGATTTTTATTCACTTGCCGATAACAAAAATTTTGATGTTTATCTTTCATTCTTATTGAAAGAGATTAATCTCTTTGGCAGGGATTATCGAGATGAACAAATTTCCACAATTTACTTAGGAGGTGGAACTCCAAGTCTGTTAAACCCTAAACAAATCAGTAAAATTATTAATGAAATCAGTAAATTATTCAATTTGCATAATAATCCTGAAATTACTATTGAAATAAATCCTGGGACAGTAAATCAAGATAAGCTGAAAGCATATCATGAAATGGGGATTAATCGTATCAGTATAGGGGTACAATCCTTTCAGGATAAGGATTTAAAATTTTTGAGCAGAATCCATACAACGGAAGATGCTAAGCGTTGTGTCTCAGATGCATTATTTGCGGGGTATAAGAATATTTCGATAGATTTAATTTATGCTTTACCCACTCAAAGTATAGATACACTCGAAAAAACATTAATACAGGCTGTATCATATCCTTTACAACATATTTCTGCATATTCGTTGATTATTGAGCAAGGTACACCACTTGCAAGTATGTTAAGGAATTCAAAAGTAATTCCTGTTTCTGAAGAGCAAGAAGCGGATATGATGGAATTTGTTATTAATTTTTTGAAGGGAAGTGGTTTTTCTCAATATGAGGTCTCAAATTTTGCAAAACCTGGCTATGAATGTATACATAATAAAAATTACTGGAATCACTCAAATTATATAGGATTTGGACCCTCGGCACATTCCTTCTGGAAATGGAAAAGATGGTGGAATGTTAATTCAATTGTTAAATATTATTCTCTTATTGAGAAAGGTCTTCAACCAATTGCTGATAGCGAGGAGCTTACTGAAGAACAAATCATAAATGAAATGTTATTTTTGGGTTTAAGAAATGGTGGTGTTAACTTTCAGAAAATGAGTGAAATTTTAACAAAAGATTTTTTAAATATTTTTATAGAAAAAATTAATAATC
This sequence comes from uncultured bacterium, assembly GCA_937967455.1. Taxonomy (GTDB): domain Bacteria; phylum Bacteroidota; class Ignavibacteria; order UBA10030; family BY39; genus BY39. The sequence continues at coordinate 32,519 of CALCJK010000007.1, read as the reverse complement.
TTGTTGAAAATAATTATGCTACATTTGAAAAAAATGTTTTAAAGTTAACAACAAAAGGATATCTAATTATGGATGAAATAGCTAAAAATTTAGCAATCTGATCATCAAAATTCTTGTGTTTTTGTAATATTAGAGATATATTTAATTAATTTGTAATTAAAATGAGGTTTCAATGAGTCAGAAGAATTTATTTTATAAGCTTTCAGCTTTTTTTGTATTTTTTGCGTCATTATTAGTTTATTACTTGACACTTCCTCCAACCTTAGTTTTCTGGGATGTTGGTGAATTTTGCGCAGCTTCTTATTTATTGCAGGTGCCACATCCACCTGGTGCACCTCTTTTTTTATTACTAGGACGACTTATTGGTTGGTTACCAATTATAAGCGATTTTGCTGCCAAAATGCATTTAATATCAGCTCTTTCAAGCGCTATAACAGTTACATTATTATATCTGGTAACAGTCAGGGTCGTAATTGCTTTTAGGGGTTATCCACAAAAATCTTTGGATCATTTAATCATTTATGGTGCATCGATTATTGGAGCACTCTCACTAGCTTATAGCACAACTTTCTGGTTTAATGCAACTGAAGCTGAAGTTTATGGATTGAGTATGTTATTTGTAGCATTGATTATTTGGTTAATAATTAAGTGGTATGATCATTCTAAAGAGGCACATAATGAAAAATATATTTTTATAATTGCATATTTGATCGGTTTATCAGTAGGTGTTCATCTGCTTGCGGTTCTTACAATTTTTACAGTTCTATCCATTATTTATTTCAAAAATTATGAAGTAAATCATTCATCGTTCATAAAATTTGGAGTAATTTCACTAATAATATTCTTTGTTATTTACCCTGGAGTTGTTAAATATCTTCCATCAATACTTGATGGCGAATTCAGAGGTACTAGAATTGAGTTATTAACCTATGTGCCAATAATTTTGATCATTGGCTCATTGTATGGCGTGTACTATTCTACAAAAAATAAAATGAAGATGCTTAATATTGCCTTAGTATCATTTTTATTGATAGTGTTAGGTTATTCTACTTATACACTTGTTATAATAAGAGCTAATGTTCCAAATATGCCAATGAATGAAAATGACCCTAGTAATTTAACAAGATTAGTAAGTTATCTTGGAAGAGAACAATATGGAGAGGCGCCTATCTTAAAACGCAGATATAGTCAAGAACCAATGCATACTCCTACATGGCAAAATTATACAAGCGATATGGATTTCATGTGGAGGTATCAAATAAATCATATGTATACACGATATCTTCTGTGGAATTATGTAGGTACTGAAGGTGATTGGCAAGATGCAGGTGTAAGCTGGAAAGATACCCTGGGGATACCTTTCTTGCTTGGACTTTTAGGTTTGTATTATCATTTCCGTAAGGACTGGAAGATGGCTATGCCATTTTTATTTTTGTTTTTGATAATGGGTGTGATTCTGGCTCTTTATCAAAATCAGCAAGAACCACAACCTCGTGAACGTGATTATTTCTATGTGGGCTCATTTTTTGTATTCTCTATGTGGATTTCAATCGGAATAATAGGGATTATTGATTTTCTTAGAAAGTATCTGAAATCTACTAATCTGCAGAATACATCAAGTGTTTTTGTATTAGCTATTTTTATTTTTGCAATTCCAATCAATTTTTTGAGAATTAATTGGCACGAAAGAGATCGTAGCAAAAACTATGTGGCATGGGATTACTCGTACAATATACTGCAAACCTGTGAAAAAGATGCAATAATTTTCACAAACGGAGATAATGATACATTCCCTCTCTGGTATTTACAGGATGTTGAAGGTGTTCGTCGTGACGTTCGTATTGTTAACTTAAGTTTAGTTAATACCAGCTGGTATATTAAACAACTGAAAAATTATGAGCCACACGGAGCAAAAAAAGTACCTATTAGCTTTACAGATGAACAGATAGAGAAACTCCAACCAATTCAATGGAACACAAGACAGATGAGTATACCTGTATCAAAAGAGGTATTTCAGAAATTTGGTGTGACTGATACAGCTCTTATCAATGCCGGAAAAATAACTTTCACAATGAAACATACAGTGACTTATGGTCAATATAATTTAATTAGAGTTCAAGATATAATGGTTCGGGATATAATTATGACTAATAAATGGGAAAGACCAATTTATTTTGCAGTTACGGTGTCGCCGGACAGTAAAATTGGTTTAGACGATTATATGTGGATGGATGGATTGGCTTGGCGTTTGAAACCAATTCGAACTTCGCCAGAATCCGGAATTCATAAAGATATAATGGAAGCAAATATACTCGCAGAAAATGTAATTCCTTCTAAAGAACCTCAATACGGATACCTTTACAGAGGGCTAAACGATACTACTATATATTTCGACGAGAACATTACACGTTTAACTGTCAATTATCGATCTGGATTTATTAGACTGGCAATTTATTATCTGAACGTCGAAAGAAATTCAGAAAAAGCTCTCAATATATTACATAGAATGGATGAAGTTATACCAATTAACGGAGTCAAATTTGATTGGAGACTTGCTTCTGATGTAATGTCAATTTATTCAAAACTAGGTGATAGACCAAAGCAGGAAGAGTATGCAAAGTATCTGGAAAAAGAGTGCTGGAATTTAATAAATTCAAATCAAGCTGAAGTTTCATCATATTATAATCCCTATAGAATATTATTAGAAATCTATGAAAATAGGGAAGATTATAAAAAAGCGATTGATGTTCTAAACAGAGTATCAGCTTTCTATCCGAATGACCCGTCAATCCGGAGTAGAATCTTGGAATTAGAAGCAAAAATAAAGAATATAAATAAGGATACATTGTCAAAATAAATTTATCAAGCTTAACAATAAATGAAAATTTTGATAATAGCGCTTTCTGGAATTGGTGACGCGCTAATGTTTTCGCCAGCTCTAAAACTACTCAGACAAAATTACCCGTCTGCCCAAATAGATTTACTTTCGATGTTTAAGGGTGTGGAAGAATTATACGCGCGTAATCCAGATATATCAAATGTCTATTATTGGAATTTCTTAAAAGAAAATACTCTAAAATCGCTTATTTATGTAATAAAACTCAGAATAAAAAGATATGATGTATCCATAAATGTTTACCCATCAAATCGTTGGCCTTATAATTTAATAAGTTTTCTAATTGGTGCTCCTATTAGAATTGGTCATGAATATAATCATACAAACTTTCGCTCATTAAATTTTTTAAATAATAGAAAAATTAGAGAAAATGATTCAAAGCATAATGTGGTAGAAAATGTTGCTTTGCTAAAATTTCTTAATATTGATATTCCAGAAAAAATACCTTCACTTCAGGTAATTGTTAATAATGATGATGAAAATAATGCGGAAAAATGGTTAAAAAATAATCAGTTAGAGGTAGGAGATCTAATTGTTGGCTTTCATGCTGGTTCAGCAACTCTGAAAAACCATATTAATAAGAGATGGGCACCAGAAAAATTCGCTGAATTGGCAAAAATACTGATTAATGAATATCACGCTAAAGTGCTTCTTTTTGGTGGACCTGATGAATATGAATTAAACGAATATATAAATAATTTGACGAATAATCGTTGTGTGGTTGTAAAAGCACAATCTATTATGACAACTGCTGCAATAATGCGACAGTGTAAAGTATTCGTCGTCAACGACTCTGGTCTAATGCACATAGCTTCAGGATTGAAACTACCAATAGTAACTATTTTTGCATATACAAATCCAAATTGTGTGCATCCATGGATGACGAATTATGTTCTAATAAGACATGATCTGGATTGTAGTCCGTGTTTTTATTATTCTCCAAAACCTGCGAAATGCAAATTGAAAAATAACAAATTTAAATGCATACGCGAAATATCAGTTGAAGAGGTAGCTATTGAAGTGAAAAAAATGCTGTTTAACACAGGAGCGATTAGTGAAAGGTAAATTTAATATCTTATTTACCTCAACACTTAAAACAAGTTTCATAATTAGGGATTTAAATTTTTTAGAAAATAATTATAATGTTTTCAGAGTAATAGATAGTGGTCTTGTTGCGCTTTATAAAATTTTTTCCCTTATACGTAAAGTTGATTTGACTTTTACCTGGTTTGCTTCAACCTATTCGGCTTGGGTGGTGTTGTTAACAAAAATGTTTAAAAAAAAGTCTATAATTATTATAGGCGGTGTTGATGTAGCAGATTACAAAGAAATTAATTACGGCATCTGGTTAAGCTGGTGGAAGGCAAAACTTGTAAGGTATTCTCTTAAAAATGCAACCAAAGTATTGGCTGTAGATCCGTTCTTGATAGATGAGGCAAAAAGACTAGCACAATATGAAGGTCAGAATCTCGTATACTTGCCAACTGGATATGATCCAGAGGAATGGTTCCCTCAGGGTGAAAAGCAGAAGTTGATATTAAGTGTTGGTGCATGTGAAGACGAGTGGCGCTTTGTTAAAAAAGGATTCGATAAATTAATTGAAGCTGCTCAAAAAATGCTGGATATCAAATTTATAATTATCGGTATTTCTCATGAATTAATTAACAAAATTAAAAACAGTATACCACAAAATGTTGAACTAATTACATTTGTGAATCAAAAAGATTTGCTGAGATATTATCAGAAAGCAAAGGTATATTGCCAGGTTTCATATACTGAGGGATTACCAAATGCACTTTGTGAGGCGATGTTATGTGGCTGTATACCAGTTGGTACAAATCGAGGGGGTATTCCCAATGCAATTAGCGATACAGGATTTGTTGTAGAATATGGAAATATTCAAAGTTTAGTGGATGCTCTTAATAAAGCTTTGAATGTTCCTGAAGATTATGGCCTTAAATCTCGAAATTATATAATTAAAAACTTTCATAAATCAAGAAGAGAATCTGAACTTGTTGATATAATTAATAAAATAATGTTTTGAAAAAACTTGTTCAAAATATATTTTTTGTAAGTTTCGGTGAATTAAGCAGTCGCGTCTTAAGCTTTATTACTACTATAATTCTTGTTAGAGTTTTCTCCGTTGAAGACTTTGGGAACATTAGTATTGTTACGGCAATTTATGGATATGCAGTTTTATTAAGTGTTCATTGGCTTAATCCATTCGGCATTAAAAAAATATCATCAGGAGTAAGTGATGATTTTTTATCAAGATTCACTTCAATAAGATTTACACTCGCATTTATAGCTTTAATAATCATTTTTTTAATAACTTTATTTTTAAATCTTCAATCAGATTTTAAAAAGTTGATATTTTATTTTTCTTTAAGTTTAATTCCAAGTGCTTTTTTTGTGGATTGGTATTTTCAAGCCAGAGAGAATTTGAAACCGGTTGCCTTAAGTAAATTTCTACTTTCTGCTGGATATCTTTTATTTTTATATTTAGCTATATATTTTGAGAAGAATATTACTTTTGTTGGTTTGGCATTTTTCGGAGCAAATGTAATCTGTTCAATTTACTTGATTACTTATTATTACTTCACTATTAATAAGAAATTACCAACAATTTCACTTAAAAAGTGGTCAGTTATTTTAAGAGAATCTTTACCATTATCTTTTGCAACCATATTGTCACAATTGAATGTAAATTTACCAATTTTGTTAATTGGTATCTTTACAAACGCTTATGATGTTGGAATATTTTCTGCTGCATATAAATTGATCTTTTTTTTACTTTTGTTAGATAAATTTTATTATTCGATTTATTTTCCGGCATTTACAAGAATTTATAGTTCCCAACAGAAATTAGCAGAAATATTCTTCAATATTACATTGAAAATTACAATAATTCTTGTAATATTCATTTCTATAATATGTTTTATTTATACTGAAGAATTAATTACTCTAATCTTTGGTGTAAAGTATGTTAACTCCATATCTGTATTTCGAATTTTAATATTCTATTTCATTTTAACAATTATTAACTCAATTTTTTCATTTAGTTTAATAGCAATTGGAAAAGAAAAATATTATTTAAAAGTTATTCTAAGTAGTATATTCTTTAATATTTTTTTTCTGTTTCTATTAATAAATATTTATGGTGTTAATGGAGCTGCTTTAGCAATTGTATTCTCAGAAGCGTTTATACTGGTATCTTTGCTTATTTATTTAAACAGATTTGTTGAAATTCAAGTTAAAATATTTATTTTAAAGATGATTTTACTCACCGGTATATCTGGCTTAATCGCATTATACATAAAATATTATGATATAATATTTTCTTTGATAGTAAGTGTTTTAATATATATATTTGGTATTATTGTGTTTAGAATATTATCAAAAGAAGAGTTGAATCTAATTAAAGATAAAGTATGGATCTAAAAATAGGCTTTGTTGGTAATAGCCATGGTTGGATTCAAATTCTCAACCAAATTGGAATTAAATTTGATATTCTTGAGGAAGTATCAAATAATTTATTGTTGCAATATCCTGTTGTTGTACTCTCCGAATTTACCAATGAAAATGATGTAGCTAAGGTAAAAAGTTATGTAGAAACAGGTGGTTCTCTTCTTTGCTCAACAGGAATATTTTATGGGAAAAATACAGCCAAAAATCTAAAAGATAATTATGTGAAATATTTAGTGCCTGATAATATAGGGTATTTTAATATTGGTGATTATATTGATCTGTGGAGAAAAATTAAATATTCAGATTTTGCTGAACATTTAAAATTAAATTCTTCAGAATATACTCTTTCAGATATAAATTATGGCGATGGTAAAGTAATATTATTGCCTTTTGATCCAGGAAGTTTATATGAGGATACAGATTCTAAAGATAAATCTTTTTATTCATTTAAAAATCGTTTACCTCACGAAAGAGTATCTAAGATATCTAAAGGACCTGTGCGCAGACTTGTAAATAATGCTTTGGAATATTTGTTCCATTCTCAAAATCTTTTATTTTGTCATAAGTGGTATTTCCCCTCTGATGAGAAAAATATTTTTTTATTCAGAGTTGATACAGATATGGGAACGCCTCGAAATGTAATTGACATCTATAAATTAGCATCGGATCATGAAGTACCAGTAAGTTGGTTTATTGATGTAAAATCTCAAAAAAAGAATTTAGATTTATATAGGGAGATGAAAAATCATGAGCTAGCATTACATTGTTTTGAACATAAAAGATTCAAAAAGATGAAAGAATTTAGGTCAGACTTAAAAACTGCAATAGAATATTTTTATAAATATGGAATTTATCCGGAAGGTTATGCTGTTGTTTATGGAAAATGGAATCAAGAGATTGCTCTTATGATACATGATTTTAACTTTGCTTATTCTTCTGAGTTTGGTTTTGATTATGATAATCTGCCTTCTTTTGATAAATATATGAATTTTCAGATACCAATTCATCCAATATGCGTAGGAAACTTGAAACGTCAGGGTTATTCTACTACGGATATGATTAGATATTTTGATATGGTAATACAGAAAAAAATTAGCGTTCAGGAGCCATTAGTATTTTATCATCATCCCAATGATGAAAATATTGAAGTGATTCACTTTATATTTAATAAGATAAAAAATCTACAGATTCCTTCATATTCATTTATTAATTTTGCTAAGTGGTGGAAGAAAAGAATTAAAGAAAATTATTCTGCGAAGCTTGATGGCGATACATTGTCGATACAGCTTCAAGAATCAAGCAATTATTTTTTAAGACTAACAAATAAAAATAACCAGGAAGTATTTATAGGAAATTCAGGCACTTATAATTTGGAGCAATTAAATTGGAAGACAAAACCTACACCAGTTGAATTACCAAGAGATTATAGAAAAATTTACAGATTCAATATCTGGAAAATTATAAACAAAATAGAAGATATGATATGATGAAAGTATGTTTTGTATCTTACCAAGCTATAAGATTATTATCAGGTGGTCCGCAAACTCAAATATTTGAAACAAAAAAAGCTCTTGAAAAGCTTGGAGCCTCAGTATCTTTATATAACATGTGGGAAAAATTTGATTTTAAGTCGTATGACTTAGTCCATATATTTGGAACTGGAATTTCCAACTATCATTTCATGAGAGAATTATATAAACTTGGAATAAAAACAGTGCTCACTCCAATATTTTATTCAACACACTCAGCTTCTTTTATTAGAAGTGTATTACTTTTTGATAAATTAATATTTAGTAAAATCAGAGGTTTCTGGATTGATTATCGTTTAGTTTCAGATATGTGTAATTGGGCAGATATGATATTACCTAATACACATCGTGAAGCAATTTTAATAAAAAACAGTTTCAATGTGCGTGATGAAAAGATATATGTTGTTCCCAATGGTGTAAATGATAGGTTTTTTAATGCAAATTCCGAACTGTTTATTAAGAATTATAATCTGAAGAATTTTATATTGAATGTTGGACATATTGGACCAGGTAGAAAAAATCTTTTACGTTTGATGCAGGCATTAAAGCATTTTGATATTCCAGCTGTAATTATTGGAAGAATAGAAAGCGGGTCAGAGTATGAAAAGCTAAGGAAGTTGAGTTCACCCCAAACATTGTTCATTGAAAGTATATCAAACGATTCTGAATTGTTAGCTTCTGCTTATGCTGCCTGCGATGTTTTTGTATTACCATCTTTATTCGAAACTCCAGGTATCGCAGCCCTTGAAGCTGCTCTAGCTGGTGCTAAAATTGTTATAACAAAATATGGAGGGACGCAAGAATACTTTAAAGATTATGCCGAATATGTTGATCCATATTCTGTGAATTCTATTGTTCAAGGTATAAAAAACGCGCTCACAAAGCCAAAATCGGAAGAATTACGGAACTTTGTTAAAAATAACTTTCTTTGGGATAATGTTGGTAAAAAAACCATGGATGCTTATTTTGAATTGCTGAAAAGATAACTACTTAGATAAAAAATGCTCATTCAATAATTCCAGACATTCATTTATATTTCTTGCCTTTTTGACTACTTTTGCGAATTGTTCATTACCCTCGAATAATAGTCTGGAATTTATCGTATTGATTATATTTTCCCAGAAATCACCTATTATTATGATTGGTTTTATATTCATTAAGCCTTTGTTAATAAACTCCCACACAATTGCCAGCTCTACCAGTGTTCCGGTCGCTCCAGGTAATATAATATATGCTTGTCCTAATTTAATTAAGGTTGATAATCGGTCAAATAAAGATTTGGTGATAATTTTTTCGTCGATATATTCGTTTGATTCAGTTCCAAAACTTTCAACCAATACACCTATTGTTTTTCCACCTTTTGATTTTGCCCCTTTAGCTGTGGCTTCCATAATACCACCGTAACCGCCATTACATAATGTGTACCCAGCTTCCGCAATTAATTTTCCTAAGTTGTATGCCTCTTTGTATTCGTTCGAGTTTTCTTTTACTTTTCCACTTCCAAATATGCTTACAATCTTTTGTTCCATGTTAATCCTCAAAATTCCAGTTTATTCCTAATCTCAAACTCCTGTCTTTTAAAGGAAAATAATAGGTCAATAAGCATTTGTTATCAAAAATATTTTCAAGTGCAACATTAACTATTGCATTTCCGATTTGGAGGAAAAGTATTGCATCCAGATAAAACAGGTTACCCAAAATGTAACCCCAATTAGGATATAAAATGTTATATCTGCTATCCAATCTATAGCTATCTTGCTCAGAATAGAAACGCGTTCTGAGTCCAATTTTTGTGAAAAGTTTATCATTGAACAATTTTTCTTTGAAAAATATTTGTGAAAATAAAAAGAAGCGTGGATGTATTTGCAGTGGTTCCTCATAAAAATCTTTGATGTTATATGCGAAATTAATTATACTCTCAAGTTTCCATATGTTAGCATTTATATTAAGGTTAATCAAATTTTGCTGGACTTTATCATATGTTGCATACTTAAAATTCGATCTGTTGTTGTTTTCAAAATTTGGTTGTATTACACTGGCATCGTAAATATGTTTTTTTATGTAAGATAATGAAATATTCGTACTTGAATTTGGTTTTAAAAAAAATGTTAACTCACTTGTATAATGTTTTTCACTCGATATACTTTGTTCTGGTATAAGGCTAAATACTTGTTCAATATCGTAATAGAAACGATGTGAGTATGAATAGCCAATATTAAATGAAATTATATCATATGGATTAAGTTCAACAATTAATCCAGCATCTGTGGTGTTTATGTGCTTAAAATTTAACAATCTAGAGAATATATTTATTTTGATTATATCTAACGGCGAGATTTTTAAATCACCAGTTAATTTACCCTGTGCCCAGCGTTTATAGTTTAAAATTGAGGCTTGCAAAATCTGTGATGACCTAAATTCAAAGCCTACTTTAATTTCTGGTTTAAATAGCAGATTTGTCAAATTTACGTTATGATCTAATTTAAATCCAATCCATCTTGTATGATTTTTAATACGATTTAGTTGCGTATCGGTAATAGATTCAGGATTATTAAAATAATACATTCTATTGCTAAGATACAATATAAAGGATGAAATATGATTTTGATTATTCAAAAAATTACCAGTTATACCGAGTTGTATATCGTTTTGAGAAGTTTTTTGGTAAGCTGAATTATACAACACATGAGCCTTTAATCTATCATATGTGTCGAGAGGGTTCGTTTTTTCTAAGTCTACACCACCATTTGTTCCTACATTATTTTGATTATATACAAAACTAAAATATGTATTAATGTTATTTTTAATGGCATAATTTGTTAGAAATCTTAAATTCCATGAGTCATATTCACTATTTGTATATCTTCCATCTGTAGCATTGCGCCTGAATCCTAATATAATATTCCAGTTATTTTGAATATTTTTACTAAAAATTCCATCTAGTGAAGTTTCCTCATATGCCGATTCACTATATCTAATTTTTGAAAAGGTTCTTGTATAAAACCAATTCTTTTTTCTTAAATTGAAAACTCCGGCGTTTGAATTGAATCCATATAAGAAAGATTTTGTAGTGGTCAAATATTCAATTCTGTCCAGTTCTTCAACCGGGAAATCGTTGATATCAATCGTTCCAGTTAAGGGATCATTTAAGGAGATAGAATTACTATGAATTTCCACACTTCTATGATCAAGGTAATTAATCATAATACCATGATTATATCCGAAATTACCTAATTCATATATAAAAACACCGGGGAAATAATATAATAATTCTTTAAGATCCTGGTAATAAGAAAATTTTATCATTGAATCATTTAATACATATACAGTTTCATTCTGTGTAATTATAGATGCTGATAAATTCTTATTTATGTTTAAGTAGTTTTCATTGAGTGTGTCTGTGGAATTATAAATATAGATTGAATCGATATTTTGTGGAAAGATTGGTAGGTTAAAAAATATTAATAGTGGAATGATAAAATAAAGAAATATTTTAGCTGTTATTTTGTTCAATTATTGCTGTTTAATAAAATTTTCTTTAAAATATAGATAAACTAGTAAATATATGCAATTTCATGAAAGAGAGAATATGTTTTCTAAAAGATCGATCTGGGATTTTAAAGTTAATAGAATAACTGAATTATTGAAACAAATTGAAAATGTTGGGGAATCTATAATTGATTTAACTGAATCAAATCCAACAAAAGTTGGTTTAAATTATTCTTGTGAAAAAACACTAAAACCTTTATATAACATAAAAAATTTGGAATATTCTCCTGATCCAAAAGGTTTACTGGATGCAAGGGAATCAATATGTAAATTCTACGAAAAGAATGGAGTATTTTTAGAACCTGAAAATTTGCTACTTACCTCAGGTAGTAGTGATGCGTATAATTACATTTTTCGTTTAATTACTAATCCAGGTGATGAAATTTTGGTGTCTGCCCCCAGTTATCCACTTTTATCATATCTTTCTCAATTAAATGATATTAATTTGAAATATTATAAATTGATTTATGATGGTGAGTGGCATATTGATTTTGATTCAGTGAAAAAATCTCTATCTCCAAGGACTAAAATATTTGTATGTATAAATCCTAATAACCCAACTGGTTCGTACATAAAAAGGGATGAATATGAACAAATATCTGAAATTGCTCTTCAAAATAATTTGGTTATAATATCGGATGAAGTTTTCTGGGATTATAATATTATATCTGATATGAGTTCTATTATATCTTTTAGTAATTGCCATGATGTACCTACATTTACTTTGAATGGAATTTCTAAATTACTTGCATTGCCTCAAATGAAATTAGGATGGATTGTAATAAACGGTCCAGCTAGTTTTCGTTTGAGTGCGATGAATAGACTTGAGCTTATCTCTGATACGTTTTTAAACGTGAATATACCATCTCAAAATGCATTAAGTAAATGGTTTGAGACAATGCAGAACGTTTTTAATGAGTTAAGTGAGAGGATTAGAAAAAATTATGATTATTTGTTAAATAATATTAATACAAATATACCTTTACAATTATTCAATGTAGAGGGAGGATGGAATGCAATTTTGCGATTACCTAACATATATAAAGATGAGGAGTGGGTGGAAATCTTTTTGAAAAAAAGCGGTGTATATGTGCACCCTGGTTATTTCTATGATTTTGAATATGAAAGTTGCATTGTTTTAAGCTTGATTATTAATCCATCCAAATTTCAAGAGGGAGTAAATAATTTAATTGATCAAGTATTAGTCTGTTCCTCTAAGTAGCAATTTTATATTTTAATTTAGCAGTATTTACCTTGTGATAATTATCACATCACTTGCTATAAATCACATCTAAATCTAATTTAATGTATTATTTTTATAGCGAAATTAAAAAAAATAAAAAGAGGTTGTTATGTATAAGGATGATACAAAAGACGACCTATCTTTGAAAATGGAATTAAAGATAGGTAATGAATTACCAAAAGGTGCGGTTTTCAGTGAACTCCTGAACCAGCAACTTGAAGCTGAACTCAGCGAGGATATTGCTGAGGAAGTAATAAACAAATCAAATGTTGAACCTGTAAATGATTCTGAGGTTTCTAATACAGATTTCAATCAGCCAATCGTTACAATCCAATCAGAAATAGGAAATCTTTACAATAAAAAAGGCGTGGTTTCAAATAAGTATGGAGAATCGCGAAATATTCCACGGTTTATTGAAATTTTGCTTCAAAATAATGTTGTTACACTGGATATGGTTGTTCGCGCTCTTGAAATTAGACAAAAGGATGAGAAAAAAAGAAGATTAGTAGATATCCTTATTGAAGACCTATCTGCGGATAGAGATGAAATATTTAGAAATTTAGCCAAGCATTATTCCTTTGAAACCGTTGATGCTGCAAAAGTTTTTGGTGATAAAGAAAGACTGCAGTTTATTAAAAAATTACTGAATAACCTACATCCTTATTTTTATGAGATAGCTATACAGAGAAAGGTTCTACCTTTTGAACTCGCAACAAATGGAATTAATAAATTGGTGCTTGTTACACCAGATCCAACTCATCCAGATATTCATAAAGTTGCAAGTGCTTTTAGATATGAAAAATATGAAGTTAAATACATTTCTCTTGCTGATTATAGTGAATTGTGGCGTCAGCTTGCATTTGATCAGGGATTAAAACCACCCGGATTAGAAGATATAGAGGATTTTATTCAAATTTCAAGACTCGACTATGAAGCTGAGCTTGAGAAGTCAATTGAAGAAAGTATTGGTCAGGGAAAACTTGCAGATTTGATCGAGAGTATTCTTGTAGATGGTGTTCGTACCGGAGCGAGTGATATACATGTAGTTCCTAAAGGTGTTTTAAGAACTGAAATTTATTTCAGAATAGATGGGAAATTAACACTCTGGTCGGCAATCACAGATATACGTTCTGAGGGTGTTTTAGCTGTTGTTAAAGACAGAGCAAAAAATGTTGATAGATTTGAAAAGTTTCTATCACAAGACGGATTTGCGCAAAGGACAATAGATAATCAAATTATCAGGTTTAGGTTTTCTACGATGCCAATATATGGCGGCGATTTAAGAAGTAAATTAGAGTCTATTGTAATCAGAATACTACGAGGTTCTGAAGTTATTACTGGTTTTGATTCTCTTGGAATGGATAAACACACTGCATCATTATTTCATAAAGCTATCCGTAAACCTCAGGGTATTGTAATATTAACTGGTCCTACTGGAAGTGGAAAAAGTACTACTCAGCTGGCTGCAATTAAAACCATTATGGATCCGTCAATTAATATTATTACGATAGAAGACCCTGTAGAATACTTAATTGAGGGTTGTAGGCAGGTTAAATTAAATCATAAACTTGATTTTGAAAGTGCTTTGAGAGGTATATTACGACATGATCCAGATGTAGTTATGGTAGGTGAAATGAGAGACAAGACCTCTGCAGATATAGCTGTCAAGTTAGCTAATACAGGACATTTGGTGTTTTCAACATTACATACAAATGATTCAGTAAGTGCTATAACTCGATTATATAATATGGGTATAGAACCCTTTTTGTTAGCGTATACAATAAACATCGTTATAGCACAAAGGCTTGTTCGCAGATTATGTGATAAATGTAAAGTTATTGATAATGACATTGACTATGATCTGTATTCTGAATTAGGCTTTAAAGAAGAAGAATTGAGAAATTCAAAGTTTTATAAACCTGTTGGTTGTAGTAGATGTATAAAAGGTTATAAAGGTAGGATTGGAATTTACGAAGCGTTTACTATGAGTAAAGAGATGAGAAAGCTTATATTAAAATCAAAGGACTTCATAGATGAGGATGCTATAAGAGCACTTGCAATAAAGAATGGTTTAGTTACTTTACGGCAATCAGCTATAAATCTTGCTCAGTCTGGTGTAACCTCATTACAGGAAATTTCAGGAATAGCAATAGATGACTTTTAAAAAGACGGTCCTACAGCCGTAAATCGCACCAATAAATCCCTCATAACAAACCTCCGGCCCGGGTACCCAAAACCCGGGCTTTTTATATTCATAATTTATTGATATACAATGAGTTATAAATATATCTCGCTATAATTAACTTGCTTTAAGAAATTTATAAGCATATATTAAATTGTAAATAATAATTTAGATAGGAGATTATATTATGCGAAAGAGTGTGATTACTATTTTATGCTTTATTTTGCATGCAAGCATGATGTCTTATGCACTTGCTCAAAATAATTCGAAGGCTAGTGAACAACGCGACTTTAATGCTAAACAACAACTTATTGATTATAATAAACTCCAATCTTTGGAAACCTTTAAACAGCAAAAGTATAAAGGTTTTATGTTATCACAACGAATAGGAATATTCGTAAGTGATAATTTAAAAACAAATTCAACAATTTTCTTTTATGATGATTTTGAAACGACGGTTAACAATTGGACAACAACGGCTTATTTAGGTAGTGATTTGTGGCACAGAACAAATGTAGATGCAGCATCGCCTAATACAAGTTATTGGTGTGGAATCGAAGATAGTGGAAATTATAATACAGGTGAAAGATTATTAAATGCACTTATATCCCCTTCAATAAATTTGATTAATGCTAATGCTCCAGTCCACCTACTTTTTGCTGAGAAGTATGAAACTGAGAAAGGTTGGGATTATTGTATGGTTGATGTTTCAACCGATGGTGGTACTAATTGGATCCATCTTAGAGGTGGATACGGATCTGCACCAAACGGATCAAGTGATGGCTGGTTGTTAACTTTGCTGGATCTCTCCCAATATATCGGTCATGAAATTATGATAAGATTTTTATTTGATACTGGTGATGATTTAATTAATTATTTCCCAGGCTGGTTTATCGATGATCTTATTATCTATGATAATGGTGGTTTAATTACAGGTAAAAAATTTTTTGATTTTAACCAGAATGGTATTAAAGATATTGAAGATAAAGGTATTAAAGATTGGTTAATTACTGCAACAGGAAATGGAATTACTATAACAACAAAAACTAATATCCGTGGTCGATATCAAATTCCTTTACCAATGGGAAATTACATAATAAGTGAAGAGCATAAACCAAATTGGACTCAAACCTGTCCTTCGACTGGTGAATACGATATTCAAATCACAACACCTGACACATTAATCGATAGTTTGCATTTTGGTAATTATACTCAGGCAAGTACTATCAGTGGAGTAAAATTTAGTGATATTAACCAGAATTTTCAAATGGATGAAGAGGATACATTAATTGTTGGTTGGAAGGTATGGCTATATAAATGTGATCAAATTACAGGTTGTTATGAAATAGATTATGATAGAACAGATTCACTGGGGAGTTATAATTTCTTTGTTCTTGAGCCTGGTAATTACATGATTGAAGAAGTATCTAAATATGGTTGGATACAAACATATCCAGTTGGAATAACTCAAGAGGAAACTTACAGAGTTGAGCTAAGTAATCTTGATACAGTTGTTTCAGGATTGGATTTCGGAAATTATGGTTCTACTTTACAAAATTTTGTTTCAGGTTATAAGTTTTTTGATGCGAATAGAAATGGAATTAGGGATTCTTCAGAAATAGGACTATCTGATTTTAAGATAAAATTGATGAAACTTTCAGGTTATAAATTCGCAAATTATCGTCAAACCACAACTGATAGCAATGGATACTATGAATTTAGAAACATACCTCCAAATGTTTACAAAGTTATTGAGGTACCAAAAATTGGTTGGTGGCAATCGTATCCAGATTCATTTTATATTGTGGATATGATTTCTGAAGTTGATTTTGATACTCTTGATTTCGGAAATTATCAGATAGGATTTGGGAGTGTATCTGGAGTTTTATTTAATGACATTAATGATAATGGGATAAAAGACGGTGATGAGACAGGTCTTGCCGGTTGGAATGTCGTTCTTGAAGGCAATACATATTACAATACATTTGTGAGTCAATCAACAATTACTAATTCGGAAGGTGAATATATTATTGACAATCTCCATCCTGGTAACTATACAATTAATCAAATTCTTAAGCCCAATTGGAGGCAGACATATCCAGAAGGACTTCATTCACATTTTATAGTTCTTGCTCCTGAAGAAATTAGAACAAATTTAAATTTTGGCAGTATTTATGACTCTACACAAGATCTTGCTTTCACTAGTTTTATTCCTGATAGCTTTGCTTTGGCATATAAACTAATTAAGTCAAAACCGGATAAGATATACTGGCAAACAAAGTGGATAAAACCATCAGATTTTTTAGTAACTGATTCAATTAAGTCAATTAAAATTATGCTGATTCGACCTCCTATCGAAAATAGTTTGAGTGTCTCAAAAAATTGTTCAATAAGTATTGATCTTAAGTTGATATCAATCATATTTGAAGAATATTTAAAGCCTGACGATAGTGTAATGATAAGTGGTTTATCAATAAAAACTAAACCACAAGCTACAAAGTGGATAATGTTTATGTATGATGATTCTATAGGTGTAAAGAGAAAAGTTGATTTGATTGAGTATTATGAACCTAGATATCCTATGCCTAATGCTGTAAATGTATTAGCTGCTGGTGCAGGTAGTAATTTAATGATAGGTGTGGGTGGTCCACATACTGTCTTGCATCGTAATTATGTAGATGTGATGAAGTCATTGGTCGAAAAAAGTAGACGTATGCATATTGGTGATGCAAGGTGTTTGGATAAGTTTACAAACGGAATCTCAATCAAGAAACAACAATCAAGGCTAACACCAACAAAAGGTAACAATAAATTGTTTGCTGAAGCTATTGCGCTAAAAGCTAACATCAAAGCAAGTGATCTTGGAATAACTCCACCAGGTTTTGGGAGTTTAATATTCAACGAAGGAGGAAACTCCCAGTTAAATGGTATGTCTATTAGAGGAATTTCTACAACACTTGACCTTTATATGTCGTCTTATGATGACTTTTCAAGCACACCATCTTGTGTAATGCCACCTATCTGGAATGGTTTAGATCCCGAGACACTCTATACAAAGATTAGAATGATAAACAATGCTTTTTGTGGACCTATTGATACAATAAGCTTTGCAACAGGTTTGAGATTAAAACCATTTAAGAAATTAACTGAAGTTCCATTTTTAAAATTAGATTCATTGTACAACTATTCCGCAATTTTGATTAATGAAGATAGGGAACTTGAACCTGATAAATTTATATTAATGCAAAACTACCCCAATCCGTTTAATCCATCAACAACTGTTGAGTTCTATATTCCTGAAGACGCTGCTGTTACGCTCGAATTGTATAATGTATTGGGGCAAAAAATTGCAATCGTTTTAAATAAACAAATCTTTGAAGAGGGTTGGAACGAAATAGAAATATCTGCAAATAGTCTGAATCTCGCCTCAGGAATTTATTACTATAAATTCCTCGTCTCATCTTTGTCCAGAGAAGGATCTAATCAAGTAAAAGAATATTCAGAAATCAGGAAAATGATTTATCTGAAGTAATAGTTAATGTTCATTTATATTTGATAATCATCGGTTTAAATTTTATATTTAAACCGATGATTATACGTGTTAACATATCGATTCGAGGTGCTGTTCAAGGTGTCGGTTTTAGACCGTTTATTTACCGACTTGCAAAAGAGCTTAATTTAAAAGGCTTCGTACTTAATTCATCTAAAGGTGTGTTTATTGAAGCTGAGGGAGAAAAATTTGACTTAGAAAAATTCATTCTCAGGATAGAAAAAGAAAAACCACCAATATCTTTCATAAATAGCTTCGAATTCTCATACCTGGAGCCATGTGGATACAAGGAATTTATTATAAAAGAAAGTGATTCTGACGAAGAAAAATCTGCTATAATACTTCCAGATATTGCAGTCTGTAATGATTGTCTGAATGAAATGTTTGATGTTAATGATCGAAGATATCTCTATCCTTTCATTAATTGCACAAATTGCGGTCCAAGGTTTTCTATTATTGAATCTCTACCATATGATCGACCAAATACATCAATGAAGAAATTTAAAATGTGTGAGAATTGTAGAAGCGAATATGAAAATCCTGGAAATAGAAGGTTCCATGCTCAACCAATTGCGTGTCCTGATTGTGGTCCACATCTTGAATTGTGGGACACTGATGGGGAAATAATAACCAAATTTAATGATGCATTACAATTAGCAGCTGATTTAATACTAAAAGGATACATAATCGCACTAAAGGGCTTGGGTGGTTTTCAACTTATCGTTGATGCTACAAATGATTTGATAGTAAAAGAACTGCGTAAACGTAAAGTTAGAGAGGAAAAACCCTTAGCATTGATGTTCCCAGATATTAATAGCGTAAAAGAAGTGTGTAATGTGTCTGAATTTGAACAAAGGGTACTTTGTTCACCAGAAGCTCCAATTGTTTTATTGAGAAAAAGATCAGAAAAGCTGTTAATATCAGATATAGTTGCACCCAATAATCCATATCTTGGAATAATGTTACCATATACACCTCTTCATCATCTATTAATGAAATCAGTAAATAAACCAATTGTTGCTACAAGTGGAAATATATCAGAAGAACCGATGTGCATTGATGAGTATGAAGCGTTAATAAAACTTAAGGGAATTGCTGATTATTTTTTAGTTCATAATCGTCCGATTGTTCACCATGTTGATGATTCAATTGTTAGGATTGTAAGAAATCGAGAATTGGTATTAAGAAGGGCAAGAGGCTATGCACCATTACCAATATCTGTTGAAGATAGTACAAAGCGAAAAGATGTTACATTTATAGCTGTTGGTGCTCATTTAAAAAATACAATAGCACTCACTAATTCAAAAAACATTTTTATAAGTCAACATATTGGGGATCTTGCTACGCAGGAATCTTACAATGCATTTACAAGAATTATAAAGGATTTTGAAAAAATTTATCCTTCACAAAATTTAATATATGTTAGTGATTTACATCCCGAATATTTATCAACAAAATATGCAATGAATCACGGAGTCAATACAATAAAAATGCAACATCATAAAGCTCATATAGCTGCGTGTTATGCAGAGAATAGATTGGATGGGGAAGTGTTGGGTGTTTCATGGGATGGAACCGGTTATGGTGAGGACGGTAAAATATGGGGTGGTGAGTTTTTTATTACTGATATCAAAAATTTTAAAAGAGTTGCTACATTTAGAGAATTTAACTTACCAGGTGGAGAAATTGCAATTAAAGAACCAAGACGATCGGCTCTTGGACTATTATTTCAAATTTATGGGGAAAATATTTTCGAATGCTGCCAGGAATTTATATCAAGTAAATTTTCAGATAAGGAAATTGAATTGTTGAAGCATATGCTGGTAAATAGAATTAACTCACCTCTCACTACCAGTGCTGGTAGAATTTTTGATGCAGTTGCATCAATATTGAATATTAAAGACATATCCGCTTTTGAAGGACAAGCAGCTATGATGCTGGAATATGCTGCAACAAATGAAATTAATGAAGACTACTATGAAATTATAATTAGAGATGGTGATATCTATATTATCGATTGGGAAGATTTTATCAAAGAATTAATTGTTGATTCCACAAGAAAACACACTAAAATAGTTGCAAAGAAATTTCATAACACCATGGCTAATATTATTAGAAGAGTTGCTGATATATTGGATATAAAAAAAGTTGTTTTAAGCGGTGGTTGTTTTCAAAATATACTGTTGTTGGAGAAGACAATAGAATTCCTAGAATCTGATGGAAGAAAAGTATTTTGGCACCAAAGAGTTCCACCTAATGATGGTGGAATTTCACTAGGTCAAGCGTTTTTAGCAGTTAAAAATTATTATCAAGTAATATAAGGGACTATAACATGTGCTTAGCAGTACCAGGAAAAATAATTGAAATAAATGATAATTCAAACCCTCGCATGGGCAAAGTAAGTTTTAGTGGGATTGTGAGGGATGTTTGTCTTGAATGGGTACCTGAAGCCAAAATTGGAGATTATGTAATTGTACATGTTGGCTTTGCATTGAGTATAATAGATGAAAAAGAAGCAAAAGAAACATTAGAGCTGTTCAAACAAATAGAAGAAATTCAAAATAAAGAAAATAATAACACTTTATGAAATATATTGATGAATATCGTGATAAAAAAGCTGTCGATTTTCTGATCAAAGAAATAAAGAAAATTACTCAACATAACTGGACAATAATGGAAATTTGTGGCGGACAGACACACACAATTTTAAAATATGGTATTGAAGATTTATTACCTGAAAGTATAAATTTAATTCATGGACCAGGCTGTCCTGTTTGTGTAACACCTCTTGAAATGATTGATAAGGCAGTTATGATTGCCTCACAGAAAAATGTTATTTTTACATCTTATGGGGATATGCTAAGAGTTCCTGGATCGAAATGTGATTTATTAAGTGTTAAAGCACAAGGAGGAGATGTAAGAATTGTTTACTCACCATTAGATGCATTGAAAATAGCGGAGGAAAATCCATTAAAAGAAGTGGTTTTTTTTGCAGTGGGCTTTGAAACAACTGCTCCTCCAAATGCAATGGCTGTTCATGAAGCAAAGCGTAGACAGATTAATAATTTCTCAATTATTTGCTCGCATGTACTTGTTCCACCAGCATTAAAGGCAATAATTTCATCAAAATATTCTAAAATACAAGCAGTTTTAGCAGCTGGACATGTATGTACAGTTATGGGATATGAAGATTATGAAGTGATAGCAGAAAGTTTTAAAATCCCAATTATTGTAACCGGTTTTGAACCATTGGATATCATTGAGGGCGTTTTTATGGCAATAGGACAATTGGAGACAGGGAAATACATCGTCGAAAATCAATATTCTCGTTCTGTTCGAAAAGAAGGCAATATTCACGCAAAAAAAATTTTAATCGAAACATTTGATATTGTAGATAGACAATGGCGTGGAATTGGTGTTATAGCTTCGAGTGGTTTAAAATTAAAACCTGAGTTCGATATGTATGATGCTGAAAAAAAGTTTCAACTTGAAAATGTTTCTATAAAAGAATCTGAACTATGCATTGCAGGTGAGATACTTCAAGGTTTTAAGAAGCCGACTGAGTGTAGAGCTTTTGCCACGCTTTGTAAGCCTGATAATCCACTTGGAGCGCCAATGGTTTCCTCAGAAGGTGCTTGTGCTGCATATTATCATTATAAAAAATCTTAAATAATATGGAAGAAAAACAAAATAAGAATGGACAAGAGTTTGCTTTAACTTGCCCAATACCCATATCGGAATATGATACAATTACAATTGCACACGGTGGTGGAGGGACGCTGATGCATCAGTTAATACAAAAAATGTTTTTGAGTCAATTTGACAATCCATATATTAATCTCCAACATGATGGCGCGATATTAGAATTTGAAAATAAAAAAATTGCATTTAGCACCGATACTTATGTGGTACAGCCAATATTTTTTCCAGGTGGTGATATTGGTGAACTTTCTGTTTATGGTACAGTTAATGATTTAGCAATGTGTGGTGCTAAACCACGCTTTATTTCTCTTGGGTTTGTTCTAGAAGAAGGATTAAAAGTTGAGGAATTGTGGCGTATTGTTTTATCTATACAAAAAGCTGCAAAAAGATGCGGTGTGAAAATAGTAACAGGAGATACTAAAGTAGTTGAACGTGGAAAAGCAGATAAAATATTTATAAATACAACTGGAGTTGGAGAAATAATTTCAGAGATATCACCATTCAATTGCAAAGTCGGCGATGATATTATCATTAGTGGTGATATTGGTGAGCATGGTATTGCGATTATGGCAGCTCGAGGTGGTTTAAATTTTGAAACATCTATTAAAAGCGATACAGCGCCACTAAATCACTTAATAGAAAAATTACTTAGAAATTCTCAGAATATCCATGTTTTGCGTGATCCAACAAGAGGTGGTGTAGCAAGTACTTTGAATGAAATTGCCGAAAGTGCAAATGTCGGAATTGAAATATATGAAGATAAATTACCAATTGGAGATCAAGTAAGGGCAGCTTGTGAAATACTTGGATTTGATCCACTGTATGTTGCTAATGAAGGTAAATTTATTGCTTTTGTTGATCCTAATGATTCTGAAAAAATATTACAAATAATTCAGTCAGATCCTTTAGGTAAAAATGCTCAAATAATCGGAAAAGTTGTTGCGAATCATAAAAAAACTGTTATAATGAAAACGAGCATAGGTAGCAATAGAATTGTTGACATGATTTCAGGTGAACAATTACCCAGAATATGTTAAATTATTAAAAATAAATATTGTGGGTAGAATACGAAAATTTAAAATAGAAGATATTGAACAGGTTATAGATCTTAATATAAAATCATTTGTTAGAAGTAAAGAATTGTCTCGTGAATTGCAGTATGAAATTTTTAAAGAAGTATGTTTTAATAACCCCTGGTTTAATGAAGAGATAAGCTCATTAGTTTATGAGGAATCAAATGGTAGGATTAAAGGATTTTTAGGTGTAGTTCCAAGAAAGTTTAATTTTGAGGGTAAAGAAATACTTGTAGGCGTAGCACAACATCTTATGGTGGATCAGGTACCTTTAGCAAGTTTACAACTATTTAAAGAATTTTTTTCCGGACCACAGGAATTCTCAATTACCGATATGGCTGTGGATATTGGTAAACCACTATGGGAAAGATTAGGTGGTGCTACAATTTATTTACATAGTATTTATTGGCGTAAACCGTTGAAACCTATTAGCTTTTTATTCACAATGTTAAAAACAAATCTTTATAATTCAAAATTATTTTCACCGATTATTAATGTTGCTGATAATATGCTAAAAGGAATGCCAATTTTTTCTCAAAAATATGAGGAAAAGAATTTTGAATTTAATGATATGGAAATAGATGATTATATAATGAATATGGATAGATTTTTTGCAAACAAATCGTTAAAACCAGTTTATGATTCTAAATCATTGGGATGGTTGTTCAACAGACTTAAAAATGAAAAAAGATTTGGAGAATTTCAAAAAATTATTGTGAAAAACAATTCTGGTGATATAATGGGGTGGTTTTTGTATAATCTAAACAAGAAAGGTTCAAGTCAAGTTTTGCAGATTGTTGCCAATGATCATACAATAGGAGCTGTATTAGATGCACTTTTTTATCACGCATTTAAAAATGGTTCGGTAGAATTGATTGGAAGATTAGATCCTCAATTTATGAAAAATTTCTTTGATAGAAAATGTCTTTTTATGCCAGGAAGAAACTGGATGCTGGTTCATTCAAAGAGGAAAGATATTATAAACGCATTAAATTCAAATAATGCTTTTTTCACTCGCTTAGAAGGTGATCTATGGTTTTTCTAAAAAGGAGATAAAAATGATATATACATTATGTGATTTTATATATAACTCATCAATTCCAGGTTCAAAAGAGATTATTGTTGATGGAAATCTCAGGTTTGATTTTCAAACTCTAAAATCCAAGATATTTTTATATCGGTATATATTAAAATCTTATGGTATTGAAAAAGGTGATAGAGTAGCTATCTATATGAAGAAATCAATTGATATGATAGCTTCTCTGTTTGGTGTTTGGTTAAATGGTGGGGTTGCAGTGATTATAAATGAAGTATTAAAGAAAAATCAGGTGGAATATATTCTTGAACATTCTCAAGCATCCTTATTGATTACTAACGAAATCGCTTTAAGAAATTCGGGTTCTATAAATTTTGATGAACGGAAAATATTTAACATAGATAAGGGAAAATTTGAAGCTGAATTTTCAAACAAAATAAATGTAATTGGAAGTGATTTAGCATTGATAATTTATACCTCTGGCTCTACTGGAATGCCAAAAGGTGTAATGTTAAGTCATACCAACCTTGTTTCAGGTGCGACTATAGTTGCAGATTATTTAAAATTAACGAAAGATGACATCATCATCAGTTTACTACCTTTTAGCTTTGATTATGGCTTAAATCAATTGCTTACTACAATTTTAGTTGGAGCAAAGATTGTCATACAAAATTCTATGTTCCCTGCAGATATATGTAATACACTGTTAAGAGAAAATGTAACAGGAATAGCTGGTGTTCCTTTATTGTGGCAACAACTCGCACAGGAACGTTCTCCATTTGTTAAAAAAAGTTTTCCGAGTCTACGTTATATCACTAATTCAGGTGGACGGATGCCGGAACATATCACAAGATTGTTCAGACAGGTCCATCCAAATCTTAAAATATATTTAATGTATGGTTTAACAGAAGCATTTCGCTCAACTTACCTTGATCCTGAAAAAGTTGATAATAAACCTAACTCTATAGGTCAAGCAATCCCTAATGTTGAGATTATGGTTATAAACGAAAAAGGTGAATTCTGTAAGCCAGGAGAAGTTGGAGAATTGGTTCACAGAGGTGCATGTGTTTCGCTTGGATACTGGAGGGATACAAAGAGCACTGAGGAGAGATTTAAGACCATATCAATTCCTAAATATGATGGAAATTATACTGAAAGAGTTGTATTTTCAGGTGATTATGTCAAATACGATGAAGATGGGGATTTATACTACATCGGTAGAAAAGATCAAATGTTTAAAATAAGCGGCTTTAGAATTAGTCCAGAGGAAGTAGAAACATATATTTTTCAATCAAATCAAGTATCGCATGCAGTTGTGTTTACAGTGCCCGGTGAAGGAGTTGAAGATATGATAGTTATTGCAGTAGTTCCAAATAGAAGTGAGGATTTTTCTGAAAGTAAGTTGTTAGCGTATTGTAAGGAAGTTATGCCACCTTATATGGTTCCAGGTAAAATTTGGGTTGTTGATAGAATTCCTGAAACCACTACAGGTAAACCAGATCGGATAAAATTAAAAGAAATATTTTTGAAATCTAATAAAGCTATGTGATTTTTTGTAGTTTATTATAAAGGAAATTTGATATAGCATTTAAAGAATCAAAATTTTCAGCGATGAGTTCATCATCATCAAAGCGAATTTTGTAAGTGTTTTCTAAAAATGATACTAATTCTATAGTTCCCATAGAATCAATTATTCCACTTTGATACAAAGATATATTATGATCAATGTCCTTTTTCTCGTCGAATAAAAAATTTTTCTTAATATAATTGGCAATAGTGATAGCGATTTCTTCTTTATTCATAGTCTTTTACCAAATCTATTTTTGTTTTAAATAAAATATTGTTATCAGTTTTTGGATTGGTTAATATAAATTGTTTATATAATAATTGTGTTGATAAAATTCCGATAAAGCTCATATTTTCGACATTACTGATTTGTGATCCATCTGGATTTTGGGAAAATTTGCTTAAACATTTATTATACAGCAAACTGACTTTTTTAGGATCAAATATACCAAAATTTTTCAAATTTTTTTCTGAAAGCATTTCAGTAACATAATCCTCGTGATCACCTAATAAAAAACTTGCTGCATCGGGGGCTCGGTATGGTTGTTTTTTTCTCTTTATTATCTCATCAGGGATTTTACCTCTTGCAATATTTTTTAATATTATCTTTTCATTTAATCCCACAAGTTTATGATCAATTGGTAATTTATTTAAAAAATTGATGACATCAATATCAAGAAATGGGAATCTACCTTCCACAGAATGCGACATGAGCATTCGATCTCCTTGCGATGAAATAATGTAACCAGAAAATAATATAATGATTTCTAAAAACTGAGCTCTAATAACAGGATCTAAATTGAGAAAATTTTCTGGCAAAATGTCCTGAACGAATTCTATCACATCGTTATGTAATTGTGATTGAATTGAGTCTGAGAAAAAGTTTGCCAATTTAGATGTTGTTTCCCACCTTAAAATGTGTGAGTAATCGATTCGATTTAATTCTGTGAAATTCTTTTTCCAGAACTCAAATGATACTCCTTTCACTTTAAATAATGAATCTGAGAGATATGGGTAAAGGCGTAGCAATAAAAGCGGTCTTATTTTAGACTCGGGTTGATTTGCCATAAACTGGCGTATTTTTGTAAGCCTGAAGATGTCGTATCCTAGAAGAAATTCGTCGGCACCCTCACCAGTAGTTACTGCTTTGAAACCAGAATCGTGCACCAGTTTAGATAGAATAAACAAAGGTGCTGGAGCTGCTCTTAAAATGGGTTTTTCTGTATGGTATATTACATCCTGGAAAACTTGTCTTATATCCTGTTTTGTTACCAAAATTTCTTCATGAGTGCTGTTTAATGCAGATACTAACATTTTTTGATATTTGGTTTCATCAAATTGTAGGTCTTCAAATCTAATTGAAAATGTTTGAAAAGTTCCAGATTTTGTTTGGCGCCCTAACCACGCAACAACTGAACTATCCAAACCGCCAGATAAGTAACTTCCTACTGGAACGTCTGCTCTCAACATTCTAAGTTTAGTTGCTTCAAGTAACCTATGCTCGAATTCCTTTACCGAATCTTTAAATGAAAATTTATTTTTTAGCTCTTTATCGTTTGTAAATGATAATTGCCAGTGTTTATATTCGTGTCTCTTCCCCTCAATCGAATAAACTACAGTTGTACCTGGCTTAACTTCATATATTCCTGAAAAAATTGTGCTTGGGGTAACTGTTGTCCAGAATGTAAATATTTGTTGTAATGAAATAATATTTATTTCTCTTTTGACTTCAGGATCAGTGAAAATTGCTTTAACCTCGCTTGCAAACCATATCTTATTATTTTCTTCCTTGATGTATAATGGAAGAATTCCAACATGGTCTCGCGACAGGATTAGCTGTTTATTTCTATTATCCCATATTGCAATTGCCCATTGACCGTTGAATTTTGTAAAACATTCTAGTCCCCATTGTTCATAAGCATGAATAATTACTTCTGTATCTGACTTGGTTTTAAATTTATGATTGTGATTTTCTAAAATTTTCCTGAGTTCTAAGTAGTTAAATATTTCTCCGTTGAAAACAATCCAAAGTGTATTTTGTTCATTCGCCATAGGTTGTTGACCACTGGTAATATCAACAATCGAGAGTCGAGCATGAACTAATCCTGCATTTTTATCTCTATAATAACCAAATTCATCAGGACCTCGATGTTTAAGTGCACTCACCATATTTTTTAATAAATCGATAGAAGAGGGCTCAGCATCATAAGAAAAATTAATTTTTCCTGCAATTCCACACATATTTATTATAAGTTTTGATTTAAAATTTCTTCTACTAATAATGGTCTCATATGTAAGTACCTAGTGGCTTTCCTTTTTGATTCAATGTCTTTATAAATTCTTTTCAATTGTTCCTCAGTTAAGTTAATTTCATGGGCAACTTGTTTAGGTTCTATATTGTGATTATATGCATATAGACATAAATCCATTATTTCGTAGGATACTGAAAAAAAGAATTCTTCCTGTGTTTGTGAAAGTGAGAATGTATCAGTCGTAGGGGGACGATTGATAATTTCTTCAGGTAAACCCAAAGCTTTTGCTAACATATAAACTTGAGATTTATATAAGTGTGCTATTGGTTTAAAATCTGCACTTCCATCCCCATTTTTTACAAAAAACCCCTGATCATATTCTAATCTGTTTGGTGTTCCACATACTGCATAATATAATCGATCTGCATGATAGTATTCTATGCATTTTCTAACTCTTTGTTTCCAGTTTGTTGCTGCGATAAGTTTGAGATAACTTGTTGCTGTAAACCGCTTTGTTTGTGTTTTACCTTCAGGAGATTGAACAGTTAACTGAAATATGTTTAATCTATCTTTGTCAAGAATAGAAGGTAAGACAACCTTACATTTCCAGTTTTCACCATATTCTGGGATAATTTCTCTGATTGCTTCGATCTGGTTTTTATAACAACCACTAGCTTCTAATAAATTGGTAATATCAAAAATTTCATATTTGATATTTAAAGAATTGGCTACTAATTTACCAAGTTCGATACTTTCCTGTGAAGAATCTTTTTCAGGCATTAAGATTGCAAAAACGTTTTCT
This sequence comes from uncultured bacterium, assembly GCA_937967455.1. Taxonomy (GTDB): domain Bacteria; phylum Bacteroidota; class Ignavibacteria; order UBA10030; family BY39; genus BY39. The sequence goes on along the minus strand of CALCJK010000007.1, from coordinate 3,671 downwards.
GAACCAAGTGCTTGAACGCAAAGTGCTGCACAAACTGAGCTATCAATCCCACCTGAAAGTCCTAATACCGCACCTTTTCTATGTAGCTCAGAAATTACCTGAGTTTTGATTGCATTTGTAATTTTTGATATTTCTTCTTGTGCGTTTATTTTTAAGACATCTCTTGAAAAATTCATGTTGATTACCTTATTATGTTATGGTCTGCCAGGTGGATATGGCAATTCTTTCTGCCCCTGATCTTTCGATTTATCACTTAATAATAATATAATTGCACCAGTTGCCAGAATACCACCCACTATGTAATAAATCCATGATTTAGAACTTTTTATTTCTTTTACATTGATCACAAAGTAATATTTTTCGTCTGATGTTATACCTTGCGGTATATCTCTTCTATAATACCATGTAATTTCTTTTTTTATACCAGCAAAGTTACCTACTCCTATATCCCCTTCTACTGCTCGGGGAGTAAATTCAAAAATAGGATCATCTTGTTTTTTCATCACGACTTTGATTTCATACTGTGTTTTTAAGGAACCTACTAAATCATAATTAATAATAATTACATCACTTTTTATAACCCATTTTACATTTTGTACTAAAACATCCTCAGCAGTAACTTGAGCAAGTATCGGTTCGAAAAGGAAAACGTTTAGAAGAATAAATATAAAGATGTTTTTTAAGCATTTATACTTTTTTGTAATATATTTGAATATCATAATAGCACCTATCTTATAATTATCATTTTTCTTGTTTCTTTTATTATACCATCTAATTTGACTCTGTAAAAATAAACACCTGTGGAGACGGAATTATTGTTGTTGTCAATACCAGTCCAATTGAAGGTGTAAGCGCCAGCATCAAGTTGTTTTTGGATTAATGTATTAATTTTTTGACCGATTGAATTATATATTTCAATTTCCAAATAACCTGAAATTGGTAATTTTAATTGAATTGTTGTAGTACTATTGAACGGGTTTGGATAATTTTGTGAAATCTCAAATTTTTCAGGTATAAGCTTTTTTAGTTCTTTTTGAATGTATGTTTCTGTACCGATAATTAATTCAAAAATATTTGTTTCTGATAGCGAATTAAATATATATTCTTCATTATTTTTAAGATTAATTGAGTTATTTTTACCCAAAGTTACTAAAATAACTTGGTATTCTGCTGGTATCTGTTCGATATTTCTAAATATTAATTTGCCAGATTGTTTTTGTGGATTTGTTATAGTAAATCTCCATTTTTGACCTTCACCAAGTTGTGGTCTGTAATCCGAAGCGAAATAACGATATTTAATATTGTCTCGTTCAAAGTATAGGTATGGTTGATCTTTAAACATTGGAGGTTTATAGTAATCAAATTCATCAATTTCATAAGATGTATTATTCATAATTCCCAAATAATTATTTGAGTCCACAATACCATTTGTCTCGTATATTAATTGTAGTTGTAAAGTTATATCGCTTGTTAATTTTTGTTGACCTATCCAACCAAATGGATATGGAATTTTTAATTTAGCTAAATTATTCGTGTTGAAGAAATAATATCCTTTAAATGGTTCAAGTGTTAAACTAATTTTATATGAATTCTCATATGAATAAAGTGGTGTAGAAAATGGGAGATTGTTTGCATTTATAATTGATGCCCATGTTATTGACTTATCGAATGGATTTGCAATGATATTCCAGCCTGGATTTAGATTTATTTCAAATGTTGCAGTGCTATCAAGCTTTGGCATTTCCATATTAAAATCTGAAATTACAAGATCACCATTCTTAATAAACCAATACCCCTGTCCCGTTTTTAAATATGCATTTGTTGATAGTTCTTCAAGGAAATTCTCTATATTACCATTATCATAAAAGATTCTCCAGTCAAATTTTTGTTTACCGCTAATGAAATTGCCTATCTTGATTGTATCTACAATACCTGGCAAACTAACCAAGCGATAATTAGTTGAACTTAACGCTTCCTGTGGGAATTGTATCAAAGTGCTCAATCTAACATTTTTAGGTAAAGTTCCTGAAACTATTGAAAAGTTTCCACTTTCACCAAATACTATGTTATTTAAGGATGATTCGATTCTAATTTTACAGAAATCTACCTTAAGCTTACTTTGTAGTATTGAATCAGGGACAACATAATTGAACAAACTGTTTTTATCATGATTCTCTTTTAAAATTATTCTTCTTTGTGTCGTATCAATATATAGTACAATATTAACATTTCCACTTAAATTTTCTGATGTCCATTTTATCTGATATGAATAGCCAGATGCCCAGTTCATAAGAGGTGTTTGCACAAAGATAATTGCGTTTATTGTTGTGAATCGTTGGATTTGAGAATATGTTGTTATATCAATTCCAACTCTAGCCCTTACCCTCCAGTAATATGTATAAAGATTTGCTAAGTTATTTAATTTGAATGTAGTATCTGTAATTTGAGTAGAAATGATTATTTTATTTGTGTCTTCAAAAGTAGAATCTGTTGAAACTTGTAAAGTATAATAAGTTGCACCAGGATATGTATACCAGCTTAAATTAGGATTTGTCGGTACGTTCATAGCTTTGTCAGGAATTCCTGTTAGTACTGGTGGAGGTAGTATTTTACTGAATGTAGCTGTTTGTGTAATTGGAGCTTTCATTGTTATTGTAATTGGATTTTGAGGACCAGAATATGAACCCTCGCCAGTGCCAATCCACTCATTGAATAAATAACCTGAATCGGGTAGGGCAGTTAACAACAGGCTGGTATCTTTTGGATACCATCCGCTTTGAATGTCGATATTCCCACCCTGGTTTGCAATGGTGGATAAATGGTGGTAAGTTAAAAAGTATGCTGTTATCGTTGAATCTTTTATAAATGTTATATCATGAGATATTTCGCCTGAATCACTCCAGGATAACCATTCATATTTTATTTTATTAGTAATATCATATTGTGGAGATGTAGTAGTAACATACTGAGTTGAATTTTTAAGGAATGTAAGTTTTACTGGTGTTTTGTAAGATAAATTACCAATTGTTACATTTAAACTTTCAGGTTGTGTTCTGAAAGTGACATCTACTGCTTCAGCAAAGTTTGCGTATATTATCTTGGAGCTATCAACAACAATTTGAATTGGATTATCTGTTGAATTGATTGAACCACTCCAACCAGTAAATATATATCCTTTGTTTGCTCGGGCTGTTAGTTGTATAGTATCTCCTGCTGTATAAAATTTTCTGCCTGATGGTTCAACATTACCAGCAGCTTGATTTGTTGAATTTATGGTAATCGCATATTGCGTCTTGAAAAACGCTGTGAAATTTGTATCCGAAATAGGATAAATATTATGTGTTTGTGAGCCACCATCACTCCAGTACCACCATATATATTGTTTATCAGGGTTAATATCAGGTTGGGGCGATTGTACAGAAATTGTATGCTGTGAACCAGGTTCGACTGAACGAGTCTGTAAAGATGTATAAGTAACACCATTATATATAAAAGATCTACCATCTGGTTCGGTACTGATTGTTATCAACACTGGATTTCTTGTGAAGTTTGCAATTTGTCTAATAGGAGAGTTCATTGTGATAGTAGCAGGATTGTTAGAACCACTGTAAGCACCACTACCAGTACCACTCCAGGTAGTGAAACGATACTTATTATCAGGAATAGCAGTG
>CALCJK010000006.1 GCA_937967455.1 uncultured bacterium | reverse complement strand
GCAAAGAATAACTGCCAGGAAACTTTCCATAGCTGAACAAGTTTTTGTTTGAAAGTTCCCTGATACCCTTGAGGTAAAACCATACATCCTGCCTGGTATTTGTTAGTATCTCTTTTAATAAGACACCATTTACCATCTTTAGTTTGTTCAATTATTTCCGCTTCTTCAAGTTTTTCTAATTTGTCTTTATGTTCTTGCCCAATTTCTTCTAATGTAAGGCCATCAGGTTTTTTAATCAGTTTTAAAGACAACGAATAAGCAAATTTCTGTAGTTCATCTGGAAGGTTTGGTTGAACATAAATCTTAACGAGATGTCTTAATCCCTTTTTTTTCTTCTGCCAATAAGAAACAATCAATCCAACAGACATTGAAATAGCAAATACTGAAATAACTCTTGCAATAGCCATCTTTTTACCTAAAAGTGTAGCAGTCATAAATACTGTTGGCACGTTAAGCATTGGTGCAGCAATTAAAAACGCAAGTGTAGGTCCTAAAGGAATTCCTGCTTCTACCATACCTGCAAGTACTGGTACGATACCACAAGAACATATAGGTATAACACTGCCGGCAACAGTAGCCATTAAATTTGCACTAAATCCGCCATAACCCATCTTCTGTTTCACTTTTTCCCAAGAGACAAAGACAACTAATGCTGCAGCAATAAACATTCCAATAATCCAGTAAGGTAAAAGTTCTACTAAAAGTGCGGCTGCTTTAATTATTATATACCATATTACTAAAGGTATATTCCAACTTAAAGGTGTCTCTATTTCTTTTATCCGTGCTTCTAAACCAGTAACACCTTTTGGTTGTAATATTCCTGCTTTAAAAAGTGCTTCCCAAGATAAATTATGTGATGCTACATACCAAATTGCTATTATATAAAGTATAATCACACAACAAAAATAAAACCACTCTTTTTTAGTAAGTCTCATAGTTTTATTAACCTCCTTTAGTCTTTTCCCATCATCTTTGACATCATCTCTTTCATTGGAAAATTCATTTCTTTCATAATATCCATACAATCTGGAATAATTTCTTGAATAATAGATTTATCTTCCATTAATATTTGACAAAATTTTGGCATTAACTTTTTTACAACTTCTTTTTGCGTATCTTTAGATAAATTCTCAAAACTTGATACAAAATCTTCTACATTTTCTATTTTAGGCATATCTCCAGAACCTCCTTTTTGTTATATTTTAGACTTAAAATGTTCTAGATTACTAAATAATTCAATTATTTTATAATTATCACGCCGTGCTTCTATTGCAAGTGAACCTTGTAAAGGATGGGGTTTAAGAATATCAAATGGTATCCTTTCTGTTATTCTATGTTCTAAACCTAACCTTAAAAGTCCAGCTGCTGCTATCACAATCGCATCTAAATCAGAACTTGTATCTAATTTGTATATTCGTTCTTCAATATTGCCACGAATATCTAATATCTGGAAATCTTCTCTAAACTTTTTTAGTTGTTCTTTTCTTCTTTTACTGCTTGTAGCAATTTTTGCTCCCCAAGGTAATTCTTTAAGCGAGCGATAATTTAACTCAGCACGAACAACTAACACATCATACGGGTCTATTGATTCTGTTATACCAACAATAACTAACTCTTCAGGTATTTTGTCAGGCAAATCTTTTGCACTATGAACCGCAATATCTATTTCATTGTTTATTAATGCTTTTTCAATAGTATCAGTAAAAAAATCAGTCCCTTCAATGTTTGAAATTGGCGTGTTTTTGTCAATATCTCCAGTAGTATAATAAATTTTTATTTCTGCTTCAATACTTTGAGGTAACAGATTTATCACTTCTTCAACTTGTTTTATTGCTAACTTACTTGGCCGTGTGCCAATTCTAATTCTTGTTGTTTGTGAGCAATTGTTGAAGTTTTTATCCATTGTTGCCAGAACTTTTCTGCCTCCTTTAAAACAATTTCTTCTGCTTTTTGTGCTTCTAAGATTCTTTTTTTATAGTTTTCTTCAATTATTAGATTAAGGTCGTCTAAGTTGTATAAAATTACATTCTTAATATTTTTAACTTCAGGGTCTACATCACGAGGTAATGCTAAGTCTACCATACAAAGTGGTTTATCTCTTGTATCCATCACTTCAGTGATCAAATCTTTCTTCAAAATCAAATGTGGGCTTGAAGTAGCACTAATCACTATATCAGTATTTTTTAGTTCATCTTTTAGTTTGTCAAACATCACTGCTTTCCCTGAAATCATATTTGCTAACTCTACTGCTTTTTGATAGGTTCTGTTTGCAACAAAAACTCCATTTATTTTTTTATCTAACATATAATTCAATACTAACTGAGATATCTTGCCAGTGCCAATAATTAAAATTTTTTTATCTTTCAATGAAGTATATTGTTTTTCTAAAAGTTTTAATGCTACAGTTGCAACAGAAATATTACCTTTAGATATCTCTGTTTTTTGACGAACTAATTTACCAACACGAAACGCTTTATTGAACAAAATGTTCAAACACTTACCTGTAGTGTTTAACTCTTTTGCTTTAAAATATGCGTCTTTAAGTTGACACAAAATCTGATTTTCGCCTATAACTTGAGAATCAATTCCTGAACTTACACAAAAAAGATGTTTCACTACATCTATGTTTTTAAGAAAATAAAAATATTGTAAATCATCCTGTAGTATTCCTAATTTATATTCAAGCAAATTTTTTGTTTCATAGACATACTCAGACACAACATAAACCTCACTACGATTGCAAGTAGAAAGTATAACTATTTCAGCTATAATATCAATCATAGAAAATTCATTTAGAGTATTAACAAGTTGTTTTTTAGAGAAGGAATATTTTTCTCTAATTTCTACTGGTGCTGTTTTATGACTTATCCCTAAAAGTAACAACTCCATTTTTTACACTGTAACAACTTCTTTTAACTCAGGAATTTCTTCTTTCAACATTTTTTCAATACCTAACTTTAATGTCATCATACTCATTGGACAACCACCACAGGCTCCTGTTAATCTCACTTTAACTATTCCATCTTTAGTTACATCTATAAGTTCAACATCGCCACCGTCTGCTTGCAACATAGGTTTTATTTTTTGTAAAGCTTTTTCAACTTTTTCTTTCATAAGTTTTAATCCTCCTCAAATCAAAGCCGATACTTAAGTATCGGCTACCTGGATTTATTTTATATTTATTTTTTAATTTCACCTTTAATTCCAATTGTTATATCTTCAAAAGGAATTTTTTTATTTGTTCTTTTTATCGCTTCCTGAACAATATGTGTAAGCCCAAAACAACAAGGAACTTCCATATGGACAACTTTTATACTTTTAGGATTTGCTGTTTTTATTATTTGTTCAATCTTTTCTTGGTATGCATCAATATCATCTAATTTTGGACAACCAATAACAATTGCTTTGTCTTTAAGAAAATCTTGATGAAAATTAGCATAAGCAAACGGGACACAATCCGCAACTATTAAAATATCAGCGTTCTGAAAATACGGTGCAAACGGTGGAACTAAATGCAACTGTATAGGCCATTGTCGTAATTCCGAAGGAATAGTGGTTGGAGTAGGGGCTTTAGCCCCGTGTAACGACTTAGAAGGTTCTAATTGTGTTTTCTTTTCCCAATGAAGCATTTGTGCTGATGGGCAAGAAGTCATCCCTTTTGGCATTTTATGTGAATGATGTTCTGGAAGTTCCTGTGAATGTTCTGAAATATGTTTTAAATGTGTGTCTAACATTTCAGGTGCTACTTCTTTTATTCTCGCAATTGTTGCTTCTTCATCATAAGGTTCGGCTTCCCTTTCTTCAATAGTCAATGCACCTGTTGGACAAGAACCTAAACATGCACCAAGGCCATCACAATAAAATTCTTTTACCAGCCGTGCTTTAGGACCTTTTGGTGTATCTACTATCTGTATTGCCTGTTCAGGACAGGAAGGGATACAAAGACCACAACCGTTACACAACTCTTCATCAATCTTGATAATCTTTCTTTTTACTTTTTTCATTTTTTTCCTCCTTCTTATTTAAAAATTTCGCCTGTCTCTTTTGACCAAAACAATAAATCAAGATGAGAAACAGGTATGTTTACTTGTTTAGAAAATTTAATCATTTTATTTTCTATCTCTTTATATTTTTTAGATGTAAGATGTGACGGTATTTCTTCAATAACTCCAAGCAATTTTAAATTTTTCAAAATATGCCTATCAAGGATTGCAAGATTATCTCCAACTCCAATGTTTCTTAAAAAATGGCTTGCTTCTTTATAACCAAGACCATAAATATTTTTTACAAGCCCTTCTCTAAGTTCGTAATTTTTTATTTGTGGTTCGCTGTTATTTAAAACCTGTCTCAATTCTGGAAAACTTTTCCTTGCTTTGATAATATATTCTGCTTTTTTCGTTGCGAACCTTACCCCAGTTAAACAATCTTTAATTTGTTTCTGTGTGCCCTGAAATAATAACCCTTTATCTTTCAACCTCACTACTGCATCCCAACATATTTTTGCTTTTGACTGTGGTGTTAGTAAACAAAAACATAATTCACAAAAAAGTTTCTCATCATCTTTTGTTTTCCACAAATTTTTAAACTCGTTTAATCTTTTGACAATTTTTGTTTTAAGTTTTTTATATCTTTGTATTAGCTCAGTTTTATTCATTTTGTAAATATTTTTCTTTTGCTATTTTTTTGCCTGTATAAGTTAAGAAATTTTCTTCAATAAACTTTCTTAATTTTTCTTTATCAGTTAAATCAAATTCGTTTTCTATATTAACTAACAAATCTGCATCCCACAATATTTTGAAATTTATCGTATCAATTTCACCGGGACTGTGATGGCTTGCAATTATTTTACATACTTCATCTATAATTTCCTGTTTTATACCAACTTTTTTTAAAATTTCTCTTGCAATAGGTGGTCCTTCTTTTTCCTGTAGTTGACCATCTGTTGAATTATATTTTCTTTCGCATTCTTTTATTCCAATATCGTGTAATATTGCTGAGATTATTACTACTCTTTTGTCTGCAGTTTTCTCTTCTTGTAATATTCTTTAAGCAAAATGTGTAACTTTCATTGCATGAGTTATTCTTTTTATATCATCTCCGAAATAATTTATCATTTCAGATAAAATTCTTTCTTTAAAATCTGGATTAGACCCTTTAGGCTCGTCAACCGGGCTAAAGCCCCTGTTCCTCTCGTTTAACGGGCGTAAACGCCCTACTCCACTTCCAATACATTCTTTTGCATAACTGCACCAATCTATACAGGATGGTATATTTTCGCGATAAACAACTGTTTTACATTTTGGACAAACAACTTTTATCTCGTTAGAAAATATTTCAACCATATACCCACATTTTGGACAAGGTTGTTCTTCAACTCTAACATATCTTAAATCTGTTCCTGGACATTTGTCAAGAACCATCGGTTTGTCTCCTTTTTAAGTTTTTAAAATTTTTTTAACTACACTAAAAATTTAACTTTTAACTAATTTTCTTTCTTCAAACCAGGAATAAATTGTTGGAACAATAAACCAGGTGATTGTTTCTATAATCATACCACCAAAAGAAGGTATCGCCATTGGTCTCATAACTTCTTTGCCTGTACCACCGAATAGAAATATTGGAAGTAAAGCCAAAATAGTAGTTATAGTTGTCATAAACGCAGGTCTTATCCTTGCTTTACCAGCATATACTGTTGCTTCTATAATTTCATCCTTTGTTTTTGGCTTTCTTTCAGCAAATACCTGGTCAAGATATGTCGTGATTAAAACACCATCATCAACTGCAATACCAAAAAGTGCAATGAAGCCAACCCAGACAGCAACACTGAAATTATATCCATAAATTGCAAGTAATAACACACCACCTGCTAAAGTTACAGGTATTGCAGTAAAAATTGTCAATGCCTTACGATGCGACTTAAAGTTCATAAATATCAGAATGTAGTTTATGAATAAACTTATTGGTATAAGTACACGTAGCCTTTTTGTAGCACGGACTTGGTTTTCAAACTGTCCTGACCACTGTATGAAATGTCCCTGTGGTAGTTTACCTGCCATTTTTTTTGCTACTAATTTAGACGCTTCTTTTACGAAGCCAACCATATCTCTACCACGGACATTCATCAAAACATAAGCACGAAGCATACCATTTTCCGAATTTATCATTGCAGGACCTTCAACAAGACGAATCTCAGCAATTTGTCCTAAAGGCACCTGTGAACCTGCTGGTGTTGGAACAAGTATACGCCGAATTTTTTCAGGACTATCCCGTAGTTCACGTAAATACCTAACTCTAACAGGATACCTTTCTCTACCTTCAATAGTTGTAGTTAAATTTTCACCACCAATCGCCATCTCTATTACATCCATAACATCTCTTATTGTTAACCCATAGCGTGCAATTTGTTGTCTGTCAGGTATTATTTCTAAATATGGTTTACCTGTGATTTTTTCAGCATAAAGGTCTTCTGCACCTTTGACTTCTCTGACAATATTTTTTATCTCTTCAGCAAGCTGTTCAAGTTTTTTTAAGTCGTTTCCGAAAATTTTCACACCTACTGGCGTTCTTATACCTGTTGAAAGCATGTCTATACGATTAACAATGGGTTGTGTCCAGATATTGGCAACACCGGGAAATTTCAATGCAGCATCCATCTCATGTATAAGTTTTTCTTTTGTCATACCTTTACGCCAGAACTTTTTCGGTTTCAAGTTTATTACTGTCTCAAACATTTCTATAGGTGCAGGGTCAGTTGCTGTCTCTGCCCGGCCTAACTTGCCTACAACTGATTCTACTTCAGGAAATGATTTTATTATCCTATCCTGAATTTGCATAATTCTTTGTGCTTCTGTTAAAGAAACTGCTGGTGAAACAACAGGCATAAAAAGTATCGTCCCTTCATCAAACGGTGGCATAAATTCTCTACCAATTCTTGTGAGAATGATTACAGAAATAATCAAAATAATTACAGGGATTAATAAAAATTTCATCCTATGAGCAAGAACCCAACGTAAAATTTTTTCATAGTATTTCACTAACACTTTACCAACGGGATTTTCTTCTATAGGTACAAGTTTTCCACGAAGTAAATAAAAACATAACACTGGCGTAAGTGTTAACGCAATAAAAACAGACGCAAGTAACGCAAATGTTTTTGTGTAAGCAAGTGGTCTAAAAAGTTTACCTTCCTGCGCTTCTAACGCAAAAACAGGGAAAAAAGAAACAACTGTGGTTAAAATTGCAGTCATCACTGCAGGACCAACTTCTTTTGCTGCTTCAAAGATAACCTCTAATCGTGGTCTTTTACCTCCATCAAGAACTAAATGGCGATATGAATTCTCAGTCATAACTATTCCCATATCAACAAGTGTGCCAATAGCGATTGCTATCCCTGACAGTGACATTATGTTAGAATCAATCTTAAGATAATACATCACAATAAAGGATATTAAAACCGCAAGTGGTAAAGTAAAAGAAACAATCAAATTAGATGCAAAATGCCGAAGGAAAATGAATACAACAATTATGGTAATAATAATTTCTAAAATCAATGTATCTCGTAAGGTGTTTATCGTTCGTTTTATAAGTTCTGTTCTGTCATAAAAAGGAACAATTCTGACACCTTGTGGCAGTCCTAACTCTATTTCTTTAATCCTTTGTTTTACTCTTTTTATAACTTCAAGCGGATTTTCTTTATATCTAACAATCACAACACCGCCAACAACTTCTTTACCTTCTTTATCTAACACACCACGCCTAAATTCTGGTCCTAACTGAACCTTTGCAATATTTTTTATAAACACAGGTGTTCCATTGTATGAACCAACTACAATATTTTCTATATCTTCAACTTTTTTAATAAACCCGACACCACGGATTATAAACTCCATCCCGCCTTTTTCTACAACTTTTGCACCTACATCTATGTTTGAATTCCGAACAGCATTAAACACATCACCTAATTTAACGCCATAGATTAAAAGTTTGTTCGGGTCAATATCTATCTGGTATTGTTTCACAAACCCGCCGACTGAGGCTACCTCAGAAACTCCTTCAACAGAATTAAGTTGATACCTGATATACCAATCCTGCAATGTCCTTAATTCCTGCAAGTTATATCCTTCACCTTCAACCGTATACCAAAAAACCTGACCAAGTCCTGTAGCATCGGGTCCTAGAACAGGTCTAACACCTTGAGGTAAAAACTCCTGTGCTTGTTGCAATTTTTCTAAAATTCTTGTTCTTGCCCAGTAAAAGTCAACCCGGTCTTGAAATATTACATATACCATTGAGAACCCAGATGCTGATGATGCACGGATTGTCTTCACTCCGGGAATACCAAATAACCGTGTAGTAAGCGGATAAGTTATCTGGTCTTCAATTGTCTGTGCATCTCTACCTGGCCAGTCGGTGAATATTATTTGTTGATTTTCACCAATATCAGGTATAGCATCAACAGGGACACGGTTTATTGCATAAATTCCCCACAGAATAACTATTCCTGTAAAAACCAAAACAACGAACCTGTTTTTAAGACACCATTCAATAAGTTTGGTTATCATACTATATCCTCAATACAACTCCTATGGCAGGTGTTTTTAATTCAATCATACGCATACCAACAATTATCTTTTCAAACATTACACCATATATTGCTAAGTCAACCTCCTGTCCTTCAAATATACCCATAAGATAAATTGAACGATAAACATTGAAAAATTAAGTTTCCAACCGGTTCCAACATAGGTTTTGATAAATCCTCTCCTTTATGTTTTATACCTACAGAAATTTTCAGTGGTAACTTTACATAGTTTTCCAAATTTTTCATTGCTATTATATACGGATGTGATTCAGAAAAAATTACTCTAAAACTGCCAATATCAAAAATTAAATTTGGTCTTATACCTTTTTCATGCAATAACAAATAATCAATTTGTAAAGACAATTTTTTTGAACTAAAACCATACATCAATCCAGTCTTTAATCTATCCATAATACCATAATTAAAAGAAACCAGTGCCTGTTCCGGCTGTGTATGTCCAGCAGGGTGTATTTCAGGTTCTTCGCTTAAACGATACAGGGTAATAAAAGAAAACTTACCTTTACCGAGCATATATCCGGGCAAGTCAATATCACGACCTACAACTTCAGGTGAACAAGCAGGACATAATAAATCAAACGAATATCCAGGTTTTAGAAATGATATAATTGCAAGAGAAAAAAACAAAAATTTTTTCATTTTATATGTATCCTTTTAATATTAATTTTTTACAGGAACTAAATCCATACCACATTTTGGACATTTTCCGAGTTTATCAAACTCGCCACCGCACATTGGACAAGTATAAATATTTTTTTCCACAGCAAGTTTTACAAAATCAACTTCAACAACATTTTCTTCCGGATAAATTTTACCAACAATAATCACATCTTTACCTTTATATTCCTTTTTAAACAATGCAGAACTGGTATCATTAGCAAGAATTTGATACACTTTACCAACATACTTTTTAACAAGTTCTCCTTTGTGGTTTCTAACATTTTTTGTCTTAATTGAATATGAACATCCGTAAACACTACACTGCGATTTTGCACCTTTTTGTTTAAGTTGGCATGAAGTACAAATTAGAGTTCCAGTGATAGTCAGCGGAGCTTCGTTAAGTTTTGGTGTAGCGGTTGTCACTGATTCTACTTGAAATTTATCAGATTTTGTTTTCTTTACTTCGTGTTGAGTGTGTTCACCACCATGACACTTCATACATGCTATTGATTTACTACTTACTAAACATAATATTAATACCAACCACAAAACAAAATTGAACTTTTTCATCCGTCACCTCCTTTCTTTGGGGAACTAACAAATATTTCTATCCCACCCATACCCACCCATATTCTCAAAACAATAGTCCAATTATTGTTTGAACCTGTAAATTGTCCGATTTGTTATTTAAACCAAACACAAAACCTACTGCAGACCAGATGTTCTCACCTTTAAAAGAAATCGTAGGACCAAGTAAATGTTTATCATCTTTTAGGTCACCTTTAGTTTCTATACCCACACGGACAATATCTCTTAATAAAGGATAACTTGCTCCGGCTGCATATTCTACTTTCCAGTCCTTTTCTTTTGTACCTGTTTTATAATATTCCTCAGGAATAATGTTAAAAGCTATATTCAAATCACCAATATCTTTTGCAAGTATCAGTTTTGTTTCCCATTTATCAGGATAACTTCTATCTGCTTGGATTTTGTATTCAACATAAAGCAACGGGTCTACAAAAAATCTGTCTTTGGCAGCAAGTTTATACCTTGTTCTAAGTTTTACTTCATCAAATTTTGTTCTGCCATCTGTTGCTTTGTAACTATCTACAAGATAAAGAGAAAAATCCCAGCGGTTAGTGAGACCGGCTTCAATCTCTATCTGCCTTTTCCATTTTGCTGTGTCGGGTTTTGATAAATCAGGTTGGTCCATACGAGTATAAAACTCAAGTTCTGCTTTACCAGGCAACATCGTTATAAACTGGTATGTCCATGCGTAGTAACGAAAATCAGCGTAAGACAACGAAACCGCGCCTAAAATTAATGTACTGATTATCATCAACAGTATTTTGTTCTTCATTTGTTGTTCCTCCTTTTTGTTGATTAAAATTTGCTTTTCAGTGTCTCTAAAAATAATGATCACATCCCGTCCGAGACTGATTTGAAAAGCACTTCCACTTTATAGATATTTATTATCATTATCATCATTAGTTTAAAATAGGATATATCAGAGTAAATGCAATAGTATCAATATAATCCGTATTTTTACCATAAATTGTTTTTAAATAACCTAACAAAAATTGAACTTTTTCTGTGCTATAACCAACTCCAAAACCTAATATGCCACTTTCAATCTCTGAATTATCTATTTGCAAATTATTTTCTTTTCTATTCTCTTGAGTTAATCCATTGAATTCAATCATCAAACTAAATCCATAAGGAAGCACTACTTCTGTTGCCAGATTGAAATTTATGGAGTTACCATATTGAATTTTATTACTATCAATATTTACTTCGGTAGGGATCGTATAGAGCAAATCACTATGGAAAATAAGAGGTTTTAATTTTTTTGACAAATTTAGCCCAAAAGTAAAGTCAGTAGAACCTGTTCCGAATAAATCAAGCCCTAACTTATTTTCATCACCTTCTTTATATTTTCCTGTTGGCAGTTTAATTTGAAATAGACCTGTTATATGTGGAATATAAGTTGTCTCCTCAAAAGGACAATATCTGACCATTAATAACATATCCCCAAATCCTGAAACATTAATACTATTATCTGTTTGTTTGAGATTATTATTGATAAAACTCAACTGAATATCAGTTTCAAGATATTCAAATAAACCGTATTGAAGAAATAGTTGGATATTATATTGGGTCTTTTTAGTTCCATCATCCAAATGAATAAATTTGCCTTTTTCATTTAAGCTACCTGTGATATTATTGTAAAACATTAATGTTTGTATGATAAAACTTTCCTTTCCACACAAAGGTGCTGTCCAGGTATTAAATGGTCCCGGTGAGACCGGTTCCCATTCATTATCCATGTGTTCGTGTGCTTTAACTGAAACATGAAAAATCCCCATAAATAAAAACACCAGAAAGAATAACTTACAATTTTTAATTATTTGTATAATCATACTACCTCCTTCTCTAAAATTCGGACAAAAATTTCATCTGCAATAGATTCATCAACAGCGAATTGACTGTTACCTATTTGAAAAAGGAATGAAGGAAAGCTTTGTAATAGAGAAATCTCTACACCAGGCAGAACTCCCATGGCTATCATTTTCTGTAATTTACTTTGGTCAGTAGAATGAATGTAGGCAATTTTACCTTTCTCGCCAGGAGATAATCGTGATAGTGGAGAAATTATCCGTAAATGTGGTATTTTACCTTCACAACATCTCCCTTGTGGAATAGGGTTGCCGTGCGGACAAACCTTGGGATGTCCTAATAAAGTACAGATATTGTCATCTATACCTTTCTGAAGCAGATGTTCAAACTTGCAGGCAGTTTCATTAATCAATTCACCTTTTAAATCCAGAACGTCTACTAAAAGACGTTCTGCTAAACGGTGTCTCCTGACAATATCCTGTCCTTCTTTTTTGCCTTGAGGAGTTAAATTGATAATAGATTGTCCTGTGAGAGTTATTAAATTATTTTCAAGCAATTCCTTTAAATGTGTGTCATCTTCTTTAATTCCTAATTTTTCAAGGGTAACTTCTTGGATTTTTTTCTCTTCAGAACTTATCCAGAGCGTTTCTAAAATTTCTTCTGCTTTATCGCTTAACATTTTTTCTGTTCCTCCTTTCTTTAATTTTTTTTAACCAATCCGGTTCAGCCGGCCATTCGTAACCACAATTTGGACATCTAATCAATTTACAATTTTTGACTAAAGGACAACTCTGGCAAACCGGTATACTTTCTTTTTCATCAAACTCATAACCACATAAATTACATTTCATAATCTGACTCCTAAAATATTCAATAACATGTTTAAAAAGAAACCTATAATAAAAGCAAAGAAAAAGATGAATACAGAGATACTAACACCAACCTTCCAACCTCTTTCTTTTATATTTATTAAAAACTGGGCAATACAAGGCAAGAAAAGGGTCATTGTTACTACTGCCACAACTAATTGATTACCACTTAATAATCCTGCCTTATTTATATCATAGAGGCCAGCAGCACCGTAGTCCCTTCTAAAAAAACCAAACAAGTATGCAACTGCTGTTTTTTCGGGCAAGTCCAGTAGTTTTACTGGATAACTCAAAAGTTTAATCACTAGTTCAAAAATACCAGTAAGTTGACCAAACCAAATAAGGACACTGGCAAGGATGAAAAGAGGAAATACCTCCTTAAAATACCAGGTCATTCTTGTGTATGTTTTAATTAAGACATTGGATATTTTTGGTAATCTTAGAGGTGGAACTTCAATAAAAAATATTGGCTGTTCTCCAGGCAGAATCCTTTTTGCAAGAAAACCAGTAAATAAGAATACCATAGATATTACACTCAACCATACAAACAATGCTTTTGGATTGTTCTCAAATAATGCAAAAATTACTCCTAATTGAGCAGAACAGGGTACTGCCAACGCAAGAAGTATAGTTGCCATAATTCTTTCTCGTTTTGTTGGTAATGTCCTGGTAACTATTGTTGCCATTGTATCACAACCAAGTCCTAATACCATTGGAATAACTGCTCTTCCTGAAAGTCCTATTTTTTTAAATACTCTATCAATTAACATTGCCAAACGAGGTAAATAACCTGTGTCTTCTATAACAGCAAACACAAGAAAAAATGTTGACACTATAGGAAGAATAATTGCAATAGCATATCTTATACCTAATGTAATAACTCCATACTCACCGACAAAGAGGTCCTGGATTACTTTCCAGGAAATAACCCTGCTGAATATCTCTGTAACAAATGGATTTATATTGTTTTCAAAGATATCAGTCTCAATAAAATCAACTATTGTTCCTGCACCAAACTCTCCAACAAACTTGTATAATCCAAAATAGAGAACTGCTAATAGAATTGGAATTCCAGTCCATGGGTTCATTGTTATTCTGCTTATTTTTTCTAATAAAGTGGTTTTTGCTTTTTCTTGTTCTTTGAGCACTCTGGAACATATTTGAGTTGCAATCTGGTGTCTTCGTAAAGAAATAGTGTAATTTATAGAACGGCTGTAGTTTTCTTTAACATTTCTTACAATTTTCTCTATTTCTAAAATATTTCCTTCTTTTTCTCTAACTATTTGAAATATTTCCGTATCTTCCTGTAAAAGAAGCAAAGATATTGCTCTTTTAGAAATTAGATATTCTTTTTTTAGAAAATTTTCTATTTTCTTAATACGGGTTTCCATAAAGTCATCATAGATAAAATTAACCCTACTTTTAGTAAAACCTTTCTTAATAATTTGCCTGAGTAGAGCCATACCTTGACCGGTAATTGAAACTGTGGGAATTACTGGTATTTTCAGTTCTTTTTCTAACTGCCCAATATCAAACTTTATTCCCAATCGTTCTGCTTCATCCATAATGTTTAAAACAAGTATTACAGGTAAATTGGCTTCTATCAACTGTAATGTCAGAGGAAGCATTCGCTCCAAATTCTTAGCATCAATAACATGAAGAACTACTTCCGGATCTTCATTGAAAAGTATAGAGCGGGCAACCCTTTCTTCTTCTGTAATTGGTATTAAAGAATACATTCCGGGAGTATCTATGATTTCATATTCCTGTCCATCAATTTTCCCTTTACCACGGGAAACTTCAACAGTGGTTCCTGGATAATTGGACACAGTGACATATCTCCCTGTAAAATAATTAAAGATAACACTCTTTCCTACATTTGGACTACCAACAATAATAATTTTCTTTACCATAGTTAGTCCTCCTACTGATGTTGATTTTCATTTTCATTATATGGTTAAAAAATATATGCTATCTATTTTTTACATTTCTTACATACACCGTAAAGTTCCATTTTATGTCTCTGTGGATGGAATCCGCATTGTTTAAATAATTTTTCTTGTAGTTGTTCTATATCCGTATTTACTACTTCCACAAACCTACCACATTTTGTACATATAAGATGGTCCAAGTTCTGCTTTACCAGGCA
>CALCJK010000005.1 GCA_937967455.1 uncultured bacterium | reverse complement strand
AATGGAGGGAATCAATAATAAGATCAAACTCATTAAACGGAAGGCTTATGGGTTTCATGATCTCGAATACTTCTCATTAATCATTAAAAACGCCTTCTATCTTACTTAGCAACTAATTTGGAGAAGATCCTTTTTTATTTTTCTTGAAATTTTGATCTAATACTGCTCTTTCACTTATTGTAATTATCTGCCCCTGCCATAAATCATCATACAACATTTCATGCAACTGTTTTTTGAAATGTTCAATATCATATTTTTGCCTTCCCACAAAAAGGCTTTTAATAACTTCATCTCCATAGACAACAGTAATATTTACTTTTATGACATCAATTAAAAACTTAATAGGAAACGCCCTTTCAGGTAGTTCTTCTTCATCAATTTTATATTGAACATTTTTATCTTTCAGAGTTTTGATTATGTCGGTTTTGCCTCTCAGTAAACCATTATAACAGATTCCCCATTCTTCATCTTTTTGTGTTGTTGCGGGTTCTCCTTGAATATCTAATAATATTCCACTTATGAGAAAAACATTTTTTATGCCAGCATTTTTATACAATCTCTAAAAGATCAGTTCTCGATAATTAATTTTGTGGATTTATTAAACTTTTCCATCAATTCAACTTTTCCAGCGGTATAGCCAGAATAAACTTTCATTTTCAACTCACAAAATGCAAGGTTATCATTGCTTTTATTAATGATGTCAAACTTTTACTTTGTTAGTTCAGATTCTTCTAATCTGATGGTTTGCCCCAACCATTGAGGAAGTTTCATGAAAGCAAATTCAAACTCCATTTTTCCCGTTGTTCCTAAATCTTCTAAAAGTTTAGCAACAAGAGTTCCCCTCTCTGCCTGACTATGTTGATTATAAGATGTTATTGTTAATAAGGACTCATAAAAACTATATAAGTTTTCACTCATAAGTGAGGCCTGAGATAATCCATGAAAAACTTCATCAAAAATATTAAAAATTGATTCCATATTAAGGGTTCTTTTGAACATTTCTTGTACTCTTTTTAGGGACATCCTTTTAAGCCCTGCTTCTATTTCATTTCTTGGTTCTGTGCAAATGAGTAATTTTCTAATTGGCATAGCTTACACCTCTTTTTTAGATATTCTATTATAGCTTTTTTCCTTTTATTCATAAAGTTCTCTTTATCGTCTCTTAGTAAATCCTCCAAAGCATCTGAAGGAATTATATGGGATTCTAATATTTCTTTTAATTTTTCTTCTCCATGTATGTTAAGCATCTGTTTAAAGTACTCAGAAGGTTTCTTGTCAGATTTTTCTGCATTGGTTGAGATTAATGTTCTATTGAGAATGCGATTGTCCTTATAAACTGACTTGGGGAAAATATGGTCATCTTGAATTTTTTCTATGCCAAACTGTGGTGGTTGTCCTGTTTTAAAATCAAATGCACCTGCAAGTGTGATCATGTTTATTATCCCCCGATATACCGCAGAAGATTGTTTATCTATATCTAAGTCTATTCCCTCAAAATTGAATTTCTGGATAAAGTCAGGAATTTTGCTGTCGCCCGCGATCCAGCTTTTAAGAGCAGTAAAATCACTTGCTGATGTAGTATCTACTGATTGATCATATCTATTAGAGAAAACAGAAATCCAATACCAGCAATCTATTTTATCATAATTAGTTTTTGTCTCTAATTTTTTAGTTTTAACAAAATTAATCATAGCAGCAAGTGAAACCAGCATTGTAGTATAAGGCATCCATTTTTTAAAATCTAAAACACCATATCCATCTTTTAAATCTACAGCTCTTTTGTATGCAGTATTTAATGCCTCACATGCTTTTTCCCAATCTTCTTCAAAATTATCGGGTTCTAATTCAAGAATGTTTTTGCGTTTGGGTTCTTTTTCTCTTATTAAAGAAATCACCTTTAAAATAAATTCTGGTGATACAAACTCTGCAAAATTGTAATCTTCTTTAACACTTTCTAATAGGTCTCTCAACTTAAGTTCATGCTTGTATAATCTTGCAGTTAAGAGCTCAAAAATAGATAGTGGTTCTCCTGTTCTATTTATTCTTTCAAAAGTTTCAACTATTTTTTCTAAGTCTGTATCTCTTGGTAAGGAAATCATGTGAATTTGGTGATTTAGAAAATTGTTAGCCAGTGTAATTATATCACTAAATTTTGAATGGTCTTTTAATCTCGTAGCTAATTCTCCAATATTCCTAAGGAGACGAAAAGGGATAACATTATTATTCTTCTTTATTTCTGCAAGCTTTCTCTTGTCCTTTACACTTACCGCGATTACCGCATCGTTCCACTGTTTCTCAAATGCCTTTTCCAAATCAAGATAAAATCGATAAGAACTTTTTCTATTTTTAAGGGGTATATCTGGTTCATACAAAGCATAAAATAACGCTGAAGTTCGTTGTTGACCATCCAGTAATATTTTTACTATTGATTTTATTTTGACATCTTTATTTACTTCTGGAACCCCTTCAATCAACCTTAAAGCAAAGGGAGAATCATCCTTGAAGTGTTCCAGTAATAACATGGAGCCAATGAAGTAATTACCTAAAACGGAAACAATTAACTCTCTAACATCTTCTGGCTCCCAAATGAAACTTCTTTGAAAATCTGGTAAAACAACACTTCCTTTATACACCTCATTTAGGAGTTCAGATACATTCATACTTTCACCTCCGGTTTTTTAAAAATTATCACACTCTCACCTCTTATTGCCCTATTGCGAGCACCTAAAAGAGGATTAAATATCAATTTTTAAAATTTAAATCCTGCCTCTTCACAAAACTTTTTAGTTGTCATAGTCGTCGGAATTTTTTTTAACATTAACGGTGCTATCTCCAATTATGATCGCTAACTTACCCCCAGGTTTTAATGTCCAGAATATGTTTTTTACGGACTCTTTTAAGTCCTCATAATACATAGCAACCCTTGGTGGTAATCCGCTATAGTTACCTTTTACAGGCCCGTTATTTTTCATTCCCCAATATTTTGATTCAATTTATTTCATATTTGCACTAAGATAATCATAAGCAATTTTGTCTTTTCCAACATAGTCTATGGAAAAATAATAAGGTTGACTTGTAATATAGACATCAAATTTTTCTTCCATACCGGTCATATTTTTTAGTTCAAGTATGTCGCCTTCTATAATGCGGGCTGGTTCAAATTTAAGCTAATATTTATCTTTAATTTTCATTGTCTTTTTATAGCAATCTTTTATGTAGTTTAGTTTTTCAATAAATAGACCTATCTTACCTTTTCTGTCATATCTTGAAGTCCTTACAAAAGCGTCAGCTGTATCAAAATATATTGCTAACATTAACTTGTGTATCGTTGGATTAGCATGTTGCCAATTTCTGTTCTCTATCGCTTCCAAAATATCCTGTAATTCTTTTGTTGTAAAATTCAGTTTCTGTTCCTTAATAAAAAGCAGATCATTTTTCAACTCAGATAAAACAATTCCCATAGGAGTAACATCTATCCCAACGCTTTTTATTCCCATAAGTGATGCCTCATGGGTAGCAGTTCCAGAACCATTGAATGGGTCTAAAAGAAGTGAGTTAGTGTTTAACTTGAAAGTATTGATTAAAGTTCTTACTACCCTCACATAACATCTTACAAGGCAAATCCTTTTCTAACAAAACAACTTTTCATAAAATCTGGCTGTAATATACAAAAAAATATAATGGTTAACAAGAGAAATTTTAGAAAAAAGAAATACAATACTATTATTACCGGTCCACCAAAACTTTTAAGATGGATTGGGATTCTCCACTTTCCTCTCAAACGCTTCAAAATATCCTCAAAATATTTATAAAATCCCTTGCCTCGAAGAAAGGAATTGAAAGGAATCTTTTAATCAAAAAATTCATCAAAAATATTTTTTATTCAAAAGAGCAAATTCAGACCTAAATTGAGCGATTTTTCACCATTAATTGAATCAAATATACTGGATTCCTGCTTCCGCAGGAATGACGACTGCCACCCGATGAATGAAAACGTCATTCCCGTGAAAACGGGAATCCAGAGTGGTTATCTTTAAATAAT
>CALCJK010000004.1 GCA_937967455.1 uncultured bacterium | reverse complement strand
TGTCTCTATAATCATTTCCAGCACTTGGATACCATGAGATTTTAGGGTTATTACCAATTGAGTTAAATACCGCTTCAAGCCTTGCTTGTGCTGCTTTGTTTTTTCCTTTTAAAAGTTGTCTTAAATCCATTTTATAACCCCTTTTTTATTGATTATACCTTTTATTGTTAATACATGTAAACACTTTTTCATTTTCATCAAGTCCATTTTTCCATATATTTTATTTTTTTGTCAAGACCTCCTGATGCCTAATTAAAAATCTCTACTTGAATATGAACTACAATTTTTATACATCCTATCAAATCCAAATTTTGTGTTCTTCCAAATAATATCTACATACTTTCCTAACATTTCTCCATCCTTTTAAAATCTTTAATACCCTTTTTTCTTGGAAATGGAATAAACTTGGCAACGAATTTATCAGCAAATTTAATCATTTACACCTTTTGTTTATTATCTTCTATTTTATCTATATCTTCTACTTTTTCAAACATAACAGAAGTGTATATTATCTTTCTCAACTTGTTCAAAAATTTTTACAAAAGTGTGCTTCTGCTGGTATCCGATAGACATACTCTTTCTGATAAACAAACTCCTTCTTGCTTATATCACAACCACCTTTCTTTTTGCTGCTTATTCTATTGGAGGTTTTATCTTAAAGTCAACTATCCTAATGGAAAACAGAAAACTTATCCACAACTTCCTTACTCTCCCTCTGGACTCCTCCTTTTACTACTACTTGAAGATATCACAATTTTCATCACCTTATTGCTCATAGTCCATCCCCCTTTTCCACAATATCGCCTAACGGTTCCAGCATAAAAGAAGTTCTGCCAAAGATGGAATTTGTGTGAGTGCCATAAGACATAAACCTTTTATGCTGTGTTATATGAAGTGGCAGTTTCATATTTATTCCTTCCACATTTGATATGCTGTCCACTTTTTGTATTTTTTGCACAGGTTATTTATTGGGCATTCACGACAATTTGGGTTCAAATCGGTGCAAAAACCGTCTTCAAAAAGATAAAATGCTCCATTATCAACATAGAAAGGAATTCTTTGTGATTGAGAAACAATTTTTTCTATCCACGGTCTCATCTTGCTCGCTTGAATTATATATGGACGACCTCTTTCATAAAGGACTTGTTCTAATAGTCCACTTCTGCAAAATACTTTACCAACATGACCATCAACTATCATTAAGGTATCTTCCATTTTTGATATATCTTGTTTCCATATTTCATTGAGAAGAAAAACGGTCCAGTTGATGAACATTCTACAAGCTTTGGGGTCGTTTCCTACCCAACCCGCTTCAAGAATAGGATGCCTATTTAAAAATTCAAATAGATTGATTACTTTTTTATTCCGCAATTGATGAACGATGAGATTGAAGAATGTCTGCTTTGTTTCATTCAACCATTTGATAAAACCTTCATATGCTTTGAAGCGATAAGTAAAAAGAGAAATTGGCTTTATTCCACCCAGTGCTCCCACTTTATACAGGAAAGAGCCTTTATCTCCAGCTACATCCTTAAAAACTTTAAACAGTTTTGATTCCGAAATTTTGTATGGCTCAAATAACAAAACATCTGTGAATTCTTCTGATATTCTTATAGACATCTCCCTTACTTTCTCAAACCTTGCTTGTTGATTAATCAAAACTCTTAATAACAGGTAACGAAGCACTTTTTCGTGCTCGTCTTTCTCTTTTGAGAGTGGATTTAAGTTGTTTGGGAAAGCCATGTGTTCTTTCCATCTTTTGAACCATTTATCTTTTCCATATGCTTCCAAAATTGCAAGCAACTCGTTCTTTTTCCTATCAGAAAGACTATTTTGTGTCTCTTTCGACATTTTTCACCACCGATTTTTGATTACTAACCTTATTTTGCAATTGAGTTCGGAGATGTTTTGCATCCTTTCTGACGATTATTTCAACTTCATAATCCTTATTAAATAGCAAAGTTTGCTTCAATCCCATTTTTTCCTTAACGATTTCAAGTAGTTCTAAATCAATTTCATATCCTATGCTATTTCTTTTCAGGATTGATGCCACTTTATTTGTTGTGCCTGAACCCATAAATGGATCAAGGACAGTCTCACCAACATACGAAAATAGTTTTATAAGCCTATATGGTATTTCTTCTGGAAATGCAGCAATACCATTCTCAAGCCGATTTTGTAAAGGTAAAACATTAACAATGTTCCATGTAGTTAGATACCATTTTTTTTCTTGATATTCTGTGATATCTATTTTTGATTGCTCTTTTATTCCCTCAGGAATACTCTTGTAATCAAATTTGCCATTTTGGAAAATTAGAATTGTTTCTTGAATATTGTCTGGGTAAAAATACATGGGATATGGGTGTTGTAAAATAACACCGCTCCTCCTTGAAATCCGAATATATCCCTCTGGTTTTATCCATGTAATTTTATCGCGATATATAAACCCCTCATTGATATAAATCTTTGTAAGGTCTGCAACTACAGGATACTTTTTACCTTCTACTAATATATCATCGCATACGATACATACTATCCTTCCCTGTGTTAGCACTCTCTTTATCTCTTTTGCCACCTTTGCCATTTTATCTAAATAGGTATCATAATCTTCAAAAAGGTCGGGATAGTCAAAAGGAGCATTAAAGTATGGTGGACTTGTAATTACAAGGTGTGCACTACCATCCTGTAGTTCTTTCATCTCCGCACTATCCCCGAATATCAGTTTATGATATGTTTTCATTTCATTGCTTCTCCTTTTACAATTTATTGTTTTTAACAGTCATTTCAGATGACGGTTCCAGCATAGAAGAAGTTCTGCCAAAGATGGAATTTGTGTGAGTGCCATAAGACACAAACCTTTTATGCTGTGTTAAGTGATGTTGGGGCGCCATTTAATACTTCTTCCTTATTATAAAATCTATCGTAGAAACACAACATTTTGTAGCTTCAAGAACATCATCTAAATTATCCCATTCTGAAGGATTACGGTTGGCTTCATAGTATCTCCCAGAACCTGCATATTGCTGAACAGATTGAATTATATTTATTAAGGCCCTCCAAGAGTTAAGCCATGTTCGTATTTTTACAGTTGTGTGGGGATGGTGCAGCACATATATTGGTTCCTCTTTTTTGGCTAAAGCTATGAAATTATTATTGACCCGTCTACGACATCCGCGCGCATTTTTAGCTCTTGGATTAAAAATACTTAAATCATGGCATCCCAATATCATAACTTTTCCAATATCTAAATCCAAAAAATGTGTTTTTAAATCGGCAATCTTTACCAGACCATTTTGTTGTCTTGTTATAGGATATGACTTCCCTGTCCAATAAAGATTGTTTTGTGTTAAATCTTTTAGAAATACTAACTCAATATGTAGTTGATTAATGTATTTCTGAGTTGATAATACTTTCCCCTCAAAAGAGTCAATCCCCACCGTTATATAATCCGTAACTTCGCTTAGTTTTTTACATAAATTTTTGTCCAGAACAGAATTTACACATTCTTCAGCTTTCTCAACTAATCTGTTTACAGCCGCCTTATTCGGTTTTTTATTATCACCTATATCGTTCCGAGATATTGAGTTAGGCCAGTTAAATTGAATAAATCCACCGCAAGTTATGAGAAATCTGACTTTTTTACCTTTAGGCCATTTTTCGTAAATATTCTCAAGAAGTTGCTTACATTCTTCTGGATTTCCTTTCCATTCATCGGCAATAATCACTCTTGCTATGGATGGATTTTGTTGTTCTCTTACTTCAATTTCCCATCTTCCAGAAGTGCCTTCTAAAATCTGCTTAAATCTCTCAACATCGGATGAATTATTGGGGTCAAAACTACACCACACATAATCCTTGGCATACAACCTGACGGTTGGTTTTAAATTTTTTATCATCGGAAGGAAATCTCTTAAAGTGTCATACCAAGCCCGTTGCTCATCCCTATAAGGTGGGTTGTTATCTTGTGCTTTGATTTTTTTGCAATGGTCCATCCATTTTTTCTTATCAAATCCCAATTTAAGTCCCTCAGGATAATTTTCTAAGGCGATTCTTCTCGGTTCTGTAAAGTGTTGGCTTTCATCAAATTCTATAACGAAGCCGGGTTTAGGGACAAAGAAATCACAAGCTGGAAGTTTTCTTGCTCTGACAAAGTTTTCAAAACCCCTGTAACTCCGGAGAGCATCATAAATTTTTTTTAGTTTCTCATAGTAAGGTGTATTTATAAAATCATTTAATCTTGTTCCTATTTCAAACCTATAATTCTGTTCAACTTTTCCGTAAATTTTCTCTAAAAGTTCTTTGATTTTTTTCTTGCAATTTGGACATCTTTCGTCATGATGAGTTGTTGAACCTTTTACTTTGTTGGTTTTCTTCAATGGCTTCTTGACAGTGTTCACAGCAGGCTTTTCCACTATGTTGAAGCCCAAATTCTTGAGGAAATTATTTGTCTCTGTTCCCCCACCAAATTTATAAGAATCTAATTCTTTGCCATTGGCATATTTATTGGCTAGCGAGAGGATATACTTTGGTGGATAATACTTGCCATTATATTCTAAAAAAAACTTTTTTGAACCTCTAAACTTAGGAATTCCGACTTTCTCAATTTCTTCTATTGCTTTAATAATATTTTCTTGCTTTATGTTATTAGGAATCATGGTAACCTCCCCCCAATTTCATATAATTTGTTCATATCCGAACCAGAGTTCGGATAATATACTTCCATTTTGGGAATGATATCCTGTATAAGTTGAGTAAATCGTAAACACTTTTTTATTTTCATTTAGTTCATTATTACATATATTATTATTTTTGTCAAGTCCTTGTATAAGTTGAGTTCATCGTAAACAGGTTTTCATTTTTCATTAAATTCATTTTTACATACAAATTCCCCCTTTTCTTTCAAAAATTCCATACGAGTTATATATCCCAAAGATTGTTCTGAAAATCTTTTGTTTTTTTAAATCTATTTCCCTTCTATTTTTAATCCTGCCAAATTTCTGTTTTCCCTACTTCACCTCGTAGGTGTCAGTTGGAAATCTTTGCTTACAACTCCATAGGAAATTTTATTCTTCTTTAATATTTTGTTCAAATATCTAATAAAAGATTCAGTGTTTTTGAAGGTTAAAGTCCCACTATTTTCTGTGTTGTTTTTAATAAAAAAATTCTCAATTGAAACATCTTTTCTCCAATTTTTATTTGAAATATACATAACAATAACCAAAGATAATCTATTCCACACATCCTTTAATTCATTTTTAAAATACTTAACTGTTTTGTGAACTCCATGCATTTCTTGTTCTTCTTTTCCTGTAAATGTTACATAAAGATTTGGTGATAATTTATTTTCTAACATTGCACTTAATAAGATGACAATCGATGCAGTATTATCAAGTGTTCCTTTGATTTTGTGAGAATTTTGAAAATTAAGAAAATAGTCATTCTCTTTAAAAACACTATCAATATGGCAAGATATTAGAATTGGGTCTTTATCAATCTTCTCATATTGATTACTATAAATCAAAAGAAAGCCATCATCAATAATTTTTTCCAATCTGAATTTTCTAAAAGTTTAATAATCTGGTCACGTCTTTCCGAACAAAGAAATCTATTTCCATTATCACTACTATGAACATTAACTTTTTTTAATAATTCTATCATTGTTTTATTCTAACATTTCTAACATTGTTTTATTCTAATCTAACATTGTTTTATTCTAAATTTTAGTGTAATTAGCCCACAGTTGCTCTATTGGCTTTAAAATTTCTTTTATTCTGCTTAACGTTAGTGGTTTTTCTTTATTTGTAACTTTATATATTTTGACATGGCGATCACTCCATATAATAGGATTAGTAATTTGACGAATAGGTCTTAGTTCTTCTAACTCATAATCTTTTAAATCGGTTTTCAAATTTAAACATGAATTTTCTGCTATTTCTTCAATCAACTCAGCATCCTTCCATGGATAGAAGTGAACTTCATAATCGGTTATTAAATATTTTGTGTTTAATACTGAAAAGAAGGCAAACGCAAGTGTAATGCTTTTTTTGTTTCCACCAAAACCACAGCCTTCCCTCACTTTTACTATATGAGAAATATTTATTCTGTGTTTGAGGAGAACTTCTTGCAAAAAATTTATATTTTCAAACAGAAAATAAATTAAAGGTTTTTTGATCGTTCCTAACTTATTTGAAGTTATTTCAAGGTCTAATAAATAGATTTCAGGTTTTTTAGGTGCATCTTGTGGGAAACTAACAAATTCTGGATTAACAAAATAATTAACATCAGAGTCGTTTATGCTTAATTTATAAATTTCTTCCACTATTACTTTTGTTCTATTATCATCAAATATTTTACCTTTCTTTATTTTTACCATTTTTTTAGAATAATCTGTATGTATAAAAAGAACTGGTTTGTCGGTAATTCCATAATCTTTTGCTATATTAATCCTACCTCTAATGGTTTCATCTACTTCTACATCTGTCAATTCTAAAATGTCTCTATAATCATTTCCAGCACTTGGATACCATGAGATTTTAGGGTTATTACCAATTGAGTTAAATACCGCTTCAAGCCTTGCTTGTGCTGCTTTGTTTTTTCCTTTTAAAAGTTGTCTTAAATCCATTTTATAACCCC
>CALCJK010000003.1 GCA_937967455.1 uncultured bacterium | reverse complement strand
CTTGGTATTCCTGATGAATTTGTTCCTCATGGAACTCCTCAAGAATTATATAAATTGTTAAAACTTGATCCTGAAGGTATTACTAATCAAATAATTGAATTTTTAGAAAAATAAATTAAAATAAAGTGAATATGAAGAAAATTAAATTTGGTATCATCGGTTTGGGTTGGGTATCGCAAGTATTTCATATACCTTTACTAAAAAAATTTCAAGAAGTTGAAATTGTGTCTATATGCGATATTGATAAAACTAAATGCCAGGTTGTATCTGAAAAATTTGGAATAAAGAAATACTATACAGATTATAATAAAATGCTTGAAAATGAAGAATTAGATGCAGTACATATTTGTACACCGACCGATACTCATAAAGAAATAATACTTGATACTATTAATAAAGTTTTAAACATTTTTGTAGAGCGACCAGTAGCCCGTCATTATCAAGAGGCGGTTGAAATTGCTGAAGCTGTTAAAAATAGGAATATTAAATTAATGATTGGCATGAACAATCGTTTTCGACCTGATATGATGCTTTTAAAAAGCATTATTGAAAATAATGAACTTGGTAAAATTATATATGTTAAAACTGGTTGGATGAAAAAAATATCTTCCGATAAAAAGTGGATTACACAATT
Source organism: uncultured bacterium (assembly GCA_937967455.1). Taxonomy (GTDB): domain Bacteria; phylum Bacteroidota; class Ignavibacteria; order UBA10030; family BY39; genus BY39. Next base: position 307,041 of record CALCJK010000003.1, on the reverse strand, counting down.
AGATAAATCAGGTGGCGGAGTATTTATTGATCTTGGTTTAGCCGCACTTGATACATTACTTTGGACTGTTAATTTTTCTGATATAAAAAGAGTATCTGCTTTTACTTTCTATAATACAACTAAAAATGTAGAAGATACCTGTATTGCATATTTTGAAACTAAAGATAATGCTGTATTGACACTTGAAACAAGCTGGTCATTTCAGACAGTTTCAGATCAATTTTATTGTGATATATATGGAAGCAAAGGTAGTTCACAGATAAATCCATTGAAAATTTTTAAAAATTATGGCACTGATGTTGTAAATGTATTTCCAACAAAATTAGAGACACCCCAAAATATCACAAAGAAAAGTTACGAAAACGAAATTAAACATTTTATAGGCTCCGTGAGAGGTTTACATCCTTTAATATCTACAATTGAGGAGGCAGTCAAAAGAATGAAAGTTGTTGAAGCAGTCTATAAATCAGCAAAGTCAAAAAAAGAAATAGTACTAAAATAAAATATTATGGGAAAAATTATTGCACTTCTCACTGATTTTGGTAGTAAAGATGGTTACAGTGCTGTAATGAAGGGAGTAATAAATAAAATTTCACCCAATTCGAAGATTATAGATCTAACTCATGATATTCAACCTCAAAATGTAAATGAAGCTGCTTTTGTTTTATGGGCTTCATATCAGTATTTCCCAAAACAAACGATATTTGTTACTGTTGTTGATCCTGGTGTAGGTTCTGAAAGAAAAATTCTCTTAGTAAAATCAAGAGATTATATTTTTCTTGCACCCGATAATAATGTATTAAAATACATTTTATCATACCAAAGGATTTTAAAAATTTACAGCGTTGAGAACAAAAAATATTTTTTAAGTAATATAAGCAATACATTTCATGGTAGAGACATTTTTGCACCTGTTGCTGCGTACTTATCAAAAGGTGTTTTACCAAAAAAGTTTGGAAAGGAAATTATACCTTTAACTAAACCTGAGAATTTTATTTCACTTTCAGAATTTAAGCATAAGTTGATTAATGGTAAAATAATATATATTGATCGATTTGGAAATGTTATAACAAATATATTTGTAAAAAATTTTGAAGATATTAATAAGATAAAGTATGTCCTGGTTGGAGAATATCGTATTGATCGATTTTTAAAATTTTATTCACAATCAGATAATTCCAATTTATTTGGTTTAGTTGGTAGTACAAATTTATTAGAATTATCTGCTCGAAATATGAATGCATCAGAGATATTAAAAGTTAAAATTGGTGCAAATATTAAAGTTGTAATGAAATGAAAATGTTGGAACATGAAAAATATATGAAGCTCTGTTTTGATCTTGCACTTAAAGGAGCAGGATATGTTAGTCCCAATCCAATGGTAGGGGCTGTTATAGTTAAAAATAAGAAAATTGTTGGTAAAGGTTATCACAAATTTTTTGGTGGACATCATGCTGAGGTGAATGCACTCAATAATGCAAAAGAAAATGCTTTTGGTGCAGATCTTTATGTAAATCTTGAACCATGCAGTCACTACGGAAAAACACCACCCTGTGTTGAAAAGATAATTCAACAAAAAATTAAACGAGTAATAATTGCAACACGGGATCCAAATCCTTTAGTAAATGGAAAAGGAATTCAGAAATTAAAAGAGGCAAAAATTGAGGTAATAGAAAATGTTCTTAAAGATAAAGCAATTGAAATAAATGAAACGTTTTTTAAATACATCCAGAAAAAATTACCTTTTGTAGCGCTAAAAATTGCACAAACAATTGATTCTAAAATAGCTGATCATAAAAGTCAATCAAGATGGATTACTAATCATGAAGCAAGGCAAAGAGTTCATATTTTGCGTTCAAGATATGATGCAGTGATGGTTGGCGCAAATACAGTCAAGATTGATGATCCACAACTCACGGTGAGATTAGTAAAGGGGAAAAATCCAATTCGTGTAATTTTAGATGGGAAATTTGAATTAAATCCGGGATATAAAATATTTAAAAATGCCAAAAAAATCCAGACATTGATTTTTGTGGATAAATTAACTTATGATGTGAATAAAATTAAAGTCAAAGAGTTTCAAGCTCTTAATGTGAAATTGATTCCAATGAAAACTAAAAATAAAAGAATTGAGCTTAAAGAAGTCTTAAAAATACTTTATAATTTTAATATAGCTTCGGTTTTAGTTGAAGGTGGGCAGGATCTGATTACAGGATTTTTAAACAAGAAGCTTGCAGATCGTGCATATATATTTATTGCACCAAAGATTTTTGGAGATGGGCTAATAAGTATTTCTAACAAGTTAAAGCGTTCTATAAAAAATCCTATTGAATTGCATAACATTAATGTGGAACAAATTTCTGACAACATTCTAATTCAGGGAAAAATAAAATATTAATGGAATAATTTATGTTTACAGGAATAATTACTAACATTGGAACTATATACTTAATTAAAAGAACTGGTAATTCATCATTAATAAAGATAAAATCAAGAGAAGTTACACCTCGACTTAAATTGGGTGATAGTATAGCAATCAATGGTGTTTGCTTAACCGTTATTAGAAAAGAAAATAATCAATTCGAAGTAGAAGCTGTTGAAGAGACGCTAAAGAAAACCACATTCAAATACCAGAAGGAAGGAGAGGAAGTAAATCTGGAATTACCGGTTTCTGTAACTGGACGATTTGATGGGCATATAGTGCAAGGTCATGTAGATTGTGTTGGTGAAATCAAATATTTAAAAGAATTGGGAAAAAGCTGGATAATAAGAATTCAGATTCCTGGTGAGTACAGAATTAACATAGTGAAAATTGGTTCTATCGCCGTTGATGGTATAAGTCTGACAATAGCAGATGTGGACAAAAATTGTTTTGATGTTTCAATTATACCTTATACAATGAAGCATACAGTTTTAAAAAATAAAAAGGTCGGGTCCAAGGTTAATATCGAATTTGACATTATTGGGAAATATGTAACAAATTATTTAAATAGCATTATAGGAGAAGAGCTGAATAATAAAATTACGCTTGAAAGATTAAAGAAATTAGGATATTGAATATTAATTACAAATTTCTTATTTTTAAAAAAAATATAAAGGTTACTTAAAATGCAATTTCCTATACAAGATTTAAACTCATTAATACCAATCTTAGGATTGTTGATTACGGCTTTTATAATAGTTGTTGTTGAAGCATTAACTAAGAAGACCTCAGCAATTAGTTATTGGTTAGCAATTGTAGGTATTATTGTTTCAATGATACTCACTATTGATATATTTTATAATTCAAAGGTGAGTTTCTTTGATATGTTTCGCTTGTCGGCTTATGGAAATTATTTTAGTTTATTGTTTATGGGTTCAGCGCTTCTGACTATCTTACTTTCGAAAGATTATCTTATCAAATTTGGTGCTCATTATGGGGAATACTATGCAATAATCTTATTTGCGACAGTTGGAATGATTTTGATGGCGACTGCTGCAGATTTGATTGTCTTATTTTTAGGTGTTGAACTAATGTCCATTTGTTTGTATATCCTAGCTGGTTTTATGCGTAAAAATTTGAAATCGAATGAAGCGGCTCTTAAGTATTTTCTCCTTGGTGCTTTTATAACTGGATTTCTTTTGTATGGAATTGCATTACTTTATGGTGCAACTAATACAACTAATATTTCAAAGATCATAGAATACTTCACTACAAATTCAACATTACCAACAACATTCTGGATAGGAGTTGGTTTTGTCCTTGTTGGATTAGCTTTTAAAATAGCTTCTGTTCCATTTCATATGTGGGTACCTGATGTATATGAAGGAGCTCCAACAACAATTTCAGCATTTATGTCTACTGGGGCAAAGGCAGCGGCCTTTTCAGCCATTATTTTAATTTTTCCAGAGAACTTATTAGGCGATTATAAAATTAAATTGATATTAGCAATACTTGCATCTGCATCAATGATAATTGGTAATATTCTTGCAATATCTCAAAGCAATATAAAAAGAATGTTAGCATATTCCAGTATTGCGCATGCAGGTTATATGTTAATTGGTTTAGCATCTGCTAACCAGAGTGGAAAAAATGGAATATTATTTTATCTATCTGCTTATATTCTTATGAATATTGGTGCATTTGGAATTCTTTCCATATTTGAAAAAGATGAAGAAAAATATTTAACATTTTCAGATTACAATGGATTGTCAATTAAACATCCATTTCAATCTCTTCTTATGGCGATATTTATGTTTTCTTTAACTGGAATTCCACCGTTTGCAGGATTTTTTGGTAAATATTATATCTTTGTTGCAGCAATAAATTCAAACTTAACTTGGCTTGCAATCCTAGGGGTGCTCATGTCTGTTATATCTGCATATTATTATTTAAGATTAGTTGTAATAATGTATTTTAAAGATACAGAAACAACTATATCCACAGAAATTAATGCAGTAAATAATTCAGTCATAATCTTTAGTGCAATTGGGCTTTTTGTATTTGGTATTTTTCCATCGTTATTAATGCAAATAATCGAACGTGTTTTCTAAATATGATTCCAGTATTAACACCTGAGGAAATGCGTAATCTCGATAGGATTACGATAGAATCTATTGGTATACCAGGTTGCGTTTTAATGGAAAATGCTGGTAGAGGTGTTGTTGAATATATAAATAGAAAATTTGGGTCGGTTAATTTTAAAAAGTTTTTGGTAATTTGCGGGAAAGGAAATAATGGAGGGGATGGATTTGTTGTAGCTAGATATTTATGCAATTTAGGTGCAAATGTAACAGTTCTTCTCTTAACGAAACCTGAGGATATAACAGGGGATGCTAAATTAAACTTAAAAATTCTCCTTGAATATATACGGAGCAAAAAAGTACAAAAAAAACTAAAATTAATCCAATTTAAAGATTTTAAAATGCTCCGAAATTTTAAAGATGTAGATTTTATTGTTGATGCAATATTTGGAACCGGGTTTACTGGAAAGTTAGATGAGTTCTACTTAAAAATTGTAAAATGGATTAATTCACATCCTGCAAAGACTATTTCGATCGACATTCCTTCTGGTGTTAATGGCACAACAGGAACTGTCGAAAATGATGCTGTAAGGTCTGATTTGACAGTTACAATGGGATTTAAAAAAACTGGACTATTAATTGGTAAATCAGTTAATTATATAAATGATTTAAAGTTAGTAGATATATCTATTCCAAATTTTATAGCTGATAATATAAAAATTAAAACCTATGAAGTAACGCTTTATGATATTCATAGCATATTTCCAAATAGGGAAAAAACTGTTCATAAATATAATGTAGGAAAAGTGTTTGTATTGGCTGGATCAACCGGGTACACTGGAGCATCAGCATTAGCATCCCAATCAGCAATTAGGACGGGAGCAGGTGCTGTAATTTTGGGAACACCTGAGAAAGTATATCCAATATTAGCACGTAAGCTAACCGAAGTGATGGTGTTCCCACTTGATTCGACAGAACGTGGTACATTAGCAGGTAAAGCTTATGAAAAATTAAAAAAGCATTTAAAATGGGCTGATGTGTTGGTTATTGGTCCGGGTATTTCTACTCATCCAGAAACAACTGAATTAGTATTAAATGTTATATATGAATTTGATAAAAAAATTGTTATTGACGCTGATGCAATTACGATTCTAGCGAATCAACTGAAGATTTTAAAAAACCGCAAATCAAATCAGTTAATAATAACTCCACATATGGGTGAGTTTTCAAGACTAGTTAAATCGCCCGTAGAAGAAATAGAAAAAAATAAAATGGATATATCAAGAAAATTTGCAAAAGAGTTTAATTTAATACTAGTGCTTAAAAATGCTCCATCAATTACTGTGATACCAGATGGTAATGTATACATAAACTCTACTGGAAATCCAGGTATGGCAACAGCAGGTTCAGGGGATGTATTATCTGGAATTATTTCGGGTTTGTTTGCGCAAGGTTTAAATGCAAAAGAAGCTGCAATAACAGGTGTATATTTGCATGGATTAGCTGGCGATATTGCAAAAAACATACTAGGTACAAAAAGCCTTACTGCAACAGATATCCAAAAGTTTATACCGAATGCAATAAAAGTAATCGAGAAGGGAGAATATAATTGCTAAAAAATAACTCTTTTCCCAGATATCATTTACCAACTTTGATCTGGGGAATTATAATTTTTGTTGTATCATCGATACCATCTGACAAAATTCCAAATATTCAAATTTTTGGTATCGATAAACTTTTACATATATTTACTTTTTTTATTTTTGGTATTTTTATATATAGGTCCATATATTTTTCGAAAGGGACTAAACTCAGTTTTACTAAAATTGCAACTTATGTAATTTTAATTATTGCAATCGTAGGTATATTAGATGAATTATATCAAGGATTGATACCTGGTCGTTCGACAGATTTTTTTGATTTAGTTGCAGATATAATTGGTGGGATTTTATCAACATATTTTGCTAAAAAATTTCTAACTATTCGTGGTGAAGAAAAAATTCGATAAAAATTTTTTTTAAAGGTGATAACTGATATTACAATATTGATTTTGCTTTTATTTTTTTCTGCATTATATGCAGGATCTGAAATGGTTTTTATCGTAGTAAATAAATTGAAAGTTGAACTTAAAGCTCAACAAAATATATATACAGCTAAGATTGCTTTAAACTATCTTAATAATCCTAAAGATTTTTTAATTATCTCACTGGTTGGAACAAATATTTTCCATATAGCATTTTCCTCAGCATTTGCAATAATCCTAAATAAATTGTTTTTGATTGAGCCTTTTTATGTAATGTTAATGACTGCTTTTCTATTGTTATTTTTTAGTGAGATAATACCAAAAGTTTATTTTCGTGAAAATGCTGAAAAATTTGTTTATAATTTTACAATATTTTTAGTCATAAGTAAAATAATTTTATCACCAATTCTTACTATAATAAATATCATCATTAGCAGATTTATTAAATTATTAAAGGTTAATGATAACTTAGAAAGGTTGAATTACACAAGAGAGGATATTTATAACCTTATCAAATCAAGACAAATGATCGAAAATAAATCTGATGAGATATCATATTTTGCCAGATCTTTGGAGTTATTGGATCGAATAGTAAAAGAAATTATGATTCCGAGAACAGAAATAGTAGCTGTTAGTAAAGATTCTGACCTAAAAGAAATTTCAGATAAGATAATTGATAGTGATTTAGATACAATAATGTTATATGAAGATAATATTGATAATATTGTTGGTTATATTCAAATCAGTGATTTGTTGGAACAAACGATAAAGGTTGAAAAAGTCATTAAACCTGTTTTATATGTTCCGGAGACTTTAAAATGTTCTGAACTCTTGCTAAAATTCCAAAAAGAGCAAAAATTTATATCGGTTGTAATTGATGAATTTGGTGGTACCGCTGGTTTGGTAACTTTTAAAAATATTTTAGAGGAAATAATTGGAAACGCTGAAATACCATCAAGATTTGAAGATATTTTAAATAAGAAGATAGATGATAATGTTTATATCCTAAATGGTCGAATTGAATTAGATCAATTAAATGAAAAGTACCAGTTAAACATTAATTCTGATAAAGCATTAACGTTAGGTGGATTTATAATTGCACAGTTTGGACGAGTTCCAAAGGTTGGTGAAATTGTTCAGATAGGCAAATATAAATTTAAAATATTAAAGGGTAGCAAGACCCGCATAGAATTAGTTGAATTAAAAATTGAAAAATAAAATTTTTTGTTTATTCTCTAAAATTTGATTAAATTTATAAAGGATTTGAAATTTATTCTTTTAAATAGCAATAATAAAGCCCGAGCTGGTATCATAGAAACTGAACATAGTAAATTTGAAACCCCAGTTTTTATGCCAGTAGGAACTCAAGGTGCGGTTAAAGCAATTGAACATCGTGAGCTGCTTGATCTCGATACCAAGATAATCTTAGGAAATACATATCATCTTTATCTTAGGCCTGGAATCGATCTTATACGCCGCTTCGGTGGATTGCATAAGTTTATCAGCTGGAATCAAAGTATTCTTACTGATAGTGGTGGTTATCAGATATTTAGTTTATCAGATTTAAATAAAATATCTAAGGATGGTGTGCACTTTAAATCTCATATTGATGGTTCAAAACATTTCTTTACTCCAGAGAATGTAATTGATATCCAAAGATATCTCGGCTCAGATATTATGATGGTTTTGGATGAATGTGTACCGTATCCAGCTATTTATGATTATGCTCGTAAATCTCAAGAACTAACTACTGAGTGGGCTATTAAATGTAAAAATCAATTCTTAAGGACAAGTAACATATATTCACATTCTCAAGCAATTTTTGGAATTGTACAAGGTAGTGTGTATTCTGATTTAAGGAAAAGATCTGCATATGAGTTAATCGAAATAGGTTTTGATGGTTATGCAATTGGTGGTCTCTCTGTTGGTGAACCCAAAAACTTAATGTATGAAATGACTTCAATTTGTACAGAAATATTACCTGATGATAAACCTAGATATCTGATGGGAGTTGGAACTCCTGAAGATATTCTGGAAGGGATAGAATTAGGTATTGATATGTTTGATTGCGTTATACCAACACGAAATGGAAGGAATGCAATGTTGTTTACAAAGAAAGGTACGCTCTCAATAAAAAATTCGATTTTTAAAGACGATGAATCACCAATAGATATTGATTGTAATTGTTATACTTGTAAAACTTTTTCAAGAGCTTATATAAGACATCTCTTCACAGTAAAAGAGATACTTGCTTATCAATTGGCTACGATACATAATCTTTATTTTTACCATTGGTTAACACGAAAGGCAAGACAAGAGATAATAAGTAATAGTTTTAAAGAATGGAAAAATAATATAATAAATCAAATAAAAACAAAAATAACTAATAAAGGAGAATAATTTGGAAATGTTAAATTTAATAGCGATGGCGCCACAAGGGCAGAATGCTGGTGGTGGAATTGCATCTACGCTGATAATGTTTGCTGCAATTATTGCAATTTTTTATTTTTTGATAATTCGTCCACAGCAAAAGCGCCAGAAAGAAAGACAAAAAATGTTGGATTCCATCCAAAAGGGTGACAAAGTAATAACCATAGGTGGTGTACATGGAACTGTTGTAGGAATGGATGAAAAAACAGTATTAATACAAATTGCTGATAATGTAAAGGTAAAATTCGAAAAATCCGCAATTTCTACTAAAGCAGGACAGAGTGAATCTAGTGCACCAAAGCTAGGTGAATAAATTTCCAAATGGATATCAAAAAATACAAATTTGATAAAATTGAAGATGCGATAGAAGATTATCGCAAAGGTAAAATTGTAATTATCGTTGATGATGAAGATCGTGAAGACGAAGGCGATTTTACGATTCCAGCTGAAAAATGTAATCCTGAAATAATAAATTTTATGGCAAAATATGGTAGGGGGATAATCTGTGCACCTCTAACAAATAAGAGAGCTGAAGAATTAGGTCTAAATTTTATGGTACAAAACAATACCTCTCTACATGAAACACCTTTTACAATTTCCGTAGATTACATACACGGTACCACAACAGGTGTATCAGCCTATGATAGAGCAGCGACTATTAAAGCCTTAATTGACCCTCTAACAAAGCCAAGTGATTTGGCTAGACCCGGTCATATTTTTCCGCTTCGGGCTATGGAAGGTGGTGTACTCAGACGAGCGGGACATACAGAAGCTGTTATTGATTTGTGTAAACTAGCAAAACTTTACCCTGCTGGTGTTATTTGTGAAATTCTAAACGAAGATGGAACAATGGCTCGTGTTCCCCAATTAATGAAAATTGCTGAAGAATTTAAATTAAAAATAATTACGATAAAAGATTTGATACAATATCGTTTAAAAAGTGAGAAGTTAGTACATCCTGTAAGTAGTGCTTCTTTACCAACAAAATTTGGAGACTTCAAAATAATATTATATCATAGTGAAACAGATTCAAAAGATCACGTCGCTTTGGTAAAAGGTGAAATTTCACCAGATAAACCAATACTTGTTAGAGTTCACTCTGAATGTTTAACAGGTGATGTTTTTGGTTCTTTACGTTGTGATTGTAATGATCAATTACAGTACGCTTTAAAAATAATTAATGAGACAGGAACTGGTGTTGTCCTATATATGCGGCAGGAGGGTAGAGGTATTGGATTGAGCGGGAAAATCCGAGCTTACAGATTACAGGATGAAGGACTTGATACTGTTGAAGCTAATGAGAAATTGGGTTTCAGAGCTGATTTAAGGGATTACGGGATTGGTGCACAAATTTTATTGGACTTAGGTATCAGAAAAATTAGATTACTTACCAATAATCCTAAAAAAATTGTTGGATTAGAGGGTTATGGTTTAGAAATTGTTGAAAGGATACCACTTGAGGTTAAACCTCATCCATACAATGAAAAATATTTAAAAACCAAACGTGACAAACTTGGACATTTGATATTATTAGATAAAAAATAATATATTAAATGTTGATTTTTAATTTTTAATATATTAAATTTAGTATATTAAAAATATATAACTGTACTTTTATTCAGCTGCAGTTATATATTTTTGTTTTTAGTATTAACAAATTAAAAGATTAATGTAATATGAATAGTAAAAAAAACGATGTAGTTTATTTAACAAAAGAAAGAATAATTGAACTGGAAAATGAACTACGTGAATTGAAAATAAAAGGTCGTTCCGAAATTGCAGCTAAAATTGCCGAAGCAAGAGGATATGGTGATCTTAGCGAGAATGCTGAATATGATGCTGCGAAAGAAGCACAGGAACATTTAGAACTTAAAATAAAAAAAATAGAGGACACTTTAGCTCGCGCGCGAATAATTGAAAGTAATGAATTACCAAATGACAAGATTTATATATTATCAAAAGTGAAATTAAAAAATAAGAAAAATAGTGAAGAAGTAACATATATTTTAGTCTCACCCGAAGAATCAGATTTTGAAGAAAACAAAATTTCTATAACCTCACCAATTGGAAAAGGTTTATTGGGTAAAAAAATAGGAGATATTGTCCAAATTAAAGTTCCAGCCGGTATTTTGGAATATGAAATACTGGATATTTCGAGATTATAGTGCCTACCAACTTGGAATTTAAAGCAAGTATTCATTCTGTTGAGGATGTAAAATTAATTTTAAAAAAAATAAATGCAGTACATCTAGAAACTATTAAACAACTTGATACTTATTATTATACACAATTTGGGAGGTTGAAGATTAGAGAAATAAACGGTTCAATATATCAACTTATATTTTACAAGAGAGATGAAATAGATAAGTTTAGGGTTAGTGAATACCAAATTTGTGAATTTTCTGAAATCCAAAAGCTAAAAGAGGTATTCGCAAAATCTCTGGGTATTTCTGGAATAGTTAACAAGACACGTGAAGTATATATGTTTAAGAATTGCAGAATTCATATTGATGACGTAGCCAATTTGGGAAAATTCATTGAATTTGAATGTATTCAGGAATCAGATGTTGAAAAATGTTTTGAGCTGGTTAATTATTTATATAGCATAATTTCCCCCAATATTGTTCAAATTCATAGAAATTCTTACATAGATATGCTTTCTTAAAGTAAAATAAAATTATTTTTTGTTTTTTAAAAATGAATAAGATATATTATACATAAAATATTTGCAATAAGTTTATAAGTTTTGTATATTAGAAAAGAAAAATGCGGGAATAGCTCAGTTGGTAGAGCGTCACCTTGCCAAGGTGAATGTCGCGGGTTCGAATCCCGTTTCCCGCTCAAGGTTGTCAACTGGCAACCTTGGTCGCTAAAGGCGATCGATTTAAAGACCTCCAATAAAAATTACCCCGCCGCCCCTAATCCCACCAGGTGGCGGGGCTTTTATTTGAGGTTTAAAATTGGCGCTGTACCCAAGTGGTAAGGGAGAGGTCTGCAAAACCTTTATTCGGCGGTTCGAATCCGCCCGGCGCCTCATTAATGTGCCGGGGTGGCGGAACTGGTAGACGCACAGGACTTAAAATCCTGTGGACCGCAAGGTCCGTGTCGGTTCGATTCCGATCCCCGGCACTAATTTGGGCTCTTAGCTCAGTTGGTTAGAGCGCTACCTTGACATGGTAGAGGCCACAGGTTCGAATCCTGTAGAGCCCACAAATTTATATTCGAATTAAATCAGTTTATATTCAATTAATGAGTAAAATTAAAATTACATTTCCTGATAACAGCATTAAAGAATTTGATTCTGGAATTACTGGTTATCAAATAGCAGAACAAATCAGCCAAAATCTTGCAAAAGATGCATTGGCAATTGAAGTCAATGGTGAAATTTATGATCTCTCTAGACCTATCACATTAGATGCATCTGTAAAAATTCTTAAATGGACCGATGAAGGCGGAAAATATACTTATTGGCATAGCTCTGCTCATTTAATGGCTCATGCTATCGAAGAACTCTTCCCAGGTACAAAATTCGGAATTGGACCCCCAATCGAAAATGGATTTTATTATGATATCGATATAGGTGAACATAAACTGAGCAATGATGATTTGACTCGTATTGAAGAAAAAATGTATGATTATATAAAACAAGATTTACCCTACATTAGAGAAGAAAAATCATGGCAAGATGCTTATGATTTTTTTTCAAAAAAAGGAGACAATTATAAGTTAGAACTTCTTGAAGAATTTAAAAACAAAAAAATCTCTATCTACCATGTTGGTAAATTTACAGATCTATGTTATGGACCACACATACCCTCAACAGGAAAAATAAAATATGTAAAACTACTTAATGTAGCTGGAGCATATTGGCGTGGTAGCGAAAAGAATAAAATGTTACAAAGAATTTATGGTATTACTTTCCCAACTAAAACAGAACTTGATCAGTTTCTTTTTCAACTTGAAGAAGCTAAGAAACGTGATCATAGAAAAATAGGCACAGAATTAGAAATATTTCTTTTAACTCCAAAAGTCGGTCAGGGTCTTCCTATATGGTTACCTAAAGGTACAATTATTAGAGAGACATTGGAAAACTTTTTAAAAGAAGAACAGAAAAAAAGGGGTTATCTTCCTGTAGTAACACCACACATTGGAAATATAAATTTATACAAAACAAGTGGTCATTATCCGTATTATAAGGACAGTCAATTTAGTCCAATAAAAGTTGAAGATGAGGAATATTTATTAAAACCTATGAATTGCCCTCATCATTTTCAAATTTACGCTTCAAAACCACACAGTTATCGTGACTTACCAATAAGATTAGCTGAATTCGGTACGGTATATAGATATGAGCAATCAGGAGAATTAAATGGTTTAACTCGAGTTAGAAGTTTTACTGTTGATGATTCACATATGTTTGTTCGAGAAGATCAACTTAAAGAAGAAGTTTGTGGTGTAATCGACTTGATTCAACTTGTATTTAATACGCTCGGTTTTAAAGATTTCACAACTCGGTTATCCTTTAGAGACCCTTTGAATAAAGAAAAGTATGGTGGAGCTGATGAACTTTGGGAAAGAGCTGAGAAAGAAATTCTTGAAGTGGCAAATGAAATGAAATTGGATTATAAAATTGCTAAAGGAGAAGCAGCCTTCTACGGTCCCAAAATAGATTTTATTGTTAGAGATGCACTTGGACGCAACTGGCAATTAGGTACAGTTCAGGTAGATTATGTGATGCCTGAAAGATTTAATCTTGAATATATCGGCAGTGATGGACAGAGACATAGACCTGTGGTTATTCATAGAGCTCCATTTGGTAGTCTTGAAAGATTTATTGGTGTTTTAATAGAACATTATGCTGGTGAATTTCCATTATGGTTGTCCCCTGTTCAGGCTGTGGTTATTCCTATTACCGATTCTCAAAATGATTATGCTAAAAAAGTTTACAATATTATGAAAGAATCTAATATAAGAGTTGAACTAGACAATAGAAACGAAAAAGTTAATTATAAGATACGCGACTGGGAAACAAAGAAAACACCCTATATGCTAATATTAGGAGAAAAAGAAAAAAGTTCTGACACAGTTTCTGTACGCCGTCATAAGAAAGGTGATTTGGGGAGTACAACAATTAATGAATTTTTAAGTAAAATCAAAAATGAAATAGAGAAAAAACTTATAACAAATTAGGAGAGCAACTATTAAAGATCAACAAAACCCAAGAGTAAACGAGCAAATAAAAGTACCGAAGATTCGTCTAATTGACGAAAACGGGAAACAACTAGGAATTATGTCACCACAGGAAGGAATGAAATATGCAAACGAAAGAGGCCTGGATTTGATTGAAATAGTACCAAATGCAAATCCACCTGTGTGCAAGTTGATGAATTTAGGTAAGTATAAATATGAATTAACAAAAAAAGAAAAATTACAACGTAAACATCAGCAAGTTGTAGTCTTAAAAGAAATTAGATTCCATCCTAACACGGATGTTCACGATTATGAATTTAAGGCTCGACACGCACGTGCATTTATAGAAGAAGGTAATAAAGTTAAAGCAACTGTTATTTTTAAAGGAAGAGAAATTACTTATAAAGAACAAGGGGAAGAGTTATTAAAAAAATTAGCAGAATCGCTATCAGATATTGCAAAAGTTGAGCAACCTCCAAAAATGGAAGGTAAATGGATGTCGATGATATTGAGTGCTGATAAAAGTTTAAAGAAAAAAGCTACCAATAAGATAAAAGATCAAGAAAAAAATAAATGAGGATAGAATATGCCAAAAATGAAGTCGGATTCTGGGGCTAAGAAGCGTTTTAAAATTACAGCTTCAGGTAAAATTAAACGTCACAAAGCTTATAAAAGCCATATTTTAACATCTAAAAGTCGTAAAAGGAAGCGTAAGCTTCGACAAGCAACTCTTGTTGCGAAATCAGATGAAAAAAGAGTTAAAATGATACTACAAATATAATAATAAAGAAAGGAGAAAAGAGCAACTATGCCACGATCGCAGAATAAGGTTGCCTCCCATCGCCGTCGCAAACGATTACTTGCTCAAGCGAAAGGCTACTGGGGCGCAAGAAGTAAAGTCTTAACGATAGCAAAGCATCATATTGAAAAAGCACTTCAACACGCATATCGTGATCGAAGACTTAAAAAACGAGAATTTCGGCAACTCTGGATTGCACGAATTAATGCTGCAGCACGCTTAAATGGAACAACTTACTCAAGATTAATAAATGCTATGAAAAAGAAAAATATTGAGATTAATCGTAAAGTTCTTTCCGATATAGCAGCAAATAATCCAGATGCTTTTGCTGAAATTGTAAAATATGTTAATGCATAATAATAAATTCCCACTATTATTTTTATTTATTTGTAAAAGTGGGAATATTTTTATACAGGAGTTGATATGTTAGAAAAAATTAAGGAAATTGAAGCAAAAATTGAACAAGATATATTAAACATCAAAAACTCCGAAGACTTAGAAAATTTTAGGTTAAAATATCTGTCAAGAAAAGGTATAATTTCAGAGCTATATGATTCTATCAAAAGCATTTCAATTGAAGAACGTCCATCAATTGGTAAAAAAATTAATGAACTTAAAGCATACTGTCAGCAAGTTTATGCTGAAAAAAAGAAGATATTAGAGGAGTTTTCAGAAAAAAAATCCGAACAAATTGATCTTTCGCTTCCAGGAAGGAGAAAATGGTTAGGTTCACTCCATCCTCTGACACAAACTCTAAAAGAAATTAAACTTATTTTTCAAAGAATGGGATTTGATGTAGCAGATGGTCCAGAAATAGAAGAAGATTATTACAATTTTGAAGCTTTAAATTTTCCACCTGAACATCCCGCAAGAGATATGCAAGACACATTTTTTATATCTGATAAAGTTTTGTTGCGTACGCATACCTCACCAGTTCAAATTAGAGTTATGGAAAGAACAACTCCACCGGTCAGAGTTATCATCCCTGGTCGCGTTTATCGAAATGAGGCAATCAGTGCAAGAAGCTATTGCTTATTTCATCAAGTTGAGGGTTTATATGTTGATACAGGTGTTACATTTAGTGAATTGAAGGGAACTTTAGTTTCATTTGCAAAACAATTTTTTGGGAGTAGCCTAAAATACAGATTTCGACCGAGTTTCTTCCCGTTTACTGAACCAAGTGCTGAAATGGATATCACTTGTTTCTTATGTGATGGTAAAGGTTGCAGAGTTTGTAAACAAACTGGTTGGCTCGAAATTTTAGGATGTGGAATGGTAGATCCTAACGTATATAAATATGTTGGGTATGATTCTGAAAAATATACAGGTTATGCATTTGGTATGGGGATTGAAAGAATTTCTATGTTAAGATATGGTATAGATGATATCCGCATACTTTTTGATAATGATATACGATTTCTAAAACAATTTTAAATTTAATATGAAGATTTCACTAAATTGGCTAAAAAATTATGTAAATTTCGATGTTTCTCCTGAACTTCTAGCAGAGAAACTTACAAACGCAGGATTGGAAGTCGAAAGTATTGAATATCTTAATAAAAAATATGAAAATTTCATTATAGGAAAGATACTTAAAGTTGATAAACATCCCAACGCAGACAAACTAACCATATGTAAAGTTGATATAGGTAACAAAAATATTAATGTTGTGTGCGGAGCACCGAATGTTAGTGAAAATCAATTTGTTGTAGTTGGATTACCGGGAGCAATAGTTGCGCGCAATCAACACGATATTGAAGCTAAACCATTTACATTAAAAAAAACTAGTATTCGAGGAATAGAGTCTGATGGAATGATATGCTCCGAATATGAACTTGATTTGGGAGAAGATAAATCTGGAATTTTAGTCCTTGAGAATAATGGACTTAAACCAGGTATTACACTCAATGAATACCTTGGTTTAAATGATGTGGTTTTCGAAATTGGAATCACTCCAAATAGGCCAGATTGTTTAAGTCACCTCGGTATTGCCCGAGAAATTTCCGCCATATTTCACCTTAAACTTAAAAAACCCAAATTAGATCTTAAAGAATCAAGAGAATTGATAACATTTGCAACTAAGGTTTTTGTGGATGATTTGGATAAATGTCCACGTTATACCGCAAGGATCATAAAAGATGTTGAAGTAAAACCCTCCCCAAAATGGTTGCAAAATTATCTCAATGCCGTAGGCATTAGACCAATTAATAATATTGTTGATATAACTAATTTTGTTTTAATGGAATTGGGTCATCCACTTCATGCATTTGATTATGATAAACTAAAAGATAACACAATAAGGGTTCGCGTCGCTAAAGATGGTGAACATTTTATTACACTTGATGGAAAAGGAAGAGAGTTAAAAGAGGGAATGCTTCTAATCTGTGATGCGGAAAAACCAGTTGCAATAGCTGGTGTGATGGGGGGAATTAATTCTGAAATTACTGAGAATACAAAAAATATACTACTCGAGAGTGCCTATTTTTTACCACAAAGTATAAGAAGAACTTCAAAATTACTTGGTTTATCCACTGATGCTTCTCAAAGATTTGAGAGAGGTGCAGATCCGAACATCACAAAATTTGCAATTAATAGAGCGGCACAGCTAATTCAACAAGTCACTAATGCAAAGGTTTTACTTGGTTACATTGATATTTACCCCAAACCAATCCAACCTAAGAAAATCAATTTAGATACTGATAGAGTAAATTCAACCCTTGGTACAAATTTAACATATTATCCAATTAAAAATTTACTTAAAAAAATTGATATAAGATTAATAAAGAGAAACAAAAGTAAAATGTTGTTTGAGATACCAACATTTCGACCAGACATAGAGAGGGAAATAGACCTCATCGAAGAAATTGCCCGGTTATATGGTTACGATAATATCGAAATTAAGATGCGTTCATTAATAAAATTTAAAGAACAACCAGTTTATAAAGATATAGATGATGAAATAAGAAATTACTTAGTAGGTCGTGGTTTTAATGAAATTATTACAAATAGTTTAATGAGTAAAGAATTAGCTGGTTTATCTAAAGATGATTATGTTGAAATACTGAATCCAATAAGTCGGGATATGTCAGCAATGCGAACATCTTTAATTCCCTCTGTTTTAAATGTTGTCAGAAATAATATTTACCATCAATCAAAAAATCTGAACTTATTTGAAATAGGTAAAGTTTATTTTAAAGACTCATCAATAGCAAAAGGGCCAAATACAATTGCTGGGTTTCGGGAAGAAAAACGCTTAATTCTTGCAAAAACAGGAATTTCTGAGTATCCTCATTGGTCAAAACAAGAATTTCCAAGTGATATATATGATCTAAAAGGGGAGGTAGAAGATTTATTTGTGATGTTCTCACTTGACAAATATAAATTTATTTCATATACTATTGATAGAACTTTAACTGAATTGACGTTATATATTATGTATCAAAATGTTGAATTTGGATATATCGGAAAAGTTAAGAAGGAAATTTTAAAACTTTTTGATATTGAACAAAATGTTTTTGTGGCTGACATAAATTTGGATATATTAAAAAGTTTCGTAAATTATAATCGAAAATATATCCCATTACCGATGTATCCAATGGTAATCAGGGATTTAGCTTTTATAGTTGATAGAGCAATTCCAGTTGAGGAACTGCTCCAGACAATTAAATATAGTGCAGGTAATTTATTGAAAAGTGTAGACTTATTCGATATATATACTGGTGATCGAATATCTGCTGATAAAAAAAGTTGTGCTTTCGCACTTCAATTTCAGTCGGAAGAAAGAACTTTGACTGATGAAGAAGTAGCACTTATTATTGATAATATTATTAAAGTAATGAATGATAAACATAATGCAACTTTAAGAAAATGAATCCAAATTTAATCAGGAGATAAATAATTGGATTATCAACAGACAAACACTGAAATAAAAGTTGCACTTGACCCTAAAGAACTTGAAGTTGAGATTAATAATCTCTGGGACAAAATTAAGAGAGCTTCAGAGTTAATTTTTCTACTTCGAGAAGAAAATCAGCAACTTAAAGAGCAAAATAGTTCTCTGGTGCAGAAACTTGAGGAATTGAAAGAAAAACTCACAGCAAAAGAGCAAGAGATTAGTAAAATTAAAGCTGAATATGCAAGAGTAATGAATACTGCTGCTGGTGATATTTTTACACCACAAGAAAAAGAAGCTTTGCGAAAGAGAATTAATGAATTAATTGCTAAAGTTAATTCACATTTATAAAATGACTACGAGCACGGAAAAAATTCTTACTAAACTTTGGTAAAATAACAAAAGTTAAAGGATAATAATATGTCAACAGAAGGTAAAAGTGTAAGAGTAAAAATTTTTGGTACAGAATACCCTCTTAGAGGGGAAAGTGATGAACTGACTAAGAAAGTAGCTAATTATGTTGATGAAATGATAAATACAATACATAATAAAATTCCTGAACAACCTCCTCTAACTGTTGCAGTATTATCGGCTTTAAACATTACTGAAGATTTATTCAAAGAGAGAGAAAGAAATGGTAAAATGCTCAGTTTTGCTCATTCAGAAATCAGTAAAATGAATGATTACCTTGAAAAAATTCTTGAATGATCCTTTAACTTTCTGTTATAACGTTCTTTAAATAAATAATAATTTATAAAGCCACACCGTCAACCGTAGTCAACACATATTAAAGAACCTGACAAGTTAATTTAATAGGGAACCTGGCTCAAGTTAGTATTATTACAGGCCTCAATCTCAATATTATGAGATCGGCAAAGTGATAAACTTAAAACGCCGCAGTGGAAGTAAGAAACTAGCTGGCAGGTACCCACTGTGTTAAAATGAGGTTCTAAAATAACCTTGTCTATCGTTGCGCGTGTGGCTTTTTTTATAAATAATAATAAGTTAATGAGGTGGATATGAACGAGATATACATAGTTATAATTATAGCATTTTTTTTAAGCATTATCGCTTTTTATCTTGGGTGGTATCTAAGCACTAAAAGTGGCAAAAATAAAATATTGTCGGCTGAAGAAAGAGCCAAACAAATTATCTCTAATGCTGAAAAAGAAGCAAATAACTTAAAAAAAGAGAAATTGCTTGAAGTTAAAGATGAATGGTATAAAAAGAAACAAGAATTCGATAATGAAGTAAATAACAAACGTAATAAGCTGCTTGCATTTGAGAAACAATTAAATCAACGCGAAGAAAATTTCGATAAAAAGGTTGAGCTTGTAAATAAAAAAGAACAAGAACTTAACCAAATAAAAAAAGAACTTGATGCGAAAACGAAACTTATTCAAGCAAAAACTCAAGAATTAGATCGATTAATTCAGGAAGAAAACAGTAAACTTGAAAAAATTGCTGGTTTAACTACAGAAGAAGCTAAGAAGATTTTACTCGATAATTTGATTCAGGAAACAAAAAACGAAGCTGCAGCTCAACTTAAAAGTATAAGAGATCAAGCAAAGCAAGAGGCTAAAAAAGAAGCTCAAAAAATTATTGTTCAGGCAATTCAAAGATTTGCAGCGGATTATACTGTTGAATCAACTGTTAGCGTTTTGAATATACAAAACGATGAAATGAAAGGAAGAATTATTGGGCGAGAAGGTCGAAATATTAGAGCTTTTGAATCATCCACTGGCGTGGATGTAATCGTCGATGATACACCTGAAGCAGTCATACTTTCAGCCTTTGATCCTATAAGAAGGGAAGTGGCAAAAATTGCACTTGAAAAATTAATGAGTGATGGTAGAATTCATCCAAGCAGAATTGAAGAAGTTGTTGAAAAAGTACGTAACGAAATTGAGGAAGAGATAATTAAAGTTGGTGAAAATGCTCTCATGGAACTTGGACTCAATAATGCTCATCCTGAAATTGTTAAATGCATTGGGAAAATGAAGTATCGTTCCTCTTACGGACAAAATCTCTTAACTCACAGTTTGGAAGTTGCTCATCTTACCGGTCTTATGGCAGCTGAGTTGGGTTTCGATACAACACTTGCCCGAAGAGCTGCACTTTTGCATGATATCGGTAAAACAGTAGATAAAACTGTGGATGGACCTCATGCACTAATCGGTTATGAGTTTGCTAAAAAATATGATGAACATCCAGTTGTGTTGAATGTTATTGGTTCTCATCATGAAGATATGCCTATGGAAACTCCAATTGCAGCTTTAGTTCAAGCAGCTGATGCTATCAGTGGCGCTCGACCGGGTGCCCGTCGAGAATCTGTAGAGGGTTATATAAAAAGACTAGAAAAATTGGAAGCTCTTGCCCAATCATTTGACGGTGTTTCTAAAACTTATGCTATCCAAGCTGGAAGAGAAATAAGAGTTATAGTTGAACCTGACAAGATAGATGATGCAAAAGCCGATCAACTAGCATATGATATTGCCAAAAAAATAGAGCAAGAATTAGAATACCCTGGACAAATAAAAATTACCATTATAAGGGAACATAGAGCATTCGCATATGCAAAATAACTATTCATTTTTATGCTAAAAATCGGAATAACTGGTGGTATTGGTACTGGAAAGTCAGAAGTTTGTAAAATCCTAGAAGAGTTGGGTGCTCCAGTTCTTTATGCTGATGTTATCGCAAAAAATTTGCTGGATACTGATGAAAATATAAAATCGGAAATTAAAAAATTATTTGGAGTAGATATATATGATCATAATAATAAAATTAATCGAAAACTATTAGCAAAAAAAATTTTTTTAAATGACGATTACAAGAATAAACTCGAAAATATAGTTCATCCTGTAGTTACTAATTCCATATTGAAAATATTCAAAAATCTAGAAGTGAAAAAGGATACACCCCTAATCTTTGTTGAAGCTGCCCTGATTTATGAAACAGGGTTTAATAAAAACCTCGATTATACAATTGTTATAAACTCAGATATAGAAACTTGTATTAACAGAGTAATGAAAAGAGACAATGTTAGTAGAGATGATGTAATTAATCGAATAAAATCTCAAATTCATCAAAAAAAGAAAGTTGAACTTGCAGATTTTGTAATTCATAATAATTCGACAATTGAGGATCTAAAAAAAAATGTTAAATTTATTTTTGATTTATTAATGAAAATAAAAGCAAATAAACATGAATCTAAAAGAACTTGAACAAAAATATTTTTTCAGAACATATAAACGACTTGATTTGTTGATTGAAAGAGGAGAAGGGTGCTGGTTAATATCAAAATCAGGTGAAAAATATCTTGATCTTTTTGGTGGTTTAGCTGTTAATGCTCTAGGGTACAATAACCATTATGTAAACAAAGCCATTGAATCACAAATTAAAAAGTACATACACCTTTCAAATTATTTTTTGCAAGAACCACAGATCAAACTTGCAGAGTTGCTAATTGGTATCACTGGGTTTAAAAAATTATTTTTTTCCAATAGTGGCACAGAAGCAATGGAGGGTGCAATAAAATTAGCACGAAAATGGGGAGTAGATAAAAATAAATTTAACATTATTTCATTTAATAATTCTTTCCATGGTAGAACTCTTGGTTCTTTATCAATCACTAGGAGAGAAAAATATAGAGAAGGATATGAACCATTTTTACCAAATTGTATACAATCAACATTCAATGATAAAAATGAACTCATTAAAAAAGTCGATGAAAATACTTTGGCAATTGTACTGGAGTTTATTCAGGGTGAAGGCGGAATAATAGAAGTAGATTATGAATTTGTAGATACTATCTCCAATTTAAGAAATAACTTCAACTTTTTAGTAATTGCCGATGAAATACAGTCGGGTGTTGGAAGAACTGGAAAATTTTTTGCTTTTGAGCATTACAATTTTAAACCTGATATTTGTGTAATTGCTAAACCAATAGGGGGTGGACTTCCACTTGGAGCAATACTTGGAAATGAAAAAGTTGCAGATGTTTTTACATATGGAGTTCATGGTACTACTTTTGGCGGTAGTCCTGTTGCATGCGCAGCTGGAGAAGCATTGCTAAATCAAATTATTGAAAAAAATTATATGGAAAACGCAATGAAAATGGGAGATTATCTGAAAGAAAAATTGAGAATTTTACAAAATAGATTTCCGGATTATATAAAATTGATACGCGGTAAAGGGTTAATGATTGGAATTGAAATGAAATTTAAATGTGAAAATATTGTTTCCTGTTTATTGGAAAATTATGTTCTTGTGAATTGTACTAATGAAAATGTCATCCGGCTTTTACCTCCATTAATTATAACAAAAGAAGAGATCGATTTCGCATTAGAAAAATTTGAAAAAATTTTGAAAGACATTAAGGTTTAATAAATGGAAACTAAATCCGATTTTTTAATTATCGGAAGTGGAATAGCTGGTCTATCTTATGCACTCCGTGTCGCAGAATTTGGATCTGTATCTATAATTACTAAAAAGGAAAAAGCTGATTCTAATACAAATTTAGCACAGGGTGGTATTGCTGCAGTGATATCGAATGATGATTCATTTGAGTTGCATATAAGGGACACATTAACGGCAGGTGACGGTTTATGCCATATTGATGCTGTTGAAACTTTAGTTTATGAAGGTCCAAAACGTTTGAATGAACTGATTGATATAGGTGTGAAATTTACAACCAAATACGGAAAACTTGATCTTGGAAGAGAAGGTGGACATTCGCGTAATAGAATTGTTCATGCTCAAGACTTAACTGGAAAAGAGATTGAAAGAGCTCTTTTACAAAAAATTGCGACTCATCCAAACATTAAAATTTATGAGAATCATATTGCTATTGATCTTATAACAGAACATCATTTAGGAATTAACTTAAATAAATCAAGTGATATACATTGCTGGGGAGCTTATGTACTTGATGTTGAGCAAGGTATCGTAAAAAAATTTCTAGCTCAAATCACGATGCTATCAACTGGTGGATTGGGACATGTTTATTTGCACACTACAAATCCATTAATTGCAACAGGTGATGGTGTTGCTATGGCGTATCGTGCAGGTGCAAATATTGCAAATATGGAATTCATTCAATTTCACCCAACAACACTTCATAATTCAGGCTCACCTTCATTCTTAATATCGGAAGCTGTACGAGGTTTTGGTGCATATTTAAAAACTATTGATGGTGAAAGATTTATGTCAAAATATCACCCTTCATTAGAATTAGCTCCCAGAGATGTTGTTGCTCGTGCGATCGATGCTGAACTAAAACGTAGAGGCGATAATTATATATATCTCGATTTAAGGCACCTGCCAGCTGATTCGATTAAAGAAAAATTTCCTAATATCTATCAAACCTGTCTTGAAAAATATAAACTCGATATTACAATGGAACTTATACCTGTTGTGCCTGCAGCACATTATGCTTGTGGTGGTGTATTCACTGATCTTGTAGGTAGGACAAACATAAAAAATCTTTTTGCTTGTGGCGAAGTTGCTATGACTGGTGTTCATGGAGCAAATCGACTTGCAAGTAATTCTCTTTTGGAAGCTATCGTCTTTTCTGAACGTGCAGCAACAACTTCTATTGAAATTGTTTCAAATCAAAAAATTCAGATTCCAGAAATTCCTGAATGGGACGATTCAGGAACATTTAACACTGAAGAGTGGATTCTAATATCCCACGATCGTAAAGAAATTCAGGAAATTATGTGGGACTATGTTGGTATCGTACGTTCTGATCTAAGATTGGAGAGGGCAATAAGGCGTTTAAGCTTCATTCACGAGGAAGTAGAAAATTTTTATAAGAAAACTAAAATAACTGAACCACTCATCGAGTTAAGAAATTTAGTACTGGTTGCACTTCTAATTGCAAAAAGCGCTATAATGAGAAAAGAAAGCAGAGGGTTACATTATAATACTGATTACCCTCAAAAGGACGATATAAATTGGAAAAAAGATACTATAATTTCAATATGGGATTAATTTACGCTTATTTTAAAATGAATTTTAATAAAATTTATGATTTTAAATATGAAAGATAAGCCAATCGATAAATGCGGAATCTTTGGAATTTATAGACATCCAGAAGCTGCTATAATGACTTATTATGGTCTACAAGCTTTGCAGCATCGAGGTCAAGAAGGTTGCGGAATTGTTACATCGGAATTCAACAATTCGAAAAATAGAAATTTCTTCCATATATATAAAGACTTTGGTTTGGTAAATGATGTTTTTAAAGATGAAAATATACTAAAAAATGTCTTACGTGGTAATTCTGCAATTGGACACGTACGCTATTCTACATCAGGTTCAGCATTTAACAAACAAAATATTCAGCCATTAACTGTTCATTATAAAAATGGCAACCTCGCAATTTCGCATAATGGTAATTTAGTCAATTATAAGTCCATTAGAAATTCATTAATTGAGGAAGGAACTATATTTCAAACAACATCTGATACTGAACTTGTTTTACATTTAATTGCGCGCAGCAAGGAAAAAGAACCTATATTGCAAATATTAGATGCATTGAATAAAATTGAAGGAGCCTTTTCTTTTGTATTTTTAACTGATGATAAACTTATAGCTGCTCGAGACCCAGCAGGATGGAGACCCCTAAATATTGGTAAATATGATGGAGCTTTTGTTGTTGCTTCGGAAACCTGTGCTTTTGATATAATCGGCGCTGATTATATTCGCGAAGTACTACCAGGAGAAGTTGTAGTTTTTGATGATGAAGGACTTAAATCTGGAAACTTTAAATCATATTATTTAAATAAAAAATTTAAAAAACCATTCCATTGCATATTTGAGTATATTTATTTTTCAAGGCCTGATAGTTACATTTTTGGTGAAAGTGTAGATAAAATTCGACGGAGGCTTGGAAAAACTTTAGCAGAAGAAAATCCAGTAAAAAATACTAATAATCAGGAAAAAATTGTGGTAATCAACGTACCTGATTCAAGTAACACAGCAACACTTGGTTTTGTGAGTAGAAACAATAAATTAGGCAATCCATCAAAATATGAAATTGGCTTAATTAGAAGTCACTACATTGGTAGAACGTTCATCCAACCAGAACAAAATAATCGAGAATTACAGGTTAAAACAAAATTTAATAAAGTCAGAGGTGTGTTAAAAGATAAAATTGTAGTCATAGTTGACGACTCTATAGTTAGGGGAACTACTTCAAAGCAACTAGTTAAATTAATTCGTGAGGCAGAACCTAAAGAAATTCATTTCAGAGTTGCATCTCCTCCAATACGCTTTCCATGTTACTATGGTATGGATTTTCCTGAACCAGATGAACTTATAGCTAACCAGTGTGAAGGAGATATTGAAAAAATAAGAAAAGAACTTGAAGTAGATAGTTTATCATATCTTTCACTTGAAGGTTTGTTAAAGTCTGTTCCAAAGGAAAATAATCAATGGTATTGTACTGCATGTTTTACAGGTGAGTATCCAATTCCTATTAAAGATCGGAATCAGAAAGATGAGTTTGAAATATGAACTCACAATTAAAAAAAGATATATTTTTAATATCTAATTTTTTAAGCATTTTAAGACTTATGCTTGTTATACCTATAGCATTACTATTATTTAGGTCATCTGATACCGCAAGGTACATTGCTGTATTAATTGGTATTATCGCGGTGATTACAGATGGCTTGGATGGATATTTCGCTAGAAAATATAATCAAATAACTGATCTTGGTAAAATTATTGACCCTTTGGCAGATAAAATATTAATGGGTGTCGTTTCATTAATATGTGTTATTAAAAATTTTATGCCTATCTTTTTCTTTATGCTACTACTTTCAAGGGACATTATAATTCTAATGGGTGGTTTGTATTTGAAAAACAAAAAAAGAATTATACCGCAGTCCAATATGCTTGGAAAAGTTACAGCAGGAGTAGTTGCATTCTATCTTCTAATATCTATATTATTTTATCCACAGCAATATGTTTTAAGGAATGTATTTCTATGGATAGGAAGTATTTTAATTATAGTATCTTTTGTTCAATACGCAATTAGATTTTTTAATATTTTCGTGTATAAGGAGTAAGATGGGATTTTTTGATAAATTCAAATTTAATAAATTAAAAGAAGGTCTTGCTAAAACCCGTGATAATCTAGTTACGAAAGTAAAAACCCTAATATCAAGCAAATCTAAAATCGATGAGGAATTACTTGAAAATCTGGAGGAAATTCTAATATTAGGTGATGTCGGATTAATGACTACAACCAAAATTATTGAAAACATAAAAAATCGTGTGAAAAAAGAAAAATATGAAAATTCAGAGGATATAGACAGACTTCTTAGAGAGGAATTAGAAAAATTATTGTTGGATGATAAAGCGAATGAAGAAAATAATTTTAGTTTATCAGTTGCAAAAAAACCGTACGTAATAATGATAGTTGGTGTGAACGGAGTGGGAAAGACAACTACGGTTGCCAAATTGGCGTTCAATTATAAAAGTGGTGGAAATAAGGTATTAATTGCGGCAGCGGATACATTTCGTGCAGCAGCAAATGAACAGCTTGAAATCTGGGCTGAGCGAGCTGGTGTTGACATTATTCAACAAACTCAAGGAGCTGACCCAGCGGCTGTAGCATTCGATGCGTATCAGGCTGCGAAAGCACGCAATATTGATGTCTTGCTAATTGATACGGCAGGTAGATTGCATACTAAAATAAATCTTATGGAGGAACTAAAAAAAATTAAAAGAGTACTTCAAAAACAATCTCCAGAAATTCCTCATGAAATTCTACTTGTTTTGGATGCAACAACAGGGCAGAATGCCATACAGCAAGCTAACCAATTTTCTTCGACAGTTGGAATTACTGGTCTAATTGTCACAAAACTAGATGGTACTGCAAAAGGTGGCATCGTGATAGCAATTAGTAATGAACTTAAAATTCCTGTTAGGTTTATAGGTGTTGGTGAACATATAGATGACTTACAGCCTTTCAATAAAAAAGCATTTGTAAACGCTTTATTCGAAAGAAATGATATAATATAAACAAAATGAATGTTTCTTTTGAAGAAATAGTTTTAAACATAAAATCCAACTTCACAACTGCACGTGAAAGTAAGAGAGAAGTAAGAAGGACAATTGTAAAAGTTGGAACTAATGAATATACAGGTATTGGGGAAGCTGCTCCAAGTCCTAGATATAATGAATCGAGTGAAAGTGTGATACAATTTATAAGTGAGTTTAAAAAAATTAATTTGGATTCAGAATCCCTCTATGATAATTTAGAAAAATTAAATAAACTAAATGGTAATTATGCTGCAAAATCTGCAATTGATATTGCACTATTCGATCTCCATACAAAGATTTTAAATATCCCTCTTTGGAAATATTTCGGATTTAGCAAGAATACAGATTTATATACTTCTTATACAATTGGAATTGATACTATTAAAAATATAGAAAAAAAACTAGATGATGCTGAGAATTTTAAAATTCTTAAAATAAAGTTAGGCTGTGATAATGATATAGAAATCATGAAAGCTATACGTCGCCGCACGGATAAAATCTTGCGTGTAGATATAAATGAGGGATGGAAAAGTATTGAACTAGCAATTGAAAGAATTAAATTTCTTGAAGATCAAAATATAGAACTAATTGAACAACCGTTACCTGCAGATAAGTTATATGAGTATAATAAATTAAGAGAAAAAACTACAATACCAATTTTTGCAGATGAAAGTTGCAAAAATCTTGAAGATTTAATTTTAATCAAAGATCATTTTGATGGTGTAAACATAAAATTATCCAAGTGTGGAGGATTATTTAATGCATATCTAATGTTGCAATTCGCGAAACATATGAATTTAAAAACAATGTTGGGTTGTATGATAGAAACCTCGATTGGAATATCTGCTGCTGCTCAACTCGCTCCAGTAGTCGATTACATTGACCTTGACGGGAACCTATTAATTTCAAATGATCCATTTCAAGGAGTGATTAACAATAATGGAGTTTTAATTTTAAACAATGAACCTGGAATAGGAGTTAAAATCAATAATGTTAAATAAAATTAATATTTTACCGGAGCAACTTGTAAGTAAAATAGCTGCAGGAGAGGTTATTCAGAGACCAGCATCTGTTGTTAAAGAGTTACTTGAAAATTCAATAGATGCTGGTGCAAAAAAAATCAAGCTTATCATTAAAGATGCAGGGAAAAAATTAATACAGCTTGTTGACGATGGTTGTGGAATGAATGAAAAGGACGCCATAATTGCTTTTCAAAGACATTCAACAAGCAAAATTCGAACACTTGAGGATCTGGAAAATATCGAAACATTAGGATTTAGAGGTGAAGCCCTTGCATCTATTGCCGCAATTTCTCAGGTAGAATTAATAACCAGAACACAAGATGAAGATATTGCAACAAAAGTATTAATAGAAGGCATTTCAATAAAAGAAGTTACTAAAACAAATTTTGAAAAGGGAACTTCTGTAAGTGTAAAAAATATATTTTTTAACACTCCAGCAAGAAGAGAGTTCCTGAAAAATAATAACATAGAATTTAAACATATTTTTGATGTCTTTGTAAGAATTGCACTAGCATTTCCTGAGTTACATTTTCTGTTTATAAATGATAATCAAATCGTACTGGATTTAAAACCTCAGAATATTGAAGAAAGAATTGGAGAAATATTTGGCGGTAAGATTTTAGAATCTTTAATACCAATTAAAGAAGATATAGAACGATATGATCAAAGCGGGATGTTAGTTTCAGGTTATGTTAGTAGACCAGATTTTGCAAAAAAAAGCAGAAGTGAGCAGTTCATTTATTTAAATAAAAGATACATTGTAAATCGCAATCTAAATCATGCTGTTTTTCAGGCTTATGAAAATATGTTAGAAAAAAGTAATTATCCGTTCTTTATAATTTATTTAAAAATAGAGCCCAAAAAAGTAGATGTTAATGTACATCCGTCAAAATTAGAAGTAAAATTCAAAGATGAAAGAAGTGTTTATTATTTAATAAATTCTTCGGCAAAAAAAGCCCTTGCATCTCAGAATTTGGTCCCATCAGTAAAAATGGATACTATTGGTAGCGATATAAAAATTAAATTTAAAGAAATATTTCATAAATCACCTGAATATACTTCACAAAATAATTGGGATGGAAATAAAATTATAAATCTTGAATCAAAAGATTCAACCCAAATTAATCCCATTGAGTTTCTAAAACCAATATTTTCATCAAATGGAGAATTAGTTGAAAGTGAATCTAATAGAAAATTAGGTATAATGGATGTTTTTCCAGAGACTCCAATCTGTTATCAGTTACATAATCAATTTATTTTGGTACCAATTGATGAAGGAATGATGATTATTGATCAACATGCTGCTCACGAAAGAATTTTGTATGAAAAAGCTATTTCAAGTTTTTCAAAATATCCTATAAGTTCTCAACAGCTTTTATTTCCACATACAATTGAATTTACAGCAGGTGATTTTGCGATAATTAATCTTTTGAAATCAGATCTGGAAAAATTAGGTTTCCATTTAAAGATATTTGGCAAAAACACAGTTTTATTGGAAGCTGTTCCTGAAGATATAAAACCAGGTTCAGAACAAAATATATTACAGGAAATTGTAGATTTGTACAAAGAAAATGAAAATGAACAAAAATTAGAACCGAGAGAAAATTTAGCAAAGTCATTTGCGTGTAAATCTGCAATAAAATTTGGAGATTCATTAAATCAGTCAGAAATGCAAGCATTAATTGAACAACTTTTTCTCACAAGTGTGCCTTATGTATGTCCGCATGGTAGGCCTGTTATTATCAAAATTTCGCTTAGTGAACTTTCTCGTAGATTTGGAAGAACATAATAATTACTGAATAAAAGATTATCCAACTTTTTTGAATAAATCAAAATTATGTTTTATCTTTTAAGAAAAATTATCAAAAATAGAGTTATTTGCGTATGAATAATATAAACGAAATAAAAAAGGCAAAAAATGAATGGAAGAAAAAATTCATTCAATCTGAACTAAAAAGACCTATCAAATTTACCACAATCTCAGGTGAACATATTGAACCTTTATACACACCTGATGATATATCACATATAAATTATTTATCAGAAATTGGATTCCCGGGTGAATATCCATATACTCGAGGAATTCATCCCACAATGTATAGAGGTAGATTGTGGACAATGCGACAGTTTGCCGGATTTGGTACACCAGAAGATTCAAATAAAAGATACCATTACTTATTACAACATGGTCAAACTGGATTATCAGTTGCATTTGATTTACCAACTTTAATGGGGCGCGATGCTGATGATCCACAATCAGAAGGAGAAGTTGGAATATGTGGTGTATCAGTATCATCACTTGCTGATATGGAAATCCTATTCAAAGGTATACCCCTTGATAAGATTTCTACCTCAATGACTATAAATGCACCAGCTGCTGTTTTAATGGCATTTTATCTCATTGTAGCAGAAAAACAAGGTGTTAACTTCAAAGATCTAAGAGGAACTGTTC
Source organism: uncultured bacterium (assembly GCA_937967455.1). Taxonomy (GTDB): domain Bacteria; phylum Bacteroidota; class Ignavibacteria; order UBA10030; family BY39; genus BY39. The sequence continues at coordinate 275,671 of CALCJK010000003.1, read as the reverse complement.
AGGCTGATATATTAAAAGAATATATTGCACAAAAAGAGTGGATATTTCCACCTAATCCATCAATGAGGATTATTATAGATATGTTTGAATATCTGAATCGAGAGGTACCACAATGGAATCCAATTTCTGTTAGTGGATATCACATTAGGGAAGCCGGATCAACAGCAGTTCAGGAGCTTGCCTTTACGCTTGCTGATGGCTTCGCTTATGTTGAAGCTGGTATTGCTCGCGGATTGGATGTTGACGATTTTGCTCCAAGAATATCTTTCTTTTTTAATTCACATCTCGACTTTTTCGAAGAGATAGCAAAATTTCGTGCTGCTCGCAGAATTTGGGCAAAAAGAATGCGTAATAAATACAAAGCAAAAAATCCAAGGTCTTGGATGTTAAGATTTCATACTCAAACGGCTGGTTGTTCATTAACTGCACAACAACCCGAAAATAATATAGTTAGAACTGCTTTCGAAGCATTGGCTGGAGTTTTGGGTGGAACACAATCACTTCATACAAATTCTATGGATGAAACACTTGCTTTGCCATCAGAAAAAGCAGTTAAAATTGCACTTCGCACACAACAAATTATAGCACACGAAATTGGTGTTACCAATACAATTGATCCTCTTGCAGGTAGTTATTTCGTTGAAGCATTAACAGAAAAAATGGAGAAAGAAGCTGAAGAGTATTTTGAGAAAATAGATGCTTTGGGTGGTGTGATACCTGCCATTGAAGCAGGTTTTTTCCAAAAAGAAATAGCCGAAGCCGCTTATAGATATCAAATGGAATTGGATAGAAAAGAAAAAATTATAGTAGGTGTTAATGAATTTGTTGAGGAAAACGAGAAAATAGAGATTCCTTTATTGGAAATTTCACCAGAAGTCGAAGTTCGCCAAAGAAAAAGGCTTGCTGAGATCAGAGCTTCAAGGGACAATAAAACCGTCGAACAATCATTAAGTAATTTGAAAAATGCTGCAGAAGAAGGAAGAAACTTGATGCCTTATTTATTGGAATGTACAAGAGCATATGTAACATTGGGTGAAATATGCAATAAACTTGCAGAAGTTTTTGGAGTATATGAAGAACAGGCAGTTTTTTAAGATATGCTCAAAGAAGCAAAACATATACTCCAATCAATGCGACCACATCAATGGGTTAAAAACTTTTTTATATTTGCAGCTCTAATTTTTTCTGGACATTTATTCAACATAACAAATTTAATAGATACAATTTTGGGATTCTTTATTTTCTCGATAGTAACAAGTTCTATATATATATTTAATGATTTAATTGATATTGAAAAAGATAAACTTCATCCTGAAAAATCTTTAAGACCATTGCCAAGTGGAAAGCTTAGTAAAGAATATGCAGTGATTTCGTCATTTTTGTTTGCTGTATTATCTTTAGTTGTAAGTTTTTTTTTAAATCAATATTTTATGATATTTTTATTGGCATATATTGCTTTAAACGTGCTCTACACTTTCATTTTAAAAAATATTGTATTATTAGATATAATGGCTATAGCTGCTGGGTTTGTTCTCCGAATCTATGCAGGAGCTGTACTTATTGATGTGCCTGTTTCAGAATGGTTAATATTATGCACTATTTTAATCGCTCTTTTCTTAGGTTTTAGTAAAAGAAGAGCTGAGTTAATAACACTTGAACTCAAAGCTAACATACATCGTTCTGTATTGACTCATTATAGTCCTCAGTTTCTTGATCAGATGATTGGCATTGTTACGGCATCAACTGTCATGTCATATGCTTTATATACTATTTCAGAAGAAACTGTCTTGAAGTTCGGAACAAAAAATTTAATTTATACAGTTCCTTATGTTTTATATGGAATTTTTAGATATTTGTATTTAGTACACAAACTGGAGAGGGGAGGAAATCCAACTCTTACCTTGCTCAAGGATGTACCTATGATTTTAAATATTATATTATGGATACTAACTGTAAGTTTAATAATTTATATGAAATAAATCTATGAAATCAAAAGTAGCAGTTATTAAAACTAAACCAGAAACTGTGCTTGAGGATATAAAAAATCTCATGCGCAATGCTGAAGTAACAAAATATCTGGATATTAATTCAAAAACAATTTTAAAGGATAATATTTCTTGGCATTTTCCATTTCCTGGTGCAAATACCACGCCATGGCAATTGGAAGGCACAATTCTTGGGTTAAAAGATGCTGGATATAAGGATATTGTATGTGTGGAGAATAAAACAGTTGTTACAAATGCTTTTAAAGGTGATGATTTAAATCATTATAGACCAATATTTAAGAAATATAATATTCCTGTGCTCTATAATTTTAAAGAGTCCGATATGAAATGGATCAAAATATCACCAAAGGCAAAAATGCATGTTTTGGACAAAATTTATCGGCATGGGATTTATATCCCTGAGTATTTTTTAGGTAAAAACATTGTTCATCTTCCAACAATGAAGTGCCACATTTATACAACAACGACTGGTGCGATGAAAAATGCATTTGGTGGTTTATTAAATACAAAAAGACATTACACACATAGCTGGATTCATGAAACCTTAGTAGATCTGCTCGCAATTCAAAAGGAAATTCATACAGGAATCTTTGCAGTGATGGATGGTACAACTGCTGGTAATGGTCCTGGTCCCAGAACTATGAATCCCGAAATTAAAAACTATATACTTGCAAGTGGAGACCAGGTAGCTATTGATGCAGTTTCGGCTAAAATGATGGGTTTTCAACCTTTGAGTATTCCATATATTAGAATTGCACACAATGATGGATTAGGAATAGGTGATCCAAGAGATATCGAAATTGTAGGCGATGATGTTTCCAACGAATCCTGGGGATTTCAAGTCGGCAATAATGCTGTGAGTTTATTCGGAAGATTTGTGTGGTTTGGTCCACTTCGGGGATTACAAAAGTTATTCTTCCACACACCACTTGTTTATCTTTTCGTATTAGGTTCGGAATTATATCATGATTATTACAGATGGCCATTTATTGATAAAAAGGTCTTTGATAAATGGAAAAGTGAAACCGCTTGGGGAAAACTATTCCAAGAATATTCAAATAGATAAAAGTTAAGAAATTATTTTGACTAAAGACAAAAAAGCAGAACTTATTCTGTTATCTATAACAATTATTTGGGGAGCTACATTCACAATAGTCAAAAGTTCACTAGATTATATATCACCCCTATTTTTCATTGCTGTAAGATTTATCTTTGCTTCAATAATTTTATTAATTTTCTTCTCTAAAAAAATTAAAGAATTTAATTTATCGGACTTACATCATTCGAGTATTTTAGGAATTTTACTATTTCTAGGATTTGCTGCACAAACTATTGGATTGCAATATACAACCGCTTCTAAATCGGCTTTTTTAACTGGTATGACTGTAATATTTACTCCACTTTTTCAGTTTATATTAGGAAGAAAAGCACCTTTGATAGGCAATATAATTGGAGTATTTGTAGTATCATTTGGTCTTTATTTGCTTACATCTCCTAAGGGAAGTGAATTTAATTTCGGTGATGGGCTAACTATATCCTGTGCTATTGTATTTGCGTTGTACATTGTTTATGTAGATGTTGCTACACAAGAAAATAACCCACTTAGAATTACATTTTTCCAAATTCTAATCAATGGATTGTTAAGTTTAATCTTTGCTTTACTATTTGAAAAAATTGTGTTTAATCCAAACTATAATTTGATATTCTCTTTGCTTTATTTATCATTATTAGCAACAATATTAACACTTTTCCTTCAAATGAAATGGCAAAAAGAAACAACACCTACAAAAGCGGCTGTAATTTTCACAATTGAACCAGTCATTGCTACCATCTTAGCTTATTTGTTTTTAGGCGAAAATTTGGGATTTGTTGGAATTATCGGAGGAGGATTGATATTAACTGGTCTAATAATCTCAGAAATATCAGATAATATACAATTTTTAAATATTTCTTTAAATATTAGACGTTCAAACAATTTTAAATAAATAAACCAAACGAATACATTTTCTCAAGAATAATCGAAATAGATTATATTTCTATAAAATGGAACGTTTCTCAATTTTTGAAGAGGAGTTAAACCTCCCAGTGTCTCATGTGAAGTATGATTATTTTGTAACCTGATATAGTTATTAAAATTACTTTCTAATTTTTCTAACGAATCATATTCTGCTTGATCCCAAAAGTTCTTTTTGTCATATTTATGAATTTCAGTTTCTATTAATTCTTTTTCGTAATTATTGGTGAAAGATAATTGAATTTGTCTTGTTAAATCTTGGAAGTCATTTCTCGTTATTAATAAATTTTGTTCAGTAAATTTTATTTTTTTTATTTTGAAAGGAAATTTATCAATAATAAATTGGAGAAATTTATAAAGTTCTGTTTTGTTATATGCATGTAATATTTTAGATATTCTCAATCTGGTTGATATGTCGAATGCGCTTATTATAAATATTTTAGAATTATTTATTGGGGTTAAGCTATATGTAGTAACATATACTTCATCACCAGGTAAAAACCTGTTACAAAGTACACCATCTGATTCGAATGAGTTTGGATTTATTATTTGATATTTTTTTAATATTTTCCAAATTGTGCGTTCGGAGATTTTAATATTTAAGTTTTCTAGAAGATAATTTTTAAGTTTTCTAGGTCCGTAGCCAGTAATTTCTTTTGCATTTATAATTTTTTGAATAATTGCTATTGGAGTTGCAGAAGGAGATTTATGAGGTTTTTTGGATTTATCAAACAAACTAACTGCTTGATAACCAGATTTATAATAACGCCACCACCACTTATAAAATGTTTTCCTACTTATTCCAAATTTTTCACAAACTTTCTTGATATTATGAACTTGTTGGTAATACATCATCCAAGCTAATCTTGGATGGAATACTTTTGTTTTTACATCATCTTTTAAATTATCTAAATTTGTGTTATTTCTTATTAATACTGTTTGAGTTTCCATATAATACTATTTCAAAAAAATCATTTTTGTTGTATTAATCGTTTCTGTTGTTTCAAGTTTACAGAAATAAATTCCACTTGTGAGATTTACTGCATTAAAATTGATATTATATGTTCCTTCTTTATAATATTCATTATCTATAAGAGTTGTAATTCTCTCTCCTAATAAGTTGTATATTGTAAGTTTTATATTGCCTTCTTGCTCGATGTTAAATGTAATTTTTGTTGAGAGATTGAAAGGATTTGGAAAATTTAATAAAGAAATTTTCGTGGGGTTTCCTTTTTCTAATTTATAAGGTATGTCATCAATTACAAATTCAGGTTCATTTATAACACCCGGAGATCTAAATATATTTAGTGAAACTGGATTACTGGGTGTTTCATTGTCGAATGAATCAACCATTACAATCCGATAGAAATAATTTCCATTTTTTACTTTTTTATCTATAAAGTTATACGAATTATGCGAAATTGTTGTCCCATTTGCTTGCACTCTACCAACCTGTTTCCAATTATTCTGTTCTGTATTAGATGCATCTAAACGTCTTTCTATAATGAAATAGGCGTTTTTGTATTCTACTTCTGTCGACCAGGAAACTTGTATATTCAAGGAATTAGCAATCCGATTAGCAGAAATGTTAGATAGTTTTGTCTTTGGTATAAAAATTCTCATCTTTGGATCACCAATAATAACATCCATCCATGAGAGTGCTCTTGATGCAGAATAAAAACTTTCTGCTAAGTTGAAACCATTCGTATACATATCAAATAAATGCCATACCAGTGCCAGTGCATTGCTATATGGCTCATAAACATATCCTTTCGCTCCAGTTATACCTTCTGCAATTAAATCTGCAACTAGCGATTGTCCATAAACCACTGGTTTTGTGAAGGTTCTACCAGAAGTTGACACGTATGTTTCAGCAATAGCTCCAGGTGCCCATGTATTATATGGTTTAGCATTATCTGTGTACAAATGGGCATTGTAATCATTACTACCGAAGCTGGTATATCCAAGCACATTTGTTTTATTTGTGATGAAGGTTGTAGTATTATCTATAAAAGATTTTAATCCTTTTGAAGTCAGTATAGAATGTGCATAAGACATTGAATTATTAAGATAGGGGATAGAACTATTCCAGTTTGGGTCCTGATCAAAGACAAATTGCATTGTAGAATCTATCCATATATAATGGGCTGATTTATCAATTAAATTTTTTATATCCGTAAAATCGTAGCCATCAAGTCTTGTTACTAAAAAAATATCAAATTTAGATTTTGAGAATTTTTCGGTTTTTAAAAAGTATGGTGAGGTAAAATATCCATTTCCCGCAATTTTGTATGAATAAGAACTAAGAATAAGTGTTAATTCACTCTCAACAGAAGCTGATGGGGAGGATGTAGAAAATGTATTTCCACGATTTATTTTTAATGGAACTCCTTTAGTGGTTACAATATAATTGATCTGGTTTATTAAATTGTGTTCAAGAATGTAATTTTCAATTTGAGTTCTAATTGAATTGAAAGTTGTGCTATCAATTTCTTCCAATGATGGCGCATTTATTCGCACTATATTAATTTCAGGTATGTTTCTGGATTGTGCGAAGTATGTACCGACACTATCTGATATTGGACTATTTTGATTTATAATAACCAATACATCAGAATAATCATCAAAATGTTCGCTGATATAATTTTGTGAGTATATGAATTTTACGAAGATTAAGATTGCTAATATTATATTTATTTTTTTATATGCCATACTACCCACAATAAGTTCAAGTCCAATGCCATGAAAGAATCTTAAATTAGCTAATCCGGAAGAATGTTCTTTTTGATAATATTTGATGAAATATTTAGGAAGGGAATCTAGATTATTTTCTTAATAAAAAATGAAAGTTATAATTTTGTTAAATAATTATTAGAAATTTCTACAATATATAAAATTATGTAATCTATCAGCGTTTATGATTAACTTACCATTAATTGGAGAAATAGGCTTTATTATCTATGAATATGTGATCTGAATCAACCCTAAATTAATAAAAATCGGGTAAAATTATGCTATTATAAAAAAATTTGGGAACAATTGTTGACTTTTTCAGAAAAAAGGATTATTTTATATTTAAAAAAAGGATATTAATATGAAATACTTATTATACTTTATTTCTTTCTTTTGCCTTTTAAACACGTTAACAATTGGACAAATATTTATAGAAGAATTTGACTATAATACGGGAAGTCTGGATACTGTTAGTAATTTTTCATGGGTTAGGTACAGTGGAAGTTATAACCCTATTCAAGTAGTTGAAGGCAACTTGAGTTATCCGGGGTACATTTCATCAAACATTGGAAGGATGATTAGAATAGTAGCAGACCCTACCCTCTCTTCAATGGATTATTATCGTAATTTTCCATCACAAAATTCGGGAACTTTGTTCTCTTCTTTTCTGCTAAATGTAATAAATACTGATAATATACCAGACAATTCAAGTGCATTAGGACAATATTTTACAGGTTTTTATTCATCCGGTAAATATTTTCCATTGGTTTGCATCAAAAGAGGTCCAACATATACTACCTACCAATTAGGTATTCAAGTGAACGAATATAATCCACAGGTAGAGTGGTCTGATTCTGTGCTTAACATTAATCAAACTTATCTTATAGTTTTTAGTTATACATTTGTTCCTGGTGATTCAAATGATGTTGCGGCTTTGTGGATTAATCCAGATCTTACACCTGTACCTCCAGCCCCAAGCGTATCCCAAATATCTGATACTTTGGATCTTATAAGTTCCATATCTAGTATTGGTATTGAACAAAATCGTTCAGGCGGTAAAACATCGCCAAACGCTTATATCGATGGAATTAGAGTAGCAACTGACTGGGTTGATGCACCACTTCCTATACAGCTTGGTATGTTTGTAGCAAATTATGTAGGAAATTCATCAATATTGATAGAATGGGAAACAATAACAGAGATTAATAATTACGGGTTTTATGTAGAAAGATTTGATAATGATCTAAAAGAATTTGTAACTATTGAGGAAAGTTTTCAACCTGGAGCAGGTTATTCTTTGGAACCCAGAAAATATTCATACCTTATCGAGAATAATGACGGAACAAGTTTCCAATTTCGTCTTAAACAAATTGATAACGATGGATTGGTAACTTATTATGGACCAATTATGCTAAACCCGAATTCAGTTAGAGATTATAAAGTAGATTTGATGGCATATAAACTTTTCCAAAACTATCCGAATCCTTTCAATCCAAAAACTACAATTGAATTTAATTTACCAGTAGATGGATATGTTAATTTAACAATTATGAATGTACTTGGACAGAAAATTGCTACACTTATTGATGATGAATTGAAGGCTGGAATCCACGCCATTGATTTTGATGCTTCCAACTTAACAAGTGGAGTGTATTTTTACAAACTTATAGCAGGTAATTTTAAGGATATTAAAAAAATGATCATTGCGAAATAATGCTTCAAGGCATTGTGTTTTAGATTAGTTTGCGATCCCTACCTTCGAATTTCAGGTAGGGATTTTTATTATAATTCCTCTCTGTTAATACTGTTGTTAATGATCTCAATGCCTATAGAAAATGATTATTCATTAATAAATTTGCATATTATATAGAGTTTCATTATTATTATAAAGAAGACAAATTTTCGAAGGATACGAAAAATCACGGGTCAATAATTTATTAATTAATAACTTACTGAAAGTTTGATACATAATATTTAATTTTTCCCAGATATATTCATTGTTTAAAACTTGTTCGCTAGAAGTATTAATTATAAGGAGCGGGAATGCGTAAAGAATTCAGAAAGAGAACTACGAAAGGTTCTAATAATAAAAAACAGAAATACAAAAAAAAAGCAAATAAACAGTTGGAATTACAATTTCAATTAAAAGAATTTTTGAAACTTCAAAAGGGAGCATATTCAGAACAACCGATATTATCTATAAGGGAATATGAGAAGAAAAAAAGAATTCAAAGAAAACTGAATCAATTTAAGAAAAGGTTTCATAAATAGAAGATTTTACAAAAGAAAAATATTATTGTTTTTACAATTAATTTTCATCTCTTCAGGCCAGACACTTACCTGAACTTCACCAATATGAGCGGTTCTTAGATAAAACATGCAAAGTCGAGATTGTCCTATTCCACCTCCTATTGAAAGAGGTAACTCATCATTTAATAATCTTTTATGAAAGTAGAGTTGTTTTTTATCTTCTGTTTTTGTTAAGGTGAGTTGCTCTAAAAGAGCAGTTTTATCTACTCTTATTCCCATTGAAGAAATTTCAAATGCCTTTTCAAGAACTGGATTCCAAACAATTATATCACCATTTAAGCCTTTATAACCCTGTTCTGTTTCAGTTGTCCAATCATCATAATCTGGAGCTCTGATATCGTGAGGTTTGCCATCTGACAACTTAGCACCAATGCCAATGATAAAAACAGCACCAAATTTTCTTGCAATTTTATTTTCTCTTTCTTGTGGAGATAAATCTGGGTATGTATTAAGCAAATCCTGACTATGAATAAACTCGATTTGATCTGGCAAAATAGGATTTATGTTAGGGTAATGTTCATAAACTATAAATTCAACTCTTTTCATTACAGAATATATTTTGGATACTATCTCTTTTAAAAAAACTATATTTCGATCCTCAGGTGTAATTACTTTTTCCCAATCCCATTGATCAACATATATTGAATGTGTATTATCAATTGATTCATAGGGACGTATTGCATTCATATCTGTGTAGATACCATAACCTGGCTTTATTTTATAATCTGCGAGTGCTAGTCGTTTCCATTTTGCGAGTGATTGAACTATCTCAGCTGATGTACCATTGTAATCATTAATATGGAATGTAACAGGTTTCTCATTTCCAGTTAAGTCATCATTTATTCCCATACCTTTCAACAAGAATAATGGCGCAGTTACACGATATAATCTTAATTCAGATGAAAGATCTCGCTCAAAATTATCTTTAATTAGTTTTATAGCTATTTCTATTTTGTTTATATTTAATTTAGGTTTGTAATTTTTAGGTATTATAAGTTCCATAATTTAGACAGGGTCAATATGAACAAATACTTTATTTATTGATCCAATAGATTCAAGTTCTTTTTGGACTGATTTACCGATATCGTGTGAAGTTTTTGTATCGAGTGATTTATCTACTTCAATATGAATTTCGATATGAAACAAATTACCAACATAATGTGAACGAAGGTCATTTACACCTTTTACGTTTGGAACTTTCAAAGCTCTCTGAACAAGTTCAGCAAGTAGTTTTTCATCAGCAGCATGTGCCATTAAATATTTAATATTATCACGAGCTATTTCATAGCCACCCTTTATTATTATGGCGGATATAAATATTCCTCCTATACCATCAAATATTGAAATTCCTAGGTAACTCATTCCAATTGCAATAAGTGCAAATGAAGATGCAATAACATCATTAAAACTATCTATTGAGCTGGCAAGAATAACTGGACTTTGTTGTTCTTTTCCAACTTTTCTGAAATGAATTGTCATATAACTCTTCAGTATTATCGTAACAATTAAAATTAAGAAAGGAAGCCAGTTTAAGTTTTCAACTGTAGGTGAAAAAATTCTAATTACTGATTCTTTAATAAAATTAAATCCCACCACACCTGCTAATATTGCGTAAAGAAGTCCAGCAATCGGTTCAGCAGCCTGATGTCCAAATTGATGATTAGAATCAGCTTTTTGCTGGCTTATGCGAACACTGTATATCGTAGCCATTGATGCAATTATATCCATCAACGAATTAAATGCATCAGAAATCAGGGCAATGCTACCAACAGATAAACCTACTATTAATTTTATTATAAATAAAAATAAGTTAGAAAAAAAACCGAAAATGGAAGCTTTTGTTCTGGCACTTTTCATTTAAACTCGCGTATTTCTTCTCCAGATTTTTTTATAAACTTCAAATGCAACAATTAAGCCTAATATGATCAAAGCGATTGAAATAATGACTAATAAAATATTTTCTTGAGGTATATATTGCCAGATAGTTTGATAAATTAAAGCTGCCTCAGTTGTAATCAACATAAAAATTGCAGGAATTAAAGTATATCTTTTCGGTCTTCCAAATCCGAACCAGTATGCTGTTGCAACGAAAAGTGCAAGAGCAGCTACCAACTGATTTGATGCTCCAAATACAGGCCAGATAATTTTCCAACTGTTATTTTGTGTCAAAATATAAGCTAATATTAAACCAACAGATGCTGAGATATATCTATTTTTAAAAATCTTTGCCTTTGTTCCAATTGATTCCTCAACAATGTATCTTGCTAACCTGACTGTAGTATCCAGTGTTGTTAATATAAATGCATTCAGCATTAGTACTCCAAGGGATATTCCAATAAAAAGCGGGATACCGAGTGAAGTTAGCACGTTTCCTAAAGCAGTCCCGAATGTAATGTTTGCACTTTTGTTCATTAAATTTTGAAATACTAAATCATTGTTCTGAATATTATCAGAATATTTCCAATAAAGAACACTGCTCATAAGTAAAACAACAAGCAAGGCAAGTGCACCTTCAGTTAACATACCTCCAAAAGATATTTTTTTCCCATCGGTTTCCTTTGTGAGTTGTTTTGAGGATGTTCCACTTCCCACTAAAGAGTGAAAACCTGATATAGCTCCACAGGCAACTGTAATAAAAAGTATTGGCCAAATTGGGCCATTAGTGCTATTGAATTTGATAAATGCTGGTGCATTTATTATCGGACTTTTTAAGATTAATCCTATAAATCCCAAGATTAAACCAGCTAGTAAAAGATACATTGACAAATAATCTCTGGGTTGTAAAAGAATCCACACAGGTAGTGTTGCTGCTATAAAAGCGTAAATAAAGCAAAATAATAGCCAAAAATCATACGTAGCATAGATCGGATAATAGTCTCCAATTATGATTAAGAGAAATAGAAAAATGATAGATACAATTGTACTAAAGAATAAGCTTTTTTTCTTTCTGTAAACAAAATAACCAAAGGCAACTGCAAGGAACATAATTCCAACTGTCGGTAAAACTATTTCAGGTTTTTGTTCAAGGGTTTGAGCAGTTAGTACTGCAAATACAGCTTGAACTAAAGCTAGTGATAACCAAACAAAGACAGAAAATATCCAACGTGCTGTTCGCGATACACTCTGGTCAGCAATCTCAGTTATTGATACGCCTTTGTTTCTAACTGATGCCATCATACTTGTATAATCATGAACAGCACCCATGAAAACTGTGCCAAGCATTATCCATAAAAGAGTGGGTAACCAACCAAAAAGTGAAAATGCAAATATAGGTCCAATAATTGGTCCTGCACCTGCAATAGATGAAAAATGATGACCAAATAGAATGGCAGTCTTTGTTGGAACATAATCTACTCCATCGTTAACCTGATTTGCAGGTGTCAAATTTTTATCGTCTGGTTTAATTATGTTACTTTCAATTTTTTTACCATACCACTTGTAAGCAAAAATAAACCAGATTATTCCTATTATCGCTATAACTGTTGCATTCATAATCGACCCAAATAAAATAAAAATTTATTTTTTAAAATCAAATTATTTTACCTTTTCGAGCTTGTATATTTTATAAATTTTAACTATTTTCAAAAAAATAAATTTTTCTTATGACAATATTTATTACAGGTGCAACAGGATTAATTGGTAACAAAATTGCAACAAGTCTTGCAAATAAGGGCGAAATTGTTCATGTCCTCTGCAGAAAATCAGCCGATACAAGCTATCTTAATCATAGGAACATAAAATTATTTTATGGCGATATCACCGATATCGAAAGCATTAAAAAAGCAATAGATGGGTGCAGCTACGCATATCATCTTGCAGCATATGCAAGAGGTTATGCAAAAAATAAAGATTTATATTACAAAATAAATGTTAGGGGTACTGAGAATATTTGTAACGCTGCCTTAGAGTACAGAATTAAAAAGATTGTCATAACATCTACAGTTGTTACTTTTGGACCAACTGGTAAAAATCCAGAAGATGAAACAAAAAAAAGAGATAATAATGTATTCTATACAACTTATGAACACTCTAAATACTTAGGAGAAAAAGTTGTTGAAAATTATATCCAAAAAGGGTTAAACGCTGTGCTTGTTAATCCAACCAGGGTATTTGGTCCTGGATTATTAAATGAAAGTAATTCTGTTACGATAATGATAAAGATGTATCTCGACGGTAAAATGAGAACAATACTTGGCGATGGTAACGGAATTGGAAACTATGGTTTTATAGATGATGTTGTGAATGGTCATATTCTTTCAATGGAGAAAGGAAAAATTGGTGAAAAATATATAATTGGTGGGGAAAATGTAACATATAATCAATTATTCGAATTAATATCAAAAATATCAGGAAAGAATTTTCATCAATTCAAAATTCCGTACATTTTTGCTATTGGTTTTGCTAGCGTTGAAAAATTGCGTGCCGATTTATTCAAGTCATATCCACTTATCACTCCAGAATGGGTTAAAACCTTTAGGTTGGATTGGGCATATAGTTGTAAGAAAGCAGAATCTGAACTGGGTTATAAAATAACACCCCTAAAAGATGCTTTGAAAATTACTATCGATTGGTTAAATCAGAAATATGGAGTTTAAATTTTGAGAGTTAAGGAAATAATATTTGGAAAAAATACTGAAAATCAAAAAGATTTTGTTAAATATGGATTATTTGGTAAACCCTTTTATGCTTTAATACTATCAGCGATTATTCCAACATTACATGTATACTTTGGATCAAAAGTTTTTTTTATAACAAATTTTGGGCACATTTTTACAAATCAATATGCATTAGATTATTATTCAGTGTTATATTTGTTTGCTTCAGCATTTATATTAATGGGTGTTATTCCAATATTGGTTATTAAACTGATTTTCAAAAATAGTTTAACAGAATATGGATTGAAAATTGGCAACTGGAAATTAGGTCTGAAATCTGTCCTGATACTTTTTCCAATCATATTAATTCTTTTCTTAATACCTGCAGCATATCAAAGAGAAATAAGAGAATTTTATCCACTCTTTAGACCAGCACTAAATGATTTATCAATATTAATTAATATAGAAATTTTTAGAGGAATTATTTATTATTCCGCTTGGGAGTTTTTTTTTAGGGGATTTGTGATATTTAGTTTGAGACAATATGTTGGTGATTGGCTCGCTATTTTAATTCAAACTATTCCATCATGTTTGTGGCACATCGGATATCCAACAGGTGAGATTCTTATGTCAATACCAGCAGGAATTATGTTTGGTATTATTGCTATAAGGTCAAAGTCTATTCTTTATCCATTTCTATTACATTGGTTTATAGGTTTTACAACAAGTCTGTTAGTTTATCTCGTAAATTAGGTTTATAGTAATAAATTGAGTCATAATACTATCAAATACAATTTCTCAAAATATATAGATTTATTGGTTATTTCTTTTGTATCTATATTACTTTTATTAACATTGATATTTTCAAGTAAAATTAATAATTGGAATAGTGTTGCAATAAATTTTTTTCTAATAGGTTTATTCTTTATAACTTTATCAAAGTTTCTAAATTTTATTAGGAACGATTTTTTTCAAATATTTCTTAGAGGAATACTAATCGCAGTTGTTAATGGATTGATATTCACAGAAATCCAATATTTACAAAATATTTTTGTTAACGGATGGTTGGATCAATCATTGATAGACATAGACAAAAAAATATTTGGCATTGAACTTACTTTAGCATTTGATAAAATAACTGTACCTGTACTTACTGAAATTATGATGTTTGCATATACTATCTATGTACCCTTAATTGTATTTGTAGGTGTATTTTGTTATTTGAAAAATGATAAATTTGCAGGTGAGGATTATTTTTTTCGTCTAACACTGACATATTTTATATCATATTTAGGTTTTTTAATATATCCAATTGCAGGTCCACTATTTTATCAACCGCAGATTTATAATAATCCTTTATCAGGCTATATTTTCACCTATTTTGGTGAGTGGATACGCCAAAATGCACATTACCCTGGTGGTAATTTACCTAGTCCACATTGTGCCGCTGGAACAATTATGCTAACTATGTTATGGAAATATAATAAATATTTTTTCTATGTTCTATTGCCGATAATCTTGCTACTTTATTTATCAACGGTTT
The DNA here is from genome assembly GCA_937967455.1 of uncultured bacterium. Taxonomy (GTDB): domain Bacteria; phylum Bacteroidota; class Ignavibacteria; order UBA10030; family BY39; genus BY39. The sequence goes on along the minus strand of CALCJK010000003.1, from coordinate 260,470 downwards.
ATGGGAGATATCATTATGCAATGGATAGTTTTACAGGAATTCTATTGGGATTATTTGTATTCCTAGTAACAGAAAAAATGTTTAAAAATGTATAATAAGGTTCAATTACTAGGGAAATTTACAGCAATTTAATATAAATTGAGTTTTTTGTGATGTACTGTGTTGATTTTGATTATAATTCTTATTATTTTAAAAAAAAGTTTAAATCAATTACCATTAAATTAATAAAAAAGTGAGTATTCTGAATGAAGTATATTAACATATTTTTAATAATAATTCTTTCTTTTGTTTTTACTAACCAAAATTTTACTCAAGAGATTGAATTAAGAACAAAAAATTCAGTTTTACACCAAATAATTCAATCTTATGAAGCGGGTGAAATAGATTATCAAACAATGATTAAAAACAGGATTTATGCCATAACAAATCCAGATTTATTAGATCAAAAATTTAAATCTATTGAACCTATAATTGAAAAATGCGCTACAACAAATGTTATGGAGATCAGGGAATATCTGGACAAGCAGCTTAAGAATGATATTCCGAAAGAAGTAATAAACGGATTTACTGGTATACTTGCAAGACCGACAAAACAAAAATATCTTGTTTCTCCGAGTGGGAGATTTAGAATCCAATACGACACTACAGGAACCCATGCTGTTTACCAACCAACTGTAGATGTCAATCCTGCAGATGGTCATCCTGATTATGTAAATAGATGTGCTGAAATTTTCGATTACGTTTACGATATCGAAATAACACAGATGGGATATACACCACCACCACCAGATGGAACTGCCGGAGGTGGAAATAATGAATATGATGTTTATTTACATAGTTATTCAGGTGCTTATGGTGTTACTTTTACTGATGGAACAGTTTCAGGTTATGGTAATCCACCTCGAACTGCATACAAAAGTTATATTTACTGCGATCCAACATATACTGGTTTTGGTTACACAGACAGGACTTTACCATTAAAAGTAACAGCAGCTCACGAATTCTTTCACGCAATACAATTTGCTTACAATGCAAATGCAGGTAGTTGGTTTATGGAAATCAGCTCAACTTGGATAGAAGATATTGTTTATGATAATATAAACGACTACAGATATTATCTACCAACATTTTTTAATTCACCACAGGTAAGCTTGACTAAGTTTGATGGCTCTCACGAATACGCAAGTTGTATATTTGGGCATTATATATCTGAAAATTTTGGTAATGATCGGATGAAAAGAATCTGGGATTACACTATAAATGCTGGATCAAATATTGCATTGAATGCTATTCAAAGTGCCCTGGTTGAAATAGGTACTAATCGTTCAGATGTTTTTGCAGGTTTTACTGTCTGGAATTATTTAACAGGTTCCAGAGCAAATGGTACCCATCCTACATATAGTGAAGGTGCTTACTTCCCCCAGGTCAATATTGCAGCTACACACTCTTCTTATCCTGTTTCTGCAATTGCCCCAACCGGTTTGGAATTTTTAGCAACATTTTATTATCATTTTAATCCGGTCAGTAATCCATCGAATTTAAGGCTGGGATTCAATCAAATATCTTCTTCCGCTTGGAAAGGTAAAGTAGTGGTAGATAGTTCCAGTAGATTTAAATCATTCGATGTTGATCTATCATCTGGAACGGGATTAATAGACCTGTTGAGTTTTAATAATAAAACTCGTGCCGTTTTTATACCAGCTAATGTTGCAACCTCAGGATCAAATTTGAGTTATACATATACTGCCAATATTCGTTTATTACCAGTTGTAGTTTACCCAAATGGAGGAGAAATTTTTTACATCGATAGTATATATACAATATTATGGAATTCCAGTGATATTGATAGTCTAAAGATCGAGTATACAACTAATAATGGTTTAGATTGGTTGACAATATCCAAAGCTGTCTCTGCTTCAGCCGGATCATATTTGTGGCAAATTCCGGAAACACCTACTACACAAGCAAAGATAAAAATAACCAGTACATTAGATACTAATCTATTTGACATTAGCAATAACGTTTTTTCCATCAAATATACACCTCAGATAAGCATTATTCTTCCAGATAGTGGTGAAATTTTTCCTGTTGGATTTTCAAAGAATATTCAATGGAATTCTATAAACGTTGATGGCAATGTTAAAATAGAATTATCAAGAGACGGTGGGGACAACTTCGAAATATTATTTTCAAATACAGCAAATGATGGTACTGAATCCTGGGTTGTGACAGGGCCTATCACAGAACAGGCAAGAATTAAAATTTCAAGCATAGATAATCCCTCGATCTATAAAATAAGTCGTGCTAATTTTTATATCAGAGAAGCAACTATCTCGTTAATTTCACCTATTGGTGGCGATACAATGCGGATCGGAACTGAACACACGATACAGTGGGTAAGTACCAATATGTCTGGACCTGTAAAAATTATGCTTTCAAGAGATGGTGGTAGTATATATGATACAATCATTGACTCAACAAATAACGATGGTGAAGAAAACTGGTTGGTAAATGGACCACAAACAACAACTGCCAAAATTAAAATAACCTCCGTAGAAAACAATCAAGTGTACGATACGAGTAATAGTAATTTTAATATTTTTCCACAGGATTTTGTTACTGTCTTAAAACCAATTATAAATGAAAGCCTTTTAATAGACAGCATTTATACTATAAACTGGGAATCATTTGGAACTTCAGGTAATGTAAAAATAGAATTATCCAGGGATAATGGTGAAACTTTTGAAACTTTAATTAATTCTACTCCAGACGATGGAATTGAAGTTATAGATATTACCGGACCGGCTACGCATAACGCATTAATAAAAATTTCAGATACTGAGTTGCCAAGCTTATCTGGCTTATCGGAGAATTTCATTATAGGTGCTTATGATACGATCAATTATTATCCTGGTTGGAATCTAATTTCACTTAAAGGATATATCGGAAATAAAAATAAAGAATTTTTATTTCCATCAGCTCAATCTAATGCTTTTAAATTTAATTCAGGTTACTCCATTGTAGATGTTTTAAATTATGGTGATGGTTACTGGATAAAATTTTCAGAAAATGGATTTTCTCGAAATATATCGGCACCCAGATATGAAGATACAATCCAGGTTGTTGAAGGATGGAACTTATTAGGAGGATTAAGTGTACCTATAGCGGTCAATAATATCGAATGTATACCTTCTAACTTAATTTCATCATTTGTATATGGTTATATGAATGGATATAAAGTATTAGATACAATCTCACCTGGGAAAGCAGTATGGTTAAAAGCAAGTCAAAATGGAACATTGATTTTATCGAATTTAAACAAAATGTTTAATAATATTTATAGACCCGAATTTCACTCTCAGGCTATAATAATTAATTTTGCTGATGGAGCCAATAATACACAATCGTTATTTTTACTGAAGTCAGATGGCTCAAATTTAAATGAGGAAATATATAGTTTACCTCCGTTACCACCCAATTCAGCTTTTGATGTTCGATTTGAAACTGATAAAAATAATTATTTTTATGATAATTCATATAGAGAAATTAAAATCCTTTTGCAGGGCGTTAATTTTCCACTGAAATTGAATTTATTTTCAAATGATGATCTTAGCATAACTGTTTGTATTGACGATTATGATTATAATCTTTCAGAATTGAAGGGAATAATTATTAATGAAAGACCTAAAAAGGATCTTATAATGAAATTGAATCCTTATAAGCAAAACAATATTCCAAAGAGCTATTACCTCTCACAAAATTATCCAAATCCGTTTAATCCAACAACTGTTATAAGATATGGAATACCAGAAGATGGATATGTGATTTTGAAAGTATACGACATTTTAGGTAACGAAGTGAGTACTTTGGTAAATCAATATCAATTAGCTGGCAATTATGAAATTTTATTTAATGATAATAACAATTTGCCGAATGGTGTTTTTTATTATCAGTTGAAAGTAAATAATTATATAACCACAAAGAAAGCAATATTAGTTAAATAAAAATGAGGTAGCTATGAGAAAGATATATTATAAAATTTGGCTTGTTTTAATGTTATTCACAAACATATTGTTAACACAGGATAAAACGCAAAGGGAATGGTTGTTAAAATTTGCTGAAGAAGCTGAAAATAATTATAAATATCAACGTGCATTTGCTGAATCAATTGCAATCAAGCAAGGCTTACCAATAAGAAAAGAATATCCCGATGGCAAAATTATTGAATTACAAAGGTTTGAGAATAATATTCCAATTTATTATATAACGGAAAGTAATCTTAATGCAGCAAAAACTCTATCAACAGATAAGGTATGGCCTGGCAGTTCAGGTGGATTTTCTCTTACAGGAGTTACTGACACGTTAGGTATTTGGGATGGTGGAAAAGTTCGTGGAACACACCAAGAACTCACAGGAAGAATAATTTTCGGTGATGGTGCAAGTAGTTTCAGTGATCATTCTACACATGTAGCAGGAACAATGATTGCGTCGGGTGTAGTTACAAACGCTAAAGGTATGTCATATGAAGGACGTTTGCGAGCTTACGACTGGAATAATGCCGAGTCAGAAATGGCTTCTGCAGCTGCAAATGGATTGAGAGTCTCAAATCATTCCTATGGAACTATTACTGGATGGTACTGGAATTATTTTAACGATGGTCGTTGGGCGTGGTTTGGTGAACCAGCTGTAAGTGAACTTGAAGATTATAAGTTTGGCTATTATAACTCGGAAGCTGCTCAATGGGATAATATTGCTCGAAATGCTCCATATTATCTAATTGTGAAGTCAGCTGGGAATGATCGTGGCGAAGGCCCATCTGGAGCGGTTGAACATTGGGTTAGAATTGGTGGAAGTTGGACTCTTTCAACAAATTCTAGAGATCGTGATGGAGGAGCATCAGGTTATGATTGTATATCCACAAAAAATGGAGCAAAAAATATATTAACGGTCGGTGCAGTTAATTTAATACCCTCAGGTTATACAGTTCCAGGATCGGTTGTGATGTCATCATTTAGTGGTTGGGGGCCAACTGACGATGGTAGAATAAAACCAGATGTTGTTGGAGCTGGTGTTAATTTATATTCCTGTATTGCTACTGCAGACAATGCATATGATACATACAGTGGTACATCGATGTCGACACCTAATGTTTCAGGTTCATTAGGACTGTTACTTCAGCACCAAAAAGACTTGTGGGGAAATGTTCCAATGTTATCATCAACTCTTAAGGGACTTGTTATACACACAGCCGACGAAGCAGGTCAATATCCCGGTCCAGATTATGTATATGGCTGGGGATTGATGAATACATTAAAAGCTGCTCAATTAATGACATCAAACAAGAATTCAGGTAATAGTTTTTACATAAGAGAACTTACATTAAATCAAAATGACAGTATAATGATTAATCTTCCTGTTAAAGGTAATCAACCCTTCAAAGCAACGATATGTTGGATCGATCCTGCAGGGACACCACCACCCATATCACTTGATCCACCTAATTTAATGCTTGTAAATGATCTTGATATGCGCTTAGATAGAGGAGATACTATTTTTTATCCGTGGATACTTGACCCATCGAATCCAAGCGCAGCAGCAACAACAGGTGATAATTTTAGAGATAATGTTGAACAAATTTATATACAATCTCCACAAAAAAATCTTTATACATTAAAAGTGAAACATAAAAATACACTAAATGGTGGTAATCAAGTTTTTTCCTTATTAATTTCTGGTGCTCAAAATTTAGTTCTTGCATATCCAAACGGTGGAGAAAACTGGCATATTGGATCAACTCAAAAAATACGATGGCATTCTTCAGATTTTTCAGGTAATGTAAAAATTGAATTATCAAGAAATGCAGGTGCAACTTATGAAACATTGTTCGAGAATACACCCAATGATGGTGAACAAAATTGGATAGTAACTGGCCCAACTACTACAACCGCAAGAATAAGAATAACAAGTCTCGATTTATCAAATACTAATGATTTTAATTCAAATTTTATTACAATATCGCAAGCATCATTAAGTTTGTTAAGTCCAAATGGTGGAGAAATATTTGATAGCGATAGCATAATGACTCTCACCTGGAATTCTTCTAATCTACCAGGTAAAATAAAAATTGAATTATCTCGTGATGGTGGAATAACTTATGAAACAATATTTGATAGTACTGATAATGATGGAATAGAAAACTGGATCGTAACACCTCCAAGAACAAATAAAGCTCGAATTAAAATTTCAAGTAATTACATTCCATCATTACAAGCTATTAGTGCAAACGACTTTATTATCTTGGCTCCTTATATCATAGTTTCAAATCCACAAGAAAAATCTTCGTTTGTTATCGATAGTACCATCGAAATATCATGGAATAGTTATAGAGCTAATGAATTTGTGAATATAGATTTATCTCGCGATGGAGGAATATCATTTGAACCAATTTTCACTAACATACCAAATGATGGATCTGAGAATTGGACAGTGACTGGTCCTGCTACAGATCGAGCAGTTATAAGAATTAGTAACTATGAACCACCTGAACTAATTGGAATAACCGAAGGGTATTTTACAATAGGCAACATATATTCAACAACCTATTCTGAAAGGTGGAATTTGGTCTCAATACCTGTTAGAACTACAGAAGACAGGAAATCAATCCTTTTCCCAAACGCGACTTCAAATGCTTTTGGATATATACCTGAAATGGGATATCAATTAACCGATGAAATTATAAGAACGAAAGGATATTGGTTAAAATATCCATCGATTATTGAAGAAAATTTTATAGGTGTTGAAAATATTGATGATACAATAAATATACTACAAGGTTGGAATCTAATTGGTTCATTGTCTATTCCTATTGATATTAATTCGATAACTACATCACCTGAAAACATAATTGATGGTTTTATATATGAATATAAAAATAGATATTCTTTTACAGACACAATATATCCTGGTAAATCATATTGGATAAAAGCTAATTCCAATGGAACACTATATCTAAGGCAAATTTCTCAAAAAATAAGTGTACCTATTTTAAACAAACAGATTTTAAACAATCACAACACAATAAAGTTTACAGATAATACAGGTATAACTCAAATTCTTTATTTTACTGTAAATGACGATATAGATTTAAATAAGTTTGATTTGCCTCCACTGCCCCCAACAAGTGCATTTGATATAAGATTCTCTTCAAACAAAATTTTAGAAAAGTTGCAAAATAATTCAGAAAAATGCATATCCTTACAATCTATAAAATACCCTATAGTTGTTGAATGGGACATCAAAGATCAAAAGCATTATATGTTGCATAATCAAGAAAATATTCAAATAGTTATGAAAGGTAAGGGAGGTTATTCTATAAATGGATTAGAAAATGAAAAATTGTTTATAAAAGTTATAAATGATAACCCAAAACAAATACCCTCAAAATATTCTTTGGAACAAAATTATCCTAATCCATTTAATTCTGTAACTCAAATTGGTTTCTCGATTCCTAAAGATGAATTTGTAACACTTAAAATATTCAATTTACTTGGATTTGAGGTTGCAACACTAATTAATGAATTCAAAGAAGCGGGATTTTATCAAGTGGATTGGGATGCTTCAAAAGCTCCAAGCGGTATATATTTATATAAGTTAAATTCAGGTAGTTTTAATACTGTAAAGAAAATGTTGTTGATTAGGTAGTAAGTAGTAAATTAACTCATTTATTAATTTTTAAGCCGATTCAAATTTATTATGAATCGGCTTTTTTTGTGTTTTTATTCCAATATTTCTATATTTAAAATAATTTTATGAAAATCAGTTTATTCATACCCTGTATAGTAGATCAATTTGCACCACAAACAGCAATAAGTACATTCAAAGTACTAAGAAAGTTAGGCTGTGATGTAGATTATCCATTTGAGCAAACTTGTTGTGGCCAACCTGCATTTAATACGGGATATCATCATGAAGCCAAAATTTGTGCTGAAAGATTCTTAAAAATATTTTCTAAATCAAATTATATCGTAGCCCCTTCTGGTTCCTGCGTTGCAATGGTGAAAAATTTTTATGAAGAATTAGATTTGAGTAAAGAAACTCTTTCAATCTATCAATATTTAAAAAACAATATTTTTGAATTTTCAGATTTTCTTGTAAATATTCTAAAAATTGAAAACATAAATGCACAATTTAATGCAAAAGTCACTTATCATGATTCCTGTCATTTGTTAAGAGAGTTAAAAATTTCTAATGAACCCAGAAAACTTATTCAGAACATTAAAGGTATAGAGCTTATAAATTTAAACGAGAGTGATACATGCTGTGGATTTGGTGGAACGTTTTCGGTGAAATTTCCCGAACTTTCTGCAGCTATGACTGAAGAAAAGGTCAATAATATTGAAAAAAGTGGAGCTGATTATGTAATAGCAAACGATGTAAGTTGTTTGTTAAACATTCAGGGAATTTTGAAAAAAAGAAATAGTCGAATTAAAATATTGCATATTGCAGAATTATTAGCACTTGGTATGTGAAATGAATGAACTCGATACAAAATATTTCAAAAAATTAGTTAAAGAAAAATTATCTGACAAAAGTTTAAGGACTATTGTTAAAAAAGCAACTTTTCATAGCCTTCAGAAACGAAATGAAACTATACAAAATGATATATCAGAAAAATGGGAGCAGCTTCGTGAAAAAGCTTATTCCATTAGAAAAATAACAATCGAAAACTGGGATTATTATTTTAATCAAATTAAAGCGAAATTTAGTGAAAACGGGATAGATTTTTTTTACGCTAAAAATTCATCTGAGGTGTGTGATATCGTAAATAATTTACTTTTTTCATATAAGGCAAAAAACATTGTAAAATCCAAATCAATGGTGACTGAAGAAGTAGGTTTAAATGAATACCTCGAAAAATTTGGATTTATTGTAACTGAAACCGACCTTGGTGAATATATTATTCAACTTGCTAATGAAAGACCATCTCATATTACTGCTCCTGCATTACATAAATCTAGAAGTGAAATAGGTTTTTTATTTAGTGAAAAATTAAATATTGATTATACAGATGCTCCCGAAAAATTAACTGATTACGCTCGTCAGATATTGCGAAAAAAATTTTTAAATGCTGATGTTGGAATTTCAGGAGCGAACTTTTTAGTTGCCGAAACAGGCACTATAGTAATTGTTGAAAATGAAGGAAATGCACGCCTGACTATAACTTTACCCAAGTTACATATTGTTATAACAAGTATAGAAAAAATTGTCCCCACATTAAGTGATGCTTTAATATTATTAAGATTACTTCCTGTCAGTTCAACAGGGCAAAAAATTACTAGCTATGTTTCATTTATAAATAAGCCTGAGGAAGAAGATAATAGTTCAAAAAATCTTAAAAAAATTGTTGTAATTCTTCTTGATAATGGTAGAAGCAAATTAATTAGTGATAAAAAATTAAGGAGCATATTATATTGTATTAAATGCGGAGCATGCATGAATAAATGCCCCGTATATCAATTAATTGGTGGACATGCATATGGTTCAGTTTATCCAGGTCCCATTGGTTCAATTTTAACCCCATGGCTTAATTCATTTAAAGATTCAAAAGACTTGGCTTATGGTTCTTCACTTTGCGGTGCTTGCAGCGAAATATGTCCTGTAAAAATAGATATTCATTACCAACTATTACGAATTAGAAAATATAGTATTGAAAAAAAATTCTCACCCTTCATAGAAAAAATTATATTCAAAATATGGTTACAAATAGTTAAAAATTATAAAATCTATAATCTGTTATCTAATATTTTATGTTTTTTAGGTCCATTATTCCAAGAAACAGGATTAAAAATTCCTGTATGGTCGAAATATAAGTATTTTCCTGCTCCATTCGAGTTTTCTTTTCACAAATGGTGGCAAAGGGAGGTCAAAACTCAAGAGGAATATGCAAATGTCTAAAGATAATTTAATTGAGCGATTTAATAAAGAAATCATAAAAGTTAACGGTGAGTGTTTTGTTTTTAAAAATATAGATGATTCTATAACACAAATACAAAGTTTTATCGAAAAAGAAAAGATTAAAAAGATTCTTATAAATGATAAGAACGAGATCTCAAGAAGTATTTATGTTAACCTAAAAAGAACTACAGATTTAATAATACAAGCTGTCAGTGAGATTAATATAAAAAACAAAGATATTAAAGAGGAATTAAAAGATGTTGATCTAGGAATAAGTTATGCTAATTTCTTAGTTGCTGATACAGGCAGTGTAGTTTTAACAAGTTCTGAAGATGAACCTCGTTTGTTATCATTATTGCCTGAATTTAATATTGTATTGTCGACTTCAAATCAAATTATAGAAAAATTAGAAGATGCAATAGATGTAATTAAAACAGAAAAAAGTGTAACAGTAATTACTGGTCCTAGCAGAACTGCTGATATTGAAAAAGTATTAATAACAGGTGTACATGGACCAAAAAAATTAATTGTTTTTATATTTGACAAATAAATTTCTTGAAAAAGAAAAAAATATTTTATATACTTATTTAAAAAACAAAGAAAAGGAAATATAAAATGAAGATAAGTGTAATTGGCAGTGGATATGTTGGATTAGTAGCTGGTACCTGTTTTGCTGAAAGTGGAAACGATGTAATTTGTGTAGATAATGATACAAATAAAATTCGAATCCTGCGGAAAGGGAAGACTCCTATTTATGAGCCAGGACTTGAAGAGTTGCTAAAGAAAAATATTAAGGAGAAAAGATTACAATTTACCAATGATCTTGAATATGCAGTAAAGATAACAGAACTAATTTTTTTAGCATTGCCAACTCCTCAATCTGAAGATGGTTCAGCGGATTTAAAACATGTTCTTTCAGCTGCTGAGAAAATAGGAAAGTACATCAATGGATACAAAATAATAGTTAATAAAAGTACAGTGCCGGTAGGTACAGCCTTTAAAGTCAGAGATATTATTAAAAAAAGGACAAAACATGAATTTGATGTTGTTTCTAATCCTGAATTTTTAAAAGAGGGCGCAGCCATTAACGATTTTTTAAAACCAGATCGCATTGTTATAGGAACAATGAGCGAAAGAGCTAGAAGAATTATGGGAGATTTATATGCACCTTTCGTTAGAACAGGTAAACCTATTTTGTTTATGGACGAGTTAAGTGCAGAATTAACAAAATATGCGGCTAACGCCCTACTTGCTACAAAAGTTACTTTTATGAACGAAATAGCAAACATTTGTGAAAGAGTTGGAGCAGATGTTAAATATGTGCGTCTCGGAGTTGGAAGTGATGAGAGAATTGGCCCACAATTTTTATTTCCCGGAGTTGGATTTGGTGGTTCTTGTTTTCCTAAAGATATAGCGGCACTAGTGAAAACTTCCTCTGATTATGGTTATGATTTTAAAATCCTTAAAGCGGTACAATATGTGAACTCTGAGCAAAAGAAACTGCTAGTTAAAAAAATTCTAAGGTACTTTAATAATAAAATAAAAGGCAAGATTATAGCAATTTGGGGTCTCTCATTCAAACCTAATACAGATGATATGAGAGAAGCTCCATCAATAACTATAATTAATGAATTATTAAAAAATGGTGCAAAAATTCATGCTCACGATCCAGTGGCAATCAAGGAAGCAAAAAAAATATTTGGTAAGAAAATAAAATACTTTAAAAATAATTATGACGCTTTAAAAGGTGCTCATGCCTTAGCCATTGTAACAGAATGGGGAGAATTTAGAAGGCCCGACTTTGAAAGAATAAAAAAATTGATGAAAAATTGTGTAATATTTGATGGTCGAAATATTTATGAACCCGATATGATGAAGGAGACTGGAATTACATATTATCCTATTGGTAGAAAGGTCGTAAATGGCTTATAAAATTATTAGCGTTGTTACTGGTGGTGCGGGATTTTTAGGCTCTCACCTTTGTGATCGACTTTTGGATGAGGGACATTTTGTAATATGTTTGGACAATTTGATTACAGGAAATATTGAAAATATCGCTCACTTACTTGGAAATGAAAATTTTAAATTTTATAAATATGATGTTACAGAGTACATTTTCATTTCTGGACCTGTTCATAATATCTTGCATTTTGCTTCTCCAGCTAGTCCCTCAGACTATATCAAATTTCCAATTCAGACATTGAAAGTCGGTTCACTTGGTACTCATAAAACTCTCGGACTTGCTAAAGCTAAAAATGCACGATTTCTACTTGCATCCACATCTGAGGTATATGGAGATCCGTTAGTCCATCCTCAGGATGAGAAATACTGGGGTAATGTAAATCCAATTGGTATTCGTGGTGTTTATGATGAAGCTAAAAGATTTGCAGAAGCCCTGACTATGGCTTATCACCGATATCATGGTCTTGATACCAGAATTGTAAGAATTTTCAATACATATGGACCAAGAATGAGATTAAATGATGGCAGAGCTATTCCTGCATTTATGACTCAAGCGTTAAGAAACGAAGATGTCACAGTCTTTGGAGATGGAACACAAACCCGAAGTATATGTTATGTAGACGATTTAATTGATGGTATTTTAAAATTGCTCCATTCTGATGTTAACGAACCAATCAATCTTGGAAATCCAGAAGAAATTACAATTCAAGACCTTGCAAAAGAAATCATACAAATAACAAAAAGTAAGAGTAAAATTGTTTATAAAGAACTTCCTGAAGATGACCCAAAAGTTCGCCAACCAGATATTTCCAAAGCAAAAAATATTTTAAATTGGGCTCCAAAAGTATCAAGATATGAAGGCCTAACTAAAACCATGGAATATTTTAAATCGAAACTGAATCTTGTATAGTGCGAAGAGTTGTAATTTTAAATATGATTTTAAGTTTTTTTTTAATCAAAGTTTCTATAGCTCAAACTTATTCAAACCTAAAATTATTTAATACTTACACTTTAAAAAATTTAGATTCAATTGAATATTTAAGTCTTAACGAAAAAAAAATAGATTATAAAAAATTATCTCTAATTACAGGTAGTATTATACTTACTGCAACTGCTATACAGATATATCAGTACCATTCCTGGTGGAAAGATTGGAGGCAACCATTTCACTTTCAGGAAGATCTTGTCTATGGCAAATCTGTTGATAAAATTGGTCATGCATGGGGTGCCGCATTCACTTCTTTCATTATATCACGATCATATGAATGGTGTGGAATTAATCGCAAAAATTCTATATGGATTGGTGCTATTGGAGGTAGTATTTTTCAATTGCTTGTTGAATTTCAAGATGGCTTTTCACAATGGGGCTTCGATAGAGTAGATGCAGCTTGCGATATTTTAGGTGGATTTTATCCAGTCGCACAATACTATTTTCCAATTTTTCAAAACTTGGAAATCAAAGCTAGTTACTCTCCCAGAAAACTTGGGAAACCAGGTGGTATTCCAGGTCAAAAACATACAATTATAGACGATTACGAAGGACAAACATTTTGGTTAAGTTTAAACACAAGCAAATTTTATCCTGAGAAATTAAAATTTCTGACCTTTTTAAACCTTGCAATAGGTTATAGCGTAAGAAATACTGACAATATCTCCAAACAATATGGTGTTTGGCTTCTAAGTTTAGATTTAGATTTTAAAAAAATTATACCACAAACATCATATTTCTTAATAAACCTAAGTGAAGGTTTAAATTATTTTAAATTTCCTATGCCAACTGTGCAGTTCTCACCAAAAACAATATGGTTTGGCTTATATTTTTGAGGTGTATATGAAAAAATTTAAAAACATTTTGTTTATTGTTATTTCTAATGTGATCTTCAATCAAATATTATTTTCTCAGGTTGAAAATATTCCTGCTTCTCATAATATTTATTCATTTTTAAAAAGAATGGAACTAAAAGGAATTATAAATGACTATTATGATGCAATATTACCACTTTCAAGAAAACAAATAGCTAATTTTATAAATGTCATTTCTGATAATAGAAATAAATTGACTAATGTAGAAAATCTTATTCTTGATGATCTACTGATTGAATTTGAATATGATCTTAAAAAAACAAATCATTATTCGTTCAATTTGTTTTATAAGGATGATGATGTAGTATCTGGTTTGATCAGAGGAACTTTTCAAGAAAAAGAAAAGTACCTTTATCTTTTCAAAGACAGCAGTGTTAATCTATTTCTGAATGGACTTCTTAATGTAGACTTCAGGAGATTTACAGGAACAAACTTGACTGATAATGCCTCATTTATTGAAGGTGGAATAAGATTGAGGGGTAGCATACAAGACAAACTTGGATATTATTTTATGTTAACAAATGCACAATTCTGGGGAAATCGTAACGTATTAAAAATGGATAAAAAAATTAGGCAGAGTTATGCTCTTTATACATTAGAAACCAAAAATTTTGATTTCTTTGAAGGTTATATAAAGTTTCAGGCTGGTTCAATTTCAGCCCAAATTGGGCGTGAAAGAATATTTTGGGGAAGAAGTTATGGAGATAAACTATATATTTCTGATTATGCCAGAATATTTGATGCAATCAGAACTGATTTTGAATATAAATTTCTAAAATATACATTTTTACACGGATGGTTGAATGGTAGTAAAAATTATAGATATATTCCCGAATTCAATAGTTATGAACCAGTTGCATCAGATAAGTTTATCGCTGCTCATAGGCTTGATATTGCCTTCACAAATTATTTCCAATTTGGAATCCATGAGTTTGAAATATATAGCAATCGCTCAGTAGACTTAGGATATCTAAATCCAATTAGCTTTTTTGAATCAGTTCAAAGATCAAGAGGTGAAAGAGATAACGGCTTCTTAGGTTTTGATCTTAAGTTTAAACCAATGAAGAATTTAGAATTCCATACAGATTTATTTTTTGATGATATCGAAATTCCTATGTTAGGTAAAAATAGATGGGATAACAAATATGCTTTGCAATTTGGATTAATGGCAGTTGATCCATTAGGATTAAAGAATTTTGATTTCGTAGTCGAGTATACACAGATTGACCCATACGTGTTTTCACACAATAGATCTCTTGAAAATAGCTTCGCAAATGATGATGTACTTTTAGGTACTCAAATTGGTCCAAACGCAATTAGTTGGTATTTTAAACTTAATTCTTATTTATCAAATCGTTTAACAATTTCAACTTCATATGAATTTCAACGATCTGGTGAAAATATATATGACTTATCTGGAAATATAATAAAAAATGTAGGTGGAGATTTTAGAATACCACTGAGAATCGGTATCGATCAGATACCCACAAAACTCCTGGATGGGCAAATATGCGATACCCATATATTCCAGATCTTTGTATCTTATGAATTCATTAATGAGTTTTATCTTGATTTACGATATAAAAGGTATGAATCAAAATTACAAAATGTTATCAAAAATTTAACTTATCACGACTATGGGATAACACTTAGAATTGATTTTTAGTAACTTGTATTTACCATTATTTTTTTTTAAATTTTTTCAAAAAATAAGAAAGGAATAAAGAATGAACATACAAATAAATCAAAAAGCTATAAATTTTAAATTATTTGATACTGAGAGAAAAGAAATATCCTTAGATGATTTTGCAGGTAAAAAAATAGTGCTTGCATTTTTTCCAGGAGCATTCACAGGAGTTTGTACAAAAGAAATGTGTGCTTTTCGTGATATGATGTCTGAATTTGACTCTTTGGATGCCCAGGTAATTGGAATCAGTGTGGATTCACCATTTGCAAATAAAGCCTTTGCCACACAAAATCAATTATCATTTCCAATTCTGAGCGATTATACAAGAGATGTGTCCAAAACATATTCAGGATTACATGAAGATTTTGTTGGATTAAAAGGTTATTCAGTTTCAAAAAGAGCAGTATTTGTGTTGGATAAAGAACATACTGTTAAATATATATGGATATCTGAAGATCCTTCAAAAGAACCACCTTATGAAGAAATTCGCAAAATAATTTCTCAAATTTAAATATAGGGTGAAATATGGGAAAAGAATTAAAAGTAGGAGATATTGCTCCAGATTTTGTTTTGAATTCACAAAACGGAGAAAAGATATCATTAAAAGCTTATCGCGGAAAAAAGATTGTATTATATTTTTATCCAAAAGATATGACGCCCGGCTGTACTAAAGAAGCATGCTCATTTAGAGATAACTATGAAAAAATATTGGGAAAAAATACGGTCATAATTGGTATTAGTGCTGATTCAGTTGAAAGCCATAAGAAGTTTAAAGAAAAATATAAATTACCTTTTGATCTTCTTAGTGATGACAAAAAAGAAGTGGCTAAACTTTATGGTGTGTGGAAACAGAAGAATTTTTTAGGTAAAAAATTTATGGGAATAGAACGTTCTACTTTTGTGATTGATGAAAAAGGTAAGATACTGGCAATATTTAGAAAAGTTAAGGTTAATGGACACACTGAAGAAGTTTTAAATTACTTGTAATTAAAATAAATAAAAAAAAAATAAATATAAAGGAGAAAAACATGGAGACAAATACATTAAAAATCGGTGATATTGTACCAGACTTTGTACTTGAAACTTACGATCCAGCTAAAAATGATTTTAGCGAATTACATCTGGAAAGTCTAAAACAACAAAGAAAATGGTTGATACTGTTTTTTTACCCTGCCGACTTCACCTTCGTTTGTCCAACAGAACTTGAAGATCTTTCCTTTAAATACGAAGAATTGAGATCACTTGGAGTTGAGGTAGTATCTGTTAGTACAGATACAAAATATACACATATGGGTTGGCATCAGGTAGAAAAATTGTTAAAGAATGTTAAGTATCAGATGGCTGCAGACCCTACAGGTAAGATATCTCGTATGTTTGGTGTATACGACGAAAACAGCGGATTAGCATTACGAGGAACTTTTATTATCAATCCCGAAGGTAAGCTCGTTGCCTCAGAAATAAATTACTACAATGTAGGAAGGAATGCAGATGAGTTACTCAGAAAGATGAAAGCAAATGTTTATCTTGCCGTTCATCCTGACGAAGCTTGTCCTGCAAGATGGACTGAAGGGCAAAAGACCTTAAAACCCTCAGCTGATATTGTCGGTAAAGTTTATGAAGCTTTAAAATAAATTCATTTCAAAGGGCTCAACATAAGAGTTGAGCCCATATTAATTTTATAAATATTAATGAGTAAAATATGATATATTTAAGCCGAAAAGAATATTTCTGCGCTTCTCATCGTTTATTTAATGAAAAATATGATGATAAAAAAAACCTAGAGGTATTCGGAAAATGTTCAAATCCAGCTGGTCATGGACATAACTATGAGTTAATTGTAACCGTCGTTGGAGATCCTGACCCGGAAACTGGCATGGTAATAGATCTAAAAAAATTATCAGATATAATAAAAAGTGAAATAATTGAGAAAGTAGACCATAAAAATTTAAACGTGGATGTAGATTTCTTAAGAGATATTATTCCTACTACTGAAAACTTGGCAATAGAGTTTTGGAAAATATTAGAACCAAAAATAAAATATGGAAAACTGTATTCTATAAAAATCTCGGAAACAGATAAAAATATGACTGAATATAAGGGATGAGAAAAATGCCTATCAACAAAATCGATAAAAACTTACTTGAAGAAAATATCAAAAAAATGCTTGAGCTATTGGGTGAAGATTTAAGTAGGGAAGGACTTATTAAAACTCCTTCTAGAGTTGCAAAAGCTTGGGAATTATTTATGAGCGGTCACCATATTGATGCTAAAGAAGTTTTATTAAATGCTATTTTTAAAGAGAAGTACAATGAAATGGTTGTGGTTAAAGATATCGATTTCTTTAGTATGTGTGAGCATCATCTACTACCATTCTACGGCAAAGCGCATGTTGCATATATCCCCGACGGGAAAATTATTGGACTTAGCAAAATACCTCGCTTAATAGAGGTATACAGTCGCCGCCTTCAAGTTCAGGAGAGAATGACTCAGGAAATTGCAGATGCCCTTTTTGAAATTTTAGAGCCAGATGGAGTCGGAGTTGTAATCGAAGCTCGGCATTTATGTATGATGATGCGCGGTGTTGAAAAACAAAATTCAGTTGCAACAACTAGCGCAATGCTGGGCTCATTTAGAGAAGATGAGAAAACAAGAAATGAATTTTTAAAAATAATTTCGACCAAATTACTATAATATGAAAAATAAACCGAATCAAGCAGTAGTCTGGATTACAGGGGCTGATAGTGGTATTGGGAAACAACTAGCAATACAATTTTCAATTATTGGTTGTAAAGTTATTCTTTCTTCCCGTTCAAAAATTAAGCTTAAAAAGACTAAAAACATCATTGATAAATTTGGCGGAGAAGCTTATATCGAACCGTTAGATCTCTCCGATATAAAAAAAATCAATTTAGTCTATAAAAAGATTTTTAAAACTTATGGTTCTGTAGATGTACTTGTCAATAACGCTGGTATCACTTCATTTAAAGATTTTAAAAATACAAATATAAAAGAATTTAAAAGAATCTTAGATATTAATTTGATTGCATCATTTGTCTGTATAAAAAATGTTTTACCAAGTATGATTAGGAAAAATGATGGCTGGATAATAAATATTTTATCGGTTGCTGCAAAGAAAATTTTTAGAAACTCAGCCGCATATACTGCATCTAAAATGGGATTAAAAGGAATGATAAATGTACTTAGAGAGGAAATCAGAAACCATAATATAAAAGTTTTATCAGTGTTTCCTGGTGCTACTGCTACTCCAATATGGGGGGATAAATTAGAAAAATTACGTCATAAAATGATGAGTCCTGACTCTGTTGCTGAAATTATTGTATCTCTATATAGATTAGCGCCAAAAGATGTTATGATTGAAGAGATAGTTATTAGACCAATTGGAGGTGATTTAAAGTGAAACAACTTTCAGGTTTGACAACAATAATAACTGGAGCTGGCAGAGGTATTGGTAGGGCTATTGCTATAGCTTTGGGTAATGAAGGTTGCAATTTAGTTCTAATTTCCAGAACTTTATCTCAACTTAATGAAACTGCTTCTATGGTTAATAACAATACCATAAAAATTGAGTGTATTGCAGCTGATATTTCAAAAGAGTCTGATATAAATTCTATACACAATGAAGTAGTAAGTAAATTTGGAAATGTAGACATTTTAGTAAATAACGCTGGGGTTGGATATTTCGCAAAAACAGTAGCAGATATGGATATTCAAAAATATGACGAGATGTTTAATGTAAACATGAAGGGCTTGTTTTTAATGACTAAAAAATTCCTTCCAATGATGATAAAGAAAAACAGAGGCGATATTGTTAATATTTCATCGCTAGCTGGTCGTAATGCAATTGAAGGTGGTGCAGTTTACGCAGCCACTAAATGGGCTGTTATTGGCTTTTCAAAAAGTTTAATGCTGGAGGTTAGAAAATATAATATTAGAACAATAACTATCTGTCCAGGATCTGTGAATACAACATTTACCGGTACAGAATCGGATAACCTGTCGATACCTCAACCATCCGACATTGCTAAAGTAGTTGTTGAAGCTTTACTTATGCCAAGAAATGTAATGATAAGTGAGATTGATATTCGTCCTACAAATCCACAAAAATAAAAACCGCACTTACTATGATTCTTTGAAGTGCGGTTTATAAAAGAAACAGAAAAATTATAATTTCATCTTATTGTAAAAGTTATTTTCATCACCAACATCTAGACCTATTTTTAAAACGTTCATTTTTTGCAAATTTTGGAAATCCATGCATCCTCATAGAATCCATAAATTGAAAATGTTCCTTCCAGATCTTCTGTTGCTTTTCGTCAAGGATCTTATTGACAGCAAACCAATTATCAAGTCGATTTAATTGCATTTTTAATCTCAGATCTGAGATATCCCTGATCTTTTTCTCGATTGTTGTACGGTCAATCTTGTCAGAATCCATCAATTCTCTTAATTCTATTCGGGCAGTTTTAATCTTCGATAGCAATTCAGTTTGCTTTTTTTGTAAGTCATAATGTAATTTCCTGAAATCCTTTTCCTGCGATTCACTTAAATCCAAGCGGTCTATAATTCCTCTTAATGGAGGCACCATTATGTTGTCATCTTCTAAGATCTCTATTTCTGGTCCCATACCCTTAAATATTTTTAATTCTTTTAGAACCTGCCCAAATGTGGGTATAGCGAATATCATTAAAAATAATATTGATTGAAAAAATATATTTTTACATCTCATGATTGTTAACCTCATTTTTATTTATGATTAATATTTATTACAATACAATTGACGATATATCTTTGATAAGGTTTAATCTGTTAAAATGATAATTCAAATCAAAATTGTTATTGTATTTTTAGCTTTAGTGCTTATTTTATTAGTTTATAGAGTATTCTTTATAGTAAATAAACTGGAAGTTAATAAGGAACCTGAATACCTATTTCCAGATGGAAACTCAACTATAACAATTTATGTTAAGCCATATAACAAACTTGGAATGGAAATACCATTTAAAAAAGTTAATGTTATTTTTGAAATAATAGAAGGAAGAGAACTAATTGAAATAGTTTCGAAATCGCCCGATAAATTGATACTTCGATCAAATTATAAAATTGGTGTCGTAATAATACATATAAAAAATTCATATACATTTTTACCAATTGAAATCAATGTTGAAATAATTGGGCAGCTTGTTTAATTTTGTTTTTTCTCTAAATATTCCTTAATATTTACATAATGAAAGTAAAAATTTTGAATAGACATTTCTCAATATTGATAATATTATTGCTATTTCTAACTGGTTGCTCAGGACCTTTTGGCAAATTTTTCACAGTCCGATATCAGAATGTGATGGGTTATTTCAATACCTATTATAATGCGAAAAAAACATTTGATGAAGCTATTATAGAACTTAAAAAAAATCCACCAAAAGATCTGGACACAAATTATTTTGCTCAGTATATCGCAAATCCAAGCGTAAAAACAAAATTTAATCTTGTTCTTGAAAAAGCTTCAAAGATATTACAATTTTATCCGATGAGTAAATGGTTTGACGATGCACTGATGATGATAGGTGAAATTTATTATTATGAAGGTGAGGGAGATCTTGCAATTAAAAAGTTTGAAGAACTAATAGAAAATTTTCCAAACAGTAAGCATCTGTGGAGAGCACATTTATTATATGCTAAAACATTATATTACAACGAAGCTTATGAAAGTGCATTAACTTATATTGATAAAATTATCTCAGAAGCCACAATTAAATCAAAGGACATTGCTATTGAGTTAAATCTCTTAAAAGCTCAGATATTTTATCAACAAAATCAATACGATAAATCTTTAATATCTCTGGAAGATGCATTAAAAATTAAAGGTGACGAATATTTACTTGCAATAGCGGCATATCTTAATGGTAGAATTAACGAAGTAATACAAAATTATAATGATGCAAAAGTTTCCTACTTTAGGGTTTTAAATTTTGATCCAGATAAAAACTTAAAATTTAAAGCAAAATTAAGTTACGCAAGAATGTTAAGAGAACTCGGTGATTATAAAAATGCACTTGACTATTTCACAAAAATGCGGAAAGATGAAATTTCACAAACAAATTTATCATATATAGATTTAGAAATTGCTATCACACATGAGAAAATAGGTAATTTGGAAACAGCTCTGACACAATATGAGCTGGTTGACTCACTTTACAAAAAAACAGACGCAGCAGCTAAAAGCTTTTTCTATAGGGGGTTAATGTATGAAAATGCACACGACTTTAATGAAGCAAAGTTTTATTATGATAAAGCTAAGTCTGAATTTTCACAATCAGAAATTACTGGGTTAGCACAAAAAAAATCCGAAATACTATCTAAACTTTTACAACACAGAAGCGAAATATTTAAGTATGACAGTCTCTATAGAAATCTTTCTGATACAAATAAATCAATTATAGATTCTAATACTACTATAAGTTCCATTAATGTCGATACAAGCATTACAAAGACTATTGATACTTTGTACACAGAAAAAAAAGATACATTAGAAGAAGATATATTACAGGATCCAATAACTGAAGAAATACCTTTAACCGAAACTCAACAAACTAAAATTCAAATTGCTGGTATTAATTCCGATAGTTTGCTCTTTTTGCAAGCTAAAAGCCAGATGGAACTTGCTACTATATTTTTCTTAGATCTGAGTCTATTAGATTCTGCTGAATATTGGTTTTTAGATGTATTAAATTCTAAATATAAAGATAATTTTGCCCCTAAAGCTTACTATTCCCTAATTGAAATATATAAATTAAAACAAGATCAACAAAAAGCTGACTCCTGTTATTATAAATTAGTTAACGAATATCCTAAATCTGAATACACGCAGATTGCAAAGAAAATCAGAGGTGAAGACTTCTATAGTCCTGTTGATTCTAATTATAATTATGAGCGACTGTATGAAAAAGCCATTTTAGCAATTAACAACAAGAAACCATTAGATGCTATAAAAATATTGAAGAAAATTAGCAGTACTGATAGTATTTCTCAATTTTCCATTAAATCTATTTTTACAATTGGTTGGACTTATGAAAATATTTTGCAAAATAATGACAGTGCAAAATACTATTATAGAAAATTGATAGATAATTATCCTCAATCACTATATGCAAAAGAAATAGTTGATAAGGTTGCTGTAGCAGAAGATACCAGTAAATTATCACAAGTAATTAAGATAAAAGAAATTATACCACCACCACCACCTTCACCCAAATATGTTCAAACTCAACAAGGTGATAATAAAAAAAGTGTTTCTCAACAACAAAGAAATGTTAGGGGTAGGGATATTAGAGAAGAAGATGATGAAGAACCAGATATAGAAGATATCGAAATAGATGAGGAAGAACCACCAGAATAAAAATAATTATGATCCACCAATTTTGTTCAATCACAAGCATTGAAAAACTAAATCCGTCTATAATAAAGATAAAGTTTAAGTCTCCACTTATTGCACAATCGGCAAAACAGGGACAATTCGTTAATATTCGAATAGATGAAACTTCAGTACCATTACTTCGAAGACCGTTTAGTATATATTATACAACTGAAGAGGAAGTAGAAATTGTTGTTGGTGTTATGGGAATGGGTACGAAAAAACTTACTCACAAACAAGTTGATGATACATTAGATATAATTGGTCCTCTTGGTAAGCCTTTTAAATTAGATGATGGAGAAGATATATCAATTTTAGTAGGAGGTGGTCTCGGTGCAGCTCCATTACCAATGCTGTTTAGAAGTTTACAAAGACTTAAAAAAAACATAGTAATTTTTTTAGGCGCGAAAAATAAAGAATATTTACTGAAAGACTATTTGCCAGCAAAATACATTTCTACAGATGACGGAAGTGAAGGATATAAAGGAAATATTGTTTCACTTTTGGATAATTATTTATCTAATTCAGCAGGTAAAAGCTATAAAATATACGCTTGTGGGCCAACTCCAATGCTAATTGAATTAATAAAGGTAGCAAGAAAATTCAATATAAATTGTGAAATTTCATTAGAAACCATGATGGCTTGTGGAACTGGAATTTGCCAGGGATGTGCAGTAAAATCTAAAAATTCTTCTAAAAAGTATTTACTCTCTTGTGTTGATGGACCTGTATTTAATGCTAAAGATATAGAATTATAATATGACAAAATTTGCTTTTAAAATTAGAGATGTGGAATTTAAGAACAGAATATTTACTGCTTCAGGAACATTTGGGTATGGAGTTGAAATACCACAGTTAATCGATGTAAATAAATTAGGAGCACTGATTACTAAATCTATCACACTTAATCCTAGAGCTGGTAATCCTCCAAATAGAATTATCGAAACTCCAAGCGGTTTGTTAAATTCAATCGGTTTAGCAAACATAGGTGTGAGAGAATTTTTAGATAAAATACTCCCACAATTATCCAACCTCAACACCGTGATCATTGTAAATATTGCAGGAAACTCAGACGAAGAATACGGAAAACTGATTGAAATGCTAAACAATGAACCAGTAATAAAAGCTTTCGAATTGAATTTGTCTTGCCCAAATGTTAAAGAAGGTGGATTGAGTTTGGGAACAAATCTGAAATCGGTTTCAGAAATTACCAGAATTGCACGAAAATTAACTCAAAAACCGATTATTGTAAAGTTAACACCTAATGTAACCAAAATTTCTGATTTCGCTATTGCAGCAGAATCAGAAGGTGCTGACGCTGTTTCTCTAATTAATACCTTAGTTGGAATGGCTATCGATGTAAAAACTAGAAAACCTAAGTTGTCTACAATTACGGGTGGTTTATCTGGACCAGCAATTAGACCTATTGCACTTGCAAAAGTTTTCGAAACTGTACGTGCAGTAAAAATTCCAGTTATAGGCATTGGGGGTATTCTAAGTCTTAACGATGCTTTAGAATTTTTCTTAGCTGGAGCAAAAGCAGTACAAATTGGAACCGCAAACTTCATTAATCCACATTCTTCTGTAGATATTATAACAGAGCTTGAAAAATTTTGTGATGATAATTGTATAAAAGATTTTGAAGAATTTATTGGCTCTATCGACTTATCTGGTAATCTGGCAATAAATAACTGAAACTAATTGAAAATTTACGATCAAACACTAAAATATCTGTTTAACCTACAAAAATTTGGGATTAAAATGGGCCTCGAGAATATAAATAAAATTCTTGAGAACATTCACAATCCACATAAGCAATTTCCAAGCATTCATATTGCTGGTACAAACGGAAAGGGATCTACTTCTGCAATGATCGCAGCGATTCTTACCGCTTCGGGTTACAAAACAGGCTTATATACATCACCACACTTAGTAAAATTTAATGAAAGAATCAAAATCGATGGTATACCAATACCTGACAAAAAATTAGTTGAATATATAAAAGATCTAAAAAAATATTTTGAATCAATAAAACTGACATTTTTTGAGGCAACTACAGCAATTGCTTTCAAGTATTTCGCGGACAATAATGTTGATATAGCAGTGATAGAAACAGGAATGGGCGGGCGGCTTGATGCAACTAATGTAGTTAGACCACTAATAAGTGTAATAACATCTATCAGTAAGGAGCATACACAATATTTAGGCAACACTCTAGAACAAATTGCCTATGAAAAAGCTGGAATAATCAAACATTCGATCCCATGTATTACAGCAGTAGAAAATAAAAATTTATTGAAAATATTCAGGCAAGTTGCAAGAAGTAAAAATACTGAAGTATTAGAAGTATTTAAATTAGGAAAAATAGACTTTTTGCAAAATCAATTAGAAAAAATTTTAGTAAATGTAAAATTTAAAAATAAAGTTTATAAAAATCTAAATATAGGTTTATCGGGAATATATCAAAAAAATAATATTTTATTAGCACTTTCTTGTATCGAAATTTTGAAAGAAAAATATAATTATCACAAAATAAATGAAAGGAAAATTCGTCTAGGCTTAAAAAATATAAAAATATTTTCTAATTTGAGGGGACGGCTTGAACAACTTTCTACAGACCCAATGATAATAGGCGACGTAGCACATAATCCTGAAGCATTCAAAAATCTCTCACAAAGCTTGTTAAGAATGGGAATTTATAATACAATTACTATTTTTGGATTAATGAGCGACAAAGATATAAATGGTATTTTACCTTACCTTACGAAATTTTCGAAATTAGTAATAGTTACGGAAGCAAATAACGAACGCTCTTTAAAAAGCTGGCAAATAAAATACTTATTACATCAATATAAATTTCCTTGTATTGATGGTAAAAATGTAGAAAATTCCTTGAAAATAGCGTTTAAATTATATAAATCAAAAGATATTATTCTAATTACCGGATCGCATTATATTTTGGGGGAAACTTTAAATTTATTGGAAGCTTGACTTTTGTAAAAAATATATGTATATTCTTATAGATTTTAATATAACGAGCAAAACATATCTGATTTCTATCCAAGTAAACTTTTCTATGACAATTGATACCAACCAAAATAATATCACAAAGTGATAAATACATATGAAATCAGATATTAAAATAATATCTAATAAATTATCAACAAATTAAGAGATGTTATAATGCCTATGGACATTGCCGAACTCAAATCAAAGAAGATTGCAGAGTTAACCAAAATCGCTAAACAGCTTGATATTACCGGTTATAGCGATATGCGCAAGCAGGATTTAATTTTTAAAATACTCGAGGTTCAATCCGCAAAAGATGGAGTTGGATTTAGCAAAGGAGTTCTTGAAGTATTACCCGATGGATATGGTTTCCTTCGCTCTGCAGACTATAACTATTTACCATCCCCGGATGATATATATGTATCGCCCTCTCAAATAAAAAAGTTTGGCCTACGTACTGGTGATACGGTAAGTGGCCAGGTAAGACCTCCAAAGGAAGGTGAAAGGTTCTTTGCTTTATTAAAAGTTGAAGCAGTCAACGAAGAGAATCCAGAAGCAATTCGGGATAGAGTTTTATTTGACAATTTAACTCCAATTTATCCACTTGAAAAATTAAAGTTAGAAACCTCACCAGGTGAATACTCAATGCGCATAATGGATTTACTTGCACCTATTGGTAAAGGTCAGCGAGGAATGATTGTATCACCTCCTAAAGCTGGTAAGACTATTTTACTTCAAAAAATTGCAAATAGTATTAAACGAAATCATCCTGAAGTATACTTAATAGTCCTACTTATTGATGAACGTCCCGAAGAAGTTACTGACATGGAACGATCAGTTCAAGCTGAAGTTATCAGCTCTACATTTGATGAACCAGCTGATAGACATGTTCAAGTATCTGATATGGTTCTTGAAAAAGCAAAGCGGCTTGTAGAAGCAAAGAAAGATGTGGTTATTTTACTTGATAGTATAACACGCTTAGCTCGCGCACATAATACAGTGGTCCCTCATAGTGGAAAAATTCTCTCTGGTGGTGTAGATGCAAATGCATTACAACGACCAAAGCGGTTTTTTGGAGCGGCAAGAAATATTGAAGAAGGTGGGAGCTTAACTATAATTGCAACAGCTTTAATTGAAACTGGAAGCAGAATGGACGAGGTTATTTTCGAAGAATTTAAGGGTACTGGAAATATGGAAATTATTCTTGATAGAAAATTAAGTGATAGGAGAATTTTCCCAGCTTTTGATGTGAATCGTTCAGGTACTCGTAAGGAAGAAATGCTTCTCGACCCTGATGACTTAAATCGTATTTGGATTCTTAGAAAGCTCCTAAGCGACTTTTCTACTGTAGAAGCTATGGAGTTTTTACTTGAAAAAATGCGTGGAACCAAGAATAATAAAGAATTTCTCCGCTCAATGAATAGCTAAAATATTGGATTTTATATAATTTAAAGCCCTTTTCAAAGGGCTTTTTTTATAATAAAATTTTAACTTCAAACTCTTGACTTTCTCATAGTTATATATTAAATTAAGTCAACAACAACCTAATATTTAATGAAAAAACCGTTAAAAATTATCTTAGTTTCTATCGCTTTTTTTGTATTCCAAAATATATCTTTAAGTCAAATAACTGAAAAAACATTTGGATTGGGTCTAAGTTTTGGAACCGCTTTGGCTCAAACCGATGTAGGTGGTAGCATATTTAAACCTATTTCTCGAATATTCACACGTTACTATCCTACCAGTTCATTTGGCTTTGAAGCTGGTTTCGGATTCGGTATGTTAGAAGGAAAAAAGTTTGGCTTCTTCATGTCTAAAATCATACCATTCGATTTTAGATTAATTGTTTCCCCAATATCAACAGGTCGTTTACGACCATATGCGTTCAGTGGAATTAGTATAATGAACTTTAATCCAATAGATGAAAATGAAAAGCCACTACCACGAAATGCAAGAGGGGAATATACACACTGGATGGGTGTAATACCCCTTGGTGCAAGTCTACAATATTATATAACAAGAAACTCAATTGTTGAATTAACCGCAACATATAATGTTGGTACAAAAGATTATCTCGACGATTGGAAATATAATGATAATAATGATGGGTATTTATTTATTGGTATTAATGTGATGGCAATATTTGAATCAGGTGATGCTGATCCAGATAAAGATGGTCTCAAAAATCGAGATGAGAAAAAATTTGGTACTGATCCTTATAATCCTGATACAGATGGTGATGGATTAAAAGACGGTGAGGAAGTATTTATTTATAATACAAATCCATTAGATAAAGATACTGATCACGATAGACTGAATGATTATGAAGAAATATTCGTGTATAGAACGAATCCACTAAATCCTGACACTGATGGGGATGGATTATTTGATGGTGAAGAAATTTTAACGACTAAAACAGACCCATTAAATCCTGATACTGATGGGGATGGACTGAAAGATGGTGATGAAGTTAAGAAATATAAAACTGACCCAACTTTAAAAGATACAGATGGAGACAAATTATTTGATGGTGAGGAAGTTTTAAGATACTTAACAAATCCTCTGATCATTGATACAGACGGCGATGGGTTAACTGATGGTGAAGAAGTAATAACCTACTTAACCAATCCATTAGCTATGGATACAGATAAAGGCGGTGTTCCAGATGGAGTCGAAGTATCCAAAGGTAAAGATCCCAATGATCCCAAAGATGATATTACATTTATTCCTGACGTCGGACAAAAGATCATATTGAGAGGTGTAAATTTTGAATTTAATAGCGCAAAATTACTACCACAATCTAAAGATACATTAGATGTAGTTGTAGCAGGTTTGATAGCAAACCCAGAAATCCATATTGAAATAAGTGGACATACTGATAATATTGGAACTGTCGCAGCAAATAAAAAATTGTCTCTTGCTAGGGCAGAATCAGTAAAGAGTTACTTAGTAAGCAAAGGTATAAATCCAGATCGTATTAAAACAGTTGGATATGGTTTTGAAAGACCAATTGCTGATAATAAAACATCTGAAGGTAGAGCAAAAAATCGTAGAATAGAATTTCTTAGAATAAAATAATTTCAGGAGGATTTATGAAAGAAGCCGTAATTGTGAGTGCTGTAAGGACACCAATTGGATCTTTCCAGGGCTCACTCAGTCAAATTTCAGCACCAAAACTTGGTTCAATGGTAATTAGTGAAGCCTTAAAAAGGGCAAATGTTCCTATTGATGCTGTTGATGAGGTTATAATGGGATCCGTATTAACAGCTGGTATGGGACAGGCGCCT
This sequence comes from uncultured bacterium, assembly GCA_937967455.1. Taxonomy (GTDB): domain Bacteria; phylum Bacteroidota; class Ignavibacteria; order UBA10030; family BY39; genus BY39. Next base: position 231,279 of record CALCJK010000003.1, on the reverse strand, counting down.
GCACGACAAGCTGCATTATTCGCAGGACTACCCGAATCCGTAGAATGTATGACAGTCAATAAAGTTTGTGGTTCTGGATTAAAATCTATTATGCTGGCAACTCAAGCTATAATGCTTGGAGATGCTGAGGTAATAGTTGCAGGTGGAATGGAAAGCATGTCAAATGTACCTTATATGTTAGATAAAGCACGGAATGGATATCGTTTAGGGCACGGTCAATTAACTGATTTAATGATACACGATGGATTATGGGATGTGTACAATAATTTTCATATGGGTAATGCAGGTGAAATATGTGCAAAAGAAATGAATATTTCAAGACAAGAACAAGATGAATTTGCAGTTAATAGTTACAAACGTGCACTCGAAGCACAAGAAAAAAAATATTTTGAAGCAGAAATTGTCCCAGTCAAAATCGATCAAAAATATTCGGAGCCTATAATTGTATCAGAAGATGAGGAACCTAAAAAAGTAAAATTTGACAAAATTTCGACTCTAAAACCGGCATTCCAAAAGGATGGAACTGTTACAGCTGCAAATGCATCAAAAATTAATGATGGCGCAGCAGCAGTTGTTGTTATGTCAAGAGATAAAGCTGAAAAAATGGGCTTGAAACCACTTGCAAAAATTGTAGCATACGCCTCCTATGCTAAAAAACCTGAATGGTTCACTACCGCTCCAGCAGATGCAATTAAAAAAGTGTTAAGTAAAGCTAACTTAAATTTGAGTGATATAGATTTATTTGAAATAAATGAAGCCTTTGCAGTTGTGACAATAGCAGTCAATAAAATTTTGAATCTTGATAATAAAAGGGTAAATATTCACGGTGGCGCCGTTGCATTAGGTCACCCAATTGGCGCAAGCGGAACCAGAATTTTAGTTACATTATTGCATGCAATGCACCGAATTAATGCAAAACGAGGAATTGCCACGGCCTGCATTGGTGGCGGCGAGGCAAGCGCTATCATCATCGAAAGATAAAAAAGAAAGGGATACAATTATGGATATTAAAAATGTAACCGTCATTGGTTCAGGAACTATGGGTAATGGTATAGCTCATGTTTTTGCACAATATGGTTTCTCAGTAATATTAAATGATATTAAACAAGAGTATTTAGACCGCGCATTAAATACAATTTCATCTAATATTGATCGACAAATAAAAAAAGGTACACTTACTGAAGCGCAAAAAAGTCTAATATTATCCAATATTAAGCCAGAACTAAATTTAATTGATGCAGTTAAAAATGCTCACCTAGTAATTGAAGCCGCTCCAGAGAACAAAGACTTGAAATTGGAATTATTCAAAACAATCGATGAAAAAACATCACAGAATACAATATTAGCAACAAATACCTCTTCAATTTCAATTACTGAAATTGCTGCTGCTACTAAACGCCCAGATAAGGTCATTGGAATGCATTTTATGAATCCTGTTCCTGTAATGAAACTTGTAGAAGTTATTAGAGGTCTGTTCACATCAAACCAAACCTATGATTCAGTTAAAACAATTGCTGAGAAATTAGAAAAAACCCCTGTTGAAGTAAACGATTATCCAGGTTTTGTCGCAAATAGAATCCTAATGCCAATGATTAATGAAGCCATATATTGTGTAATGGAAGGCGTTGCAAGTGTCGAAGCGGTAGATACAGTAATGAAATTAGGTGCAAATCATCCGATGGGACCATTACAACTGGCAGATTTTATAGGACTAGATGTTTGTTTATATATAATGAATGTTATGTATGATGGACTTGGTGACCCAAAATATCGCCCCTGCCCACTACTTAAAAAAATGGTTGCATCTGGAAATTTAGGTCGAAAGACTGGTAAAGGTTTTTATGATTATACACAAAACAAATGAGGGATAACAATGGAATTCAAATTTACAGATACACAATTGATGATTAAAGAAATGGCAAGAAAATTTGCTCAGGAAGTTTTAGCTCCTTCAGCAAATGAAAGAGATGAGAAAGCAGAATTTCCATATGATGCAATTAAACAAATGGGAGAATTAGGATTACTTGGGATGATGGTTTCAGAAAAATATAATGGTTCAGGACTCGACACTGTAAGTTATGTATTAGCAATGGAAGAAATATCAAAGGTAGATGCCTCTGCGGGAGTAATAATGTCTGTAAATAACTCATTAGTATGCTATGGAATACAGGAGTGGGGTAGTGAATTTCAAAAAGAAAAATATTTGAAACCGCTAGCAACTGGACAAATGTTAGGTGCTTTTGCTCTGTCAGAACCTGAAGCAGGAAGCGATGCATCAAATCAAAAAACCGTGGCTATAAGAGATGGTGATTATTATATTCTGAATGGAACAAAAAATTTTATTACAAATGGTGCAAACGCTGATATAGTTTTAGTTATAGCAGCAACTGATAAATCAAAAGGTGCACACGGAATTAGTGCATTCATAGTTGAAAAGGGTATACCCGGTTTTGAAGTTGCTAAAAAAGAAAAAAAATTAGGAATAAGAAGCTCTGATACTGTATCATTATCATTCACAGATTGTCGTATTCCAGCAGAAAATCGTATTGGAGAAGAAGGTTTCGGATTCAAATTTGCTATGAGAACTCTTGATGGTGGAAGAATTGGTATAGCTGCACAAGCTCTTGGGATAGCTCAGGCATCGTTTGAAGCATCTTTAAAATACTCAAAAGAACGAAAAGCATTTGGACAACCTATTTCTGAATTTCAAGCCATACAATTTAAACTAGCTGATATGGCAACAAAAATTGAAGCAGCACGCTTGCTTACACTTAAAGCTGCAGCCCTGAAAGATGCAAATGAACCTTATGGAATGGCATCTTCAATGGCAAAACTTTATGCATCTAAAGTTGCAGTAGATGCTGCTCTTGAGGCAATACAAATTCATGGTGGTTACGGATATATTAAGGACTATCCAGTTGAAAGATATCTAAGGGATGCTAAAATTACAGAAATATATGAAGGTACATCGGAGGTACAAAGAATTGTAATTTCCCGAAATATATTAAAATCGTGAGAAGCAATTAATAGTTAAAAATTAATGAATTTTTAAAAAAATAAGGGATTTTGCCGTTTACTTAAAGAAAAAAGTTAAACGGACTTGACAATTACCATATTTTATTGTATATTTATAACAGTTCAAATTTTGAACTAAATATATTATATGTTTAATAATTATGAGGGTTTTATGAAAAGTTTATTTTATGCTTTTTGTTTAATTTTAGTATTATCTTATTCAGCATTTTCTGGAGGCGATGCAATGAATTCTAGAGGTGATAAGGCATTACTGTTCCATTTCAATGGATTATCAAATTTAAGTGCAGGGTCTTTTTTATCAACTAACGCAATGTCTATAGGTTCAGTTTCTTTTCCATCTTTTAAAGCAATTGGAGTAAAATATTATTTTTCAGATGAATTTGCTGGTAGAGGTGCATTATTATTAGGTTATAATTCAGAAACCCAAAAGGCAGGTTCTGGAGGTTTTACAGATCAAAAGGAATCAAGTTTAGGAATTGGCTTTGAATTGGGTATTCAATCAGATATTGTTAAAAGTGGTTCTTTTATTGGTTATATAGGAGCTCTTGCAGGCTTTGCACTCTTATCTGGTACATATGAACCATCTGTCGCAAGTCCACCTCCAGCAGGTACATATACAAAGTTTTATGCTAGTACAACCAATTTTGGGGTTGCCGGCTTATTAGGATTTGAATATTTTATTTACAACAGGATCAGCCTCGGTGCTGAATATCAATTTGGAATAGTTTTTGGTAGTGGAACTGTTGAAGTGACACGCCAGGCTTTACCAACAACTACACAAGACCTTCCTTCCCAAATGTCGCTGGGCTTCAATACAGTATCATTTAAATTAGCTGCCTACTTCTAATTTATGTGATCGCTCTCTCATTAAGGCATCCTGCCCCAATACAGGATGCCTTTTTTATTTGAATAAGATGCATTTTTTTATTACATTATCTCTAAACTATTATGAAAAAAACATATAATATAGATCAACTTTTTCAACGTATTGGAGGCCTCAAAAAAGGTAATACTTTTTTATTTGTTGGCTCAGAGATTAACAACTTAGATTACGCTGTATCACCATTAATTAATTATTTTATAAATAATAATTATAAAATTGTAGTTATAACAGATCGTAGTTCTTTAAGTTTTGTAAATACAAATATAAAAGACATTGCTTATATCAGTTATAAAGATTTAAATTTTATATCTTTTGCAAATTCTTTAAAAAATCTTATTAAAAATACAAAAAATTTTATTGTTTTTGTTGATGATATTTCAAACCTTATAAAATACGTTCATAAACCAGCCAAGATAATAAAATATTATCAAAATATATGTGATTATATAACAAGAAAAAAGGCCTACCTCTTAACAACCCTTAACTATACAAATTTACCTAATTCAGAAATTGTAATAATCAAAAATATATCAACAGCAACTTTCGGAATATTTAAACTGGGTGATGAGCTCTTTTTAAATGTTGTGCAGCTTAAAAATCATTTTATTCCTGAGAATGTTTTTCCATTTAAACTTAAAAAATACATTGATAATAATGAACCAAAAGTTGATTACAAGGAAATTAAGTCAGAATCTTTAGAAAAACAACTAAAAGTTGATCTATTCGAGTCAGAATTATATCATTCTTCATTCTGGAATTCAAATATTCCAATGTTTATATTTGAGTGGGAAGGGGATTTTATAAAACCTAATAAAAAGTTATTGTCTTTATCTGGATATAGTTTAGAAGATTTTAATAGGATTAGTGTTCTAAAACTTGTCGACCCAAAAGAGAAGTTTACTGTTCTAAGAAATCTTGCCTTGCTGAAGGAAAAAAGATTCGTATCATTTAGATTAAATATCCAAACAAAATCCTTAAAAAGAATTCCTACCGAAATAAATATTAGCGAAATCAAAAATAAATTCTATCTAGCAACCATTCGTAATATAAGTGAAGAACTAAAATTAGAAAAAAGCTTAACATCAGAGATCGACAAGTATTTAAAGTATTTGAACTCAGTAGCTTCACCAATTGCTGTTTTTGATGAGAATATTTGTGTTTATGCTAATAAAAGTTTCTCTATATTGATTGATAAAAAATCAGAAGAGATTTCTAACAAAGTAAAACTGCAAGATATATTCGATAAGTATCAGATTCGAAGAATTCGAACCATAATTAATAACTTGCAAGACGAAGCAGATTCTATCATACCGGAAGTCAAAATAGAAACTAAAACAGGTGAAATAAAGATATGTGATCTATTTATTAAAAGAATTTTATTTGGTAAGCATCATCTAGTACAATTAACACTTTTTGATGTAACTTCAAGAGTTAAATTAATAAAAGAGTTAACAAATTCAAGTGAAGAATATAGATCCATCTTTGAATTATCTAATAACGCATTAGCAATATTAAGAGACGGAGTTTATCAAAAGTGTAATTCTGCATTTTTAAAATTATTGGGTTTTTCTACACCTGATGAAATAATTGGAAAAGAAAAATCAGCAGTTGGATTTTCCAATAATAATTCTGATGGTGTTATTGGTAAACAAAAGAAAACTATAAATACAATTCGCAACTTTAAGTTTAAGAAAAAAGATGAATCTTATGTATACATCGAAATTTCAAACATACCTATTATTTATAAAGGCGTTAGATGTGAATTAGAATTTTATCGTGACATTACTACTCAAATTAAATTACAAAATGAATTCACTCAAAAAGTAAAAGAATCTGAGCTAATTAATAAAATTCTTCAGGTATTAAATGAAGACTTGGGATTAGAAAAATTAACAGTACAAACAACAGAAAAGTTAAGAAGCTACCTAGGATGGGATTGTGTAGCATTTTATATAAAAAATGGTGGTAATTTTAATTTATATTCACACATCGGAATGCCACAAGATTTAACACAGCAAATTTCAACACTTAATGTTAACGAAGGTATCGGCGGATTACTGAGCAAGACTCTGAAACCACATATTTTTCCATTTGAAAAGTATCCAAGTTATTTACCACATAAAAAAAATTTTGAAAAACATAAATTTACAATAGTCGCTCTTGTTCCAACTATCTTTAAAAATACAGTAAATGGCTTTCTTCTTCTGGCTTCTTTAAAGCGGGTTTCAGAAATTTATAATTCTGAAACTCTATTAACAGCAATCGCTAGTCACATAGGAAATTCATTACAAAATTCGATAAAAATTGAAGAAATTAAAAGGTTATTGAATAAGTATGAAAAGTTAATATCTTCAATATCTGATGTTGTTTATTTTGGAAGTCCAACCAATACATTCAGTTTTGTTAGTCCAAATATAGAATCACTTACTGGCTTTTCAACAAAAGATATTTCAAAGAATAAATCTTTACTTTTAACCATCACACATCCAGATGATAGAAAAATATTACTATCAAGAATGGCTAATTTGAATAAGATAATTGATAAAGATGTCATAGAATATAGATTATTACCAAGAGGAAAAGCAGAATATATATGGGTAAGAGATTCGATTAATGTAATTAAAAATCAGGATGGTGTTGTTGAAACAATATATGGTATCCTATCTGATATAACAGAAAAGAAAAACCTAGAAGTCACACTACGAAATACTGAACAATTCAAATCTGGAATTCTTGCAGGTATAAGGGAAGGTGTTATCGTTCTTGATAATGATTACAATTTTTTAGATTGGAATGATGCGATGGAAAAAATAACTGGTCTACCAAGAACCCAAATACTGGGTAGAAATATATCAGAACTTCCTGAAATATTGGGAAAGAACACTATTTATTATTTAGAACAAGCTCTTTCTGGACAGGTAATTAGTACAGAAGACATTCAATATAAAATACCCCAAACTGGTAGAGAAGGTTATATCTGGGCAAAATTTGCTCCACTTAAAGATAATAAAGAAAATATTGTTGGTATAGTCGGTATAATATCGGATATAACTAAGAGGAAAAGATTAGAAGAAGAGATTAGAAATTCCGAACAATTGCAAAGAAATGTAATCGATACTATAGGAGATTTTTTTGTTTTAACTGACTTGACAGGTAAAGTTTTACAGGTAAACCAGGAATTTATAAATACACTTGGTTATTCCCGTTCTGAAGCTATCGGTCAGGAGTTTCCATATCCATGGTTAATAGAAGAAGAAATGAGTAAGTTTGTTATATGGGTATCGAACTTGCGTACCAAGAACTATTTGCACGATTTTGATATGACCTGGCAAACAAAAGACGGGGAGAAAATTGCAATAAGTTTAAATACAACTCTTCTTCGAAATTCTTATGGTGAACCAATTGCAATGTTAAATCTCGCAAGAAATATTACTGACCGTAGAAAATTAGCCAAAGAATTGGAAGATAGAAATAAACTAATCGAATCCATAAATTCAATTATTCAAACAGCAAATCAAACAACCGATTTTGAAAAAATATTCCGTGTATTTGCCGATAACATATTCAGTATTATGCCATTCGATAGAATAGATGCAGTAGTTTTTCATGGTCAACGACTTGAAATATTCGGTTCAATAATTAAAGAAGATGAACGTTATGAGTCTGGTATTATTCAAGAAATTGAAAGTAATATCTCAAAAATTACAAAAATATTAAAATCTCCAATTCTTATTTCAGATTCAAATGAGGATGAAAGATTAATCATTCATAATATCTTAGAAGAAGAATTTTTATCAATAATTTCTTTTCCCATATATTCCGAGGGAGAAATACTGGGTACTATCAATATCTATTCTAAAGAGGCAAATTCATTCGAGGAGGAATTAATTGAAAGATTAAAACCATTTATTGAACAAATGGGTGCAATAATTGATAGGTTATTACTTTTTAGAAAAGTAACCAATGATGCGGCATACATTCATAACTTATTAGATTCAATTGATAAAATTGTATTTACAGTAGATTCTGAATTAAGATTAAGAGAAGTAAATAAAGCCTGGTATAGTTTTATTAAAAAATTAAATCTTAAAATAAAAAATGATTATAATGGTCGATATCTTTTTGATGAGTTACCCGAAGGCGTATTTGGTCAAAATATTTTAAATATTGCAAAAGACATTTTAGAGTCCACAAAAAATTATTCCTCTCTTGAATTTCAAATCAAAGTGCATCAGGACACAATTTACAATTATCTTCTGACAATTAATCCAATGATAATAGATGGAAAAATAACCGGAGAAGTTTTTACTATTACTGATATTACTGACTTAAAGCGCACAGAAAATGCATTAAAATTACTGAATAAGCAACTAATAGATCTAAATGATATATCCACACATATTTCTTCCTCCTTTGATTTAAATAATATATTTCAAACTGCTTTACCAATAATTGCAGATTTATTATCAGCTGATTATTTGTTAATTTGGTTTACAAATCCTGAAGACCCTCAAGAATTGATACTTAAAAGAATTTATTACTCACATGAAAAAGTATTGCAATTATTTGATGAAAAAATAAATAAACAGAACTGGGATTATCGAACACCAATTTATGCACCTAAATTGGATAAAATACCTGATGAAATAAAAAATTTTGTTTTAACAAAATTTGACTTAAAATTATCAGCCCTTGCTTCAGTTCCTATAAAATCTGCCGATAAAATACTAGGAGTATTTAATATTTGTTATATGCGTGAACACGACTTTGCAATGCAAGAAGACCAATTGATTTCAATGATTGGTAACCAACTTGGCACTGCAATTGACAACGCTCAGCTTTATTCTACACTTCAATCACAACTCGAAAGATTAAGTATCTTATACGAGCTAAGCCAACAACTTACAGCAACTCTTGATATCGATCAAATGTTCGAAATTATTCATACACATCTGACTAGAATTGTAGATTTTGACGAGATGGTAGTAAAGTTTATTGATGAAGTAAAACTTCTTGAAACAACAATGTTTAATATAAAAACAATTGAGAATGAAAAAATTTATATACCAGGTATTACTCAACCCGGACAAATCCAGATTAATTCACCTCTTTGGGATATGATTAATGAGATGAAAACTTTAAAATATCAGGATGAAACAGGGTATCTGTATTACTATTTTCCGTTAGCTTTAAAAGATAAAATATTAGGTACCCTTGTATTAAAGCCCAAAAGCGATTCTTATTATGATGAAACAGAAATCGCAATGTTAGAAAATGTATGCAGTCTTATATCAATCGCTATTGAAAAAACAAAACTATATGAAGAAACCGTTCAAAAATCGAATGAAATACAAAAACGTAATAAAGAATTAGATGATTTTACATATGTTGTATCTCACGATTTAAAAGAACCATTAATAAGTATTGAAGGTTATAGTCAAATACTTCGTGCTGAATTCAAAGAAATACTTAATGGTGAACCAGCAGAATATCTTGAATCGATTGTCAAATCTACAGGTAGAATGAAGAATTTAATTGATGATCTTTTAACACTTTCTCGCATAAGTCGCATAACCGAATCTTTTAAACCTGTGTCATTGGAATCTATAATAAAAGAAGTAGAAGCAGATTTTTCTTATCTACTATATTTAAAGAAAATTAAATTAATAAAACCAAACATTTTACCGATTTTGTTTGGAAATGAAACTCAGCTAAAAATTGTATTTCGAAATTTATTATCCAATGCAATTAAATTTTCTGATAAAGAAGAACCAATTATTGAAATTGGATGCAAAGAACATGATGAAGATTCATATCTGTGTTTTGTACGTGATAACGGTATAGGTATTGATCAAAAATATTATGAGAAAATATTTGTTATTTTTCAAAGATTGCATACAAGGGAAGAATATGAAGGTACAGGTGCTGGACTAGCAATTGTTAAAAAAATTATTGAAATTCATAAGGGGAAAATATGGGTAGAATCCAAAATAGGTGAAGGCTCAACTTTTTATTTTACACTTCAAAAATATAAAAATCAGGAGTAAAAGATTATGAGAGATAATAAAATAGTAATCTTACTGGTTGAAGATAACAAGGATTTCGCAAGACTTGTTGAAGTTTATTTGCAAAAATATGAAAAAGACAAGTTCCTAATTATAAAATGTGATAATGGCAACGCTGCATTAAAAGAAGCTGAGAATCAAAAAGATATCGACCTTATTTTAATGGATTACTTTTTACCTGGAATGAATGGATTGGAAATTACCAAAGCCTTGATTGAAAAAAAAATTAATATTCCGATAGTATTTCTAACAGTTAATAAAGACTTTGATCTAGCCCTAGAAGTATTGAGACATAATGTTGAAGATTACCTGGTAAAAGAAGAAATAATATCACCTGTATTACCTAAAACTATAATTGAAATATTAGAAAAAAGAAAAATGAAAAAACAATTACTTGAAATAGAGGTAAAACAGAAAAGGATTGAAACATTGCAAAATATTGTGTCACAAGTGGTATTAAACATTTCGGAACCACTTAACATGTTAGGGGAGAATATACAAAAATTAAATTCTTTTAGTATCGATGAATCTCTGTTAAATTATATCAATATAATTAATGAAAATTATAAGAGAATTATAAGTAAATTCGAAAAAATTAGGACTCTTAACGAAGATGAGACAGTCACATATATAAAAGGGATCAAAATGATTAAATTAACTTAATCTACAAGTTTTGTATATAGGATAAAAATTTCGTAAATTCATACTATAAATCAAAAATTTTTGATAAGTGTTAAGAATTAATAAAACAACCTTATATATTATATTCTTTATTTATTTTTATTCGTTTTTGTTTTCTCAAGAATCGACCAAATCGAATGAATTAATATTAAAAGAATTAACTTTAATAGCATTAGAATCATTTTTCAAAGATATTAAATTAAAATCAAACGATACAATTTCAATAAAATATATTTATGATAATGAAAAACAATTCCTTTACGATTTCATAATTCATTATCTTAAAGATGAAAAGAAACATAATTTAAAATTTACAGAACACTTAGATGATATTCATTTTGAATATATTGTAAATAAATTAGAAATCTCATATACAAAACCATATAGGAGAAAGTTTTTAGGAGAAAAAATAATTATTAGAAATGTTTCCATTGAATATTTTTTTAAATTCATCAATCAAAATAATATTATAAGTTATAAGCCTATTAATGTAAGTTATAATGATACCATTAATTATAACGCCATTCCAAATATAGAAAACAAAATGTTAACCTTCACGATGGCAAAAATTCCAGAAGATTCATTTATTGATAAATATACCATACCAATTATTACAATTTCGACTTTATCGATAATTGTATACTTATTTTTTACAATTAGAAAGTAGTTTATGCAAATTAAAAGCTTAATACCGAAATTTATAATGATTTTTTCACTCACAGTAATATTTTATTCATGCAAATCATCTGATGTTGAAAAGATATTGAGTGCAGAAGAAAGATTTGAATTAGGTATTAAAGAATATGAAAAAGGTAATTATCTGGAAGCAATAAATGAATTCAGTATCATTACTATGCAATATCCCGGTAGTGCGGTGTCGGATGATGCACAATTCTTTTTGGGTGAATGCAGATTTAAAAGAGAAGAATATCTTTTAGCCTCCTATGAATTTGAAACACTTAAGAGAAATATGCCAGCTAGTCCACTTGTACCTAAAGCGCAATACAAAATTGCAATGTGTTACTATATGTTATCGCCAAAATCATATCTTGACCAGACTTATTCTTTTAAAGCTATCGATGAATTTCAAACTTTCATTGAATATTTTCCTGACGATTCACTTGTTGTTGATGCTGAAAATAAAATTAGCGAATTGAGAGAGAAATTAGCTAAAAAAGACTTCGATACTGCAATACTGTATACAAATATGGAATATTATAAAGCAGCAACATTTTACTACGACAAGGTTATTGACTTATACCATGATACAAAATATTCTGAACTTGCATATGTTGGAAAAATTGAAGTATTAATTAAGAGAAAAAAATACGATGAGGCAAAATTGGAAGCTGAAATCTTTTTAAAAAAATATCCTCAATCAAAACATAAATATAAGGTAGAATTATTAGTAGGTTCAAATTATGAAAAAAGGATGTAAATACGTTAAAGATTCACAAATAGAAATGACGGAGCTTGTATTACCAAATGATACAAATCAATTAGGGAATTTATTAGGAGGAAGATTAATGCACTGGATGGACATTGCTGCCGCAGTCGCAGCACAGAGACACACAAACAGAATATGCGTTACTGCAGCTGTTGACCAGCTTTCATTTCATCATCCAATTAAACTCGGAGAAATTGTAAGATTAAAAGCATCTGTCAACAGAACATTTAATACATCACTTGAGGTTGGTGTTAAAGTCATAGCAGAAAATCAGTTAACCGGTGAAGCAAAAATAGCAAATAAAGCCTATTTTACATTTGTTGCTCTTGACGAAAATCATAACAGGGTTAAAGTTTGTCCGATAATACCTCAGACAAAGGATGAAAAGAGGAGATATAAAGAGGCGCTAATCCGCAGGAAAAGAAGATTAAAACTTGATCAACATTCCAATTAATATTTTTATATTTAATGATTGAAAAATTAAATACATTTTTTAAAGCTTTAAATAACTCTTTACGGTTATTCGCTACATTATTATTTTTACATATCCTAGAATTATCTTTTGCTCAAGCTCAAAAGATTACCCCGTATTTTTCTACAATATCAGAGATACCACTTTATAGAGGTAACAAGAATTTGCTTGTAGGAGATTTTAATGGTGATGGATTTCAGGACATATGCTCATACAACAATGGAATAATTTCTATCATTTATAACTCCGGAGATTTTAATAATTGGAACATAAAATATTATGAAACAGATAACAAAAAGTTTATAGCCTCAGTGGATGATATAAATTCAGATGGAATGTCTGATATAATATATTTGGACCCCGGAACAAAACAGCTAAGGGTATATCTTGGTGCTAAACAAGACACTTTAATTAATAGATGGAAATTTAAACTAGAAGACTCATTCTCAAATTTTATTATTGCAGATATAAATGGTGATAATAAAAAGGATATAATCCTTTTCGGTAAAAAAAATTTAGGACTGACTGTATTTCAAGGAAAAGGAGATGGAACATTTCGATATCCACAAAATATTTTACAAGACTATTTTTTCAGTTATATTACAATATGCAATTGTTCTGAAGATGATATACCAGATATATTTGCAATTAATTGGATCGATAATAAAATTCTATTCTTTATTTCATATTCTCCAATGAAATATCTATCACCATCTGTTATTTCGTTTAACATTGAACCCATTTCCTTACAAACTCTCTACATAAATGATGATGACTTCGTAGATTTAGCTGTTTTGTTAGAAGACAAACAAACTATTGTTACATTTTTAGGAGATAATCTTGGCAACTACTTTTTTAAAGATAAAATATATTCGAATAATACTATCGATAAATTCTTTATTAATGGCAAAAATAATTTGTCATACAACACTTTGATCTTATTTAATAAACCATATAATTTGTTTTCAATTATGGTTAAAAATAATTTCTTCAAATACAATGAAGATGTGGTTTATAGTATTGGAACAGATGCTTCTGATTTTGAACTGATATTTCGAACAATTAACTCAGATATTTTCGATATTGTTGTTTCAAGCGAGAAAAACAAAAAATTGTATCTTCTACAAAATAATCAATATTCAAATAATCCCAAATTAATAGAAACAAAATATCTAACAATGCCATTTCCAGAAAACATATTTTTAGTTGATTTGAATAATGATAAGAACCCAGATATACTCCTTTCATCAAGTAGTAATTATTCTTGTGGTCTATATATTAACAATAATGGTCAATTTTCAGGAATGGTCAACCTTAAAGAATTTCCAAAAAATATTGAGAACATATATTTAGGTCAAATTGATAACGGCAGATATTATTCAATCACAACACATACTGGTATCCCATCTGTAAATCTGGGATATATAGACAGTACTTATTTTCAATCAAATTTTTATCCTGTAGCTGGTATACCTAATCCAGAAATATTATACGTAAAAGATAAAAGTAATGGTGAAATAGAATTTTTTTTATTATCTAGTGAAAATGATTCAAAATATGTTAATCTATATTACTATCAACAATTGGGAAAATACAAATTTATAGAGAAATTAATAACTAGCTTAGGAGAAAATTTATTGGGAGTTACAATGCTGGATTTAAACTATGATGAACATCCTGATTATTTGTATTTAAAGAAAAATTATAGAAACAATATTATTCTGATGAGTTCTACATTAGATTCAAATTATAATATCCTGAACAACAAAAAACATTTCGAAATCCAAGACACAAGTATTACAAAATATTTTATTATAAAAGAGGATATTAATAATGATGATTATATAGATCTATTATTTTATTCTCCAGGTCAAATGAAACTAATTTTATCATTATACAATACTGCTGACAGTTTATTTAATAAGCCACATCAAATAATTGAAAATGTAAAACTGAATTCTTTAAATAATCTTCAATTTTGTGATTTTGATCGGAATAATATGATAGATCTTATAATCGGGAATTCATACACCCAAACTCTTCAAGTCTTTTTTAATAAAGGCAATGGACACTTTTCAAACCCTGAAACAATCATGGGTATTTATGAAATTTCAAGTTTTTTAGCAAAAGATTTAAATAATGATTCTCATATCGATTTAGCACTTGTATATAAGGATGGATTTTTAAAAATAGTGTATGGCCAATAGTAAATCAAGCAAAATAACTTTTCTATTTTCAATATTTAGCATATTATTTTTTAATAATCTCATATTAGAAGCTCAAAATGTAACACATCAGTTCAATGCAACTGAATATTTTGAGAACATTAAATTATGGAGACAAAACGGACAATTGAGCCATTTTCATTTAGATAATCATCCTAAGTGTGCTCTTGGTTTGGTATTTGATATCATAACACAATCTCAGTATATGAATAAAACTGAAATCAGCTATTTATCAAAATTACTTGAACCACCAATAAGGCAAAAGTTTCGCAATTCCAAAAATTTTACAGTTTATTACGATACTCTTGGTTATAATACACCTTCATTGCTAACGCCTCAATTCAAAAGAATGCTGAGTGATACAAGCTTTGTAAAAACACACCAAGATTCAATGCTTGTAATCGAAAGTTATATAGATTCAGTATTATATTACTTTAACTATGTATGGGATAAGATTGTTGATGAATATCACTATATTCCTCCACCGTTTGAACCGGGTTATAATAAATATAACATATACATTACAGAACTGGGGAGCGGATTGTATGGCCAAACTGTACCGTCGCTATATCCAATAAATTCCGGACAAACTCCCCCCAGATATTACACATACATTGAGGTAGATAATGATTTTATATCTGTTTATCCATCTAGCAGAGGAATAGCTGGTTTAAAAGTTACAGCAGCACATGAATTTCATCATGCAATACAACTTGGTAGTTATGGATATAGGGATTATGATAGATATTTTTACGAAATAACTAGCACTTGGATAGAAGACTTTATATTCGATGATGTAAACGATTATTATCAATATATAAAAACATCACAGAATACACCAAGAGGGCACTTTGCGACACCTGAAATTTCCTTAATATATACTGATGGACTTATAGAATATAGCAGAGCCATATTTGGAAAATTTTTACAGGAACGATATTCACCAAATGTAATGAAGAATACTTGGGATATATTCAAAAATCAAATACCTTATCGAGTGGCAAGTATTTATGCTCTAAATCAAGCTTTAATACAGGAAAATTCCTCTTTAAGATTAGCATTTGTAGAATTTTCTGAATGGAATTATTATACTGGTGATAGAGCTAAAGAATATGGAACTTACAAAGAGGCAAAATATTATCCATTGATTAAATCCAAAAGTCAGCTTGAAGTTTTAAATTCTGGTAGAATAATTAGTGATAGCTTGCAGAATTTTTCAACTATATATCAAGCAATAAAATATAACGATGCCACGTCAACAATTATTATCAATAATCTCAATTATGAGACAACTTTACTAGGAAATATCAACAATTTTAAATTTTCACTCAAATTGTCCACAACAAGTGATATGAATTCCAAACAGGTATTACCTAATTTATATGCAACATTAACAGTTAATGATATTGAAAATTGGAATTTTGGTAGTATAGATGTGATATATTCAAATTTTACTTATGCTTATCCAAATCCTTTTATTATTGGTGATGGTGGCACCATAAAATTCGCTATTCCTGAATCGATCACTGAAGTAGAACTACTTATTTATGACTCGGAAATGAATATAACTTACAAGAAGCATTATAAACTGTTACCACATACTAAATACATTGAATGGGATGCAAAAAATGAAAGTGGTAACTATGTAAATAGTGGAATCTATATATTTATTCTAAACTCAGATAAAAAAGAGTTTAAAGGGAAGCTTGCAATTTTAAAGAAGTAACAATGTTAAAAATTGAAGCGATAAATATTAAAAAGAGCTTTGGAAGTCGAAAAATATTTTCGAACATTAACTTCTCATTAAATTCGAAAAATATACTTGGAATAACTGGAAAAAACGGTAGTGGAAAATCAACCTTGGTTAAAATTATTGCAGGAATTATTACAGCAAGTAGTGGAGAACTAAGATATATTTTAAGTGATAAGGTGCTTGATTACTCCGAGATAAATAAATACTACGGATTTGTATCTCCTTATCTTCAATTATATGATGAATTCTCAGCATTTGAAAACATTGCACTAATATCTAAGATTAGAAATATTTATGTTGATGAAAAAAAAATACAACAACTTTTAGAGAGAGTTGGTTTAATTGATAGAAAAGATGATTATGTTAGAGAATTTTCATCCGGTATGAAGCAAAGGTTAAAATATGTTGCAGCTTTATATCATAATCCTAGTTTATTGATACTGGATGAACCTCGATCAAATTTAGATAGTGAGGGAATTAGTATTATTTACGAAATTATTAATGAACATAAATTAAATGGAAGTGTAATCATTGCAACAAATGATTTAGAAGATATTCAAATATGCGATAGTATCATTGATTTAGATAAAATATCTAACTCTAAATAAATTATATGATTAAATATTTAATTCCAATAATTGCATTATTTCAAAAGGATTTCAAATCAGAAATAAGAACCAGATACGCATTGAATGCGCTAGTGATGTTTGTTATAACTACAATTTCAATAATTTTGTTTGCTATCGCATATGAAACTCCTCCTTATGAAATTTTAGCAGGTATTTTATGGATAATAATATTTTTCTCTGCGATGTCTGGTATGGCAAGAACATTCATCAGCGAAGAAGAGAAAAATACAGTAATGACTTTACACATAATCACAACTCCAATCACAGTTTACTTTGGAAAATTATTATTTAACTTAGTACTGCTGGTAGTTATTAACTGCTTCTCAACAGTATTATATATATTATTAATGCCAAACTTTAGTATTAAAAGCCCTGATATTTTTATTATAACATTGATTTTAGGAACAATTGGATTAGCCAGTACATCTACAATAATAGCTGCTATAATTGCTAAGTCGAATACAAAAGGTACATTATATCCAGTTCTATCCTTTCCCATACTTTTGCCGTTATTATTGGAAGTTATAAAAACAACCAAATTAGCTTTAGAAGGCGAATATTTTCAAAAGGCTATACCTGATTTCCAAGTTATGATTGCATATTTTATAGTAATAACCACTAGCTCTTATTTGCTATTTGATTACATATGGAAAGATTAATATAAGTTTGCCATTAATAAAACTTTTTTGTATTTTTTTCAATAAGATATCAAACATATATGATCTATAAAATAATGTTAGGAATAGGTTTAACCATTATAATTATTGCTGGATTAAGCTTGCCAATGGTTGAAATACCAAAATTTTGGTATGAAATGCCTATTGTTCCGGGCTTGGGTGATAAAGCAAGAATAATATTTTTCCATGTGCCCACAGCCTGGGTTAGTGTAATTGCTTTTATATCTTCATTATACTTTGGAATTAAATACCTTCGAACCAAAGAATTTGTTAACGACATAAAATCATCCACCGCTGCAAGTCTCGGATTTTTATTTTGTATACTTGCAACATTAACTGGTGCTATATGGGCAAAATTTAGTTGGGGAACATATTGGAACTGGGATCCAAGACAAACATCTATTTTTATTTTGTTGTTAATTTATGGTGCTTATTTTACATTACGTTCTTCAATCGAAAATGAAGAAAAAAAAGCCACATTATCTGCTGTATATTCAATAATTGCTGGTTTAACTGTTCCATTTTTTATTTTTATAATGCCAAGAATAGTTTCAAGTTTACACCCAGATCCAATTGTAAATCCACAAGCAAAGATTCATATGAATCCAACAATGTTAACAATATTTTTAATATCCTTGCTCGCATTTACTGGAGTATATCTCTGGATATTTATATTAAAAATAAGAGTTTTAAATTTAATACTTCATCATAAAATGAAAGAGCACGAATGATGGAATTCTTACAAAATAATTCTTTATATATCGTTTTGATAATTTCTATAATCTGCTGGTTAGGGATTTTTTTCTATCTTTTAAATCTTGATAAAAAAATAAATAATATTGAAAAAAAAATTAACAATAAACAAAAGGAATAAAATGAAAATAAAATATATAATTGCAGGATTAATTATAATAACCGCATTAATTTTTGGTTCATTGTCTTTTCTCCAGAGCAATATTGAATATGGAACATTCTCTGATGCAATTTCAACAGGCAAAAAGATTCAAGTTAATGGTCATTGGGTTAAAGAGGATCCAACTAATTTTGACATTGAAAAAGGGCAGTTTAATTTTTATATGATGGATGCTGCCGGGAAAAAACTACCTGTAATTTATGAAGGAGCAAAACCAAACAACTTTGAAATTGCTAATAGTATCGTAGTCAAAGGTAAATATGTTGATGGTCATTTCCATGCAACAGAAATTCTAACAAAATGCCCATCTAAATACGAAGCAGAAACAGAAGGCAAATCTCAAACAGTGAATTAAAATGTCATTAAAAGAAATTTTAAATAATGAAATCACAAAATCTATGAAAAGTGGGAACAAGCTCAGATTAGAAACTATTCGAGGTCTAAGAGCTGCCCTACAAGAAAAGGAAATAGCTAAAAGGCCTGGTAAATTGACTGAGGAAGATGAATTAAATGTGTTAACAAATGCTGCAAAAAGAAGAAAAGAATCGATTGAAATGTTTAAAAAAGGTGGTAGGTTTGACCTTGTTGAGAAAGAAACAACAGAATTAAAAATTATTGAAGAATTTTTACCAAAGCAATTAAATGAATCAGAAATAATTCCGATCCTTAAAAATATTATTCTTACATTGAATGCAAATTCAGCAAAAGATTTTGGTAAAGTTATGTCAGTGGCAACAAAAGAATTAAAAGGCAAAGTGGATGGAAAAATTCTTTCTGATTATGTTAAAAAATTGTTGGAACAAAAGTGATAACTTATGTAGATATATTAATCCTGTTAACTGTGGTAATTTTTACACTTTTTGGATTTAAAGATGGATTTTTCAGAAAGGTATTTAGTATACTTTCTTTTATTATTGGTTTTATAGCAGCAACAAAATTTATGGGTAAAGTTGGAAAATTAATAATGGATTGGTTTGAATTTTCTCCACTTTTTTCTTATTTGGCTGCATTTTTCTTAATACTACTATCCGTAATAATTCTATTCACATTGATATACAAATGGTTAAGCACTAAATCCACAGTTTTGAAATTAATCAATAGATTTGCTGGAGCAATATTGGGAGCAATCCAAGGAATTTTAATTGCTAGTTTAGTGCTTTTAGTACTAAAATTTGGAGATATACCTTCGGAAGAGACCAGGAATGACTCTCTACTTTATAAAGATATTATTAATGTAACTCCAAAAGTTTTCGATTTCTTCTTATCAGCAGTACCTGAATCAAAAAGTTTCTTTGAAGAAATTCAAAAACAATTAGAAAAATATAAAGATGAATTTTAATCATTAATGATTAATTTTTTAAATTCTTTTGAGAAATTAGAATTTCCTAAAGTTAAAAATTACATTAAAAAATATGCAATCTCTGAAATAGCGCGTGAGAAGCTTGATAAATTAACACCATCATCGAATATTTCTGATATACAGTATAAATTAAATCTAATATCTGAATTAAAACGTCTTTTAGAAACAGATGATCCCCTACCATTATATGGATTTTCAGATATTAGAAATATAATTTCAAAAGCGGCTATCCAAGATAGTATCCTGCAATCCAACGAACTATTATCAATTTACAATGTCTTAAAAGTAATCAGAAATATACATCAATATTTTACTAGAAAACAGAATACATATCCTCTTTTAAATCAATTAATAAGTCTAATTAATATAAACAAAATTCTAGAATATAATATTGGAAAAGTAATTGATGAAAATGGTTTGATCAGAGATGATGCATCAAATGAACTAAAAAAATTAAGACGGGAGATAATTGATAAATCAGATAGTTTAAGAAAGAAAATGGATACTATTTTAAAAAATGTGGCAGCATATGGATGGGCACAAGAAGAAATTATTACCACCAGAGATGGAAGAATGGTTATACCAATCAAAATAGAAAATAAAAATAAAATACCTGGATTTGTACATAGCATTTCATCAAGTGGCGCAACGGTATTTATCGAACCTGCAGAAACACTTGAAATGAATAATGAAATTCGAGCATTACAATTTCAAGAATTAAGGGAAATTGAAAGGATATTAAAAGAGATAACAAACCAAATTAGACAAAATATAAATGAATTAAAATCTAATATTGAGGTAGTTGGAGAAATAGATTACTTACAAGCAGCGGCAAACTACTCAATTGAAATATTAGGTAATGCTCCTGAAATAAATTCAGAAAATTATTTTAATATTATAGATGGCAGGCATCCAATTCTTTTGATGAAACATAAGAGAAATGAAGTAATACCGTTAAATATTAGCATCGGTAAAGATATAAAATCAATTGTTATCACAGGGCCCAATGCAGGTGGTAAAAGTGTTGCAATCAAAACATTTGGTCTGTTGGTTGTTATGCTTCAGTCAGGTTTGCATATTCCAGTTTCTCCTGATTCCACAATGGGAATTTATGAAAAAATATTTGTAGATATTGGAGATGAACAATCAATTGAAGCAGACCTTAGCACATTCAGTTCTCATCTTGAAAATCTCAAAATAATGCTACAGAATTGTGATGACAAAAGCTTGGTAATTATTGATGAAATTGGAGCAGGAACAGATCCAATTGAAGGTAGCGCAATTGCTCAGGCATTACTTGTAGAATTAACAAATCGATCAACTCATTGTCTTGTGACAACACATCATGGTATACTTAAAGCTTTTGCACATGAAAATGTTGGTATGGAAAATGCAGCAATGGAATTTGATCATAATACTTTAAAACCTACATATAGACTAATAATCGGAATTCCCGGTAGTAGCTACGCTATAGAGATGGCAAAAAGAATAGGACTTCCAGAACAATTTATAAAACATGCTAACCAATTTAGAACAACAAATCAACAGGCACTTGAGAATTTACTTGTAAACCTTGAACAAAAAAACCAAATTCTTGTTAGAGAAATTTCAGAAATTGGTAAAGAAAGGACAAAACTTGAAAGTTTAATAGTAGAATACGATCAAAAGATTAAAAAATTAGAAAAAGAAATAAAAGAAATAAAACTTAAAGCATTACAAGAAGCAAAAGAAATAATATTCAACGCTAACTCACTAATAGAGAAAACAATTCAAGAAATAAAGGAAAGCAATGCAAGTCGCGATTCAATCAAAAAATCCCATCAAATTATAAAAGCCACACAAGAATATTACCTTAATACAATAAAAACGATACAAAATGAGGAATTAAACACAAATCAAAGAAATGAAAATTTCAATATTGGAGATATTGTTAGATTAAAATCCTCAAATGAAGTTGGTGAAATAATTGAAATACTTAAGGAAAATTACTTTAATGTATTATTTGGAAGCTATAAAATTAAAGTCAATAAGAACAATTTAATTAAAGCAGAATCAAAAGATAAAAAAAGCTATATACAAAATATCAAATATGAAATTTTCGAAGAAGAAATTAAGAACGAGATTGACATTCGTGGTTTGATGGGAGAAGAAGCAATCCCAATGTTAGACAAATTTATTGATCGTGCAATATTAAAAGGTTATCACAGGATAGATATAATTCACGGAAAAGGTACAGGTGCTTTACAAAAAAAAGTTTCTGAATACTTAAAATCCCACCCATTGGTGAAAAACTACAGACTAGGTGAATGGAATGAAGGTGGGTACGGAGTCACAGTTGTAGAGCTAAAATGATTAAAAAAATAAGTAAAATACTCATAGCAAATCGCGGTGAGATTGCACTTAGAGTAATTAGAACCTGTAAAGATCTTGGCATTAAAACGGTATCAATATATTCAGAAATTGACCGTTATTTGCCTTTTGTTATGTTAGCAGATGAAGCTTATTGTATTGGTCATGCAACACCTGCTGAAACTTACTTAAATAAGCAAAAAATTATAGATATTGCATTAAAGAGCAAAGTAGATGCTATCCATCCCGGATATGGTTTCTTATCTGAAAATCCAGAATTTTCAAAAATGGTTCAAGACTCTGGGATCATTTTCATAGGTCCACCTCCCGAAGCGATTAAAAAAATGGGAGATAAAATTTTAGCTCGTCGAATTGTAAGTTCAGCTTCAATACCAATAGTTCCTGGTACTGATGCTCCAATACATAACCTTCAGGAAGCCGTTGATTTTGGAAAAAAGTATGGATATCCAATTTTACTTAAGGCTGCTGGTGGTGGAGGAGGCAAAGGTATGCGCATAGTTAATTTTGAATCCGAACTTTCAGCTGCTTTTCGTGCTGCACAATCGGAAGCAAAAACAGCTTTTGGTGATGATCGTATTTATGTTGAAAAATATCTTGAAAATCCAAGACATATCGAGTTTCAAATACTTTGTGATAATTTTGGAAATGGTATTCATTTAGGTGAACGAGAATGTTCAATCCAAAGAAGACATCAAAAAATTATTGAAGAATCACCATCAGTTATTATAACACCTGAACTGCGTGAAAAAATGGGTTATGCTGCAGTAAAAGCAGCTTTAAGTGCCAATTACATTAATGCCGGAACAATTGAATTTTTAGTTGATAAACAAAGTAATTTCTACTTTCTTGAAATGAATACAAGATTGCAAGTCGAACATCCTGTGACTGAAATGATTACGAATATCGATATTGTTAGAGAGCAAATAAACATAGCTGAAGGGAATCGGTTGAGTTATTCACAGGATAAGATCAATTTTAAGGGTCATGCAATAGAATGTAGGATATATGCCGAGGATTACGAACAAAACTTCATGCCATCAATTGGTACAATAAAAAAATTATACCCTGCCAGCGGAGCATTTATTAGAGAAGATAGAGGAGTAAATGAAGGAAATGAAATTTCAATTTATTATGATCCGATGATTTCAAAATTGATTGCCTGGGGCGAAACAAGAGAAATTGCAATAAATAGAATGTTACGAGCACTGGAGGAGTACAAAATTTCCGGTATCAGAACAAACATTAATGCCTGCAAATGGATCATACAAAATAAGAAATTTGTAGACGGTGATTTTGATACCCACTTTATTGAAAATTACTTTGATCCAGAGCTTGTAAAAAATAAAAATAAAGACATTCTGAAAGCATTAGCAATTTTAACTGCAGTTTATGTAAATAATCAAAAATCAGTTACCAATCACAGTTTAAAAGATAAATCTGTATCTAAATGGAGAGTTAAAAAATTTGAAAATTTTAGGTAATTAATGTCAGATTTTCTAGTAAAAATTGAAAATAACACTTATTCTATTGATATACTCGATACAAAGAAGGTCAAAGTTAATGATGAAGAATTTGAGTACCAATTAAATTTTAGTGATAATGGTGAGTGCGTTTTAAATTTTGGGAATAAAATATATGATGCTACAATTTTAAGTCATAACGATTCCTTAATAACACTCGCCATCAATAATGATGTTTTTGAAATAGAAGTTAAAGATAAAACTGAACAATTATTAGAAATATTTAATAAAGGTAGGGAAGAGAAGTTTAAAGATGTTGTAATTAAGGCACCTATGCCAGGATTAGTATTAAAAATTTTAGTAAATATTGGTCAGAAAGTAGAAAAAGGAAGCAGTTTATTAATCCTTGAAGCTATGAAAATGGAAAACGAAATTAAATCTTACACAACAGGAGTTGTTAAGGAAATAAGAGTTCAAGAGAAGACAAGCGTTGAAAAAGGAGATGTATTAATTATTCTAGAATAAATTTGCATTTAATAAAAATATTTTTTAAAATTGCGTGTTATAATTTGTTCTAATAAATATTATTAACAAAAACAGGAGCTAAAATGAAAAGCATTTACAGTTCAATTTTGGGTTTAGTGTTACTATCAATAATAATTTCTCAATTAACTATTGCTGGAGGATTTCAGATAAATGAACATGGAGCTAAAGCAATGGGTATGGGGGGTGCATTCAGCGCACAGGCAAATGATCCATCTGCAATATACTTTAACCCAGCTGGACTGGGATTTCAAAAAGGGATAAATCTGATGCTGGGAACAACTCTAATTTTCCCATCCACAAAATTTACAGGCCCTACACCTTCGACTAATGAAACTAAAATGAAAAGTCAAATATTTTATCCAATCAATGTTTATGGAACGTATGGAATGGATGATGGTTTGACTTTTGGTATTGGAGTTTATAATCCATTTGGATTGGGAACGGAATGGGATAAAGACTGGGTTGGAAAACGTTTAAGTGTCAAAACTGATTTACAAACATTTTTTATTAATCCTTCAATTGCATACAAACTTGACGATCAACTTTCAATTGGAATTGGACTCAGTTATGTACTTGCAAATGTTAATCTAAAATTTAGAATTCCTACTTTTTCTTCATTACTTCCTCCTACACCTTCATCTTTAGATGGGACTGCCGAACTCGATGCAGATGGTAATGGATTTAATTTTAACGCAGGAATTTTATATAAACCAATAAGTGGTTTATCATTAGGTGTGTCGTATAGGCATACAACTGAACTCAAATTAGAAGGAACAGCAAAATTCACTGACATGCAAGCACTTGAAACGTACTTCCCAGGTGGAGATGGGAAAACAACCATAACTTTACCATATAATATTTTATTTGGCATCGCTTATGACATTATGCCTGAACTCACATTAGAAGCAGATTTCCAATATGTGGGATGGAAATCATATGATACTTTAGACGTTCAAATTGAAGAAGGTCCTGCATCCCCACTTGGAGTACTACAAAAAGGTATTAAATCTGGTAAAGATTGGGAAAATTCGTTCTTAATACGTGTTGGTGGAGAATATAGGATGAACGAATTCTCTTTCAGGGCTGGTTATATTTTTGATAGAACCCCACAACCTGATAAATCAGTCGAACCAATGTTACCAGATGCTGATAGACATGAAGTAACATTTGGATTAGGTTACAAGCTAAGTGAAAACATCGATATCAATTTTGCTTATCAATTTATAATGTTTAAGGATAGGACTGTTGAAAGCCCTACAAATGAATTTCCAGGTAGCTATAAAAATAATGCACATTTATTTGGCTTGAATATAGGATATAAATTTTAAAACAATAAATTATGTTAATTTTAAATTCCCACCATTAAAACTCAGGTGGGAATTTTTATTTTTATAAGTACGGAAAGAATTATGAAAGAACCTGAAGTAAATTTAAAAACGGCAATAGAGCATGGTTTAAATGAAGAAGAATATTTAAAAATTATTGAAATCCTTGGACGAACTCCAACATATACAGAACTGGGTATTTTTAGTGTTATGTGGAGTGAACACTGCTCCTATAAAAACTCAATTGCCTTAATAAAAACATTACCAAGAAAAGGTGAAAGAATTTTGGTACAAGCTGGAGAAGAAAATGCTGGATTGATCGATATAGGTGATGGTTTAGCTGTAGCGTTCAAAATCGAGAGTCACAATCATCCATCAGCAATAGAACCATATCAAGGTGCGGCAACGGGTGTTGGGGGAATACTTAGAGATATTTTTACAATGGGGGCGAGACCAATTGCAGTATTAAATTCTTTAAGGTTTGGAAATTTACAAAATCCTAAAGTAAAGTATCTTTTTAAAAATGTTGTAAAAGGAATAAGTGACTATGGTAATTGTTTTGGAGTACCAACAATTGCTGGAGAAATATATTTTGAAGATTGTTACACAGAAAATCCTATTGTTAATGTTATGGCTGTTGGTATTGTGGAACAAGATCATATAATGAAGGCTGTTGCAAAAGGTGAGGGAAGTTCTGTTATGATTGTCGGTTCATCAACTGGAAGGGATGGAATACACGGAGCTACATTTGCATCACAGGAACTTAATGAAGATTCTGAAAATAAGCGACCTTCAGTTCAGGTTGGAGACCCTTTTACAGAAAAACTTCTTCTTGAAGCAACCCTAGAAGCTATAAAAAGTGGGCATCTCATTGGAGTTCAGGATATGGGAGCAGCCGGAATTTCATGTTCAACATCTGAAATGAGTGCTAGAGGCAATTCTGGAATGATTATAAATTTGGAAAAAGTTCCAACTCGAGAAAAAGATATGAGTTCATATGAAATTATGTTATCTGAATCCCAGGAACGTATGCTCTACATCATAAAGAAAGGCAAGGAAAAGGAAATATTCGATATATTGAAAAAATGGGATTTAAATGGTAGTATTATAGGTGAAGTTGACGGCACTGAATATTTAAAAGTTTACTATAATGGAAAGTTAGAAGCTGAAATCCCTGCAAAAGCATTAGTCTTAGGATATGGAGCACCAGTTTATCAGAGAGAGACGAAAATACCAGAGTATATTTATCAAATCAGGAATTTCGATTTTAATATTTTACCTCAACCTAAAGATTATGAAGATATTTTAATAAAATTAATATCATCACCAAATATATGTTCGAAAAAATGGGTTTTTTCTCAATATGATTCTATGGTTGGAACTAACACAATACCTCTTAACATTTCTGATGCAGGTATTGTTAGAATTAAAGGTACAAATAAAGCTTTGGTACTTAAAACAGATGGTAACGGTAGATATACTTATTTAAATCCATTAAAGGGTGGGGAAATTACTGTAGCTGAATCTGCTAGAAATGTGGTTTGTCAGGGTGGAATACCATTAGCTATAACAAATTGCTTGAATTTTGGAAATCCATATGATCCTGAAATTTATTGGCAATTTTCAGAAGCTATCAAAGGCATTAAAAACGCTTGCAATGTATTAAATACACCTGTAACAGGTGGCAATGTTAGTTTTTACAATGAAAGTTTAAATTATTCAGTATTTCCAACTCCTGTTATTGGAATGCTCGGATTAATCGAAAATCTTGATTTCATTACTGAACAAAGATTTTTAAATGAATCAGATAGCATAATATTAATCGGATCAAACCCCGAAAATATTTCTGGAAGCGAATATTTAAAAATAATCACTGATAAATTGTTAGGTGATGCTCCCATAATTGATCTTTATGAAGAAAAGGTCGTACAAAAAGTTGTACAAGAATTAATCAGGATGAAATTAATTAATTCAGCTCATGACGTCAGTGATGGAGGTATAGCCATTTCTTTAGTAGAATGTTGTATTTCTGGTAATATAGGATGTAAAGTAAATATTGAATTCATAAATCGTTTGGATTATGCTATTTTTAATGAAAATCAATCTAAAATTATTATCACATGTAGCAAGAATAATCAAGATACTATAACAAATTTCTTAAGTCTATTTAATATAAATTTTAAAATAATTGGTTCGGTCGGGGGTAATTATCTCGAAATTAATGATAAAATAAAAATAGATATTAAGCATCTAGAAAAACTTTATCAAGATTCACTGGAGAATCTGCTTGGGGAATAGAACGAGATTTAAAATACTTTACATAATATTGATTATTAGTAATAGAAGCCTTAATTATTAAGCATGAATTACTTTTAAATTACTCGATATTATTTCTATCTCAACACTATTAACTTTTTTCCCAATTATTTCTCCATCTGCATGCACCACAAAATTATTATTAGAAAATATTTGTATATTTTCAGCTTTTGAAAAATGAACTTCACGATATCTTTTATGGGTTCCTTTAATCGAACTTGGTAACATTTTAAAGATTTTAAAAAGTCCTATATCATCTACATAACAAACATCAAATTTAGAATCATTTATATCCGCTTCAGGCGTAAGTTTAAAACCACCACCTGAACTTTTACCATTTCCAATTGAAATTAAAAAACATTTACTCTTTGTAATAAACTCGTCTAATTTAATTGTAAAATTAGGGGTTTTATATTTAAGTAATGCTTTAATAACAGCTGCAAAATACAATGGTAATCCTCTTAATAACTTTATTTTTTGACTTTCTAATGCAACAGTTGCATCAAATCCAATTCCTATACCGTTAATAAAAAATCTTTCTGAAAATTTCTCCTCATTATTTTCATTTTTTAATTTAGTTATAACTTTACCTATATCACAATAACTTATTTTGCCATCAAGAATTACATTGATTGCTTTATCAATATCCTTTGATAAATTTAAAGATCTTGCAAAATCATTCCCAGAACCTAAAGGAATCACACCAAGCTTCGCATCTGAATTAACTAAACCGTTCATCACTTCATTTACAGTACCATCGCCTCCAATAGCAATAATAGTATCAAAAATATCCTTTGATTCACTAGCTATCCTTGTAGCATCTCCAGGTGAATTTGTAATAGAAAATTCATGATTTATCTTTTTGTTACGGAGTAAATTTCTAATATATTTTATTGCCCGGTACGCTTTTCCTCTGCCTGCAACTGGATTTAAAATAAAGTGAAATTTCATACGTTTAATGAAATTTTACTTTCAAATTCATTATAAATTAATCCCCCTTTAAAGACAAAATTCACTTTTCCTTCTATAGTTACATTAACTACTTTATTATCATCTATAGCGAAATCAATTAAAAGTTCATCTTTACTTAAAGGAATAATTTTAATAGGTGGTGATAATTTAAGTTTTAAAAATGAAATAATTGCTGAAGCTATTGAACCCGTTCCACAAGATAAAGTCTCGTTTTCAACACCTTTCTCGTAAGTTCTTATTTTAATTTTATTTGTGTCGGTTTTTTGTACAAAATTCACATTTGTTCCTTTGGGTGCAAATAGCTCGTGATATCTTATATATCTTCCTAATTCAAGAATATTGAAATCATCGAATTCTTTTTCAAAGGAAGAAATATCTTTCCAAAAAATAACTGCATGTGGTGCTCCCGTATCTATACTCCAAATTGGTATTTCTTGTTCCTTATAGGAGATGGTTACCTGTTTTATATTTTCAGGGTTTTTCATTAATAATAATACATTATCTCCTTTAACTTCGGCTTTATAAATATGATTTAATGCCTCAAAACTTAAAATATTCTTACCCAATATATGGGATGCATATCTAGCAATTGCTCTACCACCATTACCACACATTCCCCCCTCAGATCCATCTGAGTTTAGATACCTCATTTTAAAATCCGCTTGATCGGATGGCTCGAGCACTAAAATACCATCTGCACCAATTCCTCTATGTCTGTTACATACAGCCCTGGCAAAATCTTTGTATTGGAATTTGTATTGATTTTTAAAATTGTCTATTAAAACAAAATCATTTCCTGAAGCTTCGACTTTAAGAAAATTCACATATATCATAATTCGGAGCTGAAACTAATTAAGGAATGTACATTGTAATTTTTTAATTTTTCTCTTCCATTCAAAAATTTTAACTCTATTAAAAATGAAACACCAACTATTTTACCTCCTAATTTTTCAATCAATTTGCAAGCAGCTAATGCAGTTCCACCTGTTGCAAGGAGATCGTCATGTAAAAGTACATTTTCGCCTGCTTTAATAGCGTCTTTATGAATTTCAATTGAATCAAAGCCATACTCAAGCTTATATTCTTCTTTAATTGTTTCAAACGGAAGTTTGCCTGGTTTCCTTACGGGTACAAATCCTGTTTTCATTTTATATGCAAGTATAGCTCCTAGAATAAAGCCTCTTGATTCAATTCCAACAACTTTGTCTACTTTTATATCTTTGTAATTATTTGCAATCATTTCCACAGCAATCTTAAGAGTATCTGGGTTGTTTAATAATGGTGTGATATCCCGGAACATAATTCCTTTTTTAGGAAAATCTAAAATATTTCGTATGTATTTTTTTAAATCCTCCATGTTCTCACCATTTGATTTTCTGTTTTTCAAGAAATGCTTTAATACCTTTTTTACAATCCTCAGTCATTCTTGCAACAGCATTCATATTTGCAGCATATTCTAATGCTTGTTTAAAGTATAAATTACCTAAGTTAATTATCATATCTTTGCAAAGTCCCATTGCAAGCAAACTATTCTCTGTTATTAACTTTTCCGCAAATTCATATGTATAGTCATATAATTTTTCATTTTCGATGCAATAGTTTATAAGATTAATTGATTTTGCTTCGGAGGCATCAATAATTTTTCCAGACAAAACTAATTCTTTAGTTATACCTTCTCCAACTCGCTTAATTAAAAAAATCATTACAATTGCAGGAATAAAACCGATTTTAACTTCTGGATAACCAAATTTGGCATACTCCTTTGAAGCAATTATGAAGTCGCACACTGATGCTAAACCACAACCGCCTGCCAGTGCTGGCCCATTAACCATTGCAATTGTAGGCTTTTTAATTTCATAGATAACGCTATATAAACGCAACAATTTGTTGGAGTCTTCTCTGTTTTCCTCTAACGAAAAATTAGATATTCTTTGTAAATATTCGAGATCAGCTCCAGAACAAAATGCATTACCTTCTCCTGTTAAAATTATTACTTTTGTATTATGGTTTTTACTACAATATAAAAATGCCTCAGTTAGTTCTTTTATTAGGAGGTCGTTAAGTGCGTTTTTTTTATCAGGTCTGTTCAGAACAATTTCAGCAAACGGGTCTTTAATTTTTAATTTAATATTTAAATAGTTCATAATATTTTAAAATGTTGATTTCCTGATATCTATCAAGGCTTTAGAAATGTTTTTATTTTTAAATATCGAATTTCCCGCAACCAGCACATCAGCTCCAGCTTCAAATACCTGCTTTGCATTTTTTACATTTATACCTCCATCTACTTCAATAAGAGCCTTCTTATTCATATTATCTCTTATCTTTGAGATTGTATTTATTTTCTCTAGCATTTTATCAATAAATTTTTGTCCACCAAAACCTGGATTAACAGTCATTACTAAAATTAAATCTACAAAAGGTATGATTTCGATTATCATACTTGTTGGTGTTGCAGGATTAAGTGTTACCCCAGCTTTAATATTATATGACTTTATTTGTTGGATAGTTCTGTGCAGATGAGGGCAGGTCTCAACATGAACTGTTAATACATCTACTCCAGCTTTATAGAATTGCTCAATATATCTATCTGGATTTATTATCATTAGGTGTGCATCTAATGGAAGGTGTGTTATTTTTCTTATTGCTTCAACAACCAATGGTCCAAAAGTAATATTTGGAACAAAGTTTCCATCCATGATATCAAGATGCAACCAATCGGCTCCAGCTTTTTCTACTATTTTTATTTGCTTATCTAAGTTTGTAAAATTAGCTGATAAAATTGATGGTGCTATTAAAACTTTTCTTTTCTTATTCATTAGTACTCAAACTTTTCTATTTTTTTCGTGCCTGTTTTAGTTATAAATAAATTTATTGGATCTCCCCAACTAACAAAATCACCAGGTCGAGGATACTGATCAATAACAGTATTTGGTAATATTGTCATAGATGCTTGTAGTTCGATTTGGCCAATTTTTAATCCAGACTCTCCAATTATTTTTTCTGCTTCTTTAAGAGATTTCCCTATTAGATTTGGTACTTCCACACTATCAGAAATTTTTCCACGACTTACAGTTAGTGAAATTAAAGAATTTTTTTTAACTTTCGTACCCGCCTGTATTGTTTGATCAACAACAGTATTTTGTGGATACTCTTCAGCAGGAATATATGTGATCTCATTTAGAATTAAATTGTGGCGTTCTAAAATAAATTTAACATCTCTTAAGGATTTACCTTTGAGATCTGGAACAATGATTTGCTGTTCACCACCACTTATAGTCAGGTAAATTCTTCTACCAGGTTTTACAGTTTTACCTGGTATTGGATTCTGGCTAATTACCGAACCGGCAAGATATTTATCATCTGGTTTCGAGCCAGTGTATATAATTTCAAATTTCAAAGAATCTAAGATTAATTTTGCGATATTTGTGTCTATTCCAATTACATCAGGGACAACAACTACACCACTTTTATTCACATACCAAGGTAACAGAAAATCATTACATACTACAAGTGTTAAACTAGCCAGAAAAATTATGATTAATATTCTTTTGTTAAATTTATTTATGGTAATATTTTTAAAAATTTTTTTCATATAAATTTATGAAAATATATTAAATACTTTTATCATTTTCAAATAAGTTTGATATTCTATTAAAAATTGTATATATTTTTAAAAATTTGAGAAAAAGAAATGGAATTTAAAGAATTAGTAAAAGCTGCTCGTAAGGCAAAGAGATATTCGCACTCCCCTTTTTCCAATTATCGAGTCGGGGCAGCGCTATTAACATCAACTGGTAAGATTTATACAGGTTGTAACATTGAAAACAGTTCTTACTCACTTACAATTTGTGCGGAACGAACTGCACTTTTTAAAGCAGTTTCTGAAGGTGAAAAAAAATTTGTTGCAATAGCAATATCAAATGATGATAAAGAATTTGCTTCACCCTGCGGAGCATGCCGCCAGGTTATAAATGAGCTTGCAGGTGAAATAGATATTATTTTAACTAACGGGAAGGGTAAAATCAAAAAATTTAAGACAAGTGAACTACTTCCCTATCCATTCACTTCTAAAAATTTGGAATAATATTATGGAAATTACACCCCACAACACACCAAAAGAAGTCGGCTGGATTGAGGTAATATGTGGTTGTATGTTCAGTGGTAAAACCGAAGAACTCATAAGACGTTTAAGAAGAGCTCAAATTGCAAGGCAAAATGTAGTTATTTTTAAACCAGCTGTCGATACTCGTTATAGCACAGATCATATTGTATCTCATAATACTCAATCATTATCTTCAACTGTAGTTAAAAATGCATTAGAAATACTTGAATTATCTAAAGATGCTCAAGTAGTAGGTATAGATGAAGCTCAATTCTTTTCAGATGAACTTATCGAAGTATGTGAAAAACTTGCCAATATGGGCAAGAGAGTTATTGTTGCTGGTTTAGATCAGGATTATCGTGGTAAACCTTTTGGACCCATTCCAAATTTGCTTGCTGTAGCAGAATATATAACTAAAACACTTGCTATTTGTGTAGTTTGTGGAAATCCTGCAGACAGAACTCAAAGGATTACTAATCAACAGGAACTTGTAGTAATCGGCGCAAGAGATATATATGAAGCAAGATGTCGAAAATGTCATCAAGTATAACATTAAAATATTAAAGGTTAATGGACTTCATTTCAGTATTACGTGGAATCATTGGTATTATCGTCATAATTGGACTTGCATTTTTATTTTCTAACAATAAAAAAAGAATTAATTGGCGACTGGTTGGAATGGGTTTGCTAATCCAATTAGTATTTGCAATTTTTATTATTAAAAGCCAATTTTTATCAAATATATTCGCCCCACTTGGATGGCCTAAACTTGTTATTGAGTGGTTGGGGGGGGCGATTGTTAGCTTACTCGGTTTTACTACTGAAGGAGCAAAATTTGTTTTTGGCCGACTTGCTATCAACAATGGTGATGAAAGCCTTGGATTTTATTTTGCATTTCAAGTTTTACCAACTATTATATTTGTATCTTCCCTAACTTCGATTTTATATTACCTTGGCATTTTGCAGAAAGTAGTACAAGGAATGGCTTGGTTAATGATCAGGCTTATGGGTACAAGCGGAGCAGAATCCCTCTCTAATTCGGCTAATGTTTTTGTAGGTCAAACTGAAGCTCCTCTGCTTATAAGACCATATGTCGGGACAATGACTCAGTCGGAATTACTTACAATTATGGTAGGTGGTATGGCTACAATTGCTGGCGGTGTTATGGCTGCGTATATTCAAATGCTTGGACAGTCCTTTGCTGAAGCACATAATACTGATATTACCACTGCTCAGGTAAACTTTGCGATACAATTACTTGCAGCAAGTGTTATGGCTGCTCCAGCTGGTTTAGCAATATCAAAAATAATTTATCCTGAAGTAGAGGAACCATTAACAAAAGGAACGGTAAAAGTCAAAGTTGAAAAACCAGCAAAAAATGTGATAGAAGCCGCTGCTGGTGGTGCATCAGATGGGTTACAACTTGCTCTAAATGTTGGAGCTATGTTAATAGCCTTCATAGCATTAATTGCTTTAATTAATTATGTATTAGGCTCTATTGGTGATATAACTGGATTAAATACAATCCTTCAGCAACGCTTTCAACAACCACTAAGCTTACAATTAATTTTTGGTTTGATATTACAATTCTTAGCAATAGGCATAGGTGTACCACTACAAGATGCAATGAAATTTGGAAGTTTGATTGGGACAAAAGTTGTACTAAACGAATTTGTGGCATATTTAGAATTGGCAAATATGGTAAAAGCTGGGGCTTTAAGTGAAAAGGCTATTTATATGGCAACATTTGCATTATGCGGATTTGCTAATTTTGCTTCTATTGCTATCCAAATTGGTGGTATTAGTCCAATGGCACCCCATAGAAGAAAAGATCTGGCATCACTTGGTTTAAGAGCAGTTTTAGGTGGTTCATTAGCAACTTTATTAACAGCAACAATTGCAGGTATTTTACTTGGATAATAAAAAAAAGTTAAATGAAACAATTAAATTCATTAGAAAATACACAAATATTAAACCAAAATGTGGGATAATATTAGGTTCAGGTTTAGGCGATTTTGCAGACAGCTTAACAAATAAAGTAATAATTCAAAATTCTGACATCCCATACTATCCTAATTCCACGGTTGTTGGACACAAAGGTCAGTTGGTATTTGGATACTTAAATAATAAGCCTATTTTAGCTTTTCAAGGCAGAATTCATTATTATGAAACGGGAGATTTAAATACAATACTTTATCCAATTTTTGTAGCACATCAGCTGGGAATTCAAAAAATTATATTAACAAATGCCGCAGGTGGTGTAAACAGGAATTTTCACCCTGGAGATTTGATGCTTATTAAAGATCACATTAATTTAACATTTGAAACTGCTTATTCACTTTTACATCCAGCTAATTATTCAGCCCAAAAAAACATTTACGACTTAAAACTTATCAAAACTGTTATCAAGATAGCAGATGAAAAAAATATTCCATTGAGAGAAGGAATATATGTTGGCGTTAAAGGCCCTTCTTATGAAACTGCTTCTGAAATTGAAATGATCCGTAGAATCGGTGGTGATGCAGTAGGAATGTCGACAGTAAATGAAGCAACACTGGCATCTCTATTGGGAATGAGGGTAATTGGATTATCATGCATTACAAATTATGCAACTGGAGTTACTAATCTAAAACTTTCCCACTCCGAAGTAACTGAAGTAGCCAATAAAGTTAAACATAGATTTTCCGAACTCATAACAGCTATTTTCTTAAAAATTTGTTGAATTAAATTCTGGAGTATTATGAAATGGATTGATTATAGAGAAATTCTAAATATAAATGGATTTTCTCAGCTTTATGTTGATTATTTGCACGATTTTAATAAAGTACAAACTTATTATGAATATGATTTTAGAAATATAGCAAGTTTCGATTCAAGGTGCGAATATATCCAAAAGAATTATAAATTGAGAAGCGAAATATATGATATTTTACTTGAACAAAATAAAAATTTTGATTGTAAGGAAAAAACATTTTATAATTTATCGAAGATAAAAGATGAAAATACTTTTGCAGTTGTAACAGGACAACAAGTTGGAATCTTAGGAGGACCGTTATACACATTTTATAAATTTGTATCATTGATTAAACTTGTAAACCAACTTAACTCAAAATTTCAAAATTACAACTTCATTCCAATCTTCTGGTTAGAAGGTGAAGACCATGATTTTGAAGAAGTAAATAATGTTAAAGTTCTAAACTCTGAAAATCAACTGAAAAAATTAGAATATCAACATAAATTGAAATTAAGCCAACATTCTTCAGTTGGATCATACAGATTTGAAAATTTTGAAGCATTCATATCTCAAATATCAAATTCATTACCAAATACCGAATTTAAAAATGAAATATTAAGTTTTTTACAAAATTCGTATCATAACGGCAGCACATTTGAAAAATCTTTTGTAAGATTTTATAATGAACTATTTCAGGAAGCTGGTATTATTTTTATAAATTCAAATGATAAAAAAATAAAAAATTTCTTAAAGCATATATTTAAGCAAGAATTAGAATATTCTCCAAAATCTTGTCAATTAATCATTAATATTAGCGCAAAACTTGAAGCAAATTATCACAGTCAGATAAAACCTAAGCCAATAAATTTATTCATTCACTATAAAGATGGCCGCTATCTAATCGAACCTAAAGGTGAAAATTACGGTTTAAAAGGTAGTAGAAAATTTTATTCAAAATCTGAAATGTTGGAAATTATAGAAACCTCGCCTGAGTTATTGAATCCTAATGTTGTGCTTCGTCCAATATGTCAGGATTACTTGCTACCAACTGTTGCATATGTGGCTGGGCCCTCAGAAATAGCATATTTCGCTCAATTAAAACCTGTTTATACTGAGTATGGACTTAAGATGCCAATAATCTATCCTCGTGCAAGTGTAACAATTCTGGAAGATAAAATTTATAAAATCCTTGAAAAATACGAAATTGATTTAATTTCTCTTATAAAGGAACCAGAAAAAATCTCTCAACATGTTATAGATCTTATTTCAGAAATCAAAATAGATTCATTATTCAATGATTGTACTACAAGAATTAATGATACTTTAAATGAAATGAAATTTGGATTAGATTATATTGATCATACATTGTTAGGATCACTTGAAACAACTCGCCATAAAATCCTTCAACACTTAGATGTTTTAAAGGATAAAACTCATTTTGCACAACATCAAAAATATGAAATTGCATTAAGACAGGTTGAAAAAGCTCAGAACAACATACTTCCCTATGGTAACTTACAGGAAAGAGAATTAAATATTATTAACTATATGAATAAATATGGATTAGAGATTTATAAAAAAATTATGGATGAAATAGAAATAGAAAAGTTTATGCATCAAATTATTGAATTAATTTAGTATTTGCTTTAACTATACATAGACAACTATTGGATTTATATTTACATAAGTGTTAAAGTTTAATTTCAATCTTCCAACTGAATTAAAGTTTGATAACTAATTTCTCCATCAATATAATGCTTTAAGGAATCTATTAAAATCTTAATATTATCAGTTATGTTTTCATCCATAGAATCAAATTCCTCATAAGAATCAAATATATATATTTCATAATAAGTATCTTTATTTTTTTGTTCATAAACATCATAATTTTGCATTACCTCACTCATTTTAGCTCTTATAAGCTTTATTGCTTTTAAATAATCTTTTTTAGCTTGTGGTTTAACTTTGTAAGAAACGATAAAAATAACTTTCATTTGAATCCTCCATTAGAATTTTATTATTTTAAATATTAAATTTCCAAATAAATACAAAACAAATATTGTATAAAGCCATCCAATCAGTTCAAGTATAAATCCAACTTTGATCATATCAGTTATTTTAACATAACCAGTACCGTAAACCAGTGCATTAGGTGGTGTAGCAACTGGGAGCATAAAAGCCATTGAAGCAGCAATTGCTGAGCCGATAACCAAAGTTGAAGTTTCTTGTCCTGAAGCTGTAGAAATTGCTATTAAAACAGGAACCATCATAGCAGTAACTGCAGTATTAGATGTTACTTCAGTTAAGAATACAATAAATAAAACGGTGGCAATTAACAGAACAATAGTAGATGGGTTACCAATTATTCCTAAAGACGATTTAGCTATCCAGTTAGCTACGCCGGTTTTAAACATAGCATCTGATAAAGTCAATCCACCACCGAATAAAATTAATGTTCCCCAATCAAGGTTTTTCGTATCTTTCCAATTCAATGCGAATTCCAGTTTCTTAAAACTGATTGGTACAATGAATAAAATAATACCTCCTAATAATCCAATCATATATTCATCAATCCAATTCAATTGAGAGAATAATTTATTAGGCAATACACTTTCCCAAAAAGGATTACTGATCCATAAAAACACCACTATCAGGAAAACAACCAACACAATAATATCGCCTTTCTTAATTTTTCCAATATTTTGCTTAATTTCATCTAAATACTCGCTATGAATTCTTGTCTCGTGCGAAAATCTAAATGATTTTACTAAAACTATCCAGATTATTGGAACAAAGAAAACCACAAACGGTACACCAAATTTCATCCAATCCAAGAAATTAATTTTTATTATATTGTAGCTTGACAATAAAGATATTGCTATACCATTTGGAGGTGTACCCACAATAGTAGCTATACCTCCGACTGATGCTGACCAAGCGAGTCCTAATAAAATTGCTGAATTAAAGTTAAGGTCTGTTGTTTTTAAAGAACGAATTATCCCAATTGCGATTGGCAAAATAATTGCCACGGTGGCAGTATTTGATATCCACATCGATAAAAACGCTGAAGCATACATTAAAGCCAAGATCATAAGCTCAGGAGTTTTATTGATTTTTCCTCTTGTAAGAATCCATATTGTTGCTCTTTTATCAAGTTCGAATTTCTGAAATGCAGATGCAATCAGGAAAGAGCCTAAAAACATTCCAATTACTGGATGAGCATAATTTTTTAAACTATTCATAAAATTGAAGTTATATATTTCATTTGATGTAATTCCCTTTACTTGTAATAATGGCAATAGAACAGCTGGTAGTAATGAAGTTGCAGGTATTGGAATTGCTTCAGTTACCCACCACACCACCATAAGTATAAGTAAAGCTAATACACTCTTAAAACTTTCCCCTAATTCCGATTTAATCTCACAACTATCTAGAGTCGTCCCTACAAAAGAATTAATAAAACTTTCTGGTACTGGAAGGAAAAACAAAATCAAAAAAAATAATATTAGACCAAGTATAAAACCTATACTAGATTTCTTGTCATATTCATTTATTTTTTCTTTTAAATGATTCATATAACTCTATTTAATATCCCGCATTACGAATTTCTTCTTCAGTCATTCCAAAATAATGACCTATTTCATGCATAAGTACTTCCCTAATCTTCATTTTTAAAATTTCAACGCTTCTTGAAACAGATTCAATGTTTTTCTGAAAAAGTGTTATTTTATCTGGCATAACAGGATGCATTCCGTATCCAGTATTCCTATATTTCAGTGGTATTCCCTCATATAAACCGAGTAAGTTATATTTTGATAAAACTTTAACTTTCTGGAGTTGCTCCTCTGTAGGATAATCTTCAACAACAAAATGAACATTATCGATATTTTGTTTAAAGAAATCAGGTAAATTTTCCAGACATTCGTCTACTATTCTTTCAAATTCTGTTCTATCCATCACAGGTTTGATATATAATTATAAAAATGATTTAATAATAAAAAGTAACCTATTGATATAATTGAAATTAATAACAATCCAAGTAAAATTGCTTTAACAGTCCTTAATTCAAACAAAACGATTATTGAAACTATAAACAAATATATAAAATAACCAACAAATAAACAGCTAATAGCGAAAATAATCCAATAAGCCAGAGAATTAATTATCATGGGAGACGGATTCCTGCTAAAAGTATTTATACCAAAGACTATAAGTTTTATTGGAAAAATAAAAATCAACAAGTAAATTAAAGGTATTGTTGAGTATGTAAGCGCTGTATAAATCTGTTTAAATTTAACGTTTACCAACTTAAAAATATTTTTAAAAATAAATGTAACTAAGGCTAAAACAAGGATCGTAAAAAATCCTACTGGAATACCAAAGACAATCCCTGAAACAAATATTAAGAACGGCTTATCCCAAAAATCGTACAACTTAAGAATTTCATAAAAAACATATAGTAGCGAAATTCCAAATAGTATATTAAGGAAAAAAATAAAATTTTTATGCTTTGCAATAGCTACTATTTTAATACCCTTTTGAGGATTTTCGATGAGTAACCAGAGGATTTCAAACAAATTAATATTTTCGATTTTTGTTTGTAAGTAACAACCACAGTTTTTACATACTATTTCTAAATTTGTATTCTCTTTATGACAGATCGGACAATAGATCATACGATTGGTTCAAATTTTGCTAGGAAATGTCTTAATATTGGAGGTTCATATGTAAATTTATAACCTTTTAAGTTTTCCCTTTTGTTATAAATTTCGATTATAGCTTCTATTACGTAATCCATATGACTTTGAGTATATACTCTGCGTGGTAAGGCAAGGCGAACTAATTCCATTTTGGGTGGAATATGCTTTCCTGTTTCTTTATCGTATTTTCCAAACATAACCGAGCCAATTTCTACTGCTCTAATTCCCGCGTGTATATATAATTCGCAAACAATACTATGTCCAGGAAAATTCTCAGGTGGAATATGCGGAGCAAATTTTTTAGCATTTAAATAAATTGCATGTCCTCCTGGTGGCACGAGTATTGGAACACCAGAATTTATAAGTTTTTGTCCTGTATACTCAACTGTCCGTATGCGGTATTTTAAATAATTTTCATCCAATACTTCATTCAATCCTTGTGCGATTGCTTCTAGATCTCTACCTGCCAATCCGCCATATGTAGGAAAACCTTCAGTAACAACAAGTATATTACGTGCTTTTAAGGCAATATCATCATCATTTAAAGCTAAAAATCCACCCATATTGACAAGTGCATCCTTTTTGGCACTCATTGTACAACCGTCTGCATATGAAAACATTTCTTGAGCTATTTCGCGTACTGATTTACCCTGATACCCGGGTTCACGTAATTTGATAAAATAAGCATTTTCTGCAAAGCGACATGCGTCTAAAAAAAACGGTATATTATATTGGGAGCATATCCTTTTAGTCTCACGTATATTCTCCATTGAAACAGGTTGGCCACCATTTGAATTATTTGTAATTGTAAGCATTACGAGGGGAACATTATTTTTATTAGATTTTATAAAATTATCGAGCATATTTAAATCTATATTTCCTTTAAAATCCGCAATCAAATCAGGATCATTACCTTCCTTACAAGGGAGATCTACAGCAACTGCCCCACTATACTCTATATTTGCACGAGTTGTATCAAAATGTGTGTTATTTGGTATGAATTTACCGTTTCCCCCAAAAATTGAAAACAATATTTTTTCCGCTGCTCTTCCCTGATGAGTTGGAATTATATGTTTAAAACCTGTTAGTTCTTTTACAACTTTTTCAAAGCGATAATAACTTCTTGCACCCGCATACGATTCATCCCCGTCCATAATTCCACTCCATTGTTTCGAACTCATTGCAGAAGTACCACTATCTGTCAAAAGGTCAATGATTACCTCCTCTGCTGGGATCATAAATGGATTATATCCAGCTTTCTTTAATATCTCTATTCTTTCCTCTCTTGTTGTGAACTTAATTGGTTCCACAGACTTAATTTTGAATGGTTCAATTATTGTTTTCATATTTTTATCTTAATTTAAAGTTTTAAGCAATAGTCTAAAATATTAATTTTTTAAATATATATTTTTTGAAAATGTTTGTTCATCGATAGATAGCTCTATGGTATAATAACCACTTTTCAATTCATTTGAACTTAAATTTAGTACATATTTTCCTGGTTTGTAATACCTTTCATTTATAAGAACAATTTCATTTTTATCTGCACCAAATAATTTAAGTTTAAGATTTCCCGGTTTATTTAGTTCATAAACAAGATAAATATCATCAGATAAGGGATCTTTATAATGAGATATATTAATTTCAGGTGCAACTCTTTTGGCGATATTTGATATTAAAGGCATTTCAACTTTTAATTCAAACGCAGGGTAACTTTCGTTATTTCCTTTATCAAAAGCGGTAACAACATAATAATAATTACTTGAACGCGGTCTCGATATCTTATCTATATATTCGTTTTCTGAACCAGGTACTAAAGCAATAATATTAGCTGGATTGTTAATATCAACAGGATGACGATTAGATCGGTATATACAATAAAACTTTGCATTATCCCCATCTTTAGCAATATTGGGTTTTTGCCATAAAATTTTAAAAGATCTTTGATCTATTTCTTGTACAGTCAAATCAGTGGGTGGATTAGGTGGTATAGAATCCTTCCAGGGCATAGGTGGAATAAATGCTGGAAAAGCATATCTATTAGCAAGTGAATTTTGTCCATTTAAAAATTCATATCTGAATATTGAATTCCCTTCTGCACCATACAATCTGGTCACATCGATTAATAAAGGTAACTGTTCAGATACCTTTTTTTTATATGCTCCTATCCCAAGATAAATGTGTCGTCCATATTTATTTTCGCACCAATCTTTTGCAAGAGTTGCAAAATCAGGGTCTCCAGGTTCTGTGCCTAACGACCAATATAACTGTGGTGCCAGGTAATCATGTTTTTCCTCCTTAAGCCATCGCCTTGAATCCTGATAGATAGCTGAATAGGATTGCCATCCTATAGCATTTGGTAAGTTTTTATATACGCCAATTGGAGCAGAGCCTACTTTTAACATTGGTTTAATAGCCATTGCTGAGTCATAGAATGCTCTAACAAATTTATTAATATTCTCCCTCCTCCAATCATCTTTACTTTCACCTTTACCATACCGATTATAAGTTAATTCATCAGGGAAATTGCTTCCAGGATATCTTATAAAATCAAAGTGTATTCCATCAATATCATAATTTCGCACAAGGTCAAGAGCCACTTTTAAAGTATAATTTCTAACTTCTGGAATACCTGGGTCTAACCAAGCTTCGTTTTCATAAAACTTTACCCATTCAGGATAAATTTCAGAAATATGTTTTCTTTCGCCCACCGATAGGTATTGATTTTTGCGGATACGGAAGGTATTAAACCATGCATGTACTTCAAGTCCGTAGGAATGAGCATAATTTAAAACAAATTGTAATGGGTCCCAACCAGGGTCTTTACCTAAAACACCAGTTAAAGTTTCTGACCATGGTTCATAACTTGAATTATACATAGCATCGCCACGACTTCTGACCTGAAAAAAAATTGTATTAAAATTTTTATCCTTCAAGTCATTTAAAATTTCTAAAAGAGTTCTTTTTTGTTCTTCTATGTTAGTTGTTTTAGGCCAATCAAGACCTCCAACAGTAGTAAGCCAAGCAGCTCTTACTTCATATTTGGGAAAATAATTTTGGATAGCCTTTTGTGAATTCGATAAATCACTCAGAGCTAAAAAGCATAAAATTATATTTAAGAAGTATTTAAACATAAATAAATTTTTTCAAATATATCAATTGAAATAGAATTTTGCAAGAAAATTAAACTAACAAATAAAAAAGGTAGTGAAAAATTCACTACCTTTTTCTGTGGAGCCGATGAGGATCGAACTCACGACCTCCTGAATGCCATTCAGGCGCTCTCCCAGCTGAGCTACGGCCCCATTAGTAATTCAAATATAACAATAATGATAATGAAAATCAAAATTTTTCATCTCAAAAAATAAATTTTGTAATTTAAAATATTAATTGTTAAATTTAACGAGTTATGAATCAAATTATATTTAAATTTACAAT
Source organism: uncultured bacterium (assembly GCA_937967455.1). Lineage (GTDB taxonomy): Bacteria > Bacteroidota > Ignavibacteria > UBA10030 > BY39 > BY39. Next base: position 187,172 of record CALCJK010000003.1, on the reverse strand, counting down.
TGTTACGATAATAAGTTTACTAATTTTCTTAAGCTATTCTTGCAAAGATGAATCTGCTGAAACTTGCGATTCAATAGTTTTTCCTGATACAGGAACTGTTAGATATCTAACACATGTACAGCCATTATTTGATTGCAGTTGTGCATTTGTAGGTTGCCATGGATCTGACACAAAAGATATACGTGGATTTAGTTTAGATGATTATGACAACTTTATGACTGGAGCAAGTAGACAAGTAATTTACAGAGGTGACCCAGATGCCAGTCCTTTGATCTTAAGAGTCGAAGGTAAAGTTGGTGTACGGATGCCACCAGATAGGCCACCATTAAACGCAAATCAGATTAATGGATTGAAAAGATGGATCAGACAGGGTGCCCCACTTAATTAAATATTCACTAAATGTGGAGGAGAAATAGTTTTTTTGGGTAAAGGTTCTTTTCTTGCTCTTCGCTCAAATTCATCCCTAAATTTTTTAATTACACTCTGCACTGGCCATGCGGCTGCATCACCAAGAGCACAAATAGTATTACCTTCAATGTTATTCGCTACATCTAGTAAGAGATCAATATCTTTTAAAGTACCTTCACCTCTAATGAATCTGTCGAGAATTTTTTCCATCCAACCAGTGCCTTCCCTACATGGTGTACATTGCCCACAAGATTCGTGATGATAAAATCGTGAAATTCTTTTTAGAACTTTTAAAATATCTGTATCTTCATTCATCACAATGACACCACCAGTCCCTATTGCGGAACCCGCAGCTCTTAATGAATCCAAATCCATTTTTATGCCTTCAAGTTCATCCCCCCTAAGCCAAGGGACAGAAGAACCACCAGGTATTACTGCTTTAATTTTCTTATCTCCAATTACCCCACCTGCATATTTATAAATTAAATCTGTTATTAACACACCCGTCGGTAACTCGAAAACCCCCGGATTTTTAACATGGCCACTTACACCAAATAAAATTGTTCCAGGATGTGTTGGAACTCCAATTTTAGAAAACCAATCACCACCATTATTAATAATAGCAGGAACACAAGACAACGTTTCAATATTGTTAACATTTGTTGGATTACCCCATAATCCGAATTGTGCTGGAAAAGGTGGTTTAACCCTGGGATATCCCCTTTCACCTTCGATAGAATTCATAAGTGATGATTCTTCACCACAAATATATGCACCAGCACCACGATGAATATACATATCAGTACTGAATCCCGTTCCAAGTATGCTTTTACCTATATAATTTCTTGAGTATGCATCATCAATTGCTTTTTGAAGTAGATCTATCCACTTTTTGTACTCGCCACGAATATATACATAAATAGTTTGTACTCCCATTGCATATGCAGCGATCAAAGATCCCTCAATGAACATATGCGGATTAAATTCAAATATCTGACGATCTTTAAATGTACCTGGTTCACCTTCATCGCCATTTGCACACAGATATTTTGGTTTGTCGTTTGATTTTGGCATAAAGCTCCATTTAAGTCCTGTTGGAAAAGCTGCACCACCTCTTCCACGCAACCCTGATTTTTTTACTTCTGATATTACATCATCAGGACTCATATTTAACGCTTTTCTTAGAGCATTATAACCATTGTTTTTTTCATACACTTCAATCTGATGAATATTTGGAATATCTGGTAAAAGTATTTTGAAATCACTTGTATGCATATGTTTACTTTAAATTAAGGAGTATTTTATCGATTTTTTCAGGAGATAGTTTTTCATAATATTCATCGTTAATTTGCATTGCTGGTGCACCACCACAGGCACCTAAACATTCAACTTCTGATAATGTAAATTTCCCATCAGATGTTGTGTTACCTAAATTAATTTCTAACTTTTTACACAAATATTGGATAATATTTTCCGAGCCCATAAGTTGACAGGATATATTTGTACAGATTTGTATATGATATTTCCCTACCGGTTTTTTATTATACATAGTATAAAAACTAGCTACACTGTAGACATGATTATATGGAACATTAATTAAATCTGCTATATATCGCATAATATCTTCTGATATCCAACCAAACTGCTCTTGAGCAAGCCATAATGCCGGTAAAGTTAGTGCTTTGTTTGTTGGATATCTTTTTTTTAATTCTTCTAACTTTTTTAGATTTTCATCGTTAAACATTTGATAAAACAAATTTATGATACATTATTTATCTGCTTCGCCCATTACAGGATCAATACTACCAATAATTGCGACAACATCAGAAACAAGGTGACCTTTTAAAAGAATTGGAAGTGCCTGTATGTTTATAAATGATGGAGAATGAATTTTTAATCTCCATGGTGAACCCTGTCCCATACTTGAAATGTAAAAGCCCAGTTCCCCTTTTGAATTTTCTACTGCGTGATAAACTTCACCAACAGGTGGGTTTATCCCAAAATTTATTAACATAAAATCGTAAATTAATTCTTCCATTTTACTATATATTCTCTCTTTATTTGGAAGCACACGCTTTGGATTTGCTGCATTAATTGGACCTTTCGGTAATTTTTCGATAGCTTGATGAATTATCTTAACACTTTCTTTCATTTCATCTATCCTAACATAAAATCTCGCAAGAGCATCACCTTCCTCATATATTGGTATATCAAAATCTAATTCGTTGTATACTAGATATGGTTCATCTCTTCTAATGTCGTGTGCTACACCAGATGCCCGAAGGTTTGGGCCTGTTAATCCCATTGCAATTGCAGTTTCCTTTGAAATAACTCCTATACCTTCAGACCTCTGAATAAAAATTCTATTTTTTAATAATAATTTTTCTATTTCATTTAATTTTTCTGGGAATTGTTCCAAGAAATCCTTAAGCATATTAATTGCTTCATCGGACATATCCTGTGCTAATCCACCGATTCTAGCATAACTTGTTGTAAATCGAACACCAGTAAAAACATCCTGAATATCCTGAAGTTTTTCTCTTTCTCTAAAAGCCCAGAGTAAAACGGTAAGTGCCCCAACATCCATAGCTGTTGAACCAATAGCAACTAGATGCGACATTATCCTTGCCATCTCCGAAGCAATTACACGTATGAATTGTGCTCTACGCGGGACTTCAATACCTGCTAATTTTTCAACTGCTAAACAATATGCAACGTTATTCGCAAGTGGAGATAAATAGTCTAAACGATCTGTGTGGGGGATATATTCATGATATGTCATATTTTCAGCTAATTTTTCATAACCACGATGTAAATATCCAATATCAGGAACGACTCCAATAATAGTTTCCCCATCTAAACGAATGAGTAATCGCAATACACCGTGAGTTGCTGGATGCTGAGGACCCATATTTAAAACCATATCGCTATCGAGTGGGTCATCAAAATATATGCTAACGTCTTGATTTTCTAAAGCTTCAAGTATTTTACTTTTATTAATTTTCTCTTTAGCTTCAAACATTTTTAATTTACTTTCTTGGAAGTTCAAGTGAACCTGGTATTCCCATCAATGGAAATTCTTTTCTTAGAGGAAAATATTCAAATTCTTCTGGCATATATATTCTTCTTAAATCTGGATGCCCATCAAATATGATCCCGAAGAAATCATATACCTCTCTTTCAGGCCAGTTTGCTCCTGGCCAAATGTTTACTACTGTGGGCACATGCATATCTTCTTCTGATAACTTAATTTTAAGCAAGAATCTATAATTGTTCTTAAGTGAGTATAAGTTGTAAACAACTTCATATCTAAATTCAGGCCTGTAATAATCCACACCAATAACATCCTTACACATATCAAAATGTAAATCTGGATCATTCTTCAAAAACTTACAAACCTCTATCAAACATTGTTTCTTTATTAAAATGGTTAGAGTATTTTGAAAATCTACAATAGCTTCAATATCAGAATTAAAATTTTCTTTTAATTTTCTTATAAGTAGCTCTTTTATATTTTCCATTTATGATTCTATAAAAATTTTTTTACTCGGTTTCGATTCACCAGCTTGTATTTTCTTTTGAAGTTCAATTAATGCTTTTAAAACCGCATCAGGCCTTGGAGGACAACCTGCAACATATATATCAACTGGAACAAATAAATCAATTCCCTGAACGACAGAATATGATCTATACATTCCACCCGTTGATGCACACGCACCCATTGAAATTACCCACTTAGGTTCGGGCATCTGATCATAAATTTTTCTTACAACTTTAGCCATTTTATAAGTTACTGTTCCAGCCACAATCATCAGATCAGACTGGCGTGGTGAAAATCTAAATACTTCTGAACCGAACCTTGATACATCGAATCTTGGTCCAGCAAACGACATCATTTCAATTGCACAGCAGGATATCCCCATTGGCATTGGCCAGAGAGAATTTTTTCTACACCAATTTATAAATGCTTCAAGTTTAGTTGTAAAAAAACTTTCTCTTTCAACTAATCCCATCTTAAGGCTCCTTTCTTCCATATATAAAAATATCCTATTAGTAATATGAACAAAAATATGAACATCTCAACAAAACCAAACAAACCCAATTCACGATAAGCAACAGCCCAGGGATATAAGAATACAATTTCAATATCAAAAATTATAAACATCATTGCTACAATGAAGAATTTTACAGAAAATCGTTCGTGTGCTGTTCTTACAGGTTCCATCCCACTCTCATATGTAGAAAGCTTTTCATCCGATGGCTTTTTAGGCCCAAATATTTCATTAACTTTGGATAATGCATATCCAAAAATTATTGAAATTACCAACAAAATAGCTATAGGAATATAATTTGCTAACATATATTGTTTCTAAAATTTCTTCAAATTTATATAAAATCCTTATGAAAGTCAACTTTTTAATAAGAGATTCATAAATTAATATTTAACCACTTCTAAAAAAAGATATAAACACACACAAACTTGTATTACGAATAAAATTAACATCAAATAACGATACAAATTTTCATTAAAGATATTTTTAACTCCAAATACAAATAAAATTAAAAAAGGAGCAATATTAGGAAACATATATCTACCCCATGCAGAATGATTTATTGAAATAAAATGAAAATAGAGAGCCGAACCAATAAAAATTAACGTAGAAAATAAAAATAAATAAAAATAATATATCCGTTCATCAAATAAGGAATTTTTGACGAAAATATATTTGAGGTTTCCAATTAATGAAACCAATGTAATTGGGAAAAATACGAGAATATATAAATATGCAGGTAGATGAATTTGATAAATTCTGCCAGCTGCTGCCCAAAAACTCCAAAACAAATTTCTGAAACCATAAATAATTTTGTTTAACGAAAAATTCTGAATAAAATAATCTTTTTCTACACCTGGTGAAATTACTATAAAACTTCCATAATTTAAGATATTGTAATAGAAATACCAGAAAGAAATTACTAATGCAATAATCAAAACGAAAGTAATATTTTTTAAAATTTCTTTGAGTGTGATTGGATATAAGAAAAATCCTATAAGTATTATTAATAAAAATGGATATAAATTCAGTTTTGTAACCAGAGCAAGTCCTAATGCTAATCCTAATGATAAACTTCTTAAATAATGTATTCTGCCATTTCCAATATTAATTCCCTTAATTAAAATTAAAATCATCAAAGTTCCAATTAAATTAGCTAGTGAATCATTTGTGACAGAGGAACTATTTATAACAAATGATGGAAGCGTAGAAGCTATTAATAAAACATATATTACACTATCATCTCTAAAAAATATTAAAGCAATTTTATATATTAAAAAAAAATTTAACATACCCAAAGAAACAGAAAATAATCTTAAAATAATCAGAGCAATATTTGGTGGATGTGTTAGTGTGTCTGGATCAAATTCCTGAAAAATTTGTGGTGAAGGAAAATCATAGTTTTTAAAAATATTGTAAATTAACTTTGCTGCATAGTAATACAATGGCGGTTGATATGCTTCGTAGTAAGGAAACTTAGGTTGACTTTCAGGAAAGGTTCCAAATAATGAAAGGTATTTTATAACATAAAAGTGTGGATACTCATCAGCTACCTGCCAATTTGGTGTGAATAATGCAAAATTTAAGCGGAGTAACAAAGCAAATAAAAATATAACGAATACAATTTTATTTGATGATTTCATTCAAGAGGTTTAAAATTTCTATGGATTTATAGATTCTCTAATATAAAATTTGTCATTAATGCATAAAGATGTAAACGTGTTATACCTCCTGAAATACTGTGATCTTTTCCTGGATAAAACATTGTCAAAAATTGCTTATTATTCTTTTGTAATGCATTTACTAAGCTAATTGTATTTTGCCAATGAACGTTATCGTCATCAGTGCCGTGAATTACAAGTAGTTTTCCTCTCAGATAATCAACATAACTTAACACAGAACTTTCTTTATAGCCGTCTGGATTTAATTCTGGGGTTTGCATATAACGTTCTGTATAAATAGTATCATAATACTTCCAATCTGTGACGGGTGCAACGGCTATAGCTGTTTTAAATATTTCATTCCCCAGCAAAATGCTCATTAAAGCCATGTATCCACCATAGCTCCAACCCCAAATTCCAATCCTACTTTTATCTATATATGATAAATTTGCTAAATACTTTGCTGCTTCTATCTGGTCGTGAGTTTCCCACTTTCCTAAATTCTTATAAACAATTTTTCTAAAATTAGTCCCTCGAGCACCTGTTCCTCTACCATCTACACTGACAATAATATACCCTTTTTGAGTTAGTAACGTATACCATAAATTATTTCGATCCCATTGATCAAAAACGGTTTGAGAACCAGGACCACCATAAACATAAATCAAAACTGGATATTTCTTTTGTGGGTCAAAATCGACGGGTTTAATAATCCATCCATTTAACTCAACATTATCTGATGTTCTAAATTTAAAGAACTCCTTTTTGCTTAGCTTATACTCATCAAATGCAGGAATATCATTATTTTCGATTGTTCTTATTAATTTTCCATCTATACTGTATAAAATTACTTTTGGAATAGAATTAGCATTTGAATACGTATCAATATAATATTCAAAATTAGGTGAGATATTAATCGTGTGAGTGCCACTTTCCTGAGTTACTCTTTTAAATCCTTTACCGTTGAAATAAACCTGATATAAGTGTCGTTCTAACGGTGATTTTTCAGTCGAAGTAAAGTAAATTATTTTCTTCTTTTCATCGATTGTTAATATTTTAACTACATCAAATTCACCTTTTGTAATTTGCCTACTACCAATTTTATTAGAGAATGTTGTAATATAAATGTGGTTGTATCCATCTTTCTCAGATGTATAAATGAAACTGCCATCATTTAGAAAAAAATAATTTGATTGTTCAACATCAAGCCATGTATCAGAATTTTCTTCCATTAATTTTTTAGTTTTTGAGGTTATAGGATCAGCTTCCAGAATTTCTAATTTATTTTGTAATCGGTTTACTTTAAAAATTGCGAGTTTATTGCTCTTGGGAATCCAGAAAATACGCGGAATATAAATATCTTCTTCTGATCCTATATCAAACCACTTTATTTCTTTTGTTTTTATATTGATAACGCCAATTTTAACAATTGAGTTTTTCTGTCCAGCTTTTGGATAACGAATCTTTTTAATTTCAGGCGGGTCATTTGCATAATTAATTATAGGGAATTCAGGTACCTGATTCTCATCAAGTTGCCAGAAAGCAATATATTTACTATCCTCTGACCAACTCCAACCATCAATAATACTCCATTCTTCCTCATACACCCAGTCAAATTTCCCGTTAAGTATGTGTTTATTCCCATCAAATGTAAGCTGCGTTTCCTGAAATTTTTCCGTATCAATAATAAATATGTTATTGTCACGAACAAAACCCACATATTTGCCATCGGGTGAAAACTTTATGTTTACCTGTTCAGATTCAGTATCAGTTAATTGATAAAAGTTTTTTGTTTTAAGATCATATAAGAATATGTTACCACCTGACTTAATTGCTCTGGCTGGTAAGATTCCTGTAAACAGAATTTTTGAATCATCACGCGATAAAATATAATTTTCAATTCTGAAAATACTACCTTGTGTGTCGAGCTTAGCTGCGTTAATGAAAATTTCTCGTTTACCAGTTTTGATATCATATTTCCATATATCCGTTTGTTTTGTAGACGTATCAGTTTGTAAGTATAAAAATGCTTTCCCAGACCTCAGCCAGGTTACATTTTTTAAAGTTTTGATATTAAATTTACTTGAAGAGAATATATCCTCAAGTGTAAGTTCTTTCTCTTTAACCTGTGAATTTAAATAATTGATATTAAAAATGAACAGAATAATTCCAAAAATATTAAGATATCGTTTCATAAAGTTTATTCTCACATTTTTATTTTACAATTTCAGTAGTTGCTTTTATTTCATTTACAGCACGGACAATTGGATATATGTTAAGCTGGTTATCCCAATAAGGGGATCTCTGGTAAAAGAAATTCAATCGTGCTCTTGGATTACTTGCAAATGTTGAGTCATTTGATAATTTATCATAAAACTCTTTTTTTAATTTTTCATCATTAGCCAGCATATCTCTTGCAAGTTTTTCTAAAACATAATCTTCAGCATATTCTTTTTGTTCAAATATTGAATTAAAGTATCCCCAGGCAACAAGTGCATCTGGAGCTTCAGGTTCAAGCAAGTTTATAATTATACGATTTGTTCTCTGATTTAACCTTATTATATAAGTACCTACCGGATACTTCTTAAACGAACTGTATTTTTCAGTATTGTAACTTACTGGATGTCTGCCTTCATAAGGCCTCTCCTGCCATTTAGGATTGGTTAGTTTATAATATTCAACCTGTGCCTCGATCGGTTCCTTTAATGTTTCTACCATAATACCGTGATATTTTAAAATTTCAATCGCACTCTGCCATTGCTTCGGAATTATATAAGCAAAAGGAGGACTTATAGAAGATGTGGCTTTAATTCTATTATACCAGGGAATATTTAAATTCAAAGGTTCATCCGTCCATCTAACCCATTCTGCTCCAGAAATTTCGCTTTTTTCAACTACCGATTTGTAGCCTAAAAAAAAGAATGTATCCGGTTCGCTTAAAGTTTCAAATCTTAATGGAAATGGATTCTCAAGTGAATTCATAGTAAATTCATCTGCCAATTTCACTGACAACTTTAACGAAGAGAGGTTAGAGTTAATATTCTCAAAAATTGATAAAAGAAATTGATACACTGCACTTACACGAGTTTTGTAATCTTTTAGCATATGTGTTTCGATTAAAAGTGCTGGTCGATTTTGTAATGGTATATATGTGTTGGACAATCTCGGAGGAGAAACTCCACCATACATTCCCTTTGATGGATCTTTATTATCTTTTAACCATATATAAGGAGCGGCTGGATAACCTTTTTGATTTAAATTATCGAGTACGTTATATAGAAATTTCTCATTGATCCATTTTCTGATAGGTAAAGCTACATTCTCTTGTGATTCAATTGAATATGTTAATGAATACTGATAATCTGCACCATTAGTTGTGTGTATATCAATAAAGAAATCTGGAAGCCATGAATCGAATAATTTAAGAAAAGCTTTTGTTTCTGGTGCATCTGCTTTCATATAATCCCGATTTAAATTTAAATTTGTAGCATTGGTGCGCCAACCCATTTCTTCTGGACCATTCTGATTAATCCTGTTATATTTTCCAAATCTCTCATGTCCATCAACATTATAAATGGGAATAATTAAAAGTATCAGACTATCCAACATGTTTGGATATTTCTTTGCAATTACAATATCCCTTAATAACATTAATGAGGCATCTTTACCTTCAATTTCACCAGCGTGAATGCCATTTTGAATTAGAATAATCGCTTTTGAAGTTTGTCTTGCTTTTTTGGAATCAAAAAACTTATCTTTTGATACAATAAGTAAAGGTAAATCACGGTTCTCCCCACTCTTTCCAAAAGTTGTATAGCGAACAAATGGTGAATTTTTACTTAGCTTTATGCAATAATCTATAGTCTCTTCGTATCTAGATGTCTCTTTAAAATTTGATTTTTCAGCTTTAGTTAACCATTCGATCGGAATATCCTGTGAAGACAAACTGTTAATTGTTATAAAAAAGAAAATAAATAGATTTTTCACCATCACATCACCGAGAGTAGAAATCTATAATTTTGCTTATTGATGCACTGCACACTGGATCAAAGTTAGTTAAACTTAATGAAAACATTCTGCAATCAATAGCTGGTCTGAATAAACCTTCTGAAATATATCCAGCGCCCTCGAATGCACCTACTTTATTAGCATATTTTGTATTTTTCAAAATATTTTGTGCTTGAGTAATCAATGGTTCTCTTTTTTGATAATAATCAGGTGCGAGCCGATCAAGCTTTGCCCGTTCTCGTTCGAGACTATCGTAAGCAGTTTTCTCCCAGGGTGTTGGGATTGGCGTATCTGAATCAATCAAATGCTTCCACTTTATGTTTTCCTTTTTTGTTTGTGCAGTAATATTTGGTTCCCAGGGTTCTACACCTTTTGTATAAAAATCAGTATAAGAAACTTGTGAACTATAATATTCATCACCCAACCCTCCAAAACTATGTCCAAATTCATGAACATACACATACTCAATCTGCCATTCTTTGCCTGGTGAATCTGTAATTGTATAAGTAGTGGTATACAAATTATAAATTCCTCCACCACCATATCGATTATCGTTTATCAAAATATTTATAAAATCGTAAGGTACTGATGAAATTACATCCCTTAGAGACTTGTTATCCTCCGTTAAAATATATCTGGCAGATCCGAAAAAGTTGTATGTTGTTCCCAATGTTGTGTTTTTCCAGATATTCATATCCGGTTTATCAATACCTGAATCTTCTGATATAACTTCGACCAACCATACATTGAAGTCATTTTTCCTTTCTCTAAACGGAGATGTGTTAAACATGACATTATTCAGATGTTCAGCATCTTTTCTGAATTTTTCCATTTCTTCTTTACGATAGCCATCTCCAATGATAACGATATCTACTTTACTGTTAGGTGAACCATTGTACATCAACTTTGTAACTTTAAAATTATAATTTTTAATATCTTTACTTATATTTACGCTATCAGAAGGGTCAATCACCGTTGAATAAATTTCTTTAAATCTCATTTGTTTATCACGGCGATTTATAGTTAACTGAATTTTTCTTTTAGGGAAAGGAAATCTTATTGTTTCGTGGTATGTCTTAACTATACCCGTATTTGCTTCATCTGTAGTTTGCCACTCATTAAAAATTGTTGAATACCCACGCGAGTAAATCATCTGGTTGGTTTCGAGATCAAATACTTTAAAAAGATATTCCCCGAGATTAAGTGTATCAATTAAATTGATCTTGCTACCTGGCCATTCAGGCTCTTGATAAATTTTGTCGATACTGAAAGATTCTGAACTTTTTGTCCCATGGTGATAATAATCAACTCTCATCGTTTTGTTTGTAAAAAACTTATCATAAGATATTTGAGAATAAGAAGAGCAAAAAATAAAAAATATTATCAACAAAGATAAGATGTGTTTCATTTTAATCTCCTTTAAATAATTTTTTAAAATATTCAATTTCTTTTCGGGTGAGGTGGCGCCACTGTCCTCTTTTTAATCCTTCAGTTGTAATATGGCCATAAGCAATTCTATCAAGTTTTTTTATCTCATATCCGAGTGATTCAAACATTCTACGGATTTGCCTGTTTTTGCCTTCATGGATAATTATTCCTACCTCTTTATTTTTACTATTTGGAATAACATAAACTTCCGCTGGTTGAGTCACTCCATCAGAAAGTTTTATTCCTTTGGTCAACTTAAAAACATCCTCAGGTTTGATTGGTTGCTCTAGCGTAACTTTATAAGATTTTTGAATTTCATATCTTGGATGCATTAGCATATTTGCGAAATCACCATCATTTGTTAAAAGTAATACACCAGTAGTATCCCGATCAAGTCTACCAATTGGAAAAATTCTTTGCCTTATCTTTACATAATCCAAAACGGATATTCTTCCTTTTTCATCTTTTGTTGTTGTTATGCAATCTTTAGGCTTATTAAATACAATATAAACTGGTTCATCAAGTTTAAGAACTTGTTTACCATCTACAAAAATTTTATCTTTTTGTGGATTTATTTTAATGCCTAACTCTCTGCATATTTTCCCATTAATCTCAACTCTTCCACTTTTTATCAATTCATCAGCTTTCCTTCTGGACGAGATGCCGCATTCTGCAATGTATTTGTTGAGTCTAACTAATTGGTCAAAATTATTGTGTCTTTTCATTTTCTGGAGTATTCTGGTTTGATTCTCCGTTATTTTCTTCTGTTGTGGGTTGATTTTTATTCATTCGTTTAAATAATTCTTTTTCCACTTCGAAGCTGTTATCGTTTAATATTTCCTCAATTTCACGAGGTTTTGGGAGATCAATTAAATCGTTTATACCAAAATGTTTTAAAAAGGTCTTTGTAGTCCCGTATAAAAGTGGCCTGCCTGGAGTTGCTGCTCGCCCTACAATTGTTATCAAATCTCGTTCTAAAAGTGCATTTAGCATATAATCTACGTTTACACCTCTGATTGCTTCTATCTCTGGTTTAGTTACTGGTTGCTTATATGCAATCACTGCTAAAGTTTCGAGTGCAGATTGTGATAATTTACGCTTCGATTTTTCCTTTGCCATTAGTCCTAACCAAATAGCAAAATCCGGAAGTGTAGCAAATTGGAAACCTCCAGCTGCCTGAATGATGCGAAATGCTCTGTTTGTATCTACATATTCCTTGTTCAATTCTCGAATTATCGACAACACTTCATCTTCAGTTATTTTGATCCTAAGATGAGTTTCTTCCGAACTTTTTAAAATTTCAACAATATCTTTCAAGGATAGAGGTTCATCCGAAGCAAATATTAACGCTTCAATTATTCTATTTTTTTCAAATTGTTCCATACTCGATATCACTATTTTTTATCTTATATATAATGAAATCATCTTCATCATCAGCTCTGGGTTTAATACCAACAATATGAGATTTAATAAGTTCCAGTAATGCTATAATTGTTACTATTATACGAATTTTTTCTGTCATTGGTGAAATCAATTCAATAAACGACCCTTCATCTCTTGCTCGAAAGAAATCTACTATATAACTCATTTGTTCTTCCAATGTAACATTAATAAATTCAATATCATGATATATCTTTTTAGGAGCACGATCCATTGCCCGCTTAAACGCAGTTATTAGTTTAAACATTGTGATATCTTTCAAGCTTTCTTCTTGATCTTCAAGAGTAATAGTTTTTGGATCGTGATGAAACGCTTTACGGAAGAAAAGTTTTTTTTGCTCTGCTTCCAATTCTGAAAGCTTCTCAGTTATTTCCTTAAATCTCTTGTATTCAAGTAATCTTCTTACTAATTCAGCTCTTGGATCTTCAGCTTCCACATTTTCTGTTTCCCTTGGTAATAACATTTTCACTTTTATTTGCATTAACTCAGCAGCCATAACAATAAAATCGCCAGCTACCTCGAGGTCAAGTTCCTGAAGATAATTAATATAATCTAAAAATTCTTTAGTTATCTTTGAAATAGGAATATCTCTGATATCCAGTTCATCCCTCTTTATAAAAAAAAGCAACAAATCAAGAGGTCCTTCAAATTGTTGCAATCTTACTTTATAATTCATAATGATTTATTTCTTCGACCAAGATGGATGTAAACACACACCGGTCTGAAAAATTTGATTAACATTGCTACCCGAATAACTCGCAATCGAAAGCGATTTAGTATTTTTATTTATAAAAACAATTAATTTTCCATTTGGCGAAAAATCGTAGCCTGTTGTATCTACTGTTAATGAAATTGAATTTAAATTAGAAATACTCCAAGATCCAGATGCCACTCTTAGTATACCATAATTTAATTGAGATGTTTGATTATTCAGAAAATATACATAATTCGTTCCAGGGCGATAAACTGGTTGAACATATTGACCTGACGAACCTTCTAAAGTTACATTGCGAATATCATAGTTTGAATCAATAACTGCTACATAATTAAAATTAATTGCTGTGTAATTAAAAAATATTTCTTTACCTTTTCCAATTGATGGATATCGACTTGGATATGAATAAAACAATGTTTGTTTATTCTGACCTGAAGTATCAATCGTTACAAGATTACCTGCTTCTACAAATGCAATTTTGTTTTGTGGATATAGCCATCTAAGGTCTTGAATATTATTATTTGATGTGTAAATCAATTTTTGAGTACTATCGGTCAATCGATATATGTAAATATTGTTCTGTTCCGATAATTTATTTAAATAGGCGATTCTATCCCCATATTCTGACCATATGGGATAAAATGCGGGCTTATTTATATATGGAAGCCTTGTAAGTTGAGAGCCATCATCATTTACAATATAAATTCCATAATCTCCATCTGCATTTGATGAGAATGTGATCATCGAATGTGAAACTTTAACTGTTGCTGTTGCAATTGATTCAAGCGAATCCGTTTCCGACTCACCATAAACATAAAGTATTATTGTGTGGATTGAATATTTAGGATAATCTCTTACAATCCATTTATATGTAATTGTATCTGATTTAGTAGAGAGTTTAAGCTGTTTATCAATGAACAAATCTACATTTCTATTTCCTCTGTAGAGGATCAATCCTCTAATTATTGTGCTATCAAAAACAGTTACACCATTTATAGGGTTTTGAATTATAGCGATTGGTGGAAAAACATTTTTAGGAGGTTTCTTTGAATCATTCGATACAGGCTCTTTACAACTTTGTAAGAAAAATGCCAGCAATATTATCCAAAAACATCTCATTTATTAACCAAATTTCATTAATGAGTGTACTTCACTCATTGTTTGTGTTGCAATTTGATGAGCCTTTAACTCACCATCTCTGAGAATATCCAGAACAATATCTGGATTATTTTCAAAATATTTTCTTTTTTCCTGTATAGGTGAAAGATATGAGATAATTTTTTCTGAACATTTCAATTTACATTCTACACAACCAAGTGCACCGCTTCTGCAACCTTCTTCTATATTTTGAGTTTCTTCTGGATTAAATTTTTGATGATATGTATAAACAAGACATATTTCAGGTCTACCAGGATCACCTTTTCGAATTTTTTGTGGATCTGTTACAGCACCACGGAGTTTATTTTTAATTGTTTGCGAATCATCAGACATCAAGATTGTGTTACCAGCTGATTTGGACATTTTTTGATTACCATCTAAACCTGGTAATCGAGCGAACTTGGTTAACAGAGGTTCTGGTTCAGGAAACAAATTACCATATTGTTGATTAAATCTTCTGGCAATCTCTCGAGTTATTTCAATGTGAGGGACTTGATCTTCCCCAACTGGAACATATTCACCTTTGTAAAGTAAAATATCTGCCGCCTGAAGTACAGGATATCCAAGGTGACCGTAAGTAACATTCTCAATATTTAGATCCCTTATTTGATCTTTAAGTGTCGGATTTCTTTCAAGTCGCGCTGAAGTTATGAGCATAGAAAAAATTAAAT
The DNA here is from genome assembly GCA_937967455.1 of uncultured bacterium. Classification (GTDB taxonomy): domain Bacteria; phylum Bacteroidota; class Ignavibacteria; order UBA10030; family BY39; genus BY39. Next base: position 171,631 of record CALCJK010000003.1, on the reverse strand, counting down.
GTAATTCACAATGTTCCTTAATTTGAGATTGGCGAAACATCGGGCTTTTTTCTGGATCAAGACCAGCTGCAAGCCAGTCAATTAACATCTCAATAGAATTTTGATATATACTATTTGAATCCAGATCAGTAGTGAGCGCGTGATAATCAGCAATCAGGTGAAAATTCTGATATTCATCCTGTAATTTTACCCAATTTTCTAATGCTCCTACCAAATGTCCAAGATGCAATTTTCCTGTGGGTCTCATCCCACTTAATATTCTTTTTTTCTTACTCATTGATACTAAGATTTAATTTAGAAATAGATATGGTTTCCAGCGTTCATCAATTTTATTTATACTGTGCTTTATAAATGTAATATGATTTGGTTTTCGTGGTTGCTTAAGCAACTTCATATTTGCTTCCTCAGGCCGGCGATCATTTTTCTTATTATTACAAGTTACACAGGCAGTTACTAAATTCTCCCAGGTATCCTCACCACCTTGAGATCGAGGAATGATGTGATCAATCGTCAAATTTCCACCTGATGCACCGCAATACTGACATCTATACCCATCCCTGCGCATAATATTTTTCCTGGAAAGAATTACTCTCTGATACGGTATATGAACGTATACACCAAGTCGGATTATACTCGGGAAAGGCAACTGTATACTTTGAGAGCGAATTTTCTTTCCATCCTTCGCTTCAATTAATTCGGCTTTCCCTAAAAAAAGTAAAATAATTGCCTTTTTTACATTACATATACTAATTGGTTCATAATTTTGATTCAGAACCAGTACCTTTGCGTTTAAAATACCGTTACTATATTTAGAAACTACTACTTTGCTGAAGACAAATCACCTCATTTTATTAATATTTTTAAGTTTTTTAGATACATAACATTAAAAATATATATTAATTTAAGCAAAATATCAAGTATTTTATAAAGTCACAAAATAAATTAGGTATCAAAAAATATTCACAATCTTTAGCTGTTACTTTCTTTATACCTTTTTATGGTAAGATTTTTTTGGGAGATGTGTATTAAAATATTTAAATTTCAAGTTTATTTATGAATAAACCCATATAAATATTCCAATTACAAAACCTAGTAGTATTGATGAAAATTTACTTTTTCTTAAGATTTTTTTCGAAAGATGAAATTGCTTTCTCAAAAAAATAAAAATGATTTCTGGACTAATTTTTATAAAATACTAAAGAAGAATCTTTCTATGAACATACACCTTTATATCTGCATCCTAATTTATCAGGACTTAGTCCTATAATTATATAACTGTGGACATACAATTACACACTGCTCAATGCCTGATTACATCTCTAATAGTATGTCCACAGTTTAATTTTAAATTATATATTATGGTATTTCCAACGCCAAGAAGATAGAGTTATTATCTGACTTGCGGACTCTTAATAAAATTGAATCACCAGATTCTGTACCCTTTATAATATCTTTCAGGAATGTAACAGATTTCACAGGTTCCCTATTAATTTCAAGAATTACGTCATTAACAACGAGCCCTCTTTTATTTGCTTCACTCAACGGTTTCACTTCAGTCACTAATACTCCATAATCAACTTTTAAATCTTTCTTTTCCTTAGAAGTCAAAGCTCTTACTGAGAATCCTAATTTTTCAAAATTTGCAGTTCCTTTGTCTGATTCTTCTTCAATTTTACCTTTTTTATCTCCAGATGTTACAGCCACCTCATCAGAATCTCGTGAACCAAGCGTAACTTTCTTTTCAATTATCTTCCCTTTTCGATTTAATTTAATTGTAATTACATCACCCGGATGTCGGGTTGCTATATAACTTTGAACTTCATTTGGTGCTTTCATTTCTTTTCCGTCTATTTCCAAAATAACATCACCTTCTTCAATTCCAGCTTTGTATGCAGCACCATCCTTAATCACACCTTGAATAATTACACCTGTAAGTTTACCAAGCTTCAATGCTTTAGCCATTGTTTCATCAATCTGACCAATCTGTATACCAAGGTAACCCCGGCGTACTTTCCCATACTTTATTATATCCTGAGCGACATATTTTGCGATGTTTATAGGTACTGCAAATCCATAACCTTGATATCGTGCATTTGTTGTAGCAATTGCAGTATTAATACCTATTACTTCGCCATATAAATTTATAAGTGGACCACCACTGTTTCCAGGATTTATTGCTGCATCGGTTTGAATAAAATTTTCTATTCCATAACTATCGCGAATTACACCGATACCACCTCTTCCTATTGCACTGATGATACCAGCTGTTACAGTCGATTGTAAACCAAGCGGGTTACCAATTGCTAACACCCATTCACCCACTTCGATATTTTCTGAATCCCCAATTGGTGCTATTGGTAGATCTTTTGCATCAATCTTTACTACCGCCAGATCTGTTGTTGGATCTGTTCCAACTAACTTTGCATTTTTAAAAACTCTTCTATCATTTAATGTTATCTCAATTCCATCTTTTGCTGCATTCGCAACAACATGATTATTAGTTAAAATATAGCCATCACTTGTAATAATTACACCCGAACCTGAACCCATTTGTGGTTGTGGTTCTGGAAACTTAAAATCAGGTCCAAAAAATTTGAAAAAATCATCAAACTCTTTTCTTCTAGTACCTGCCTCTTCAACAACTGTTATACTCACAACAGCCGGTCTAACAACTTTTGCAGCCTCGATAAACAGAAAATTAATTGCTTTTATTTCCATTGATTCTTTTTTAATCGGTGATTGCCCACCAAGCTGGATTTGTTCATCTCCTGCAAATCCTAATCTAATACCATCTCCAAAACTAGACACCAAAATAACACCAAAAATTATCCCTATTGTGATTAAAAATATTGCAGCTAAAATTGATTTTTTATTCATATTTCATGTCCTTTCTTTTAAAATTTGGCATATATACTCGATTTTTCAATAAATGTTTCAATCTTTAATTTTTTTAAATATTTTTTGAGTTTTTAGCTCTTTTATCCCGCTAATATGAAAACGTAGATAATCAAATAAAAATTTCTCAATTTCAAATGTATCAACAGCATTTAGTTTAATATTTATAATTTCCAATCCATCAACTGCAGTTTCAAATTTATTTAATATTTTTAAAATTCCCAAATCTACAACCCTCGGTTGAAAAACAATAGATTCACACTTTGAACATAAGGGTCCTCCACGAGAAAAATCATAAACAATTTTTTGAGTTGAAATTTCTTGATCAATAACTACCTTATTACATTTAGCACATTTCTGGAAATTGTATGCATATCCGAATATTTCACCAAATTTTATTAAAAAATGAAAATAAAGATTATTAACATTGTTAGAAACCACTTCATAATTTTGCATTGTCTTTTTCAATAAATTAAATAGTTGCTGATTTTCTTCTTCATCGTGTACTGCTGAATATATAAGCTCAATAGTTTTTAATGCAATTTCATACTTTTTAAGATTTTCAGCAATCCTGTAATAAGGTTTGATCAAATCACAATCAGAAATTAAATGTAGGTGAGTTGTCGTTTTTTTGTATATAATTAGTGAAACAAGTGAAAACAAATCAAGACAATTTGCAAATTTACTTTTAGGTTTGCGTGCACCTTTAGCTATTGCGTTAATTTTTCCAAACTTTTCAGAATATAAGCAAACTATTTTGCTGGATTCCCCATACTTTCGGACCTTGATAACGAACGCTTCTGTTTTAACTATTTCCGTCATCTAATTGACTTTAATCTTAAAAATTCAGCTTGATATGGAAAGCGATAGATTTTTTCTTCTGTGATTATCCCATTTATTAATTCTGGTGGTGTAATATCAAAAGATGGATTAAACACATTTACGTTTTGTGGAGAAATATACTTATCCATTATTTTTCTGACTTCATCAGGATCTCGTTCTTCAATAATAATTTGTTCCGGTTCAGATATTTCAGGATCTATTGAAGATGAAGGAACAGCAATATAGAAAGGAAGATTATGAAAATTTGCAAGCACAGCAAGATTATAAGTTCCTATTTTATTTGCAGCGAAACCTTTCACTGTGATTCTATCAGCACCCGTGACGACAAGATCCACTTTCTTTTGTTGCATCAGAAATGCAGCCGTCGAATCTGTTATAAGAGTAGATTTTATACCAGCTTGAATTAACTCCCAGGTTGTGAGACGTGCTCCCTGCATAAGCGGTCTGGTTTCGTCCACAAAAACATTTATTTTTTTACCTGACTTGTGAGCATATTTAATTATGCTTAAGGCAGTACCCTCTCCCCCTGTTGCAAGTGAACCTGTATTACAGTGTGTAAGAATGCTTGCTTCCTCTGGAATTAATTGATTACCAATCTTCCCAATCTGGTCACACATTAATTTATCTTCAAAATGTATTTGAATAGCTTCCTTGATAATATTTTCTGTAATTGATTCTAAAGTATCCTGAGAATTTAAGAACTTTTCCATTCTTCTCAATGCCCAAAATAAATTTACAGCTGTTGGGCGGGTGTTTTTAAATTCATCTATAATTGTTTTTAAATCCATTAGATATGTTTGTGAATTATTTCTGAGCAACTCCAGACATGCAAGTGCGACACCATAACCAGCAGCTATCCCTATTAACGGCGCTCCTCTTATCTTCAAACTCTTAATTGCTTCAATGATAACCTGATAATTAGTAGTAGTTATATATACTTCTTTTTCCGGTAATTTTGTCTGATCTATAAATGTAACTGAATTATTTTGCCATTCAAGAGCGTGCATAATTTAAAAATATTTCTGAGAATAATCAGTATCAAACCTAGAGAGCTCACGAAACTCTAAAAATCTATCTTGAATCTCCAGGTACGAAAGTGTCTGAAATCTTTCAATACTAAATTCCTCAACACAGAATGATGCAAGGGTACTACCATAAATAACTGCCCTTTTTAGATTTTCATCTGATAGGTCATCGGTTTTTGCAATCCATCCGATAAATCCACCTGCAAAAGCATCCCCAGCACCTGTTGGATCGTTAATATTTTCGAGCGGATATGCAGGAGCTGAAAAGATACTCTTTTGAGTTATAAGAACAGCTCCATGTTCTCCCTTTTTGATAATAACAATTTTGGGACCCATTTTCATAATTATACGCGCTGCCCGGATTAGATTTGGTTCATTAGCTAACAAACGTGCTTCTGAATCGTTGAGCACAATTGCATCCATCATTTCAAGTGCTTTCAATAATTCATTTTTTTTTCCGTTGATCCAGAAATTCATTGTATCGCCAACTACAAGTCGTGGATTCTCAATTTGTGATATAACACATTGTTGTAGAACTGGGTCTATATTTCCCAAACAAATGTATGAACTTTTTTTATAATTCTCAGGAATAATTGGCTTAAAGTATTCAAAAACATTCAACTCTGTGTAAAGTGTATCACGAACATTTAAATCATAATGATATCTCCCTCCCCATCTAAAAGTTTTTCCATTTTCAACTATCTGTAATCCTTCCAAATCAATATCGCGATTTTCTAAAAAATGAATTGCATTTCGTGGAAAATCATTTCCCACAATTCCAACTAACCTTATAGGTTTGATAAAATAACTTGCAGAAACTGAAATATAAACTGCTGACCCACCAATGGCATTATCCTTTTTTCCAAATGGGGTTTCAATAGTATCAAGTGCTAGTGAACCAACAACTAATAAGCTCATTTTTATCTTACTTTTTATTTTCCATTTTAATGATACAAAATCTTAATATTTTTAGCAAAACCTATATTTTTCAGCTTATCTGCGGATACCATTTAATTTGATTTCTAAGAACTTGCCCCAATCCTCTTTTCCAATGAGGTAATCATTTAAATACTTTAAAGCATTTCGATGACTTTGCCATATTAAACATCTTTTCGCACCACGGTAACTTAACCATTTATATGCTTGATGTTCTTCAGAAATTATTGGTTCAGATTCTGAAGATACTTCTACTGCAAACATGGGCGATAGATTTATTGTATCTTTAGTTAAAACATAATAACTATTGATGACAGGCAAAATCCACATTCGAAGAGGTTTTAACTTTGTTTCTTCATAAACTTCTCTTAAGACAGCTTTCACAGCATTTTCCGTTTTTTTATTTCTGAGATCATTTTTCAATGTACCAGTAATAATCTGATATATACCAGGAAATATTTTATCTTTTTCTGACCTCTTGAGGACCAAATATAGGATTTTCCTTTTATCTTTTTTAAAAACACAAACTTCAATATATAATGAGTTTATTTTCGGCATAATTTCCTTTTAAATTCATTAATCTCGGCTATTGTAAGATATCTCCATTTACCTGTTTTTAAATTGCCAATTTTAACGTGGCCAATTTTAATTCTTGTGAGTTCAAGTATCTCATAATTCAAGGCTTTAAACATTCGTCTGATCTGTCGATTTTTCCCCTCACAAATTGTGATATTTAATTTCTTTCTATCCTGATCAACAATTTCGACATCAGCTGGTAAAGTTTTATAATCACCCAAAATCACAATACCATTTCTCAATGCTAACAAATCATCATCCGAGATTGGTTTATTTATCAATAAAGAATATGTTTTAGACACTTCCGATTTTGGATTAGTTAACAACTCACCTAATCGATTATCATTAGTCAGAATAAGCAATCCTGAAGTATCTTTATCTAACCTACCGACAGGAAACACCCAACTTTGGACGTTCTTTATTAAGTCATATACTGTTTTTCTATTTAATTCATCACTTCGTGTGGTAATGTATCCTACAGGTTTATTTAACAAAATATAGATTAGCTTTTCTTTCTTTACAATTTTACCATTAATTGAAATTTGATCAACATTCAAATCAACTTTGTGATTAACTCTACGAATTATAGTACCGTTAACTCTTACTTCACCGTTTTCAATTAATTGGCAGGCCTGTTTGCGAGATGCTGCTCCAAGTTTAGATATTGCTCTTGCCAAGCTAACTTTTTTTGTAAATTTATAAGGTACTTTTATATAAGCCATTTTATAGCTACAAAACCTAAAATCAATAAAACAACAAATGCGATAGAAAGTTTATCAAAATACTTATCTATAAAATTTTTAATTTGTGGACCAAAAATATACAATAGACCTCCAACTAAAAAAAAGCGAGAAGCACGACCTATAAAAGAACCAAGTGTTAACGTCAATAAATCGATTGTTTGATTGAAACCTGCTGCAATCGTAAATACTTTATACGGTATTGGTGTAAAACCAGCTATGAGAAGTGCCCAAAATCCATTCTGCTGATAAAGAGTTAAAACCATTTGAAATTTTTCAAGTATACCATAAAAATTCAGAATAGGTTTTCCAATAATTTCAAAAAAAGAATAACCAATTACATAACCTAAATAAGCGCCAATCACAGAACCCAAAGTACAGATTAATGCAAACTTAAATGACTTTTTTGGAGCTTCTACTGCAAGTGCTATCAAAAGTACATCAGGTGGTATTGGAAAAAAAGATGCCTCAATGAAAGCGATCCAGAATAGTGCATGCAACGCATAAGGTTTTAACGCGAAATTTTCAACCCATACTTTTAAACTATGCAGTATTTTTATGAAATTTTTGAATATATTCATTATTTCTTAGAAATTTTCGTTTAATTTAATGAAATTTTTAATGATTGACAATTTTAACAAAATTGCATCATTTTGCTTTTACCTGAAATTTTCTTTTATTTTAAAAAAATTCTGAATTTATATAAACAAATGCAAAGTTATTATAAAATATTATCACTTATTTTTTTATGTATAGGTTGGATTAGCCAAGCACAAAATTATGAGGAGATTCACATTATTGGAAAAAACCCAATTCAAAATGATAATATTAAGATAAAAATTCAATCAGATCATATTTCAAATTCAACAATATCAATCGTTAGTAAAGACACTAAAATATATGGATATTGGGATTATCAGAGTAATGGAGGAGCAGTCAATTACATCGATGTTAATCCATTAGACCTAAACAACATTCACGTTATTTCTATGATTGCCACTGATTCGACTGATCCTGTATCTCTCTCGATGTCCAGAAAAGTGATATATAATTATAGTTATGATGGTGGCAAAAGTTGGGGAATGCCTGTATTTGTACCTAACATAAGATCGGGTTATCCTTCACTTGCAACCGCATTCGATCTTTACGAATCATACATTGCAATAATATCAAGTCATAGCACAATAGATGGCTATTTAAGGAGTTCTCTTTATATTGATGATTATGAAGGTGCAGGCAATTTTTTTTCATATACAACTCCTCTAATCCAGAGTGGAACTGATAACACAATATCACCAATAATTGCACAAACTTCTAATGGAAATATTATTCTAGCCGCTTCATTCCCAGCAAGTAGCAACCTGACTGGCATTGCTGTTATAGTATTTGACCTTGCAAACAGAACCTGGGGCAACTGGATACAACTTGAAACCTCACAAAATCACTCAGGGAGGTTAGCTATAGCAACAGGTTCAAACGGATATGCTGCTGTAATCTGGAGATCAAATACAAATCCGGATTCTTTATTGTATAGGCAAACAACTAACAATGGAATAACCTGGAATCAAAAATCTTTAATTGATTATGAAAATGGAATCACTGGACCATGTTGGACGGGATTTGATGCAATTTATAATGAAACAGATTTATATGTGACTTATACAAGAAGCAGATATACAACTAACGGTTATTACTTAGCTAATGAAGTATGTTTTTGGAAATCTTCAACACAAAATACGGTTACGATTCTGGATAGCAACTCTTATCCTTACTTAATGAAATCTACTGGAATAGACAACATACAAACTAACCACAACTTTGCATTCAATTTCCCATCAATTGGTTTGAAATTTGATAAATCAAGATTGTATGTAGGAGTAGATGTATTTATTCAAAATGAAGTTGATGTTGATGGATTTAATTATAGCGATGTATTATTATCATACAGTGATGATTTTGGATCAAGCTGGTCATTACCACAAAATTTAACCCGATCACCAAATATTGATGAGAGATATGTTTCGCTTTCTCCTGTTCAACCAAACATAAATGATAGTAATTATGTCTATTTAGTTTTTCAAGAGGATAAAATACCTGGAGCAAATTACGTTACAAATTCTAACGAAGCTCGCCCTATTTCTGGAGTTAAAACCAAATTTTTAAGTTACAATGTAGATATGATCGAACGCGGTACATCGGCTATAAATGTGGTGGCAAATTGGAATATTGTTTCCTTACCAATAGATACTTTAATAGACAAGAGCATTATTTTTCCTGATGCTACATCAAATGCTTTTACACTTGGAAGCAGTGGTGGATATATGATTGAAAATCAATTAACTTCTGGTAAAGCGTACTGGGTAAAATTTCCAATTTCAAAAGAAATTTTGATTGCCGGAAAAAAGCCGAAAACAATAAAAATTCAGGTTAAAAAAGGCTGGAATATGATAGGAGCATTCAATGAGGAAATTTCTGTAGATAAAATTACAACATCTCCTCCCAATATAATAAACTCGAAATTTTATGGATATTCGAGTGGGTATGTAACTGTAAATATTTTGCAACCTGGCAAGGGATATTGGGTAAAAGTAAATTCTGATGGGTATTTAAATTATATCTCTAAATAAATTTGTGGAGATGCGGGGAGTCGAACCCCGGTCCGAAGCGAAGACCATCAGAACATCTACATTCATAGCCCGATCTTTGTTTTTTTGCTTGAAGTGCAGGAATCGGGCACCGCACAATCAAGCTATCTCAGTATTTTTAACTTCTGAAACCTGAGAAATTTCAGAAGCGAGCCTGATTATTTTCGACACCCAGATATAAATCATCAGGCAAATTTATACTGGATGGGCTACTTAATCGCTATTAGCGATTATTAAGCAGCCAGTGCGTAATTGTAGTTCGCACTTATTATTTTTTCCGTTTTTTTACGTGCAACTCGGAGAGCACGGAATGCCATTCTGACCATCCTCATCCCCGTCGAAACCACATCATCCCCATAATACAATTCATTATATTCCAAATAATTATACAATTTACTTTAAAAAATACTTAGATAATTCGCTTTTTAAAAATTTAAACGTCTCTTCAGGATTGTCACATATTTTAAAAAGCTTTAAATCTTTTTTACTAATAACGCCTAATCTGATCATTTCCGGGAAATTGATGATTTTTGACCAATATTCCTTTCCATAAAGAACAACTATCAAATGCTTTTGAATCTTCTGACTTTGTAACAATGTTAAAACCTCAAAAAGTTCATCCATAGTCCCAAAACCACCCGGAAAAATAATCATTGCTTTAGCCAAATATACAAACCAGAACTTTCTCATAAAGAAGTAATGAAATTCAAAATTTAATTCTTTGCTAATATAAGGATTGGGATACTGTTCATGTGGCAAACTAATATTCAATCCAATTGACTTGCCACCTGCCGAAAGTGCTCCCTTATTTGCAGCTTCCATGATTCCAGGACCACCACCGGAGCATATTACAAATCTCTTTTTATGATCTAACTTGTTTGACCAATTCGTCAACATCTTTGATAATTTAAACGCCTCGTCATAATATTGAGACATTTTACAGGCAATTTGAGCCTTTTCATAAGCTAACTTCAATGATCCTTTGATTTTGTGTCTACTTTTAATTTTCCCTTTTATTAATTTCAATCTCTTTCTCGCTTCATCAGGAGGTAATACACGTGCTGAACCGAAAAAAACTATTGTATCTTCAATCTTTTCTTTTATAAACCTAGCTCTTGGTTCAGCATATTCTGCTAATATCCGTATTTCTCTGCCATAAGTACCTTTTAGAAATTCTATATTTTCATAAGCCTTTGGCATTCTTTTACTTATTGTATTTGTAATTTTCTTCCTCATATCAATAAATTACCACTTTCAATTGGTATACACTGACCAGTTATGTGTTTATAATCTATAATTAGTGAATTAACTAACTTTGCGATTTCTGTTGCATTCACATAATCCTTTAATAGTTTTCTTTCAGCAATTAATTTTTCACCACTAAAGTTTATAGTTCCAGGAGCTATCGCATTTACTCTTACATCTGGAGCAAGTGCTTTTGCCAGACATTTTGTAAGCATAATCAATCCAGCTTTTGAAACAGAATAAGGAATATGTTCAATAAACGGTCTTAATCCACCTAATGAAGCAATATTGATAATAACACCCTTTTTATTAACTAACATTTTTGTCGAAGCATATTTGCTTAGAAAAAAAATACTTTTTAGGTTTGTATTTAGAGTTTCATCCCACACTTTTTCATTAGATGCTTTCAAATTTCCTTTTTTGAAAACAGCTGCATTATTTACTAAAACGTCTAACCTACCAAAATTTCTATATACATTGTTTATTAAAATTTTGATTTGTTTTATATCCCTTAAATCAGCTTTAAAAGGGATTGCATTTATATTATACTTTCTACTTAAATCTAAAGATAATTTGATTGCTTCTGTACTTGATTTAAAATAATGAATCCCAAGATTAAAATTATTTTGCGCTAATAAAGTTGCTATTTCCTTACCCAGCCTTTTTGAAGCACCAGTTATCAGGACTACATCTTTTTCAAAACTATTCATTTCAATTTTTAATTTGATACAGTATCATTTCAACAATTTTTTCTAAATAAAATCTATCGATTTCATCAAATGTTTCATATTTATGACTATCAATATCAAGAACACCAATTACTGAACCACGTTTAATCATAGGTATCACAATTTCTGATTTTGAATCTGGATCGCAATATATGTGACCAGGAAATTTTGAAACATCTGGAACAACTAAAGTTTTTCTTAATTTCACTGCTTGTCCACACACACCTTTTCCAACTTTTATTCTTGTACATGCAGGTTTACCTTGAAAAGGTCCCAGTGTTAATTGTTTTTTATTTGGAGAAAGCAAGTAAAACCCTACCCAGCTAAATTCATTATTAAAGTAAATTTTTAATATTGAACAGGTATTGGCTAAATTTGATAACAAATTTTTTTCATTTTCAACAAGAGATTTTACCTGCTTAAAAGCTTCTTTATATTTTTCAATTTTAGAAGTTTTGGGTGATATTTTAAAAAAGGCTTCCATCGATAGGAAAATTAGGTATTAAGCCGTGCGCCCACCAGGACTCGAACCTGGAACCCGCTGATTAAGAGTCAGCTGCTCTACCAATTGAGCCATGGGCGCATAAAGTTATTGAGTAGGAGCTGAACCTGGCTCAGTTTCTGAAGATTGTACAGGTGGCAAAGGAGGAGGTACAGTACCTGTACTTCTTTGAATAACACTTTCTGTTGTTGTAGTACGTCCTGGCAAGAAGAATATATTTATTACTAAACTTAAAATTATAAATATTGTAGCTAAAATTGCAGTAAATTTACTCAGAAAGTCGGCTGTGCGACGAACACCAAACATCGCACCCATCTGAGCTCCACCAAAAGTGCCTGCCAAACCACCACCTTTGCTGGACTGCATTAATACCACAATAATAATCAAAATTGCTATTAATACTTCAATTCCAATTAAAAACCAAAACATTCTATTTAACCTTTATATTTAAACTTTTATGAAGATAAGAAATTTTTGATTTAATAACAAATATTACTTAAACCGAACTATTTTATCAAATTTACTTGTAATTTCTTTTTCATATTTGGCTCTTATTCGGTATAAATATACACCATTGGCGACATCATTACCATCTCTATCCCTTCCGTCCCATTTTATTCTATTATAACCAATCTCCAAAAAGGTATTCTCAATTTCTTTGATCTTTCTACCAGCAGTGGTATAAATGTCGATTACTAATTTTCCAGGTTGCCTTTCTCCAACTAAATTAAATGTGAAATAAGTCTCATTAATAAACGGATTTGGATATACTAATATATCGAGTATCATAGGCTCAAGAGAAACTTTAAAATTAATTGAATTTAACACTCTGTTGATTTTTCTATAAATTGTTAGATTATGTATTCCATTGGTAAGTTCTGGTGTAAATTCAATAATGTTCTGGTTAACATCTGTTTTTTGAGTCCCATAACTTAAAATATTATTTCCATCAATATTTACTTGCTCTATTTCATCTATTGGAAAATTCTTTGGTAATAGAATTTGCAACTTTGGTTTTGCAGCAACATAATCACCATCGGAAATTTTCTTTCCATCGAATCTAATCTCAACATCTTCAAAAACGCTCACACCATAATCAATGAAAAAATTATAATTTAATTTATTGTTCTCTAACACTAATTCATTATATTTTGGATTTGATGCAATATTTGTTAGAAGTATTTGATCACCATAAAAACTGGAAACATTTAGTACTTTATTTACAGTTATTGAGCTCTTAGCCGATATTGAATCAATCCATAAATCTTCTAAAAAATGATCCGGGAAAATTGAAAAGGATACGTTTATGCTATCAATTGGTTTATTATCAAGATTAAAAACTTTTATATTTACATTAAATGGATCGGTTCTGTTTATAATTCGTGGTGCTTCAAATACCAAAGGACTTGTTGCCAATTCAGGTGGGTGTGTATAAATTAATTTCCACTTATTAAGAATAGGTGTGACCTCACCATCTAAATTTGACAATTGTGCAACGAGTTTAAGCCATCTGTATATTGATGAACTTATTGATGTTAGATCAACATTATAATTGTTGCTTGCAACTGTAAACAATGTATCAACTGTATAATCTTTCTTTACCCCAATAATAAATACATTTATATCAGATTTAGCTGGTACTTGATTTTCCCAAATAAAATCTTGCCAAACACTTGCCGGACCAATTAACGGTGAGACAATTTCACCAATTCCAGATCTATAATAATTTGGAATTGTGAAGTTTGTATCAGCCACTGCAGTAGGACTATATGATTCAAGTGGTGTCATCATTGGACCTGATGTTCCTTTTCTACTTATCAATGCCCATGCATGTCCAGGAAGAACACTTCTTATCCAGACTGCACCTAGGTTTTCAATAGCTTGATATAGATTCTCATTCATAGATGACTGTCCATTTTGCACCACAGCTAAAACAATGTAATGCCCAACAGGAGTATTTTGAATAAAACTTAGCATACTATCGGGTTGACCTACATTAAAGAGTGAATAACCTTTGGCAACAAAATCTCCAGTTCTTGGATCTATTCGTGCAACAATGTAACTATAATAGTTACTATTATCATACCACCATAAACCAGAAATTACAATATCTCCTATTTTTATGATACTGTAATAATCTTGATCCATATTTGCCCGATAACCAAGTGAACGGACATAAATTTCCAGACCACTTGACGCTTTCATCGATATCCCGCTTGGCGTGATTTCCACATTCTTTTTAGTATTCAAGAAAAATTGGTTAGGTTTATGCTGATTCCACTGCACTAAGTTTGCATTATATTCACTATTATTAGTGTTAAATGATGAATAAACCCATGCGCCATAATGTTTACCATCATAAGTTCTGCACCTCCAGAAATACACTTTCGCATCAGCTAAATTAGGTGTTGTCCATTCAGCGTAAACAAGCGATGGAGTAATTGGAGGAGAAACAATTTTGAATTCGCTATCAAAAGTTGATACAGTGTCAAGTTCAAAGTAAAAAGAATATTGAGAATTTTTGAAATCCTGATTTTTATAAAAAATAACCGAATCATCTGTCGTTGTTTGAAATGTTTGCATTGTATCAAATATCATAGGTATAGTAACTCTCAGTTGTTGCACACCACTATTAACAATTGAGAAAGGTAAAGGTTGTAAAATCTGGATTGAATTTTTATGAACATATAAACTAATTTGTGCAGAATTATCTGTCTCATATATTTCATCTATTGAATTTAATGGATCCAGAATTACAGTAATAGTGTGTGAACCAGCTTTTGTACGCACATCCCATTCAATATTTATTGTGTCAACATATGCAAATGAACGCCATTTAAACGGTGGCACCAGATCGCTTTCTCCCAGATTTTTTCCAAACTCATCAATGTGATTATCTTTTACCCAGATAGTTATACTGTCTGAAGCCATTATACCATAATTTTTCAGTATTATTTTTAAATAGACAAAATTATCTGCAACAGGTGAGCTTGGCGAATATGATAAAAGATCTGAAGTAACCACCAAATTTGGTTTATTAGGAATTGCAAACCTTGTATAAGGTTCACCAATTAACGGATAAAGATTAAAAGTATGAATTATAGTCGGAGTTGTAGTATATCCATTTATCATCCAAAAATATAATTTTGAAAGGTGAGTTAAATCTCCAAAGGCTTGGACTGATTCTTTCGTTGCAGCAAAAAGGAATTTTTTTGTTAACCAGTAACCTGTATTAGCAGAACTTATGTGAGAGCTTGCCCAACATCCAATTGCTCCTTTGTTATCAGCAAATAAAAAATCTTCTGAGAGAACATTTGCATAATAAGAGTAAAAAGCTCCAATATTACAACTTACACTATTTATGAAAGGAAGTTTTCCGTTTGTGTTTTGTAAATCATTAGGATTACCTATATCAACGTTCCATATTCTGCCACCAGAATGACCAATAAAATTGATAAATGATAAACCTTCATTTACCAATCCTTGCATATAATATTTATAATCACCATCAATTATTGCAGAGGAGGATTTATAGATTTTAAAAACCTCCCCTCCTAATGGGAAAGGTGTTACACTTTCATTGATTAATAAATTTGAAAGTGAGTTAAATTGCCATTGTTCGCTTGAATTTGTACCTCCTGTCACAAACATCATTCTTTTATTCCAGTAATCAAAGGGTGGATTTTCATAGTTTAATATTTTATTTACAACTTGTTGTGCTTGAGTTTGGTTTTCAACAGGAATTCTACCAACTATCATATAAGGTAAAAACTTATAAACCGAATCGAAACAAACATATACATTGTCGCTCATTGGATTTCCATACCCGGGGACATAATTTTTCTTGGTAGTTGAGGCAAATTTATTTTTAAAATCGATGCAAGCATCACCAAAAAAAGTTACATAAGCGGGAGCAGGTATTTGCCAGTTACTATAAGCATATTTTAAAAATGTTTTTATAGAAACTGGATTTAAATGTCCAAAATTAAATTCATCATAAATATCTAAAACATTAATTACTGAAGTTCGAATATTATTGCGCGAACTGCGATCGTTTGCTAAAACATTAGCACTAGTTATAAATAAAGGATGTGTAATTATTATATAATCGGCGCCAGTGGAGTTAGCACGAATATCTTTGAATAAGTGAGGTACAATTGCAGTAGGTATTTCCCTTTGATTTTTTCCCGTTACTATATATCGTTTTTGTATTTTACAAGTATCCTTAAATTTCCATAAATTTCCATCTTTATAAACGTTTGTAATAACCCGGTTTGTTGTTAAATCAAAAACATCAATACTATCGCTTGTAACATTAGAAATTTCGAACTCCACTGGATCAGAAGTTGAAAATGCAGGTGAAATAAAATCCAAAAAATTATTGTAAACAGATAGAGGACATTTAAAAGATAATTTAAACCAATCCAGATAGAATTTATTTACTCTAGTTGGAATATTGATTGATCTTATTTCAAGAGTATTTGTGCCCTTTTTAAGTATACTATCCTTAATAATTTTTGTGTAGAGAACTTCATCATTTTGAATCCAGAATATCGAATCAATAAGATAATTATTTAGTGCTATCCGAGCTAAATGTCTAGAAACAGCCGTATCTGGAGGATCTATAGCTGTCATTCCGTTCATTCGTATTTTAAAACGGCATGTATCACCAGTTGGAGGTGGAATTGTATCAATAGTAAAATTGATTGTTTTTACATAACCAGGGAAAAAATCCAACCAGTACCATCCTTCTCCTTTAACATCTTCAACTGTTCTAATTTCATTATCGTTATAACCATAATAATAATTAGAATCTTTTTCAAAATGTCTAGTCAAATAATGAGTGTTTACAAAATAAATTGGAGAAGATATAATTTCGCTTTGTGATATAAATCTCTTTGGATCAGAATCATTCCATGTAAGCCAATAAATGCTTGTATCAGAATAGATATCAAAATATGTTGTGTCGCCGTATTTTTTATTTCCATAAAAATCTATATACCAATTTTGCGGATCTGGATGACTGGTATTAACCAGTATTGGTATCGATTTCCCTCTATAATACATTGCAATAGATGATGTTGATATATTCTGCAAATTGATACCTGCATTTAAAAGCTGTTGGTAAGTTAAACGGTGCATTCCATCATTAATAACAGGGATTTTATAATAATAACGTCCTGTTTCCCACCAATTTCGTGTTGAATCAGATTTATTTTTTTCTACTAATAATTCTTTATATCTAAATTTTTTTGATTGCTCATAATTGAGTATTAGAGATTTATACACTGACTCATATTGAGAATCGTTAATTTCTAAAAGTCTAATATTTTTATTTTGTTCAGTCTCGATAAATTTTATTCGAAACACAAAATGGGTATATTGGCGCAAAACATTTGTAGCCGGGATATATTGCATTGGGAAAAAGTTCAACTTTGCAACATAATTATATCTAAAAGGAATGGATTGTTCAATTTTGATAATTTCACCAGGATAATACTCGGTATAAGTATTGTAAAAATATTCATTTTTCTGATATAGACTTTTTGTTTCCCCTTCATCATCTATATACTCTACAGGAACTGGAGCAATTTTTTGATTTTCGTATGTGATAAACTTAGATTCCAAGATTTCATATAATATTTTCTTATCAGGTGGTACAGCAATTAATGTTGCTTCAATTGGCAATGCAGGTTTTCCAATTTCGTTAGTTAAGCCAGAATTAGAACCGGAAGGTATTTGATAAATCTCCTGATTTATCTCAACCGGTATCATATTATATTGTTGAGGAATATATCTGATTACAAGTTCGGTAGTTGATTGTTGCAGAATTTCAAAAGAGTTTTGCTGGGCTAAAACCGATAGGGGTAATATCAAAAACAAAATTTTAAATGAATTTTTCATTAAAATCATTTTTTTGTTAAAATATAATAAACAAATTTTGGATTACCAAGAATATATCTTTTAAATAGTCTTTTAGGTTCTTGAGAAAGTCTGAAAGCCCATTCTAATCCGATATCCGACATCCATTTTGGGCAAACTTTTTTTGTGCCAGCAATAATATCAAGACAGCTTCCAGCATTCATAATAACATTCACATTCAAATTATCTATGTTTTCTTTTATCCATTGCTCTTGTAGTGGCATGCCCATACCTACAATTAGAATGTTAGGTTTTTTTTGTGAAATTAATTCACAGATTCTTTTAGATTCTTCCCTTGTTTTTTCGAAATAACCGTTGTGATATCCTGAAATATTAAGTTTTGGATATTTTTTAGATAAATTTTCAACAGCTTTTTGTATTACATTTTCTTTTGCTCCCAGCAAATAAATGGAAAATTTATTTTCCTCACAGAACTTAAACAAACTCCAAGACCAGCGTGTAAGATTCACCAAAGGAGGTATAGGCTTTCTTAATAGCCAAGCAGCAAATCTAATTCCCTGACCGTCTGCATAAGATATTTCAGATTTGTTTAAATAATCTTTAAACCAATCATACTCCTGTGCTAAATTTAAAGCATGCGCATTGACATAAGAGATCCAAACCTTAGAATTAGAATAAATTAATTCTGATATTCTTTGTTCTATTTGATGACTATCGAGAATGTCTACTTTTATATCTGCAAGCAAAATTTGTTTATTCATTTACATTCGATTTTATATTAAAAAATTCAAATACCTTCATTGTAACTTCTTCCACCGTAATTTGATCCATACAGGTGTTATCAGGTCTTATACAATCAATTTGTTTACAAGGGCTGCATTCCAACTTTTTATAAAAATAAAAATTTACCTTTCTTTGTGGAGCTGTTAATTCCGGTGGTGCAGGACCATAGAGACCTATTGCTGGAACATTAAAAATCGAAGCAAGATGAAGTGGTCCTGAATCGTTACCTATAAATAAATCTGCATCTGGCATTATATTCAAAATATTATCTAATTTTTCTTCAAATATTGGGTAAACATTTTTATTTCCCACTAAATTACATAATTTCTCACCAATTAATTTTTCCTCAGGTGAACCTATTACCACAATTTTAACATCTAACTTTTTTATAATATTTTTAATTAATTGTACAAAATTTAAATAATTCCAACTCCGAAATTTCCAACCTGAAAAAGGATGTAATATTATATAAGGTTTTTGAAAGTTAATATTTGATCTTTTTTTATCTAATTTAAATTTATTGTTCTGTAAAGCTTCACATTTTAAACCTAAGGAATTACAAATCTTAAATCCCCTATTTTCTATATTTTCGTATAAAAAGCTATTAGAGGTAAAATTTTTTATTCCGATTGCTTCTACCTCATTTTTTTCTAAAAAGGGCGTATAAATTGAATTTAAGCGGAAAAAACCAACTTTAAACTCTGAATTTAACGAAAGTGCCAAAAAACTATTCCTAAAAGAGGGACTCATGGAACAAATAAGATCATATCGATACTTATCCAGCATTCTTTTTGTCAATCTGAGACCTTCGATTGTATCAGTATATTTAAAACCAAAAATTTTAACTCTCGAGATATTAACATTATGAAATTCCAGTAATTTTTTTAACAAACTTTGATATCTCGCATCTATTGCAAAATAAAAAGTAGAATTTGAAAAATTTTCCATCAAGCACAAAATTGCATAAAGCATAGAAATAACATCGCCCATGCGGGATAGCTCAATAATTAAAATATTTTTTAGTGTATGAGGTGTGATTACTTTTTTGGGTTTTAAAAAATTTCTTAATAGTAAGAAATATATCCAGATGTTACCAATGATACGTTTCATTAATGTATTCAGGATCTAAAAGATGAAGGTGCCTAAGAAAATACCAGCATCGATAATAAAACCACTTGCATTCAACTTTTTCGGTACCCCAACTAATTCAAATTCATCATCGAGTTTCCATTCACCACCAGCCATCCCAAGATAACCAATTCCAACCCTTACACTCAACCATCTCAGTATAGCATACTCAACTTTAATATTTGGTTGAAAGACAAAGAAATCACTATTTATAGAATATGAAAAATTACTTACCATAATTAATCCATTACTTCCCCATTGATTTATGAGATCATCCCAATTCTTTATTCCCCAGTTATCTCTTCTTAATTTTAAATCTATACCACCCCATCCCAACATACTGCCTATTGTAATATCTAATCTTTGGCTTATAGGAATAGCATAATTAATTGTTAAACCTCCAAATGTCACATTTGTCTCAAGGTCCATTCTTGTATTTCCCAGTATTGTAGAACTAGAAGTAGAACCACCTACACCTAAACCACCAACTCTCAAATTTTCTATTACCATTATATAACCATAACCTTCACCACCATAAAGGAAAATTGGTTTATCATCCAAAGTTGGACCAGCTTGGGTTTGGATTGATTTATTAATTTCTTTAACATTCCAAAATAAGACGTAAGAAGTAAAACCACCTGCTCCCCCCATCCTTAAAATTTTTTGATTTGAAACATTAAAATCCTCGTTTTGACTAAATGAAAAATTTAAAAATATAATAACTGCCAATATTAAAAGTTTAATTTTCATATTTTTACTCTCTCTTTGATTTATCAATTTGATACATTTCTTCTATTAAATTTTTATATTTTTCTTCTATAACTTTTCTTCTAACCTTCAAGGTTGGTGTAATTTCACCGGATTCAATTGATAAAGGCTTACTTAAAAGTACAAATTTTCTAACTCTCTCATAATTTGCTAAATCCTTTTGAATAGTTGCCACTTCCTTATCAATTATATCGTAAATTTCCTGTTTGGAAACTAAGTCGTCTTCATCGTTATAAGGAATTTTGTTTCTATCGGCATACTCTTTTATTGCATCAAAATCTGGTACTATTAATGCTGATAAAAACATTCTTCTATCACCTATCAATACAAATTGGTCAATATATTTACTTTGCATAAACATGCCTTCGATTGGCTGTGGATAAATGTTTTTACCACCTGAACTTACGAACATATGTTTTTTCCTATCTGTAATAATTAAGAATCCATCGGAATCAAAAACTCCTATATCACCAGTATGTAACCAACCATCTTTATCAATTGCTTCTTCAGTAGCTTTACGATTATTCCAATATCCTTTCATTATATTAGGACCCCGAGCAAGAATTTCACCATCTTCAGCAATTTTAACTTCTACACCTGGAATTGGTTTACCAACGGTACCAAATTTATAATCATCTAACCTATTAGTAGATATTACCGGTGAAGATTCGGTTAATCCATATCCTTCAAGGATTTGAAGTCCAACAGCTTCAAAGAACTCACCATATTCTCTACCTAAAGCTGCTCCACCAGAAACAAAAAATCTTATTCTACCACCAGTAGCAGCTTTAAGTTTACTATAAACAAGTTTATCAGCAATTTTATGCTGGAGTGCAAGTGTAGCTGGAATCAAATGATGTTTTTTTGCAATAGCGTACTTCCTACCTGTTTCAACCGCCCACTGAAATATTTTTCTTCTTACTGCTGGAGCAGATTCCATTTGTTTCATAATTCGATTATAAATTCTTTCAAATAGCCGTGGTACAGATGTCATAACAGTTGGACTAACTTCAACAAGGTTATCTCTTACTGTTTCGACGCTCTCGGCATATGCAATGGTTGCACCGCAAGACATAGCAGTATAATATCCAGCCATTCTTTCAAATGAATGGCATAGTGGCAAAAAGGATAATAACACATCTTCATCCGATATTGGAATTACTGATGCAGAAGATTTTATATTGCTCACTAAATTAGAATGTGTTAACATTACACCTTTTGGATTACCGGTAGTTCCAGATGTATAAATTATCGTCAACAAATCAGAGGGATTAACCTGTGTTTTATTCTCTTTAAAATATTCTATACTGTCTATATTTTGATCTCCGCCAAGCGTTTTCACTCTTTCATAAGATAGAATTTTATCATCAAGATCAACTCCCTTTTCATTTATAACAATTACATATTTAAGGGATTTAACCCCATCAAAAATTTTTTTAACTTTATTAAATTGGAACTGATTCGATACTATTGCAATTTTCACATCTGAATCGTTAAAGATAAACTCTATCTGTTTTGCAGTTAATGTAGGATATATAGGTATATCCACTGCACCAAGTAAGTGAATCGCGATATCTGCGATGACCCATTCAGGTCTATTCTCAGAGATAATAGCTATGTGGTCATTTTTCTTAACACCTAATTTTGATAGACCAAGAGCAAAATCTTTACTATTCTTCTCAAGTTCACTATATTTAATGTCAACATATTTGCCTTCTAGCTTATACTTAAGAACAGGTTTTGAAGATGATGCATATTTTTTAAAAATATTTTCAAACATCTCTGTAATAGTTTCGAATTGGACTGCAAGTCCCATATTAAACCTTCTAATAATTGATATATTTTTAATTTTACACTATTAAGATAAATTAACTTACACAAAAAATCAAACCAAAGCAAAACTTTAAAATTTCCATAACAGTTAAAAACAATTTTTGAATTTTTTTTTAAATTATTCTTGATTTATTAAAGATTAAGTTATATATTCATATGCAAATTTTATGAATTCAATTAAACTAAATAGTAAAATGAAGAACATTTATTCAATATTAAATAAAATAATTAGAATGCGAAAGGGGTAAAAGAATGGCTAAAAAATATATTAATTTGGGTTCTCAAAAGATAGATATTTCACTATTTCAAAATTTAACAAAAAATGAAGAAAAACAAGGCCTTAAACTACATCGATATTTTACACAGAAAGGTAAGCATCCATTTGATGAGATAGAATGGGAATGTAGAACTGCAACGATTTCTAATGAAAAAGGTGAGATTATTTTTGAACAACAGGATGTAGAAGTTCCAAAATTCTGGTCTGTGACTGCCACAAATGTTGTAGCCTCTAAATATTTTTCAGGAAAATTAGGAACACCCGGAAGAGAAAGAAGTGTAAAACAGCTTGTCGAAAGAGTTGCTCGTACAATTACAAAATGGGGAATCAAAGATAATTACTTTGATAATGAAGAAGATGCTGACATATTTTATTCAGAGCTTGTGTATTTACTTGTTAATCAATATCTATCATTTAACAGTCCAGTCTGGTTTAACTGTGGAATAGAAGAACGCCCTCAGTGCTCTGCATGTTTTATCAATTCTGTTAAAGACACAATGGAATCAATTCTTGATCTTGCAAAAACAGAGGGTATGTTATTTAAATGGGGTTCTGGAACAGGAACAAATTTATCTGTTCTGAGATCTTCAAAAGAAAGTCTATCAGGAGGTGGTACTGCATCAGGACCAGTATCATTCATGAAAGGCTATGATGCCTTTGCTGGAGTTATAAAATCTGGAGGTAAAACACGAAGAGCAGCCAAAATGGTTATTCTAAATGTTGATCACCCAGATATAATTGACTTTATAAAATGTAAAGCTGAAGAAGAGAAAAAAGCATGGGCTCTAATTGAGGCTGGTTATGATGGAGGATTTAACGTTCCTGGTGGAGCTTATGATTCCATTGCTTACCAAAATGCTAACCATTCAGTCAGAGTGACAGATGATTTTATGCATGCAGTTGTAAATAATGGTAAATGGACGACAAAAACAGTTCTGGATAAAAGACCTGTAGAAACATATGATGCAAGATATATTATGGATCAAATTGCAGAAGCAGCATGGATATGTGGAGATCCCGGATTACAATTTCACACAACAATAAATAAATGGCATACCTGTCCAAATACCGCACCAATTAATGCTTCTAATCCATGTAGTGAATATATGTTTCTTGATGATTCAGCTTGTAATTTAGCTTCAATTAATTTAATGAAGTTTAAAAGTGAAGATGGAGAATTTGATGTAACGAAATTTTGCCAGACAGTAAATATTTCAATCATAGCACAGGAAATTATTGTTGACAATGCCAGTTATCCAACTAAAGCAATTGAAAAAAATTCAAGAGAATTCAGACCATTAGGACTTGGTTATACAAATTTAGGTGCATTGTTAATGGCAAGAGGTATTCCTTATGATAGCGAAGCTGGAAGAAACTATGCAGCAGCTATAACTGCTTTAATGACCGGTCAAGCTTATAAACAATCAGCCTTAATTGCTAAAATAAAAGGCCCATTTAATGGTTATAGAGAAAATCGTGAACCTATGTTAAGAGTTATTAGAATGCATGGAATGCATGCTGATAGCATATCAGATCGATATGTACCAAGCGATCTAATGACTGCAGCAAGGAAAGTATGGGATGACGCCTATACAATCGGGAAAGAATATGGTTTTAGAAATGCCCAGGTAACTGTCCTGGCTCCTACTGGAACAATAAGCTTTATGATGGATTGCGACACAACTGGTATAGAACCAGACATTGCTCTTGTGAAATACAAAAAATTAGTAGGTGGTGGCTTTATAAAGATTGTAAATAACACAATTCCAGAAGCATTAAAGCGTCTGGGATATGATTCAGAACAGATTGAACATATACTGGCTTATATTGAAAAAACTGACACAATTGAGGGGGCGCCCCATCTTAAAGAAGAGCATTTACCAATTTTTGATTGTGCCTTTAAACCAGCAAAAGGCAATCGTTCAATTCATTATATGGGCCATATCTTAATGATGGCTGCGGTGCAACCATTTCTCTCTGGAGCAATATCAAAGACTGTAAATATGCCTAATAATGTATCTGTTGAAGATATAAAATCTGCATATATAGAAGCTTGGAGATTAGGATTGAAGGCGATTGCAATATATAGAGATGGTTGTAAACGTACTCAACCCCTTAGCATAAGCAAAGATTCAGATAAATCTAAAGTTCAGAAAACAATACGAAGACGACTTCCTGACGAACGTAAAGCTATAACACATAAATTCTCAGTTGCAGGTCACGAAGGGTACTTAACTGTAGGATTATATGAGGATGGCACACCAGGTGAAATATTCATAACTATGTCTAAAGAAGGATCAACAATTTCAGGTTTGATGGATGCATTTGCTACTTCGATATCTCTAGCATTACAATATGGAGTTCCACTTCGTGTATTAGTAGATAAATTCAGCCACATGAGATTTGAACCGAGCGGTTTTACAAACAATAAAGATATTCCAATAGCTAAATCTATTTGTGATTATATTTTTAGATGGTTAGGAAAAAAATTTATACCCAACAATGAAATTGCAATATCAATTCAAATAGAGAACAAAGAATTCGAAGAAGTTAAGAAAAAGGAAAGCCAGTCAGCCATCGAAAAATCTGTTTTTAACACGCAATCTGATTCACCACCATGTCATGAATGTGGCAGTATTATGATTAGAAGTGGAAGTTGTTATAAATGCACAAATTGTGGTGCTACTTCCGGCTGTTCATAATTTAACAACTATAACTTATTGATTTTGGATAATATCTCAAAGCATTCTACAATTCAATTTATTTTTTCAATATTAATTATTACCATTAGCTCAATAATAATATTGTTTGTACATCACTATTCCCATATTTTAATAACTGTATCATTCAATCAAAATTACAACCTAATTTTTTCACAAATCAACACAGGGTTAACTTATTGTATATACGATATAAATCTACCTTTTTCAATAATAGCAGGGCCATTGTCGTTACTAATTCTTGCTGTAATATCTTGTGTGTTGCTAAATATATTTCCAACTAACAAATTCTTTGCATCTATCGGTATGATAACCTCTTCTTCAAGAATTGGTCAGAGTTTTATCCTTTTAGTACAGATGTTGATATTCAGATATAAACCAACAATAGTGAATGATGAATGGATGTTTTTAAGCCAAATAAAATTTAATGATATGTCTGCTGCAATTTTGATTTTATTTATTTATACAATAATTCTATGCTTTTTATTTATTATATCAGTAAGAACTTACCAAGCAAGACCCATAATAAAGTGGAGCTTTGTAATTTTAACTGTTATAATCCAGATACCGGTGAATTTTTTTCTAACAGATAATGTTAATCAATTTATCCTTAAGGAATTAAATTAATTATTCACCAACTCGGGGAGGTATATAATCAATTTCTGGTTTAACCTCGTAGCTGTAAGGTCCATCCCAGCTTTTCAAAAATATATTTTTAAAAACATGGTTTAATTTTCTATTTTCAATTACTATTCCCATATTTCTACTTTTGTAAAAATAACTCTTTTCCCAGTTGCTCGTTCCCACCCAAACATAATTATCATCTACAATCATAAATTTTCTATGATCAACACGAGCATATGGAATGAATCCTCCAGAATACTCTGGAACAGTAGACATTTTTACTGTTATGTTCGGTAAAACTGATAGGCTTTTAAGATAATAAATAACTGGTTTACGTTTCGCCCAATCAGATACCATGATATTTACTTTTACACCTTTTAGGGCTGCACTTCTTAATGCATTATCGATTGTAGGATAATATTCTTTGTTATTCCCTACCGGAGAATAAGTAAGTACATGAAAGAATATTTCATTTTTTGCTTTACTGATTAAATCAAGTATAAGCTTCTCATCTGATAAATTTGTATCAGGAATAAATCCATAAGGACTAAAAGTTGGTGTAAGTTTAATTGTATCTTGGTTTTCTACCACTATAATTGGGACATTATAATTTTTCTGTTTGACATTTATTTTTGAAGATTCACATAAAGACCAATCAATTTCAAAAATATCAGTAAAAACTTTAGCTAATTTTTCGTTTTTTATTTTCAATCCAAGTTCAAATATATGTTTTAGAGCACGCCAGTCAAAATTTTGACTTCCCAGAAAAACTGTATTACCATCAATTATCATATATTTTGCATGCTGTACTCCACCTAAAATTCCTCGATAATTGATTAATCTAATTTGAATATTTTTAATAGTTTTTAGCAAATCTATTGTTTGTGGATACGTTTTATACATACCTGAATCTACAATAATTCTAACCATAACGCCTTTTTCCCCTGCTTCTATCAATGAATTTATAATATCCTGAAGCAGTTCGCCTGGTTCGTTTGAAATATAAAATTGTTCAATATCAATTGTACTTTTTGCACTTTTAATCAATTCCTGCCATACTTCATATGTATTTCTAATATCAGGATTGTCGAGTGATGTTTCTACTGGAACACTTTCAACGATTTCGATATCTTTATATTCAACAGATTGAGAAAATGAGTAATTTATAAATAAGAATGTAAATGCGATTATAAAACAAATAAATATTTTGTTCATCTTTTAAGACCTCAGATTAAGCAACTTATAAAATTATTAATTTATTCATATCTTAAGGCATCAATTGGATCTAGATTTGCAGCTTTCCAAGCAGGATAAACTCCGAATATTAATCCCACAAATGAACAAACCAACAAACCTATTATTGTCCAATCTAATGGAATTACAGGTGGTACACTCATTAGTAAAGCAGCTAAATTTCCACCTAATATTCCTAAAATTATTCCAATAATACCGCCAACTTCTGATAATATAATTGCCTCAAGAATAAATTGTGATAATATATTAGATTTTTTTGCACCTACAGCTTTCCGAATTCCAATCTCTCTTGTTCTTTCTGTTACTGAGACGAGCATTATATTCATAATTCCGACCCCGGCTGCAATGAGTGCAATAGCACTAATTATAAAAATCCCTAATCTTATATAGTAAGTAACATCATTGAATTCTTTAATTAATGAATCATTAGAATATATATGAAAATCATCCTCAGCACCTGGTGGGACTTTCCTTACAGTTCTCATTATACCTCTAACTTGTTCAATACAATCTTCATAGGTTTCAGGACTTAAAGCTTTAACCATAATATGTACATCTCTTTCTTTACCATAGACACGAAAGAATGTTGTTAAAGGTATTGCAACAAAATTGTCCTGCTTCCCTCCAAGTGCTTGTCCTTTTCTTTCCACCACGCCTATTATTTTATATTCACTCCCATCTATTCTGATTTTTTGATTAATAGGATTTATATTTGGAAAAAGTTTATCGACCACATCCTGACCAACAACAGCCAAATTTCGAGCAGCATTTAATTCATCTTCAGTGAATAATCTGCCTTCACTTATGTTCCAATTGTTTGTGATAAATCCCTCCAAATTTTCGCCAACCAGACTAACATTAGGATTTGTGGAATTGCCCAGTGCGGATTTCACAATTTTACCTGATTCCCAGGCTTCGATGCCAACTGCTGCTGCAAGCGTTGTTTGTTCTTTAACCAACAATGCTTGTTCATATAAAATTTTTTTACGATTTCTATACTTTGCCCTGCTTCCATCACCCATTTGAAACGATGGAAATCTTTGAACCTGAAATGTATGCGATCCCAGCATCGACATACCACTTTCAACAGAATTCACTAGAACTCCCATTGCAGTCATAACGGCTATTATAGAAAACACTCCAACAGCGATTCCGAGTAATGTTAAAATTGAACGAAGTTTATGCGTTCTAATGGCATTAATAGCCATTAAAAAACTTTCTTTGAGCTCCGAAAGGATGGATTCAAGAGTTCTATTCATATCTTAATGCCTCTACTGGGTCTAGTCTGGATGCTTTATATGCGGGTAAAAATCCAGAAATTACTCCAACTATCAAAGAAATAGAAATAGCAATAAAAACAACCGACAACGGCATTGCGGTTGGCAAAATTTGATTAGCAAGTAAACTTAATGGATAAGAAATAGCCAAGCCAATAAATCCACCAATTAAACATATAACAGATGATTCAATCAAAAATTGTAAAAGTATTGTTCTTCGTTTTGCACCAATTGCCTTTCTAATTCCAATTTCTTTTGTTCTTTCTGTTACTGACACAAACATTATGTTCATTATACCAATTCCACCAACAAATAACGATAATCCAGTAATAAAAAATCCAACGCCAGCTATTACTGCGGTAATTGTAGAAAAGGTTTGAATCAACAAATCTTGTTCATTGATATTAAAATCGTCTGGTGCAGCTGGACTTAATTTTCGAGCCTTACGGATTATCCCCCGTAACTCTTCTTTTACATCATCTATGTCGACGCCTCTTTTAGCTAACACATTTATAGTTATATCTCTTCTTGATCCAAAATTGTTCATAAACGAGCGGATAGGTATAAAAGCCCTATTATCAGCTGTAAATATTCCGAACAAACCACCTTGTTTTTCTAAAACACCAATAATTTGATACGGATAACCTGCAATTTTTAATGTTTTACCAATTGGGTCAATATTTGGGAAAAGATTTTCAGCAATGTTTGCACCTATCACACAAACTGGTCGACCACCCTGTGCTTCTTCTTGAGAAATAAATCTTCCATCCTTTATAGCCGTTGCTGATGCATATATATATTGCTCATTTGTACCTGTTACAAATGTATTTTTCATAACTTTATCCAGATACTGGCTACTGCGGACTGTTACAACATTGGGAGCTACTGCCTCAACCAATTTTGCATTATTTTCTATATCATTTGAAATCTGAAGAGTAATATCTTTACGATTTCTATAAATCCACCAATCTTCATGACCAACCCATGGATATTTTTGCACATACAAAACATTCGCACCAAAAGCCGATGCACTTTCTGCAAATTTGCGATCTACGCCTTCTATTGCTGTAGCCATCATTGTAACTGAGACAACACCAATTACGATTCCTAGTGTTGTAAGAATCGAACGCATTTTATTAGCTTTAATTGCTAAAAATGCAATGCGTAAACCTTCTTTAATTTCACTTAATAAGTTCATCAGTAATGATTTTTCTGTCATTTAAAATTTCATCACTTTCGATCAATCCATCACGTAAACGGATAATCCTCTTGGCATGTTCGGCAATGTATTCTTCGTGTGTAACTAAGATTATTGTATTTCCTTGTTGATGTATTTGTTCAAATAGTGCCATAATTTCATCACCAGTTTTTGTATCCAAATTACCAGTTGGTTCATCAGCAAGGATTATTGAGGGTCTGTTCACTAATGCTCTCGCAATTGCTACTCTCTGACGTTGTCCACCAGAGAGTTCATTCGGTTTATGGTACATCCTGTCTGCTAATCCAACCTGTTCAAGCGCTTTAATTGCCATTTCTCTCCTTTGTGCTTTTCCTACACCAGCATATATTAAAGGAAGTTCAACATTATGCAAAGCGTTAGAACGAGCTAACAAATTAAAAGTTTGGAATACAAAACCAATCTCTTTATTTCTAATTTTTGCCAGTTGATCATCATTCATTTCACTTACCTTCACTCCATTAAATTCATATATACCAGAAGTAGGAGTATCCAGACATCCTATAATATTCATCAGTGTAGATTTACCAGAACCTGACGGTCCCATAATCGCAACATATTCATTTTTGCCAATTTTTAAATCTATACCGCGTAGTGCTTGAACTTCTTCAGCACCACCCATATCATAAATCTTTTTTATTTGAATTAGATTAATTATATCCATTTTTTTACTTTAATTTATTTAACAGACGATTTCTTTTGTGTTGTTTCAATCTTTACTTTTGAACCATCTTCTAACTCACGACTAATTGCTTTATAGCTTCCTGAAATTACCAAATCACCCTCATTAACACCTTCTAAAATTTCTATAAATGAATTGTCAGATATTCCTCTTTTAACCTCGACCATTTTTGCAGTTCCATCATTATAAAGAAAGACTACCTCTTTTACTTGAGGAAGATCTCTTTGTTTTTTCTTTTCCAATGTTAAATTTTGCACATCAGTTGGTTGTTCATCATCAGCTGATTTGAATTTTGCTTCTTTAGGTGTTCGAGTTGTTACTGATTGTATTGGAACAGCAAGTACGTTTTCTTTCGTTTCAGTTTCAATAGTTGCAGTTACAGACATTCCTGGTCTAAGAATTACATCTTTATCAAGTATTCTTATTTTTACCTCAAAATTTGTAACTTCTTCTTGAGTCCCAAGTCCCTTTGTTTTTGCAGTATTAGCTATTTCATAAACAACTCCTGTAAATTTTCTGTTTGGAAATGCATCAATTTCTACACGTGCAGTGTCACCTATTGTTATTAGTACTATATCATTTTCACCTACATCAACACGACATTCCATTCTTGAAAGATCAGCGATTGTCATAACTGCTGTTCCTTGAAATTGACTTGTTCCTAAAACACGCTCACCAAGTTCAACCTTGAGTTGTGTCACAGTTCCATCCATTGGTGAATAGATTACAGTTTTGTTTAAATCTTCAGTTGCTTGATTCAAAGCTGCTTGAGCCTGTTCAAACTGTGCTTTAGCTACCTCAAATGAGGTTTTAGCTTGTTCAAGTTCAGCATCCGATATTAATTTCTTTTCGTATAATTCCTTTGCACGATTATATTCAGATTGAACTCTCCTTAAAGTTGCTCCACTAGAAGACACACCTGCAGCCATCTGATCGCGACGCGCAATGTAAAAATCTGGTTTAATTTTCAGAAGAATCTCATTTTTCTTTACCTTTTGACCATCTCTAACAGCAAGATAAATAACTTCGCCACTAACTTCTGGTGTAATTGTAACCTGTATTTCTGGATAAACTTTTCCAGTCGCAGTGACTGATTGAGTTATTGTACGTCGTTCGACCTTCTCAACCTGCACAGAAATTATTGGTACTTTTTTCCCTCCTAGCACAATTATTATTATTACAGCCAAAACTATAACACCTATGATTGAAAAAATAAAGATTTTTTTCTTTTTGTTTTTCTTGTTGCCGTTGGACATTTTTGTTCCTAGATTATTTATTAATAATACCTAAAGCGTATTCCATCTGTTTTTGTGACAACAGATATGACATCACTGAATTAACTTTATTACTTTGAGCGTTTATATAATTAGCATTTGCAATCAAGAGGTCTAAAAGTGTACCTGCACCTAAATTATATTTTTCTTCTGCTATCTTCAGATCCATTTCAGCAGAAGCTACGCTTGTTTGTGTAACCTTCAATTGTTTTAGTGCAGCTTCAATATCTAACTTCGCTTTCTGAATATCTACAAGAATTTGTCTTTCATTCTGCTTTAATTGGTCACTTGCATAATTTCGACTAATGATAGCTTGCTCTATTGCATTTTTTGTTTGAAAACCACTAAATATTGGAAAAGAAACTCCTAAACTGAAGTATAAACTTCTATTATCCGAAATCTTTGATAATTGATCATTCGATAAATTATAACTTGCATTTGCATTTAAAGATGGATATAATCCTGATCTTGCAATAGTGAGTGATGATGAAGCCGAATAAAGATTATTTTCAGATGCCTTGTAATCTGGCCGATTCAAAATTGCCTGTTTAAATAAAGAATTAATATCACTATATTTTTTAATTATATCATTAAATTCACTTGTGTCAATGTCTGTTGGGAACTCAGTAACATCAAATTCATAATCAAGATATTGATCAATGGAAAGAAACAAGGCAAGATCTGCTTTAGCTTTTTCATAATTACTCTGAGCATTAATAAGAGCAAGTTCGTCATTACCTGTTGCAACTCTTTGTCTGTAAACATCAGCTAATGAAACTGCTCCTACTTTATTTGATTCTTCAATTCTCTCTAGTTGTCTTTGGCTTCTTTTTAAATTTTCTTCGTTAACTTTCATTAATTGATAAGTTCTGACGACATTTAAATACAATTGATGGGTTTGATAGACAATACTTTGTTTTGTACGCTCATAATTATTTTCAGAAGTTCTTATATTTGATAAAGCTCTATTCACATTTGCTATATTCGCAAAACCGTTAAATAAAGTTACACTGCTGGATAGAGTAGTTGAATATGAATTACTAGCAGAGTATCCAGAAGTTCCTGGAATATCTATTAAACCATAACCAGGTATAAACTGTTGTCTAGTTCCTGTCGGTGGTCTCCAATCCTGTCGCCTTTGAAAAGAACCATTAGCGTTTAAATTTGGTAACAAACCCCCAATAGCAGTTAAATATGAACTTTCCTGGATATCCAAATTATTTTTTGCTTGAATAACATTCAAATTCTGATTTAGTGCTAGATCAATTGCCTTCTCAAGTGTTATTACTTTTTTTTCATTTTGTGGAAAAACATTTGTATTTAAGATCATTAATACTATAAATAGAAATTTTTTCATTAAAACTTCTCCATTATTTATAAAAAAATTTATTGATATGACGATTATTATATTTAAAAGTTTCATTGTATAGTTTCTATTTTTTAACTTCATCTACACGTGAAAGAATATCATCTTTTATAGATAATAAATATTCAAGTGCAGCATCGTGTTCATTTGGAATAATTCCATTTAAAATGGCATTTTCAATTTCCTTTTTCAGAATACCCACCGTCTTACCAGGGCTTAGCCCACATACACGCATTATTTCATCTCCTCTTACTGGAGGTTGCCAGTTCCTTAATTTATCCTTTTCCTCTACTTCTTTCATTTTTTGCAAAACTGTTTCATAATTTTTTATATAACGTTCAACTTTTTGCGGATTTTGAGATGTTATATCGGCTTTACATAGCGTCATCAAATCATCTATTAAATCTCTGGCTTCAAACAAAAGTCGCCGTACAGCTGAATCAGTAACTTCGTCAGAAACTAATGCCATTGGTCTCAGGTGCAGTCTAATCAATTTTTCAACGTATGGGAGTTTATCCATAGGAAGTCTCATTCTGCGGAAAATACCTTTCATCATCCTTGCACCAATTTCTTCATGTCCATAGAAAGTCCAACCAACACCTTCTTTGAATGCTTTTGTCCTGGGTTTTGCAATATCATGCACTAATCCTGCAAATCGTAGCCACACGTCGTTGCTCACAACAGCAATTGAATCAACCACTCTTATTGTATGTTGCAAAACATCCTTATGATGATACTCGTCTCTCTGATCAACACCAGCCATTTCAGATAATTCTGGAAAAATAACTCCTGCTACCCCAGTGTTATGAAGTAGCAATAATCCTATTGATGGTTTATTTGATGATAAGATTTTTAAAAATTCATCAGTAATTCTTTCTTGTGAAACAATTGCCAATCTCTCTTTCATTTTAGAGATAGCTTCTAAAGTTTTAGATTCAATATTAAATTCAAATGTTGAAGCAAATCTGATAGCTCGCAGAATTCGTAAAGGATCATCCTCAAATGTTTTAAGTGGATCAAGTGGAGTTCTGATGATTTTATTTTTTATGTCTTCATACCCATTGTATGGATCGAAAATTTGACCATAATTTTTTGAGTTAATTGATGCAGCTATAGCATTAATAGTAAAATCTCTTCTGGAGAGATCCGCTTCTAGTGAACTTTTTTTGATTACAGGTTTACGGGAATCTGGAGAATATTTTTCTTCTCTTGCGGTAACAAATTCAATTTTCCCATCAGAGAGTGGTAACATAGCGGTACCAAATTTTTCATATTTTACTAACTTCCCGCCTCCTATAGCTTTAGCGACCAGATATCCGAACTCGATTGCATCGCCAACAACCATAATATCAATATCTTTGACCTCCTTACCTAAAATCTTATCGCGAATATAACCACCTACTACATATGCTTCCAAATTTTTTTCATCTGCAAGTGAGGATATTAATTTTAATAATCTATTTTCAAGCTGTATACGATTATTCATAATCTCAAAATTTAATTATTAGATTTTATAAAAGGGTTGTTGAGAGTTAATTTTATCTAAAATAATTTGAGCAACTTCAAGCGCACGCAAACCATCTTCAGCCGTTATCTGTGGCGTTTTATCATCAATAATAGCATTGATAAATAATTCCAATTCATATTTTAATGCATTTATTTCATTCTTTTTTGGTTTTTCATATATAATTTTTTTACTTTGAGTTTCTAAATTTAGGAAACCCAACACATCTGCTGCCGATTTACCAATTTCTGCTGAATCCGCCAACCTAAAAACTTCAGCATTTCCCTCATTAAAATCTAATGATATATAAGCATCCTTTTGAAATAATCTCATTTTACGCATTTTAGATTTCGAAATTCTACTTGCAGTTACATTAGCAACACATCCATTTTTAAATTGTATTCGAGCGTTTGCAATATCGATATTATTGGTAATGACTGCAACTCCATTTGCCAGCACCTGTTCAACTGGAGACTTAACAAGATGTAAAATAATATCTATATCATGAATCATTAAGTCGTGAACCACTGCAACATCCGATCCTCGCGGATTAAATTGTGCTAATCGATGAGATTCGATAAATAATGGTTCTAATTTAATATGTTCAATAGCTAACAGAGCTGGATTAAATCTCTCTATATGTCCAACTTGAATTTTAAGATTCTTAGATTTACTTAAGGAAATGAGCTCTTCAGCTTGTTTGATCGTCTCAGTAATAGGCTTCTCAATAAAAATATGTTTACCCGCCTCGAGTGCTTTTAGTGCAATTTCGTAATGGGCTTTAGTAGATACAGCAATTGATATTGCATCTGTTTCCTCCAATAACTCCTCTAAAGAATGATAAGCTTTAATTTGAAATTCTTCTGCAATTTTAAGAGCCCTTTCATGATTTATGTCATAAACACCGATTAATTTAACAGAATCTATATTTACTAACATCTTTGTGTGCAATGCACCTAGATGGCCCACTCCAACCACACCAACGCATAACTTATTTTTCACTATATCCTCTAATATTGTTTTTAAAAAACATTTTCATTTGTTCTATATTTTCAAAAATGTAATCTACAACTTCGGACATTATTTTTTCTCTTGAATAAGAATCCCATAATGCAGCCGCTACTTTTATTTTTGCTTCTTTTGCCGCTTTTATATCTGAAATAGAATCTCCGATCATTATTGAATTATTTCTATCTACTTCAAAATAGTTCAATATTTTATTTATACCTTCTCCTGCAGGTTTATGATTTATGACATCGTTACCAGTTACTATCATATCAAAGTAATTTATAATTTCCAATTCTTTAAGAGTGATCAGGGTACTGAATTTTCCTTTTCCTGTAAATATTCCCAGTATAATATTTTGATTTTTTAAATAATCTAAAATTTCTTTAATACCAGGATACAAACATGCAAATTCCTTGTGGTTTTTCTTATAAAATTCTAAAAATTCCTCAAATACTACATCTGAATATTTATCTCCGAGTAAGTTTTTAATAGCCACTTCCTCCGGAGGTCCAAACATTTTTGTAATTTCTTCAAATAAAAACTTTTTATTTAAATACTTTGAAGTAATAAAATTAAAGCTTTCCAAGATAAGTTGATTAGTTTGGGCTATCGTTCCATCTATGTCAAAAATTACACATTCTATCGATTTCATTTTAATGTTTAAATATATTAAAAATATGCCATTTTTCAAATGTAGTTTAATTATTTGCTTTTTTTTGAAATCTTGTTTAACTTAAAAAAAATAAAAATAAAGGAATTAGTAATGCATTATTTATTAATATTAATTTTAAGTTCATTAACAGCTCTTTCGCAGACATTAGCACCATTAAGCTTAGAATTACAACAAAAAATCCAAAATACAACACCTCAGGAACAGTTAAAAATATGGGTTTATTTCAAGGACAAAGGGAATGTAGATATAAACAAGTATAGTATAAATGATTTAATTTCAGAGCGGGCTGCTCAAAGAAGAGCAAAAGTACTTTCAGCAAACAAACTTTTTGACGAAAGAGATTTACCTGTGAGTCAATCATATATAAGTCAGGTCTCCTCAAAAGTGTCGTCAATTAGATATACATCAAAGTGGTTTAATGCCTTAAGCTGCTATGCAACTGTTACTGAAATCGAACAACTCCGCCAGTTACCATTCATAGAAAAAATAGAACTTGTAGCAAAGTATGGTAAGAAGAAAAATGAAGAAGCAGTTGATGTTCAAGAAGAGGTAACCGAAAACAATAAAGCAGATTCTTTAAACTATGGAACTTCCAGAAAACAAGTTGATCAAATTAATGTAATTCCCTTGCATAATAGAGGAATTAGAGGAGAAGGTGTAATAGTTGGTGTTTTTGACAATGGTTTCCGTTTAATGAGCCATGAATCATTTGCACAGATGAATATTATCGCAAAATACGATTTTGTAGACAATGATCCTTTCCCCGATATTGTTCCCTCTGGAGCAGGAGGTCACGGAGTAAATACACTATCAACAATTGGTGGATATAAAGAAGCTCAATTAATTGGTCCGGCATATAAAGCTAATTTTATAATAGCAAGGACAGAGAATGATTTCAGTGAAACGCCAGTTGAAGAGGATAACTGGGTAAGAGCAATTGAATGGGCAGAAAGTTTAGGAGTTGATGTTACCAGCACATCACTGGGATATTTAACATATGATGCCCCTTACACAAGCTGGACATGGCAAAATATGGATGGTAATACAACAATTATTACAAAAGCAGCAAATAGAGCCGATACTCTTGGTGTGGTTGTGGTCAATTCAGCTGGAAATGAAGCAAGTGCAGGGACACCGAACACCCTTGTTGCTCCTGCAGATGGTTTTGGAGTAATTGCAGCTGGTGCAGTCGACTCAAATGGAGTACGTTCATATTTTAGTTCATACGGACCTTCATATGATGGTAGAATTAAACCTGATGTTATGGCAATGGGAACAGCAGTCAAGGTTGCAAGTTCATCTACAGTAAATGGATATTCAAGGGTTAATGGAACCTCATTTTCTTGTCCTTTGACTGCTGGGGTAGCTGCTTTGATACTATCAGCACATCCATCTCTGACTCCCGCTCAAGTTCGAACCGCAATGAAAATGACAGCTTCAAGATGGAAAACACCAGACAATTACTATGGGTACGGAATTTTAAATGCAACAGCTGCAGTAGATTATTATAAACCTTATGTCAATCACACTCCGTTAAGCGGTATCAAATTATCAACACCACAAAATGTAATTGTAACTATCAACTCTGTTATTAGTTTAGATCTTAATAATTGCAGGGTTTATTATGGTACTGATAATAATTTCAATAATTATGTTACTCTATCACCAACGGGTTCCCAAAATGAATACAATGCAGTTATTCCTGCTTATCCCTTAAATTCAACCGTACAATATTATATCAGCATAACAAACATTGACGGAGATAATGTTAAATTACCAGCAAGTGCACCAACTAGTTTCTATAGTTACACTATTGGAGGAACAAACATTAGCATACAAACCTCTATTGGTTGGAACCTCATTTCAATTCCACTTATTCTTGATAATTATTCAACCCAATACATCTTTCCAACTGCATCATCTAATGTTTACAGTTATGAAAACAACAAGCTTGTAATAAATAATACACTACAAAATGGTAAGGCTTATTGGGTAAAATTTAATGCAGTCGAAGACATTAACATATCTGGATATGTTAAAAGTGTTGATACAATAATCGTTGAACCAGGTTGGAACTTAATCGGAATTTCAGTTCTATCGCCAATATCAGTTTCAAGTATCGTGCAAGAACCTCCTAATAACATTATTTCAAATTTTTATTCTTACAATATAGACCATTATGAGATATCTGATACACTATTCCCAAAATCTGGTTATTGGGTAAAAGTCAAAAATTCTGGAAAGTTAATAATAAATCCAACACATTAACTTATTATTGAAACTATCAAAGATTTATAAAAAAGGTCTTCCAAAGTTGGAAGACCTTTTTTATTATTAGATTTACTTGTGTAAAATTAGTTTTTTGTATCTTTCATTGATTCTTTCCCAGTTAAGATGTGAAATTACATTATCTATATAAACGGCTCTTTTAGCACCATCTTTATGATAATAAGCATGTTCAAAAACATCGAGAGCAATTAGTGGAATACCACCCCAAATTGCGCCATATTGATGTTCATCAACAAGGACATTTAATAATCTCTGTGAATAAAGAGCATCATAAACTAATAGTCCCCAACCACTCAATTTTGCTGATATAGCGGTAGCTTTAAAATCTGTTTTCCAGTTCTCAAACGAACCAAATTCTTTTTCAATTGCAGAAAGAATCTCTGTCCCTTTTTTAGGGTCTCCATCGCCACCGAGGCATTCCCAATATATTTCATGCAATAGAGCTCCTGAATGATTCCAGGTGAATCTTCTCTTTAATTCACCAATTTCGCTATAATTGCCATTTGCTGCACTTCGATCAGCTTTTTCAAGAGCCTTTTCGATATTGTTTAATGCAGTTACATATCCTTTTTGATGGACATTATAATGCCAATCAGTTGTTTCAGGACTTACAACATCTTTTAAAATTTGTTTTGCTTCTTCATCTGTATATGGTCTTTTATTGAATTTCCATTCGTAAGACATATTTTAATTCTCCTTTATTGTTATTGTTTATGTTTATTTTAAGTGTTAATGCATATAATTAATTAACAATTTCAATTTTCACAATCACAACTACTTCCAAAATCGTTTTGCAGGTTCTGAAAAACGAAACCCTGACCGTATTCATTAATTTGAAAATCCAATTTTGCGCCACTTAAAAAATACAAACTATTTTGATCTATAATTATTTTTATACCATTATATTCATAAACATTATCGTTTTCCTGAATATTATTTTCGAATCCTAATATATATTCGAAACCACAACAACCCCCGCTTCTGACTCCTAGGCGTAAACCATAATTTTCAGGTACATTATTTGCATTTTTAATCTTGTTTATTTCATTTACTGCGTTTTCGGTTAGCTCAACCGGTGACAATTGTGATGAATTAGAGTTGTTCATTTTTTCTCCTTATTTTTTTTGTTTATTTTCAAAATCTTTTATTCCTTGCGATAAAGTATGCCAAGCCAAACTAGCACACTTGACTCTGATTGGAAACTTTATTACTCCTTTAAGCGCTGATAATTCAAACCATTCCTCAGAGTTTTCAGGGAATTCTTCTTCCCCTGTAATTTTTTTATTAAAATTTTTTATAAATTCCTTAACTTCATCCAGTGTTTTGCCTTTTATTAGGTCTGTCATCATCGAGGCAGATGATTGGCTGATTGCACAACCTTTCCCTAAAAATTTTATATCTTCTATAATGTTATTTTTTACTTTTGCAAATATTTTTATATCATCCCCACAGGATTCATTAAAACCTTTAGCAAAAATTTCGGGGTATTCAATTTCACCTACATTATGGGGCTCTTTATAATGCTCGAGGACTATTTCAGAATACAAATCTTCAACTGACACTTGCAAAAATCTCCTTAGTTTTCTTAATACCTCTAATTAGAACATCTATATCATCCAGCGAATTGTATATGTAAAAACTTGCACGTACTGTAGCTGGAACATTTAACCATTGCATTATCGGTTGAGTACAATGATGACCTGCCCTAATCGCTACACCGAACTCATCAAGTATTGTGGAGACATCATGTGGGTGAACATTTTTAATGTTAAAAGCAACAAGTGGTCCTCGATCATCCAAAGGACCATAAATTTCAACGCCATCTATTTTTGTCAGCTCTTCAATTGCAAACTTTGTTAATGTTTTTTCATGTTGTTCAATATTTTTTTTTCCAATGGAATTTATATATTTAATAGCTGCTGCTAATCCTATAGCCCCCGATATGTTTGGTGTACCAGCTTCGAACTTCCAGGGAATACTTCTATAATCTGCCCAATCTAAGTGAACTTCGTTAATCATTTCTCCACCTCCCATATATGGTGGCATTTTATCTAGAAAATCTTCTTTACCATATAAAACACCAATCCCCGTAGGTCCAAGCATTTTATGACCAGAAAAAACAAGAAAATCGCAATCAAGCTCTTGGACATCAACATTAGTGTGTGGAACGCTCTGCGTGGCATCTATCATAATGGGAACATTGTAAGTATGAGCCAGTTTAATAATATATTTCACTGGATTAATTGTACCTAAGGAATTGGAAATCTGTACAAGCGAAACAAATTTTGTATTCTTATTAATTTTATCATTTATATCTCTCAAATCCAGTTTTCCATTTTGATCAAGATATATAAATTTTAACTTTGCCCCAGTTTTTTTGGCAATAAGCTGCCATGGTATAAGATTACTGTGATGCTCCATCTGAGTTAAAAGAATTTCATCGTTTGGCTTAAAATATTCTAAACCCCAAGCATTTGCAACGAGATTAATTGCTTCTGTAGCGTTTCTCGTAAATACGATAGACCGACTCGAAGATGCATTTATAAATTCTGCGGCTATTTGTCTGGCATTCTCATACATCGCTGTTGATTCTTCGCTTAATGTGTATGCACCACGATGAACATTAGCATTGTTGTATTTATAATAATTAGAAATCGCCTCTATTACCTGCTTTGGTTTTTGTGTAGTCGCCGCACTATCAAGATAAATTAGATTTTTACCTTTAATTATTCGCTGAAATATTGGAAAATCTTCTTTAATTTTTGCTACATCTAACATTTTATATTCTCAAAAAATATTTACCATTTTCAAGTACTATCTCATATGTTTTTAACGGTTTAAAAGCAGGAAGAGATCTAACTTCACCTGTCTTCAGCTCAAACTTAGCACCATGCTTTGGACATTCAATACATTCATCATCAATATAACCATCCTCTAAAGATTCATCCTCATGTGTGCAGGTAGCATCGATTGCATATATTTTACCATTATGATTCACTAACAAAATTTTATAATCATCAATTATTAAAATTTTTTTTTCATTCTCATTCAAATTCTTTATATAATCGTGGACTTCAATATTCATAGGTTTAAATTTAAGACAAATCAAAGTTAAATCAAATATTTTCTTCTATGTGTGCTTGAATTGCATCTTTAATTTCAGCTATTGGAATTTTTTGTGATACTTCACTAAAAAATCCAGAAATTAACAATTTTTTTGCTAAATCTCTTTCTATTCCGCGACTCATTAAGTAGAAAAGATCATCAGGATCGATTGGAGCCACTGTAGCACCATGTGTGCACCTCACATCATTAGCCAGAATTTCTAAAAGTGGTTCAGAATCAGCGTGGGCTTCCTTTGATAAAATCAAATTTTTATTTTTTTGATATGCATCGGTTTTTTGAGCACCTTTACTTACACGAATTATACCCTCATAACTTGTTATAGCATTATCTCTTAATGCTCCGATATAAAGTAAGTCACTTTTGGTATAACCTACGTGATGCAATTGAGCAGTATTAAATTGCATCTGTTGATCTTTACCCGCAAAATATATACCCTGCATATAAGCTTGAGCACCATTTTGTAAAAGATTCGCCTGGTAGTTGTTCTGTGTTGCTCTACCACCAAACACAAGCTCGAACCAATTAATAACTGCGTCTTTTTGCAAGAAAAACTTTTTGTTATTTATAGAATTAATATTATTACCATATTCTTGAATGCTTATATAATCCAGATGTGCCCCATCAGCAAGGTAAACATTTAGCATACTGTTAACCAATGAATCTTTATTTGTTTTAACAGAAATTTGAGAATCTATGAATGTGACTTTGCTCCCCTTTTCTAATACAATAAAATTGTTTAAGAATATTGCTTTACCTTCATTATTATTGATTAATATATACTGTAACGGTAACTCAACTTCTAATTTTTCAGGAACATAAAGGAAGTACCCATTCTGCCAATAAGCATAATTGTATAACTCAAGCTGATCACTTTTAGAGTTATTATAATATTTTTCTATAAGAGATGAATTTTCCTGAAGGATAGTTCTAACATCCTTTAAAATAAGACCATTGATATTGAGATGATTAACTGATTTTTTCCCAATTTGTATTAGAGATCTTTCTTTTGCTTTCTTGTAAATGCTATTTGATATTTTACCATTTATATATGCTTCATTAAAACTAGTTTCTCCGTTTTCGAGAAATTCATAGTTCTCTATATTAAATTTAGAATAGTCGAGGCGGCGAGAAATTTTTATTGGTGTATTAGTAAATTTGTCGAATGCTTCAATTCTTTTATTTAAAAGCCATTCTGGCTCATTGTTTGACTTAGAAATCTGTTGAATTATATATTTATCTGGTATCATAAGAATAAAGTTTCCAATTTATAATTAAAAAATTAGCCGACCGAACCTTCCATTTCAAGAGCAATTAAACGATTGAGTTCTACCGCATACTCCATAGGTAGCTCACGCACAATAGGTTCAATAAAACCGCTGACGATCAAAGCTGTTGCCTGTTCCTCAGATAATCCACGGCTTTGCAAATAAAATAGTTGTTCTTCACCAACTCTGCTTACAGTAGCTTCGTGTCCGATTTGAACTTCATCTTCATCAATTTCAATCTTTGGGTATGTATCACTACGGGAAGTATCATCTAATAAAAGTGCATCACATTTAACACTTGATTTTGAACCCTTTGCGTCTTTTACAACTTTCAACAAACCCCGATAACTTGCTCTACCGGTACCTTTACTAATAGATTTAGATGTAATTATAGATGAAGTATGTGGTGCATAATGGATTGCCTTTCCACCTGTATCTTGATGTTGACCATCACCAGCATAAGCAACTGAAAGTACTTCCCCGTGTGCGCCCTTTTCCATTAAATAAACAGCTGGATATTTCATTGTAAGTTTACTTCCAATATTTCCATCAACCCATTCCATAGTTGCATCTTTATAAACAGCAGATCGTTTGGTCACAAGATTATAAACATTATCAGACCAATTTTGTATAGTTGTATACCTAACACGTGCACCTTCTTTTACAATAATTTCTACAACAGCACTATGCAATGCATCAACAGCATAGACAGGTGCAGTACAACCTTCAACATAATGCACAAAACTACCTGGTTCTGCAATTATCAATGTTCTCTCAAATTGTCCAGCACTTTCAGAATTTATCCTAAAATACGCTTGCAGCGGTATGTCCACATGCACACCGGTAGGTACATAAATAAATGATCCACCACTCCAGACTGCACTATTAAGAGCTGCAAATTTATTATCAGCTGGAGGAATAATCGTCCCAAAATATTGTTTAAGAATATCCGGATAATTTTTTAATGCCTCATCTGTACTACAAAAAATTACACCAAGTTTTTCCCACTGTCCTTTTAAACTACTATAGACACTTTCAGAATCATATTGAGCTTCAACACCAGCGAGGAATTTTCTTTCTGCTTCCGGAATTCCCAACTTCTCAAATGTATTTTTAACCTTTTCTGGAACTTCATCCCAGGTTCTACCTTTCCTATCAGATGGTTTGATGTAATAATATATTTCATCAAAATTTAATTGACTTAGATCCCCACCAAAATTAGGCATAGGTTTTTTCATAAAAATTTCTAGAGCTCTTAATCGGAATTTTAACATCCATTCAGGCTCATCCTTCAACCCAGAAATTTCCTTTACTACATCAGCTGATAGACCTTTCTTAGTCCTGTAAACAAATGTATCTTTATCAAAAAAACCATATTTTTGTTTATATGTTTCTTTGCGATCTATGTTTAATATATCTGTATTCATAATTAATCCTCATTTTTTAATTTATAATTGATGTATCTACTTGATCACGTACCCAATCATAACCTTTCTCTTCTAATTTTAGAGCTAATTCTGGACCATCAGACATCACCAATTTCCCATCAACCAAAACATGAACAAAATCTGGCTTAATGTAATCAAGTAAACGTTGATAGTGCGTAATAACGAGTATACTTTGTTCTGTTGTGGTAATT
The DNA here is from genome assembly GCA_937967455.1 of uncultured bacterium. Lineage (GTDB taxonomy): Bacteria > Bacteroidota > Ignavibacteria > UBA10030 > BY39 > BY39. Next base: position 126,886 of record CALCJK010000003.1, on the reverse strand, counting down.
TTGTTTACACCTTCTGAGACTAATTTTAGAGCATCTATATCAAGTCCTGAATCCGTTTCATCAAGTATTGCGAGATCTGGTTTAAGCATCGCAAGTTGCAGAATTTCTGCTCTCTTTTTCTCACCACCAGAAAAACCTTCGTTTACATATCTTTTACTAAATGACTCTTCAATACCCAAGAGTTTCATATATTCATTTAATTTTTTGCTGAATTGCAGTATTGAGGATGCTGATTTTTTACGGTCTTTCTCAATATCCTCACCTGTTCTTTTCTTTTGAATTGAATTCACAGCCGTTCGTAGAAAATTAAAAAGCGTAACTCCAGGAACTTCGTGTGGATACTGAAATGCTAAAAACAAACCAAGTGCGGCTCTTTCATCAGGTCCCAATTCCAGAATATTCTGCCCTTTAAAAATTATTTCACCTTTTGTTACTTTGTAGTTCGGATGTCCCATCAAGGTATTTGCCAGTGTACTTTTGCCTGATCCATTAGGTCCCATTATAGCATGAATTTCACCTCGGTTTATTGTAAGGGATAAACCCTTTAAAATTTCATTATTCTCTACCTCAACATGAAGATCTTTTATTTCAAGTAATTTTTCCATTATTTCCTCTATTATTGTTTTGTTTCTAAGTTTTCTTTTTGAGTAACACGTGGAGTTAAAAATTCAATGTAATTTAACATCCAGGTTCGATCGTCTATTTTCTTTAAGATGTTTTCCTTTTCAAAATATTGTACTACTTTAGGGAATATTTCAACGCACATGCCAAATCTAATTTTTTTACCTTTATCTTTTAAGAAATCGTAAATGCCATAATAAAAATCTTGCAAAAAAACATTAGATTTATGAAACATTGGAAATTTAGATTTCATAAACTTTATAAATTCCTTCTGATTTGATATAATAAAATCGGAGTATTTTTCTAAAGATTTCATAATTCAACCTTTTTATTTTTAAAAAATGATAATTTTCGCAACTTTTTTACTTCAACGATTACTTTGTCGATTACATAATCAACTTCTTCGGCGGTATTAAATCTCCCCAAACCGAATCTAATTGCTGAGTGAATTCTACTATCACTTAATCTTAAAGCCTTTAATACATGAGAGCCTTGTGCATTTGCAGTTGAACATGCTGATCCAGATGATACCGCAATATCTTTTAATGCCATGATTAACGCCGTATCCTCTACATGGAGAAAACTAATATTCAAATTATTAGGAATTCTTTGAGAAGGATGCCCATTTAGAAATACATTTTCAAGATTTGCCAAAAATTCAGTTTGCATTTTATTTCTAAATTCTGATAATCTTTTATTTTCCTCATCCATAAATTGGTCGCATAGCTCTAAAGCTTTTGCTAATCCAACAATTGCTGGAACATTCAGTGTTCCCGATCTTAATCCCCTTTCGTGTCCACCACCATCCATTTGAGGAATTAATTTTACCTTAGGAGATTTATTTTTAATATACAAAACACCAATCCCTTTTGGTCCATAAATCTTATGTCCTGAAAAAGATAACAAATCTATTTGAGAATTTTTTAAGTCGATTTTCAATTTCCCAACAGCTTGTGTTGCATCAGTATGAAAAATAATATTTCTTTCTGTAGAAATTTTTGCGATCTCATTTATATTCTGTATAGTTCCAATCTCATTATTTGCATACATTACTGAAATCAAAATAGTATCACTATTTATTTCTCTTTCAAGAATGTTCAAATCCACTAAGCCATATTGATCTACTGGTAAATACGAAATTTTAAAACCAGCTTTACTTAAATGATCACAACTATCCAAAACTGATTTATGCTCAGTTGCCACTGTTATTATATGCCTACCTTTATAGGCATAAGCTTCAGCTATACCTTTTATAGCAAGATTATTTGATTCAGTTGCTCCACTGGTAAAAATTATTTCATTTGGTTCAGCATTTAAAAATTTTGCAATCTTGTTTCTTGCTGCTTCGACAGCCTCTTCAGCAACCCAGCCAAATCGGTGCTGTCTACTTGCAGGGTTTCCATAGTGTTCAGTGAAATAAGGTAGCATCACCTCTAAAACACGAGGATCAATTTGAGTGGTCGCATGATTGTCCATATAAATCATCTTCATCATAAAATTTCCGAAATGCTTATTTCACTAAACATATTATTTATGACACTTTGAATTTTATTAAGTGGAGTTTTGATAGTGCATCTATCAAAAATTGTGCATGATTCGGGTTGATCAGAATTACAAGTGACGATTGATATATTTGACTTACCTTCCAGCGCTAAAATTACTTCCGACAATTTTATTTTTTCAGGTGATTTGGCTAATGTATAACCACCATTCACCCCATAGAATGAATTAATTATGCCAGCCTTTGCTAATTTCTGTAAGACTTTTGCTAATAGTTCGTAAGAAATTTTATATTTATCAGAAATCTCTTTAGCTGTTACAATATTGCCATCTCCTATTAATGCAATATATCTGAGTGCAATCAAACCATATTCAATTTTTTTAGAAAAATTTAACATTTTATATACGACTATTTTAGTCCATTTTTAATTCAAAAAATATTTCTCTATTGCTAGAGAAATATTTCAATTTAGTTTAAATTAAGTTTTACCTTTTTATTGATTGGGCTTTTCAAACTTACCTCAACCTTATCCAAATTTATTTGAACTTCAGTTTCGCAATAAGCGCAAATTTTTGTAGTTTGCCTATCAAAATTAATTGGATTGTGACATGCAGGACACGTAGTAATTACCAAACCTATTACTTTTGCTTTTGATTTAACTTCCATAATTTATCTTATTATTCTTTCAATTAGTTACGATTAATTAATATTAATTATAGCGATTTAATTTGTACATATTATACGAAATTTTTTTGAAATTATCAAGTCGTTTAACCAAATATTTGTTTAATTTTTAATAAGTTATTATAAATGAATAAGTTATAGAATTCTTTTTATTATCAATATGTTAATTTTTCAAGTTTATGTTGTGTTTCTTCAATGTATTTTGCATATTTATTCTTAATTTCTGGATATTTTAGTGAAAGAATCTGAATTGCAAAAATCGCTGAATTCTTAGCGCCATTTATTGCCATAGTTGCCACTGGAATACCACTTGGCATCTGAACAATACTTAGTAAAGCATCTAACCCGTTCAAAGCTCCACTCTGGATAGGAATCCCAATTACTGGAATTTTAACTTGAGATGCAACCACACCCGGTAAATGTGCTGCCATGCCTGCACCAGCAATTATTACTTCAATTCCTCGCTGTTCTATGTCTGCTAAATACTCTCTTAATCTATTCGGTAAACGATGAGCAGAAATTATTTTCATTTCATAATTTATTCCAAAACTTTTTAATAGCTCTGCCGCCGGTTCCATCACAGAACGATCATTTTCACTCCCCATTATTATTGTGACCAAGACATTTTTTTCAGATTTAGAATTTAATAGTTCAAGCTTGTATTCAATACTGTTTTCATCAATATTTTTTGTATAAAAAATCTCATTTTTAAATTTTAAATTTTTATCTTTAAATTTAATACTTTTGCTTTTAATAATTTTGTTGAGATCCTGATACATGGAATTGATTGCTTCAGCTAAGTTTGTTTTGATTTTCATATTTATACCTTATTATTTATTTTTAGATTTTGATGCTTTAATTAATCTATCCATGATTGCCAAACCCAGACCTCTGGGTTCAACACTTTCGACTAAAATAACACCAACATCCTGCAAGTCTAAATCTCTTAAAGAATGAAAAAGTTCTTTAGCATAAACTTCTATATCGTTTGATAAAATTCTACCTATTAGATTTTTATCAGGACGAATTTCATCTGAATATATTATGTATCCTACTTTATACCCCTCTTCAATATATTTTTGAACTAATTGATTAAAAGCTAATGCATCACTTCTTTCAAATAGTACAACTTTTGCTTCAGGTGCATAATGACGATACCGTGTACCTGGAGATCTTTTTTTATACTTTAAATCTTCAGTTGTTTTAACATCACCAATTAACTGCTCAATTTTTTCTTTTGTTAACCCACCAAATCTTAATATTAATGGTGGATGAACAGTTATATCGATAACAGTAGACTCAACACCAATTTCAGTTGATCCAGCATCCAGAATTAAATCAATTTTCCCACTTAAATCGTGAAATACATGCTCAGCAGATGTTGGACTTGGCTTACCTGATAAATTCGCACTTGGTCCAACAATCGGTTTATCAAGTGCTTCAATTAACTTTAGAGCCACTTTATTATTTGGCATTCTCACAGCAACAGTTTCAAGACCTCCAGTAACGATAGCAGGTATAAATTTGGAGGCTTTTACTACAATTGTAAGAGGTCCAGGCCAATATGCATCTGTGATAATTTTTCCCACCTCTGGTAAAAAATCAGTTAACTCCATTAATTGTTCAGAACTTGATATGTGCACAATTAAAGGATTATCTGGTGGTCGATTTTTTGCTTCAAATACTTTTCTAACAGCAATTGGGTTAAAAGCATCTGCACCAAGGCCATAAACTGTTTCTGTTGGGAATGCAACTAAACCACCAATTTTTAATATTTCTGCTGCAAGGTTTATTACATTATGTTCTGGATTTATCGGAGATACTTTGATAATCTGAGTATTCACACTAAAAGATCTTCTCCAACAATCAATTTATACGCGTTAAGATACCGCCGACTAGTTTCTTCTACGATTTCTTTGGGAAGTTCTGGTGCTGGTGGATTTTTATCCCAGCCAATACTTATTAAATAGTCCCTCACAAATTGCTTATCAAAAGATGGCTGTGACACACCTTCTTTATAAGTATAAAGATCCCAAAATCTTGAGGAATCTGGTGTACCAACTTCATCAATTAACATTAGCTCGCCATCTAATATCCCGAATTCAAACTTTGTATCGGCAAAAATTATTCCTCTTGAATATGTGTATTCTGCAATTTCATTATATAATTTCAAACTGGTTTCTTTAATTTTATAAAATATTTCTTTACCAATTAAATTAATTGCTTGAGATTCAGTAATGTTTTCATCATGACCTATGTCTGCTTTAGTAGACGGAGTAAAAATTGGTTCAGGCAACTTCGAAGATTCCTTTAATCCTGCTGGCAATTTTTTACCACAAATGCTTCCAGTCTTTTTATATTCAACTAATGCTGATCCAGCGAGATATCCCCTAACAACAGCTTCAATTTTTATTGGTTCTGCTTTCTTGACGATCATTGATCTCTGTTTTAAGAAATCATAATTATCATTTATAACAGTTTCCACATCACTTGAAATAAAATGATTTGGGAAAATACTATTAAGCTTTTTAAACCAAAAAACTGAAATCATATTCAAAACCTTACCCTTGTATGGTATACCGTTAGGAAATACCACATCAAAGGCAGATATTCTATCAGTTGAAACAATGAGAAGTTTATCATCAATTTCATAAACATCTCTGACTTTCCCTTTACGGAAAAGTTTTAAATTTGGAATATTGGTATTAATTACTGTATTTAAATTCAAGGTAAAACTTTCATTTTTTAATAATTACCATAGACCATTGATTCTAACCTTTTAATTCTTTCTTCGATAGGAGGATGAGTACTAAACAACTTTGCCATACCTTTTGCACTTAATGGATTTACAATAAACATATGAGCAGTAGCTGCATTTGCTTGCATTGGAATTTGTTGACTTTTTATATGTAATTTTTTTAGAGCATTAGCTAAATATAGTGGATTACCTGTCATTTTTGCCCCTGATTCATCTGCCATAAATTCTCTAGAACGAGATATTGCTAATTGAATTAACATGGCAGCAATTGGAGCAACTATAATTGATACAAGTAATCCAAGAGGATTACCTTCACGATCATTGTTGCCTCTACCACCAAATATTAAAGCCCATTGAGCCATATTTGCAAGCATACTAATTGCCCCTGCTATGGTTGCAGCAATAGTACCGACTAATATATCACGATTTTTTACATGCGATAATTCATGAGCAATCACACCACTTAATTCTTCTCTATTTAATAATTTGATAATACCTTCTGTTAATGCAACAGCTGAATTTTGGGGATTACGTCCAGTTGCAAAGGCATTTGGTTGATCTGATGGTATTATATATACTTTGGGGATCGGCAGATTCGATCTGGCAGTTAAGTTCTCAATCAATCTAAAAAGCTCAGGGCTATCTTGAGGTTGAATCTGTTGAGCTCTATACATTTTCAATACAATTTTATCACTGAACCAGTAAGTTGTAAAATTCATTAATACAGCAAATATAAAAGCGATTATCATTCCACCATTGCCACCAATTAAATTACCAACAAAAATAAGTAGCAATGTTAAGATAGTCATCAAAATAGCTGTTTTTATAGTATTCATAATATATTTCCTCTTTAGTTTTGTTATACATACAAAATTTAAGAAAATTTATTTATCAATCAAAATATTGTCATATTAGAGTTACATATAACCGGTAAATAGTTTTTATCTCGCTCTCATAAGTGAAAAAATATTTTAATACAATTTATTTACATCATTATTTAAATATAAATCTTTAAAAAATTTTGTAGTTTACTTTTTAGAGCACTTCTTGTTAATTTCGAAAGATTTACTTGAACGGTAATATTTTTATTTGTAGTTTTTAGTGCTCTTTCAAGAATTCATTTTTCTTTTTGTGCGATGCATTCATAAAAATGCGGAAATTTTCCAATCCCATGATATTGTAGGCCAATTATACTAAAAGCAATTTTTGAACTTTTTAATCGTAAAAGTCAAATTCCGTCAAAATATTAGTATTTTAGCAAAATTTTTATCACAAAGTGCATATATAATTTAATTAATATGGATTTGATTTGAAAATTTATTAGTTTTAAAATAATATTAACTTTAATAGTTTATGTATGATAATATATTTCATTACGGAAAGCGCATTTTCACAAATCTGGGTAAATTTAATAAAAAACATTAGAAATTATACAGAAAAATTAACATATGAAAGCTATGAAGTTTACATACTTTCCGAGGTAAGTATGGATAATATAAAAATTCGTGAAAATCTTACAGACATATCCAGATATAACGGAATTAGTTTTGCTCTAATAGTAGCATTTTTAATAGAAAATGTTTATATATTAACTTGTTGATAACAAACCCGCAGCAATATTATATGAAACGAATCATTATAGTTTCAACCGAAACATTCTAGTTTGAAATTTCAATGATTATAATATCCTGGATTTTTATATTTCTTTAAACTAATTAAATAAATTTAAATTATATGGTAAAAACATGGACTTATTACTTAAAAAGACAAAAGAACTCGAGATGCAAATAGATGAATATCTCGATATGATTGTTAAAGGAGCTTTAACTTTCCGAACTAGTATTAGACACTATTTAAACGGTCAGTTGGATCGTTTTTCCGATGATCGACATAATATCGACGAAATTGAAAGCAAAGGAGATTCTCTTAGAAGAGCAATTGAAACAAAGCTTTATCTGGAAACTTTGATACCAGAGTTTCGAGGTGATGTATTAGGTTTACTAGAAAGTGCGGATAAAGTTCTAAATATGATGGCTGATACTTTGGCACAATTTGATGTAGAAATGCCAAAAATTTTAGAAGAACTTAAACCATTATATATAGAATTAACTGATGCATCTACCTTTGCAGTCGAAGCAATGGTAACGGCAATCCGATCATATTTTACTGAATTAAATAAAGTTAGAGACAACATAAATAAAGCGATGTATTATGAAAAAGAAACTGATAAAATTAGTGAGAAAATAAAAAGAACAGTTTTTCAAACAAGCATAGATCTCTGTTTTAAAATCCATATGCGTTACTTTGCTTACCATATAGAATTAATTGCAGACGAAGCTGAAGATGTATGCGATCGATTATCAATAGCAACAATTAAGAGACATCTATGATATGGTTTTTCCTGACAAGCGGATTATTTTTGGGATGGTCCTTAGGAGCTAACCATGGAGTAAATATTTTTGGGACCGCAGTTGTCTCCAAGATGGTTAGATTTAAAACTGCTGCAATTATTGCCGGTATATTTGTTACTTTAGGTGCTGTAATAAGTGGTGAAGGAGCATCAAAAACTCTTAATGAACTGGGTGCAGTAAATACGCTTGCAGGTAGCTTTACTGTTGCTTTAGCTGTTGCTATTACTGTAACAATGATGACCAAGTTAAAACTTCCAGTTTCAGTTTCTCAAGCAGTGGTAGGTGGAATTATTGGATGGAATATATTTACTGGATCACCTACTGATACCACATCATTAACAAAAATTTTATCAACATGGGTGGTCGGACCAGTTCTATCTGCTGGTTTTGCTCTAATAATTTTTATAATAATAGCAGCTATTTTAAGGAAAATTAAATTACACATATTAAGGTTAGATGCATTAACAAGAATTGGATTCCTTATCATTGGGGCTTTTGCATCTTACTCTTTAGGAGCAAATAATATTGCTAATGTAATGGGAATGTTTGTAAATTCTGCTCCGTTTAGCGACATACATATATTTCAAATTTTTATTTTCTCCAGCACAAAACAACTTTTCCTTGTTGGCGGTATTGCCATCGCAATTGGTATTTTTACATATAGTTATAAAGTTATGTTGACAGTAGGAAACGAATTATATAAAATAACACCCATAACAGGTTTGATCGTTGTACTATCCGAAGCTATTGTACTTTTTTTGTTTTCATCAGAACAACTGGAATACTGGTTAATAAGTCATAAACTACCTTCGATACCTTTAGTACCATTATCCAGTACACAGCTAACAATAGGAGCAGTTATAGGAGTAGGCTTAGCAAAAGGTGGACGAGGGATTAATTACAAAATTCTTGGAAAAATTGTAACTGGATGGGCTTTTGCACCTATTACTGCTGCTCTCATTTGTTTTGTAACTTTGTTCTTTGTACAGAATGTCTTTGAACAAAAAGTAGTCAATCAGATTAAATATAAAATATCCAGTGAAGTGCTAACAACTCTTTCTCAACATAATATTCCAATAGAGCCACTATTAAAATTAAAAGACAAAGATTTTACAGGTTCAGCTCTTTTTCGCCAAACTTTAAAAAAAGAACATAAATGGAAAGAAAATCAAATATATCTAATATTCTCATTCTCAGAATTAGATAGTTTTTTTGTTGACTCTACAATTGCAAAAAACAACCTATCAAACGGTAAAATTTTACACAAAAGATTGGAAGCTCTTAAATGTTTGCATGGCCGAGCATTCTCTTATAAATGGCAATTCGAAAATGCTCTTGAAACATCAAGTGATGCTTGGAAACCAAAATCAGGAAATGATGCAAATATCTATAACAAAAGATTAAAAAAAGAAAAATCTTTGGTGTATGATTTATTCAGAAAGAAAAGTCAACATTCTGACGAATAGACTCATTCCTATAACAGTTCTACAAATTTTACACAAAATACAGACGCGAAATATCAATAATGCATTTTTGTTAAAAATGAACAGATTACTATCAAATGCAACATGAAGCTATTTAAATCGTGCAATAATTTCTGCCTGGAGTAACAAAAAATTTAAAAACGGTTGGAATATGATTTCCTTACCACTTGTAGTTAATGATCCAAGAAAAATCATATTATTTCCAACTGCTACATCAAATGCCTTCTTATACATTCCAGGAACAGGATACGCTCAAAAAGATACTATTTATAATAGTATTGACTATTGGCTCAAATTTAATGCATATCAAACAATACCATTAGAAGGAATCCCAATTTTAAGCGATACAATTGATGTAGTTGAAGGTTGGAACTTAATTGGATGTATATCAGAAACAGTTTTAGTTTCTAACATAACATCGGAGCCAGAAAATATAATCACTTCTAATTTCTATGGCTATAATAATGGATACTTCATAACTACAGAGTTACTTCCTGCAAAAGCTTACTGGGTTAAAGTAAATCAAAATGGTAAGCTTTTTTTGAATTCAACAAAAAAGTAGACCATTAGATAATCAAAAACCCCAGCCAATCAAGTATTAGCTGGGGTTTTTTGTATCAGAATATAAAAACTATTTGCTTTTATCAGGATATGGAGGAATGGGTAAAATCTTTTTTTCCTGAGTTTTTAATTCCTCAAGTATTACCTCTATAGCTTTATCTAACTGCTCATCGATGCCCTCATATTCTCTTGCTGGATCATTGTCAACATAAATGTCGGGTTCAACACCTTCACCTTCGATAATCCAGCCCTTGCCTTCATCATCATATCTTGAAAATTCAGGCTTCATCAAATATCCACCATCAAGTAATGGGAGTGTACCTCGGATTCCAACAACTCCACCCCAGGATCGCTTGCCAATTAACTTACCAAGTTTATATTTTTTGAATCTATATGGGAACAAATCCCCATCGGACGCCGAAAATTCATCAAGCAAGCATACCTTTGGGCCCCAAATCATTGCCTCGGGATCAGGTGTCGGTACTGTATTTCTGGCAAAAGTGAACATTGCAATTTCTCTACGTAATCTCTCAATCAACATTGGGGAAACATTACCACCTCCATTACCTCTCACATCAATGATTAAAGCTTTTTTACGAAGTTGCGGATAAAAATATTTTACAAATTCGTTTAGTCCTGTAACACCCATATCAGGAACATGAATATAACCTACCTTTCCACCTGTAGCCTTTTCAACTTTAGCTAAATTATTTTGAACCCAATTGTAATAATACAATCCACTTTCATCTGCAATCGGAATTACAACAACTTCTCTGCTTCCATTTTCAGAAGGTTGCGAATTTATCTTTAGTTTAACCTGCTTTCCCACAGTGTTAACAAGTGCTTCATAGATATCAACCATATCTTCAGTAGATTTACCATTAACTGAAATTATATAATCACCCTCTTTAGCATTTACACCTATTTCCGTTAATGGAGAACGGATATTTTTAGTCCAGTTTTCACCTTTCAAGATCTTCTTTATTCTAAAATACTTTGATTTGGGATCTTTTTCTAACTGAGCACCAAGTAAACCCGTCTGTATCCTTTTGGGTGAAGGAACATCTCCTCCACCAACATAGGCATGACCGGCGTTTAATTCACTAATCATCTCACCAATTATATATGTTAGATCGGCTCTGTGGTTCACATATTCAATAAGAGGTTCATAATTTGCTTTTACAGCTTTCCAATCTACACCGTGCATATTTGGTGCATAAAAGAAATCACGCATTTGTCGCCAGCATTCATTGAATATTTGTTTCCATTCTGCTTTTCTATCGACAAGCATTTCCATTGGAGAAACATTTAAATACTCTTTAATCTCAAGCTTTGATGAAGGGAGTTCTATTATTGCATACTTTTTTTCTTTCGATATAAGCATTTTCTTCCCATTTGCTGAGATTTCAAACCCATCAATGCTACCCAGCTCAGTTTCTTTTAATTTATCAAACTCAAACATTTTAAGATAATTTAAGGTATCTTTACTTGAGCGTTTTATATAATATAATTTATCACCAGTCGATGCAAGATTTCTATAATCTGCTGGATCTATTGGCAATGCAGCAATTCTGCTTTTTATATCCTCAAAATCAATCTTTACTTTAATTTCTTTTAATTCTGGTTTTGTTTCTTTCTTCGTTTCAAGTTTTGTCTCTTTGCTTTGCTTGTTCTCTTCTTTCAATATTTCTACTTCATCACTTTTTGGTTCAAATGGTGATTTAATCTCTTTATTTAAAGTAACCAGATAAATTCTTGACATATCAAGATAAATATGATTCCATTCCGTTCTTCCATAGATTGGGTTAAAATCCCTATCCGATACGAAGAAGAGATATTTACCATCTGAACTAAATACGGGCTTAGTGGATGAATACCAACCATCTGTAACTTCGAAAGTTTTTCCAGTTTCAATCGAATAAATATATATTTTTGACATAGATTCCACTTCAGGTCGAGAATATGCTATCCATCTACTATCTGGTGACCAGTTATAATCACTAAATTCCCATTCCTCTGCTATGGCAACATCAGTAACTTTTTTTGTTTGAATGTCCACATATCTCAATCGGAGTTTTTTATCAGCCCACATTATTTTTCTACTATCTGGTGACCATAAAATCTGATATTTATATGTATCGGAATTATATGTCAATTGTTCTATTTTCCCAGATTGATCAGATGGCATTATATAAATTTCATCTTCACCACTTAAATCGGAGATATATGCAATATATTTTCCATCAGGTGACCAGAGTGAATTTCTTTCATGTATTCCAGGGGTTTGAGTTAAATTTCTTATATTGCCATATTTTTCTGGAACTGTGAATATATCACCCCTAGCTCCAAATAGTGCTCGCTTACCATCTGGTGAGATTTCGTAATTTGTAATATATTTACTAGCGTCAATAAGTTGGTTACGTCCTGTTACAAAATCATTTGCAATTCTTATAGGTATCTTTTCATACTTTTCTGTTGAAATATCAAATTTATATATGTACCCACCATTTTCGAATACAATTGATTCTCTACTATTGGATGGAAATTTTATATCAAATTCTTTAAAGAATGTAAGTTGTTTTGTCTGTTTTGTATTTAAATCATAGACATATAAATTCATTCGTTTATTTTCATCTCTATCAGATAAGAAATATATTTTATCACCTATCCACATTGGAATGATATCTTGGGCTGGATTATTAGTTATATTTTCTGTTTTCTTTGTCTGGAAATCATAAATCCAGATATCGTCAGCCATACCACCACGGTAACGTTTCCAGGTACGAAATTCTCTAAACACACGATTGTAAGCCAATTTTTTATCGTCTGGGGAAAAAGAACAAAAGCCACCGCGAGGGAGTGGTAATTGTTCGGGAATACCGCCATAAATAGAAGCCAGATAAAGTTGACCTTTAAAATCGTTAAATTCTCTCATTCTTGATCTAAAGACAATATGTTTACCATCATTTTTCCAACCCATAACGATATTATTAGGTCCCATTCTATCAGCCACATCATCTCTGTTCAAGGTGGCAGTAAAAGTTAATCGTTTTGGTTCTCCACCTTCTGCAGGAATTACATAAACTTCTCGATTCCCATCGTAATCACCAGTAAAGGCGATTAACTTTCCGTTAGGTGAAAATCTTGGAAACATTTCATAACCTTCGAAAGATGTAAGTTTACGAGCAATTCCACCTTGAGCCGATACCGTATAAAGATCCCCAGCATAAGTAAACACAACCTGATTATTATAAATTGCTGGAAATCTTAATAATCGTGTTTCATCGAATTGTGAAAGCACATTAGAATAAAAAACTAAAATAGCAATAATAAGTAATACCTTTTTCATTTTTTCCCTCATTTATTTTTTAAATTACCTTTTTCATCGCATAAGAAAATATTACCAAGTTTTAAATTTTCAATTTTTGAAAGAATTTTTTGTACATCTCCAACAATTACTATAACAGCTTTTTCGGGATTAATATATTTTTTTGCAGTTTTTAAGATGTCTTCTCTTGTTACTTTTTTATAATTATCCAACAGATTGGAGAAAAAATCATCTGGTAAGTTAAATAGTTCTATTGCCATAATTTGAGATGCTATTTGTGTAGGCGTTTCCATAACTCTGGGTAATCTCTGAATTACAGCAAGTTTATACATATTAAACTCATTTTCTTCAACCAACTCTTCCCTAATACGATTGAGTTCTTTGAAAAATTCTATCAAAGCACTATCTGTAACTTCTGTTTTAACGCCGGCATAAGCCATAAATGGTCCAGGAGATTTACGCATTGAAAAATTTGCATATGCACCATAAGTGTATCCTTTTGCCTCTCTTAAATTTAAAAACAGCCTACCATTAGAAGCACCAATAATTTGATTTAAAATGTTTACCGCATAAAAATCTGGATTATTTCTTTCAATGCCAATATTTCCAATCCTGATCTGAGATTGCGGTGCATTCTCTTTATCAATTAAAAATATCTCAATATTATTCTCCCTGTTTTTAACCAGTAATTTTGTTGGTGTGAATTTATTCTTTTTCCATTTACTGAAATTCTTCTTCACAAGCTCAAGTACTTCATTTAATGTAATATCACCTACAAAAATCAGGGATGAATTATTAGGAATATAGTTTTCTGAATAAAATTTTTTAATATCTTCAATTGTTATTTCACTAACAGTTTCTTCAGTACCTTCGTTTGATTGCCCATATGGATGATCACGACCATACAACTTTTCATAAAATATTTCAGTTGCAATTATATCCGCACGTGTTTTTTTAGAGGATAGATCGGTTAACAGCTCATTTTTTAATCTATTAAATTCGGATTCAGGAAAAGTTGGATTTAAAAAAATATCCGCCAAAATATTCAAAGATTTTGATAAATGTTCTTTCAAAGTGAGCATACTTCCGACAGTTGCATCATAATTTGCATAAGTTGAAAGTTCGGTACCTAAGAAATCAAGTTCCTCAGCAATTTGTAATGCTGTTTTCGATTTTGTACCTTCATCCAGCATATCTGCTGTAAGATTTGCGGTGCCAAATTTACCATTTTGATCTGCATCAGCGCCAGATCTGATTAGCATTGTAACTTGAACAATTGGTAGTTCATGGTGTTCAACAACAAGTATTCTCAATCCATTTTCAAGTTCGGCCCTTTTAATATTAGGAATAGACATTGAAAAGTCTGGTTTGGGCTTAGGCTCAATAGAACGGTCAATTTGTCCATAAATTAATTGAGTAAAAATTAAAATAATTAATACTATTCTTTTCATACTATTCTCCTGCTTTTAAATAGGTTTTACCCTCAGGTACTACACTCAGAATTACAGCGTTTGCATCAAATAAATATTTTTTTGCAACATTTTGAATTTCTTTTTTACTAACCTTCTGATGCCTTTCCAGATCAAAATTAAATTTACCCGGATCTCCCAAAAATACATTGTAATAATTTAGTTGGTCAGTTTTAGATCCAAAACCACCAATTTGTTGTAATCTATATATAAAATTTGCTTTAATAATATTTTTAAACCTTTGCAATTCTTTATCTTGTAAACCATTATTGATTAATGAGGTAAGTTCTTTTCTAACTTCGGTTTCTAACTCTTTAAGAGATTGTTCTGCTTTTCCAGTTACTACAATACCAAAAAGACCACTTAACTCCATTCCTTGTTGAAATGCGTAAACTTCTTGGGCTATTTGTTTTTCATAAACTAGACTTCTATACAACCTGGAATTTTTACCATTTGATAAAATCTCACCAAGTAAATTTAAAGCCGCATCATCCTTTGAAAACTCAGGAACTGATATCCAGAACATATATAAACGAGGTAATTCAACTCTATCCTCAAGCAACAAATATTTTGTCTGATCCAATTTGTATTCAAATGGTTTTTGTTTACTTACTTCAGGTCCAGCAGGTATATCTGAAAAATATTTTTCAATCAATTGTTTTATTTCAACAATATTTATATCGCCACCTATACATAAGCTTGCATTATTGGGACCGTAATAATTTCTAAAAAATTCCTTGACATCTTCAAGTGAAGCTGAGTCAAGATCCTCTTGAGAACCTATCGTCATCCAGTGATATGGGAAATCGGGTGGATAGATTGCTTCCAAAATCATCTTATATGCCATTCCGTATGGTTGATTTTCATAAATTTGACGTCTTTCATTCTTAACTACAGCTCTTTGAATATCGAGTCTTTCCTGAGTAATTGCACCTAACAAAAATCCCATTCTGTCAGATTCTAACCAGAGAACGGGTTCAAGATAATTTTTTGGAATAATTGTCCAGTAATTCGTTCTATCGTTACCTGTTGAACCGTTATTTAACCCACCAGAACCATCTACAATCTCATCATATCTTCCATCAGGAACATTTTCTGAACCTTCGTACATTAAATGTTCGAATAAGTGTGCAAAACCAGTTTTACCAGGTTTTTCTCTAGCTGAACCAACATGATACCAGATATTTGTGGATATTAATGGAACTGAGGTATCACGATGTAAAATTACCTGCAAACCATTTGGTAAGACATATTTTTCAAAATCGATATTAAGTTGCGAATTGGAAAAGAAAGGAAAGAAAAATAATAGGAATAATAACTTTTTCATATAAAATTCTTAGTTGTTAATATTAATTTGTCATTAAGATATAAAATAATAACCACAATCCAAAAAAAATGCCGTAGACTAAAAATAATCTACGGCATCAGCATACAACAAGATTTAAAGTTTACTTAATCAATATTGCTTTTTTCATGTCGCTAAATAGCAATTTACCGTTAAGTGGATCAAATGCGTTGATTCGATAAAAATAAATACCACTTGAAAGTTGGCTAGCATCAAATTCTATTTCATATGTTCCAGCTTTTTGTTCTGAATTTACCAAGGTACCAACTTCCTGTCCTAACAAATTATACACATTCATTTTTACGATGCTATTAGAAAACAACTGGTACTTGATATAAGACTTCGGGTTAAAGGGATTTGGATAGTTTTGATAGAGTTTGAATTCTGAAGGTACATTATCTGAAATCTCTCTAATTCCAGTTGAACCAATAGCACCTACAAAGAATTCATCGAAGAAAACATTTGTTGCATTGTTAGGATATTCGTTTTGAGTAAAAGCATAAAAATAAGCAAATGGTAAATGGCTGCCCCACGAACCTTCATATTTTATATCCCCATCAATTTTCAGTCTTAATCTTTTTGGATTATCTAAAAACTGGAATAATATATGTCCACCAGTAGGATTATTTGTTGACCAAACAGTTTGTACGCTGTTATCGACTTTTATATCTAAACTCCAGCCCAAAGCTGACCAGTTTAACTTTATCCAATTATTTATATAATCAGGGTTATCATACCTTATCTGGTTTGTAAACATAATATGAGCTGTATTGTTCTGTCCCAAATTCTGTGTTTCAATGTAGATTCTATATTCCCTATTCTTCAAACTGAATGGTTTTTTGGTCATAACACCAACTCCAGACAGACCAAAATTGCTTTTACATTTAGCCTCTAACTTATCGTTGATATTCAATACATATGATTCACTTCCCCAAGGACTGCCAAATGAATATATGTACCATTTATCAGGATCGGGGTTAACATAATTACCGATAAATGGGTCTACAGCAGAAGTCTCAGCTGCAATAATTCTAAAGTTCGCTACTGAGCCAGGGACTAGATTCCAATAAGAAGTATCTATATAAACATCTTCTGGAAAAGGATATCGCCAATCGTCTGTCTGTACCCAAACTCCATACGTAGGTTGCAAAATTTGATTTGAATGGACACTTAGTGTATAATTTCCATTTCCATCAGTTAATGTCTCAGTGTAACTTGATAATTGAGATGACCATGCACCTATAACATATGTAGGAAAAGGAGGCATATGTATATTATCTATAACCTGTCCAGTAATAGTTGCGTTTCCACGATAACAAACAAAATTAGATGTTTCATTATCTACAATAGAATCATTATCTCCAATTGAAAAATTATGTTGCATTGGAACTAAATAATTTGGAATTAATGACTCGCTGCTCAATCCAATCGTACCATAACCTGCTGGGACTGAAACAAGATATTCTCCATTAGAGTTTGTCTGTGCTTCACCATGCCAATTATCCATTTGTACCCACAACCGCACATTAGGAATTGGATTATTTAAATCATCTCTAACAAATCCTTTGATATATGAGGTTAAAGTTTCGAGATAAAAATTTTGTATTACATTACCTTCAATATAAATCAGCGTATCAAAAGTTTTATATTGTCCTAACATATGGTCAATTCTAATAAAATGCCAGCCGGAGTCTACAGGTATATCAAAATTACCGTTAACATCCGAAATATCTCCAGCAAAATCATTTTCTGAAACAAAAGCAAATATCATAGCACCTTTAATGGGTTCTAAGGTGTTCTTATCGTAGATAGTGCCTGAAAAACTAAAAGGTGCGGGTGGATTCACAAATTCCACATATCCAAGTATTTCTGTCATACCTTCGAGTGCTTGGGCAATAACTTTCATTGAAGGTAGAACGTCAGTTTCTATCCAGACCAAAATAACTCCAGGAGTCTGATCCAAATCATTAGGAGAATTATCATTAAAACTATCTTGTCCAATCGGAAAATCATCTGGATCAATAATATCATTTGAATTTATATCAATCCAAAAGATTGCATTCACTGTCCCCCCAGGTGTTACATCCATCTTAATAAATAATGAGTCTCTAGTTGATATAACTGCAGGTGATGTAAATGGTCCGTTAATGGAATTTGAAGCATAAAAATATGTAATTAATCCATTGTTTGATTTTTGTAATGTAACATTTGAAATGTTTTTTAGTGTTGGAAAAATCTTTTTTTGTGAAAGATCATTAGACCATACATTGCAGAAACTTACAATCAATAAAATTGATACAAAAAGATAAAACTTTTTCATAAAAAACTCCTATTTAATTTGACTTGGCTAAATATAATAACTTATCGGATAAATGTCAAGTTTTTTATTAAATTGTTAAATATAATGTGATGTAAAATAACAAAAAAGCCATTTTAGAGATTTACTCTAAAATGGCCATTTTTTGCGAAAAATAAAAAATATTTAAGTATTTCGTGAAATTACATCAACTAAATTTCCTTCTTTATCGAAAATTGACACCTCTAAAGGCATTTTACCTGGCAAGTAATGAGTTGCACAACCAAAGCATGGGTCATATGCCCTAAATGCCATTTCAACCATATTGAGTAATCCTTCGGTGACTTGTACACCTTTTTTAATAAGACCTCTTGCTGCCTTGTTTATAGACATTGATATTGGTGCATAGTTATTTGTTGTTCCCACGATCAAATTTACCTTTTTTAAAATACCTTTTTCATCTGTTATATAATGATGAGTGAGTGTACCTCTTGGTGCTTCAACAATACCGACTCCTTCTGAGGGTGTTTCTGTTGGAATATTTCTTATGTGAGTACTTGTTATTTCTGGATCTCTTATTAAGTCATATGCCATTTCTGCTGCACTAAGTAGTTCAATAATTCTAGCCCAATGGGTAGCAAGTGTAGCATGAACAGGTTTCCCACCTAGTGTTGAATACATTCTTTCATACTCTGCTTGGGCAAGTGGTGTTGGCATTCCATCAGCAGCATTTAATCTAGAAAGAGGTGTTGCACGATATACACCACTCTCCTTACCATCTACAAAACCTTTCCAACCAACCTTTTTTAGAAATGGGAATTTCAGATATGTCCATGGTTCAACATGTTCTGCAATATGATCTAAATACTCTGATGGTGCATATTTTGCAAATTCTTTTCCATTAGGGTCCACAACTCTCACTTTACCATCATAAAAATTTACTTTATTATTTTCATCAACCAATCCTATATAGTAAGTTCTATGAGTGAATGTATCTGACAAAATTAGATCAACATATGCTTTATTTGCTAATACAATATCGTTAAAGATTTTGATTGTGAATTTTCCAAATTCCACAAACCACTCACAGTGTTTTTCAATTTCCTTAGCTTCTTCAATCGATAGACCTTTACTAACACCACCAGGTAATGATGTAACTTGATGTGTTTGTTTGCCACCGAGTATTTTGATTACTTCTTGAGTTCTTTTTCTCATCTCAATGACTTTACCACCAATTTCGAGACCAACTTTTTTTACTACTCCTAAAATATTTCTTTCGGACGCAGGGGCATCAGGACCGACAACAAAATCTGGTCCACCAAGCGCATAAAAATGTGTTGTATGATCACCTGCAAAAAAAACATTATAGAGCAGAGCTCTTAATTTTTTTGCAGCTGATGGAATCTCAACTTTGAACACAGCATCGCATGCTTTAGCAGCGGCCATATGGTGAGCTTCTGGACAAACTCCACATATGCGTGTTGTGATTCTTGGCATTTCTTCAACTGGTCTTCCTACACAAAATGTTTCAAATCCTCGAAGTTCTGGAATCTGAAAATATGTATTTGCAACTTCACCATTTTCATCTAAAAAGATATTAATTTTTCCGTGACCTTCAAGGCGTGTAATCGGGTCTATTTTAATATGTTTCATTGTATATCTCTCCTTTTTAATATTGAATAAGCCAACGAAAATCTATAAAACGTGCCTATTGGATCTGCGATAGTATCTAGAACCTGTCCTATTTCTTCAGGAGAATGTGCGTCGATAACGGAGCTTAGGGCACTTATCATTTTTGAACCCTGGTCAAGGCAATTTGGCGGAGCGCCATAACAGCCTCTACATGGAACATTAGCTTTTACGCACAATGCTCCACAACCACTCCTTGTAGCAGGTCCCATACATATAATTCCCTGATCCAATAAGCATTCATCTGGATTTGGAATAATCTCAAAAGGTCTGTAAAATTTTTTTATTTTTTTCTCTTTTCTTTCTCTTGGACACTCATCGCAGCATGTTTTATCACCTGCACCCAGAATTGAGCCAGTAGGTGGTAACGGCTGCCCACTTAAAATATATTCAATAACTTTCCATATCTGTTCTGGCTGAGGTGGACAACCAGGAATATAGTAATCAACTGCAACTACATCTTTTAATGGCTTTACATAATCATATAATTCAGGAATCTCGATTTCACCTTCTTGTACATTATAATGTGTTTTTGGGAAACCGTTATCAACACTAATAGTTGAAGGGGATTCCTTATATACAAAGTTTAACATTTCCTCTTTTGAACTCAAATTCGCTAATCCTGGTATACCACCTTCATATGCACAAGAGCCAAATGCTATCAAAGTTTTTGATTTTTGACGGAGTAGATGTGCAATTTCTTCATTTTCAGAATTTCTAATTGCTCCATTAAACAAGCAAATATCTATACTTTTGTCATCCATTTTTCTGACATCATCATACTTAAAATCCATTGCAACAGGCCAAAAAACTATATCGAAAGTGTTTGCAACATCGAGTATTTTTTCCTGTATATCCAAAACTGCAATTTCACAACCACCACAGCTTGCTGCCCAATACAAAGCTAATTTTGGTTTTTGCATATTATCCTCCTAATACTTTTTCAAGTTTAACTTTACATGAAGGGTGTTTAATTGGTCCAAGTTTTCTAATTTCTTCGGTAAATTCATTTACAACTTTAGCATATATATCTCCTTCTGAGGCACTAACCCATTCCAATCTTAAACGCTCTTGTTCAATTCCAAAATCTTTAATTATTCGTTTAAGAAATGGAATTCTTCTCATAGTTTTATAATTACCTTCTTGATAGTGGCAATCACCTGGGTGGCATCCCATAACAACAACCCCATCAGCCCCTAACTGAAAAGCTTTTAATATAAAAGTTGGGTCAACTCTACCACTACACATAGTCCGAATAACACGCACATTGGGAGCGGATTTTATTCTTGATACTCCTGCAAGATCTGCTCCTGAATACGAACACCAGTTACATAAAAAGCCAATTATTTTGGGTTCAAAAGACAT
The DNA here is from genome assembly GCA_937967455.1 of uncultured bacterium. Classification (GTDB taxonomy): domain Bacteria; phylum Bacteroidota; class Ignavibacteria; order UBA10030; family BY39; genus BY39. The sequence goes on along the minus strand of CALCJK010000003.1, from coordinate 105,374 downwards.
TTTTAACACCTTTCTTTATGTTATTGATAATTTTTCAAATTTTCCAAATCCCCTATGTAAACCTAATGATTCAGCATATTGCAAAACATATTGATATTCTGATTCAGTAATTCTCCTATTTAGCTCAGGATACAGACTAGCTTTAAAGCAAGGTCTGTATTGATCCATTATGTTCACATAAGTATCAATACAAATTTCATTAGCAATAAAGTCTAATACCCTTTCTGAACCAGCTATGTTATTAGGTAATACAAGATGACGGACCAATAAACCTCTATCAGCAATTCCAAAATTGTTAATTTTCAGATCACCTACCTGGCGGTGCATTTCAATCACTGCTTTGCGAACCACATCCCAGTAATCGTCAACACCAGAATACTTTTTTGAATTATGATTATCAGAATATTTGATATCTGGCATATAAATATCAATAATACCATCGAGATATTTTAAAGTTTCTACAGATTCATAACCACCAGAATTATAAACAACTGGAATGTTTAATCCTTTTTCTGCTGCAATATTTAATGATTCAATAATCATTGGTACATAATGAGTCGGTGTAACTAAATTTATATTATGACAACCTAATTGTTGTAATGATAACATTGCTTCAGCTAATTGCTGTATACTTATTGGTTCTCCATTTTTTAAATGACTAATATCATAGTTCTGACAATAAATGCACCAAAGATTACAATTTGTAAAAAATATTGTGCCTGATCCATTCCAGCCAACTAAAACTGGTTCTTCGCCAAAGTGAGCTGATAAACTTGAAACAAATAATTGATTAGTAGAACGGCAAACACCATACTTTTTCTCAAAACGTTTTGCTTTACAAGCACGCGGACACAATCTACATTCTTTTATCAAATTGTATAATTGAACAACTCTTTCAGATAATTCGTTAGAATTTTTTAATTTCAGATATGATGGAGTCATTCTGTTAATCCAATATTTGAATTTTTGATAACAATTCTTCAAGCGCTTTTTCTTTATTTTTCAACTCTTCCTTGTAATCATGATCATCTGTATGGTGAATTTCATCTTTTATTTCTTTTATTTCACTTATTAGTAATTCTTCTAAAATTTGTTTTTCTTCTTTTGTTAAGATGAGTTGCATAGTTCAACCTTTTTTGTTTATTAAATCATAAGTCCTTCTAATTCTGATAATATTTGTGCGTCTGTAAAACCTTGTCCGGTCATAGCTGAGGATGGACAAGCTGCGACACACGTACCGCAACCTTTACATAGTGCTTCATTAACATGAGATATTTTCTTATCTTCAATATATTCAATTGCTCCATAAGGACATAAATTGTTACAAATTCTACATCCAGAGCAATATTCATCCATTACCATTGCTCTGATAGGATCAATTTCAACTTCACCTTTAGAGATTAAAGTAAGTATTCTTGCTGCAGCGGAACTCGCCTGTGCGACAGTATCTGGAATGTCCTTTGGACCCTGTGCACAACCGGCAATATATACTCCATCTGTTGTGGTCGATGTTGGATCAAGCTTTGGATGTCGCTCGAGGAAGAATCCGTCTGGACTTTTGCTTATTGAAAATAATCTACGTACTGTATCACTATCACGTTTTGGTTCTATGGCATTGCAAAGAATTACCATATCAACAGGAATTTCTCTAAACTTTCCTATCAGAGTATCTTCACATCTAATCAATAGATTGCCTTCCTGACCATTTACAGTAGGGGCTTCAACCACTTCTGCTGCTTTACCACGAATCATATTAATACCTTCATCTAATAATCTAGAATAGAATTCTTCGTAACCTTTTCCGAAAGCTCTCATATCAATATAAAATTGATATATTGCTGCATTTGTTCTATCGTGTACAAGATGTGCAAACTTAAGAGCATACATACAACAAACACGGGAGCAATATGGGTGATAATTTGTATCCCGAGAGCCGATGCAGTGAATGATACCTACAGAACGAGGTTCTTTACCATCTTTCGTAAGAACCTTTCCACCGGTTGGACCAGTAGAATTTAACATCATTTCAAATTCAAGTGAACTATATACATTATCGTATCTACCATAACCATACTGAGCCATCTGAGAAGCATCAAAGATATCATATCCAGTTGCTACAAGTATTTGTCCGACATCTAACTCAACAATTTCATCTTTCATATCATAATTAATGGCTTTAGGTTCACAAACTTTTGCACAGGTTTCACATCCTCCAGTTTTAAAATGAATGCATGAATTTGGATCAATTACAGGAACCCTTGGAACTGCTTGCATTGATGGAACGTAAATAGCTGTTTTTGGACCAAGTGAAAACTCGGGCTTTTTGCCTTTATAATCTTCAATTACCATTTTGACATGTCCCGTTGGGCACACATGAGTACATGCACCACAAACAATACACTTGTCTGTTTTCTCATCAAAAGGAAGTACAACTTCTCTTTTAATTCCTCTGTAGGCGAAACCGAGAATACTTGCGCCAACCAAGTCACGACAAACATTTACACAGAGTCCACATAAGATACAGGCATCAGGAGATTCATCTTTTTCTAGAGATTCAAATCTTGGTTTTTCAACGCCTAATTTTTCAGCCATTTCTCTGACAACTTTAACATTAGGCCATCTGGAAACCATTAATTCCATTATTACTTTTCTTAACCATTTAATTTTTTCTGAGTTCGTCCGCACAGAAATACCTTCCCTTACAGGATAATTACAGGATGTTACAACCCTGCTGCGTTTTCCCCTTACTACTTCTACACTGCAAAGACGGCATACACCATATGGCTCAATCAGATCATTATAGCACATTGTGGGTATCCATATTCCTGCTTTTTCAGCAGCTTTAAGTATAGGGGTATCCTCTGGAACTTGAACCTCGATGTCGTCAATTTTTATATTTACCATTTTTTTCTCCTTTGATTATTCTATATAAATTGCATTAAAATTACATACATCATAGCAGGCGCCACATTTACCACATTTTGCCGGATCTATGTAATGGACTTTTTTTCTTTCACCAATAATTGCTCCGTCGGGGCAATACTTTTTACACACGTCGCAACCGTGCCCGATTTCAAGGCATACTTTTTCATCAATTTTATATACATTCAATTGTCTGCATATATGAGCTGGACACGTTTTACCTTTTACGTGTGCCTCATATTCATCTCTAAAATACTTTAGAGAAGTAAGTACTGGATTTGGAGCTGAACCACCAAGTGCACATAAAGAAGATTCCACAACAGCATTCGACAATTCTTCTAACAAGATGAGATCTTCTTCAGTACCATGTCCTGCAGTTATTTTTTCTAGAATATCTAACATCCTCTTTGTTCCTTCTCTACATGGTATACATTTTCCACATGATTCAGCCTGAGTAAAAGCGAGGAAATATTTTGCCATATCAACAATGCAGTTTTCTTCGTCAGTAACTACCATTCCACCTGAACCCATCATTGAACCAACTTTTGTAAGTTCCTCATAATCGACTGGCAGATCAATTAAGCTTTCAGGTATGAAACCACCTGAAGGACCACCCGTTTGTACTGCTTTAAACTTCTTGCCATCACGAATCCCACCACCAATTCTAAATATAATATCTCTAAGTGTAATTCCCATTGGAACTTCCACTAAACCAGTGTTATTCACTTTACCTGCTAATGAAAAAACTTTAGTTCCTTTGCTTCCACCCCATGGATCTTCAGAAACATCACCTGTGCCAATACTAGCAAACCATTTTCCACCTCTCAATATTATCTGAGGAACATTTGCCCAAGTTTCGACATTGTTCAAACAGGTAGGCTTATCCCAAAGACCTTTCTCGACAGTGTGTATGTATTTTGCTCTTGGTTCGCCTGGTTTCCCTTCTATTGATGCCATTAAAGCAGTTGACTCACCACATACAAATGCACCTGCACCGCGTCGTATTTCAATATCGAAGTCAAATCCTTTATCAAATATATTTTTACCCAATAAACCATATTCTCTTGCTTGATTTATTGCTATTTGGAATCTCTTGATAGCAAGTGGATATTCCATTCTTACATATATATATCCTTGTTTAACATTTTCTATTGCATATGCTCCAATAATCATACCTTCAATAACAGAATGAGGATCTCCTTCAATAATTGATCTATCCATAAAAGCTCCTGGGTCTCCTTCATCTGCATTGCAAATTACATATTTTTCATCTCCATGTGCTTTTTTACAAGTTTCCCATTTTACACCTGTTGGAAATCCACCACCCCCTCTACCTCTTAAACCTGAAATTTTAATTTCATTCAATACTTCATCAGGAGTCATAGATGTTAATACCTTTGCTAGTGCTTTGTAGCCACCACGTGCAATATAATCATCAATGCTTTCAGGGTCTATTAAACCTCTGTTTCTTAATGCAATGAGGGTCTGCTCAGCAAAGAATGGTATGTCGGATAATTTTGGAATAGGTGTTTTTTCTTCTGGTGGTGTATATAAAAGCTTTTTAACAGGTCTACCTTTTATAAGATGTTCTTCAACAATTAATTTTACATCTGTTACCTTTAGAAGCTGATAGAATATACCATCTGGTTGGACAACAAGTATAGGTCCTGCACCACAAAATCCATTACAACCAGTTTGAACTACCTGTGCTTCATTTTCAATGTGATGGTTTTGAATTTCTTTTTCTAATGCTTCCTTTATTTCTAGAGAGTGGTTTGATACACAGGCAGTTCCAGCACATACCATAAGCTGTAATCTGTAATTTTTCATTTTGAATTCTCCTATAGATTATTGAATTCTTTCACTTCCTATCGAAAGAGCATATTCAGGTACGATCTTACCATGTAATACATGCTCATCGAATATCTTTTTAGCTTTTTCTTCATTTAATTCGATATATTTAACAGGAGCTTGATTCTCATATTCTATAGTTGCCATAGGTTCCTTACTGCATAAACCAGCACATCCTGAGGTAACAACAATAATGTCTTTTGCATTATGCATTTCAATTTCATTTAAAAATGTTGCCATTATATTTCTTGCACCTGCTGCGATACCACAGGTACCCATATGAACTGTTATTTTTACTTTTCCCGCACCTTCTCTTAGACTGATTTTCTTACGAGCACTCTCAGCAATTTTGTCAAGATCTTCTATTTTTAACTTTCCCATTTTATATTCTCCTTTTATTTTGAATCATATTTTTTGATTAATTTGGGTACACTCGATACTTGGACAGGTCCATAAAGATCCTCATTAATAACAACTACTGGGGCAAGTCCACAAGTACCAACACAACCAGTAATCTCTACACTAAATTTCATATCTTTGGTTGTTTCACCACATTTAATATCCAGTTCCCTTTCAAGAGCGCTCACTATCCTGGGTGCACCCAGGGCATGACAAGGAGTGCCCATACAAACACAAATCTTATATTTTCCTTTAGGCTTTAAACTAAATGCATTGTAAAAAGTAGCGATATTAAAAATTTTACTTATTGGAACATTTGCATACTTGGAAATTTCATAAAGTACATCTTTGGGGAGATAATTTAATTCTGTCTGTATATCGTGCATCATTTCAATAATGTTTTCAGGTTTGTTTCCCCAACGATTAGATACTTTTTTAGCTACTTCAATTGCACTATATTCCATATAAATCTCCTTTTATTATTTCTAAAAAGTTTTTATACTCTTCAAGTTTATCTTTTATCTGTTTTAAATATGATACAATGTCCGTTTTGTGTGCCTTGAATTCTGCTGTATCAAAATTAAATTCCAATCCATTGTATATGTGACTTAATCTAAATTGCTTATCCCGATTTGCAGCAACCATTACTAACATTGTTTTACTAAGATCACCCAATGGTATCATATCTGGATGACTTATTTTAAAATATGCTTGAATTTCCGTTCCTTTATTTATTTCAGAAACAATATCTACATTACCTTCAGCCTTTAATGCTGAATCTCTTAGAAGTGATAATCCTAAACCTGTTTTTTTATTTTTACCACTTGTGTAGAATGGATCAAAAGCTATTTTTAATTCATCTTCAGTCATTCCTTTTCCATCATCTTTAATTGTAACCTTAATGATATCATTTTTCTTATCAATCAAAATTTTAATCTCAATATTTTTTGCATTGGCCTTAATAGAATTCTCAACTATATCCAGTATATGCAAAGATAAATCTTCCAATTTTAAAGACCCTCATTAAATTACTATTTTTCTTCTATCTTCATTTTTTAAAGCTTTTCGTATCTCATTGAATGATGGATATTCAAGCAAAAAATTATTTGTAACTTTGCCAACTTCTTCAATAAAATGTGCATCAGAATTTGTTAAAAACGGTATTTTACTATATTCATTAAACATGTTCTTAGCATTTGTTAAATCAATGTTTGTTGAGATTTCAAGTGCATCAAATTTAATATTTTCTGGTACAAAACCCAGCTGGCTTATTACACTATAATTTTGTTTGTCGATATGGCTTGCGATAGCTAAACCATTCAGCTGATGTATAAAATCTACTACTTGATCGATACTTAAACTAACTGCACCGATAAGTAATTTTTCTTCAAAACCTTCAACCTCATCAAACTCGTTTGCAATTATCTGCATACCGAACAAATCTGGATCATTGAAACCTTGAAGATTTTCATAAACAAGCTTTTCCATTTCAATCGCAGATTCTATATTTTCAAAGAGCGCCAATATATGAACTTCTTCACTGCTTGATATTTCCATGCCTGGAATAACGTACACATTTTTATTTTGAGCTGCTTTAATTACAGCTGATACATTCTTAGCGGAATTATGATCGCATATTGCTATAATATCAATATTATTTTTAAGAACTTGCTCTATGATATTTTTTGGTGACATTTTTAAGTCACCACAAGGCGACAAGCATGTATGAATATGCAAATCTGCCTTGTATACTTTAGCCATTAAACATCTTTGCCAATACCTAATTCATATAATTTTCCGCATAACTTAAATGCGGATAAATTGCTAGATAAAATTACCACCCCCTGCTCTTTTGCTTTCTGTATAGTATCATCAGCAGGGTTTCTTCCATTTACAATAATTATTGCTAAGAGTTCTTTTAGAACAGCTACAGCAACAATATTTACATGAGTCTGCATAGTAATCCATAATTGACCATTTTGGGCATTAGCAATTACATCACTTAATAAATCGCTCGCATAACCACCATTTACTTCTTTGTCTAAATCATTTTCACCAGTTATGACGTTCAGATTTAATATTTTAATAATTTCTGCTAATTTCATTATTTTCAGTTATCAAAATTTTTATAAATTTTATTTAAGTGTTTTTTTATGATATCCGATGATTTTACTGTTGCATTATCAAATTTTTTCAGTGCAATAAAAACACAATCATCAAGCTCAGCGTTGTTTGTAATCACATCTTCAGAAAATGTATTGCAGTCAGGGGAGCCACAAGCACCGCAGTCAATTTTCGGCAACTTTTCATATATATTTGCTTTTTCCTGTATTTTTTTCAAGGCTTGTGATATATCACTATCAATTGGAGCTATTGGTGTTGGTGGAATCTTACCCGGTAACGAAAAGAAATTCTTTTGTATTAAGTTTTTTATATAATTTCTATCCTGGCATGGTGTGTTACCATATTTTTCTAACATTTTTATGACACGATTTCTTGCGATATAAGGATTTTCAATATTTAAAGATCCACCTACACATGCAGTATTGCAGGAATGACATTCAATATATTTAATGTTTTTAAGTTTTCCATTTTCAATCTCTTCAAAAATTCTGATTACTTCTAAGATACCTGCAATTGCAATCGTATCGTGAGCTTTAAGTGTTGATACTTGTCCACCTAACATTGGCCAACCTAATCCAATTCCTTTAATTTCACTCTTGGATCCATCATCATTTGATTTGGTCAGTGCTTGAATTAAATTTGGATATATTTCAGCAATAGAAATTGCTCCATCCACAAAAGAATATTTTTTCCTCGGAGGATTTTTAATTGCAATCATCTTTGCTGGGCAGGGAGTTATATATATAACACCAATATCTTTTGCACTCAAACCTGTTTCTTTCATTTTTAGATTTTTAGCTTCACGTGCAGCAATTTCCATTGGTGAATCGATTGGGATTAGTTGTTCCAGCAAGTTTGGGTATCTTATTTGAACTAATCTCACAATCACTGGACAAAAAGGAGATATATAAGGTTGATGTGTAAAATTGGTATCTAAAAATTCTTGAATTGCAATACTCACGGCTTCAGAAGCGCAAGCTACATCATATGCATCATCAAAACCAATTTTCTTAAAAGCATTTAATATCAAACTTGGAGTAATTTCAACTTTAAATTGTGAATATAAAACAGGTGAAGGTAATGCAATTGTGTATTTGAATTTTGAAAAATCACTAAACGAACTTGTTTTTGGAATCACTGCATTATTTGGACAAACTCTTACACACATCCCACAGTCAATGCATTTTTCATTTATCAGGATAGCTTTACGATTTTTAACTCTTATTGCCTGCGTTGGACAAATACGCATACATGCCATTCGTCCTTGGCATTTTTCGCTATCAATTTTTATTGATCTAAAATCGTTCTGCATTCTCAGTTAATAAATATTGTAATTTCAAGTTTTGTTCCTTCACCAATAGAAGACTCAATTTTAAATTCATCAGAATTCTTTTTAATATTAGGCAGACCCATTCCAGCACCAAAACCCATTTCTCGCATTTCTGGTGTTGCAGTTGAGTACCCTTCTTTCATTGCAAGATCTATATCTTGAATACCAGGACCTTGATCTAAGACAGTAATTTTTATTTTTTTTGTATCTATATCCAATTTCATTGTTCCTGTTTTTGCATACATAACTATATTCATTTCAGCTTCATAACATGCAATAGCAACTTTTCTGATTATTTCCGGTTTTATGCCCAATTGTTTTAATAAAGTTTTGATACCTGTTGAAACTTTTCCTGCATTTTGAAAATCTTTACCTTTTATTTCATAGGTTTGTGAAAAAAACTCATTCATTAAAAAGAACTATTAAATGACTTTTTTGATGAATTTGGTGGAACAAATTCCATAGTTGATTCCAAACCAGCTTTATACAACAACCCACACGCTTCATACATTGAATAGTTTGTACAGAGTAAAGGTATAGATTTACTTTCAGCTAATTGAACAATATCTTCTGTAGGCTTTTTACCTCTAACAAATACAATTGCCCTTATTTCTGATATGTATGCAGTATGAATTGTCTGAGAGTTAACAAGCCCTGTTAATAATACAGCATCAGGTTGTGAAAAGGCAAGCACATCACTCATAAGATCAGATGCACATCCAAATTTTATATCGATATCTAAACGATTATCACAAGCAAACACATAACAAGATAGTATTTTAACAATTTCTGAAAGAAGCATTTTTATTCTTTTGGTTTTGTAGAAATTTCATTTACTAATTTATCACCAAAATATATTGCTCGACCTGTCGGAATTCTAGTAGCAGGGCAGTTACTCCAGCACTGTCCGCAACCGGTACATTTTTCTGTATCTACATATCTAGCTTTTTTACGAACTTTTACTTTAAAATTCCCAATATAACCAGATACACCCTCAATTTCAGAGTAGGTTAAAAGAGTAATATCTTTACGGTGACCAACAGATACCATCTTTGGAGTTAAGATACAAGCGGCACAGTCGAGTGTGGGAAATGTTTTATCAAACAGGCCCATTTTACCACCAATTGAAGGCTCCCTTTCTACAAGATAAACATGATATCCAGCATTAGCAATCTCAAGAGCGGCTTGAATTCCTGCAATTCCACCACCAACTATTAATGTATTTTTATTTAAAGGTTGCTTTGTAATTTGAAGTTCTTTATGAAGTGCAACTCGCTTCACAGCGGCGTTAACCAATGCTTTTGCTTTTTCTGTGGCCGCATCTCTATCGTCATGCACCCATGAACAATGTTCTCTAATATTGGCAATTTGTACGAGATATCTATTAAGTCCAGCTGTTTCTGCAGCAACCCTAAAAGTAAGTTCATGCATTAATGGAGAGCATGCAGCTACAACAACCCTATTTATACCCAAATTTTTAATATCTTGTTTAATCAAATCCTGGCCGGGGTCAGAACACATAAATTTATAATCGCGAGCTATGATAACATTAGGCTGCTTAGATATAAACTCCCGAACAGCAACTACATTTACAGTAGCTGCAATATTTACACCGCAATGACAAATATAAACACCAATTTTTACTTGACCGTTACCTTCTGTTTTCTCTTTATACATATTGAACCTCCATTATGGATTTTAATTTTTGAGGCATTGGGATAAAACTAGAATCTAAACCTAAGCTTGATTCTGGTAGACCCAGCACGATACCAAGCAATTGTGTGAAATACAAAATTGGCATATTAAATTTAGTATTATATATTTCATTAATTCGATCCTGATATCCTTCTAAATTCATGTGACACAAAGGACAGGTTGTCACAATTATGTCAGCTTGATGTTTCTGAGCACACTCCAATAGTTCTTTATTTAACTTTAATGCCGTATCTTCAAATGTAGTCATTAACATTCCACCACAACATCTTACTTTCATAGGATAATACACTATTTCAGCACCACATTTATTAAATAACTTATCCATTAGTACTGGATTCTCGCGATCATCAAACCCTTTTTCAGGTCTTACTATCTGACAGCCATAATATGGAGCAACTTTAAGTCCATTTAAGCTACGTTTGGTTTTATGAATTATCGATTCAATTCCGATATCGTTAACTAAAATATCAAGAGGATGACGAACACGGGTTTTACCACTATAGCTCAATCCGCTTTCTGAAAGTGCTTCATTAACATTTTGATGCATTTCTGGTACTTGATTTAATATTCGATTGGTTTTTGCCAATACAGTAAAACAGGAACTACAAGGAGCCACAATATCAAGTCCCATCTTTTCGGCTATAGCAAGATTACGTGCAGATACAGCCAATGATACAGTCTCCTTTACCGACATATACATTGTAGCACCACAACAATTCCAATCTTCGATTTCAATCAACTCCTGTCCAAGAATTTTAAAAATTTCTCTAACAGATTGATCATATCCTCTTTGTGTTTTTTCCAGGCTACATCCTGGATAGTATGCGTATTTCATTTATTCACCTTTCCTTTGTTCGAGTTTCATTTCACCCAATGTTCTATAACCTACATATTCAGGAGAATATTCTAACGGCGGGGCAGTTATTCTTAGATCAATTTCCTGAGCTTTCTTGATTATTTTTGATAGTGAATGATATGCATTTATTCGCTTAGGAAATAAAGATAATCTCTTCGTTTGATACAATTTCTTAGCTAATGGAATAAGTTTAAATAATTTCCATAAACTGGTTTTAAGATAATAATTTCTTATTAGGGTTCCCTCATGTAATCTCCCATATTTCATTAAATTATTAACAAAAAGATTTGCCAGTATCTGCACTTGATTTGCTTGAGATATATAATTTTTCTCCATAGCAGTCCTTTTAAGTGCATATATAATATCCGTAATCTTAATACCAGAAGGACATCTGGTTGTACATGCATAACAAGATGCGCAAATCCAGATTGTACGACTTTTCATAATTGTTTCCATCTCCCCCGCACGAAAAAGTGCAATCAATTGGCGTGGTGAAATATCCATAGCATAACTTACAGGACAAGATCCAGTACAGGTGCCGCACTGAATACATCTTTTAATCCTCTCACCCGCTGGAATATAATTCACCTGTTCGAGAAAAATTCTTCTTAATTCCACCTCTTTTTTACTCATATACCCAGCTGATTGAAAATTTAAATTATCCATAAATTCTCCTTAAAAATTTTTAGGATTACATCAATTCTTCTTCAAAATATATATCAATAGGTTGACAAGAAATATATTGTATATTAAAATTTACAAAATCGTTATAAACCAATAAAGCTAAATTTTTTATCTTTCTTTCAACTTCAGGTGTACAAGCTTCATTAAAAGTCGTTACATCCTTAACCTCTATTCCATATACTACTACTAGCTCAGGTATTTTAATATTTAAAATTTGAGCTAATGTAAGAACTTGTGAAAGGCTTATCTGATGAGATGATTTTACTTCTTTAATTTCTTTGTCCGTTCTCTGAACGAATCTGTATATTGTTCCAACTTTTTTTTTGCGTGTATATATTGCATCGATAATTATGCATATATCATATCCACTAATAACATCAATAATTCCCAAGCCACCGATTGCAAGCTCTTCAAATTTTATATCAAACCAGTCTGTGATTTCTCCATTATCTTTTATTTGTTTCTGGAGTTGTCTCACAACTTTTACTCCAACACCATCATCTGATATATATTCATTACCTAAACCAATAATGATTATCTTTTTCTTCATAAGTTTATAAATTAATTTTTACTAGAAAAAGAACTATTCTAACTGTTAATCGGGGAGAAATATTACTATTTCAAACCAAAATAATACCCAATTTAAGTGCCAATTTTCAAAATCGAAATATATGCAAATTAAATTGATTTGAGAAAAACTTCAAATTTGCTTTTCTTATTTTTTAAAATAATTTATGCTATTTTTCAATATTGAAATTTTTGTTGAAGAATTCAACAAATTGAATAGGTTATTAAATGGCCCCAACTGTTTACAAAAATTATAACTCCCATAACCTTTCAATCGACCAATGACGATCTGAAGATTGATATATAATGCATCTTGTGAGATTTGATTCTTTGACTAATTGTTCTACTTCTTTAATTGTTAAAGAAGCTAATAACGAGTCCTTATATAAATTTCTTTGATGTTCATTACAGTCTGAAGCATATTTCAGTAATAAATCATTTAGTTGTACTTCATTATCAGGTCTTATTAAATCCCTTAAAAAAATTGTTGCTGTAGACTTTGCCACCCTGTTTATTTCTTTAAAAACCTGTAACGGATCAGGAATATGATGTATTAAACTATTTGATATAACACCATCAAAAAAATGATCTGGATATGGAAGATGTTTAGCATCAACAGTTAATAAGACTATGTTATCTTTAAATTTTGATTTACTTACATTTTTTTTTCCCACTTCAAGCATATTTTTTGATAAATCTGTAGCAATTATTTTCAATCTAGGATTAAGCTCCGTTATTAATATTGGTATCCTTGCAGTGCCAGTTCCTAAATCTATAATGATTCCCTCTGGTGGTAAAAGCTCTACTGCTCTTTCAGCAAATGCTGTATTAACATCAGTGAAATCCATTGCATCGTATTCAAGAGCGTCTTCTATTGTATCCATCACTTCTGGTTCAAGTATTCTCGGCAACATCTTTATAATCCTAAATTGTTTGAAATTGACTTCATCGCATTGATAACAAAATTAATATGTTCTGTCAGTTCAACACCTAATTCTTCTGCTCCCTGGATTATCTCATCTCTGTTAACATTTTTGGCAAATGCTTTATCTTTCATCTTTTTTTTGACTGAGACAGCCTCCAAGTCTGAAATTTTATTTGGTCTTACTAAAGCACAAGCTGTTATAAAACCACACAATTCATCTACAGCATAAAGAACTTTTGCCATTTTTGTATCACGTGGCACATTAGTATATGAAGCATGACCAAGAATAGCTTTGATTATATCCTCATCAACACCTATTTGCCTTAAGATTTCAGAACCCTTCAGTGGATGATCTGGAGCATTTGGATACATTTCATAATCAAAGTCATGTAATAAACCAACAATTGCCCATTTTTCTTCATCCTCACTTAGTTTTCGAGCATATGCTCTCATTGCTGCTTCAACAGCATACATATGTTTTCTTAGAGCATCATTTGAAACATAATTATGTAATAATTTTAGAGCTTCTTCTCTATTCATGTTCAAAATTTTTTATAAAAAATAATAATTGTATAGTAAATAATCAAAATTACAATATTTTAGCCACAATCATTGTTATATCATCAGATTGATTTTCACCGCAATAATTCTTAAGATTATCCACGATAATATTTTGAATTTCTTTTGCAGATAAGTTCTTTGATGCACGGAGAATCTTTATTAACCGATCCTCACCAAATTCAACATTTTCAGCATTCATTGCTTCGGTTACACCATCTGTGAAAAAATAAAGGAGATCGCCGCATTCCAATTTTATATTCCCTTCCTCATAAGTGATAAATTCTTTTGTAACTCCAAGAATTACACCACCCTTATCAAGTCGGATAATTTTGTCATTATTCTTTAATAAAATGGGTAAATTATGCCCAGCATTAACATATGTGAACAACTTCGTCTCAACATCTAAAATACCATAAAAAAAAGTAATAAAGCGATCGTTTGAAGTATTATCAAAGATTAAATTGTTCATTCTTTTCACAAGTTCAGATGGAGGCATATCAAGCGGTAAAAGAGTATGAAACATTGCGTGTATACTTGCCATTAGTAGTGATGCAGCTGTACCTTTACCCGAAACATCTGCAATTGCAAATACAAATTTTCTCTTATCTAAATCAATAATATCATAATAATCACCACCCACAATCTTTGAAGAAATATTTATCGCTGATAAATCTAAGTCTTTATGCTGTGGTAATAATTTTGGAATAAGTCCTTGTTGTATTTCTTTAGCAATTAACAAATCATCTTCCATTTTTTGTTTTTCAATAGCTTCCTTCAGTAAACGTGAATTTTCAAGTGAAATTATAGCAATGTTACTTAATGAATATAAAAATTCTAGATCAGAATCTGAATAAGCACTCTTATTCATTTTTTCTCCCAGCAACAAAATGCCACGTACTTCATCACGAAGAGTCATCGGGACAATGGCTTGGATACCAATTCTCTCTAGTTTTTTCCTTATTAAACGATTAGATAATTGAGTTGTTAGTTCTGGTTTTTTAAGATTACAAATTCCCTCCAAAAAATCACAATCAACATTTTCTGTTAACCGTGATGAAACTGTCTTCATTATACCTTTTTCTTTAAAAAAGATGCCATATTGGGAAATTCCAATCTGTCCCATTAAAGATAATGTAAACAGTTTTATTAAATTCTCCTCATTCAAAACAGTTGCAAACTCTTTACTGAGATCAAAAAGTGTATTCATCTGGTGAATCTTTTTGTCTAATTCCCTATTAAGATTCACTAATTCATCTCTGTTTAATTTTTGCTGTAATGCTGATGCTGCGATATTCGCGATAGAGTTTAAATAATTTGCTTCCTCCTTATTTATTTTTCGATCTTCAAATCTACTAAACCCTATATAACCAAGTATTTTATCCCTGTATATTAAGGGAATGAGGAATTTTATTCCAGAATTTTTTAAATATCTTACGAATTTACCATTTTGCCCTTTTAATTTACTTGTGTTTACTAATTTCAAATAATTCTTTGTTAGTTTAAATTTTTTTGATTTACCCTGTAAACCCTTTGAAAGTTTAACATAAAATTCACCGTTTTCATTTCTTAAAAAAACCATTGCCTTAGTACATACCAACTTTCCCATCAATGTAAGTATCAAAAAATTTATAATAAACTCAATACTTACATCTTGATTAACTATCTTGCTAAATTCAAAAAGCGATCTTACATCAATTTTTGTTTTTTCTTCTGTTAAGTCACCTCGTTTCATTTATGAAGTTTCTTAATTAATCGGACTTCATTACAATTATTTTTATTTATTTGATACTGAACTTTATCCATAAGTGAGCGCATTAAAAACATACCTAATCCACCTTTGTTGTATTTTTCAAGGTGATGTTGGAGATCAGGTTTTTTCACTTTCTTTGGTTCAAATGGTTTTCCATAATCAATAATTCTAACTTCGAAACTGTAATCGGAAGTTGATAAATAAATTTCTATAGTTTTGTCATTTTTATTTTCGTATGCGTGACGGATTATATTAGTACAGGCTTCATCAACTGCAAGTGCAATTCGGTTGATTTCATCATCATCGAAGCCAAAATCTTTTGCTGCATCAGATACAAATTTTCTGACTTTTGATAAGTTCTCAAATTGGCTTAGAATTTTAAGGTATTTTTTGATATTACTATTTTTCGTTTTCATCAAGATTTTTTTAGAAACTTATTGAGTGCTTCTTCTTCATTATTGTATATTTCATATATTAATGGAAAGCCGAGAATATCGAATACATTATAAATTTTTGGTGGCATATTTGCCAATTTAATGTCGCCTTTATATTTTCTAATTTCTTCAATATATGCCATAAAAACGCCAAGCCCTGCACTACTTATGTAAGATAAATTTTTACAATTAACAAGTATATTGTATTTCTTTTCATTGATTAATTTTTGCATTGTTTGTTCAAATTCAGGTGCAGTATGTGCATCAAGGTATCCTTTAAGATCTACGATCTGTACATTAGATTGTTCACGAATTTTAATTTTGAACTCGTTCATTTTATTTTCCTTTATATTATTTACCAAACCATTTTAATATTATTAATGTGATGTCATCAAACGGTGGTTCCTCGTTTGTATGATTGTTAACACTTGAAATAATTTCATCTCTAATTTCAATTGCTGATTTCTGCCAGTTTTGTCTGACAGTTTCAAGCAGACGTGTATAACCATATTCCTCACCATTTTTTGAATGAGCTTCAATTATACCGTCTGTATAAAAAACTAAAACATCATTTTTTGAAATCTGGATTTCGATCTCGTCAACAAATTTTTTAAATAGTTTACTGTTTCCCATACCAAGTCCAATTCCATTTGGGCGGACATATTTTGTTTCATTTTCAGATGCGTGAATAATCGGACAATGTCCTGCTCGAGCAACTCTTAATTTCCCAGTTTCAAGGTTTAAAGTTGCATACACAAGGCTAATGAATGACTTTTTATCTATACTTCCAGAAATTACCTCATTGGCTTTAACAAGAAAATCTTTTGGAGATGGGAAAATTTTACATAAGGACTGAAAAATTCCCTTCATTTCAGACATATAAAAAGCTGCTGATATTCCTTTTCCGGATACATCTCCAATTACAATTGCTAAATTATTTTCATCTATCATTAAAAAATCATAATAATCTCCACCAACTTCAAATGCTGGTGAGAAGAATGCTTCAATTTCTATTGACTTTATTTCAGGTATTCTTTGTGGCAATAATTTCTGCTGCATTCCTTGGGCTAAACTCATTTCTCTTACCAATCTCTCTCTTTCAATAGATTTTTCTATAAGTTTGGAATTTTCAATTGCTACCGCTGCTTGATCCGCAAAAGCTGATGCAATATCAAGATCCTCTTGATCAAAACCATATTCTATATCCTTTGTTGCATAAAGTACGCCAAAAATCTCATTTCTTGCAATAAGTGGAACAGCAATTAGTGAACTTACTTTATTATTCACTCCTTTATCCAACGACTGATTACGTTCTAATTTAAAATCCTGAATTATTATTGGTTTCTTATCTAATATTATCCTATCACGCAAATGGGTCTTTAAACTTTCATTAATCAACGCAATTTCTTGTGTAGAAATATTTAAATGAGATATTACATAAAAATTTGTATCATATTCTAAGTTTCTATATTTATTATTCGATTTTAAAAAAGTTTTATTAATTTCCAACCAGGAACTCTCGGCTTCACAGACTTCCAATGTTGTTTTAGTTACTGTACTGACTAACTCATCGAAGTCAAGTACCTGAGTTATAAGCTTACTCATATTATGAAGTGAACTAATTTCACTCATTTTTTTATCAAATGCATCTGCTGTTGGTAAATGAAATATAGTACTTAGAAAAGCTATCGCAGAATAAATTATTAAAAATGCAAAGATTTCTTTTGTAAAATTGTAAATTCCTGGTGAGGAATATAATATAAGTTTTCCAATTTGAGTGCTATTTTGATACAATAAACTCAGTACAGAAAATGAAATCATCACAAGAAAAGTAAACAGAATTGTTAGAACTTTGTCTTTTTTAGTAAGATAAACAATCCAGGGCATTTTAAATGAAAAAACGAAAGATGAAAAAATAAATAAGCCAAATAATATATTTGTTATTAATCGAGAATCCAGTGGATCAATATTAATACTTGAAATTACAGTTGCCAACAAAAGCAAATTTAAAATTAAAAAATTCCTTGCTGTATGCTTTTTTTGTTTGTAATAAAAAATATCTTTAATTGCAAAAAGTAGAATAAGAGATGATACACCTATGATTAAAGTGACAAAGTTTGAAATTAAAATTGTTAGAAAATTTACTGGAATTAAATTATTCGATTTTTCCTGGAACTCAAAATTGATAGACAAAATCGAGAGTGCAAGTGTAATTGTAATTAATATTACTCCCATTATCAAAATTGCAATTAATCTTCTAAGAGGTACTGATTCTCTTTTCCAGTTAATTTTTATATAAAAATAAAAGAACAAAAAAGTTAATATCTTAAATATGTCTTTATATATCGGCTGTGTTTCAAAATTTTTTCCAATGATATCAATCAATAAACCAATAATGAAAAAAGTTAAAGCAAAGACTAGATTTAATACTTTACCCAGATTTTTTTGGATATTTATCATTATAATTTAATCTTTACCCAACTCTTTGAGTGAAATTTTAGATAGTTAAGAGCTAAAAACATTAGGACATAGATTGGTAACGCCCACCAGGCGGCGGTAACTCCACCATGTAAGATTACACCATAAATATAAGTTAATGGCAAGAATACAAACCAATGAGTTAAAATTTCTACAATCATAACATATATTGTGGCACCAGCAGCTTGTAATGAATGAGCTAAAATGATACCAGCACCATATAGAATTTGAGATAAGCCTGCAATCTGAAGGAGAGGTTTAGCTGTAATAATTATCGTTTTATCATTTGTAATTAAACTCAAAATATCTGAAGGAAATGCAATAAACAGTACTCCGATAAAAAGTGTCATATATGTACCTATCTTTGCAGTTTCAAAACCATATAATTGAGCTCTTGAAAAATTACCTTTACCAATTGATTGTCCAACTAAAGTTTGAGCCGCAGCTCCCAGGCCAAAAGAAAATATGAATGATATAAAAAGTGTACTAATTACAACCTGACTTGCTGCTTGAGCTATTGTTCCTATAATTCCAACAATTGATATAAATACAAGAAAGCCTAACAAAATTAATACATTTTGGATAGAAATAGGTGCAGATATTTTTAAAATTTGTTGAATCACTTGCTTATTTAGTTTAAAATTATGAAAAAGTTCATATGTTATTCGATACGACGGAAGAAAAGTTACAGAAAATAGAACTAACCATCCAGCAATTAAGCTTATAAATGAAGAAACACCTGCACCAGTCAGCCCAAGTTTTGGAAATCCTAAATTACCAAATATAAATAAAAAGTTTGATACAATATGAATTATCATAGTTACAATTGCTGATATCAAAACCATTCTTGAATGCCCGATACCATAGAAAAATCCACGATACGAAACTACCATAAGAAAAAAGGGCAAGCTTAAAAATCTAAAAATCATGTATCCCGTACCTTCTTGTGCAACAGTTGCATCCTTAGAAAAAAAATTCATTATAGAACCAGCCAACAAATAACCAAAAACTGCAAATGAAATACCTAATATTAATGACAATATAATTGAGTTATTGAGAGCATTCCCAACTCCACGATAGTTACCCTCACCTTGTTTCCTTGCAACAACTACATGTGTTCCAGTACTAATACTCGAAAAAAAACTTGTTAATGTCCATGATGCGAGCAAAGCAATACCCTGTGCAGCTAATGCAATCTGTGCATTTTCAAGTCGGCCTACCATAGCAGTATCGATTATTGATAACATCAATTGTGTTGCTAAACCACCAATTACTGGAATAGCAATATCCATAATTTCTTTTAAAAGATTTTTATTTGGAAAGAGTTTTATCATAAATAAAAAACAAGAACCCACTCGAAGCTCGAGTGGGTTCATCAAAGATTACTATATTAATATGAAAAAGCTGAAATATATCTATCAATCTCTCTAACTGCCGCACTTTCTTTATATTCCTTCTTAACCTTGTTGAGTATATCCAAAGCTTTTTCCTTTTCACTAGCACTTCCATAATTCCTAGCAGCTATAATAAGATATTCTGGATTCAATACATTTTCCTTGCTTTGTGATGCTGCCTTTTCAAAATACTTTGCTGCTTTTATATAATCACCCTTCCGTTCATAACAAGCACCTATTCCTGCATATACAGATGCTTGAAGCAAGTCATCCGAGAAACTAAGTGCATCGAATTCTTTAAGTGCTTTATCAGTTTCTCCAATCTCATAATAGGCATTAGCAAGATAGAAACGTGCCATTTTTCCAGACTTTGTGCTACCATATTCATCAACAATTTTTATCAAACCGGGTAAATTTCGATTAAGATCGCCATTGATTGCCAGCTGATAATTTTCTTGATCATAATATGGGAAAATTTTACCAAGCTCCGCAGCTGCTCTCTCATTATTTGCTGAAAGATTATTAACATAAATGATCACTCCAATTACAACTATTATTATACCAGTTAGAACATACGAAATCTTCTTTTTATTTTCTTCGTAAAAATCCAAGAATTTTTTGTAACTAGAGACCAACGGATCAACTTTAATTTCTTTTTTTGAAATTTTCTTTTTTGGACGAAGCATATTATTACCTATTTTGTTAATTATACTTTATTATTGGGTACGCCCGGCGCGATTCGAACGCGCGACCTACAGCTCCGGAGGCTGCCGCTCTATCCTGCTGAGCTACGGGCGCATCTTCTAATTCTTTAAAAATTAAGAAATTTATCCCACTTTATCAAATTTATTTAAAAGTTCTTCAACTTTATCCAAAACAAGTTCATGTGTAATTCCTGTCATACATTCAAATTTCCCTGTAGGACATTTTTTGCTGCCGTGAATCCTACAGGGTCTACACTTCAAATTCGCAAATTCAATTACTTCACTTTCTTGGTGATAAGGATAAAAACCAAAAACTGGAGATGTTGGACCAAATATTACCACTACTGGTGTATTCATTGCAGTTGCTATATGTACTGGAGCACTATCATTTGAGACCATCAGTACACTACGTTTAATCAATTCTGCAGATTGTAGTAAACTCAACTCCCCCGCCAGATTTATAACTTTAGAATCGTTCACACATCTTTTGATATAATCACACAACATAAAATCAGATTCTGAGCCAATCAAAAATATTAAATAATTTTTCTTAATAAGCTTCTTAATAAGCTCAATATAACCCTCTTTAGTCCATCTTTTTGTATTCCATACTGAACCAGGAGCAACACAAATAAATTTTTCTGATTTATTAATTCCATTATTTGCCAAAATACTTTCAATTTTATCTATATCAGAAATATCTGGGTAAAGTTTTGGAGATATTTTTAATTCTCCAACTTCAAATAATTTACTTAATAAAGAAATATTCCGTTCAATTTCATGTAAAGAGTTATTATATTCAATAATATCAGTGAAAAGAAATTTCCCTGCACTTCTATCGAAGCCAATTCTTTTAGGAATACCAGCCATATATACAAGCAAAGCACTTCTCAATGATCTATGTGGTATTACAGCTATTTGATATTTTTTTTGCTTCAATTTTTTTAAAATCTTTAAAAATCCAATTATACCTCGATCCTCTTTATTTTTTTCATAAATAATGATCGAATTAATATCTGGATGATTGTTCAGAATTTCTGCTGATCGACTTATTGTTAGGAAATCAACCTCAGAATGTGGGATTTTTTCTTTAATTAATTGAACGATTGGAAGTGTTAATATAACATCTCCAATAAATGCTGTTTGAACAATTAGATACTTTTGTAAATTCAACTGATTGATGACTTTTCCCTTATATTTTTCCACCTGCGGTGAGTCCACATCCACAAATGAGGATATTGGCGAATATATTTTTCAAGCATTTCAGTATGTCGCTGTGTTAGTATTTGCACATTTTTTTCAGAATACTCAACAAGATCCTCTGTCTGAATTTCTTCGAGAACAACTTCATAAGTAAAATCTTCCTTTCTGATAATAAAACCCATCAACATTGGTGCTTTCGTCTTTAATGCAAAAACAGCAGGTCCCTGAAATGTTGCCACTTCCCTATTAAAAAAGTTTATGAAAACACTTTCTTTTGGTGCACTTTGATCTGCCAACATTGCAACTACCCCACCTGCTTTTAATGTATTTAAGATTTCTTTAACAGAATTCTGCATCGGAACAACCTTATTTCCTAACAGAGTCCTGTGTTTATTTATTAAACTATCCACAAATTTATTTGATTGTGTTTTTACAATAATTGTGAGCGGGTGACCAGAAATGTAGCCTGCAGAGAAAGCAATTAACTCCCAATTACCAAAATGTCCAGATAACATTATTAATCCTCTGTTAAGTCTAAATTTTTCAATCATTAAATCAAGATTTTTATATTTCACAAGTTTCACGATTTTTTCTTTATCAAGTTTAGGAAATAAAGCCAATTCAATAAATGTAATTCCTATATTTTGAAAAACCTTCTTTGCAACGAGTTTAATTTCTTTGATACTTTTTTCTGGAAAGGCATTGGTAAGATTTTCTATAGTAATCTTTCTACGTTTATGAAAAAAATAATAAGTAATATTCGAAAGGAAAATCGCAATTTTACGCGCAAAGTCCAATTGAAACATGTTGACGAGATTTTTTAAGAATAATACAAGAAGATATTCAAAATATTTTTTCATTTTCAGAAAAAGAGAAGAATAAAATCATATTTTTTAAACACTTATATTATCTTTTAGCGAGTTTTCTTGATTTTACTATACCAGGTTTCATCTTGTAACTCGTTACGGTGATTTGAATGTACCAACCTATAATCACCCTGTCCTGTTCTATCTATAAATATAAATATCACACCATTTTGTAAAGAGTTATAATTCCATATTTCATACGGTTCAGCATCGTATGAACTAGGATATCGTTCAATATCATCTGGTGGACCATACACAATGTAAACTCTTCCTCTATCTGTATTCCAACCTTTCCTAAATGCACTAGTGAAATTTTCGTTAGCATAAGACACACGCTTCATATATTCAGTTTTAAATTCATTTTCCTGTGTCATGGGATCAATATCCCTTCTTTTCCAGAAGTCATACAAAAACTTCCTTTTCGCATCAAGTTCAACTAAATTTGAAAACTGCTTTTTCTCAGCTTCTGTCGAAATATACGAAGCAACCTCAAATTCATACTTAATTTCATCTTCACTCATAACTGCGTATTCACCAGTCACAAAAGCACCACCAGATAATGTTACCAATGAATCGGACTGAGACGGTTTGTAAACAAAAAATCTTTTTGCTGCAACTGCTGCTGTTTTTTTAACTGTATCAATAATTTCTGCCTTAAAAACATAAGTACCACCTTTTAATGTAGTCGTGTTTACTGTTCCAACCTCAACTGAAGAATTATTTTTTCTATTCTTACTTTTTTCGGCAAAAAATACTTCTTTTCCAAACGCATCAATTATAGATGTACGAACGATATAATTTTCTGTTTTTGGTTCATTTAATAAATTATATGCTTCAAAATAATAATATATTATCGGCAAACCACTACCATATAATAAACTTGCATTTGGTATCACTTCTAGTGTATTCTTATAAAAGATGTTATTATCATCCTTTGGTATCTGTTTGATTGAGGAACATAATTCAATATCACTGATTGCATCTCTATCATCTGGAAATTGTGCTACCTGTAATGGATAATACAAGCTATCTTTTCTTTCCGGATTGTTGAAATCAACTGCTACAATCGATATACTGTAATTTCCAGGTCTCAGGAAAAATGCTTTAAGCCCAACTAATGTTTTACCAACTCTTATAATATTTGTATCAACTTCAACACTTGGTACTGTCCATTCTTGTGCTTCTATTATGCTCTCTTTTTCTCTAATTTGTAAAAATATATTTACTCCACCTACATATTTATCATTATCAAATACATAAGTTATTTCATCTGTGCGAAAACTATAATATGTTTCAAGAAAAATCCTTTCTTCATCACCAAAAAATCTTGCAAAATCAATACTTAGTTGTAAATTATGCTTTGGTTGTAAGATCTCTGATAAAATTGAAGTATTCAATGATATTAAACTTAAAGCTAATATTATCACTTTTTTAATTATTTTTTTCATTATTTTGCCTTTTTATTATTTTTTTTAATATAGTTTAAACTTGAAAATTATACAAAATTATTCGCCTATCACCTTCACAATAATTCTCTTCCTTCTCTGTCCGTCAAATTCTGCATAATAAATCTGTTGCCATGGACCGAAATCCATTTCTCCATTCGTGACGGGTACGATCACTTCGTGATGTATTAACAAACTCTTTAAATGTGCATCTCCATTTGTTTCTCCTGTTCGATGATGTTTATAATTGATATTAAAAGGAGCTAATTTTTCTAACCATTCATCAATGTCCTGTATTAAACCACTTTCAGCATCGTTTATATATACTCCTGCAGTTATGTGCATAGCTGAAACAATTATTAAACCTTCTTTGATACCACTTCTCTTTAATATCTCATTAACATCTTGTGTAATGTTTATATAATCACGAAGTTTTTTGGTGTTCATCCAAATATATTCTGTATGGAATTTCATAGTTTTGTTCCTTACAATTTACCAAATTTATCTTTTAGAATAATTAAATTTTCACCTGCTTTAGTTTGGGCTATAACAGTTCGATTGAGTGCTGGAAACTCTTCGCTACCACTCCACTCACCGCGCTTTCCACTATTGGTATACTTATAATGTATAACAGTCCCTTCAGGAACTTTTATCTCATATTCCCATAAAGTTGAATACAATTTACCCTTAGCCGTTATCTTATTCATACGGACAAGATTAGGTACCCATTCACCCAATTCTTCAAGATTACCAGCTATATAAATAGCGTCTGGAACATTTATTCCATTGCTATCGCAGATAAACTTGATGGTCAGAGTTTTCTGTCCCATTTTCATTGAACCAATTTTAGAGACAGAAAATTTTTCTTCTTTTTTTAATTTTTCAAACGAAATAATTTTCGGAGCTTTAACTTTATAACCTGCCTTCAATAAATTAACATAAACCTGATTAATATAGTTAAAAAAAAGTTCGTTAAAAGGTTCACCGGTGTATGATTCTTGATCTTCGCCAGCCCACCAGAACCAATCTGAGCCCTCAGCGATAAACATACATTCATAAGCTTTAAATAAATATTTTTCTCTCTTTGATTTCCTTTTTAAAGTTCTTAAATGTTCAAATGTATATCCTGTTTTTTCAAGATTCATTCTTGCCTCAAGTAGTATATCCCAGACATAATTTTTCTCCATACTACCTATCCATTTCCCAAAATTACCATGAATCCATGAACCACTCGAAATGTGTTTAAGAACCGGTAACTTTTCTTTTGGATGAGGTAATATTCCACGAGAAATGTTTCCATTAATATATTCGTAAGGGGTTATTGTTACAATTGCCTTTGTACGATAAAGTTTTTCTAATTTTCTGAATAAAGCATTCAAAAACTCCCTTGCTCCAGGATCCTTACGATACCATTCCCATGCATTTTCTCCATCTAAAATTACACTTACTACTTTTTCTTCATTTCTATCCGAATACGATAGTATATGTTTTATAAAGTCATCGGCAGATTCTTCTCCGTCAAAATTTTGATATCTAAAACCAATTTTATCTGATAATACTGTATCTCTAAAAAATGCTACAATATTTTGATTATCGATATTTAAATTATATGGAGTCAGGTGCGAAATCTTACGTCCAACCGATTGATATAGTATTTGCATATCTGTTGCGAACCACTGTAAATTATTTTCTATAAATATTTTCGCTACACTGCGACTGATTGCACCCTCCGATGGCCACATGCCAGTGGGTTTATAGCCAAAATACTTTTCAAAAATTTCGAGACCCATTTTTACTTGCAATCTTGCATCCTCTGGATAATGAAATCTATTTGGTAAAATATAACTATCCATGCATTCTTTTGCTGATTCCGTATCATATATCAACGGAAGAATTGGATGGCTATATGGTGATGTACTTAATTCAATCTGTCCAATATTGTTATGAGGATTATAGATTATTTGTTTGTGAACAGGCACAAAATTTATCATCATACAATATGATGCAACAAACAACTTTTCACAATCATGTTCAGTAATTTTTCTTCTCAAATAATATTTACCATCTGTTTTTTTAAATAAAAAATCTGATAAATCAACTATACTATTATCTGTTAATTTAATAGGACCTTCAATAATATCTAAATTAAAATTCAAAAGTGTAAACCAAAATTTTAATTCTCTTAATAGCTGGAGGTTATTAATCAAAATATTTTTCTCTCTGGCTTCAGAAAATATTTTATAAAGTTTTTCATATTCCGGAAAATAATGTCGAAGTACTTCATTTACACTAAGTGTACTATAATGATAGGTATATAAACTTAATATATCTTCTTTTGTAAAATATTTTGTTGGTTTAATTAACAAATCTAAAAGCCTTTCGACTTCAGGAAATTTTCTTATACGTTTTAAATTTATTTTCTTAACATCTACAAATTTCTTTAAATTTTTAACATAATGCTCTTGAATCTGTAACAATAGGGATGGAGTCAAATTAACTGTAAGATGAACATTTGGATACTTTTTTAATATATTTGGGACATACAAGTAATCTTTCGTTGTATGGGTTCGTACCCACGGAGCAATTAAGCTCTTCATATCCCTATCTAAATAAAAAGGTTGGTGCTGGTGGAATAGCAACATCAAGTAAATTGTTTTTCCGGGATTATGATAAATATCGCTCATTGAATTTAATAACTTCTATTTAATCTTTTTCCAGGATGTTTTTAATTGTTTGAATTAAATGTTCAGCATGATATGGTTTTGGTAGAAAAGCTTTTATTCCTTGTTTTATTAGTTCATCACCAAAATTTTTATTACTGAATCCACTTGATGCAATAAATTTTACTGAATTATCTTCTGCATAAATTTTGTGAAATAATTCTATTCCACCAAGTTTTGGCAATCCAAGATCACTTATGATAAGATCAATTTTAGGTATATGCGATTTATAAATTTTAAAAGCTTCATCACCATCTTTAGCTATCACGACATTGTAATTATTGCTAATCAATAGTAGTTCAAGTAGCCCCGTTATTTGAGAATCATCTTCTACGATTAATATCCATTTGGTGTTTTCCATATGAGAACAAGTCATTTATAAAGACCATTCAGATTGATATATTTTTCAACATCTTGATGCACTAGATATCTGATTGTTCTGCCCATTTTAACTCTTCTTCGAATTTCTGAAGACGAAATATCAACATTAGGAACACGAACAAATGTAGCATATTTGCTAAATTCACTTTTTAATGGCTTATCATAACCAGGACGATTCATAACGACTAATTCCACACGAGAAATAATTTCATGAGGTGATTTCCATTGAGGAAACTCTATTAAATTATCCATACCGATAATTAAATAAAATTGTGCCTGTGGATGAATGAGTGTCAATGTATTTATAGTGTCAATTGTATAAGATTTTCCTTTTCTTTGAATTTCAATATCATAAACCTGGAAATCCTTATTATTTTTTATAGACAATTCTACCATCTCAAATCTTTGAAGTGGTTTAGCAGAATTAGATTCAAATTTATGAGGAGGCTGGTAGGATGGAATAAAAATTATTTTTTCCAAATTTAGTTGTTCTTTTACGTTGTCAGCAACAATTAAATGTCCTATGTGAGGCGGATCAAAAGTACCGCCGAATATGCCTAATTTCATTATTACTTTTAATTACATATTTCTTTTCAAAGGACTTCAATAAATTATAGGTATTTTGAGGATATCCATTTTTTAATCTTATCATTTTCTCAATTTTACTTTTAAGATTGATCACATCACTTACATTAATAATTGAGGGTATAAAATTAGGAGTGATCAAAAATGCATCATAATTTATAAACTTTTCTAAAAATTTTTCAAAATCAAATACTTGTATCTTTAATAAATCATCAAATATCATTTTATTATCATGCCTGAATGCTATCATTCCTATAGTAAAATCCTTCATAGGAGCTACAAAGATGTGCTCTTGTTCTTCTCCCAAATACATTAGAATATTTTTATAAAATGTTGAATCACATATAGGATAATAATTCATTAATAATATATTGCGCCAGTAATTCGCAGTTTTTAAATAACTTATAGAGTAATTCAGTATTTCTTTTGAATTTAGTTCTTCAGTATCCACAACAATTACTTTGTCTTCAACATCAGATATATATTCATAATGCAGTTCAGACTTTTTAACAAAAACTATTATATCAGTTTCTGGAATTTTGGATAATCCAATTAACATGTCACTTAATATTGTCATAAAAAGCATTTCGGTATCCTCCCAGGATAACCCTGAAAATGGAGAATCCAAAACATTCCTTCGAAGATTAAAATCTCTTTTTATTAATGCTATCGAGTTCTTGTTTCTCATTTGTGTAAATATAACAATATTATATCAAATATTAAATTTCCTGAAGAGTAATTGATACAAATCAGAAACATGTTTTGCTGTTTGACGAGCTGAATAAATATAAATTACATCATCTTTAGCTTTTTTTGCAAGTTTGCCTGCTAATTCACGATCCTTATAAATGTACTCCATAGAATTAGAAAGTGCCTTTACATTTGCTGGAGGGCATAACAATGCATTGTTCATATTCATCAGTATCTCATTAACTCCATCAACTGATGTAGCAATTATTGGTTTAGATGTTGCCATTGCTTCAAATATTGTTATTGGTTGACCTTCCCATAAAGAAGGTAAAACAAACGCATCGATAGCATTAAGGAAATCAACAATATCATTTCTACTACCCAGAAAAATTACTTTATTATTTATATCCAAATTAATTGTTAATTTTTTTAATTCATCATATAACTCCCCATCACCCACAATTGCAAGCAAAACATCAGAATATTTTTTACAAAGTTCCGTAAAAGCCTCTATCAAATATTTCTGGCCCTTTTGCCTGTGCAATCTTCCAATATTACCAAAAACGAATTGATTTTTAAAACCAAATTTCGCTCTAAGTTCTTCCCTATCAACATCCTTAACATAATTATCTATTTCAATACCATTTTTAATAACAATACTTTTTTTTCTAGCAGATATTTTACTTCCCTTCTTATAATCCGATTCGCATACAAAAACAATTTTATCTGTAATTTTATTCAAAAAGTAATCTATTAAGATATAGGAATATTTTTTGAAAATATTTGAATATAAATAATGTATTCCATGGTATGTGTGAACTAAAATTGGTTTATGTTTTACAAATATTGCAGCTAATCTTCCCCAGAAACCAGCAGTTCCACCGTGAGAATGAACAATATTGAAATTATATTTATTATAAATCGCAATAAGATCAAACAAGTTGGATAATTTTAAATTATTTGATATTGAAACAGGAATAACTGGAATATGTAATTTCTTTAACTCATCGACTAAAAATCCTTCGCCTTCACAAGCTACATACAAATCAAATTTATTTTTATCTATATATTTTGTTAAAAGCAATAGATGAATTTGACCCCCACCAATCTTTGCTTCGTCAACTAATTCGAGTACTTTGATTTTTTTATGTTCAGGCATTTTTAGATAAATATAGTTTCAATAATTTATTGTGGAAACAATTTAGATGTTTTTTGTAATAGTATATCTGACTATTGCGGTATATATCTTTCACTTCTTTAGTATGTTTCTGCCTGGAACTTCCACCAAGCAGGTGAATTACTGATGTTTCTGGATAATAAATTATTTTTTTATTAAGAGCTCTTACTCTGGCACAAAGGTCTTTATCCTCAAAATACAAAAAGAAATTTTCATCAAAACCATGAACTTGATAATAAGTATCTCTATCGATAAGCATACAAGCACCAGTAACCCATTCAACTTCTGATATTTTATCGAAAAATATTCTTTCTACCAACGAGTTAAAATACTTGGATTTTTTACAGATTGAATAAATAATTTTATCTTTAATCTCAACAAAGAAGTTTGGTAATTTCCCTGCAGATAATTGAAATGAATAGTCCAGATTTAACAATTTTGGACCCAATATACCAATATTTTTTCCATTTATATAGTAATTTAGCATTTTATCAATAGAATTTTCAATAAATAGCACATCACTATTTACAAATAGAAAATAATCTCCTACAGCCTGTTTTGCTGCTATGTTATTTGCTCTGCTGAAACCAATATTTTCTGACAATTGCACAATTCTCACATCTGGGTAAATACTTTTTAGATTATCAATAGCATTATCTTTAGAGTCGTTATCAACAATGATAATTTCATAATTTATTTTATTATGGTTAAGTATTAAAGATTGCAAACAATTTTTGAGCAAATCAAATGTTTTGTAATTTATAATTATGACAGAGACCAAAAAGTTCATTTTCAAAAACTAATTATTATTATTCATAATTAGATTCTGGTTTTAATAGTTTTTAACTTATCAATAAACATTTTTATTATTATTAAATCAGTATTTGTGTATCCTTTTAATATCACGAAAGATCCTGAAAATAAAATTAGATAAATTAAAAATAAAATTCCTGTAACAATTAAACTGCTGATTCTGTTTTCCATGTAACTTTCAGGGATAAATTTATATAAAACATATGTTAAAATAGCACTCAGAATAGCAGCTGAAATAGGTATGAGTAGCATTTTGAATACATTGTAAATTTTATAATCTATAAACCTAACAAACAACAGCATAAAATATATGGATGAAATAACTAAAGTGAGTGAGACACTCATAGCTATACCATAAAAACCGAAAATTGGTAAAAGAATAATAGCTAATAATGGAAACAAAATAATTGTAACTATTCCTGCACGCCTTTCAAATTCCGTTCTGTCAAAGCCAAGTGCGATTGAACTCATTGCTCCGGTTATCATATTTGCAAAATAACCCAATACAATCAATCTAATTATAGATGATGAAATATAGATACCTTCGATAGTTAATTTTTTCCCAATCCATGATTGAATTATCAAATCAGCGTGAGAAAAAATGAACCCCCCTATCAAAAATCCGCCAATGATAAGGTACCTTGTGCCGGTTTCAAATAAAATTTTTAATTTTAAATTTTCTCCTTTCGCATCTAACTCAGTTGCAGCTGGAACGATGGCAGATACAAGTAAAAGCGGAATGCTTCTCGTAAAACTGGTTATTTTCGAACCTACCTCATAAAAAGCAGCATATTTGCCACCGAATAATTTTAGAGCCAAAAACTTATCAAGCTGGAAAACTACAATTTGCGAAATTTTACCTATTTGTAGATTTATACCAAAATAGAATACCTTTTTAAAAGTATCTATGTTTAAATACTTTAAACCAAATTGAAGTCCCGGTATTAGCTTAAAGCAATATAAAATTACTGAAACAGCAATAGAAAAATAAAATATAAAATAACTAATTGCTAAACCATTAACACCAAAACCGGTATTAAACAAAATTACTATCAAAATAATATTTAAAATTGCAGCTGAAATAATGAAAATATTGAGCAAGTCATATCTCTGTATCGCGCTAATACTTGCATAGAAAGGTGAGGTAATATGGTTAACAGCCATAATTGCTGTGACTACAAATAGAACAAAATACATTTCTGATTTAAGATCTGAACTCGTGCCCAATAATAAAATTATTTCTTCTCTGAATATATATATCAAAGGATAAACTAGAACCCAGAAAATAAGAAAAAAAAAGAAGACTGTATTAACTACCCGATTCATATTTTGTACATCAGATTTTGTATGATATTCTGCAATATACTTTGTACAAGCACTTGTTAAACCAAAATCGAAAAGTTGTGAAAATGATATCACTATTATTGCTATGACCCATATACTTCCATAAACATTCACACCAATGTGTTTAATTATATATGGCACTAAAATAAATCCAATAGTAATAAGAGTAAAATTACCAATAATATTATAAATTGTGTTTTTTACAATTTTTTGTGGGAATTTTTCTGGTTGTTTCAGCTCTTCAAGATTCATCAATAAATTATTGGTTGATAGATGGATTTTGTCGGTGAACAAAAATTACTTTAACCTGCCGGATTCTCCTTAAACTTTTTTTAACTATTACGAACTTCAGATCCTCATAAACTATTTCTTCTCCCATATCAGGTATTTTTCCTGATATTTTATGAAGAAAACCACTAAGTGTTTCATAGTCTGGATTTTCAGGAATATTTGTTTGAAATTTTTGGTTGAAATCTTTTATATTAATTCTTGCATTTACAAGGTAAGTTCCATCAGAAGCTGATTCAATTTCTTTTAATTCTTCATCATATTCATCGTGTATCTCACCTACAATCTCTTCAATAATGTCTTCCAGAGTTATTATACCTTCTGTACCGCCGAATTCATCAATTACAATTGCCATATGAATTTTTTGTTGTTGAAGTTCACGCAACAAAACACTTATTTTTTTTGTTTCAGGTACAAAATATGCTGGTCTGATGATGTCATATAAAACAATTACCTCACGATGCTCCAGAAGTCCTATTAAATCCTTTGTATAAATGACACCCACTATATTATCAATTGAACCAGAATATACAGGTATTCGAGAATAACCTTCTTCAAGTACAATATTCACAAGCTTTTCTCTTGGTGTGTTTATATCGATTGCAACGACATCTGTTCTTGGAATCATTACTTCTTTAGCAATAGTATCAGTAAATTCGAAAATACTTGTTATTAGTTCTTGTTCTGTTTTATCGATTGTACCAGTTTTTCTGCCTTCTTCAAGCAAAATTTTAAATTCTTCTTCAGATACTCTTGATTCAATGAAATTAGTTTGGTCTTTAAAAGGACTTAGAATAATATTTGTTATTTTCGTAAGCAAATTAGTAATTGGAGTTACCAAAATAAGGTAATAATAAAATGGTAATACAAGAATTTTTGCTATTTGTAGTGGAAATTTCTTTGCAATAGATTTAGGAATTAAATCACAAAAAATTATTGCAATAAAGGAAAAAATTGGTACAAAAATTACAACTGAAATAAGATCAGAATACAATTGTAAAAATTTTACATTGGAAGTTTGTAAAACCGGCGAGAGTACTTCAATTGAAAACAACCCAGATATGAAAGCTGCTAAACTTAAACCTATAATAAAACCTACCTTAGAAACAGCGATTACTGATTCCGGATCGGATTGTAACTTATCAATTAATATAGCAGATTTGCTATTTGCTTTAGTAAGATCTTTTATTAAACTTTTAGGTACGGTTAAAATACTAGTTTCGCACGCAGAACAGACTCCTGCTAAAAACAACAAAAGGAAAATTGGTAATATAAAACTCAAAAATAAGTTTTCAATTAGTTTTACATAATGTTTAATTTAAATTTAAAACAAAGATTAAATATAAACAAACTAAGGTAATGTTCTTTTAAAATTCTGGTATCTTGTTGTAAATAGGTTATTCTCATTAGGTTCAGGATTACCAATTTTCTGCATTTCCTGTATTACAAAGTCGACCCGATCCTGTGGTAACGGATGTGTGGAGAGAAGTCGTTCTATACTTCCACCTCTGGTACCTTTTTCAGCCTGTATCTTATCGAAGAAATACTTAATTGCTCCCGGATAATATTCAGTATCCTTTAAATATTTTATGGAATATTCGTCTGATTCTTTTTCATCTGCTCTGCTATTTGCTAAAAATGCCAGTCCAGTAAAAAGATTTGCTGCAATCTCAGCTAGCTGAGAGGGTTTTTCTCCAAGTACAATTGAAAGTAAAATACTTGCGCCATAATATTTTGTCAATCGTTGAGTTGCATGCCTTCTTTCAGCATGAGCAATCTCATGTCCTATAATACCTGCCAGTGTTGCTTCATTATCTACAAATTTTAACAAACCAGTATATACATATACATAACCACCAGGTGTAGCAAATGCATTTATAGTGTTATCATCGTGAATTACCTCAAACTTGTACGCATAAATACCTCTTTTCTTAACATTTGGAGAATTCAAGATTTTCTGACCGATTTGCTCAATATAATTTAATATATCTTTCCGATTTTGTAAGATTGGGTATTCCTGTGGTTTACTTCTTATTTCTTCATCAAGTTGTTGACCAAGTTTTACATCATCTTGATCTGAGAAAATATTAAAAGCCAGACTTGCACACATAAAACTAAATACTGCCAACCATAAAATTAAGATTGATAATGTAATATAGTTTTTCATAATTCCTCCTTTTATCAATATTTAATATTTTCTAAAAATAAACCTTTAGCTGGAGCAAATTGTCCTGCTCTGCACCTATCTTTTTTGTCCAAAACAAACTTAAAATCTTCAATGGTCAAATACTCTCTCGCTACATCTACCATCGTACCAACCAATCCGCGAACCATACCATATAAAAACCTATTTGCTTCTATCTTGTATTTTAAAAACTTTTTTTTGACAATCCATCCTGAAATAAATACATTACTCAAATAATTTTCATTAGCCTCATCAAGTTTGGAAAATCCTTCAAAATCATGTACCCCCAGAATTAATTTTGAACATTCATTTAATAAATCTATGTTTAAATTATATTTTACATACCATGAGTAATTTCTAAATATTGCAGTCGGAAAAGTTGATATGTAGTAAACATAAATTCTGGATTTTGCACTATATCTTGAATGGAAATCAATCGGCACTTCTTGAATACTCATTATTTTTATGTCATCAGGTAATAGAGAATTCAAGCTTTTCTGAATTTTATTTAAATCAAGTTTTGTATTAGATTTAAAATTTGCAACCTGACCTTTTGCGTGTACACCACTGTCTGTTCTTCCTGCACCTATTAGTGATACATTTTCCTGCAATATCTGCTTTAGACAATTCTCAATTTCTGTTTGTACACTTTTGCCATTGGATTGAGATTGCCACCCAACGTAATTTGTACCATCATATTCAATTTTAAGTTTGATATTTCGCAACTTTAAAATGTACTAGAAATAGTTAAAACAAGTATTGGAAAATCAACAGTACCTTTAACATCTGTATTTATTTGTAATGTCTGATTATTCGTTTCATTATATTTGATGGCTAAGTTACCAGCAATAACTGCACTTATAATGTGATTAGCCAATATTGCACCTAAAACAAATTGCGTGCTATTGAGAAAATCATCACCTTTAATTCTTAAGCTTCTATATTTTAATCTATTTGTTTCGCTATTCCATTGCCAGAAATAATCAGAATTAGGGTCGTATAATTGTTCTTCTTTCCTTTCCTGAAGTTTTCTTTCATTATATTGATATATGTCTGAATAATTACCAATATTTACAAAAAATTTCTCATCTTTCCCTGATATATTAACTTTTGCATTAACGCCAGCAAATTTACGGGCATCATCAATTATCCATTTGCTGTAGTAAGTCAATGATGCGTAAGTCAACCATAGGGTTGCTTCTGCTCCTGTAAAGTAGCGACCAATTTTATTATAATTACCAACATACAATTCCCCCATTCCGGGAATTAATAACGACAAACCAACTGCAAGAGGCACCGATTTCTTTTTATTTTCATTATACTGAAAATCTGCTTGATTGAAACCTGATATATTGTTCTGATAATTTGCAAAAAAATCAATTCTGTTTTTATTTGTAATATTTTTATCAGTTTGAGAATAAAGAAATTGCGATAATAAGCTTAAAACTATAATTAATTGTATCTGTTTCATAATTTATCTTTCTTATACAGTTAAAATTTCAGATTGTAAACTTGCTACACATACATCATCATCTATTGAAATAATTTGGACGGGAACAATTTTATTAACCAAATTTTCTGAATATTCTGTACGAACTCTTATATAATTCCTTGTAAAACCGTAGATATATCCATCCTCATGATTGGATTCAAAAAGAACTTGAACATATTTATTTAAGAATTTAGAAAAAAAATTAGTTTTTTTCTTCTTGCTCAGCAATCTCAATTTTCTGTTTCTTTCGAATCTAATTCTAGGTTCAACACGATTTTCAAATTCAGCAGCGGGAGTATTAGGTCTTTCTGAATATGTAAATACATGCAAATATGACACGGGTAAATCTAACAAAAGCTGGTAAGTTTCCAGAAAATGTTTTTCTGTTTCCCCTGGAAAACCAACTATAACATCAGCACCTACTGCAGCATTCGGATCTTTTCTATTTATATCATTAATGAGATTTTGATAATTTTCTGCTGTATATCTTCGGCGCATCATTTTAAGGATTTCATTTGATCCACTTTGCAGAGGTACATGAAAATGATTACATAATTTTTCGTTATCAAGTATAAAATTGATGAGATCTGTACTCAATAAATTTGGCTCTATAGAGCTAATTCTTATGCGTTCGATGCCTTCAATTTGC
Source organism: uncultured bacterium (assembly GCA_937967455.1). GTDB lineage: Bacteria > Bacteroidota > Ignavibacteria > UBA10030 > BY39 > BY39. The sequence continues at coordinate 68,841 of CALCJK010000003.1, read as the reverse complement.
ACAAGACTTTTCAAAAGCATTTGCAAATTTTCACCATCTTTTTTCCCATAATCACCAACATTGACACCCGAAAGTACGATTTCTTTATATCCTCTATCCGCTAAATACCTTGCCTGTTGCAATACAGATTTTATCGGCAGGCTTCTGCTATCACCTCTGGCAAGAGGTATTGTACAGAATGAGCAATTAAAATCGCAACCATCCTGAACTTTCAGAAATGCTCTTGTCCTATCATCAACATCACCTGAATAAGCAATTCCAAAGTCATTATTTTCGGAAAGCTCAGATACATAAATTTGTGGCGATTTCGATTTGTCTAGATTTGGAAGGTAGTTCTGTATATTAAACTTTTCTGTAGTACCTAAAACCAGATCTACACCTTCGATCGAAGCAATTTCTTCTGGTCTTAGTTGTGCATAGCATCCAGTAACTATTACATATGCTTTTGGTGAACGACGAATTATGCTTCTAATTATTTTTCTACATTCTTTATCAGCCCGTTGAGATACAGTACAAGTATTAATTACATATACATCGGATTTATCTTCAAATTTTGTAATTGAGAAACCATTTTCAAGGAATGTTCTGGCTATTGTAGAGGTTTCTGCAAAATTTAATTTACATCCTAAGGTGTAAAATGCTACTTTATTCATTTTATTAATATTAAAAAAGAGTTAGTTCATATGAACTAACTCTTAAATCCAATTTTTAGTTTCTAAAATCAGATGATATCATCTGGACTGGGTGCTTTGTCTAACTCCTCAAAAGATGCAATTTCAGAAGGTTGTGGACCTTTCACGGCATCTTTAAAATTCATTTGAGGTAGCTTATGTTGACTTATATACTCTTCAACTAATTTTTGTTCTTTACCTTTCAGATATTCAATTGCAGAAAGGACTATTTTTTTAGAATCTTTATCAAACTCAATTACTTTAAGCTGTAAAATGTCCCCAACCTTAAATGATTCAGCAATATTTTTAAGTGGTACTGTTGAAAGTTGAGAAGCTGGGACAAATCCTTCAACTCCAAGAGGTAATTCAACGATGACTCCTTTTTCGATTATCCTTGTTAATTTACCTTCTACTTCTACACCTACTTTATAAACATTTTCGAAATGATCCCAAGGATTATCTTGAAGTTGTTTGTGGCCTAAAGATATTCTTCTTTGTTCAACATCAACACCCAGAATCACTACATCAATTTGCTGATTTTTCTTTACAACTTCTCCAGGATGCCGTATTTTCTTAGTCCAGGATAGGTCAGAAATATGGATTAAGCCATCAACACCTTGTTCTAATTCAACGAAAACACCAAAATTGGTGAGATTTCTGACTATACCTTTATGTCTTGAACCAACTGGGTATTTTTGTAAAAGATTGTACCAGGGGTCCGGTTCTAATTGCTTTATTCCAAGAGATATTTTTTTATTTTCTTTATCAAGACTTAAAATTATTGCATCGACCATTTGTCCCATTGAAACAACCTGCGATGGGTGTTTGATGTGTTGAGTCCAGCTCATTTCAGATATGTGTATCAATCCTTCAATACCTTTTTCAATTTCAACAAAGGCACCATAATCAGTTAAAGATACCACTTTTCCAGTAACCTTCATTCCAACAGGATATTTTTCTTCTATGTTTTCCCACGGATGTGGAGTTAATTGTTTTAATCCAAGTGATATTCGTTTCTTCTCAGGATCATAATCAGTAACAACAACATTAATCACTTGATCAAGCTTCACTACTTCTGATGGATGATTGATTCTACCCCAAGATAGATCAGTGATATGAATTAATCCATCTACACCACCCAAATCCACAAAAACACCGAAGTCTGCTATCGCTTTTACTGTTCCTTCTAAAATTTGACCTTTTTCAATTGAATTTAGAATTGCATTTCTCTGATCAGCCATTTCCTCTTCAACTAAGACTTTATGGCTTACCACTATATTTTCAGCAGCATGGTTAATTTTAACGATTCTGAAATCCATTACTTTATCTATGAATTGATCAAAATCACGGATTGGTTTTACATCTATTTGTGAACCAGGTAAAAATGCTTCTATTCCCCAGATATCCACAACTAAGCCACCTTTAATTCTTCTTAATATTCTACCTTGAATAACTTCACCAGTCTCATAAGCTTTGGTAACTTTTTCCCAAACGCGCATAAAATCGGCACGTTTACGAGATAAAACAAGTTGCCCATCTTTATCTTCTATGCTTTCAAGGAAGACTTCAATTTCGTCACCAACTTTTAGCTCATCGATGTTTGGGAATTCGCTTATTGGTACAACACCTTCAGATTTGAAACCTATATCAATGGAAACTTCATTCTCTCCAATTGCAATAATCCTTCCCTTTACTAGCTGATTAGCTGTAATAGTACTAAGTGTGGGTTCATAAAATTTTTCTAATTCTTGAAATTCTTTTTCATCATATTCTTTTTCGATTATCCGACTAATAGAATTAAATGAATTATTTTTTGTGTTTTTTTTCATTTCCTGTGCATCTGATGTTGTTAATACATTAGATTCACTTTTCACATTTAAATCTTCTGACATTAAACCTCCTTAAAGGTTCATTCTGCGGTTAACACAGAATTATCTTTACTGTTTGCGATTCTTAGCCAGCCATCATAACTAAGTTTCGTAAACAGAAAGATTTGTTTTTGGTTATTGTTTATTTTATTATTGATGGCTTTTATATCGAAACACATTCTTTAAATTCTTCTTCAATTTTATTTTTAACTTTTTCCATTAACCATTGAGGCGTGGAAGTAGCACCACTGATACCGACTGTCTTAGCATTAATAAACCACTTAAAATCTATCTCTGTTTCATCTTCGATGAAGTATGTATTTGAATTTACTTCTTTGCAAATATTATAAAGAACTTTACCGTTAGAACTTGATTTACCAGCAACAAATAGGACAACATCATTTTGTTTGGCAAATTCCCGTAACTTTACATCTCTTCCAGAAACCTGACCACATATTGTGTCTTTTGTGATAAACTGTACCGCCTGTGTTTCGAAAGAATCAACAATTAATTCCTTCACTCTTCTTTTCAGCTCATCACGTATTTTATAAAACATATTCTTATCCATCGTTGTCTGTGAAAATAATACAGTATTTTTTGATACATCAACTTTATCAACCTCTTCGAAAGAACCTATAACTATTCCAGTACCTTTCATCTGTCCTAGAAGACCTATAACTTCAGCGTGGTTTTGTTTACCATAAATAACAATCTGATAGCCCATTTTATCATAATTTCTGATTCGTTCTTGAACTTTTGTAACAACGGGACAGGTTGCATCTATTAAGGTTATGTTATATTTTTTTGCTAGTTCATATGTCTCAGGTGGTTCACCATGAGCCCTAATCAGAACCCGGGAATTTGGTATACTTGGAAAATCATTCCTTGTAATTGTCTTAAGTCCAAGCGATTCCAATCTTTTAATCTCAGAGGGGTTGTGAATAATTTCACCCAAACAATAAAGCTGAGAATTATTTTTCAGTTCATCTTCAGCCATATCGATGGTTCGCACAACACCCCAGCAGAAACCTGAATTTTTATCTATGTTAATTTTCAATAATTTCTAATGCTTTTTTTACAATAAAATTTACTTGTTGTTCTATCGATAAATTTGATGTATCTAGCACGATTGCATCATCAGCTTTGCGCAAAGGACTTTCTTTTCTTTTTGAATCTTTATTATCTCTTTCTATTATTTCATTAACAATCTTGTTATAATCAATAAATAAACCTTTTTCAGATAATTCTTTTTGTCGGCGCTTAGCTCTTGTTTCTATTCCTGCAATCATAAATATTTTAAGTTCTGCATTGGGCACCACTACTGTACCTATATCTCTACCTTCTAATACAACACCACCTTCTTTACTGATTCTGCGTTGTATATCCACCATCATTTCACGAACTTTTTTATAACTACTAATTGCACTAACTGCATTTGTAACATCTATGCTTCTTATATTTTCGCTTACATCCTTATTATCTAAAAAAACCTTTATTCTATTTTCTTCTTTTATTAGGTCAACTTTACTATTTTTTAACGCTTCGATAACAGCAGTTTCGTTCTCGGGGTCTATTCCTTCTCGCAGAATTTTGTAGGTTAATGCTCGATACATTGCCCCGGTATCGATGTGTAAATAATTAAGTTTTTCAGCCACTAATTTAGCAGTTGTAGATTTACCTGCTGCTGCAGGTCCGTCGATTGCAATTATTATTTTCTTCAATATTCTGGATAAATCTAAAAATAAAGTGTATTAATATAATTATTTTTCCAATCTAAAGCAATTATTGAATACTTTATATATCGAAGTCACAGCTAGTATTTTAAGAGCATCCCACCAGGAAAAAATTACAAATCCGTATGAAATTGCCTTAAAAATATTCTTAAAATAAACGATATTCAAGTACAATGTGCCTAATAAAAATACTAAAGCCATTCCTGATGCAACTGAAAACATTACCCACAAATAACTATCTTTTTTATTTACTAAGTATCCTGTTATAAAGGCTGCTATTGGAAAACTTAATAAATAGCCACCAGTTGGTCCAAATAATTTCAAAATTCCCGAACTAAAACCTGCAAATACTGGTATCCCAATTACACCCATGATTAAATAAATGACTTGGCTATAAAAACCATACCTGTAGCCAAGAATAGCACCCGACAATAAAACAAAAAATGTTTGTAAAGTAAAAGGCACCGGTTGCGTCGGAATTTCAATCCATGCACCTACAGCCGTAAGTACAGAAAACGATAAGATTAAAGTTATGCTTTTTATTAAACTACTGGATCTTACTATAATTGTTTCCTTAATTATTATGTTGTCATTATTCATTTCAGCTCCTAAAATTTTTATTTAACCACTCTTTAATGATAAGTATTATTTTATTTAAGAAAATATTTTTTTCATTATTAGAATTCTGATTATAACCTAACAAATGGCCCATATCGGGAATAAAATTTAACTCTGTAGTACTTTTATTAGATAATTCATATAATTTTTTAGCTTCATCAGGTTTTGCAACAATATCATTCCCACCATGAATTATAAGCCATGGTATCTTTAATTTTTTAATAGCCGATTCAAGATTATACACATTTCTATTTTTTTCAAGGTCAATCAAATACTCTATACCAATCTTGAGGGCAGGATTAGAAGTTTCATTGGAGACTGGAAGATAACCTTTTTTTTGCCACAAAGATTTTTGGTGGTCATTCCAGCGATCATAATTTGCAATTGGTGAAATCGTTATTAAACCATTTATTATATAATTTGAAGCAATTAAAATGCTGTTTGCCGCTCCACGAGAATGCCCTACCAAAACTATATTGATAATTCGATCACCATGTATTTTAAATAACCAATTTAATACAGAAGCAATATCATTTAATTCTTTTGATATAGTATTTTCAAAGAACTTTTTAAAATCCGTAATCTTATATCGATTATCACTTATACCATTGTGTGAATAATTCATTACAATTGTAGCAAATAAATCATCACACAATCGTTCTGCAAGATAAGGGAATGGTCCCCAATCTTTAAACGCCATAAAACCTGGACATATCAAAATGAAATTTTTATATTCAAAGAAATCTTTTCTACCTTTGTATCTTAAATCAACTCCAAATGGTTCACCATTTGAGTTCTTTACTAAAATTTCTTCATATTTCATGGAATAAAAAATAAATCTTTCAAAATATATTAAAAATTATTCATAAATACAATCAGGATAAAAATTTGAAATAATTAAGCATGATACTTATATTTGACAAAAACAAATACGGAATTTAAACAATGAAAATTGATGTTCTTGCAGTTGGAGCACATCCTGATGATGTTGAACTTGGATGTGCTGGTACCGTCGCAAAATTGATAAAATTAGGTTATAAAGTTGTTATAGTTGATCTCACTGAAGGTGAACTTGGAACAAGAGGCACAAAAGAAATAAGATCCAGGGAAGCCGCTTTAGCAGCAAAAATTCTGGGTGTAAAAACACGTTTAAATCTTAATTTACAAGATACAGAAATTGAAAACAACCGAATCAATCTTCTAAAGTTAATTAAAGTAATAAGAAAATATAAACCAGAAATCTTATTATTTCCACACTGGCATGATAGACATCCAGATCATACAAAAGCACATCAATTATGCAAGGAGGCATGGTATTACTCAGGTCTTGCAAACATTAAAACCACTGAGAACACTAAAGTTCAAGAAGCATGGAGGCCTCTCACATACTTCAACTTTATGATGAAATTAGAATTTATACCAAGCATAATAATTGACATTAGCGATGTCTATCATATACGTCAAAAAGCTGTTAAAGCATATAAATCTCAATTTTATAATCCAAAATCCGAAGATCCTGAAACACTTTTAAGCAAAAAATCTTTTCTAGAATTCTTAGATATTCGGGCTAAATATTACGGAAATTTGATTGGAGTTGAATATGGAGAACCATTGTATTCACCTAAACCTCTTGGTGTTTCAAACTTATTTGATTTAAAATTTTTATATAGATAACAATATTCTTAAACTAATGAATTTTGAAACTTAATAAATATTTGCTATGTTAATGATGGTAGTATGAAAACAATAACAAAATTAAAACTTATCTTCATCACAGTAATTATATTTTTCACTATTTTTAATTCTGGACTACCAGTTGTTCTCCATTATTGCAAAATGATGCATTCCTTCTCATCAGAGCAATGTACAATGTGTCATAAGGAGGGCACTCAGAAAGGGGAGCAGAAATTTTCCCAAATTATAGAACGATGCTGCATAAGTTTTATTGTTGTTCAAGCTAATAAAAACAACTTTATAAAAAACCAGCCAAAAGAAAATCTTTTAAATTTCAATCAATTATTATTACTCACGCCAAATTTTTGTAACATCAAAACCAACAATTTTACAAAATTCTACAATTTAAAGACAGTACTATTTACACAATTCGAAACTAACATACCCATTTTCAACTCCACTCTTTTAATTTAGCCAACTATATATATAGACAGCGCTATTTTTCCCTAGCGCGTAGTTCTCTCTTACGAATACTACTTAGATTACTTTACAAAAAATTAAGAAAAAAATAATATGAATTTTAAAATATTTCTTATCAATTTAATTCTTTGTTGGTTCTCTTATAGCCAAAACAACACAATACTTAATCTAGATGAATTAATTGATGAAGCACTTGAAAACAATTTAGAGTTAAAAGCTTTAAACCATAGCATCGAGGCAGCTAAAGCTAAGATACCACAGGAAAAATCTTTCAGCAATCCCGAGTTAACATATCGCCTGATGGAGCTACCGGGTTTTAACCCAAATAAAGCAATGTGGTCAAACATTGAGCTTATGCAAATGTTACCATTTCCTGGTAAGCTTTCTTCAATGGGCAAAGTTGCGGAAATTGAATCGAAAAGATTACAACAGAACTATAATGAGAAATCGGTTGAAATTATAATGCGTGTGAAATCAGCATTCTATGAGCTCTGGATGGCTCAACAAAATTTAAAACTTAATCAAACAAACCTCGAGTTAATGCAACAGTTCCTACAGATTGCACAAACACTTTATGCAGTTGGCAAGACTTCAAATCAAGATGTGCTCAGAACAGAAGTAGAAATAGCAAGGCTACAAAAAGAACGGCTTACTTACATCGAAATGGAACAATCCGCACTTGCTATGCTTGGATTTCTCTTAAACAAAAATGTCAATGAGTTTACCGGTACGGCTTATGCACCAGATACTATTATTTTCAATCCAGATATCTCAAAAATTCAAGAATATGCATTACGGAATTGTTCCAAATTACGCAGTGATTCTCTTATGGTGGAAAAAGAAAAAGCTATGCACCAAATTGCTAAATTAGAATATTTCCCAGATTTCAAGTTCGGAATTGAGTATACAAGTTCACCAATGACTGGATTTCGTGGTTGGAGTTTAACTGCGACTATAACATTACCATTCTCACCCTGGACTCTAACTAAAGCTAATTCACGCGTACAGGAAGCTGAAGCAAATATCTCAAAATCGAAAACAATGTACAGCAACGAACGAAGTATGCTTCTTTCTAAAGTTCGTGAGTACTTTGCCAAGGCAAACTCGTTAAAGAATCAATGGGACATTTATTACAAAAGAATCATTCCGCTCGCAGAACAATCGCTTCAGGTTGCATTAATGAATTATCAAACCGGTCAAACAGATTTTCTCATGCTTTTAGATACATATAGAATGTTGGTGATGGAAAAAATGGAATTAATAATGACACGGAAGAAGTTTGAACAAACACTTGCTGAATTAGAAAAGGAAATCGGATGCAGAGATATAGAAGAGATTTTATGATTGTCTCGTAAAATCGTTGTATCATTTATTGACGAATCCATAAACAAAGATATTTCAAGGATATAAATATGAAAACAAAAAATTTTATTCGAATTATAGAACTCATTACAATCATTGCAATTTTATCAATCTTCCTTACAGCTTGTACTGATAAAAAATCTGAGCAGGCGAAAGAAATCTATACCTGTCCAATGCATCCATCAGTTATTTCTGATAAGCCAGGTGCTTGCCCGGTTTGCGGGATGGCTCTCGTAAAAAAAACAAATCAAAAAAATGTATCTAGTGACGAATTAACCATATTGCAATCGGTAAGCCTCTCTCCTACTCAGCGAGTAATAGCGAATGTGGCAACCGAAACGGTCAAACAACAAACAATTAAACAGACGATCAACGCGGTTGGTGTAGTAGATTTTGCAGAGCCAAACCTCGCAACAATTACAGCGCGATTTAGTGGAAGAGTTGAAAAACTTTTTGTAAACTACACGGGCGAAATTGTTAAAAAAGGTCAAGAACTATTTGAACTTTATAGCCCCGATTTAATATCTGCACAAAATGAGCTTCTACTCGCTGCAAAAAACAAACAAGAAATGTTACTCCAGGTTGCACGCATTCGACTGAATACCCACTTTGGTTTGTCTGAGCAACAAATATCTGAAATCGAAAAAAGTAATAAAATTCTTTACTCAATTCCGTTTCACTCACCGATATCAGGCACTGTTATTTCTAAGGAAATTCAAGAAGGTCAATATGTAGACGAAGGTATAATCCTCTACCGAATTGCCGACCTTTCTAAAGTATGGGTTTATTTAGATGTTTATGAAAAGGATATTCCTTTTGTAAAAGTTGGCTCTCCTGTTCAGTTAACAAGTGAAGCATTTGGAAGTGAAATATTCAAAGGCATTATATTTTTTATCGATCCCATAGTTAACAGTGAAACACGAACCTTGCGAGTTCGAACCGAGTTCTCAAATCCATCAGGTAAATTAAAACCACAAATGTATGTTTCTGCTCAAATAATCACACAAATTAAAAATGCTCTCGTTGTTCCGAGTTCAGCAATCCTCTATACAGGGAAGCGGAAAGTTGTTTGGGTTGAGGTTAAGGAGAATACGTTCGAACCTCGCGATGTAGTAACTGGTATCCAAAGTGAAGATAAAGTCGAAATAATAAGTGGACTCAACCCTGGAGATGTTGTTGTAATAAGTGGAGGATATTTGCTCGACTCTGAAAGTCAGCTTCAAAATCCATCCTCAGTAACACCACATCAACATGAAACTTCAAAAAAGGAAGTCGCAAATACTGAAAATAATGATACATCAAACGAGGTTACTATTATTGTTAATGGTGGTTATTCTCCATCTACAATAACAGCACAGAAAGGTAAGAAGTTAAAAATTCACTTTGAGCGACACGATGATATTAAATGCACGGATGAAATTGTTTTTCCTGATTTTAATATCAAAAAATATTTAACACCACATAAAATAACAACGATAGAAATAACACCAAAGAACTCAGGTGAATATCGCTTCCACTGTGGAATGGATATGCTTGAAGGAAAGGTATTAGTTAATGAATAAATATACAAATATGATTTCAAAAAAAAATTTAGTGAATCTTAGTATAATATTGTTTTCCTTTTTTAACACTCAGGTGATAAATTCACAAGCAAGCACCAATCAAAGTATCAAGACCATAGTATTTTTCTTTGGTAGCTTTTTAAATCATTTGCAAATCGATATAGGAGCTTTGATACTAAGATGATAGAAAAAATAATAGACTACTGTGCCAGAAATAAATTTATAGTTATACTAACATTTCTCATCATAATTGTCTGGGGAATATGGGCTGTCGTTCACACACCGCTGGACGCAATACCAGACTTATCCGAAAATCAAGTGATTGTATTTGCAGAGTGGATGGGTCGTTCGCCACAATTAGTTGAAGATCAAATTACTTTTCCACTAACGACTGCGCTTCAGGGAATACCAGAAGTGCATGCAATACGAGCACAATCAATGTTCGGTATGTCATTTATCTTTATAATTTTTGAAGAAAAAACCGATTTGTACTGGGCTCGCAGTCGCGTGCTCGAAAAACTTTCAGTTGTTCAACCGCTTATGCCGCAGGGCGCAAAAATACAGCTCGGTCCAGATGGTACTGGAGTTGGGCACGTTTTCTGGTATACAGTAGAAGGTAAATACGATTTGGGTACCTTGCGTGCAATTCAGGATTGGTACATTAAGCTAAACCTGCAAGGTGTAGCTGGAGTGGCAGAAGTTGCTTCAATAGGTGGTTTTGTGAAACAGTACCAGGTTGATATAGACCCCAACAAGATAAAGGCTTATAACGTAAGTATGAGCGAAATACGTAATGCTATAATGCGTTCCAACAACGATGTTGGAGGTAAAATATTAGAAATTTCGGATGCTGAATATTTCGTTCGCGGACAAGGTTATATCCAATCAATAAGAGATATTGAAAATATAGTCGTTGCAACAAATTCGAATGGAATACCAATTTATATTAAGAATTTAGGAAATGTTCAAATTGGCGGGGATATTAGACGCGGCTCGCTGGAAAAAAATGGCGAAGGACAAGTAGTCGGTGGTATAGTAGTAATGCGTTATGGTGAAAATGCAAAAGATGTAATCGACCGGGTGAAAGCAAAGATTGCTGAAATATCTCCTGGTCTTCCAAAAGGTGTAGAAATTAAACCAGCATACGACCGAACAGATATCATTATGGCAGCAGTCAATAATTTAAAAGATACTCTACTCGAAGAAGCAATCGTGGTAAGTATTGTTGTATTTTTATTCTTACTCCATTTTAGAAGTGTTATAAGAGTAATAATAGAAATTCCTATAGCAGTGTTAATAGCGTTCATAATGATGAAAACTTTTGGGATTACTTCAAACATTATGTCGCTTGGAGGAATTGCAATTGCTATCGGTGTTATTATAGACGCATCGATTGTGCTCGTGGAAAATGCTTATAGACATGTTGCTATAGCACAGAAAGAGAAAAAAAATTTAACAAAAGAAGAATATATAGAGATTTCGATAAGATCGGCAAAGCAGGTTGGGCCAGCAATTTTCTTTTCGGTCGCAATTATGGTTATTTCGTTTCTCCCAGTTTTCTTGTTGGAAGGTCAGGAAGGAAAACTCTTCCGTCCACTCGCATTTACTAAAACATTTGTAATGGTAGGTTCGGCTATAATAGCTATCACACTCGTCCCGATGTTGATGACGATGCTAACGCGTGGCAAATTCAAAAGCGAAGAAGAGCATTCAATCAGTAAATTTTTAAATAAAATTTACGCTCCCGTAATTAGATGGGTTTTAAAACATCGCAAGACAACAATCGCTCTCAACCTAATTGCTCTTCTCATAACAATTCCGATGATGAAAAACATTGGTTCTGAATTCATGCCACCGCTCGACGAACAAAGCTTGCTTTTTATGCCTGTCACTCTTCCTTCTGCTTCAATTACTGAAGTAAATAGAATATTACAAGTTCAGGATGCTATCATCAAATCGGTTCCAGAAGTTGAGTTAGTACTTGGTAAAGCGGGAAAGGCAGAAACTTCAACTGATAATGCACCCGTAAGTATGATTGAGACAATTATAATACTCAAACCAAAAAAAGAATGGCGCCCCGGAATTACAAAAAATGATATAATAGCTGAGCTAGATGCTAAGCTTCAAATCCCCGGCGTTAGAAATGGCTGGACTCAACCAATTATTAATAGAATAAACATGCTTTCAACTGGTGTACGAACAGACCTTGGCATAAAAATATTCGGTAAAGATTTAGACACGCTCGAACAATTGGCAATAAAAGCAGAGAATATTTTGCGTAAAGTTCCCGGTGCCGCTGATTTGTATGCTGAGCGAGTTCAGGGTGGACTTTTCCTCGATATAAAAATTGATAGAGAAACAGTTGCTCGTTACGGAATTAATATTGGTGATGTTCAAGATGTGATAGAAACCGCAATTGGAGGCGAGAATATTGGAACTGTGCTAGAAGGTCGACAACGCTTCCCTATTCGTGTTCGATTATTTAAAGATTGGCGAAGCGATTTAGATGCAATTAATAATCTACTGGTGCCGATTAACACAAAAGGAATGAGTGAATCTGGTACTCAATCAATGAGTTCTGTTTCCACAATGAGTGGCGTAAAAGCTGATAATTCCATGAACACACCAAATAAAATCCGAAATCTTCAATCTGCAGTTGGCAGTATGCAGTCTCCTATTTACAATCCCCAATCTTTATCTGTTTCTTCACGTGGTTACATTCCATTGTCCCAGCTTGCGAAAATTGAAATCGTTCCCGGTCCTCCAATGATATCGAGTGAGAATGCCCAGTTACGATCAATTGTTTATCTAAACGTTCGCGGACGAGACATGGGAAGTTTTGTGAACGAAGCAAAAGAAGTTTTAAACAAAGAGTTAAAACTCCCGACTGGCTACACATTACAATGGAGCGGTCAATGGGAAAATCAAATCAGAGCAAAAAATCGACTGCAATTATTGATACCTATGGTTTTATTTATCATCTTTATAATACTTTACTTTGTAACAAAGGATGTTAAGGAAGCCATTATTGTAATGTTATCCGTTCCATTTGCACTAATTGGCGGAATCTATTTAATTTATATATTAGGATATAACTTTTCAGTAGCAGTATGGATAGGATTCATTGCACTTTATGGACTCGCAGTTGAAACTGGAGTAATTATGGTTGTTTATTTACATGAAGCTCTCGATAAAAGAATATTAAATTATAAAAATAAAAATCAAGGAACAATTACAGAGAATGATATTGCAGAAGCAACAATAGAAGGCTCCGTTATGCGTCTTAGACCAAAAATTATGACCGTAGGAACATCTTTAATCGCATTATTACCTATTATGTGGAGTTCTGGAGTTGGCTCAGATGTAATGCGTCCAATTGCAGCACCTATTATTGGTGGCCTTATAACTTCGGCTATCCACGTTTTAATTGTTACACCTGTTCTTTTTATATATATGAAAGAAAGAGCCCTTAAGAAAGGAAAACTGAATCTATCCAAAATGACAACCTGGATGAAATAATTGAATTATGCGTAAAAAAGCATTATAATTAACAATAAAACCAATAACAAAGGAGTAATAAAATGAAAATAATTAAATATTTATCAACATCAATGATAATAACTTTATTATCAATTTCAATCATACTTGCACAAAACGAAAGAACACAAAAAGAACAAGAAAATAAATCAACATCCAACTGTTGCGAAAAATCCAAAACTCAAACATCTATAAATAACAATTGCGATAAATCCTCATCTTCTACAAAGGAAACAAAAAACCAACACACCCAATTACATCAGAAAAAAGATCAATCCGAAGCATCTGATTGTTGCTTAAGAAAGAATGTTGATAATATTATAAAACAAAATAAAGATTCGGACAAAAATATACCTCAAAAAGAATGTTGTAATATGAAATCTGAGAAAGAATTTTTTGAATCGGAAAAAAATAAAAATTCTAAAAACTAAAAATGGATAAATCAAAATGAATAAATTTATTATCATAATTACTGTTCTTTTTATTATAAATGGATGTTCAGCAAAAAAAAATAACGAAAGTGAAATAATAGGTTTAAAAAAAGTTCAGATCCATACACCTTCAGTAATGTGTAATATGTGTGTAAACACTATTCAAAAGACACTATTGAGTAATGATGCAATTAAGAGTGTTGAAGTTGATTTAAACAGGAAATTAACATTTGTGGAATATCTAAATGAATCAATAAACGCAGATAGTATTAAAAATCTGATATCTCAGGCAGGTTATGATGCAGATGATATCCCACGAAATCGAGATTCATATAATCAACTTCCAGCTTGTTGCAAAGATGGAAAATGAGACATAAGCTAATAACATTCAATATCAATAAGTATAGATTTAAGGTCTTTTGATGAATAAATCGTTTAGCAGAGATCCTGTTTGTGGGATGCAAGTTAATGTAGAAAATAATTTACTAATAAGTAATTACAATGGAAGTGATTATTATTTTTGTGCATTATCTTGTAAGGAAAAATTTGATCAAGCTCCAGAAAAGTATTTAGCTAAAGTGAACCAGCAACCGACCAAAACTGAATTCAAAGAAACTCATACGAAAATAGGTAATTTTTATTCTCAAAATATTGCAAAAATAAAATTACCTATCCGGGGAATGTCTTGTGCAAGTTGCGTTCTTAAAGTACAAAATAAATTAAATAGCTTAGATGGAGTTATAAATTCTACCGTTAATTTAGCCACACAATCTGCTTTTATTGAGTTTGACCGCTCAAAAACCAACGTTACAGCTTTCAAAAAAGCAATTCAATCTATTGGTTACGATGTTATAGATATCTCTGATGAAAATCTTGAACAGACAGTAGAAAATTTAAATAAACATAATTACATCAGGTTAAAACAAAAATTTATTGTTAGTTTAATACTGTCGATACCTATAGTTATCATCAATATGCTGACTGTAGATGGTAAGATTTTGCATAAAATTTTGGATCACCAAACCTGGAACATTATTTTAATGTTACTTACAACTCCTGTACTTTTATGGTGCGGTGAATCTTTCTTAAAAGGTTTTTTGAAAACAATAAAACACTTTAAAGCAGATATGAACACATTAGTTGCAATTGGAAGTTCATCTGCTTACATCTATAGTATCCTTGTTATCCTTCTACCTGAACAAATAGGATCTAATGTTTATTTCGACACAACTGCAGTTATAATTACACTTATTTTATTAGGAAAGCTACTTGAAAATAGATCTTTAAACAAAACATCAGACTCTATAAAAAAACTAATTCAAAGGCAACAAAAATTTGCAACAGTAATCAAATCAGGAGGTGAAGTACTTACTCCAATAAATCAGATTAGAATTAATGATGTTATTGTGGTTAGACCAGGAGAAATCATTCCTGTTGATGGTATTGTGATTGAAGGAAATTCAAGTGTAGATGAAAGTATGATTACAGGTGAAAGTTTACCAGTAGAAAAGCGAGTTAATAATGAAGTAATTGGTGGTACGATCAACAAATTTGGAAGTTTAAAAATTAGAGCCACAAGAATTGGTAACGAAACAGTTTTAGCAAAGATTATTCAACTTATCAATGAAGCCCAGAGTTCAAAAGCACCTATACAAAATTTTGTTGATAAAATCGCATCTATCTTTGTACCAATTGTAATATTGATTGCTTTTATTACTTTTTTGATCTGGACATTTTTTTGGGGTAACTTGGCAACAGGTATAATAAATTTTGTGGCAGTTATGATCGTTGCATGTCCTTGTGCCTTAGGTTTAGCAACACCTACTGCAATAATTACCGGCATAGGTCATGGAGTCCAGAATGGAATCCTTATAAAAAATGCCATAGCACTTGAAAAGCTTAAAGATATTGATACAATTGTTTTTGATAAGACAGGAACACTTACCAGGGGAAGTCTGGAATTAAAAGATATCATACCACTTGAAAAATATTCAAAGGACGAATTGTTAAAACTTATTGCATCTATCGAATATTTTTCCGAACATCCACTGGGAATTGCAATCAGAGATTATGCAAAAAATAATAACATTAAATTCCTCGATGATGTTAAAAATTTTAAGTCTCTTCCCGGCTATGGAGTTGAATGTGTAATAGACAATAAAATTATAACCATCGGTAGTGAAGAATTATTAATGGAACGAGGAATTTCAACTGACCTTAGAATCCCGAATCACAATTTTAATAAAGATGTTGTGATAAGGGTCTTTGTATTAATAAACAACAAGCTTGTTGGTATGCTAACATTTTCTGACTCATTAAAAGCTGAAGCTCCAGTAGTAATAAAAAGATTAAGAAATATGGGTTATAGAACAATAATGATGACTGGTGACAGGCTTGAGATGGCGAATCAAATAAATTCAATTCTTAAGATGGATAATATTCTTGCTTCTATGCTCCCAGAAAATAAAATAATGGAAATAATTAAATTGCAACAGTCGGGAGCAAGAGTTGCTATGATAGGGGATGGAATCAATGATGCTCCTGCTTTAGCTCAAGCTGATGTAGGAATTGCAATGGGAACAGGAATCGATGTAGCTATAGAAACTGCCGATGTTGTGATTTCTAAGGGAGATCTGAATGGAATTATATCTTTATTAAAACTTTCAAAAAAAACCATAACTATATTAAAACAAAATCTGTTCTGGGCATTTATTTATAATATAATTTTAATCCCATTGGCAGCTTTTGGATATCTACATCCTATGCTTGCTGCTGGTGCAATGGCTTTGAGTTCTCTATCTGTGGTTTCAAATTCATTACGTCTAAGAAAAATAAAAATCTAATAAAATGGTGGTATTAAAAGCATTCGCAAAAATTAATATTGGTCTTAAAATTTTAAATAAAAGACCAGATGGATATCACAATATTGAGACAATTTTTCACAGAGTTAACCTATGCGACACATTGGAATTATACGAATACGACAAATTAGATTTAGAAATTGAAAACGCCAACTTACCGAGTGATGATAGAAATATCTGCACTAAGACATTAAAACTTTTCCAAAATTCTTTTGGTATTCACTTAGGTATTAAAATTAAACTTATAAAAAATATTCCTATCGGAGCAGGTTTAGGTGGTGGGAGCTCTGATGCTGCTGTATTACTAAAGGCATTACCCGAGTTCTTTCATATTGAGGTACATAATGATGATTTAAAAAAAATTGCTCAACAACTTGGTGCAGATGTTCCTTATTTTTTAGAAAACGGTAGTGCATATGCAACTGAAATTGGTAATAAATTAGAATATTTCACGCTAAAACTCCCCTATTGGATAATCACCATTACACCACCGATACACATTTCAACAAAATGGGCATATGAAAATCTTAAAAATACCATTCATGAAGGTAATAATAACCTAAAATATCTATTATTAAACAACATAAACAATAATAATTTTTTGAGAGAGAACATCATAAATGACTTCGAGCAACTAATATTTCAAGAATATCCTGAGATAAAATCGATTAAGGAAAAACTATATCATTATGGCGCTGATTTTGCTTTACTATCTGGCAGTGGATCAACAGTATTTGCTTTTTGTAAAGATGAACAACTTATAAAAAAACTATACGAAACATTTAAAGTAAATAATTTTGTTTCGATTACAGAACCATACTTTGAAATTTAAAATAATACACATAATTTTTGAAGGGATAATAATATGAAAATAATATTACTTTATATAATGGTATTATTAATAACAGGAAATTTCTGGTCACAAGAGCTAAACGTGGGAAACAATGCACCAGATTTTAGATTACCTTATGCGACAAAAGACACTATTGACAATAATGGGATTCAATTATCTGATTTAATTGGTAAAAAAATCATTGTTCTAGCATTTTATCCAGCTGATTGGAGTCCAGGATGCACGAATCAGATGTGTAGCTTCCGTGATGAATACGAAAACTTTAATAATTTAAATGCTGAAGTTTTGGGAATTAGCGGTGATTATGTTTGGTCTCATCACAACTGGGCAAAAAGTCAAAATTACCAATTTAAACTATTAAGTGATCATAATCATCAAGTTGCACAATTATACAATAGTTATAATCCCACAACTGGATACAATAAACGAACTATATTTGTTATTGATAAAATCGGAAAAATTGTATATATTGATTGGAAATATTCTACAACAAATAGTATTTCATTCGAAAAGCTTAAAACAATTTTAAATGATTTAAATAAATTAAAGTGAGCAAATATGAATTTAGTAACTATAATTTTATTCTTCATATCTTCAATTTTAAATAATAATACAGATAATCTTAAATATCCAGGAGAAGTTTATTTAAAAAATATTAAACAACTTACTTTTGGTGGGCAAAATGCAGAAGCTTACTTTTCATTTGACGAAAAACGTATAGTATTTCAAGCTACAACCGATGAGTTTAAATGCGACCAGATATTTATGATGAACCTGGATGGATCAAATAAAAAACTTATTTCAACAGGAAAGGGACGAACCACCTGTTCATATTTTCTACCAGATGGAAAACATGTATTGTATGCATCAACACATTTGGGTGGCGATGAGTGTCCACCTGAACCAGATCGAAAAAAGGGATATGTATGGGGATTATTTCCTACATACGATATTTTTGTAGCTGATACAAATGGTAAAATCATCAGGCAACTTACAGATACTCCAGGTTATGATGCAGAAGCAGTAGTTTCGCCATTAGGTGATAAAATTGTATTTACTTCAATTAGAAATGGAGACCTGGATATTTACACGATGAATTTAGATGGAAGTGATGTAAAACAACTTACAAATGAACTGGGATATGATGGTGGACCATTTTTCTCCTGGGATGGAAAGAAAATTGTATACCGTGCATACCATCCAAAAACAGAACAGGAAATCGCCGAATACAAAGAACTTATAAAAGAACAGATGATAAAACCAATGAACCTGCAAATTATGATTATGGATGCTGATGGTTCAAACAAACAACAAATTACAAATAATAATGCTGCAAACTTTGCTCCTTTTTGGCACCCCGATGGAAAACATATTATATTCTCATCAAATATGGCTGATACATCCCGCATTCCAATGAACTTTGATCTCTATATCATAAATATTGAAACAAAAAAACTTCAACGAATAACATATTCCCCCGTCTTTGAAAGTTTTCCTATGTTTACCCATGATGGGAAAAAACTAATTTTTGCATCAAATAGAAATGCAAAAGTTAGAGGCGAAACAAATGTATTTATCGCTGATTTCCATTTCCCAATTAAAAAGAAAAAATAATTTCAAATTAATAACATTATGAAAAGTAAATCATTTTTAATAGTTCTTTCATTAATTATTGGTTGTAGTCTAACACAAAATATAACCAAATCTCCATTAATCACACCAGATGACTTAAAATACCATGTGAAATACCTAGCATCTGATGCACTTGAAGGTAGAAGGGCAGGTTTAGTAGGTAATAATCTTGCTTCTGAATACATTGCCAATGAATTTGCTGAATATGGATTAAAACCACTTGGAGATAATAACTCATATTTTCAATACTTTACATTTGTTTCGGATCTAAAGGTTGGAAAAAACAACTCACTAACCTTGATAATCAAAGATAAATTGTATTCTTATGAACCAGGAATAGATTTCACACCCATGAATTTTTCTGAGGATACATCAATTACTGGAAGTTTAGTATTCGCTGGATATGGTATAAGTTCCGATTCATTAAAATACGATGATTATGAAGGCTTAGATGTAAAAAACAAAATTGTGCTGATGATGAGATATTCACCAGATGGAGATAGCTCAGGAAGTCCTTTTTTTGAATACTCAACATTTCAAAAGAAAATAATCAACGCACGTGATAAAGGCGCTACTGGAATAATATTCATTACCGGTCCACAAAATGAAAACAAAAATCAGTTAATTCCTTTACGGATTGAAAGAGGATCGATGAATTCTGGTATTGCAGTAATAAATTTAAAATGTGACATCGCAGAGTACATTTTTACATCCTACGGTAAAAATTTGGATTCAATTCAAAAATCTATAAATACTAACAAGAAACCTTTGTCATTTGAATTCCCAAACCTGGAGGTTAAACTTCAAACTCATATTGAAAAAATTTATTCAAAAACCAGAAATGTAATAGGATTTGTTGAAGGGAGTCACCCTGAACTAAAAAACCAGTATATTATAATCGGTGCACACTTTGACCACCTTGGCTTTGGTGGACCCGGTTCAGGTTCACTTGTTCCTGACACTATAGCAATACACAATGGTGCCGACGATAATGCGTCAGGCACTGCAGGATTACTGGAAATTGCCCAATACATATCAACCAGGAGTAAAGATATAAACCGTTCATTTGTATTTGTAGCATTTTCTGCTGAAGAACTAGGATTATTAGGTTCATCACATTTTGTTAAAAATCCGCCATTTGAATTAAAAAATGCTGTGGCAATGTTAAATATGGACATGATAGGTAGGTTAAGAGATAGTACACTTACAGTTCAAGGTGTTGGAACTTCACCTATATGGAATCAAATAATAGAGAGGCAAAATTCAGATTCAATTTTTAAACTCAAATTAGGTCAAGATGGGTTTGGATCCAGCGATCATGCCAGTTTTAATGCCAAAGAAATTCCCGTTTTGTTTTTCTTTACTGGTCTTCACTCCGATTATCATAAACCATCCGATGATTGGAATTTAATAAATTATGATGGACAAAAAATGGTTGTTGATTTCGTAGCTAAAATTGCATTAGATCTTGATACAGTATATAATAAACCTGAGTATACAAAAGTTGCTTTAAGCAATAATCAACGTGAAGGAATGCGTGGATTTAGAGTTTCCTTTGGAATAATGCCAGATTTTGGAGATGACGCCAAAGGTTTAAGAATTAGTGGAACAAGAGCTGGTTCAGCAGCAGAAAAAGCCGGGCTAAAAGCAAATGATATTATAGTAAAATTCGGTGGCAAATCTGTCAAAAATATCTATGATTTGACCTCCTTACTTGGTGATTATAAACCAGGTGACGAAGTTGAAGTAGTGGTATTAAGAGGAGAAGAAACTTTAACATTTAAAGCCATATTACAAGCCCGTTAAAATTTTATTCAAGCTCTATTAAGGAACTGGCATCCATTTCGGAAGGTTTCGAAATTCCCATGAATTGTAATATAGTTGGTGCCATATTAGCAAGTATTCCTTCTTTCATAATTTGTTTTGGTGCTGGATTTTTGACAAAAATGAATGGCACCATATTCATTGTATGAGCAGTAAAAGGTTCTCCATTTTCATCAGCCATTTTATCAGCATTCCCATGATCTGATGTAACTAAGGGTAAAAATTTATATTCTAATGCTACAGGAATTAAACGACTCAAACAAACGTCTACAGTTTCAACTGCTTTAATAGCAGCGGACATAATTCCTGAATGCCCTACCATATCACAATTTGCGTAATTAACAAGTATAAAATCATATTTGTCAGATTTTATAGCATCAATTAACTTATCTGTAACTTCATATGCACTCATTTCAGGTTTTTGATCATAAGTAGCTACACCACGAGGCGAAGGTACAAGTATTCTATCTTCACCATCGAACACCTTTTCCCTGCCGCCGTTGAAAAAAAATGTTACATGTGCATATTTTTCAGTTTCAGCAATTCGTAGTTGTTTTAAACCATGATTTGAAATTATTTCACCTAATGTATTATCTAATGTTACTGGTTTAAATGCAACATGGCACTTAAAATCATCATGATAATGAGTCATTGTAACAAAGGTCAGGTCAATTTTCTCTCTTGGAAATTTATTAAAATCTGGATCAATAAAAGCTCTAGTTAACTGTCTGGTACGATCAGCTCTAAAGTTGAAGAAAATAAATGAATCTCCTGATTTGATGTTTCCGATTGGTACACCATTCCTATAACAAACAATTGGCTTAACGAACTCATCAGTTACACCTGAATTATATGAAGCTGTAACTGCTTCTATAGGATCTTTGCATTTCTCCCCGACACCTATTGTCATCGCCCTATAAGCAGCTTCAGTTCTCTCCCATCTATTATCCCTATCCATTCCATAATATCTGCCCATAACAGTAGCAATTTTACCAACACCTATTTCTTTAATCTTATTTTGTAATTCTTTCAGATAAGTGACACCTGACTCTGGTGGTGTGTCTCTTCCATCAAGCAGAGCGTGTATATAGACTTTATCGATGTTGTGTCTTTTTGCCAATTCCAAAAAAGCATAGAGGTGAGTATTAAGACTATGAACACCACCGTCTGAAACAAGTCCAACAAGATGTAATGCTGAATTATGCTTTTTAACATTTTCAATTGCCTGTAAGAATGCTGGATTATTGAAAAAATCACCCAGCCTGATTGAACGATTAATTCTTGTAATATCTTGATAAACGATTCTACCGGCACCAATATTCATATGGCCAACTTCTGAATTACCCATCTGTCCTTCTGGTAACCCAACATCTTCTCCTGAAGTTTTAAGTTTAGTCCATTTGTTTTCTCTAAACAATTTATCGATGAACGGTTTATTTGCCTGAGCAATTGCATCCGTTTTAGGATTTTCTCCTAAACCAAAACCATCCAATATAATTAAAATTACTTTCTGTTTTATATTCATACTGTCAATTTAGTCCTTACTTATGATATTTTGAATCTTTATGGCGATCAGATTGAAATTTTTTATCGCTATGTTTGTTCTTATCAATCTCTTTACCACCCTGTCCATTCTCAAACAAAACGGCTTTTCGGCTTAAATTAAATCTACCCTCATCATCGATATTAATAAGCTTAACTTCAATTTCATCACCAACTTTCACAATATCACTAACTTTATTAACACGATTTGTGTCAAGGTGTGATATGTGAACAAGGCCTTCTTTACCTGGTAGAAATTCCACAAATGCGCCAAAGTCAAGAATTCGTGTGACTCTACCTTTATAGTTTTTTCCAACCTCTGGCAATTCAGTGATTCTACTAATCATTTCAATAGCTTTTTGACTATTTTCGCCTGAGACTGCTGCTATCATTACTGTTCCGTCTTCTTCAATATTTATTTCAGTTTCTGTCTCTTTTATAATATGTTTAATTGTTTTTCCACCTGGACCAATTACAGCTCCGATCATATCGACAGGTATTTTAATTGAAGTCAATCTTGGTGCATATGGCGACAACTCTTTTTTAGGCTCGGAGATAACCTCATTCATTAATTTTAATATATGTATTCTTCCTTCACGAGCTTGTTCAAGTGCAGCTGCCATTATATCAAAACTTATTCCTTTTACTTTAATATCCATTTGCAGACCTGTAATTCCATCTATCGTACCAGCAACTTTAAAGTCCATATCCCCTAAATGATCTTCATTACCAAGAATATCACTCAGAATAGCTATTCCATTTTCTTCCTTAATTAAGCCCATAGCGATACCTGCAACAGCTTTTTTGATTGGTACACCTGCGTCCATCAAGGCTAAAGATCCTGCACAAACCGTCGCCATAGAAGAAGAACCATTTGATTCCAGTATATCGGATACAACTCTGATTGTATATGGAAATTCAGATTCTGGAGGAATAAGATTTTTCAATGATCTTTCAGCTAAATTTCCATGGCCAATTTCTCTTCTACTGACAGAACCAAGTTTTCCAATCTCTCCTACACTGAATGGCGGAAAATTATAATGCAACATAAATCGCTTGGTAGTTTCAGGTAATAATCCCTCAAGAATTTGTTCATCAGTCTTAGTTCCTAATGTTGTGGTTGTAAGAGATTGAGTTTCTCCCCTTGTAAACAATGCAGATCCATGAGTACGAGGTAAAATTCCAATTTTAATACTTATAGGTCTGATATCTTTTACACCTCTTCCATCGAGACGTCTTCCTTCTTGAAGTATCATCTGTCGCATATCCTGTTTTTCAAGTTCATACATCAATTCTGAGATAACTTTTTGTTGTTCCGGGAATCTCTCAACAAGCAAGTTCTGAATCTCTTCCTCTATAGCTGCTCTTTTATTACTTCTTTCATCCTTAGATAGGATAGTTCTATTCAGTTCTTTTATCTTTGGTAAGAATAAATTATTAATTTCTTTAACAAGTTCAGGGTCTATTGGTTTTATTTCGATTTCTCGTTTTGGTTTACCGATTTCTTTCCTGAATTCAATTTGCAATTCGCAAAGTTGTTTTATATACTGGTGAGCAAATTTTAAAGAATCCAGGAAAACCTCTTCAGAAACTTCCTTTGCTTCTCCCTCAACCATCACGATAGAATCGATTGTACCAGCAACTGTAATGTCCAGATCGCTACTTTCAAGCTGTTTAAACGTAGGATGAATAATAAATTCACCGTTAATTCTGCCAACTCTCACTTCAGCTATGGGTCCATCAAACGGTATATCTGAAATCATCAAAGCTGCAGAAGCAGCAACAGCTCCTATTGTATCGCCATCATGTTCTTGATCGGAAGAATAAACTGTTACCATAATTTGTGTTTCATTCCTGAAGTTTTCAGGGAACATAGGTCTTATGGGTCTATCTATCAACCTTGCAGAGAGGATTTCTTTTTCAGTAGGTCTACCTTCTCTTTTGATAAATCCACCTGGAATTTTTCCAGCTGCTGCTGTTTTCTCTCTATATTCAACCTGTAGAGGGAAAAAATCCTGATCTTCAACCGGCTCTTTAGCAGCAACAACAGTTGCGAGGACTATTGTTTCCCCGTATTGGGCAACAACAGCGGCATCTGCCTGTTTTGCAAGTAATCCTGTTTCGATGGAAAAAATCCTTCCACCTATTTCAATTTCTTTTCTATAAATCATTTTTTTACTTTCTTATATTTAATTCTTGAATTATTTTTCTATATCTTTCAATGTTCTTTTTTGCCAGATAATCTAATAAACGACGTCTTTTTCCAACCATTAGTAACAAACCACGTCTCGAATGATGATCAAATTTGTTTGATTCGAGATGCTTTGTTAGTTCATTAATTCGTTCAGTCAAAATTGCTATCTGAACTTCAGGTGTACCCGAATCTTTTTCAGATTTTCCGTACTTTCTAATAATATCTTTTTTCTGTTCTTTTGTTAATGGCATTTTTCTTTCCTTTCCTGTTATTTGTTTATTTCCTTAATATATCTTTCGCATTGTAATTTATCTTTCTTAAGTTGCTCTATTAGTTCCTCTTTTGAGTTAAACTTTATTTCACTCCTTAATCGACGAATAAAATACAAATCTATCTCATCTGCATATATCTCATAATCAAAATCGAATATATGTACCTCAATTACTTTTTTCCTTTCTACATCAAATGTCGGTCTAACTCCTATATTTAACATTCCATAATAAAACTTGTTCTGTAATTTAATTTGTACAAAATAGACACCTTCTGCAGGTATGAGTTTTTTTTCTGATAGAGGTTTAATATTTGCAGTAGGAAAACCCAATAATTTTCCTCTACCGTCCCCTTCAACGACAAATCCTTTTATTGAATAAAATCTTCCGAGAAACTTCTCTGCCTTGCACACATCTCCTCGAAATATTATTTCACGAATCATAGAACTGCTTACGACCTGGCCGTCTACTGAAACCGGTCTAAGTCGCTTAACCGTAAAATCAAATTTACTACCCAATTCCTTCAACTCCTCAAATGTAGCTTCACGATCTCTACCAAACATATGATCATAGCCAATGATTACCTCTTTAACTCCAATTTTATCGTGTATATATTCTTTGTAAAAGTCATAATAATGTAATCTAGAGAATTCGTAGGTGAAATTAATTATGTATATGTAATCGATATTAAATTTAGATAAAATCTCTATTCTTTCTTCAAGAGTTGTGAGAAGTTTAGTTGGTCCTCTACCAACTACTTCTCTTGGATGAGGATCAAAAGTAATCAATAAGCTTCTATATTTCTTATTTTTCGAATCTTCAATCAACTGATTTATTATTTTCTGATGTCCTATATGGACACCGTCAAAAGTACCGATTGTAATTATTGTATTTTTATCAAAATTTATTTCTGAGCTACTTTTAATTAACTGCATTCAAAATTTCAATCTTCTTCGTCAATTCTTCTATTGTAAGAGCATTTTCAAGTTTATATGAGCCAATTCTTGTACGAACAAGTTCAAGCAGATACGCACCACAACCTAATGAATTTCCAATATCATTTACAAGCGAACGAATATATGTGCCTTTTGAACAGGTTACTCTAAATGTTACCTCTGGTGGTTGGAAATCTATCAGTTTTAACTCGGATATTGTAATACCCCTCTGGGTTAAATCTAATTTTCTGCCTTTTCTGGCATATTTATATAAAGGCTTGCCACGATATTTAACAGCAGAATACATTGGTGGTATCTGAGTAATGTTACCAGTAAACTGTAAAAAAACTTTTTCCAGATCATTCTTATTTATATTTGAATAATCACTTATTTCAGATATCTCGGTTTCTGCATCATAGCTTGGGGTTCTTGCACCTAATATCATTTTACCAATATATTCCTTTTCAAGTTGTGAGTAATTTTCTAATTGTTTGGTCATTTTATTTGTTGCAACAACCATTAAACCCTCAGCCTTTGGATCAAGAGTACCCGAATGGCCAACTTTTTTTAATTTAAGTAAAGTTCTCACTTTTTTTACTACATCAAATGATGTCCAATCTTTCGGTTTATTAATTAAAATAATCAGTCCTTCTGAATCAATGCTTTGAGTTTGCAGTAATTTTATATTCTGTTTATCTATTATCAGCACCTGTGTCTTTTTCGTGTATTTTTTTAATTATATTATTTATTGATTCGACTCTGTCGAGTGTATCATCAATAAAAAATTGTAATACAGGTGTATATTTTAAGTGAACATTTGATCCTAATAATGCTCTAATGTGTCCTTTTTCATTTTCGAGCATTCTGAGAGTTTTTTCTCTAACTTCACCTTTATCTAGTATACTTACAAAAATTTTTGCAATTTTTAAATCGGCGGACATTTTAACATCTGTAACAGTAATGAAACCATATTCTTTTGAATTATATTCTCTTGAAATGATTCCACTTATTTCATGTTTAACAACTGATGAAACTTTTTCCATTCTCACAGTCATATTATGACAATTTCCTCTTTAGTTCAACAATTCTATATGGTTCAATGATATCGCCTACTTTAATATCGTTATATCCTTCGAGTGCAATTCCACATTCATAACCCTGTTCAACTTCTCTCACATCATCTTTAAATCTTTTTAATGATGCGATGTTACCATCAAACAGCACAAGACCATCTCTAATTAGTCGCACACGGTTATTTCTAACAATTCTTCCATTCAATACGTAGCAACCTGCCACAGTTCCGACTTTTGGAATTTTAAACACATCTCTAACTTCTACCGAACCCAGAACTTCCTCTTTCTTTTCGGGTGTTAGCATTCCTTCGATAGCTTTTTTAACATCGTTAATAACATCATAAATAATTGTGTAGAAGCGTATTTCCACTTTTTCAGTTTCTGCTAAGTTACGGGCGTTAACATTTGGTCGGACATGAAATCCAATAATAATTGCATTTGAGGCTGCAGCAAGTAATACATCACCTTCAGAAATTGCACCCACACCTTTATGTATTACATTAACCCTTACTTCAGGATTAGATATTTTCATTAAAGCATCGGAAATTGCTCCAACCGAACCATCAACATCACCTTTAATTATAATTTTTAATTCTTTAACTGATCCTTCTTTCACTTTTTGAGAAAAATTATCAAGTGTTATTGTGCGAATTTCTCTTAAATCCTGCTCTCTTTTTAATTGTTGCCTTCTTATGCTAATCTCGCGAGCTTCGCGTTCGGAATCCACAACTACTAACAAATCGCCAGCTTGTGGTATTGAATCAAATCCAATAACCTGTACTGGTGTGGAAGGCTTAGCAATTTCAACACGACGTTCGCGCTCATCAAACATCGCCCGCACTCTACCGTATGAAAACCCAGCAATAAATGGATCACCTATCTTCAATGTACCTTTTTTAACCAAAACAGTTGCGACTATTCCTTTACCTTTATCTAACTTTGCTTCAATGATTGCACCACGAGCTTTTGCTTTTGGATCCGCTTTTAAATTCAGTAATTCAGCTTCGAGTAATATTTTTTCAAGTAATAGATCCACATTTTTTCCTGTTTTAGCGGAAAGTTCTACACACTGATATTTTCCACCCCATTCCTCGACTAAAATATTTCTTTCAGCTAGTTGTTGTCTGATTTTTTCAGGATTTGAATTTGGCTTGTCAATTTTATTTATAGCTATAATTATTGGTACATTTGCTGCTTGAGCATGACTAATGGCTTCTACAGTTTGAGGCATAACTGCATCATCAGCCGCCACTACAAGGACAACAATATCTGTTAGTTGAGCCCCACGAGCCCTCATAGCTGTAAATGCTTCGTGTCCAGGTGTATCAAGAAATGTTATACTCCTATCACCATCTAGTGTAACTGTATATGCGCCGATATGTTGTGTTATACCACCAGATTCTCCTGCTACAACATTTGTTTGCCTTATATAATCCAATAAGGATGTTTTTCCGTGATCTACATGTCCCATTATAGTAACCACAGGTGGACGTGGTTCTAAATTTTCCTTAATTTCTTCTGCCTCTTCTTCTTCAAGTAACTTTTCTTCAAAATCAGTTAAGAAACTTACATCATATCCATATTCAGCTGCAACTAATGTGATTGTGTCCTTATCAAGTCGTTGATTGATAGAAACCATTAACCCAAGTTCAATGCACTTTTTTATCACATCAGCTACATTAACCTGCATCAGATTTGCAAGTTCATTTACTGAAACAAACTCTGTAATTCTGAGTTTATTTTTTTCCTTTGCCAGTTGTTCTTGTAATTTTGCTGCTTCTTCCATTCGCTCTTTTTTCTTTTTCTTACGCATCTGAGCACGTACACTTAATGTATTTTCATCCATTTCAGCAATTGTCCGGCGAACGGCAATTTCAACTTCTTCCTGATCTATTTCAATATGTCTAATTTTCTTTTTCTTTTTCTTTTTTCTATCTAAAAGATCAAGTTCCTCAGGCTCAACTTTTTTTATCTCTTCCTTTTTTTTCTTCCGTTTTCTTTTCTTTTTCTTAGCTTTTTGTTCCTCTCCAACTGTAGCTGTTTCATCAGTAGGTGCTTCTATAATAGTTTTGTTGTCGAGAGATATTCTTCCTTTAATCACCAACCCTCGCTTAGGAGGCTTTTGAGTCACAATTTCATCCTTACCTATTACCTCATCACTTGTTTTTCCCTTTTTTTCTTCTTGTTCTACACCAATTGGTTCTAATATTTCTTCTGAAGTTTCTGGAGTAGGCACTTGAGGTTGTTCAGGAACATTTGATGGTGGAGTTACAACTATTTCTTTTTCAACTTCTACTTCGGTATCAATTTCTGTTGTCTGTGGAAGTGGTGATTCCTCTACAGGTTTTTTTTCTTCAGTAACTGCTGTGGTTTTTTTCTTTCCAGGTAATTTACTTTCAGTTTTTGGTTTAGAAATTTTATTTTCTATTACAGAACTCGTCTCACTGATCTTTGGTTTTTTGAGCGTTTCAATCTTTTTCTGATGTTTTTCAACGCTTTCTTTCTCTTTTTTAAAATGATGCATTATTGCATCATACATGTCATCAGTCACCAGAGTCATATGGCTCTTGATTTCATATCCCTTTTTATTCAAAAAATTAATAATTGTTTCATGGGATATGTTAAATTCTTTAGCTATTTGAAATATTCTTTTTCCTTTAACCACAATATGCTTTATTTATTTTTATTGTTTGTTGATATATCGATTTTTCGAGATTCAAGTAGAGTTTTTTCTTCTTCTTCATTTTCAATTTCAGCTTCTTCCAATTCTTTGCTCAATATTTCCTTAATTTGTTTAATTTTTGATTTGGTTAAACCTTCAATTTTTAAAAGTTCTTTTACATCGGCTTCTATAACATCTTTAGCTGTTTCATAACCTTCTTCTAATAAACGTTCAATTAAAGGTAGACCTAATTCAGCCTGGAATTCTGTAATATCGATATCATACTCTTCTTCGACGACTTCTTTTTCAACCTCGATATCCATTCCTACAAGCTTTGAAGCGAGTTGAATGTTCTGACCATTTTTACCAATAACCAAGGCTATCTGATCCTTACTAACTACAACAGTAGCTTTCTTATTTTCTTTATCAATTTTTATTTCTTTTAATTTAGCTGGGGCAAGAGCTCGTGTTATAAATTGTACAGGATCATCTGAGTAATTAATTACATCAATATTTTCACTACCAAGTTCACGAACTATTGAATGAATCCTGACTCCTTTCATACCAACACATGCACCAACAGCATCAATTCTATCGTCATGAGATTCTACTGCAATTTTTGCTCTTTCACCTGGATCACGAGCTATTGCTTTTATTTCTATAATACCGTCATAAATTTCAGGTATTTCAAGTTCAAACAATTTTGCAAGAAATTTTTCATCAGCTCTTGAAACAATCACATATGCACCATTGGATGTCTTTTTAACTTCTTTTACCAAAACCCTTATTGTTTCACCTTTTCTATACTTTTCCCGTGGAATCTGCTCATGTCTTGGTAATATGAGCTCATTTTTATTGTGCATTATAAGAACTTCTGATTTTCTCACCTGGTAAATTTCACCTACAACAATTTCACCAATTGAATTTGTATACTCATTATAAACAAGTTCTTTTACAACCTCATTAATTTTTTGATTTAATGTTTGGCGCGCAGTTGAAATTAATCTTCTGCCAAAGCTTTTTATATCTACAATTTCTACAAAATTATCGCCAATTTCAAGCGGCTCGTCTGTCAATTTTCTCACCGTTTCAATATCTATCTGTGTTGTGGGATCGGTTACTTGCTCAACTATTTCCTTCTCTAAAAATATCTCGATATCACCCTTATCCATATTTACAATAATATCAAAACGAGCATCTTGTCCAAATTTTTTTCTTGCTATCGTAGCAAAAACATCTTCAATGATGCTCACAAGGATATCCTTATCAATACCCTTTTCGCGCATCATCTGTGTAAACGATTCTACTATCTCATAATTCATTTATTATCTCCATTATACTTTATTTTCACCAAGGTGTTTTAACTATAGCTTTAATTATATCACTAAATTTTATCTGATAATCAGTTTGAGTCTGATCCGTTAGAGTAATAGTTTCTAAATTAACTGCCTTTAAGTTACCTTGAACTTTCTTTAATTGATCACCATCCATTAAACTGATTTCTAATAAATAACCTATATGCTTGTGATACTGTAATGGATATTTCAACGGTCGATTCAATCCAGGTGAAGAAATATTAAGTGTATAATTTCCATTAATTAGATCTTCGTTGTCAAAAACAAGAGCAACATCACGACTTATTTCTGCACATAAATCAGTAGTTATACCACTATAATTATCCACAAAAATTTCGACTACTTTTCTACCGCGTTCACCTCTTATAACCATATCAATCAGTATAACAGAATATTTCTGTAAAACTGGTTTTATGGCTTCCTGGATTTTTTCTAAATTTACCATTATAACTTATTCTAATTCAAGCAATTATAAAATTTATTACTTAACCAAAAAAAAAGTCCCATAAATCGGGACTATCAACAGGATGATTATATATACATAAAAATCCATTGAAATGCAAATTTTTATTTGAATTTTAATCCCTCGAAATTTTGAACAATTTCTATAAACCTATTATCAACATTTACTGGTTGTCCCGTTTTTTCATCCAACCAAACATGAATTGATATATTATCTGATATATATTCTTTTGATATAGAATTTAAAATAATCGACTCAAAAGTAAAGCTTGTTGTGCCAATTTCCGAAATTCTCACATAAATATCAAGTAGGTCATCAAATTTTGCTGGATGATTATAATTAATTTCATTCCTTACAATAACAACTTTAGATTTAGTATTTATATTTTTATAGCTTACCTCAATACCAATATGCTTTAAATATTCAATTCTAGCTACTTCAAAATACTGGAGATAAACTGAATTATGTACTATTCCAACCCAATCTACTTCATAACTTCGTACTCTAAGTTGATGTTTAAATTTAAACTTTTTTAAATTCATAACTCTAATTAAAAATTTTCTTAAAAATTCTGATTGTATTCTCAATATCCTCAAATGTTACATCAAGATGTGTAACTGCTCTAATTGAGTTATGATATTCTGGTGTCAGCAGTATACCATTATCCTTAAGCTTTTCCAATACTTCCTTCTGTGAAATATTTTTAACAATTTTGAAGATCACCATATTTGTTTGAACATTTTTAAGATTTATATCAAATGTTTTTAAATCCTGTAAATTTTCAGCAATTAGTTTTGCTTTGAGATGATCTTCTTTTAATCGCTGAATATTATTTTCTATTGCATAAATTCCTGCTGCAGCTAAGATTCCAACCTGACGCATCCCACCACCAAACATTTTCCTATACACTCTTGCTCTTTCAATGAATTCAAAATCACCTAATATCAATGAGCCAATTGGTGCACCTAATCCTTTAGACAAACATACAAGTATTGAATCAAAATATTTTGCATATTCTTTAAAAGATATTCCCGATGCAACTGAGGCATTCCATAAACGAGCACCATCTAAGTGCATTTTAATACCTGTCTCCTTTGCTAAATTATGAATATTTCTGATCTCCTCAATTGGAAAAATTGTTCCACCTGATCTACCATGAGTATTTTCAAGACAGATTAATCGAGTGATTGGAAGATAATATGCTTTAGGTCGTATAGCATCTCTAATTTGCTCGGAAGTTATAACACCATTCTGATTATTTAATGTTTTAACACTTACACCTGACAATACAGCTGGGGCTGCATTTTCATAAACAAAAATATGTGCATCAACATCTGTAATAATTTCGTCACCAGGATTGGTATGGGTTTTAATACATATCTGATTTCCCATTACACCACTTGGTACAAATAGTGCTGCTTCCTTACCAAACATTTGAGCAACTCTATTCTGTAATAGATTAACTGTTGGATCCTCCCCGTACACGTCATCACCCACTTGTGCTTCAATCATCATTTGTCGCATTTCTGGTGTAGGTTTTGTAACTGTATCGCTTCTGAGGTCAATGTATTTGTTCATTTTTTCTCCTTATATGAAGATAAACTTTTTTACTTAAAATTGCAGAAATTACAAACATTATAATTAAAAGCGAAAATTCCGGAATCAAATCCCCTTTTTCTGTATAAAAAGTCAACTTCCCATTTGTATAAATACCCATATGAATTGAAGCTTGTTCAAACATTGAAGTAGGATTATAAACCTTACCATAAGGATCGATAAAGCATGATATACCGCCATTTGCACATCTTGCAATCCATCGTCTATTTTCAATTGCTCGGAGAATAGCATATCTATCATGTTGATATGGTCCAAAAGTATCGCCCCACCAACTATCATTTGTAATAATCGTTAAAAATTCTGCTCCCTTTCTTACAAAATCTTTAACAAAAGTAGGATAAATTGATTCATAACAAATTAAATTTGAGAACTTTACCGTGTCGGAATTTTTTAAAGGCAAAATAAATACTGTTGTATCTTTACCTATTTCCCACCCACTAATACCAACGTCCCATTCGGGAAAATTTAAAAAATTCAAAATTTCAGCATATGGGACTCTTTCTGAAAAAGGCACCAAACGAATTTTCGAATACTTTTGTATTTCTTTCGAGTTAGGTGTAATTAAAAATGAACTATTGTATGTAGTGTATATATTTCCATTAATTTTTGATTTCTTAGCAGTCTTTGGTACTTTCTCATCTATTCGATTAAAAAATTGTATATCTGGAAATCCAGTTAATAAAGAAAATCTCTTCCGATTTACTGAATCTCTTAACTCATTCAGATATACTTCATATTGTGGTAAAAATATATAAAAAGGTATTCCTGTCTCCGGCCAAATAATCAAATCGGAGCTATCCGCAATTTCATTCGACATATTCAGTTGAATTTCTATCTGTTTTACTTCCTGAATTGTATTCCATTTTTCCCATGGATCAATATTAGGTTGTATAATTCCAATTCTGACTAACTTTCCAGCATATCCTAAATTCTGTTGAGTCAATATATAATTACCGTATAATTTAGGGAGAAAATAAAAAAATAGAATTAACCCAATAAGTGCTAAATTATTTAGATCTCTGAAAGAAAATTCCTTTAAAATATATTTGACTATTAATATAAAAATCAAAACATTCATTAACACAATCCATAACGACAATCCATAAACACCTACAAATTCAGACATTTGAATCAAAGGTAAATCATAAGTTAGTGTATTACCCAGTGTTAACCAAGGGAAGGCAAACTCAGTTATCGAATGCAAATATTCGAATGACACCCATAAAAATGGGAAAGAATAAATAGCAGTTTTAAAATTAAGATTCCTGTGAATAAAGTTGAACACAGCAATTGGAATTGATAATATAAATGGGTGTATGATGAGTAAAGCACTACCTGCCAGCATAAGATATGTATCTTTGGCATGATTGAAACCACCCACCCACGAAATTGAGATCAGATTAAAAACAAAAAATGTATAATACGCATTTAAAAAATTTCTCCCATTTACATCAGATAGCACAAAAAAGAGTGGAACAAATGCAAATAATGAAAATATTCCAGTTTCAAAAGGTGGAAATGAAAACCCAAACAAAATCCCTGATAAGGTCAAAAGAAAAAATTTTTTAATGTTAAATTTATTAAATAACATTTTATGATTTGTTGAAGAATTTTCTATTTATGAAAATGGAAACATTATAGAGAACAACTGCTATTAAGCATCCAATTATCGCACCAAATACAACATCAAATGGATAGTGAACGCCGTTGTATACTCTGGTAAATGCAATGATTGTAGCGAATAAATAGAAAAATATTTTAAAATTACGATAATTATAAGATAAAATCACTGCTACTGCAAAATGATTCACCGCATGAGATGAAGGAAAGGAAAAACCAGATCCACAAGATACTAAAAGGCGAAGGTTCTCTACTATATATCTGCCGTTATTTAGGTGACAGGGTCTTGGACGAGCAACAAGTTGTTTTATAACCGAACTACTCAATTGATCAGCTATCAAAATTGTTAAAAATAGCAATAATACCAATTTTCTACCTTTGGTGCCCTGGAAAAAAAGTAAGTAAATAAAAATGATCCCCAGAATTATCCTTGATACTAAAAATTTATCCCAATCTGTTATAATTGGCATTATATAATCAAATATAGGATTTGCGATTGACGAGTTGAAGAATATAAACAGAACTTTATCGATTTGAATAAAAAATTCAGACATTATCTTTTTTCTTTTTAGCCATAAGATAAACTAAAAACCAAAACACTAAAACAACTACTATTATAGTTGTAACTATTATCCAGTAAGTTTCCAAGTATTCTGAAATCTTTTTCCAATTTTTTCCTAATGTATAGCCACCATAGACAAGAATTAGATTCCACATCAAAGCACTTACAAATGAAAGTGAGAAAGTTTTTTTTACCTTCATATTGGACATCCCTGCAAAGAAAGCCACCACAGCCCGTGTACCAGCGAGAAATCTGTTTATTACAATAATTATATAACCATATTTATTAAACCACCTCTCAACTTTGTGGATTTGTTCAATAGGAATAAATTTGATTTTACCGCTTTCAAAAATCCGTAATCCGAACCACTTACCAATCCAAAACATTGTGATAAATCCTGAAGCACTACCAAGAGTCGCAAAGATCAATGTACCCAGAAATGTAGTTTTTGCGACAGCAGCCAGTGAACCAGCAAACGCAATAACTAGATCACTTGGTGAAGGTGGAAAAATATTTTCAATATATGCAATAAAGAAAACCGTAATATATATCAAAAAAGGATTTACTGTTGATAGAAATTCAACTATTGTTTCCAGTTCCATTGAAAAACCTATTTTTCTAATTCTTTGATTGTTACAACTGCATAAGAAGCTATACCTTCCATTCTTCCAACAAATCCCATTCTTTCTGAAGTTGTGGCTTTAATGGAAATAAATTTCTTTTCAATCATCAAAGATTCAGAAATTTTACTGACCATTTCGCTATAATAATTTGAAATTTTTGGTCTTTCAGCCAAAATAGTAACATCCACATTGTTAACTACAAATCCGTTTTTATTTAAAATACTATTGGTTTCTTTTAATAAAATTAAACTTGATATATTTTTATATACTGGATCTGTATCCGGAAAATGTACACCTATATCACCAAGTGCAGCTGCACCTAACATAGCATCGGCAATTGAATGACAAACCACATCAGCATCAGAATGGCCATCTAATCCTTTATCAAATGGTATATCAACTCCTCCAAGAATTAACCTTCTACCATTTTTAAATTGATGTACATCATAACCAAATCCAACTCTAAGATTCATAATATTTTAAATCCTTTATAAAATTGTTCCACATTTTTCCATTTAATAATAAGATCTTTAACAATTGCCAGCCGCGGTCCAACTTTAACCTCATCTATTAATGTCTCAATTGCCGAACGATCACCTTCAACATCTATTTCTACATCTCCATTGAGAAGATTCTTTACATAACCTCTTAAATTTAATTTCATTGCACGATTATAAACAAAATATCTAAATCCAACACCCTGTACTAAACCTTTTACTATTATATTGGCACCAACTTCCATTGTTAGTCAATTATTTTAAAATCTATTTCCTTATCCTTTAAATCCACTCTGACAACCTGTACTTTTACCCTGTCACCTAATCTATATCTTTTTTTAGTTTTCCTTCCTATGAAACAATAATTTTTTTCATCATAAACATAATAATCATCCTTTAAATCTCTTATTCTAACTAACCCTTCAACCAGCAAATCAATTATTTCAACGAAAATTCCAAAATTCAAAATTCCTGAAATTACAGCTTTATAGACATCTCCTATATGACGTTTCATATACTCAATTTGCAATACTTTTACCGAATCTCTCTCAGCATCCATAGCAATTCTCTCGCGAATAGTTGATTGCTCACAAATATCAGGTAAAAGATCATTCAGTTGCTGAATTCTCTTGCTGGATACTCCCTGTGAATATTCATTCAAAAGACGATGAACTACAAGATCAGGATATCTTCTTATTGGAGATGTAAAATGTGTATAATACTTAAAACCTAATCCAAAATGTCCAATATTCTCATTAGAATAAATTGCCTTTGCCATTGCTCTAATTGTTATGTCATTAATCACAGCTTCTTCCTCTTTACCTTTTACCTGATCGAGTAATTTTTGGATACTTTTTGAATTAATAACTCTATCAATTTTTAAATCATAACCAAATTGAGAAACAAATTCTGCAACTTCTTTTATTTTTGTAGGTTCAGGTTTATCGTGGACCCTATATATAAAAGGTTTTTTACTTTTAGCAATATGTTCTGCAATAACTTTGTTTGCTAATAACATAAATTCTTCAATCATTCTGTTTGAATCTTTTCTTTCCTTTTTATAAATTTCAACTGGTTTTTTATCCTTGTCGAATTTAAACTTTATTTCAGATGTTTCAAAATCTATACTTCCCATTTTCCTTCTTTTGATATACAATTTTTTACTTAACTCGTGCATAGAAAGCAGTTTTTCTACAAAAGGGCCCTGTTTTGAATCTATAATATCCTGCACTTCTTCATAAGTAAATCTCATTTTACTTTTGATAATACTTTTAAAGATTCTGTATTTTTTTACAACTGCATCTTTTGTTATTTCTATAATTACCGAATATGCAAGCCTATCCCGATTTGGTATTAAGCTACAAATGTTATTGGATAATTTTTCTGGAAGCATAGGTATAACACTATCAGCAAAATAAACACTTGTACCACGTTTATATGCTTCTTTATCTAATTCGGAGGATTCTTTCACATAATGGCTTACATCGGCAATATGGATCCCTAATTCATATGTATTTCCATCAATTTGTTCAATTGATACTGCATCATCAAAATCCTTTGCATCTTCAGGATCGATTGTAAAGCATACAATTTCTCGAAGATCAATTCTATTTTCAATTTCGCTTTTTTCAATCTGATCCGAGAATTTATTAGCTTCATCCATCACTTTTCTGGGAAATTCAGAAATTAACCCATAAGAATAAATTAAAGAAAGCAATTCACTATTTATTTCACCAGATTTCCCAATTCTGTTTATTACTTTTCCTTCAGGGTGAATATTTATATTTTTCCACTCTTCAATAACAAATGCAACTTTTTCATCTGGTCTCGCACCATTAGTTTTACCATGTGGGATAAAGATATCCATACCAATATTCAATGTATCCGGAATAATGAAGAAAAAGTTTTTACTCTTTTGAAATATTCCAGTATAAACCTTTTTACCTCTTTTAAGGATTTCCGTTACTTCTCCAGTAAGTTCAACATCAACATCATTATCTTTGTTAACTGGAAAGAGAGCAACAAGAACCAGATCCTCATCTAAAGCAGTATTGGTGAACATTGAGGGGATAAAAACTGTACCTTCGTTAGGTGGAAGCAATTTCACAATACCAGCTCCAGATTTCAACCTTGTAAAAACACCTTTAAGACGAGAACTTTTGGGAGGTGTTGCATAACCATATTTTTTTCTGGACACCTGTTTAATTTTTTTTTGTTTCACCAGTCCTTGTAAAGTGCTTCTCAACAAAGCAATATCAACTTCTTCTTTAGTCGATATCCTTCTTGCAATTTGATTTAATCTGAAAGCGGAGTTAGGGTTTTTAATAAAAAATTCAAGAAGTTTGTTTTCGATTAAAGTGTTTGCCATATTTTAAAACGACCATTTGTAATAAATTTTTGCACTATTAGTTAATTTCCTGTCCAGACCATATTCCCTACCATCTACTCTTCTTTCAAGTTCAAGGTAAAAATTTTTTACCTTCTGTGATTCAAAAATATCACCAAAATTGAGTATAAAGCTAACATTTGCATTATTTATGTCATCAAAAATTCTTCCTCCAAAACGCCAGTAAGCATTAAATATCTGTCCACTAAGTCTAAGATCAGCTGACTCCTGCAAACTACCTCCAGCATATGTTACTTCTGCAGAACGTATAAAGCCAAATTCTTTCCTCAAAAAATCTGTTAGAATTCCCGACAACATTGTAGATGTTGCTCCAGCTATTAGAGATTTACCTGCAGTTGTACCTATACCTGATATGATATCAGATTTTTCCCTTGTAGATAAGTCATCTCTAAACTTATTAGTAAACAAAAATGAGATAGCATCACTCTGTAGATCACCATTTTGTATTACATCATTATAATCTTTGTCATCAATTTTTATCGACATTTTTAATTTCGGTTCTAAACGGGTACCTGTAATATCAAGTCCAATAACTACTTTTTGTTCAATTAAAGCAGTATCTTGCAAAGCTCCAGCTATCTGTCGTATCCCTGTATATGTAGCGTTTATTTCTAATTCTGGATTATTGGGATCACCAATAAATTTTAATTTTCCAGAAGCCTCAAAGCGTTTGAAGAAATTATAATAAGACCTCTCCGAAATTAAAATCTCACCTATAAAATAATTCTTATTCGAGAACCTTTGTAAGTTAACTCTGCCATCTAATTCTGCATATAACTCCTCATTCGTGGCTGGATTAAAAATCATCCTTATATTGGTTGTCCCTTTGGTATACAAAACCAAATCATAAGTTAAACCATCCAAAAATCTGTTACTGGTTGGAGTTTCTTCTACCCAATATTTATTTCCACTAATTGCATCAGGATAATAAAACTCTGTTTTAATATCTTTTTGAGCTGAAACAATCATTGTATCATTTATTGCAACATATTTGATTAAATTATCTCCTTCAACATAGGTCTGTGTTTGAGCTGGGGGAAAAACCAAGTTAGCTTCTTTAATAACAATTGTCCCAGCAATATTTGAACTTTGTATAGATCCTTTAAAACTAATTCCTTCTTCTTCCGTGGTTGCAATTAATTTACCGTATACATTCTGCATCTTCTTTCGTACACCTTCCTTCAATAACAACAATTGGCCCTTAGCATTTAAATCGAACTTTTCAAATTTATATTCTCGAATGGTAAAGTATCCAGATATATTTACAATTCCAGCACTAAAATCCGATTTCTCATTCTTAACATAAAAATCAGAAAAATAAATTCTATCTTTATCCGCTAAAAGAGAACCATTTAAATTATAATATATATAATTTGATAATAGTTGAAATCTAACATCATCAAAATTAATTTTACCAAAATAAATCGGATTCATGGTAGTTCCACCAATATTTAAATCACAAACCAATATTCCAGATAAGTCATCAATAAAAGGTATTAATGGATTGAAAATTTCTAACGGGAATCCATCTGTTTTCATTATTATTGAAACATCTTCTTCTGGAAATCTGTTTTCAACTGGAGTTAAAGATAGGTCAACTGGCAAAAAGCCAAAAACAGATAACATTTTCTCATTATCTTTTACAGGGTTGACAGCCGAGATAGAAAGACTTAATTGTTTTTCTTTATATGTAAGCAAACCACTTATTTTACCAAAATTACTATTTTTATACATTATTGAATCAAGAGTAAACTGACAGGTAAATAATGGCTGTTCCAGCGTACCGTTTATATTAAGTCTTAAAAATGTATTACCCCTTATTTTACTCACTGTTGAATTATTTGCTTTGAATAATTTTATGTTTTCAATTAATAACCTATCTATTTGTGTATTAATACTTAAATTGTTTTTATCATCCAATGATCCATTAAAATACAATTTTTCTCCCAATGAACTTATAAAACGCAAATTATCTATTTTAAAACCATTTTTATCCAATGCTAAGGTTGTAACGGTATCTGCACGAACATGATAATCTTTTAAGATTAAATTACACTGAGTCATATCGAATTGAAAATAATCTTTTCTGTTGTACAATGTCATCTTTATATCAAATAACATACCCCATTCAAACCTGTTTTTAAGAGCAAAAAATCCCACTGAATTTATGTAATTAAAATCTAAACTGGCATCATATAATTTTATTTTACCAAAATTAATCTGTTCAGCTGAAAATTTTATTTGAATTTTAGAATTTTCTAATACATTCTGGTTGCTTATTGAACCTATTATTATGTTTAGATTCGCATTACTTATAAGGATACCCTTTGACTCTGTTCCTACAAAATAGTCGATAATCTGAAAATATGATTTCCCAATTAATTGATTCTGTTCATATTTAAATTCTCCAGATATATCACCATTAAAATTGAAAGGAATATTTAAAAATAGCTTGGTAAATAAATTTATATCTGTAATCTTAAAATGATAGGAAAACTCAAAATCTTCATACTTTTCTTTTATCTCAGTTTTATCAGTTCCTAGATATACTAAATCAGTTTTTCCCAACTTCTTATTTATTTCTGTTGATACGTTACTAAATATATTTTCAAATATTTTAAATGTTGAAATTAAACTAAAATTACCATTTATAGCAAGATCAAAGTTTTTGGAACGAATAGATAGTTCTCTGTCAACTGGTCTGGTCTGATCCAATCTTAAATTAATTGTCTCCTCATCTAATATTTTATTTGCAATTACCGAATGTAAAATACGAAGTTCTGCCGATCCATTCATCTTATCTAAATCGGCTCCTGATATTAATGCATTAATATTAATATTCATATCACTTAACCAATGAGCATCATTGATAATTTTTCCAATGTTAAATTTCGAGAAACCTGTGTTGAATTCATATATTGGGTTTTCAGAATTCATGAAATTGAATTTGGATTTAATTGTTGCAAATCCTGCATCTGAACTAATTGAAATGTTCGCATCCATCACTTGATTTCTTAATCCGATATCGACATTTACAGTTTCGTAATTTATGTCGTTTACAACAGATGTATCAATCTTAAGTGAGAATTTAGAATTCAAATTATTAAGTTTTATTCCCTCACCTTCAATAAAACCTGAACAATTTAGCTTTGTTTTGAAAATTTTGTTCTGTGTAAAGGAATCTAAATCCAGATGTTTCGTATTGAATTCTGCTCTATATCGCATAATAGTGTCCTGGAGATTAAGTTTCAAAAAGGCGGTCGCATTACCCAAATCACTTGAATATATATCAATTTTTGATGAGAAATCTAAAGGAGTTCCGTTGTATGTTGCGTTCAAAAAAACAGTTTTTACTGCTTGAAATTTAGGTATCTTGAAAACAGGTAACAATTTACTAACATCGCTTGGCGTAACCTGTGAATTAAAGATTTTCACATCCAGAAAAAGATTTTGAGGATGGTGTAAATTCAGAATATTGCCACTTAATTGTAAATAAGAGTTATTTGTTTTCAGATTGATATGATTTACTTTTACATTGCCAAAATTCCCTTCTGCTTCAATATCTGCATAGACCAACCCATTTAAAAAATAAACAGCAGGCAAAAACTTCTTAAACTCATTTAGATCAAATCTGTTTGATAACAATTTCAATTTAACTGGTTTTTCTTCAAATTCCTTGAGATCAAGTTTCTCAAAAAGATTTAATTCTTTCAATGAAGCCTCAGCTCTTAGAGATGTGTTATCAGTTTCTATTAAAAGGTTACTAACTTCTATGTTCTTTTTATTTAATATTATATCAGTAGAAAGCGTATTTAAATTAAAATTTATCGATGGTATGGAAAATTGAATTTCCTTAACTTTTAGCTTATAATCTTTATCTTTTATTTGAGCTGAGAGGGCTAATTTGAAATTCTGAATATAAAAATGTTTATAATCAAAATATCTTGAGTTGGAATCGTGTGGATGAATATATAAGTTCTTTAATGAATCGTAAACAGAAAACCGTCCAGAATTTATTTTCAAATCTCGAATGTCAATTGTCCAGTTTAATGGTTTCGATTCTTTAGAACTGGGTTGCAATATATTTTTAAAATTCCAGATAGAGTCTGTTCCCCGAACTATATTTAAATCAATATTATCGATCGATATTTTCTTTAATGTTATCTTTTTGCCGGCTATTGTTAGTGGATCATGAGAAAGTTTTATACCTTTAATGGATAAAAATTTTTCTTTTTCGTTATATATCGAAAGTGAATCAATAGAAAAACCTGTAATAAAATTTCCTTTAATTTCCCCCAGATAAAATTCTGATTTTAAGGATTGTGAAAGCTCGGAAATGATTATAACCCTCAAGCGTTCCTTAAAAAATTTTGATTGAGTAAAACCAAAAATACCTATTACAACCAAACAAAATATTACTAATATATATGCTAATATTTTAAGAATCTTTTTGATCATTTATCTATCTGTTTACAATATCTCTTGATTATTATATCAATTATGTCACTTGTTGAGCGCTGTGGTATGAATTCTATAGTTTCCACCTTACCCCCATGACTTTCAACAATATCCTTTCCGACTATATTATTTTTATCCCAATCTGCACCTTTTACTAAAACATCAGGAATTATTTCACTAATCAGATTTAATGGTGTTTCTTCATTAAAGATACAAACATAATCAACACAAGAGATATTAGAAAGTAAATAAGCTCTATCTTCTTGTTGGACAATAGGTCTCTTGTTACCTTTAATTTTTTTAACAGAGTCGTCAGAATTGATTCCAACAATTAATATATCCCCCAAGTTTTTTGCTTTTATCAAATACTCTATATGACCACGGTGTAAAATATCAAAGACGCCATTTGTAAAAACAATTTTTTGGTTATTTTTTCTGAATTTTTCACTTAATATTTTAATTTCTTTTATTTCTACAATTTGTCCCATAAATCATCTCATTTTCTTCTCTTTCTATGATTCATATCTTCCAGTAAAACCTCATAGAGCTCATTTTTATCAATTGGAACAATACCCACTTCGCCACATACAAT
Organism: uncultured bacterium; assembly: GCA_937967455.1. Classification (GTDB taxonomy): domain Bacteria; phylum Bacteroidota; class Ignavibacteria; order UBA10030; family BY39; genus BY39. Next base: position 24,866 of record CALCJK010000003.1, on the reverse strand, counting down.
TCCACCTGCTGTGTTTGCCATAATTGCAGCTTCGTGGATGTTTGCCCCTGCTGCCATTGCGATAGTGAGAGTTGAAATTACTGTATCTCCAGCACCAGATACATCTGCAACCTTACGAGCAGTAGTTGGTATGGTATAAAACTCATCATGTTTAATCCTGATGCTCATTCCCTCTTCACCACGTGTAATAATTACAGCATTTGCATTTAAAAGTTCAGAGATCCTCTCAGTAGCTTGTTTATAGGATTCTTCATCGGCCAATTTAATCCCAAGTGCATCTTCAGTTTCTTTGCGATTGGGCTTAAATACTGTTACATTTTTAAACTCAAAAAAATTATTATACTTTGGATCTACATTTACTATTACTCCATTTTTATTGCAAATTTCGATTATACCATATATTAAACTTTTTGTTATTAAACCCTTGTTGTAATCTTCAATAATAACAGCATGAAGATTTTTAATTTTGTTTCTTAAATTATCTAAAATTTTCTCTTCAATCTCATCTGATATATCCCTTCTATCTTCCTTATCTACACGCACAACATGTTGCTTGTGCGCAATAACTCTTGTCTTTACGGTTGTAGGTCTTGTTCGATCAAAAACCACTCCTTCAATTTCAAAACCTGTATTTTTCAAAATTTTATACAAAATTTTACCGTCTTCATCATCACCAATAACTCCCAAAATTTGTGCTATGCCACCTAAAGATTTTATATTGTTAGCTACATTAGCAGCACCTCCTAATCTATTGGATTCATTATTAATTTCAACTATTGGAACAGGTGCCTCCGGAGAAATACGACTAATATTTCCCCACAAATACCGATCTAACATTAAATCACCAATTATTCCAATATTCTTATTTTTAAAATTGTTGAAAATTTCTTCAAGCCTTTTTTCTGGTATTTGCATAAAACGTATATTTTGTTTAACATTTTAATTTAAATATATGCATAAACTCATTTACTTTCAAATAAGTTAAATAATTTTGAATTAAAAACTTAATTATCTATATTTCTAACGATGATGCAAGTTGCAAAAATATCCAGATCAATAATAACTAATATATCAAAGCTAAAAGCAAAAAAATACAGAGATTTAGAAAAAAAATTCATAATTGAAGGTAAAAGATTAGTTTCAGAAGCTTTAAATTCCGACTGGCAAATTGAATATTTACTAATAAGGGATAACTCCGAAACCGATTCCCAGATAAAAAATCAAATACTAATAGCAAATAAGAAAGAAATCCCTTGCTTTTTAGTAAAAACCAAAGAGTTTGAAAAATTGTGCGATACAGTCACATCTCAAGGTATTATGGCAGTCATTAAAAAAAAATCTTCAAATTTAAACCATATCTGTAACAAAAATATCCAATCATCGGTAATGGTAGCACTTGATAGGATATCTGATCCTGGAAATTTAGGAACGATACTTAGAATATGTGACTGGTTTGCAGTAGATGCAGTATTGATAAGCAAGGAAAGCGCTGACTTGTACAATCCTAAAGTTTTACGGGCTTCAATGGGTTCAATTTTCCATTTAACAATTATTGATAATTTAGAGCTTTTGTCAGTAATAAATAATCTCAGGAACAATGGTTATAAAATATATTCTACTACCTTAGATGGAATAAGTTTGGAAAAAACCATATTTCATAATAAGACATTGATTATATTTGGTAGTGAAGCTGATGGCATCTCAGGTGAATTAATTCAGGCATCTGATGAAAAAATTACGATACCAAGATATGGAAAAGCTGAATCTTTGAATGTAGCATCAGCATGTGCTATTATCTTAGCAAATTATAAAACAAAAAAATTAGGTGTAAAATGAAATACAGAACATTTTATTTTATTTTAATATTAATATTCTCAATCAATGTTTATTCACAAGAGAACATTTTTGGGAAGAATAAAGTACAATACAAAAAATTTAATACATACTTCATACAATCTTCACATTTTGATGTTTACTTTTTTGATGATGGCTATTCAATTGCTGAATTTACAGCAGATGCGGCTGAAGCAGCATATCGTTCAATTAGTAAAAACTTTCGTTATCAGATAACAAATAGAATCCCAATTATTGTTTACAATTCGCATAACGACTTTCAACAAACAAATGTTATATACGAATACCTTGAGGAAGGTATAGGTGGTGTTACAGAATTGTTTAAAAATCGTATTGTGATTCCATTTGAAGGTGATTATAAGAAATTCAGGCATGTAATTCATCATGAACTTGTTCATGCAGTTATTAATGATATGTTCTATGGTGGTTCATTGCAATCTATTATAGCAAATAATATTATGTTACAACTTCCACTGTGGTTTAATGAAGGACTCTCAGAATATGAAGCCCTCAAGTGGGATGTAAATTCAGATATGTTTATTCGAGATGCTGTTATACATGAAAATCTCCCACCAATAGATTACCTTTATGGATATTTTGCATATAGAGGAGGTCAGGCAATATGGAACTGGATTGCAAATAAATATGGCGAACAAAAAATTGGTGAAATATTAAATAGAATTAAAGCCACCAGAAGTGTTGAACAGGGTTTCAGATCAACAATTGGACTTGGTTTAAAAGAGTTAAATGAAAAGTGGCAAAAGGATATGAAAGTTCAGTACTGGCCTGACATTGCAAAGAGAGAAGACCCCACTGATTTTGCACGACAATTAACTAACCATACAAAAGATGGTAGCTTTTATAACACAAGTCCAACTATTTCTCCTCAAGGGGATAGAATCGCTTTTATTTCAAATCGGGATGATTACTTTGACGTTTTCATTATGGATGCAATAGATGGTAAGATTGAAAAGAAACTTGTAAAAGGTCAAAGAACAGCAGATTTTGAGGAATTACATCTACTAACTCCGGGCATGGCATGGTCTCCTGATGGAAAACAGATTGCATTATCAGCAAAAAGCAAGGGACAGGATGCAATCATATTGATTGATATAGCCACAGGAAAGCAAAATAAACTTAAAATAAATCTTGACGGAATTAGCTCAATAGACTGGTCACCTTACGGTGATAAACTTGCATTTGTTGGACATAACCATAAACAATCCGATATTTACATTTATGATCTCAACACAGACAAAGCAGAAAATCTAACTAATGATATCTATAGCGATTCAGATCCAGCATTTTCATCTGATGGGAAATCTATTTATTTCATATCTGATCGACACAATTTTACATTAGATAAACCATTTTATAAGCATAATATTGAAAATGTGAAAGATTTTGATAAGGATTTATTTTGTATTCAAATTGAATCAAAGCAAATAGTAAGTGTTCTAACAATACCAGGAAGTGATGAAACCTCCCCCGTTGCAGCCGATTCAAACACATTACTTTTCGTTTCAGATTTAAATGGAATTAACAATATTTATTCATTAAATCTTGATACAAAAAAATATATACCATTAACAAACTCTATTTCAGGTGTTTATCAAATTTCCATTACAAAGGATAAAAATAAATTAACCTTTGCCTCACTAATAAAGGGTGGATTTGATATATTTCTGATGCGTACACCTCTCGAAAGAAAACTTATAACCGAAAATTTAGAACCAACTGAATTCATAAAACAAAAATCACAAAAATACCATATATCTGAATTAGAGAAAAAATCAGACACATTAAAAGTTAGTGACGACATACTCATATCCACAATTATTGAAGACACTACTGAATTATACGGAAAAGATATAAAAGTAGATTTCAGAAACTATATATTCACACCTTCAATTCCTGAAACCAATTTAGTGAATAAAATAGATACGACAACTACATTTACCTTGCTAAATAATCTGGATGAAGAAGGAAATTACATTATTAATAAATACAAACTAAATTTTTCTCCCGATATAATATATGGAACTGCAGGTTTCAATACATATTATGGTGTCCTTGGTTCTACCATAATGGCTTTTAGTGATATGATGGGTGATCATCAAATTTTCTTCTTAACAAATTTAAATGGTGATTTAAAAAATAGCGATTATATTCTTGCTTACTATAATCTACCACATCGAATTGATTATATGTTCCAAGCTTTTCATAGTGCAAGATTCATAATTTTGGGTGATTCATATTATGGAGATCTATACAGATTTAGAACTTATGGTGCATCGGTTGGTGGATCATATCCAATTACAAAATTTAACAGAATTGATCTTGGATTAAATTACTTCGTTATAACAAAAGAAAATTTAGATAATCCATTCGAACCAATTCAGAGAAGAAACTTATTGCTTACTTCTTTAAGTTATATTCATGATAATACTTTGTGGGGTTACACATCACCCGCTAATGGAACCAGGTACAATTTCACGACTTATGGCACTCCAAAAGTTACCTCCGATGGATTAAGTTTCGTTTCAATTTTAGCAGATTATCGCACTTATTTTAAAATATGGAAAAATTACATTCTTGTTCAGAGATTTGCATTTGGTGGTAGTTATGGAAAAGATCCACAAAGATTTATCGTTGGTGGAGTCGATAATTGGATTAATCGCAAATTCACAAATAACAGCATTCCTTTCGAGAATGCAGAGGACTTTCTATTTTTGACTTCAGGTGTTCCACTTCGTGGATATATTTACAATACTAAAATTGGAACAAAATATTTTTTAATCAACACAGAATTTAGATTCCCTCTACTCGGTTATTTATCAGCAGGACCATTGCCAGTTTTCTGGCAAACTCTTACGGGTGTGTTCTTCCTTGATTTAGGATCTGCCTGGTATAGTAAAAAAGATTTTCAAGCCTTTGCTAAAAACGAAAATGGCACATATATGAAAGACTTGCTGGGTGGCACAGGCTACGGTATAAGATTCATATTTTTAGGATTTTTGGTAAAATTGGATGTCGCTTGGTGGTTTGATTTACAGGCAACTTCAAGACCAAAATACTACATTTCACTGGGTACTGATTTCTAAAAAGTTTGTATCAGCATCCTTACGGCAAAAATTACGACAATTAATAAAAATAATACTCCAGCTACATACATTGATAGATTGAATATTCTATCTTTAAAATCAATAATATTTTTATTCATAATAATACTTAAATTTTTTTACAGTTTAAATTTAAAAAAGATATTTTATCTACGCTGTGTTTTTAGTCACAATCTCTAAATTAATTCGGTTATTTTTGAATATTCAAAATCATTAATTATATTTGAAACGATTAATATGAGAATCAAATTATCAATTTTATTAATAATTTTAATTTCAGGTTGTAGCATTCAAAAATTAGCCGTTCGTTCGATGGGTGATATTATGAACAACGGATTTGCGGTATTAAACGAAGAATCTGACCTCGAGCTTGCAGAAAAAAGTATAGCTTCAAATCTAAAACTACTTGAAGCAATGATTAAATCAGATCCAAATAATTCCGAAATATTACAACTGCTCTGCACTGGATATTCAAGTTATGCACTTGGATTTGTAGAAGACATTGATGTCGATAGAGCCAAAACATTTTATTTAAGAGCTAAAGAATATGGAATTAAATTACTAAAAAAAAACAAGCATTTCGACGATAATGCAAATCTCAATAGTTTTGAAAATTCCCTCCTCTCTTTTGGTAAATCAGACATACCAGCACTTTTCTGGACTGCAGTAGCTTGGGGAAGTTATATTAATTTAAACTTAACACAACCTGATGCATTGGCAGACCTTCCAAAAGTAGAAGCTATAATGAAATACATCATCAAAGTTGATGAAAAATATTATTACGGTGGGGCACATTTCTTTTTAGGTGCACTTTATGGGGGTCGCCCAAAAATATTTGGTGGAAATCCAGAAGAATCAAAAAAACATTTCGAAAAATGTCTATCTATCAATTCCGGTAAATTTTTAATGACTTATGTTTATTATGCTAAAACCTATGCAGTGCAAATCCAAGATCCAGTATTATACCAGGACCTTCTTAGTAAAATCGATGAGACCAATTTGGATATTCTGCCTGAAGCTAAACTCTCTAATGCAATTGCAAAGAAAAAAGCTGAAATATTAAGAAACAAATTTGATGAACTATTTTAAAGGAGACCATTCTTGAATATTATAAAATTACTTTTTCTGATTTTGATTAGCTCAATTAGCTATTCTCAACAGTATATTATTAAATTTGCTACTTTAGCACCTGATGGAACTACCTGGATGAACATTATGAAAGAATATGATGCAGCAATCAGAAAAGAAAGCAATGGCAAGCTTGGTTTTAAAATCTACGCTGGTGGTGTACAGGGTGATGAAAAAGATGTTTTAAGAAAAATTCGATTAGGTCAGCTACACAGCGCTGGTATTACTGGCGTTGGTATAGGTGAAATAGCACCACAAGTACGTATACTTGATTCTCCATTCTTATTTAGAGGCTATGATGAAGTAGATTACATTTATCAGAAATTTGATAAAGAATTTAACACAGCTTTTGAACAAGGTGGATATATCCTACTTGGCTGGGCAGAAGTCGGATTTGTTTATGTATTTACAAATACACCAGTTACTAAAAAAGAAGATATGAAAAATGTTAAAATGTGGGCATGGGAAGGCGATCCTATTGCTGAAGCTACTTTCAAATCACTCGGGATTACACCTATACCATTATCAGTAACAGATGTGTTAACTTCACTTCAAACAAAATTAATAGATGGTGTATACACCTCTCCACTTGCAGCCCTGGGTCTACAGTGGTGGACACGGGTTAAATACATTTTTACACTTCCACTTGCGGATGCTTGTGGAGCTGTTGTAATTTCAAAAAAAATGTATGATCAGTTACCTCCCGATTTAAAAGAAATACTTTTACGCAACGGGAAAAAATACATGACGAAACTTACAGAATTAAGCAGAATTGATAACGAAAAAGCTTTACAAACCTTTAAAAAACAGGGTTTGATTTTTAACTCCCCACAATCTGAAAAACAAATACTTGAATACGAAGAAATTGGTCGTAAAGCCAGACAATCTCTTGTTAATAAACTCTACTCAGCCGAATTCCTAAACCGAATTGAACAAGCACTAATAGATTACCGAAACTCACAGAATAATACAACAAAATGACTTTCCTCTTAAGGATAAGCAAATATATTTCTTATGCAGAAAAATTTATCCTGATCCTTATCTTAAGTTTAATGGTTTTATTATCCTTTTTACAAGTAATTTTAAGAAATTTCTTTGATACAGGTATACTTTGGCTTGACCCTTTTTTAAGACACTTAGTACTCTGGATAGCATTCCTTGGTGCCTCACTGGCAACTCAAAATGATAAACACATTAATATTGATATATTGAGTCGTTTTTTATCACAAAAGAATAAACACATATCCAAAATCATTAATCAAATTTTTGCCGCAGTTGTTGCGTTGTTATTATTTTATGCATCAGTAAAATTCATTTTTGACGAACTGGACGCCCAGACTACGATATTCACGATATCAAGCTTTGAAATAAAATCTTACCACATGCAGATAATCATTCCTGTAGGTTTCGCATTGATGTTTTTCCGATTTATCATTTCAGCAATCAATAATTTTGTAATATTCTCAGAAATCAGGAAAAAATAAGTCCCATATGGAAACCTTTATATTCATTACACTTATTCTGCTGCTAGCTCTATTTGGGACGCCACTTTTTATTATAATTGGTATAATTGCACTGGTGGCTTTTAATACTGCATTAATCGATTCATCGGCTGTTATTGTTGAACTTTACAGACTTGCGAACTCCCCAACTTTACTTGCAATTCCACTTTTTACTTTTGCAGGTTATCTCTTAGCTGAGAGTAATTCTCCCAAAAGAATTGTTCAACTTACCAAGGCAATTATCGGCTGGTTACCTGGAGGTTTGGCAGTTGTTGCTCTCGTATCATGTGCAATCTTCACAGCTTTCACAGGAGCATCTGGTGTTACTATTATAGCACTTGGGGGATTATTATATCCAATTCTTTTAAAAGAAAATTATCCAGAAAAATTTTCACTTGGTTTACTTACAACTTCAGGTTCGCTCGGTTTGTTGTTTCCTCCCAGCTTACCAATTATTCTATACGGAATGATTGCCAAAATTAATATCGATCAATTATTTGCAGCAGGTTTCATACCAGGCATTATACTTCTTGGTGCACTTTCAATATATAGCTTTAAACATGGGCAAAAAATTCAGATTGAAAAAACAAAATTCACTTACGAGAACATAAAACTTTCAGTAAAACAAGCAATCTGGGAAATTCCACTTCCTTTTATTGTTATACTGGGAATTTATGGTGGTCTATTTACTGTTACTGAAGCAGCGGCAATTACTGCATTTTATGTATTCCTCGTCGAAGTATTTATTTATAAGGATCTACACATCTTTAAGAATGTCCCAAAAATAATGCTGGACAGCATGACCCTAGTGGGAGCGATACTGATTATACTCGGGACTGCGCTCGGCTTAACAAATTATCTCATAGATGCCGAAATCCCAATGAAGCTTTTTGAACTAATACGAGAATTCATCACTAGCAAAACGCTATTCTTAATTCTCCTAAATATTTTCCTTTTAATAGTTGGAATGTTAATGGATATTTTTTCAGCAACAATTGTTGTTGTACCTTTAATTATACCGATTGCCTTAGCATTTGGTGTGGATCCAATTCATTTAGGAATAATTTTCCTTGTAAATCTTGAAATTGGTTATGTAACTCCTCCTGTTGGTTTAAATCTTTTTATATCCAGCTATAGATTCGAAAAGCCAATAGCACAAGTTTATCGATCAACACTACCATTCATTTTAATAAGACTTATCATTCTAATATTAGTTACCTACATCCCACAGTTGAGTTTATTTCTTGTAAATTTACTAAAGATTCATTAAAAATATTCCCAGAAAAACGAAAAGAATAAAACTAATTATCAAACCAGTTGAAATCCTATATATATCTGGTTCATACTCCTGAATTTCAGGTGATGTAATTAAGATATTATTAAAAATTCTGACAGGATTCTTACCGAAAGTTACCAACTTTTCTATTAGTTCTCTTAAAATTTTATCAGTAAAATCAAATACAATTAAAATATAATCAATAAACACTAACTTTAAATACTTCTTTGGTTTTCTATAAAACCAATCAAAATCTAATAAAATTAAAGGTTCTGGTTTTAACTTTAACCTATATATCCAGAATATAACAAATGTGGCAAGCAATATTTCTAAAGTTTCGGATAAGTGAGTTATCTCAAACGGATGATACTCCATATTAAAAGGCAGGTAATTGTAAAGCAACGAAGGCTTTATACCAAATATAATACACAATATAGCAGTAAAAGCCATACCCAAGTGCATATTGAAAGGTACAGGATTACTTTGTAATTGTTGATCTGGTGCGTTTTTATGGAACCAAACAAAATAAGGAAGTTTTAAAGTTGTACTCAAAAAAGTTCCAATCATTGCGAGATTCATAAGAAAAACTGCAATTAATAAGACATTCATCTCCGAGGAAGAAACGATTGTTCCTTTTTCTAATGCAGCATGAACAATGATCGATTTACTTATAAACCCATTAAAAAGTGGAACGCTAGAAATTGAAAAACCACCTATTAAATAGAGAATAAAAGTTATGGGTAATAATTTTATTAGACCTCCAAGTTGACTCAATTTTGATGTACCAGTCGAATAAATAACAACGCCGGCACCCATAAACAAAAGAGCTTTATAAAGAATATGTGAAAAAGCATGAGCTGTGCTACCATTAATTGATAATTGTGTACCTATACCAACACCAGCAACCATATAACCAACTTGACTTATGATATGATATGCTAATAATTCTCTGATATCATTTGTGAGTAAAGCATAAACAACACCAAACACGGTCATCATTGTACCAAGAATCAGTAATATTTCCCATCCTGGGAAAACTCTTGCCAGAGCATAAACTGCAGTTTTTGTTGTTAATGCGCTCATAAATACTGCACCAGTTATTGAAGCTTTAGGATAGGCATCTGGCAACCAGGCATTAAGAGGAGGAATAGCAGCATTTAAACCAAAACCTATCAGTATCAACCAATTTGCGATAGAACTTCGGGAACTTAGTGCAACTACAAGAGTTGAATTCGACTCAAATATATGAAGTACAATTCCTGCCAGAAGAATACTACCACCAAAAATATGTACAAAAAGATATCTAAAACCAGCATTACAGGATTGAGAATCTCTTCGTGCCCATACCAATATCACTGATGATATTGCCATCAATTCCCAATAAATAAATAATGTAATAAAATCCCCTGCGAAGGTAGCGCCAATTGCAGATGCACTATAGATCAGAGTTGAAACCTGTTGTAATGTATCTTTAATATGAAATGCATAAATTCCACCAAGAAATGTTATCAATGCAAAAATCGTTGCAAAAATTCTGGATAATGGATCAACATTCAATAATATCAAATCATAATCTAAAAACTTTGTATGAAAATATAAACCATTAGGTAAAGTCCAAATTAAAATTAATCCGATCAGTGTAACAAGCAGGAAGAATGATGAACGTAAATTTTTAGGAATCATTGATAATAGAATAGCTCCGATTATCAAAAAGAATGAGGGATTGGAAAGATTATACATAATAATTTTCATCCCTTTTTATAATTTTATTGATAACTACTTTTGCAAAAAAAATCAGAACGATGCATCCTATAAAACCAAATAAAGCCCAAAACCCATTCCAATCATACCAAAAATATTCATACACTGAATGCTCATTAGGATCAGTTATACTCCGGTGTTGATTTACAATACCGGGGATTTTTAATTCAAGAATAATCGTAAAAATAAGTAATATCAAAAAAGTAATTTTAATATACTTCATAATCCTATACTCAAAACTTGATTGATATTTACAACGATTTTATTTACCACTTCGCTGGATGTAATCTGAGCAATATGATACAAATTGAAGAAAATATCAGGGAATAATCCAAATAATAAAGAAAGTCCTGCAGTTACCATTATTGGAACCAACATATATAAAGATGCCTCCTTAATTGTACAAAATTTTCCAGATCTGATGAAAAAAGCCCTGTAGATTATTGGGAAAAAATATCCAGCATTTAATAAACCACTTATTAAGAAAATTATGATAAACATCCAGCTTCCTGAATTAATTGTACCATTTATAAGCATAAATTTACTAACAAATCCATTTAATGGTGGTATGCCAGCAAGACCTAATGCTCCAATTGTAAATGCTCCCATTGTAATTGGCATTTGATATCCTATTCCATCCATTTCGCTAATGTTTTCGATATGAGTTTTAACATAGATTGCTCCTGCCACAAAAAAGAGTGTAATTTTTAATGTGGCATGGGCAGCAAGATGTAGAATGCCACCTAAAAATGCTGTCTGGTTCAATAGAGCTACTCCAAGCACAATATAGGATAAATGTGCAATGGTTGAATAAGCGAGCCTTCTTTTCAAATTATCCTGTGTGAATGCAATTAATGATGCAATAATTATTGTTGTAGCCGAAAATCCAGCCAATATTTTCCAGAGCCCTGAGGTTTGCAGTAAATCAAAGCCCAAGACGTAAACAACTACTCTTAAAACACCAAACACACCAGCTTTAACAACTGCCACAGCATGTAAAAGGGCGCTAACTGGTGTTGGTGCAACCATAGCAGATGGCAGCCAGCTATGAAGTGGTATAATTGCAGCTTTTACGCCGGTACCAATTATCAAAAGAATAAAAAGAGTTGTTAATTGAGTGGACGAAATGTTAGCTGTTTTTAGTATCCCATTAACATGAAATTCAACATTACCTGTTAATATATAAATCCATCCAATTGCAATAATTAGAATTACACCAGCAGATAGCGTATAAGCAAGATATTTTCTTCCAGCCGATATAGCTTCTGGAGTTTCTTTATGAATAACAAGAGGATAAGTTGAGATAGTCAGAATTTCATAGAATAGAACAAACGTTACCAAATTAGCTGCAAAAGCCACACCCATTGTTGCTGAAAGTGCAACTGCAAAACTTGCAAAATATCGAGTTTGTTTTTTTTCTGAAAGTCCGCGCATATATCCTATAGAATAAAACGAGGTCACAATCCATAGTCCGCTTGCAACTGTAGCAAAAAATAATCCGAGACCGTCCACACGGAATGCTAAACTTATACCTGAAGCTATTGACAGGATGTCGCATTGAGCTAAATTACCTTTTAAAAATTCTGGGATAAGCGATAACACCAAAACAAACTTGATAATTGCAGCTCCAATTGTCCAGAATTCTCTTAAATTTGGTTTCCTTGAACTTATTAAAATTAATATCGCCCCCACCAAAGAAACAATTACTGCATAAAAAGGTATTAAAGAATAATAAGAGTTCATATCATACCAGATGGAATTGCTAACTTAAGAATATAATCAACTATATATGCGTTAAAAATACCCAAAACTATCACTAATATAGAAAACCATAAAGTCGGAACTAACATAGAAATTGGAACCTCATTCATTCTAACATCTTCGTTTGTGGTTATATCGGATTTTTTTGTTATATACAATTTCTCAATGATTCGAAAGAAGTAAATCAAGTTTAATAAGCTTGATAGACCGATAACAATTACAAAAATCCAATTATTCTTATCCACACTTGCAAGCACCAGGTACCATTTACTGAAGAATCCGGCAGTTGGGGGAATACCAATCATCGAAAGCGCTGCTATAGTAAAAGCAGCAGTTGTATATGGTAGTTTTTTTCTGAGTTTTTCATCAAACATTGGTATGGATGTAGTACCAAACCTATAGAAAATATTTCCATTGACTAAAAATAGTGTAGCCTTCATTAGTGCATGATTTAAAATATGCAAAACTGCACCAATGAATCCAAGCGGATTTGCAAGTCCGATTCCAAGTCCTATATAACCAATCTGACTGATAGAACTGTATGCTAACATTCTTTTATAATCATTTTGTGCAATTGCCATAATTGAGCCCCAAAGAATTCCAACTGCCGATAACCAGGCAATAACATCTGTAAAATTATAATATTTACTAACAAATTCCGGATTAAATACAGCAAATAAAATACGAATCATTACATATGCTGATACTTTCGTTGCAATTGGTGCGAGATAAGCGCTACCAACCGAAGGTGCATAAGTGTATGCATCAGGTAACCAGAGATGTAGTGGAAACATTGCCATTTTAAGTCCTATACCCACTATAATCAATGTAAGTGAAACCAGAACCAAACCTTTTTCACTGAGTAATGGAATAATTTTGGCATTATCAAGCATATTTAATGAGCCGGTATCAAGATATAAAAATCCAATTCCCAGAAGATAAAATGAAGCACCAATCGTTCCAAGCATTAAATATCTAAAAGCAGCTACTGGTGCTCGCTTTTGACCTACTGATACAAGTGCATATGCAGAGAGTGATGATATTTCAAGGAATACATACAAATTAAAAAGGTCGCCTGTAACCACCATACCACTTAAACCAGCAAGGAATAAAAGCGCAACTGTGTGAAACGGTACTTCTTTACCAGGCATTTCTCTTTCTAATGATTTATGTGAATATATCATCACAAAGAAACCAATCCCATTCACTATAAGAACTACAAAAGCCGAAAGAGAGTCAACAACATATTCGATACCAATTGGCGGTATCCAATTCCCAAGATAATAGTGATGAGTACCTGTATTTAAAACATAAACCAATCCGATAGCTGAAAAGAAAAGAGCAACAGAGCTAGCTAAGAGAGCAATTGGATATGTTAACTTTCTTTTCCAGATTCCTACCGGTGCAGAAACCATTGCGCCTAAGAGCAGTGATATTGGAATAAGGATTGGAAAATGTTCAAAAATCATTTCATTTTTTCCAGAAGTTCATTCTCATCAAGTGTATTAAATCTTTTATAAATCACTATCAATAGAGCTAAAGCTACACCAGTAGTTGCAACACTTACAACTATAGCTGTTAGCATGAGTGTATGTGGTAGTGGATTTATATATTGTGAAGGTTCAATTACTTTCAATTTTGGATTCAGGACTGGAACCGTTGCATTATATTTTGATGCACTTACTACATAAAAAAGGATTATTGATGATTGGAGAATATTCATACCAATAAGCTTTTTTAATAAATTTCTTTTAAATAACATTCCCCACAAGCCAATTATTAGGAGTAGAATGATGAAGTAATATGCAACATGTCCGATGAAATAATCAGTCATGGAAATGGCCTCTTGCTAGATCATCAAATATTGCAATCATAGTTGCCATAACTCCAATTCCAACACCAATTTCAACTAGGAGTATACCAATTGAACGAAGTTTTGCAGGTTCAATACCTGCAATAGGTAAACTTGCATAGTCAAGATACAATCCCCCTCCTATTATAGCAGCAACACCTACGGCTGCATAAATGAAAACACCGAAACCACTGATTTGTGTACCATATTTTGTGTGGAATACTAAATTACTTGGTTGTTCACCAACAGTAAGTCGTAATAAAAGAATACTTGCACCCAAAAGCGCACCACCTTGGAATCCTCCACCAGGACTATAGTGTCCATGTGCAATTACATACATAGCAAAAAGCTGAATAAATGGCACCATGAATCTACTCACAAGTGCTACTATTATACTTTTAGATTTTTGTACCATCCTTTTGTTTCCTTAAAATTAAAAACACAACAATTCCTGCACAAAATATTACAGTAGTTTCACCGAGTGTATCATAACCACGATAATCTGCTAAAATTGCGGTTACCATATTTGGTGTTGCAGTTTCTTTCTCAGCATTACGGATATAATGTGCTGCAGCCCCTGGAGTTCCAGCAATTGATGTATCCCGATTTATTGGATTCTCTGGATGTCCACGACTTGGAAGCTCGCCTGCTGCTATTATCAACAAGATTCCAAAAGTTATGAGTATTATGTACGAAATTAATTTCATACTAATCCCTTGATTTTCTTGTTGTATGATATAATGCAGCGAGGAAAAGCACACCTGTTATACCTGCACCCACAACTGCTTCTGTAAAGCCCACATCTACTGCACCAAGTACTGCAAATAAAAATGCAGATCCAAAACTATAGACAGAGAGTGCAACAACTGATGCTAATAAATCCTTTACTTTCAATGCAAGTATTGCCGAAGCAATTAGCAGGAGATAAATTATTAATTCAATCTGCCAGATCATCCTGAGATTTTTCTTTTGATATCCATAAAATTGGTTTAATTCCAAGTTTGAATGCTGCTCTTGCAAGAGCATGTGTAGCAGTGGGATTTGCAATTGCAATAAAAATAGCAATTAAAATTAATTTCGCTGTATTCAATGTTCCACCTTCATGAATTGCAAGTCCTAACAACACAAGTGCAAGACCTAAAGTATCACATTTACCTGATGCATGTGTTCGTGTAAAAAAATCTGGGAATCGTACAATTCCTATACTGCCAATCAAAACAAAAAAAGCACCTGACAATAAGAAAATACTTCCAATTACATCGTGAAATCCCATTTATTTCTGTGCTTCCTTTCTTTCCAGATATTTTGCAATTGCTATGACACCAATAAAGTTAAGTAACGCATAAGCCAAAACAATATCTACAAACATATCAAATCTATCAAATAAATAACCAACTAAAGAAATTAAAACTATGGTTTTTGTTCCAATTACACCAGAACCCAATATTCTATCATATACTGTTGGACCGACTGCAACACGATAAAAAGGAATAATTATCGCCAAAGCCAGTATCGTTGTCGTAATGAAGAAAATACTACTCATTATTAACCTCATCACTATTTAAAAATTTAAATTCATAAACAGCACCCTTTAAATCATCTTGGAATAATCTCATAATTCTGGATTGCATTTCACCGTTTTCAAGTGAAGAAGCACTATCTGGAACAAGACAATGAACAAGAAATTTATCATGTTCAATATCAATCGTGAGCGTTCCAGGTGTGATAGTAATAGAATTTCCAAGAATTACTTTTGCAGATGCAGACGGTAATTTTGTCTGAAATGTAAGCAATTTGGGTTTTATTGGCATTTTGGGATGAATTACAAGGTAAGCAACCTGCAAATTTGCAAGAAATATTTCTTTAATCATCCAAAGAATGTAACGTGGCAAACGATAAATCTTCACAGGAACATTGGGTTCTCCTCTCTCGGGAAAGAGATTAATCTTAGATAATCTATAATTCATCAAAATAACAAGAGTTACGGCAATTACACCAAAACTGATATGTGTTACATCATATTTCCCACTAAATATAAGCCAGATAATAAATAATATTACTGCTTGTAGGATTAGATTTCTAATTCGATAATAAAATTTATTATGAACTTTAGTTTGATTATCTAACATTTATATTAAACTTACCTGTGCGGTAATTTTCAATTCTTTCAATTAGTTGTTTGGTTGATTTTTCAGATTTCATAAGAAATGTAGAAGGATATATACCAATCCATATAATAAAAATTACAATAGGTATCAATACAAAAATTTCTCTGTAAGATACATCTTTCAGTTCCTGATTTTTGGGATTTGTAATTTTACCAAAAACAACTCTTTTAAACATCCATAAAATATAAACTGCTGCTAGTACAACTCCAGTAGCAGCGAGAATTGAATAAACATGTGAATTTAAGAATTCAGATTTAAACGCGCCAAGCAAAATCAAAAACTCACCTATAAAACCATTTAGTCCTGGTAAACCTATTGAAGAAAGCGAAACAATCATAAAAATGGTTGCAAAAACAGGCATTACTTTAGCAATTCCACCATACTCTGAGATTAATCTTGTGTGTCGACGGTCGTATAGCATACCAACAATAATAAACAAAGCCCCTGTTGATAGACCATGGTTAATCATTTGAATAATTCCCCCTTGAACTCCTTCCTGAGTTAGAGCAAAAAGTCCGAGCACTACAAACCCTAGATGTGAAACAGAAGAGTAAGCAACCAATTTTTTAATATCAGTTTGTACCATAGAAACAAGAGCACCATAAATAATACCCACAATTCCAAGAGCTGCAAGATATGGTAGATATTCAAGCGCAGCAGCTGGAAAAAGTGGTATCGAAAACCTTACAAGTCCGTATGTACCCATCTTCAAAAGTATGCCTGCAAGTATGACACTTCCAGCAGTTGGTGCTTCAACGTGAGCATCAGGTAGCCAAGTATGAAATGGAAATATCGGTACTTTGATCGCAAAACTCAATGTAAACGCCAAAAACATCCAACCCTGTATTGCTGCAGGGATTTGTGGAGATATTTTATATAATTCCAATAAATCCGTTGTAAATTTGCCACCTGGAAGCGTAGACGCATAATAACCCAACCAGATTATTGCAACAAGCATCAACAAACTTCCAAACATTGTATAAATAAAAAATTTTATAGCAGCATAAATCCTATTTTCTCCACCCCAAATACCAATTATAAAATACATCGGTATCAACATAGCTTCCCAAAAAACATAAAACAAGAACATATCAAGAGACACAAAAACCCCAATCATCCCTACTTCTAAAAGCAACATCATAATTGTGTAGTTACGAATACTCTTCTGAATTGAATTCCAGGATGACAACAATGCAAGTGGTGTTAAAAATGTGGTAAGCACTACTAACAATAGCGAAATGCCATCTACTCCAACATAATATGAGATATTTAGGCTCTCTATCCAAATCGATTTATAAACAAACTGCATATTTGGATCATTTGAATCAAATCTCAAAAACAAAATTATCGAAAAAATGAAAGCAGCAATACTGAAAAACAAACCAGTAGCTTTGATAATATTTTGTTTATCTTTTTTGATTAAAAATAGTATTAGAACACCTATCAAAGGTGTAAATAGTATTAAGTTGAGAATATTTTCGATTGGGTTCATAATTTTTTACTGGAATATTAGTATTGCTAAAATTATTATAATACCTGCAATAAAATATATTGCATACGATTGTGTTAAACCTGCCTGTATTTTTCTTAGATACGAACTTATAATGCCAATCAATTGTGCTATACCGTTTACAGCACCATCTATCAAATTTATATCTATTATTTTCCACAGCAATTTTTCGGAGCCCTTAACTGTAGGTTTTACTACTGCTGCATCATATATCTCATCTACATAATATTTATTCCATAACACACTATAAATTTTAGAATATTTTTCTTTAGTTTTCTCGATCAAATCACCACGCTTGAGGTAATAATATCGTGCGAGTAAGATACCTGCTACAGCGATAAAAATTGAGAGAAGCATTAATAAATATTCAACAGCAGTGTTGGGGGTTGCTTTTGTAAGGATTATTTCAGATTTCTCGAAGATTGGTTCAAGAAATTTTTCAATAGCATTATTACCTCCAAGAGTATGAGGTATGCCAATAAATCCTCCAACGACAGATAAAAATGCTAAAATAACAAGTGGGATTGTCATCACTGGTGGTGCTTCGTGAGGATGTAGGCTTTTTTCCCATCTTGGTGAACCTTCGAAAGTTAAGATTGTAAGCCTGAACATATAAAATGCTGTAAGTGCTGCACCGAGCGCTGCAATCAACCAGAGTGGGAAATAACCTGCGGAAAAAACTTTCCACAAAATTTCATCTTTACTAAAAAATCCAGAGAGTGGAGGAATTCCTGAAATTGCAAGTGCAGCTATGAAAAAAGTTTTGTAAGTAATTGGTAAATGGTTTTTCAAGCCACCCATTTTTTGAATATCCTCTTCCTCATGCATTGCATGTATAACAGCACCAGCACCAAGAAACAACAGAGCTTTAAAAAATGCATGTGTTACAACATGGAATATTCCTGCAGCAAATGCTCCAGCTCCCATTGCAAGGAACATATAACCTAACTGACTTATTGTTGAATAAGCCAGAACTTTTTTTATACCATTTTGAACAAGCCCAATGCTTGCAGCCATAATTGCTGTAAATGCGCCAATAACTGCTACTATAGTTAAAACAGTTGGGGCAAGTGCGAAGAAGATAGAAGCTCGAGCAACCACATAAACACCTGCAGTGACCATTGTTGCAGCATGAATGAGGGCGCTTACAGGGGTTGGGCCCGCCATAGCATCTGGTAACCAAACATATAGCGGTATCTGCGCCGATTTACCGGTCGCCGCAACAAACAAAAGCAAGGATATCCAGAAAATTGTGCTGTCTCCAATTGGATAAGCAATTGCTCGTGGAAATACAGATTCAAATCTTAGACTCTCAAAATTTAAAAATATCAAAAACATTGCAATCAAAAAGCCAAAATCCCCTATTCTGTTTACTACAAATGCTTTCATAGCAGCATCGTTAGTAGTGCCTTTTTCAAAATTCTTCTCATACCAAAAACCAATTAACAAATATGAGCACAACCCAACTCCTTCCCAGCCAAGAAACATAAGTAAGAAATTATCGGCAAGAACGAGATTTAGCATCATAAAGATGAACAAATTTAAATAAGCAAAAAATCTAAAAAATCCCCTATCCCCATGCATATAACCAATTGCATAAACATGGATAAGAAAACCTACACCAGTAACCACGAGCGTCATCACAATAGAAAGTTGATCCACCTGATATGCAAAATCTACAGAAAATCTTCCAGTCTGCAACCAGGTGAAAAATTTTACAATTTGTGATCTGTTTTCAATTGGCAAGGATAACATCTGAAAGAATATTCCAGCTGCCAGTAAAAAAGCGATACCTACAGTAGAACTACCAATGATACCAATAATTTTTTCAGATTTAATTTTTGATCCTAAAAGACCATTGATAATAAATCCAATGAAAGGTAATAGAATAACAATTCCAATATAATCGTACATTCCTGAACTCTCTTTAATTTTACCACTTCATAATGTTAATTTCATCTATGTTTATACTCATCTTATTTCGATAAAGAGCGATTATAATTGCAAGTCCGACTGCTGCTTCAGCTGCTGCAACAGTTAGCACAAAGAATACAAACATTTGTCCGGTTGCACTTCCAAGGTAAGCTGAAAAGGCTACAAGTGTGAGATTTACAGAATTGAGCATTAATTCGATACTCATAAAAATGATAATTGCATTTCTTCGTGTTAAAACTCCTACCACCCCAATTGAAAACAAAATTGCACTTAATAGCAGATAATAACTTAATGGAACCATTTCTTACTCCACTCTTTTTTTTGCTAATACAATTGCACCAATCAATCCTACCAATAATAGTATCGAAGTAATTTCAAATGGTAATAAATATTGAGTAAATAAAATTTTACCAATTGATTCAACTGTTCCCAGTTTCTCAGCATTTGGTGCAAGTTTATTTGGAAGTTCTCCGACACTCATGAACAAACCAATTCCCAATTGGACTAATAAAACTATCACTAAACCTATTCCAACTCTTTTCCTGTAATTTAATTCCTCTTTCAATTGTTCCTCTTTCGCTAAATTTAAGAGCATAATAACAAAGAGGAACAAAACCATAATAGCACCAGCATATACAATCACTTGGATAACGGCAATGAATTGTGCATATAGAGTTAGATACACAATTGCAAGTACAACAAAATTTGCAATCAGGAATACAACGCTCATAATTGGACTACGGCGAGAAACTACTAAAATTGCGCTTAAAACTGCTGCACCCGCTAGTATAAAGAAAACTATAGTATCAATATTCATATTCTATTATCGTTGTTAAAAAAATCGTTTTAAATATAAGATAAATTGTAATTACAATCAATTTTTTAAAAGAAATAATAATGAATTCCAACCTGTGGTAGAGGTAGAATTGTACCATCAGTAAAATATGTAAAATAAAGATTTCCAGATATATGAACAGAGCTTTTAGCTTTTGTTTCGGCACCAATACCTAATGCAATTCTAAGTGGTCCTTTTAATTCATTCGAATCCTTCCCTTTGTAATAATATCCAAGTCCTCCACCTGCATAAAATCTCAAATTTTCATTTCTCATCAAATCAAATTGCAATTCGAGTCCTGCATCAAAAAGCAGAGTTCGCGAATCCTTAATAATACCTGCAGCGAATTGATACGAAAAAACACTTGCCAGATGATGACGAAAACTCAAGCCCATTCCAGTACCAAGTCCAACATAACCACCCAAACCAAACACATCTCTTCCAAGTTCAGTTGGTCGATCTTTATCAGGAATTATAATTTGTGAATAACTTAAGCTCGCCGCTAAGATTACCAAAATAATAAATTTAAAAATTTTCATAGACACTCCAGTTTTATTTTGATTTTATTAATATCCAGAGTTCTTTCATATTGGGTCTCTTACCATAGGATAAAATCGCAGTTCTAAATATTTTCGCAGCCGTCCACATTGCAGCGATAGTCGATAATATTAAAACTATAAGCGTACTGATTATTTCAATTAATGATGGAATTTGTATTGGTATTCTTACAGCCATCATTGTAGGAGTTAAAAAAGGAATATAAGAAAGTACACTTACGATAGGTGAGCCCGGATTTTGCATTATCCACATCGCAAGTAATAGTGGAATAAATAAAATCATAACCAAATAACCTGTTACCTGTTGAGCTTCTTGTTCAGTTGTTAGCGGGGCTCCCATTCCTACAAATATTGCCGCATAAAACAAATATCCTAACACAAAATAAGGTAACAAAATCAATGCATTGGACAATGATATAATGATTGTTCCAAATTTCAATGCTAATGCTAATCCAATTATTGCCAAGGTGCCAATCTGTACAAATCCAAGAGCGCTCAATCCAAGTATTTTCCCAACTAATAAATCATTTGCAGAACTTGAAGACATCAGTACTTCAATTATTCTGTTGGATTTTTCTTCTACCATACTCCTAACAAGCAATTGACCCGTTGTAACTATAAGAATGAATATTGCCATTATGAAAATGTAAGCGCTGAAAAATACACTCTTAAAATCAGATTCTTCTTCACCCTTTTCGGAGACTTTTACAAGCTTAATTTCAATCTCTGAAATTAATTTCTTTATTAACCGTGGATCAAAACCCTGAGATTTAAGTTTCTTTTCCACAATGATGTCTCTTACTGTCCTATTTATCCTCTCAGTTAACTTTATGTTACCTACATTTTTGGAACGATATTCGAATACAGAATCTTCATAAACGCTTGCAGGCAGAATTAAATAACCTTCAATATTCCCATCAGTTATGAGTTGATCTGCTACTTTTTTTGCCGTGGATAAATCCTCTTTAGATTCCAGGAATATTTTTCTGATAATATAATTTGGAGCTCCATCAGGAAGCCGATACTTTTCATCTAACTTTTGAGCCAGAATATCTGCTAATTCGTTGGTCTGATCTATCACACCAATTATTCGGGGCTCTGTATCAGCTTTTGTTACCAGCAAGGTTGGCAAGATACCAGCACCTACCATAAATATTGGTGTAAGTATCAAAGAAATTATAAATGCTTTTGTTTTTACTTTCTCAACAAATTCCCATCTTGCTATTGCTAAGGCTTTCTTCATCTCGATTCCGTACGGGTTAGTTTTTCACCACCTACAAGCTGTAAAAATATAGAATGCAATGAAGGCTCTACAACTTCATATTTTTTAATTCTTAAACCCTGTAGAATCACAGGAAATATTTTATCTATATCTTGATGATCTTTTACCTCAAACTCTGCATAGTTTTCATAAAGTAATAATTTGTCGATTCCTTCGAGTGTTTTTAAAAAGCTGGCATCACCATCAAACTCAAGATGAATATGATTTTGTCCAAATTTACTCTTCACTTCCGAAAGTGTACCATTTAAAACTACCTTGCCCTGATTGATCAAGCAAATCTTATCTGATAATTTCTCTGCCTGCTCCATCATATGAGTTGAGAAAATTATGGCTTTCCCATTATCCTTCATCTCCATAAACAAATCTTTAAGCACAATCTGATTTACCGGATCCAGTCCTGAAAAAGGTTCATCAAGTATAACAATTTGTGGATCATGAATTATAGATATTATGAATTGAACCTTCTGCTGGTTACCTTTTGATAATTCTTCAACTTTTCTTTCAGCATATGATAATAAATCCAGACGCTTAAGTAAATTATATGCCCGTTTTCTAGCTTCGGATTGACTTAAACCTTTTAATGTTGCAAAGTAAATGATTGTATTAATTAATTTATTTTTCCTGTAAAGCCCTCTTTCTTCTGGAAGATAACCAATTTTATTTCTTATTTCTTCATCAATAACTTTTCCATTGAAAAGAATTTTTCCCCGATCAGGTTTTATAATATCAAGTATCATCCTGATTGTTGTTGTTTTTCCTGCCCCGTTTGGACCTAAAAGTCCAAATATCTCTCCCGGTTTAACTTCAAAAGATACATCATCTACAGCCACTACCGTAGAATATTCTTTCCTGATATTTTGGACTGATAACATATATTTACGGGGTTAGCCTGTATATCATTCTTGGGAAAGGAATTGTTTCTCGAACATGTTCAAGTCCACATATCCATGCAACAGTCCTTTCGACACCAAGTCCAAAGCCAGAATGTGGAACAGAACCATACCTTCTCAAATCTAGATACCATTCAAATGCTTCCATTGGGAGGTTATGTTCTTTAATTCTTTTTACTAATATGTCGTAATCGTCTTCCCTCTGACTTCCACCTATAATCTCACCATAACCTTCTGGTGCGAGAATATCCATTGCAAGTGCAAGCTTTTCATTTTCAGGATCGCGCTTCATATAAAATGCTTTAACCTCTGCTGGATATCTGTGTACGATAACAGGTTTTTCAAACTGACTTGAAATTACTGTTTCGTCCGTTCCACCAAAATCATTACCCCATTGGAAATCAATTCCGTTCTTTTTTAAAATATCAACAGCTTCCGAATAAGAAATTCTTGGAAGAGGTTTTTTAACTTTCTCAAGTAAAGTTATATCTCTTTCTAAAATCTTCAATTCTTTTTCACGGTTTTTTAGAACTGAAGCTACAATATGTTCAAGAAACTCCTCTGCTAGTTCCATATTATCGTTCAGATCGTTCCAGGCGACTTCAGGTTCAACCATCCAGAATTCTGTTAAGTGTCGTCTGGTTTTGGATTTTTCTGCTCTAAAAGTTGGTCCGAAAACATAAATTTTCCCGAAAGCCATTGCACCGGCTTCACCGTAAAGCTGACCTGATTGAGTTAAGTATGCTTTCCCAAGGTCAAAATATTCTGTTTCAAACAGAGTGCTCGTACCTTCACAGGCGGCTGGTGTAAAGATTGGTGCATCAATTAATGTGAAACCGCGATTATCAAAAAATTCCCGAATCGAACGAATTATCTCATGCCGAACTCGCATTATAGCGTGTTGACGTGTTGAACGAAGCCAAAGATGTCGAATATCTGCAAGGAACTCTATCCCGTGTTCCTTGGGTGTGATTGGGTAATCCTTTGCAATGTGAACAATTTGAATATCACTTGTATCAATTTCGTAACCACCGGGTGCTCGATCTTCCTTCCTAACTTTCCCTCGCAAAATCAACGAGGATTCCTGAGTTAGGATATCAAATTTTTCGAAGACCTCTTCTGGAACCAAATTTTTTACAATTACACACTGGACAATACCCGTTCCATCTCGCACGAGTAAAAATTTAATCTTTCCACTGGATCGTTTATTATAAACCCAGCCTTTTATTTCAACTTCCTGTCCTTCGTATTTTGAGAGTTCTTCAATGTAATATTTAGTCATATTCCACGAATTTTTAAATTTTATTGAATATACAAAATGTGCTCCTAATCTTCAAATCTTTCCGAAATCATCCACATTAGTGGATGACCGAAGAATCTGGCTAAAGGATAAATGGTAGGTCCTTCGCTTGCGCTCAGGGGATCCTTCGCTT
>CALCJK010000002.1 GCA_937967455.1 uncultured bacterium | reverse complement strand
GCATATGCAAGTGTATCATTTATTATCGCTACATCTAAAAGCCTATTGATACCCTCATCTCCCAAATATGTTATCTCCCAGCTAAATTCATGACTCGTTGTGTCCATCGTAGTTACTCTTAACTCCGAACTCGAGTCTACTTCCAAACCTCCATCTAAACGGTATGCTCTGTATCTATATTCACGCCTTGGTAAAAGTCCTTCATCAATAACTAATGGGTCGAGTTGCGAGCTTATATTACTTATCTCAATCCTTGTAGAACCTTCTCGTCTAAGTTGTATAACTCCACTCTCAAAAGCTTTTGTTGTCTTTATCCTTATAAAAGCATCTGTACAGGAGGTATCTTCAACTGCAAGAATTATCGGTGATATATATCGCGGCAGATCAGGTGGTGTTACCCGCTCGCGACAGGAAATGAAAATAAATAATATGAAGAGTAATATGGGATAAGTGATTAGTGATAAGATATTGGTGATGGTTTTTTTTGATCAGCATGAGCTTGGGATTTAAGATTTGCGATCGGCGCATTGCGATTTAGGATGGTTCGCATTCGCTCAGTACGAGTTTGGGATACAATAATCTTTGCACAGAAATTTTTTGGAGGGGGCGCGACATCTATTTTCTTACACACTTTTTAAGCCTCTATTAATTTTTTTGTGTAATGTTATTTATCTGATGTAACTATAACAAACAAAATAATGAAAGTCAAGTGATTAAAAAAATCCTTAAAAACAGTTCATTTGAGCAGAATTTTAAAAAAACCCCGCTCTATTTGAAAATTGAGTGTTTGATTTAAGCAATTGTAAAAGAAAATGTTTGCCAATAAGTAAATATATAAGTATATTTTGTTGAGGTATTAAAAATACTACCGTTAATCAAAATATTAAAGTTGTTATCGGTGGCTACGCATATATCATAAAAACAATACTATTTATAATCCTCATTAAACAGTTTGAAGATTTTTTCTAAAAAAAATCTTTGCCAGACATAAAATGTAAAATATTGATATATATGGGTTTAAAGAATAAAATAATTATTGGTTTATTACTACCTTTAATAATTTTTATACTTTCGGTCTACATCTTCACAAAATCAGAAAAAAAAGAGGAGAGCAATAAAAACAAAGAAATCCCAACGATTAATTCAGATATTGTTTTTGATGTCTCAGCTGTTGTAGCAAGAGTAGGTAACCTAGTACAAAGCATTCTAACATCAGGAAATGCAAAACCTATATATCAGGTAGAAATTTCTTCGAGTATAAACGGAATAGTACAGCAATACTTTGTTGATGAAGGGAGCAAGGTTGATAAGGGTGAACTATTATTAAAGCTTGATGATTCAGAAATATTATTAGCATTAAAAGAAGCAGAGTCGAAATTATTAGAAACTCAAATCGAGTATAACCTTATGCGCTACGGAACAACTATGGAAAGAATTGAAATTTATTCTGGAAATAGTTTATTATCCGAAGCAATTTGTAATTATAAAGAAGCCGAGAAAGCTTATAAGTCGAAACAAATTGATGAAAAGCAGTACAATAAGGCAAAGCGCAATTATGAAGCAGCTTTAGTTTATAGCCCAGATGTTCGAGACGATGTCATTGCCCAAAAGTGCGGACTTAACCAAGCAATAGTAAACTTAGAGAGGATAAAATTAAATTTAGCACATACTGAAATACGATCGCCTATAAGTGGATATGCAGCCGATGTAAACATTAACATTGGACAGAATGTCAAAGCTGGTGAAAAGCTACTGCAAATTGTTGATATTTCAAGAATTAAAGTTGAGGTTGGTGTACTTGAATCTGAAATAAAGTTAATAAAAAAAGGAAACAGTGCAGAAGTTACAATACCATCGTACCCTGGAAAGGTATTTAATGGTAAAATTAAAAATATATCACCAGTTATAGATGCACAAACAAAAACCTGTAAAGTAATCATCGAGTTAGAAAATAATGAGGGAATAATTAAACCGGGAATGTATGCGGAGGTTAGAATCGAAACTGCAATATTTGAAAACCGCTTGATAGTTCCTAAAGAAGCAATATTAATTCGAGATCAACGTAAGTTGGTTTTTATTGCATCAGATGGTTTAGCTAAATGGTGTTATGTTGAAACTGGAGCTGAGAATGAGAAATTTGTTGAAATAAAAAACGGTATAACTCCTGGAGATACGGTTTTAATAAATGGTCACTATTCGTTGGCTCACGATGCAAAAATAAAAATTAATTAAAATAATTAATTTTTTAAGGAGGCAAAATGAATATTAAACGAGAGTTATTGGTTGAAAAATTAATTGATTATATCAAAGAAAATTTTAATAACGGTTTTCGTATTAATACATTTTCTCAAATTTACAAAATAAGCCGCCAATATTTATATGTAATTTTCAGGGAACGAACAGGTTTTTCAATACGTGAATATATTAACATGCTTAGAATTGAAATGTTAAAAGAAATTCTTAAAGAAAATAAACATGAGAAGGCATATACAATAGGAATAAAAATTGGATTTAAGAATGAGTTTCAACTTTATCGATGGGTAAGAAAAAATTTTGGTATAACATTAAATGAATTGAAGAAAAATTTCCCCCCCCAACCCAGCACCACCCTCAAGCTCAAGAAAACAATTTGGCAAAAATGAGTTTAAATGTGAATATTGCAAATTTTATTTAAAATCAAATATATCAGTTAACAAAAAAGGTAACAAAATGATATAACAAATTGGTATAATTTTTTTCTTGACTTTTATTATGGTAACTTGTAAATTGTAGGTGCAATTAACTTAACAATTAAAAATTAACAATCCGTCAACTGACGGAAAAGGAGAGAAAGATGAAAAAGTTAGTAATTATTTCGCTTGGGATAGTAATTGTATCCCTGTTGATATCATTCACATTCCACAAATGTAATTACGGAAACCAACCAGATGATTTTTTGAAGCAAACAAATAAAACAACTTTTAATAATCCGTATACTTGGGTGGGTGAAGGACATAATTGTGGATAATGGATAAATTCAATAGCAAAGAGGTAGAATTTTCATTAGAGAACTCTTTTGAATTAACAAAACAGTTTATGCGTATTAAAGGCATGGAGTATAATGAATTCGAGAACAGTCGCATACTCGATAAAACAGATGAGCTTATGAAAATTAGTTTTCCTGGTTTTCCGGATTCAATAGAGAATAGTAAGCGTGAAATGAGTTTGGAAGAAATTGTTTCCCATTTATTCAATAAAAACTTGATAAGTGAAAAAACAAAAATAAATTTGATAGAAATAGGGAGGATTATCGACAGTTATAGTGATGCACGTGAAAAATTAGCTGATTATTGCAATAACTTGACTGAATCGATTGATGATACAACAAGAACAATGATATATGCTATAGAATCTATATACCGTTCGAGCTATGAGTGGTGGAGTGGTAGAGGGTTGAGTAAAATTAATAAAGTAACAGTTCCAATTCTAGCTAAAGCTGATATTGCTGGAGGTGTTGTGGCAGGGGGCATTTATGCTGGACAATGCTTACTTGATTCCAATTGTCAATTTAGTTGGGGTGGGTTATTAGGTGGAATGGTGGCGGGAGCGGCTGGAGCCAGCTTTTTCAAAAAAATTGGATGGTGGTGAATATGAATTTTCAAAGAATAAAACCCTATATATCATTCACTATAGCAATTTACATTGGACTTTTTGTAGGTCATCTTATAGGTGGATCAAAACTAAGTATTATCCAATTAATTATTGTACCTATTATAAGCGTACCCGCTTTATATTTTCTAAAAAAAATCAATTGGCTGTAGAATTTAATAAAAAACCTCGAAGCTTTGCATGGAAATTTTAATAATAAAATTTATATGAATGCATATAAAGAAAATTGGGAAAAGAACATCCCCGGGGTTGGTGATTACATTATTGCATATTCAGAAAAAGGTAAATATTTAAATTCATTTTACCCAGTATCAAAATGGGCAAGAGAGAATAATTTAGGCTATTTTTCACAATGCTTTTTGATATGGATGATAATGGCAATATATATGCGATTCAAAGCTGTGAATTTTATATAAATGTTTTAGATACGAACGGTATGTTAAAACGCTCATTCGGGAATCAACCGAGTTATTTTAAACGCCCCCCACCCATTCGCGATTTAAAATCTTTTATGAATAAATCACAAAAAGAAAACGAAGAATTCTTTAATTCATTTACTCCGGTTGAGAAATTAATATTGATGAATAATGAGTATGTTCTTATATCCTGTAGAATTCCTGAAAAATTAAGGGCCGATGGGGGGAGTATATGTTAGAAATATACAAGTGTAATGGCTACTATGTAGCTGGAAATATTGCAACTAATTACAAATTACTTTGTAAGGATAAAGAATATTACTTATACTTTCTAACTGAATATGAGGAACGCGATCCCTCACCGCCTATTTATAAAATTGGAAAATATAAGTTATCATTGAGATGAAAAATTATTTTAAAAAAATCATTTTAGCTACTATTATTATTTTACTAGTAATTCTAAATGCAACCTTGTTATATCAAAACTATAAGTTGAAAAATGGTGATCGTATTAGCGATGATGTAGAAATTAAAAAAGGGGGTAAATTACTATACTTTGCTTTGAAAGATGTCGAAGGAAATGTATATACATCGTCGAGTATTGTTTCAGAAAACAATTATACACTCTTTATTTTATTTACATTAACCGATTGCCCTTCATGCTTGATGGAAAAAAATATATGGGAAGAAATACATAAGAGTAAAAAGGTAAGTGTTGTAGGGATTGTATTTCATGGTGATGAGATAGAATTAAAATCGTGGATTATAAATTCCAATCTAAGTTTTACGATTCTGGTAGATAAGGATAAGAAAGTAACAGAGTTGATTAAAAATAAATTTAATATAGACGCTACTCCCTCAAAATTATTAGTAGCAAATAATGGCGATGTAATTTTTATTCAATCAGCTCAGCCTAATCCAGAAAGACATCATGAGTTAATTACACGAATTGATAATCAGATTCAGAATATTAACTATCAATAAAAAAGTTTTGTGTAAACTTAGATTACACACCGTAACAAGCCTTTGAACGATTTTATTCTTACTGAAATTATTAAGTTTATTTATAACACACTCACTTACTTTTAGACAAGCATTACGGGAAAAATCTAGTCATACTCTCGATATCGTATCTACGGTTCAAAAAATATCTTACAAAATGATATAACAAATTGGTATAATTTTTTTCTTGACTTTTATTATGGTAACTTGTAAATTGTAGGTGCAATTAACAGAACAAATAAAAATCTGTCGATTGATGGGAAAGGAGAGATATGAAAGATTTATTATTAAGTATAGTAGTGCTAGTATTACTAATATTAATTATACATAATTCTCAGACATTTTCATTAAGTCCAACAACAACATACAAGTGCTCAATTCGGGTTGGGTGTGGTACTGGATTCTGTTTTTGCGCCTGCAACAGAGGACCATGTAACTGCGAAGGTCATCCATTCGAGGGATGCAAATGCGACTGTCCATGGTGGGAAGGTGATTCCAGCTGTGGATGTGTGCCTAATAATATATAATTAACCCAGTTATAAAGTAATGAATAAAATAAATTTTCTAATTATAATCATATTTCTAATTAGTGCCTGTTCTGAACAAACAGATATACATTATCTTGTAGAAACTAAAGATGTTAGTAATTTCCCAGCAGATTCCATCCCTTTTTTCAGTAAGCCGGAAAAACTAATAATAAAAGAGAACAAAATATTTGTCCTTGATGGGAGCAACCAAAGAATTGTCATTTTCGATAAGGATTTTAACTACCTAAATCAAATAGGACGTAAAGGAGCTGGCCCTGGGGAATTTATTTCACCTTCATCATTTGAAGTATTTAAAGATATTCTCTATGTTTACGATGCTTCAAAGTTTAGAATTGACGTAATAACATTAGATGGCGAATATCTTCGCAGCTTCCGACCAAAATATCAATTATTTGCAAAATCGTCATTTTGTATCAATTCGTTAGGAAAATTATTTATTAATCATCCTTTGGGAAACAATTTAATAACAGTATATGATGAATATGGAGAAGTAATTGAAAGCTTTGGAAATATTATTGAAAATCCAGATCCATATCTAAAAATATCAATGAACAATGTATTTGTTGCTATTGATGAACACGATAATATATATGCATCCTTTGTTATGCTTCCAATTCTACGAAAATATGATAAAAATAAAAATTTATTATGGGAAAAAGATTTGAGTAAATATAATGAGATTAAACAGATGCACGATTTCATTGTAAAGAAGAGAGAAAATAACCCAGAGCAGAAGTACAATTTATTTTATTTAAGCAAAGATATTTATTATCAATCACCTTTTTTGTATATTCTATTTCAAGGTGTAGTGCCTTACGGTAATACTGTATATGCTTTCAGCCAAGATGGAGAATTAAAAAAAATATTTAGAATATCTAAAGGCGATATTCACATCGATTCATTGCATAACTATGGTAATCTCGCAGTAGATAAAACGGGAATAATCTATTTGTCAGACAAAACCGAAGGTCGTGTTGTAAAATTTCATATGGAAAATTAAAATACATTTGGAGATGACGATTCTCTCAAAAATAGTGATTTCGATATTTGTAATTATTATGATTGTATTAAATATTTATGCATTAAACAAATATAAGACTCTATTAAATCAGTTTGAATTAATTGAAAGCGAAAATAATATCTTAAAATCTGAGAAAAAGCTAATTGATGATGAATTAATATTAAGGAATTTAAATTATTCTTTTATTAAGAAAATAACGGATACAAGTTCTGCTGAAGTAGAATACCTAGCCGATGTAAATATATTTTTATTCTTTAGCGAAAATGACTGCATCTTATGCTTGTCGCCACTTATAGCTTTTTTAGATGAGGTTAATTCATTTTATACAACAAAAACTAAAAAGATTATTGGCGTTAAAATAATTAAAGACAGTGGCGTTCAAACAACTATTGATAAAAAGTATTATTCCTCAATACCTACAATAATCGAAACATATTCAAATATTTATTCTAACCTAAATGATATTCAAACACCTTTCATTATTGTAACTAATAATCATCTTTCTCCTATTTTAGCATTTTGTGCTGATCATCGTTTTAACAATAGAATAGATAATCTTGGAAAACAAATAAAAATATTACTCGAAAGGAATTAAATATTATGAAAACAATATATTTATTGATTGGTTTTGTATTAACGATATATATTACTTGTCATTCATCCTCAAACCTCAAAGTGGATAAAGTAATTTTCAAAAAGTGCTCGATTCTAATTATCTACCTGGATTATAAAGGGAACGAATGCCAAGTTAAAACTTATCCAAATTATAAATCAAAACCCATAGAGAAGGTAATTTTTTATTATAAATCTGATCAAGATGCAACTCCATATGCTTTCAAAATATTTTATAACAATGATTTTTCATTTTATGAGGGAAAAATACTAGGATATGATATAACCACAACTGATATAAATCAAAAAAGATCGGGTAGTATGTTCCCAGGTGAAATAAAGTTCATACATAAAATCTCTAACACTGCAAATATATTTACAGACGAGGAATAATTATAAACTTAATAAATTTATAATTCAAAACTTTTAGATTCAGATGGTTATAGTTATTCATAGCTTAATTCAGAGAAATTTATATATAACATCAAATTAACTGAACAATTTACAACCCGTCAATTGACGGTAAAAAGGGAAATTAATTAATAAAGTTGGAAGAAGGGGGATTTGGACCTGGAGAATTTCAATCACCCGCAACAATTGCAATTTATAAGGATACCTTAATAGCCATAGATATTAAAAGACCAGATATACAAATATTTAAATTCTATCAATATTGCTATTGATCATTTAGATAATTTATATGTAGGATATATATTTTTAAATGTAATTGAAAAATATGACAAAAATGGAAATTTTATTAAAAGTTTTTCGATACCTCAAATATATAAACAATTCAAAACCAAAAATAAAAATGAATCGCCTGATGCAATTATCAGAAAATTAGAGATAAGTGGAAAAAACCTTTTAATATTAGGTGGAAATGTTACAGGAATGGATAAAAAAGATCTTTACATTTTTAACTTAGATGGTATATATATTTTTACTGAACCAACACGTACTATTGCATCAGATAAAAATAAAAGTATATAAGCATAATAGAAAAGAATATATAACTGCCTTGGACGATATATCAATAGAAGTAGAGAAAGGTGAGATATTTGGCCTCTCTGGCCCGAATGGAGCTGGTAAAAGCACTTTTATTAAAACTTTACTTGGTATTGTTTTACCAAATGGTGGAAGTGTAAAACTCTTTGGTCAAGATATAAATAATCCATCAATTAAGAAAAAGATTGGTTACTTACCTGAAAATTTAATTTATCCTGATTTTTTAACAGGGAAACAGTTCCTTACTTATTATGTTAGTATGTGCTTACAAGATAGGTCCGCTTTGGAAAAAAGGATTAATTTTATTCTTGAAAAATTTAATATAAAAGACTATGAAAATAAAAAGATCAGAAATTATTCAAAAGGTATGAAACAACAGCTTGGAATTGCTCATTCATTAATTAATGATCCTGCGCTAATCCTGTTAGATTAACCAACTGAAGGACTCGACCCTATAAACAGAAGGGAAATGATAGAGACCTTTAAAATACAGAATTAAAGTAAGTACACCATTACCAGAGAATATCAAAAATATTTTAAAAACTTACAACTGGGAAATAAACGAGAATTACATTAATGTATCTATCGACGATATTAATAAATTGAATTTATTTATAGACGAACTTCGAAAAGTAAATATTAATATTTATACAATTGAAAAATATCAAAATACACTAGAAGAAATTTTCATAGAATTGATTAATAAACAATAATATGGCAACTACATTAGCTTTGATAAGACTATTACTTTATGAACTGTTTGTACATAGGTTAATTTATATTTCGATATTGATTGCTTCTATTTTTATATGGTACTTGTCTATTGCCACTAACATAATTCATAGTAATGGCATTATAAAACAAATTATTATAACAGGATTGGAAAGTTCACAACAAGACTGGATCGATATTTTATCTTTTGGTATTTTAATACAATTATTTATGGGAGTTTAAACTATTGTATGGATTACCCCAAATACTACTCAAAAAGGTAGAATAGAATTACTTCATTCAAAACCACTTTCCCGTATCGGCATTTTTCCCTCGATGTTTGTAACTTCTTTAATTGGATTTTCCATAGGTCTTATATATTTATTATCATCAATAGCGATAATATGGGGACTAAGATTTCAATTTATTTTTAACGGTATTTTATTAGCTATACTCACTTCTTTATTTATAGCACTTATAATTTTGTGTTATTATTTTCTGATCTCAATGTTCAGCAATAATTCACTTCTGTCATTAATATTAACTTGGGTATACACTATAATATTACCAATATTATTACATGCTAGGAAGAAAATTTTATATCCCTTATTCGATAACGAACTAATTCATAAATTTATTGACTTATTATACTACATTGTTCCCCAAGTAGCCGAATTAAAATTAAACATAACCAAACTCTTATTCAACGAAAATATTAATGCTAACTCCTTCATCTATTCTGCTTTATTTTATTACTCTGTCTGCTGAACTATAATTTTGTAATGAATGGAGTGCAACACAAAAATTCGAGCCTTAACCAATCGGGCTCACAAGTAATATTATTTATCAACTTCAAAGATTTTAGTTGTACCCCGTGTATGGAAAATATAATGGCTTTTATCGATTCAGTTAACAAGTACTACAATGAAAATTATATCCACAATATTGTAGCATTCATTTTAAACAATTACAGTAATAAAAAAATTGCTCAAAAAGTAATCAAGGGATGGGCAAAAGCAAATTCAATATCTTTTCCTGTTGAAGTAGTTTCTGACACTGTATTTGATAATTATATAATAAAAAATAATTCAATCGTAATTCTAAATTCTAATGAAGAAGTAATTGATTGCGAAGAATTTCCCTTAAGTAAAGCTAAAAACATCTTTTTTTAATAAAATTTTCCAAAGATAAGGTGACCACTTATTGAGGTTACGCGTTGTAAAAGCAAGAACTAAAATAGCTTATCTAAACAATACGAAAAATGAGTATAGAAATATTTAGTGATAATATCTTAATATGTTAATGAGCGAGTTTATGATACATATCGAGTAAAACCTATTGTTGTTCTTGATAAAGGTGGAGGAATAAAGGATGTATATGAAAATTGTATTATATACATTGAGCTTAGTGACAAACCTGGTAACAGGATATTAGAAAAATATAAACTTAAATAAGATTTTAATAAACACAGAACAATTGATAATTAGTTTTGTGTTAGTTATATTTATTCTAAAATTACGAAGATCAAAATAGCTACATCTTATGTGGATACAGCGCACTTCAATAAAACGTCCTGTTACAACTTTAATGTTTTTTTTAGCCATTGCACTCTTCGGTATTTACTCGTATCATCAGCTCAGCATCGACCTGCTTCCCCAAATCGATATACCAAAAATTACAATACAAACGATTTATCCGAATGCATCGCCTGAAGAGGTTGAGGCTTCAATTACTGAACCAATCGAATCTACAGTAGGAACAATCACTGGAGTAAAAAAAGTGTCCTCTACATCTCGTGAGGGATTATCTTTGGTGGAGGTCGAATTTATTTGGGGCACTGAAATGGACTTCGCTGTCTTGCATGTGCGTGAAAAGTTAGACCAACTGCGCTATCTGCTACCAAAAGAATCAGGCAGACCAACTATTATACGCATAGATCCATCCACCTTCCCTATAATGACACTCGTGGTTACAGGTAAAAGGCAAATGTTTGACTTAGCAAGTACAAAATTAAATATTCACGAAATAACTCCGCAACAAAAAGAGTATCTCGTAAATCTAAAAGAGTACTCGCGTTTAGTCGTAAAGCGCCGGCTCGAACAAATCGACGGAGTAGCACAGGCGTCCATTTTGGGTGGCTTAGAGCGCGAAATACAAGTTAATGTAAATATGCAACTGCTGAATACATTTAACCTTTCACTCAACGATGTTGTAACATCAATATCAGCAGCAAATGTAAATTTACCCGGCGGGGATATTAAAAGTGGCTGGTTCCGATTTCCACTCAGGATATTAGGTGAACTACAAACTATTGACGAAATTAAAAATACCATAATAATAGACAACAAAGATAAACTTAGTTCAACCCAGGGAAAGAAAAAAATTGTCAGAATTAAAGATATTGCGGAAGTAATAGACGATTTTAAGGAGCGGCAGGGTATTTCAAGTTTGAACGGTAACGAAACAATTTCGATTTTAGTAAAAAAAGAAATCGGCTCAAACACAGTAAAAACAACTCATAAAATAAAAAAGGTAATCGAACAACTAAACGAAGAGTACAAAGACTTCAATGTTTCAGCTGTTTTTAGCCAAGCTGACTTTATTAATGATGCAATAACAAATGTGGAACAGGAAGTTCTATACGGTGGCATATTAGCTTTCCTGATTTTGTTCTTATTCTTATATAATATCAAAGATCCTCTCATCATAGGTATTACTATACCAACCTCGTTGTTTGCAACATTTTTGCTTATGTACCTTTTCGGCATTAATTTAAACATTATCTCGATGGGAGGCTTGGCTGTTGGTGTTGGTATGCTCTTGGATAACTCTATCGTAGTGCTCGAAAACATTTCGCGCCACCGCCAAGCTGGCAAAAGTTTAATCGAGGCAGCCACTATTGGCGCATCAGAAATTGGATTGGCTATAACTGCTTCGACACTTACAACAGTTGCGGTTTTCTTTCCGCTAATTTACATAAAAGGAATTACCGCAGAACTATTCCGCGACCAATCGCTGAGTATCACGATTTCTCTATTGGCATCTCTACTCGTAGCTATGTCGCTAATCCCGATGTTGGCTTCAAGGCATAATACTTCTAAGATCTACCATCTAATCGGTAAAAAAAGTTTATCTTTAATCGAAAAATTATCATCTCCACTTTTCAAAACTATATCTAAATTTATCGGATTATTATTTAATAAATATGAAAAGCTTTTACTTTATGCTCTCGACAATAGAATAACGGTTCTTGTATTTACATTTATCTTATTTGCAGTTACAGTTGTTCTTATAGTAATAATGCCGAAAGAGTTTATTCCATATGTTGAACAGCATGATTTCATCTTAGAAGTTAAACTACCCCGTGGTACATCATTGTCCGGAACATTACAGCTTGTAAATTCGATCGAAAGTGAACTCATCTCGTCGCACCAAATAGAATACTTACTCACGAATATCGGTATAGTGGATGAACACGATATTCTTAGCGTTACTCGGGGTTCGGTAGACAGAGCCGAAATGTTTATAAAAATCAAAAAGCAATATGTTCCTTCGAAAGTGAGGGAAGAAATAAGAAATAAGTTAGGAAAGTTCAAGAATGTAAGCTTCGCTTTTCACAAACCGAAATCCACTTTCGAAAAAATTCTGAACCCGGCAGAAAACAATATCCAAATTAAAGTGGTGGGAAATGATTTAAATACATCTGTAAAGATAGCAAACGAATTAATTCCACACTTAAATCAAATTCCAGAATTGACAGATTTAAGATCGGGTTATGAAAAAGGTATTCCTGAATATTCAATAGAGATAGATAGAACCAAAGCAGCAATGTATGGCTTAACAGTAAAGGACATCACAAATTATATCAGTACCATTTTTAGTGGGCTTGAAGCTACAACTGTGAGCGATTTTGATAAAAAAGTTACAATCTTAGTGCGTGCAACCGAAAAAGATAGAAATGATACATATGATTTGATGAACAGCTCTATAGTTACTAAAAATGGCTCAGTCTACCTTCGCGATTTAATAAAATATAGTTACTCGGAAGGCTTTTTAGAAATTAATCGAGAAAATAATCATCGTCAAATTAGTCTACTAGCTGGATATAAAGATGCGAGCATAAACAAAGTAATCAATATGGTCAAAGAGAAATTAAAGCACATAAAACTGCCACCCGGTTATAGTATTGAAGTGGGCGGAATTAGCGAAGAAATGCAAATCGCACTTAAAGGATTAATAATATCGCTCTTACTTTCGGTCATCTTGATGTATATGATCTTAGCTGCGGAGTTTGAATCACTTCGTTATCCGTTTATAATTATTTTTTCGATCCCTTTAGCAATAGTTGGTGCAATAGTATTATTGTTTATCACAGGACAAAGTTTAAGTGTGATATCGTTAGTAGGCTTAATTATACTCGTCGGAATTGCAGATAATGACGCCGTCGTTAAAATTGATTTTATACTTCGAATGCGGCGTGAAAATCTATCTGTAAGGGATTCAATCATAGAAGCTGGCAAGCAACGCTTTCGCCCAATTGTCATGAATACACTAACCGTTGTTTTTGCACTCATACCAATGATGTTAAGCACTGGCTCTGGATCACAATTACAAGTAGCACTATCGATCGCAATAGTGGGTGGATTGTTATCATCCACTTTTCTAACTTTGGTTGTAGTTCCAATAGTCTACACATTTTTTGATAAAGACTCCACGATAAAGTAATTTGGATAAGTATTTAAACATACTCATCAACCGTCCCTTGCTCTTTACCATGGTTTATAGTGCCATCTTGTTAATCGGAATAATAACAGCAGTACAGCTTCCTATTGAACTTTCGCCGGAGATTGATTTTCCGCGAGTAACCATATCAACATCCTGGGGTAACACCTCACCAGAGATAATGGAATCAATAATTACAGCGCCAATAGAGGAAATTGCAAATACGGTCGCAGGAGTTAAAAGAGTTACATCCATAACCCAGGAAGGACTCAGTCGTGTAACAGTAGAGTTTGGTAATAAAGTTAAAATGAACTTTGCAGTTCTTGATTTGAACGAGAAATTGGCACGTTTATCAGAAACGCTTCCATATGATGCAACACCTCCGCGGGTACAAAAATATATTCCAGAAGATTTTGAAAAACTTCAAGGATTTCTTAGCTATTCAATTTTTGCTCCCTTACAAAGTTCAGAGATTAGAAAAGTTATAGAGCAAAATATGCTTAACGAGTTAATGTCAGTTGATGGAATCTCAAATGTTACTATTCACGGTGGTACCAGAAGAGAAATAAAAATTGAGCTCGATTATAAAAAATTAGACCTTTACCAGATTAGCAGTACTGAGATTCAAGATAAGATTCAAGGATTCGGCTCATTCAAAATAGTAGGAAATTTAATATCGAATGGGAAAAAAATAAATCTTAGAATCGATAATAAAGGATTTGAAACTCCAGAAAAAAGTATTGAACAAATAAAAAAAATTCCTGTAAAAATTCTAAAGGACAACAGAGTAATTTTTCTGGAAGAAGTCGGATATGTTTATGATGGATTCGAGGATGTATATAGTTACTACCGCATAAATGGAAAATCGGCTGTAACATTGCAAATTGATAAAGAACCGCACGCAAATATTATAAAAACTGCCGACCGTGTTATTAAAAAAATTGCAGAGTTGGAAAAAAGACTCCCTAACAACTTCAGCATAATAAAAGAGATCGACAAAAGCCAGAACATACGGAAGGATATAAATAAAATTACTAACCGGTCAATTTATTCTTTAATATTTATATTCATTGTTTTAGTTGCAACTCTGCACACCATAAGAGCACCCGTCGTAGTAATCTCATCCATTCTATTTTCTGTGCTGCTGACTTTCATTGTTATGAGCTTATTGAAATTAAGTATTAACATAATAACTTTAGCGGGGCTTACCCTTGCATTCGGGCTGATAGTCGATAATTCGATAGTCGTTGTAGAAAATATTTCGAGATACAATTTTTTAGATAGGGATAAAAATTCAGCTGTGCGTTCAGCGGTAAAAGATGTAGCTTTACCAATATTTGCGGCTACTATAACAACAGTAGGTGCATTAGTGCCTGTTTATTTTCTATCACCCGAGTTACGACTGATATTTGAGCAATTTGCGATTACAGTAACTCTGGCACTTTTCTTTTCTTTAATCGTAGCTTA
Source organism: uncultured bacterium (assembly GCA_937967455.1). Classification (GTDB taxonomy): domain Bacteria; phylum Bacteroidota; class Ignavibacteria; order UBA10030; family BY39; genus BY39. The sequence goes on along the minus strand of CALCJK010000002.1, from coordinate 22,449 downwards.
CAGTTTTGTTCCATTAACTTGTTACAAACTCCTTCGAGCTGAAAATCCTGAATCACTACTAGTAAATTTACAACGGCATTTTACAAAATTATACGAGCTGATACTTGCCAAATTAATCAAGTTCAAAAAAACAACTGTCATTCTTATAATTTGGATTTTTGGGATACCTACATGGTTGTTACCAGACAAAATTGAAACACCGGTGATTTCGCCGGTTTACAATTCAATTTTTGGAAGTAAATTTTATTCTTCTATTAAACCTTACACCGACCACATTTTAGGGGGAAGTATACATCTATTTTTCAAATATGTAAATCGTGGTGAAATATGGAGCTGGGGTTCTGAAACATATCTTTTAGTTACAGTCCGTAAGCCGGCTGGCACTGAGCTTGAACAACTTAACGAAGCAATTAAAAAGATCGAATTTGAACTAAGCAAGTACAAAGATAAACTGGACAATTATGTTACTAATATTTACAACAATGAAATTGGAAGCATTACGATTACATTTTCTGACGATGCTGCAAAAAGTTCATTTCCTTACGTAATGAAAGCACAGATTACATCGCTTATGAGTAATATTGGTGGAGCTAATGTAGGTGTTTTTGGGTTTGGTCCAGGTTTTTTCACCGGCTCATCTGCATTACCAAATTATAACATTAAAATTCTTGGATATAACTATGAAAAAGTAAAAGATATTGCTGAACAAATTCGGCAAAAGTTAATCATTAATCGGCGTGTTGCCAATGTTGATATCGATAAATCGTACCTGTATAGCGGCGATTTGTATGAGATTGCATTAGTAGCAAACAGGAAATTAGTTGAGCATTACGGGATAAGCGTTGCTGATTTGATGCACCGAATTAGATTATTAACTCGAGGAACTGTTCAGACAGCGCGTATAAAAATCGCAGGTGAAGAAATTAATTTAACGATTAAATTCTCTGGTTATGAGAATTTTTCTATAAAAGATTTGCTTAATGTTGTTATCAAATCACAAGAAGGGCGAAGTATAAAATTAAAAGATGTGATAAATATTCAGGATAGGAAAGTTCTCTCAAGAATCGTTCGCGAAAACCAGCAGTATCAGCGCTTCGTATCTTTCGAGTATAAAGGTCCTTATAAATACGGACAAATATGGACTGAGTCAGTCGTCAGTCAGATCAGAAACGGTTTGCCACCTGGTTATTCTGTAGAACAATCGCAGATGTTTTTTATGCTCACCCAAGAGAAGGAGGTAGAACTTGGATTTATAATCTTTCTTGCAATTCTAATTGTTTATATGGTAACGGCTGCTTTGTTTGAATCTTTTATAAAACCTATTATAATAATTATTTCAGTTCCGTTATCACTGATCGGAGTTTTCTTAGCTTTTTATTTCACCGATACCACATTCGATAGAGGTGGTTACGCATCAATACTCTTATTAACCGGAATATCTGTTAACATATCGATACTACTAGTTGACAGACTTTCAAAAATTCACGGTAGCAATTTTATTGAGTCCATCATTGAAGGCGCTTCTTTAAGGCTACGTCCAATATTGATAACAAGTCTAACAACTATAGCTGGTATATTGCCATTAGTACTCGAAGAAACAAATACCAGCTTTTGGTATTCCCTGGGGATTGGAACAATTGGCGGTTTAACTTCGACAACACTGCTTGTGCTTTTTATAGTACCGGTAATATATGCCTTAATATCCCGAAACCAATCTTCCAATAAAAACAACCAATCATTTTTATAAGCAGATATAACTCGTACTATTTAAAAAAATATAAAGAGCATTATGTAAATAAAAATTATGAGATTTACCACAGACTCGTACTATCTCCCAAGAAATTATTAAGCATTTTTTTTCACTTTAAAATTATTTTCCCACTCTGATTAACCTTGACCCAGTAAGCTTTACCTAATTTCAGTGTATCAGATTTAATGTATCCATTTGTATATTCATAAAATTCGGAAACAATAATATTTTCAGGTTCTGTGCTGATTAAATTAACAATAAAATCATGAGAAATTGAACCTATCAAGTTCCAACCAGCATTAACTTTAATTGAATCGCTATAAATTTCTGCACCATTAAACGATATAATCTCTGCTGTGTTAAACTTTAACCAATACCCCATACCATTTTTCAAAGTATCAGCTTTTCTATATCCATTATCAAAACAATATGCATTTGAAATGCTTGTTGGAAAGAGATAATTCTTCAACATATTAATCGATTTAACCGGCACCGAAATTAAGTTCCAACCTGGCGATATGTTAACATCAGGCTTAATTAGTTTTAATAGAGTAAAACTTTTGACTTCAGAAAAATTGCTTCCTCCAAAATTGTTTATTGCTTTAACCCGCCAATAATATTTCTTGTTAAAATTCAATTCAGAGCTTGTGAAAAAATTATTTGCAACAGTATCGTCAATAATCATTATCAAAAAATTATTATATTCTGAAATCTGAATTATATATTCATCAGCATTAATCACTGAATACCAGGTAAATGTAATTGTGTTATTTGAATCAAGAATTTCACCAGAAGGATGAATCAAGTTTGGTACACCTGGCACTTGATTAAGATTGTAGATAAAAAATTCTGATGAGTCGATATTCAAATCACCATTCCCAGCTGGTACCTGATTTATCAGTGAACCACCATCCTGTGTTTGATACTTACCTATTGAAACAAACACTCTGCCTGGTACATACCCGAATTCAGATAATAAGTTAAGAGTTCCCTCTAGATATGATGCAGAAGCGTATTTTTGAGCTGTACCCGAATTATCAAACCATCCACACCAGTTATTACTACTTTCATTGCCCAGATAAGCCGACCAGCCAGCAACTTTCCCAGCTTTTGCCCAGGGAGAATTGATCAACGATCGCTGCGAATCGGAAACAAATATGAAAATATCCGCATTCTGACTTTGTGCTGATTGTGTTGCAAGATATAAATCTGCCCCATTCCATCCTAAATAAAAACTCAATCCATTGTTCTCGCTCATAAGTTGAGCCGTACTATCAATCAATCCATCCATAACAAAATTACCACCACCGGATGAGCCAATATGTATCTGGTAATCAGCTCCATTATTATTATCCCACGAATTATCCGCATAATGAATCACAAACGACATCTTAGTTACTGTTTGAATAGGTTTGTTAAACGGCCCAATTTTAATTCTGATATTGTTTTGACTATCAGGTCCTTGAAACGGTGATTCAATTGCAGGTCCAACTCCATTATACAAGTAGCTTCCTTCTGGCCAATAAATTGAGTTTGGTGTTTGCCAGTTATTTACTCCCCAGTGAAGTTTTGCAGCTTGAAAAACATTTGTAACAGAAATAAAAATTGTATCCTGATTCATAGGTGATGAAGGGGACCAGCTTACTGAGTAAGCTCCACCACTATTATTCAATCCAACCCATACATGCTGAATTGGAGAACGAGCTAAGTTGTTATTACTGTCGATTGCCTCTACAAAATAATCAATCAAAACATTACTTAAACCATTAATTTCAGCAAAAAACTCTTTCGCTTTAAAATATGGTTGTGGATCTGTTTGTGAAGGTATGATTAGGGAATTCATCGGAATTTCGATCCAGTCTGTAACTTCACTACCTCCTCCATAAGTTTCGTTATCAGTTGAATTCCAGGAATTTGAACCATCTAAATCTAATCGGTATTTCAATTTCACCAATTTCAACCCACTAATATCAAACACATAAGTCCAGACTTTAAAATTTGATGACTGAAGAATTCCCCATTCTGTACCGCCTGGATTATATGGTTCCCTTTGTGGAGGGAAAATTGTAGGTGGAGTTAAGTCGGTGCCTGAACCAATTACATTTTGTGCATAAGTAACAGCCTGATTACAGGCTCTTGTTGGATGCGAATCCCAAACGCCATTTTGCGCACCATCCCAGTACCAATAATCACTTGATTGAGAATTTAATAAATATTTCCACGCATTTTGTGTGTTAGCATTTAAAGGATCAATTTGATTAGCAGTATAAACAAAATTCTTTGTAGCAGTAACAACTGCCCAACTATTACGATCAGGACTGTAACCTGACGCATCGGGATCACCAAGCCATTTTTTAAACTCTGGATCACCATTATCAGCACCACTCCAGCTTCCCGGTTCTACATGAATAACATCATTTGAATCGGGTGGAAAAATTTGAAGATAATCTTCTATTGTTGTACAAACAAAGCGTGTTGGATTAGCAAGTAACCAATTAACAAAATTCTGAAAATTATTATTGTAATAAGATTCGCTTCCACCACCATAATTATCTCCATCGTGTGCGAGCACAATAAGAATTGGGTGAGCAGGATCAGTATTATAACTTTCGAGTTGACTCATAACTCCCTCGTAATTCAATGCAGTAAATCCACCTCTACCATCTTCGTTGCCAAGATAACGATCTGCTGGAACTGCAATTATTTTTGATTTCTCTCCGGTGCTTGGATCTATGTATTCCACAAAATGCGGTTGACGCGCCCAGCGAGCCGACACTTTGGTCGGTGCCCAAAGTCCATTTAATTGAATCCAATCACCCGGGTTTGGATTCCTGACATCCGACTTATTCGGTTCATAAATATTTCCAGTTGTACTAAACGGATATCCATCACAGGCTCTTTCAAAATGTATATTATCAACAAGCACCCATTTTATACCTTCCTCAACAAGTGGTTTAATCATTCGAGTTGAAAAAGCATTCTCAGGTGGAAATATGCCTTTCGAGTAATTGCCCAAAAAATTTTGTGAAAATATCTGTTTATGATATTGAATTTGTTTTCGAATATCTATATCATCAATCAAACCCATGAGTGGATGATGATATCCAAATGCAACCATATCTAATCTTGGATTACCGAGAGAGGTTGTTTGAGTTTTAATGTAATTCCAATGACTCTTCCAATTTTGAAAATTTTGATTTCCACCATTTTCAAGATTATTTAAATTTTCGATTAGTGAACCACTAAAACTTACCTGTGCGCCAAAATGTTGGAAATTTGCATTAATCCCCATTATAACTGCATTTTTTGGCCAAATTGTATAAGGTCCCACTCTTTGATTGTGTATATCAACTACTGAATAAGAATACCTATTGTTTGCTTCTGTTTGTAAAATTGTTTCATAAGGCCAGTAAATTGGTTGGTGCATATGCCAGAGAAATGCAATATAAATTGGAGGATTTGATTTAGATCTTTTTTCATTTTCTTTAAAACCGAATGTTAGGACAAGAGAAAAAATTAAAATAAATATTTTTTTCATAAATTTTTCTTTATCACTGATTTTTATTAAAATAAAGAAAAAAAGCATGATTAAAAAATTCTCAAAAAATATTTTCTTTTACGCTTTACTTATTACTTTTACATTTTCAGTTTACTCGAATGAAGAACTGCAAAAAACCAAAATTTCGCCAAAGGATGCAATTAAAAGAAATCTAGATAAAATCATAAACTCTGAATTAAAAGATGTTTTTGTAGGAATAAAGATTGAAAACTTAAAAACAAATAAAGTTATATATCAATTAAATCAGAACAAACTTTTCAGGCCTGCATCAAACCAGAAGTTAATAACAACTGCAACTGCAATCGAATACCTGCCAGAAAATTTTGTTTTTAAAACTCAAATATATATAAATGGAATAATTGAAGACACTGTATTAAATGGAGACCTTTATATAAAAGGTTATGGAGATCCATTATTTCAATTAAGCGATCTGGATTCAATTTTAAATTTTTTAAAACAGAAAAAAATTAAAATTATAACAGGTAATTTAATTGGAGATGTTTCTTACTTTGATGATATATACTGGGGAAAAGGTTGGATGTGGGATGATGAGCCCAAAGCTTTCGTACCTTATATAACACCGATTCCAATAAATTCCAATACAATAATTATTACAGTTACACCAGCTAATATTATTGGCGAAAAAGCTATAATAAAAATATTTCCTGAAAATAATTTTACACAAATCATCAACAACACAATCACCACATCTGAGAAAGAAACACTGGACATTCAAGTAAGTAGAAATAAAACCGAAAATATTTTCACTCTATCAGGTAAGATTCCGATAAATAGTAATGCAAAAGAATATTCATTAAGCATATATAGACCAGAAGAATTTTTTATCAAACTATTTAACGAATATTTAGATAAAAATGGTATAAAAATTCTTGGAAGGTCATATATCGATACACTAAGTCGTGGCGATTTATTTTATGAAATTACTCATAAAATTGAAAGTGTAATAAATCTCATCAACAAAAACAGCGATAATTTATCGGCTGAGAATCTATTTAAAACACTATCTGCTGAATTATTAAAAACCAAAGGAACAAACGAAGGAAGTATTTCGATTATAAAAAGTTTTCTTGCAAAAATTGAAATTGATACAAACAAAATCGTGATTGCAGATGGATCGGGTGTTTCCAGGTATAATTTGGTTTCACCTGAAATATTAACAAAAATTCTAAAACACTTTTATCAAACAGACAGTACAAAATTCAGTCGTTTGTTTAATTCATTGAGTATGGCTGGAGTAGATGGTACACTAAAAAACAGATTCAAAAACTTGAAAAAGAAAATATTGGCAAAAACTGGCACACAATCAGATGCTACTTCCCTGACGGGATTCTATCTGGGAAAATCAGGAAACATTATACTTTTTTCAATAATAATTAACCACTATCCGAATAATTACCCAAACAATTTCAATAAATACAAAGCAATAGAAGAAGAAATTTTATCTATAATCGCAAAGTATTATTGAAATAGTTTATACCGGTTTGCACCTTTAAAAATATTTTTGTAAGTTTCAATTAAATTATGAGGTGTTTTATTATAATATTGTTAACCTCAATGCTTTGTGGATGTGCTGAACAGACAGGCAAAAATGTTTCGGGAATTAAAAAACAACAGACTCCCATCCCAGCATTTGATGGTGAAAATGCGTTCAGGTATTTAAAGGCACAGGTGGATTTTGGACCTCGTGTGCCTAATACTTTAGAGCATAAAGCATGTAGAGATTTCCTTTTCAACGAGCTTTCAAAATATGCGGACGAAGTAAAATTGCAAAATTTCTCAGATAATGCATATGGTAAAATTTTATACCTTTCAAACATAATTGCATCTTTCAATAAAAGTGCACAGCAAAGAATTTTACTTTGCGCTCACTGGGATACACATCCATGGGCTGATCAGGATATTAACCCAAACAATCGCAATTTACCTATACCTGGAGCAAATGACGGTGCAAGTGGTGTAGCTGTTCTGCTTGAAATTGCAAGAATTCTAAAATCCCACCCACCAGAAATAGGAGTCGATATTGTACTCTTCGATGGTGAAGATTATGCTAAACCCTCAGATATATCTGGATATTTAAGAGGTTCAAAATACTTTGCCCGAAACAAACCATCTGATTACAACCCAATGTTCGGAATATTGCTCGATATGATTGGCGACGCACAACTTGAAATTCTCAAAGAGGGATATTCAATTCGTTATGCACCAGATATTGTTCAACTTGTCTGGAATATTGCTTCAGAATTAAATTACATCGAATTTTCAAATCAGGAAGGTATCGAAATTATTGATGACCACCTTCCACTAAACGAAGTTGGAATTAAAACTATTAATCTGATTGATTTTAATTATCCAGACGAAACAAATCGATACTGGCATACACTTGAAGATACTCCAGATAAATGCTCGCCAAATAGTCTCAAAGTCGTTGGAACTGTTTTACTTCATCTAATCTATCGCAACTATTAAAATTTTTCTAACAATGAAAACTTATATTGAAATAACTATAAGTGCGAATAAAATACAGCAAGAATTGCTTATACCTACAATGATTGAGATAGGCTGTCACGGTTTTGAGGAAAAAGATAACGAATTACTTTGCTATATTGATAAATCTTTCTGGAGTGAGGAAAAATATAATAAATTAAAATCAGACTTAAAAAAACTATTGCAAACCCTCAGCTCAAATTCAATAATAAAAATTAAGGAAATTCAGGAAATAAACTGGAACAAAGAATGGGAGAAAACTATCAATCCGATAGAAGTTGGTAAAAGATTGGTCATAAAACCTTCCTGGAGAGAGTACGAAAACAAAGACAATAAGATTATTATCCAAATCGATCCTAAGATGTCGTTTGGTACAGGCTACCACGAGAGCACTAGACTTACATTACAACTTCTCGAAAAGTATATAAAAACTGGATATAAAGTATTAGACATTGGAACTGGAACTGGTATACTCGCAATTGCAGCAATAAAATTGGGTGCAATTTATGCAATTGGGATTGATAATGATGAATGGGCATTAGAGAATGCAATTGAGAACATACTCGCAAACAAACTACAAGACCAAATCAGGATATCAAATCATAGTTTATCCAATATAGATGAAAACTTTGATTTGATTACTGCAAATATAATGCTTACAACAATTATCGAGATGTTACCAGAAATAGAAAAGAAAATTAAACAGGAGGGTATAATATTATTTTCGGGATTACTACTTGAAGATGAAGAAAAGTTTATAGAGGCAATTAAAAAACATAAAATAAAAATCTTAGAGAAAGTTTCAGAAAACGAGTGGTTAGCTCTTGCCGCTCAAAAATCTTATTAACAAACGAGGTGCATGATGAAAATAGCAGTAATAGATATAGGAACAAATACAGTTTTATTGTTAATAGCTAAAATTACAGATGGCATTATTGAAACATTAGCGCATGAACAACGCACACCTAGATTAGGTAAAAATATAGATGCTGAAGGTATTATTGGGAAACCTGCTTTTGCACGCGTGTTAGAAGTTTTAAAAGAATACAAAAAAATAATAGAGGAACACAACCCTGATAAAATTATAACTTTTGGGACGAGTGTTTTAAGAGAAGTATTGAATAAAGAAGAATTTTTATCATTCATAAAGAGTGAAACTGGATTTGACATAGAAATCTTAACCAGCAATGAAGAAGCTTACTGGAGTTATCGCGGTGCTGTAAGCAGTTTAAAATCAAATGGTAACATTGTAGTAATAGACATAGGAGGAGGAAGCACAGAAATCTCAGAAGGAACCCTTACGGAAGTAAGATGTACTAATTCCATCAATGTTGGAGCAGTAAGAATGACGGAAAGATTTTTTAAAAACAACCCACCAACTCAAGCAGAAATTATTTTAGCAACCGAATTTATAAAAACTGCAATAGAGAAATTAGGAGAATGTAAATTTACAAATGAAAAATTAATTGGAGTTGCTGGAACACCTACAACTCTAGCTTCGATCGACTTAGGATTAAAGGATTTTGATATAAATAAAATCAGCGGACATCATTTAAAAATTGAAAGAATAGAAGAAATATTCAAAAAATTGTGTAAAATGAAAGCTGATGAAATTCGAGAACTATCGAATACAACTGAGGGTAGAGCCGATATAATTACAGCAGGTACACTTATATTACTGGAGTTTATGAAGTATGGTAAATTTAAAGAAATAATTGTAAGTGAAAGAGGTGTAAGGTATGGTATAGCTCTTCGAGAATGGGAAAAGATCAAGAGTTGAATTAAATTCCACTGTAAAATATTAAATTCCCAATAATCACAAAAACTATGGCTATTAAAATTAAAGAGGTTCAAACAAAGAAAGATTTAAAAAATTTTGTTTTGTTTCCATTTAAACTATATAAAAATTCAAAATATTGGATACCTCCTTTAATTAGTGATGAATTTGAAACATTCAATCCAAAGAAAAATCCTGCTTACGAATACTGTGAATCAAAATTGTGGATAGCTTATAAGGACAACGATATAGTTGGGAGAATAGCTGGTATAATTAATTATAGATATATTGAAATTTGGGGAAACAAATATGCAAGATTTGGATGGGTAGATTTCATCGACGACTTTGAAGTTTCAAAAAAATTATTTGAGACATTTGAAGACTGGGCAAAATCTAAAAATTTATCAGGCACACACGGACCACTTGGATTTACAGATATGGATCATGAAGGGATGCTCTTAGAAGGGTTTGAAGAATTGGGAACTCTTGCCACTATATATAATTACCCTTACTATCCGAAACATTTAGAAAAATTAGGTTACGAAAAAGATGTTGACTGGTTGGAATTTCAGATTAAAGTTCCTGAATCAATTCCAGATAAAGCACTGAAAGTCGCAAACTTAGTTTTAGAAAGAAAAGGTATAAGAGTTTTACAGGTAAAAAAATCCAAAGACCTTTTACCTTATGCAGAAGAATTATTTCATGTTTTAAATCAATCATTTACAAATCTTTACGCCTTTGTTCCATTAACAGAAAAGCAAATTAAGTTATATGTAAAGAAATACTTTTCATTTATTATATCGGATTATGTTAAAATTCTCCTTGATAAAGAAGACAGGGTAGCAGGATTTGTAATTGGGATGCCTTCACTTTCAGTGGCAATGCAAAGAGCTAAAGGAAAATTATTTCCATTTGGATTTATTCATATACTAAAAGCTTTAAAAAAACACAAGTACTTAGATTTATACTTAGGTGCAGTTCGCCCTGATTTACAAGGTAAAGGTGCGGATGCATTGTTAATAACTGAGCTTGCAAAAACTGCTATCGAAAAAGGAATAATCTCGGCGGAGTCAAATCCTGAGCTTGAAGAAAATTATAAAGTTCAGGCGCACTGGAAATATTTTGAAGCACGCCAGCATAAGCGTCGCAGATGCTACAAGAAAAATTTTATTCAAAATGTTTAGTATATCGAAATATGAAAAATATATTTTCATTTTAATATTTGCAGCTGGATTTGCCTTAATCGAATCAACAGTTGTGGTATACCTACGAGAAATATATTTTCCTGAGGGTTTCAACTTCCCTCTAAAATTTTTTAAACCTTCAATATATATAATAGAGATAATACGAGAATTCGCCACTATCTTAGTCATCGCTACTGTGGCACATTTATCTGGTATAAATTTTTACAGTCGGTTAGGTTACTTCCTGATATCCTTTGGTGTGTGGGATATATTTTACTATATATGGTTAAAACTTTTTTTGAACTGGCCACAGGACTTATTAACATGGGATGTCCTCTTTTTAATACCAATAACCTGGATTGGACCTGTACTCGCACCTATACTTTGTTCAATTCTTATGATAGCAATTGGAGTTTTTATTATTGAATTACAAAACAGAAACTATCCGGTCAAATTCAAAATATTTGAATGGATACTTCTCTTGGTGGGATCGTTTACAATTTTTGTCACTTTTATTTACGACTATGCAAGTTTAATAATCAAAAACGATTTGTTAACACGATTATATGAAATTCGATACAACTCTGAAATTCAGGAAATATTTTTAAATTTTATACCATCGCGCTTCAACTGGGAGTTTTTTATATTAGGTCTTATCATATTAATATTAGCAACCGTCTCATTCATTTTTAATTCATTAAAACATAAACAAGATTAGTACTTCTTCATCAAATTTTCAATCTCTTCTATCTCCTTAGGTATTTCATCAGAAAGAATTCTAAATCCATTTTCCGTCACCAATACATCATCTTCTATTCTTATTCCAAAACCACAAAATTCAAGCGGTAAATCCTCAGTAATTTTAGGGATATAAATTCCTGGTTCTACTGTAATTACCATTCCTGCTTTGAGTGTATCAGACGAGGAGATGTCGTGTACATCTAATCCGATACAATGTGAAACAGAGTGCTGAATATATTTTCCAAAACCAGCTTCTTCTATAACCTGTTTTGCTTTATTATTAAGTTCTTGAAATGTAACTCCCGGTTTAATAATGTTGATTGCTTCCTTCTGAGCTTTTAAAACAGTCGAGTATACTTTTTTCTGAGCCTCAGTAAATTTGCCGGAGACCGGTATGGAACGAGTTATATCGGCAGAATACCAGTTGTATTCTGCGCCAACATCTATTAAAAGTATATCGCCAGCTTGCATTTTTCTATTATTCTTGTTGTAATGCAGAATTAAAGAATTTTCACCTGAAGCAATAATTGACAAATATCCTGTGCCAGTAGAACCCTGCTTTGTGAATTCATATTCAATTTCAGCTTGTATTTCATATTCATACATATCTGGTTTGCATTTTTTTATTGCTCGAATTATCCCATCACCAGTAATTTCAATTGCTTTTTGCAAATTTGCTATTTCATTCTGAGATTTTACCTCCCTTAATCTTGAAACTAAAGTTGCAACATTTTTAATCTGAAGGTTTGGAAACTTTTCCCGTAATGTATTCTTTGCAACTTTTTCTGATAAGTAAATTTTATTGTTTAACCAATCATTAATATTTTTATACTCAGGCGCAGAAATATAAATTATCTGTGTATTCTTCAGCAATTGAGTGAATATCTCATAAAACTTTGTCTTATCTAGAATAATTTCTTCTTCACTTATAAATAACGTATCATATTTCTTAAAAGGTGCAAAAAGCAGAGAGGAAAACATACCATTATTAAATTCAACTTTTCGAGGCGCAATAATCAAAAAGTAATCAGGCTCATCTATACCAGTAAGATAGAAGAAATTGTTCTCCTGCCTAAATGGAAAATATACATCATTTGATCTGATTTTGGGTTCAGCTGTTCTCAAAACAGCCACAGAATTTGAATCCAGAAGCTGCATCAAATTACTGCGCCTGATTTTATACTCAGTATTAAAAAATTTGGAACTTAAGTTCTCTTTCGAATAGGAAAATAAACAAAAAAATGAAAATAAAAATATGATGAATTTATTTTTCATTTGATTTTTTACTAGAAATATTATTTAACCAGTGATCTCTTTGAAACAATTTTTTGAGTTATTGGTATCGTCATTGGATTTTCACCAACCGAAGCATAGGTCATTTCGCTTTCGGTTTGACTTTCAGATTCAATGATCATTCCTATTTTTTCAGCAAAATAAAATGAACCATTTATTTTTCCACTACCCTCAATATAGAATTCCATTCCTTGCATATTAAACTTACCCTCTGTGGAACTTGTACCAGTAAAAGTTACTTTATAACAATCGTAATTTTTCTTCTTCTCCTTACTGACTAAAGTATATTCTATGTCTCTTGTTACAATTAACTGACCGCTATTATCTGGACTTGTAGTATCAATTTCCGTACTTTTCCACTTTTCTCCGAATGCAAGAGCTTTATCAGAAAGTTGTGGGAAGTTAATAGCTTCTCTATTTGCCATTGAGGACATTCTACCACTAACTTTAACAGAATCGATTGTTTCCCTGCTTAGAATTTTTCCAAGATTTGTTACTACAACTTTTGTACGTTTACCCTCAATTTCTTTTATCGACATCGTAGTATCGCGCATTGGCATTGAACTATGAACTAAAACCGTATCAGCTGAAACAATAAGTGTTGCACTCTTTTTTTTATCTACATCATTAACAACTATACGAATTAAGCTCTGACTCTCGTTCTTCATTTTCATTTCTCTGCCCATCATTTCCTGTGTCATATCTCCAATTGTTGTATCTTTATAAAAATAAGTTTTGCCCTTTTCAAAGTTGTACGCGAGCTTAATTTTCTCCTGTGCGTAAACTAAGTTCAATAAGAATGTTAATAAAATAACCAGTGTTATAAAAGGTTTGTTTCTCATTTTGTTCTCCTTAATATTAATTATTTAATTAGTTTATAATATTTATTATCATTTGCTATTCTCCAGGCAGTTCTAAATGCCAATCTTGATACTTTTGTAAGTTTTTTTATATCGATTAATTCTGCATGATCGGATACTTTATGATAATCACTGTGTTCACCGGTGAAGAAAAATATAACGGGAATGTTTCGACGATAAAAACTGGCATGATCACTTCCACCAACAAAATATCCATCCGAAGTAATAAGATGAAAATTAATATTTTTATTTTCTTCTTCAACTATTTTAAACAGATCAGGCGAATGAGAGGCTCCTAAAATAAAAACAGAATCTATATGATTTCTTCCAATCATATCCAGGTTTAGCATCGCAACAGTTTTTTCGATTGGAAATAGTGGAAAATTTACATAGTACTTTGAACCCAACAAACCTTTTTCTTCTCCAGCAAAAGCCAGGAACAAAACAGTCCTTTTGGGTTTATTTTTCATTTCAGAAAAAGCCTTTGCTATAGCTAGCATACCACTTGTTCCAGATGCATTATCATCTGCACCATTAAAAATGGAATCTGTATCTACTTCAGCATTTCTTTTGTAACCAACATGATCATAATGAGCTCCAATAATAACAACTTCATTCCGTAGCTCTTTGTCAGCACCTTCGACATAAGCCGCGACATTTTTTGTATTTTTCTCTGTTAAAATTGTACTTGTTTTCAAATTTACTTCTATGTTCTGAAACTCAAAAGAATTTGGCTGAAGAGTTGAATCTATATGAGCTTGTATATTTTTTAGTGAATCTACACTTCCAAATATTAATTGTATAATACTCTCTCCAACTTGCACCACAGGAACTTTTGGTTCGTGTAAATTCAGCGTTATTGGTAATGATTCAACAGGAATTGTTTTAGACAATGAAGGCCAGGGAAAACCACGCGGTGTTAAATTTGAATGATTCAGTGGATCAGTAACTACAAGAACACCTATTGCTCCTTCTTCGATTGCGGTTTTCACTTTTTGTGAAACATTTGAATACTCAGTTGGTTTTTTCCCATCAAAAATAGAAGTTGAGTCTTCCTCCCCTGGCTCATGTCTGAGAACTAGTACAATTTTATCTTTTACATTTACGTTTTGATAATCGTTATAATTATGTTCTTTTGATTTGATACCATAACCTGCAAAAACCAATGGTGCATTTACCTCTGCATTGGCTGTCATTTCAAAAGGTGTAAAATCTTGCTTTATCTGAAAATCATTTATATTACCATTTTTTAAAATTTTCAGGTGGTTTTCACTACCAAGATTTGTTATAATCAAACTAAAATTTTGATAATAGTTTTCACCAACAGGTTTAAGACCAAAGTTTTTGAAGTTGTTTGCAATATATTCCGCTGCAATATCCAGTCCTTCACTTGGCGTATTTCTACCTTTAAGTGAATCTGATGCAAGAAAGTATAAATATTTTGAAATATTATCAGGTATTATGAGATTAGCATCGTAATGATTTTGACTCTCAAAATTTAAAATTCCGCAACCAGCAAAAAATACAAATATGAAAAAAATAAAGATTCTTTTAAGATAAGTTATCATTCTTATTTATCCATTGTTGATAAAATTTTCATAAAATTCCCTAATTGTTTTTTATTTAGACGAACTTTTAGGTAAACTTTTTTATTTTTAAACTTTTTATCTAATACCTCGCCAATCTGGTATAGTTTAGAAATGACATCATAATTGGTATGGCTTGTCTCAACAACTTTTTCAATAAACTCGCTTGATATCAGGCTCAATATTTTATTTTTTAAAGCTGATATATTAATGTTTCTTTTAGCCGAAATTGCAACCGAGTCTTTATACTTTTTTGATAACTCAGAAAGCATTGTTCTATCCTTAAGGAGATCAATTTTATTAAATACAAGTATAGTTTGTTTAGCTCCAGCACCAATTTCCTGAATTGTATCATTCACAACCTGAATATGCTCCTCGAACAGAGGATGAGATACATCTACAACATGTATTAATATATCAGACTCAACAACTTCGGCAAGAGTGCTTTTAAAAGATGCAATTAAATTAGGTGGTAGTTTTCTTATGAACCCAACTGTATCGGAAATTAATATTTTTTGTGTGTTAGATAGTTTCATTGACCGAACAGTGGTATCAAGCGTGGCAAACAACCTATCTTCAACAAAAACATCAGCATCAACAAGCGTATTCATCAATGTTGATTTACCTGCATTGGTGTATCCTACCAGAGCTGCTCTAACGAAATCTTGTCGACTTTTCCTCTGAATATTTCGTTCTTGTTCTATATCTTTCAATTTTTCTTTTAAAATTTTTATCCTTCTACGGATTACACGACGATCTGTTTCAATCTGTGTTTCACCAGGACCTTTTGTTCCAATTCCACCATATTGCTTGGAAAGGTGAGTCCACATTTTTGTAAGTCGCGGCAACATATATTGAAGTTGTGCAAGTTCAACCTGAGTCATTGCTTCTTTGCTCTTTGCTCTCTTGGCAAATATATCCAGTATTAAGCCACTTCTATCAACAATTTTACATTTTATAATTCTTTCAAGATTACGCACTTGTACTGCTGTAAGATCATCATCGAAAATAACAAGCTGAATACTTTTTTCTTCAACTATCCTAGAAATTTCCTCTGCTTTTCCTTTACCAATAAAAGTCGCTGCTTCAATCCTCTGTCGCTCCTGCACTATCCTTTGTAATACTTCGCAACCAGCAGTGTAAGCGAGCAATTCAAGTTCATCAAGATAATCTTTGAGTTGCTCGTCACTAATATGTGGCAATTTTAATCCAACAACTATTGCTTTTTCTTTTTCCATATATTAGGATTTTTTTCTATCTAAAGCAATAAGCATTTCCAGAAAAGCAAGTATTAAAACAATTATAAGTGCTAATTTCCACAATTCAGCTCCATAACGGGAGGTTAGTATCATTGCTTTAATATCTGTACGAGAATTCAGCAATTCTAATTGATTTTTCATTACACCTAATTTACTAAAATATTCATACAAATCATCCTCCGAAATTTTCCTAAGATCCGATTCTAACCTGTTTGTGTTAACACTTATCAAAGAAAAAGTTTTTTTCTCATCTCTCAATTCATAAATCCCAGAACTTTTCAATTTACCGATATGTAAAATATTAGATTTAACTTCCTTTTGTTCAGTTTCCGTAGTTTTTACTATTTCCTCATTACCATCAGGATAAATTAACTTTAGACGCGGTGTTACAAATGATTTCTTTAATAATTTTATTTGTACATTTTCGCCTGTCAACTTCGATTCATTTTGTAAAGTACTTGTTGCGGCATAATTTATTCCCCTATAAATTAATGGTGCAAAGATTCCTTTGATTGGAAAGTCAGACCAGTTTAAATTTGCTGCAACTGAAAAAATTAAAATTTTACCTTCACCCAATCTCTTTTCAAATAAAAATGGATATCCGGTACCAAGAGTTATAATTGGCGTTTCATTTTCTGTGGGTTTAAGTTTCAAAGATAAATTAATCAACGGAGAATTAATTGTCCTCTCGCCCTCTTTAGTATCTTCGATAAAAACACCACTAAAAATTGGATGTTGGAAGTCGACCTTGTAAAAAGTAAAACTCGATGGATAAGCAGTTTTTAAAAATCCATCTGCTGGCTTTAATCCAAGTTCAGTAATAAAATCGTTAAACTGTCTTAAATCTGAATCGTTATCTGGAAAGATGATTAGACCACCTCCTGCATCTACAAAATTTTTTATACTTATAATTTTTTCTCTTGTCATTTTATCAAATTCGAGTATTACAATTACATCGTAATTAGCCAAGTTTTCAGAAAAAAACTTTTCAGAAATAACTTCCCTATATTGAAACAAACTATTTGTCGACAAAGCAAGTTTAATATATTTTGAATTTTCTTCTTTTGATGAAACAATTAATATTGAAATTCTTTCAGGTACATAAAACGAAAAATACCTGCGATTATCCATATCAACCGCATCACTCTCAATTTCTATATATCCTGTATTAAACCCAAATTTTTTTGGTACAGCAACAAGTTCTACTGAATTTCCTGACCATGAACTAATATCTATGCTTCTTTGGGCTGAGCGTACACCATTTAAATACAAACTTGCAACAAGATTTGTCAAATTCTGATTCCCAAAATTTTTTATATCAGTGTTAATAACAACTGGTTTATCGATTTCAAAAATTTTGGTCTTAATATCAACACTATCTACACTGGTATTAGGCACTTCTTTCTCCCCTATATTGACCAGAAAAAATTTTACATCACTACCAAAAATCTCTGTTTTATTTTTACTCATTAAATCAAAACAACTTTTTTGAAAATCGCTGATTAAGTAAATTTCTTTATTAGCATTTTTTGAACTGCTCATTAGCCGGGCAGCAATACCAAGCGCATTATCTATTGGTTGATAAACCTCTGAAATCTTACTCTCAATTATTGCTTGTTTTAAAATATTTTTATCACTGATAGGCGAAAATTCAGAATTCTCCGCCTCCGATAGTTTCAAAAAAAACATTTCATCACCAACATTAGCAAGGTCAATTACCGAAAGGGCAAAATCTTTTGCTTGTTTGAAGTATTCACCATTTTCATCCTGAGCACTCATACTGAATGAATCATCAAAGATCAGTATAATTGTAGATGCTGCATGCTGAGCAACCTTACCAGGAATTGTACCTTTCAATGCTGGCCGGGAAAATGCAAGCACAATAAAAATTACTATTAAAGTGCGAATGATTAAAAGCAAAACTTGCCTAAGTTTCAATTTACGTATCTTCGACTGTTGTAATTCTTTAAGAAAATTTAATGTACTGAATTCTATAGTTTTTAATTTTCTCAGATTCAGTAAGTGAATTATCACAGGTAAGGCTGCTGCAATCAAACCTAATAGTGCTAATGGATTTAAGAAAGTCATAATCTTAATTTTAAAGATAATTAATAATCTAAATCATAACCAATTGAGAAATAAAATAACCAGGGGCCAATTGATGGTGGTGTTTTAACTTTTTTGGGCAGGAAAAAACTTCGCCCAATTGCTGCGTTCACAGCACCAAGTGGAGAATCAATGCCTATTTGAAAACCAAAACCATGTCTCATATCAACCAACTTTAACTCCTGTGGTGTACTTGATATCGTACCAAAATTATATTTTATAGAGGCAAAAGTTGGATAGATAATACTGAAAGGTAACCTTACACGATATTCACCACCAAGTTGTAATGTCTGTCTGCCACGACTATCATATTGTCGAAGGCCAAAGAAAGAATTGATTCCTCCTAAAGAGAATTGTTCAGCTAATGGTAGGGTGGCATCAGCAGCACCAAAATTAACCTTTAATCCAAGCGTATGGTCCTCAAAAAATGTCAGATAATTTTCATAAGAAATGCTTAACTTTGTAAAAGACACATTACTTCCCAGTTTTTTAATACCGTTCTCATACATAATCGATAAAAACATTCCTGAAGTTGGGAAATTAGCAGAATTTTTAGTATCAATGATACTACCTACTTTTAGAATTGCTATTGGATATTTATCAGGAATATACCCACCTTCAATCAATTGCTTTATATCTTGTTGTTCATATCGATACTCAACCATAATATTGCCAAGTCGTTCCATATGAGTTCCGAATCCAACCAAGCCACCATATCGTGTCAATCTATACTCTCCATCTTGAATTCTTCTCCAGTGTCTATCTGAAAATGAGGATTCATTCTTATATGTGTAAATATCGTGCATTCGATAATATGTTATCAGATTTAGTGTAAAGTAAGTATGGAATATCCTTCTGATTCTATAGTCAAATACTATACCTTTATCTCTATTCCCTGCAAAAGCTGATAATCCTAATTCTTCGCCGTGACCACGGAAGTTTGCATCTCGAACTTCGACATTCATTATAAAACCTCGCTCATTATTTGCACCTAAGCCTAATCGAAGTATATCAGTGTACCTTTCTTTCATTTTTACATTTATTATAATGTCAGATTTTTTATCGCTTTGAATTTCAATAAGGACATATTCAAACAATCCCAGACTTTTGATATTTGAAATTCCTTTCTGTGCTTTATGTATTTCAAAAATATCTCCTTTCTTCAACGGAAATTCCCTTCTAACAACATATTCAGCAGTTTTATTATTACCCTCAAATTTTACTGTGTGTATAGTACCTTCCTCAATTTCTATTAACAATTCACCTGTTGGTCGATCAAATTTAATTAATTTAGTACGAGCAAGACTATATCCTCTTGTACGATAAATTGCAATAATATCTTCTAAAGCATCTGTAATTTGTTTAATGTTAAACCTCTGATTAATCAGTGTATCAAGTATTTTTTCGAACTCCGTGTTTGCTATTACATGATTGCCAGTAACTTTAATTTTATTTATCAAAGGAAACAGCTTGAAATAAAAATTTAAAATTTCACCAGATAGCTCAGCGTAGACATCTTCATAATTTCCAGTAGAATATATCTCATTAACGATTTGTTTAAGTTCAGTTTTTGAGAGCGTATTTTTATTTATAGAGTTGAGGATTAAATTTTTTAGTTCTATGGAGATGGAATCGCCTGAAAATTGAATGCTTGAAAATTGTAATTCTAAATCTTCAATTGGAATATTTTTATTCTTCTTTTGATTAATCTTTGAAATTATTGAATCTATTTTTTCATAAGCTGATTTTTCGCCAGCCTTGATAAGATATTCGATTTGTGAAAAATCGGATGCCAGGTGATTATTTAGATTAGGTTTTATAACGATATCTGCCAATGAGAGCTGATAATTATTTGGTTGTTGCATCATTATTGTCATTAGCTGGTCGGCGAATTCCCATGGAGCAGCATTTTCTGGTAGCTTATTTATGTCGCTTGTTGAATTTACAGCAATGATTAAATCACAATTTTCATTTTTAGCAACATCTACTGGAATATTAGAAATAATTCCACCATCAATCAATGAAGCCGAATCTTTTTCAAGAGGTGTAAAAAGCAGAGGTATACCCGAGCTTGCTCTTAATGCTTCTGTAAGAGAACCACGATCAAATACAAATCTTTGTCCTGATGTTATATCAGCAGCAACAGCTCTGAAAGGAATTTTCAAATCATTAAAACTCGAGATTGGGTGATATAATGCTTGTAGTGTCAAATTATTAAGAAAGTTAAGTACTTCCTGTCCACTTGAAATAGACGAAGGGATAATTGGATTTAGACCATCAAAACGAATTATTAAAAACCCTCTTTCCCGTGCTTGTTTCTGATCAAGAAAAAGGTCTGTGCGTTTAGTTTCATCTCGCAAAGAAAGCAATTCATCCCATTTAGTATTTATAGCAATACTTTCCAGTTGTGCAGCAGAATAACCAGAACAATATAAACCTCCAATTATTGCGCCAATGCTGTTACCAACAATCAATTCGGGCTGGATATTATATTTTTCAAAAACTTTTAAAACTCCAATTTGCGCAAATCCTCTTGCTCCTCCACCACTCAGTACAAGTCCTATTTTAGGTTTCTTCTCTAAGTTCTTTGTATAAATATTTTCAAAATCCAGATCAATCTTATCTGGTTTTATAATCAATTTTTCCTGTGAATAAAGAAATCCAGTAATAAATATTAGTAGAACAAAATATAAGAATCTTCTCACTTTCCCTTTTTTATATATGATATTATTTTTTTGGTTCTTGAAAATGTGGATTTGTTTCTTCTAAAATTTTTTGAGTTTCATAAAGTTGTATATCTCGAATTGTGTTGTGGATTTTTTTCATAGCTGAATCAATTCTATCTAGCCAGGCGATAATTTCAGGATCAGCTTCAAATTTTTTTCTTATTTCTTTTGTTCCAAGAGAAATAACTGCAAGCGGATTATTGACGCTATCCTGTAATAACTCGGTAATTTCATTTATAACTTTTGCATGAATTTTTTGTACTTCGAGTTGTTTTTCTACTTCCATTCTTTTAATAGCTTCACTAATGCGATCCTTTTTAATTTTTCTGAGCTGGAAATAAGCAGCTATTGCAAGCCATAAAAAAATCAGGGAATCAAACTGCATTAAATAATCGAGAAAAGTTTGTTTCTCTTTATAATGAGCAAAGAAGTTATATGATGTTAGAAGGTAGTATAAATAAATAATTAGTGCAGCAATAACAATTGGATATTTTTCAAAAAGATTTTTAATATTGGAAAATACATTTTTGGGAAATGAATTCATAGATGTAAATTAAATTTTATTATCAGTGCCAATTTATCAATATCAATTGGTTTTATTACATAGGAATTTACTCCTAAGCTTTTGCTATATTTTTCTGCAAGAGTATCGTTAATAGCAGTTAAAAAAATGAAGGGTAAATTACATAAATCTGGTATTTTTTTAACATTTTGATAAAACTCAAATCCATTCATTGGTTCCATTCTCAGATCTGTAATTATAATATCTGGAATAAAAGTTTTTAGGATATTCAGGGCAACTGGACCGCTTTCAGCCGGAATTACTTTAAAACCTTTTTCTTTTAAGCCGTCTGTTAAAGCTTTTCTGAGTTCATCATCGTCGTCCACAAATAATACAGAAATTGTCTTCATTAATCAAAGAAATTGTTATAATAAATGTTAAATTTCCTATAAAATTAAATTTATTTTAGACAAATTGCAAATTTTCAGTGAGTTTTGTATATTTACTAGCAGTTAAATAAAACGGGGTGTAGCTCAGCCCGGCTAGAGCGCTTGGTTTGGGACCAAGAAGTCGGAGGTTCGAATCCTCTCACCCCGACAAG
>CALCJK010000001.1 GCA_937967455.1 uncultured bacterium | reverse complement strand
GATGAAACCAGTATCGGAATTTATGATAAAAATGGCAACCTGGTTATAAAAGCCGGAGTTGCTATAAAAGATAGTACATTTGAAGTAGTTGATGACATTGAAAAGCTTGATTACGAAAAAGATTGGGTTGAAAACAAAAAGAAAAATGCATGTATAGCCAAACTATATGAAAATTATTTTGAAAAACTTGATGATATTGAAAATTATTACAAACATGAGAAAAACAAGCTTCAAACAGGTGATGAATTACAACCTGGCATAGTACAACTTGCCAAAGTGTATATTGCTAAAAAACGCAAGCTATCTGTTGGTGATAAGATGGCAGGAAGGCATGGTAATAAAGGAGTTGTTTCAAAGATTGTTCCAGTTGAGGATATGCCATTTCTTCCTGATGGGACTCCAGTAGATATTGTGTTAAATCCATTAGGTGTTCCATCTAGAATGAATTTGGGACAACTATTTGAAACTGCACTCGGTTGGGCTGGATATGTTTTAAATAAAAAATATGCATCACCAATTTTTGATGGTGCCAGCTGGGAACAGGTTCAGGAAGAACTACGCAAAGCAGGATTAGATGAAAATTCCAAGTCAATCCTCATAGATGGAACTACAGGTGAGCCCTTTGATCAGAAAGTTACTGTCGGTTACCTGTATATGATGAAACTATCTCATTTAGTTGATGATAAGATGCATGCAAGATCTATCGGTCCTTATTCACTGATTACACAACAACCATTAGGTGGTAAAGCACAATTTGGTGGACAAAGATTCGGGGAAATGGAAGTCTGGGCTCTCGAAGCTTATGGTGCTGCACATATTTTACAAGAAATCCTTACAGTAAAAAGCGATGATGTTCCTGGAAGAGCTAAAGTATATGAAGCAATTGTTAAAGGTGAGAATCTTCCAGAGTCAAGTATACCAGAATCTTTCAACGTACTTGTGAGAGAACTTATGGGACTTGGATTAGATGTTAAGATTGAATAAATGAAAATAAGAATTTGGAGCATATAAATATGATACAATCAGAAATACAAACAAGAAAAACATTTTCAAGAATTAGAATAAGTTTAGCATCACCGGATTTAATTCTCGAACGTTCAAGAGGCGAGGTTACTAAACCAGAAACTATTAATTACCGTTCATTCAGACCAGAGAAGGATGGTTTATTCTGCGAAAAAATATTTGGTCCAGTTCGTGATTGGGAATGTCACTGTGGAAAATATAAGAGAATCAGATACAAAGGAATTGTTTGCGATCGCTGTGGTGTAGAAGTAACTCAAAAAAGTGTACGGCGTGAACGCATGGGACACATCTATCTTGCTGTTCCAGTTGCACACATTTGGTATGTAAAATCTGCACCTTCTAAAATCGGATATGTCCTTGGTTTGTCGATGAAAGATATTGAAAAGGTTGTATATTATGAATCTTACATAGTGATACAACCAGGACCAACAGGTCTAAAACCTCTTGATTTAATTTCTGAAGAACAGTATCTTGAAATTTTATCCAGTTTGCCTGAAGATAATCAAGATTTGGATGATACTGATGAAAGGAAGTTTATTGCTGATATAGGTGCACCTGCTTTAAAAACATTATTAAAAAAGATTGATGTGGAAGCTGAAATTGCACAGCTCAGAGTAGCGCTAAAAGAAGAAACTGCATCGCAGAAGAAAATGGAAATGTTGAAACGCTTGAGGGTTCTGGATGCATTTCGGGATCGTGGAGATGGGGTTGTAAATAAACCAGAATGGATGATTTTAGATGTTATTCCAGTTATACCTCCAGAACTCAGACCTTTGGTACCTCTGGATGGAGGTAGATTTGCAACTTCAGATTTGAATGATTTGTACCGTCGCGTGATCATCCGAAATAACAGGTTAAAAAGATTAATAGATATTAAAGCTCCTGAAGTAATTTTAAGAAATGAAAAAAGAATGCTTCAAGAAGCGGTTGATTCTCTTCTGGACAACTCCCGAAAATCCACAGCAGTTAAATCTGAGAATAATCGTGCATTAAAATCACTTGCTGATATGTTGAAGGGTAAACAAGGCAGATTTCGCCAAAATTTATTGGGGAAACGAGTTGATTACTCCGGCCGCTCAGTTATTGTAGTAGGTCCTGAATTGAAATTACACGAATGCGGATTACCTAAAGAAATGGCTGTAGAACTTTTCAAACCCTTTATTATTAGAAAATTAATTGAAAGGGGTCTTGTTAAGACAGTAAAAAGTGCAAAAAAGCAAGTTGAGAAAAAAGTTCCTGAAGTATGGGAAGTTCTGGAAAACATTATCGATGGGCATCCAGTATTACTAAACCGAGCTCCAACTTTACATCGTCTCGGTATTCAAGCTTTTCAACCCGTTCTAGTTGAAGGTCGAGCAATTAGAATTCATCCTATGGTCTGTACTGCTTTCAATGCAGATTTTGATGGAGATCAAATGGCTGTGCACGTTCCATTATCTTATCATGCTCAACTTGAGGCTAGAATTTTGATGCTCTCAAGTCATAATATTTTATCTCCTGCTAACGGTTCTCCAATTGTACACCCAACACAGGATCAGGTCTTGGGTTGTTATTACCTCACAAAATCTAAGCCTAGAGATAAAGGCGAAGGTAAAATATTTTCTTCACCAGAAGAAGTTATTATTGCTTACAACTCTGGCAAACTTGGACTTCATGCAAAAATCAAGGTTAGAATTGATGGTCAATTATTGGATACTACAACTGGACGAGTATTGTTTAATCAGATAATTCCTAAAGGAATGAACTTTGTAAATGAATTACTGAACAAAAATAGGTTGACTCAGCTTGTTGGTCAAGTTTATAGAAAATTTGGTAATCTAAAAACAGCAGAATTCTTAGATGAGCTAAAAGCAATTGGTTTTAAATATGCTACACAGGGTGGACTCTCCGTTAGTATTGGAGATGTGATAATTCCAAAAGAAAAAGAAGAAATTATTGCAAAAGCTCAAAAAGATGTAGATAATATTCAGAATCAATATTATAACGGTTTCATAACTCAAGGTGAAAGGTACAACAAGGTAATTGACACCTGGACTCGTGCTACGACTCGAGTAGCAGACAGATTATTTGAAGCTCTACAACATTCATTAGATGGTTTTAATTCTCTTTATATGATGGTTGATTCAGGAGCTAGAGGTTCAAAAGAACAAATTCGACAATTAGCTGGTATGCGTGGTTTAATGGCTAAACCACAAAAAAGTTTATCTGGTTCTACTGGAGAATTAATAGAAAACCCAATCATAGCAAATTTCCGTGAAGGTTTATCAGTTTTAGAATACTTTATATCAACACACGGAGCAAGGAAAGGACTTGCTGATACTGCATTAAAGACAGCGGATGCTGGTTATTTAACCAGAAGATTAGTGGATGTTGCTCAAGATGCAATTATTACAATGGAGGATTGTGGTACAATTCTAGGATTGCCAATTGGTGCACTTAAAGAAGGTGAAGATATAAAAGAACCTCTCTCTGAAAGAATATTAGGCCGGGTAGCAGCTGATGATATTTACGATCCTTTAACTGATGAATTAATCGTAAAAGCAGGTGAAGAGATAAACGAAGATATTGCACAACGAATATCAGAAACTTCACTTGAGGAAATTAAGATACGTTCTGTTCTAACCTGCGAAGCACCACGAGGTGTTTGTGCAAAATGTTATGGCCGTAATTTAACAACTGGAAAGTTAGTTCAAGTTGGCGAAGCAGTTGGAATTATTGCTGCTCAATCAATTGGTGAACCTGGCACACAGCTGACTCTACGTACCTTCCATACTGGAGGAACCGCCAGCTTAATTGCTGCACAAAGTCAGATAGTAACGAAATTCAGTGGTATTGTTAAATATGAAGGTATTAAATCTATAAAAATTGATGACGAATCTGATAAACATATTGTAACTGGTAGAAGTGGTAGTGTGATGATATATGATGATGAAAATAGATTATTAACAAAATATGATGTACCATATGGTGCTGTACTACAAGTGAAAGAGGGTGCTTTTATACAAAAAGGTGATATGTTGTATGAATGGGATCCATATAATGCTGTTATTATCTCTGAAGCTGCTGGCAAAGTGGAATATGCTGGATTAAAGGAAAATGTAACTTACCGTCAGGAACCGGATGAACAAACTGGACACATTCAAACAGTTGTAATAGAATCGAAAGATAAACATATAAACCCTATGATAATTATCAAAAATGAGATGGGTGAAAAAGTTGGAGTTTATAACCTTCCTACTCGTTCACATATTGTGGTTGATAATGGAGAAATTATTAATGCGGGTACAATAATCGCCAAAATTCCAAGAGCTATTGGTAAAACACGTGATATTACGGGTGGGTTGCCAAGAGTAACAGAACTTTTTGAAGCGCGTACACCTTCAAATCCTGCTCTTGTTGCCGATTTGGATGGTATAGTAAAATTTGGAGCACAAAAGCGTGGATCTCGAGAAGTGATCATAGAAACACATGATAGTAAGGATAAACGTGAGTATTTGATTCCGCTAGGTAAACATATACTGGTTCAGGATGGAGATCATATTAAAGCAGGTGAAAGACTAACTGATGGAGCAGTTGATCCACATGACATTCTCAGAATAAAAGGTCCAAAAGATGTTCAGGCATATCTTGTAAATGAAATACAAGAAGTATATAGAATGCAAGGTGTTCGTATTAACGACAAGCATATAGAGATAATTGTCAGACAGATGATGCAGAAGGTTAGGGTTGTTGATTCTGGAGATACTCGTTTTATAGAAGGAGATATTGTTGATAAATTATCTCTTGCAAAAGAAAATGAATCGTTGAAAGATCTTTTGTATATAACCAGTAAAGGCGATTCGAAGTTTAAGAATGGTCAGTTAGTTCCCAAGAAAAAAGTTCGGGAAATAAATAACGAATTGAAAAAGAAAGGTAAAAAGCTTATTGAGTATCGAGATGCTGAGCCTGCTACATCTGAACCTATATTACTAGGCATTACCCAAGCTTCATTATCGACAGAAAGCTTTATATCGGCAGCTTCGTTCCAGGAAACGACAAAGGTTTTAACCGATGCCGCAATTGCTGCCAAAGTTGATCATTTGTTAGGTTTAAAAGAAAATGTTATTGTAGGCCATTTGATACCAGCTGGAACGGGTTTAAAGAGATTTCAGAATATTCTGGTAACTCCAAAAGAACCTTTTAAGATTCCTGAACCAATTGTTGAAGTTCCTCAAGAAATTGAACAACCAGAACCTGAAAAAGAGGTTAAGAAAAAAACACGTAAAAGAGTAAAGAAAACAACAAAAAAGTAATTCTTGACTATAATAAAAAATTTTCTTATATTAGTGCTCTTAAGTATATTAAAATCATTCAAATTTAAGTAATATAATTAATTATTTGGAGAAATAGATTGCCGACTATTAATCAGCTTGTTAGAAAAAGTCGCGAAAAAGTTACATGGAAAAGTAAAGCACCTGCGCTACAAAGATGTCCTCAACGCAGGGGTGTATGTACACGTGTATATACTACAACACCTAAAAAGCCTAATTCAGCACTTAGGAAGGTAGCTCGTGTACGATTAACTAATGGAATTGAAGTTACCGCATATATTCCAGGAGAAGGTCATAATCTACAAGAACACTCTATTGTTATGATACGCGGTGGTAGAGTCAAAGACCTCCCAGGCGTTAGATACCACATAATTCGAGGTACACTTGATACTGCAGGTGTAGCTGATAGAAAACAAGGTCGTTCTAAATATGGTGCAAAAAAACCTAAACCTCAACAAGCTTGAGTTATAGAAAATGAGAAAAAGAAGAGCTGAAAAAAGACCAATT
This sequence comes from uncultured bacterium, assembly GCA_937967455.1. Classification (GTDB taxonomy): domain Bacteria; phylum Bacteroidota; class Ignavibacteria; order UBA10030; family BY39; genus BY39. Next base: position 130,076 of record CALCJK010000001.1, on the reverse strand, counting down.
AGTCCAGATCCAAAATATAATGATATTTTGGTGTCTAGATTTATAAATTCAGTATTAAAGAAAGGTAAAAAGCATCTTGCTCGAAAAATTGTTTATGATGCTATTAATATTATTGAAAACAAAACAAAATCGAACGGACTGGAAATATTTCATAAAGCAATAAATAATGTGAAACCTTTATTAGAAATTAGGGCACGCCGAGTTGGTGGTGCAACATATCAGGTCCCAACTGAAGTGCGAGAGGACCGAAGTATTGCACTCGCCATCAGGTGGTTAATTAACTACGCTCATGAAAGAAAAGATAAATCAATGTCCCAAAAACTTGCATCTGAATTGATTTCAGCTGCAAATAATGAAGGGGCTTCAATCAAAAAGAAAGAAGATACACACAAAATGGCTGAAGCTAATAAAGCTTTTGCACATTTTAAATGGTAGAAAATGGCAAGACAATATCCATTACATAGAACAAGAAATATCGGTATAATGGCACACATCGATGCCGGTAAAACAACTACTACGGAAAGAATTCTCTTTTACACCGGACGGCTGCATCGAATGGGTGAAGTACATGAAGGTGCTGCAACTATGGATTGGATGGAACAAGAAAAAGAACGTGGCATCACTATAACAAGTGCAGCTACTACATGTTTCTGGAAAGATCATAGGATAAATATAATTGATACGCCAGGCCATGTTGATTTTACAGTTGAAGTCGAACGTTCTTTGCGTGTATTGGATGGTGCAATAGCATTATTTTGTGCAGTTGGTGGTGTGGAACCACAGTCAGAAACTGTATGGCGCCAAGCAGATAAATATTCGGTACCAAGAATTGCATTTGTAAATAAGATGGACCGGGTTGGTGCCGATTTCCAAAATGTTATAAAAATGATGCACGAACGCTTAGGTGCTAACGCTGTTCCTATTCAAATTCCAGTTGGCGAAGGTGAAATGTTTGCAGGGGTCATTGATCTTATAACTATGAAAGCTAGAATTTTTAATGATACTACGCTCGGTACTACATATGAGGATATAGAAATTCCATCTGATTTAAAAAAGAAAGCACAACTTTATCGCACAAAAATGCTTGAAGCTATCTCTGATGAAGATGATTCATTACTTGAAAAATATATTGAAGGCAAAGAGATTTCACCGGATGAAATTAAAGCAGTTTTAAGGAGAGCTTGTCTAAAAGTAAGTATTGTTCCGGTGTTATGTGGTTCATCATTTAAAAATAAAGGTATTCAAAATTTACTTGATGCAGTAATCGATTTTCTACCATCTCCTTTGGATATTGGAGATATAGTTGGTCATCACCCCAACAAAAATGATAGAGTGATAAGAAAAGTATCTGATGATGAGAAATTTACAGCTCTTGCATTTAAAATTATGTCTGACCCTTATGTCGGAAAGCTTACATATTTTCGAATTTATTCAGGTACATTAAAATCAGGTTCTTACATTTATAATTCGGTTAGTGAAAGGAAAGAAAGAATAGCAAGAATTTTAAGAATGCATGCTAATCACCGTGAAGATATTGATGAAGCATTTGCTGGTGATATTGTTGCAGCAGTTGGTTTGAAATTTACAAGAACTGGCGATACTTTGACTGATGAAAAAGATCCAATTATACTTGAGAAAATGGAATTTCCTGAACCTGTAATATCTATTGCAATTGAACCTAAGACAAAAGCAGATTCTGATCGCTTGAGCGAATCGCTAGCTAAATTATCTGAAGAAGATCCAACATTTAGAGTATCAACTAATGAAGAAACAGGGCAGACAATTATTAGTGGTATGGGTGAATTGCACCTCGAAATTATTGTCGATCGTATGAAAAGAGAATTTCGTGTTGATGCAAATATTGGAAGACCACAGGTTGCATATAAGGAAACTATAACCGAAACTGTAAATCAGGTTTATAAACATATTAAACAGAGTGGTGGTCGTGGTCAATATGCTCATGTTGAAATTGAAGTTTCACCCAATGATAAGGGTAAAGGTTTTGAGTTTATTGACGATATTAAAGGTGGTGTTATTCCTAAAGAATACATCCCTGCTGTTGAAGCTGGTATTGTTGAACAGATGAAAAATGGAGTATTAGCAGGTTATCCTGTTGTTGATGTTAAAGTACGTCTTTACTTTGGTTCCTATCATGAAGTTGATTCTGATGAAATGTCGTTTAAAATCGCAGGTTCATTAGCATTTAGAGAAGCAGCAAGTAAAGCCAAGCCTGTAATACTTGAACCAATAATGTCTGTAGAAGTCGTATGTCCTGAAGATTATATAGGAGATGTTTTAGGTGATTTGAGTTCAAGACGTGGTAAAATAGAAGGAATGATGTCGCGCAAAGACGCGCAGGTTATTAAGGGGTACGTACCACTCTCTGAAATGTTTGGATATGCTACAAGTTTAAGATCTTTGACACAAGGAAGGGCACTCTATACAATGCAATTTTCGCATTATGATTTGGTGCCAACTAATATGTTAAATCATATTATTGAAAATTTAACTGGAAAACAATCATTAGTTGCTTAATAGAATACAAAATAAAATAATTTAAATCACCCAATTTAAATAGGAGAAAAAATATATGGCAAAAGAAAAATTTACACGCGACAAACCTCATGTTAATGTTGGTACAATCGGTCATATTGATCATGGTAAGACAACACTTACTGCTGCAATAACTATGGTGTTGAATAAGCGTGGACTTGCTCAACCTCGAACTTTTGATTCTATCGATAATGCACCTGAAGAACGAGAACGTGGTATTACAATTGCCACAGCTCACGTTGAGTACTCTACTGAGAAAAGGCATTATGCCCATGTCGACTGTCCAGGTCATGCAGACTACATTAAGAATATGATTACCGGTGCTGCTCAGATGGATGGTGCCATACTTGTCGTGGCAGCAAATGATGGTCCTATGCCACAAACTCGTGAACATATTCTGCTTGCACGACAAGTAGGAGTACCCAGGATAGTAGTATTTATGAACAAAGTCGATATGGTTGATGATCCGGAACTTCTCGAGCTCGTAGAACTTGAATTGCGTGATTTATTAAAGCAATACGAATTTCCCGGTGATGAAATACCAATTATTCGTGGCTCTGCACTCAAAGCCATGGAACAGGCAATGAAACCAGATTCAAAACCAGATGATCCAGCATTTGAATGTATATACAAATTAATGGAAGCCGTAGATACCTACATACCAGTTCCACAACGTGAGGTAGATAAACCATTCTTGATGCCGGTAGAAGATGTATTCTCTATAACAGGACGTGGTACAGTAGGCACTGGAAGAGTTGAACGTGGTCGTGTTCGTGTTGGAGACGAAATTGAAATCATTGGATTGAACCAACATAAAAAAGCTGTTGTAACTGGCGTTGAAATGTTTAGAAAAGAACTTGATGAAGGTATTGCTGGAGATAACATTGGTGTGTTGCTACGTGGCGTAGAAAAGAATGAATTAGAGCGCGGTATGGTTCTCGCAAAACCCGGATCAATTACACCACATAAAAAATTCAATGCACAAGTCTATGTGCTAAAGAAAGAAGAGGGTGGGCGTCATACACCATTCTTCTCAGGTTATCGACCACAATTTTATTTTAGAACAACGGATGTTACAGGAATAGCACATTTACCTGCTGGTGTTGAAATGATAATGCCAGGTGATAATGTTGATAATCTGGAAATAGAATTGATTACTACAATTGCAATGGAAGAGGGCTTACGGTTCGCTATTCGTGAAGGTGGAAGAACTGTAGGCGCTGGTGTTGTAACAAAAATTATTGAATAACTAATTAAAGTTTTAGGAGTTACACGTGCCTGGTGAAAAAATTAGAATAAAATTAAAATCATACGATCATAATTTGATTGATAAATCGGCTGAAAAGATCATAAAAACAGTAAAACAAACTGGAGCTATTGTTTCAGGTCCAATTCCATTACCTACTAAAAGGACAGTTATCACAGTTCTGAGATCTCCTCATGTTGATAAGAAATCAAGAGAACAGTTTGAAACACGTGTTCATAAACGTTTGATTGATATATTGAGTTCGACCTCAAGAACTGTTGAATCATTGATGAAACTTGAGCTACCAGCTGGAGTCGAAGTGGAAATTAAAGTGTAATTCTTAAAGAAAATTTTAAAATAAATTCATCTGATAAAAAATGACTGGAATATTAGGTAAAAAAATAGGAATGACAAGTATTTTTGATGAACATGGTGAAGTTATTCCATGCACTATAATCGAAGCTGGTCCTTGTTTTATAACTCAAATCAAAACTGCAGAGAAAGATGGATATAACGCAATTCAGTTAGGATTTGAAGATAAAAAGGCAAAGAATGTTACTAAACCTCTAAAAGGACACTTTGAAAGAGCTGGAATTACTCCAAAAAAGGTATTGCGTGAATTTAAAGGATTCGATATCTCTAACTTTAAATTGGGTGATGTTATTAAAGTGGAAAATATTTTCTCCAAAGGAGATATCGTATCAGTTTCAGGCAATTCCAAAGGAAGAGGTTTTCAAGGTGTTGTAAAAAGACATCATTTTGGCGGCGGTTCTACGACTCATGGCCAAAGTGATCGTGTAAGAGCACCTGGTTCGATTGGAGGTAGTTCTTATCCATCTAGAGTATTCAAAGGTCAGCGAATGGCTGGACGTATGGGCAATAAACGAACAACAATCAAAAATTTGAAAGTTGTTCAGGTAATTCCGGAATCTAACCTTTTACTTGTTAAAGGTTCTGTTCCTGGTCATATTAACTGTTACTTAGAAATTCATAAAGAATCTAAATAAAAATGGAACTTGAAGTTTACAAAAAAGATGGAACTCCGAGTGGCGAAAAAATTACACTCGATCCTAGTGTTTTTGGAATTGAACCAAATGATCATGCTATTTATTTAGCTGTTCGTGCTTATCTTGCAAATCAAAGGCAAGGCACACATAAAACAAAAACTAGAGCAGAAGTTAGTGGTACTGGCAAAAAACCCTGGAGACAAAAACATACTGGTAGAGCTCGAGTTGGTAGTTTCAGATCTCCACTCTGGAAAGGTGGAGGGACAATTTTTGGACCAGTTCCAAGAGATTATTCAATTTCTCTTCCAGAAAAAGTAAAAAAGTTAGCCAGAAAATCCGCTCTAAGTTATAGAGCTAAGGAATCTGATATAAAAATCGTTGAAGATTTCACATTCGAAGAACCTAAAACTAAAAATATGTTCTCTATATTAAAAGCTCTAAAACTTGAAAGTAAAAAAACATTATTTATAGTTCCACAAACAGATAAAAAACTTTATCTTGCTTCAAGAAATATTCCAAATCTCAATATAATCGAAGCAAATAAAGTATCAACATATGATATTATGAATAATAAAGTTTTATTATTCCAGAAAAGTGCTGTTGAAGAATTGCAAAAAACTTTTTAATACAAAGAGAATTTTATGAATACTACGATAATATTCAGACCAATAGTTACTGAAAAGATGACAGAGCTAGAAGCAAAAAGGCAATATGCTTTTGAAGTTGAAAGAAATGCTAATAAAATTGAAATACAAAAAGCAATCGAAAAAAAGTTTAATGTAAAAGTATTAAGCGTAAGAACAATTAATTATAAAGGAAAACAGAAAACTCAATTGACCCGCCGCGGGCGCTTTACAGGCAGAACCGCACAATGGAAAAAAGCTATCGTAACACTTAAAGAAGGTGATAAGATAGAATTCTTTGAAAATATATAATCCATTCTTTGCGGGTCAGGAAAAGAGTAACTTAAATACTCATATTATCTGACCAAGGAATAAATGAAATATGGCAATAAGAAAACTAAAACCAATTACACCTGGAACACGTTGGATGACAGTTCCAGGGTTCGAAGAGATTACTAAAACAGTTCCCGAAAAATCTCTAGTCGAACCTCTTAAAAAAACAGGTGGACGAAATAATACAGGTCGCATCACCTCGCGTCATAGAGGTGGCGGACATAAACGTTTATATAGAATTATCGATTTCAAGAGAGACAAAATCGGAATTGAAGCAAAAGTGACAGCAATTGAATATGACCCGAACCGTTCAGCTCGTATCGCTTTATTAACTTATAAAGATGGTGAGAAGAGATACATACTTGCACCAAATGGTTTAAAAGTTGGTGAGACACTCGTCTCTGGACCAGAGGCAGAAATTAAGGTAGGAAATTCAATGCCACTTGGAAATGTTCCAGTAGGTGAATTTGTACATAATGTTGAATTAAAACCGGGAAAAGGTGGACAACTCGCAAGAAGTGCTGGTGTCTCAATTCAAATTATGGCTAAAGAAGGTGATTTTGTTACAGTTCGAATGCCTTCTGGGGAAATCAGAAAATTGCATGCAAAGTGCTATGCAACTATTGGCTTTGTAAGTAATCTTGAACATGAAAACATAAGTATTGGAAAAGCTGGTCGTTCACGATGGTTAGGTATAAGACCACAGTCGCGTGGTGTTGTTCAAAATCCCGTTGATCATCCTCATGGTGGTGGTGAAGGTAAGGCTCCTCAAGGAAATCCTCATCCTGTCTCGCCTTGGGGTTGGCATACAAAAGGAAAGAAAACTCGAAAAGTTAGAAAATTATCTAATAAATATATAATTAAACGAAGAACTAAAAAATAATTAAGTTGAAACTATGAGTCGTTCAATTAAAAAAGGTCCATATGTTGATCCTAAGCTTCTTAAAAAAGTACAGGAAATGCAAAAATCTGGCAAAAAATCTGTAATTAAAACATATGCAAGATCATCCACTATAACTCCAGAATTTGTTGGTCTTACTTTTACAGTTCACAATGGTAATAAATTTATCCCTGTATATGTACATGAGGGAATGGTAGGACACAAATTAGGAGAATTTGCTCCAACACGCATATTCCGTGGCCACCCGGGTCTTAAAACAGAAGCTACAACAGGATAAGCGGATAAAGAATGGAGAATCTTATGGAAGCAAAAGCAATAAATAGATATATTCCTTCCTCCCCAAGGAAGATGCGCCTGGTAGTAGATTTAATCCGTGGTAAAAATGTAGAAGAAGCTCTTTCAATATTACATTTTTCACCTAAACACGCATCAAAGGTGGTGGAGAAAGTGTTACGTTCAGCTATTTCAAATTTGCAGAACAAAGCAGAAGGAAAACGTATTGACACACAAAATATATATGTTAAAAACGCTTTTGTTGATGGTGGACCTTCAATGAAGCGAATATTGCCGGCACCAATGGGACGAGCATATAGAATTTTAAAAAGATCAAATCATCTTACAATTGTAGTAGCTGAGCATGAAGAAGGAACTAAACCAATAACTCAAAAGACCGAGAAAGCTGAAAAGGAGTAATATGGGTCAAAAAACAAATCCAATAGGACTTAGATTAGGAATCAATAAAAGTTGGGATTCAAATTGGTTTGAGCCAAAGAATAGCAGCGGGAAATTATTAGAAGATATTAAAATTCGTAATTATATTCGAACTCGTTTAAAGAAGGCTGGTATATCAAAAATATTTATTGAGCGGACAGCAAAACAAGCAAAAATTACAATACATACTTCTCGGCCTGGAGTGGTTATTGGTAGGAGCGGTCAGGAAATTACTAAACTTGAAGAAGAATTGAAGACAATAACTAACAAAGACGTAAAATTATTGATAAGTGAAATAAAACGTCCTGAACTTGATGCTTATTTGTTGGCTGAAACAATTGCAACGCAGATAGAAGGAAGAATCTCATTCCGTCGTGCAATGAAGAGCGCAATTACTTCTGCTATGAGAATGGGTGCAGAAGGAGTTCGCGTTATGTGTTCAGGCAGGCTTGGTGGTGCTGAGATAGCAAGAACAGAACAATACAAAGAAGGTAGAATTCCATTGCACACATTACGCGCTGATATTGATTATGCTACAGCAACAGCACAAACTATTTATGGTGCTATCGGCGTAAAAGTGTGGATATGTAAAGGTGAAATATTAAGTGGAACAACTATATAACTATGGTGATATAAAATGTTAATACCTAAAAGAGTAAAATATAGAAAATCGCAACGAGGTAGGATGAAAGGCAAAGCTACTCGTGGAGCAACAATTGCATTTGGAGATTTTGGTTTGAAAGCTCTTCAACCAGGTTGGATTACACAGCGACAGATCGAAGCTGCTCGTGTTGCACTTACGCGCCTTATGAAAAGAGAAGGTAAAGTCTGGATAAGAATATTCCCTGATAAGTCAGTTACAAAGAAACCAGCAGAAACTAGAATGGGAAGTGGAAAAGGTGCCCCTGAATTCTGGGTGGCGGTTGTAAAACCCGGCACCATTATGTTTGAACTAGGCGGAATTAAAAAAGCACTGGCTGAAGAAGCAATGTATATTGCAAGTAGAAAACTTCCAATAAAAAGTAAAATGGTAATTAGACCAGGTTATGAAGGTGGTTAAAATATGAAAATGAAAGCACATGAAATAAGACAACTATCTATTGATGAAATCAAGAAAAGAATTCAAGATGAAGAAATTAATTTGAGTCATCTTAAATTTCAACTTGCAACTCGACAGCTATCAAGCCCTATCCAGGTTAGATTAGTCCGTAGGAATATTGCAAGATTGAAAACGGTTTTAGTTGAAAAACAAAAGCAAGCAAAAATGAAAGAGGCAGAGCAATGACTCAAGAAAGATCAATGAGAAAAGTTAGAATTGGGAAAGTTGTTAGCAATAAAATGCAAAAAAGTATAGTAGTTGCAGTTGAAAGAAAGGTGCCACATCCTTTATATAAGAAATATTTTACTAGGACTACTAAACTAATGGCGCACGATGAAAAGCAAGAAGCTAAGATTGGTGATGTGGTTAAAATTATGGAAACAAGACCTTTAAGTAAGAACAAATGCTGGCGGCTTGTTGAAATTATTGAAAAAGCTAAGTAATTGAAAAAGGAATTATAAAAATGATTCAGGAAGAAACAAATCTAGTTGTAGCTGATAATTCAGGCGCGAAAAAAGTCCGCTGTATTAGAGTTTTAGGCGGGCACGATAAGCGCTATGCAACGGTAGGAGATTTAATTGTTGTATCAATTAAAAGTGCAATTCCCGGTGCAGCAGTAAAAAAAGGTGAAGTTTCTCGCGCTGTAATAGTCAGAACTACAAAAGAAATTCGCCGAAATGATGGCTCTTATATTAGATTTGACGAAAATGCAGCAGTCCTTTTAAACGCACAGGGCGAACCCCGTGGAACAAGAATTTTTGGACCTGTTGCCCGTGAACTGCGTGAAAAAAATTTTATGAAAATAATCTCATTAGCACCAGAAGTGTTATAAAGGAAAAAAAATGAAAGTTCATAAAAACGACAATGTTTTAGTAATTAGCGGAAACGCAAGAGGTAAAACTGGAAAAGTATTAAAAGTTTTTCCCGATAAGTCAAGAGTAATCGTTGAAGGTGTTAATATTACAAAAAGGCATTCTCGGCCTTCACAAAAAAATCCACAAGGTGGAATTGTGCAAAAAGAAGCTCCAATACATGTTTCAAATGTGATGGTAATTTGCCCAAAATGTAATGAACCTTCAAGGATCGGTCGTAAACGTATTAAAGATGCTCTGACCAATAAAAAACAATTTATGCGCATCTGTAAAAGTTGTAACGAAATGTTTTAATAAATAAGAAAATATTATGGCAAAAAAAGAAAAATCTGAAAAAAATGTAAAAGAGCAAAAAACCAATACCCAAGCTGAATCAGCTATAGAAAAAGGTGTTACGCCTAGGTTAGCCGAATTATACAAGAACGAAATTGTACCTAAACTTAAAGAAATATTCAATTACAAAAGTTCTGCACAAGTTCCAAAACTCGATAAGATATGTATAAATGTTGGTGTAGGACAGGCAACTCAAGATCCCAAAATAATAGAAGTTATTGCAAAGGATCTTGAAATGATAGTTGGTCAAAAAGTTGTTGTAACCAAATCCAAACAGGCAATATCAAACTTTAAGCTAAGAGCTGGAATGCCAATTGGAATTCGCGTAACATTAAGAAAACAAAGAATGTATGAATTTTTTGATAGATTGATTAACATTGCAATGCCCCGTATCCGTGACTTTAGAGGATTATCTGACAAATCCTTTGATGGAAGGGGAAACTATACAGTCGGTATTAAAGAACAAATAATTTTTCCTGAAATTGATGTTGATAAAGTTACAAAAATTTTCGGTATGGATATAACATTTGTTACAACTGCAAAAACTGATCAGGAGGCATACGAATTGTTGAAAGCATTTGGAATGCCTTTTGTAAAACCACAAACATAAAAAGGAGCATTACTTGGCAAGATTAGCAATGCGGGTGAAAGCAAAGAAAACACCCAAATATGAAGTTCGTCAACATAATAGATGTAATATTTGTGGGCGACCAAGAGCATATATCAGAAAGTATGGAATATGTAGATTGTGTTTCCGTCAAATGGCACTTGATGGAAAAATTCCAGGTGTTCGTAAAGCAAGTTGGTAGTATTCTAAAATGTTAAAAATAAAATAATCGGATAATTATGAGCGTAACAGATCCAATAGCAGACTATTTAACAAGAATTCGAAATGCTATAAAAGCGAATCAAAAAAAAGTTGAAATACCCTCTTCACATTTGAAGCGAGAAATAACAAGAATTTTAAAAGAAAAGAAATATATTATCGATTATATTGAAAAACCTGATAATAAATCGGGTATTTTGGTGATTCTTTTGAAATATAATGCAGGTAAAAGTGTTATTAATGGATTAAAGAGAATCAGTAAACCTGGCTTGAGGGTTTATAAAAAAGCTGACGAACTACCAAAAGTCTTAGGTGGTTTAGGTATAGCAATAATTTCTACACCAAAAGGAATTATGACTGACCAAGAAGCTCGTCAGGAAAAAGTCGGTGGTGAAATCATATGTCATATATGGTAATATAAGGAGCATTTAAAGTGTCAAGAATAGGAAGAAAACCAATACCAATTCCAAAAGATGTTAAGATTAACATCCAAGGAAATATTATAAGCGTAACTGGGCCCAAAGGAACATTAAAAGCAGAAAAGGTAAATGAGATTGAAGTTGAAGTAAATGGAAACGAAATCCTTTTAAAGCGTATTTCAGATGAGAAAAGAGTGAAAGCTTTGCATGGATTATGGAGAGCTTTAATAGCTAATATGATACATGGAGTTTCACAAGGATTTCAGAAAAAATTAGAAATTGTTGGAGTCGGTTATAAAGCTGAACCCAAAGGAAAAGGTATTCAGCTAGCACTTGGATACTCACACCCAATTTATTTTTCTCCTCCAGATGGAATAAAAATAGAGGTGCCTACACCGACAAATATAACAATTTCAGGAATTGATAAACATTTAGTTGGTTTGGTTGCAGCGAAAATAAGATCCTTCAGGCCACCTGAACCATATAAAGGTAAAGGAATAAAATATGAAGGTGAATATATTAGAAGGAAAGCAGGAAAAGCTGCTGCATCAGCTGGAACAAAGTAAAAATAAATGGAATTTAAGATGATTAATAAATCCAAATTTAAGAAAAGAGATCGAATAAAAAAGCACATAAGAAAAAAAATTTTCGGTACACCTGAAAGACCAAGGCTCTCGGTTTACCGAAGCTTGAAACATATATATGCACAAATAATCGATGATACCAAAGGTAATACATTAGCCTTTGCATCCACTAAATCGAAAGATTTGCAAGAAGAGTTATCTAATATCAAATCAAAGATAGAGAAGGCGAAAATAGTAGGTAAGCATTTGGCGAAATTAGCACTTGAAAAAAATATAACTAAAGTTGTATTTGACAGAAGTGGATATAGATACCACGGCAAAGTAAAAGCAATAGCAGAAGGTGCCCGAGAAGGTGGTCTGCAATTTTAAAAATATTTTGCCGGGTCGTCTAATGGCAGGACAGCGGCCTTTGGAGCCGTATGAGGAGGTTCGAATCCTCCCCCGGCAGCAGTCAATTTTGTTTATAAAAATTTATGGAGATAAGATTTGGCAAAACTTAAAGCAAGTGAATTAGAATTAAAAGAAAAAATTGTACACATCAACCGCGTTGCTAAGGTTGTTAAAGGTGGTCGAAGGTTTAGTTTTAATGCGATTGTAGTTGTTGGTGATGGAAATGGTCATGTAGGTGTTGGATTGGGTAAAGCTAATGAAGTAAGTGATGCTATAGCAAAAGGTACTGATGATGCAAAAAAGAATATTGTAGAAGTTAGCATCTATAAAGGTACAATCCCACATCCAGTTATTTCCAAATATGGAGCAGCAAAAGTACTTTTAAAACCAGCATCCCCAGGGACTGGATTAATTGCTGGTGGTGGAGTCCGCGCAGTTTTGGAATTAGCAGGTGTAAAAGATGTGTTAACAAAATCACTTGGTTCAACCAACCCTCATAATATTGTTAAGGCTACTTTACGCGGACTTATGAGTATGAGTGATGCCAAAGAAGTTGCAATGCGGCGTGGTATATCTCTTCACGAACTTTTTGGAAAGAAGACGGATACACAAGTTAGTTAGGAAAAAAATATGGCAGAAAAAAAATTAAAAATAACTCAAATTTACAGTATTATTGATACACTCGAAAAACACAAAAAAACAATTAAAGCTTTAGGCCTTGGTCGGCCAAATTACTCTGTTATTAAAAAGGATACTCCACAAATTCGTGGAATGATAGAAAAAGTTAAACACCTTGTTAAGGTTGAAGAAATCGAAGGATAATTTTAAAAGAAGGTTGAAAATGGAAAAAGCATTATTATCAAATTTAAAATATAAAGAAGGCTCCCGAAAAAAGAGAAAAAGAATCGGAAGGGGTCAGGGTTCCGGACATGGTGGTACATCCACACGTGGACACAAAGGTCAGGGGTCTCGTTCTGGTGTGAGTTACCGACCATGGTTTGAAGGCGGACAGATGCCCTTGGTTCGGCGCGTTCCAAAATTTGGATTTACAAATATTTTCAAAACTGAATATCAAATAGTAAATATCAACAAATTAGAAACTCTTGCTAAATCAAATAAATTTCCTGATGGTGTAGTTAATCCAGAAATATTATATCAAATCGGTGCCGTTTCTAAAAAATCTCTTCCTATAAAAATATTAGGAAACGGAGAATTAAAAACAAAACTTGACGTCACAGCTCACGCATTTAGTAATTCTGCGGTTCAAAAAATTGAAGCTGCTGGCGGAAAAACAAAAATTATATCTTAAATGAACTAAAATGGCTAAACTAAGTGAAAGTTTTAGAAATATTTTAAAAATTCAAGAGCTCAGGCAAAGAATTATTTTCACTGCCGCTCTTTTAATTGTGGTACGCATCGGTGCTCATATCACTTTACCAGGTGTTGATGCATCAGCACTCGCTGAGGCAGTAAGAAGTCAGGCATCTAATACAATATTTGGATTATATGATTTATTTGTCGGTGGTGCGTTTCATAATGCTGCAATATTTGCACTGGGTATTATGCCGTATATAAGTGCATCAATTATTATTCAATTGTTAGGTGCAGTTGTACCTTATTTCCAGAAACTCTCAAAAGAAGGGGAAGAAGGTAGAAAAAAAATTACACAACTCACAAGATATGGTACTGTATTAGTCTCAGCTCTCCAGGCATGGGGTGTTAGTGTACGGTTGGTTAATATGCAGGCAGCTGGTATTCCAATAGTACCTCCTGAAGTTCAAGGAATTGGTTTTTTCATTAGTACAATAATTGTGCTAACAAGTGGAACTATTTTCATGATGTGGCTTGGTGAACAAATTACTGAACGTGGAATTGGTAATGGGATCTCTTTGATAATATTTATAGGTATTATCGCACGTTTTCCACATGCTGTTTTAGATGAATTCCAGCTTGTAAGTTCTGGTGCCAGAAGTATTATTATCGAATTGGTTATAATAGCAGCAATGGTTCTAATAGTCGCTGGGGTAATTATGGTAACACAGGGAACTCGAAGAATCCCAGTTCAATATGCTAAAAGAGTAATAGGTCGGAAAGTATATGGTGGTGTTACTCAATATATCCCTATGCGTGTGAACACTGCAGGTGTTATGCCAATAATATTTGCTCAATCCATAATGTTTATACCAAGTACAATTCTAACATTCTTTCCGGAAAGTGAATTTATGGCGAGTATATCAAAATATTTTGATCATACTTCGTTTGTGTATTCATTTATCTATGGTATTATGATTGTGTTCTTTACATATTTTTATACTGCAATTGCTTTTAATCCAAAAGATGTTGCGGAAACTATGCAGAAACAGGGTGGATTTATTCCTGGAATTCGCCCGGGTAAAAATACATCAGATTTTATTGATAATATTCTGACAAAAATAACTCTACCAGGCTCAATTTTTCTGGCAATAATTGCAATATTGCCCACTTTTATGATGAAATTAGGTGTAACTGGTTCTTTTGCAAGTTTCTTTGGTGGAACAAGCTTGCTGATTGTTGTAGGTGTAGGTCTGGATACATTGCAACAGATTGAATCTCATCTTGTAATGCGTCATTATGATGGTTTTCTCAAGAGTGGTCATATAAAGGGCAGAAGATATTAATTATCCAAGACTTAACACAAGATGATTAATATAAAGAGCAGGGAAGAAATCATACTAGTTAAAGAAAGTTGTAGAATAGTTGCAGAGGTTTTGAAGTTACTCGAATCGTATATAAAGCCAGGAATTACAACAAAAGAGTTGGACGAAATAGCTGAAAATTATATAAGATCACAGGAAGCCGAACCTGCTTTTAAAGGTTATGGAAACGATAAAAAAAATTTATATCCGGCTTCATTGTGTACTTCGATAGATGATGAAGTTGTTCATGGTATACCTGATGACAGACGATTGGAAGAAGGACAAATAATTTCGATTGATGTAGGTGTAAAAAAAAATAATTATTACGGTGATGCTGCAAAATCTTTTCCGGTTGGAAAAGTCTCAGAAGAGAAAATGAAATTGTTAAAAATAACTGAAGAGTCGTTGTATAAAGGAATTGAAAAAGCTCGTGCTGGAAATCGTGTTCACGATATTTCGGCAGCAGTTCAAAGATATGTTGAAGCTGCAGGATTTTCGGTAGTACGTGATTTGGTAGGACATGGAATTGGCAGAAATCTTCATGAAGAACCACCAATACCAAATTACGGAGAACCTGGAACAGGTATATTATTAAAACCGGGTATGACGCTTGCTATTGAACCGATGGTAAATATGGGCTCGTATAAAGTAAAATTTAATTCAGATGGTTGGACTGTAAAAACACTTGATGGAAAACCATCTGCACATTTTGAACATACGATATGTATAACAGATTCGGATCCGGAAATATTAACTAAATAAATATGGCAAAACAAGGTCCTATAAAAATTGACGGAACAATCATTGAAACATTGCCAAATGCAATGTTTAGAGTACGTCTGGAAAATGGACACGAAATTATTGCTCATGTATCTGGAAAAATGCGAATGAATTATATAAAAATATTAGTTGGTGATAAAGTCACAGTTGAACTATCCCCTTATGATTTAACAAAGGGGAGAATAACTTATAGGTATAAATAACGGAGAATAAAATGAAAGTTCGTTCATCGATTAAAAAAATTTGTGAAAACTGTAAAATCGTACGCCGAAAAGGTACAGTTTATGTAATATGTAAAAAAAATCCAAAGCACAAACAACGTCAAGGATAATTAATTAAATTTGAAAGGAATCATAAGTGGCAAGAATAGCAGGAATTGATTTACCAAAAAATAAAAGAGCCGAAATTGGCTTGACTTATATTTATGGTATAGGTAGAACAAGTGCTCAAAAAATTCTTTCAGCAGCTGGAGTGGATTTTAACAAACGAATAGGTGAACTAACTGACGAAGAAATAGCTAAAATTCGTTCCATTATTACTTCGGATTTTAAAGTAGAAGGTGCCCTCAGAAGCGAAGTTCAGATGAATATTAAACGTCTGATGGATATTGGATGTTATCGTGGAATCAGACATCGTAAAGGATTACCTGTTCGTGGACAAAGAACCCGTACAAATGCCAGAACCAGGAAAGGTAAGCGTAAAACAGTTGCTGGTAAGAAGAAAGCTACTGCTAAGAAATAAAAATGAAAATAATAATTGGAGTTATAAATGGCTAATACCCAACAAACAGGAAAAAAGAAGAAGAAAATTCAAGTTGATGTAAGTGGCAAAGTATATATTAAAGCTACATTCAATAATGTGATTGTAACCATTACAGACATTTATGGTAATACAATTAGCTGGTCTTCCGCTGGGAAAAACGGATTTAAAGGTTCTAGAAAAAATACACCTTTTGCTGCGCAGGTAACTGCTGAAGCTGCCGCAAAGGAAGCATATGATCTCGGACTCAGAAAAGTAGATGTCTATGTAAAAGGACCCGGTGCAGGTAGAGAGGCAGCTATAAGGTCATTACAAACTGTAGGTTTGGAAATAACATCTATTAGGGATATTACCCCTATTCCGCATAACGGATGTCGTCCTCCTAAAAGAAGAAGAGTTTAATAAAAATTAACAAAGGTATAAAAGATAATGGCAAGATATATTGAATCAAGTTGCAGATTATGTAGAAGAGAACGTCAAAAGTTATTCTTAAAAGGAACAAAGTGTTTCACTGAGAAATGTCCTGTTGAAAAAAGAAATTATCCCCCAGGTCAACATGGACAATCTCGACGACTAAAAATTTCTGAATATGGAATTCAGCTTAGAGAAAAACAAAAAGTTAGAAGAATGTATGGATTGATGGAAACGCAGTTCCATAATTATTTCTTAAAAGCTTTAAAACAAACGGGTAGAACCAGTGAAACTTTAATAAAATTATTAGAGAGACGTTTTGACAATGTTGTGTATAGATTAGGATTTGCACCATCTCGTAAAACTGCACGACAGCTAATTGCTCATCGACATTTCATGATTAATAATAAAATAGTAAATGTACCATCTTATTTATTGAATCCTGGAGATGTAATTCAAGTTAGAGAAAAAAGTAAACAACTTGAAATCATTCATTCATCATTAAAGAGAATGCGTGATAATGCTATGCTGCCCTGGTTAAGCCTCGACAAAGCAACTATGAGTGGTACTTTTTTAAATATACCAGAAATTGCTGACGTTCCATTAAATGCAAATCCTCAGCTAATTGTTGAATTGTATTCGAAATAATATTAAGAAAATTAGGAGATTGATATGGATAAGGCCACAATTAATTTGCATATGCCAGATAAGCTGGAGATTGATAGTAATACATACACAAATAAGTATGGAAAATTTATTTTACAACCACTCGAAAAAGGATTTGGGGTAACGATAGGAAATTCCCTCCGTAGAGTATTGCTCTCATCTTTATCGGGTTTTGCCTTTAATGCGATACATATAAAAGGTGTTTTGCATGAATTTTCTACTATCCCTGGTGTTAAAGAAGATGTCACTGAATTGATTCTAAATATAAAAGCTATAAGAATTAAAGTAATAAATAAAAAGACCTCAAAGATTTCCATCTCATTGGAAGGTCCAAAAAGTTTTACTGCAGGAGATATTCAAAAATTTACTGACGACATTGAAATATTAAATCCAGAACAATACTTTGCGACATTAGAGAAAGATGCAACCTTAAAAATGGATTTGTATATAGGATATGGTAGGGGATTTGTACCAGCAGAAGAATACCCCCAACCTGAACAAACTTTGGGACTCATTCCAATTGATGCAATATACTCCCCGATAGTGAATGTAAAATACACTATTGAACCAACAAGAGTAGGTCAACAAACTGATTTTGAAAAGTTGATTCTCGAGGTTCAAACAGATGGTTCTATAACACCAGATAATGCGGTAGTAGAAGCTGCTCATATAATGAAAAATCATATTGATTATTTTACACGTTTGATGAGTGAAACTGTAAGTGGTGAAAGCGATGCAGAAATAGCTCGAATTAGAGCAATCTTAAAAACTCCAATAGAAGAATTGGAATTATCTGTGCGTTCCCATAATGTATTGCGATCTGGGAATATTCAAACACTTGGCGACCTTGTACGCTTGGATATTTCTCAATTGATGAAATTTAAAAACTTTGGAAGAAAATCATTATCTGAACTTACCGAAATTGTCGAAGAATACGGACTTACTTTCGGTATGGATGTTGACAAATATTTAAACGAATAAAGTAATAAATCAGGAAAATATATGCGACATAGAAAATCCGGTAGAAAACTCAAACGAACAGCCAGTCATCGTAAAGCACTTTTAAATACACTTGCAACTGAGTTAATCAGGCATAAGAAAATTCAAACTACACTTGCAAAAGCAAAAGAAGTCCGACCTTTTGTTGAAAGGTTAATTACACGTGCTAAGAATGCTCTTACTAAAGAAAATGAAAACAATAAGAAAGATATTCATGCACGTAGGTTAATTTCAAAATATATTAAAGACAGAGAAGTGGTTAAGGAATTATTCACTGAAATTGCTCCAAAGGTTGCTCAGCGTCCAGGCGGTTATACTCGAATCATAAAACTTGGACAACGCCTTGGAGATGCAGCGCCTCTTGGCATACTTGAGCTTGTCGATTTTAATGTTGTAAAGGAAAAACCTAAATCAGAAACTAAATTAAAGCAAGAAAAGAAGGGCTGGAAGAAAAAAGAGAAATCAACTGCTAAAACTGAATCTGAACAAACAGCTTAAAACTAATCTGGTTACCAAGGCACAAAGATAACTTCTTTGTGCCTTTTTATTTTTCCAAAGGGACAAAATGATTTGAATATATATTGCAATTGGACAGCCCAATTATTTTTGAATTTGACATCGAACAAACCTAAAGCCTCAAATAATCAAAATAAAAGGTGTTTATGGGAGAAAATCGTCCTATGCAGTTTGGGTTAAAAATTAAAATTAGATAGATAGAAATACTATCATTCTAATAGGCTGATTATTTAACATATAAAAGTGCTTAAAATCTCTTAAAATAAGCAATTTTTATATTCGAGCTGTTGGCTATAAGTGTATTTGTTATATTTATAAGCTAAATCTAAACTTTTTTTAATGAAATACTTGACATAATCAAATTTATTTATTATATTTTCATTGAAATAAATAGTAAAACAATTTAGGATTCAAATATAGTCTATTGTTACACATTCTAAAAAAACCCATTCATAATAAAATTTCTGGGATCGTCAGATGTATAGGCGATTTTAATATTTCAAATTTTTCAATTCAAAAAATAATTAACCTTTTAACAAATTAATGGAGGTTTATATGATACGTAAATTGTTATTATTTAGTTTGCTCGTCTTTACGATTTCAAGCCTTGCTTTTGCTGGACCCGGTAAAATTGCTGGTCAAGTTACTGATAAATCGAGCGGCGAACCACTTGTTGGAGTTAATATTCTGATAGTTGGTACCTCGATGGGTGCAGCATCAGGTGTAGATGGCAGCTATTTTATTCTTAATGTTCCTCCTGGGACATATACACTACGTGCGTCTTATGTTGGTTACCGAGAAGTAACGATCTCTAATGTTAAAGTATCAGCAGATTTTACAACTGAGATTAATTTTTCCCTAGTTGAAGAGTCTATTGAGTTAAAGGAAGTACAAATAGTTGCTGAAAGACCACTCATTCAAAAAGACTACACAAATACTGTAAGAACTCAAACCTACGAGGAAATTGCCAATCTCCCAATAAGAGGTGCGGTAAATGTTGTAGGTGTACAAGCTTCAGTAGTGCAAAACGAAGGTTCAAATAATTTGTATATAAGAGGTGGGAGACCCAATGAGGTTGCCTACTACGTTGATGGTGTTGCAGTTAATAATCCACTTGCCGGTACAGGTAGTGCCTCTTTTGCAAACTTAAATACTAATTCAATTGAAGAATTACAGGTTCAAACTGGGGGATTTAATGCAGAATATGGTTCTGCTATGTCCGGTTTAGTTAGTTTAACAACTCGACAAGCAAGAACAAACTATTTCGGTTCATTTGAAGCAATTACTGATAACCTTATTAAACCAGGTGAAAAAATATTCAACACTTATACTTCGTTTGGTTATAATGTATACAATGCTACTTTTGGTGGTCCAATTATTCCTGGTAAAGATCTCCTTACTGTTTTTATTGCAGCGGAGAGACAATTTTTAAGAGATAATGATCCGCGTGCAATAGGTGGAGTAAAACCAAATAGCTCTCTTTCAAGCTGGAATTTTAATGGTAAGTTGAGTGCTAAACCAATTCCGGAAATTCAAATGCTATTCGGCGGATATTATTACGGTAGAGTTGGAAATAACTGGGATAATTTTAGAAGATTTCGAGCTTGGGAAAATCATCAAAGATTTGATAATGCTACTTATTCGGGTTATTTTAAATTTACACAAAATATTGATCCTAAAACTTTTTATACTGCACAGATCAGCTATTTTAGAGAAGATCTAAAATCCGGAGATGGGCGATGGTTCGATAATTTATTAGCATATGGTGATACTGCAATAAATCCTTACCTATCCTCACAAGCTACAAATCCTGGTGCAGTTTATAGTACAATTGCTCCAAAGGGACATGTACTAGATCGTTTTACGAAATCAAAATCGGAATATATTGGATTTAATGGTGACATTACAAGTCAACAAGGTAATCATCTCCTTAAATTAGGAGGTGAGTATAGATATTATATCATAAGAAGATTTACTGTTAATCCGATGGGATTAGCAATAGGTACCACTTCCACAGCGCCTGATGCACTCTGGAGATTGTATAGGGCAAATAATGTTGAATATTATGGTTACACTTATGATGGTTCTGAAGAAGTGTCGGGTGATGACAATTTCTTTGTGGATGGTAATGATAAAAAAGAGGGACCAAAACATCCAGTTTATGGTGCATTATATTTACAGGATAAAATTGAGTATAGTGATTTAGTATTAAATATTGGTGCACGTTTGGATTATTTCGATGCGAATGAAAAGGTTTTTAAAGACCCATATAATCCTTATGGTCAAAGAGGAACCCCAGGTGGTGGTGTCTTCGATCCAGATGATATTGAAGATTCAAAAGCCACTGTAACAGTCAGCCCAAGATTGGGATTCTCATTCCCAATTACAGATAGAGCTGTTTTCCATGCTCAATATGGAATCTTCCTGGCACAACCACCATTACAATATGTGCTTGCAAGCAAGACCTGGTTAAACAGAATGATTGTGGATGCACCATTTTCTACAAAGATTCCAAATCCGAATCTAAAACCCGAGAAAACTATCGCTTACGAATTTGGATTCCGCCAGATGATTACTGATCAAGCAGCAATAAGTATTACAGCATTTTATAAAGAAGTAAAAGATCTTATCCAATCTCGTAATATTCAACCTGGCTATCCAAATGGTTACGAATCTTATATCAACACTGATTATGGCACTATCAAAGGGTTTGATATAATTTTTGAATTAAGAAGAACCAAAAATTTTGCAGCTACTGTTAACTATACATTATCTTATGCAATGGGTACTGGTTCTGATCCACTTACACAGTCGAGAATAGCGTGGATACAAACTGAAAATCCGAAGTTAATTGCTCCACTTGATTTTGATCGTCGTCATAATGGTAGTGTGAATATAGATTATCGATTAGGAGCCAATGAGGGACCAAAATTTGGGGATATTTATCCACTCGAAAAATTTGGAATAAATGCACTATTTGCATTTAACAGCGGTGTGCCTTATACACAATCTATAATTTACAATCCTTTCTTTGGTGGTGTGACAGAAATCCGACCAACTGGTGCGGTTAATCAAGCATACACACCTTGGAATTTCCGCCTGGATTTAAAAATTGATAGAACATTTAATTTCCAAAACATCTCGGCAAATATATATCTGTGGTGGATCAATGTTTTAGATGCAAAGAATGTATTTGGTGTTTATAGAGGTACAGGTGAACCAAATAATTCCGGATGGCTCTCTACTCGTGAGGGTATTGAGTGGTCACAGTTGTATGGTCAAGAAGCTGTGGATATATTCAGAGCTAGGGAAAATAACCCAGCAAATTATGGTTTGCCAGCACAGATGAGATTTGGTATAAGATTGTATTACTAAAAAAAATGTATCAAGATAAAAATTTCTTGAAGGAGAAAAAAATATGAGAAAGAAAATTAATTATCTAGCAACAATATTTTTAAGCCTGGCAATTTTGTTGTTTCTTGTAAATAACAATCTTGCCTCTGCTGATAAATTAGGTCAAAAACAACAAAAACCCGGTGTTGTGGGTGATTACATTAAAATGGATATTAATAACATTTCAACTTTTATTCGTAATAACGGTTCATTTAATCGTGACCCTGGAACAGGTAACGCGGGTTTTGAATGGCCCAAAGGAAGCGGAAATACTGCAAATTATGCTTCAGGTATCTGGGTTGGTGCTATTGATAGTGCTACCGGACAGGTATGTGTTGCTGTTGCAGAATATTCGTATGAATATATTGCAGGTCCAATAGGTGTAGGCATAAACCCAGCTGATGACAGATGGAAGATGTATAAAATATCAAGAGGTGATAACGCTGAAAACAATCCCGATTATGCCAACTGGCCTGTAGAAGATGGTGCACCATGGATTGATGTAAATGGGAATGGTGTTTGGGACCCAGGTATTGATACTCCTGAACTTCTTGGAGATCAAACTATTTGGTGTGTATTTAACGACAACGATCCATCTGTCCACACAAATATGTTAACTCCTCCACTTGGTATAGAAGTACAGTTAACTGCTTTTGCATATGCTCGTTCCGACGCTCTTGGAAATACTATATTCTATAAATGGAAAATTATTAATAAGGGTGGTAAAACACTTAAAGACACTTATATCACAATATGGACAGATATTGATCTTGGAGATTCTGGGGATGATTATGATGGTTGTGATACAACGCTTGGATTGGGCTATACCTACAATTATGACGCAATTGATGGTGTTTACGGAGTACCACCTGCAACCGGTTTTGATTTCTTCCAGGGACCAATTGTTCCATCACCTGGAGATACTGCGTATGTATCTGGGAAATTAATACCTAACTATAAAAATTTAAAAATGACATCGTTTGTCAAATACAACAATGATACCTCACCACTTGGAAATCCTCAAACTGGTCAAGAGGTATATAATTATATGCGTGCATATGATCGCAACGGTGTAAAGATAACAGATCCACTTGGTAATCCAGCAGATTTTATGTTCCCAGGTGATCCAACTAAACCCTATGATCCAGCTACAAACTGGATTGAACAAGGGCCTGGCGGTGATCGAAGATTC
This sequence comes from uncultured bacterium, assembly GCA_937967455.1. GTDB lineage: Bacteria > Bacteroidota > Ignavibacteria > UBA10030 > BY39 > BY39. Next base: position 106,788 of record CALCJK010000001.1, on the reverse strand, counting down.
TTAATGAGTTCAGGACCATTTACAATGGCACCCGGAGATACGCAAGAAATTGTTGCAGGAAATTTAATCGCTTTAGGTTCAGACTATTTGCAAAGTGTCAATGCACTTAAACAAGCAGATTTAGTTGCACAAACTGCATATGATTTAAACTTCAAACTTGCTGCTCCACCCGTTTCTCCAAAGACTGAAGCAATAGCTCTGGACAATCAGATAATATTAAATTGGGGCATTGATCACGAATTTGCATCTGCAATTGAAGAAACAAAAACATTTGATCCACTGGCAGATGCAGCAGGAGATCCAGATCCATATTACGAATTTGAAGGTTACGTTGTATATCAATATTCTAATATTTCTGGAAGTGATGAAAAAATTGTAGCCACTTTTGACATTAAAAATAATGTGATGATTATATATGATGATGTATTCGATCCAACCTTAGGCACCTTTGTGAATAGACCTGTAAAATTTGGAAGTGATAATGGATTAAAACGAAGTATATCAATTACAAAAGATTTCCTTACTAATAATCCAATTGTAAACGGCAAGGATTATTATTTTGCTGTCACAACATATACATACAACAAAGAGAGTGTACCAAAGACTCTCGAAAGTTCAAAAAATATTATGAGAATTAGACCAACTAAAACGCCCGGTACAAGGTATGCATCGAGTTACGGTGATACTGTAAAAGGTGTTGAGCATCGTTCGGCTACATTCTTGAGCGATGGCAAAGTTGTACCGATTGTGGTTGATCCAAGAAAAATTAAAGGTGATTCTTATAAAGTTGTATTTACAGTTGATGCTGTAACTAATGAATTCGTGTGGAGCTTGATTAATACAACCACTGGAGAAATTAAAGTTTCGAATATGACTAATCAATCAGGAAATGATTTGTACCCAATTATTGATGGGATGCTTGTTAAAGTTATAAGTCCTCCAGCTGGTATTAATGTAGATCAAACATTTTGGACACCTGAAACGAATTTCTGGTTGAGAGATTTGCCTGGTGCAGGTGGAGACAACGATGATGGTGGTATCTTTGTAGGAAACCACTTTTTTGGTTCTAATTTAGGTGCGGGTGATTTAGTGAAAGTTGAATTGCGTTTTGATGCCGCTAATCCACAAAAAGCATATAGATATGTAAGATTCACTGGACCTACAAGGTATTTGTATCAGGATTATGTAGATGTTCCATTTACTGCATGGGATGTCACATCTGACCCACCTCGACAATTAAATGTTGCTTGGAGTGATAGAAATCCTGCAAATGGTAATGAAACTTGGGACCCAGATAATTCGTCAACAGGTGGTCGAGAATATACATTTATTTTAAAGAGTGATTATTCTGCTACGCCCGATCCATATTACACAAGTAGAGACCTATTGAACAATGCTGATGAGTTTGATGTGTTATTTGTCCTCTGGCCTCAGGTTCGAAGTGGACATACTTTGAATGAGTCAGTTGGTAAGTTAACGATAACACCAAACTTTGTAAATGCTCCTAAGGATACTTTTTTCTTTAGTAGTGCTAATTATGTCCCAACTTCTTCTATTGAGATTGCAAAACAGGATGTTGATAAGATAATGGCTGTTCCAAATCCATATTTTGGAGCAAGTGAATACGAAAGGAATCAATTCGGTCGTATTATGAGATTTACTAATTTACCTCCAAAATGTACAATTCGTATTTTCAATTTACAGGGTACTCTAATAAGAAGGATCGACAAGGACGATTCAAACACCACTACAGATTGGGATTTACAAAATAATAATGGTCTACCAGTTGCAAGTGGTATGTACATAGTTCATATAGATATGCTTGATATTGGTACTAAGATTCTAAAAGTTGCCGTAATCATGGCTGAAGAAAGACTGGATAACTTCTAATTGAAATACAGGTTCGGTCTATAATTTTAGATCGAACCTATGTTAATTAAAAAGTTTAATAAATTCTCTAAAATAAATTTAGGAGAGACAAATATGATAACGAAAAAATCAGTTTTAATAGTAATAATAACAGCATTAATTTTTATTGCTGGTCTTGATCAATTATCTGCAGGCTCTAAAAATAGAATGGGAACCGCAGGTGCTACTGAACTGCTTATACCTGTCGGATCCAGAGGAACTGCATTAGGAGGTGCGATGAATGCTTATGCAACTGGAGTAGATGCAATATATTGGAATCCAGCTGGTGTTGCTCGCAGCTCTGGTGTTGAGGCAATGTTTTCGCATCTTTCATATATTGCCGACATCGGTGTACAATACTTTGCAGTAAGTTCAAACTTTGGAGATGTTGGTACTTTTGCTGTTTCCCTACGGAATCTGAGTTTCGGTGATATACCTATTACTACTGTGTTTCAACCCGAAGGTACAGGGGGAACATTTACTCCAACTTATCTTACATTTGGTTTAACATATTCAAGAGCATTCACCGATCGGATTTATGGTGGTACAACAGTAAAGCTGGTCTCTGAAAAGATAATGAGATCCACTGCATCCGGCTTAGCATTTGATTTCGGCGTGCAATACAGATCTGGTGAAACAGGTATTAACTTAGGCGTGACCCTGAAAAATATCGGTGGTGGGATGAAGTATGATGGCCCTGATCTTGAAAGATTTGTAAATTTACCAAATGTAGAACCAGGTAGCCGTCAGAGACCTTTGAGAATCGTTTCTGCTGGATTTGAGTTCCCAACTACATTGGAAATAGGTATTGCATATCCTTATCTGATTAATGATAAGAATAAAATCTCGGTAATGGCTAATTTCCAGAATGCAAATTTTGATGCAGATGAATACAGGTTTGGTTTGGAGTATGACTATGATAATATGTTATATTTAAGGGGAGGGTATGCAATGTCACAATTTACAACGGACTATATTTTTGGTCCAACATTTGGTCTGGGTTTAAATATCCCACTTGGTAATTTTCGTGTTGCTTTGGATTATGCTTATCGTGTTACTGATATTTTTGATGCAAACCAGTGGTTTACTGTCCAATTCTCGTTCTAAATATTGATGCTCACCTGATAGTTAAAATGGTACAATTTAGCTGGATTTGCTAAATTGTACCATTTTTTTTACCTTAAATAAATCAAAAACTTGTTTTTTTATTTTCATTTATATATATTAAATCGAAATATTAAAATAAAATATTTAATTTATTTGTTATTGGACAAGATTTTTTTGTTAAAATTTTCAATTCATTTAATCAAGAATAATTTATTTAATAATATGTCAAATATTTCCCTGCAAAGGAGGAGTTATGAACATCTTTAAAAAGTTTTTTGCTGTTTTTATTCTTTTTGTATTATGTGTCTCAATAAGTTTCACTCAAACAACAACAGGTAAAATTAGTGGTAGGGTGATTGATAAAGAATCACGAGAACCATTGATTGGTGCAAACATATTACTTGAAGGTACGACAATTGGAACAACAACCGATATAGAAGGAAATTACTTAATCTTAAATGTTCCAGTTGGTACATATAACCTCATTGTACGTCATGTTGGTTATAGAGAAGTCATGGTAAAAAATCTGAAAGTATTGGTTGGATTCACTACAACCCAAAATGTGGAAATGAGTCAGGAAGCTGTTGAATTACAAGAGGTTGTAATTTCAGCAGAAAGGCCCATCATTCCAAAGGATCAAACTGGCACGGTTAGAGTTGTTACAACCGAACAAATCCAACTTATGCCTGTTAGAGGTTTCCGAGAAATCGCAGCAACCAGTGCTGGTGTTGTTCAGGACGAAAGAGGTGGTGCACTTAATGTTAGAGGTGGAAGGTCAGAAGAAACTGGTTATATAATTGATGGAGTATGGACAAATAATCCACTAACAGGTGGTTCAACTGCATTTGTAAGTCAGCGAGCAATACAGGAAATGATTGTTATGACTGGTGGTTATAGCGCAGAATATGGAAATGTTATGAGTGGTATCGTTAACGTTTCTACTCGTTCCGGAAAACCAAACTATTTCGGCAGTTTAGAATATGTAACAGATAATATAATCGGTGATGGTTTTAAAGGATTACGAAGCACTGGACATGAATTAATGAATTTATCTATTGGTGGGCCGGTAATACCTTCAAATAGAAATTTGTTGCAATTTTTTGGATCATTTGAATATAATTTTGATCGTGACCCAAATCCAAGTTATGTTTCAGAAAGGTTAAGAGATATTGCAAATGATATTTGGCCCAAGTTTCAATTTATTTCAGTAAATTATATTCAACTGATTTCAAGACGACCTATATTTTCAGTAGATGAAATTAATTCTCCAGAATATCAAAATAGAGTCAAAGAATTATTGTTAGACCAACCAAGTTGGAATACGGCACGTCCCGGACAATTACCAGATGGTGGCAGGTTAAGATACGCTTGGAATGAAAAACTAACATTAAATTTAGGAGATTTTCGTTTTAATTTTAGTGGTATCTCCTCATGGACGGAAGCAAGAAGCAGAGTATCAAGTTATGCTCTTATGAATGCTTTCCACAATCCAATTGGTGTATCAAAAAATCATCAATTTACATTAAGAGGTACCTGGACACCACAGCCAAAGACCTTTATGGAAGTCCAAGCAAGTTATTTATATACATATAATGATTTGATGGACCCTGTTCATCGAGATCGTGTTTTTGATTACGGCGATACAAGTAAAAACCCATTATTCAGGAATTACCAATCTCCACCACAAATGGGTCAAAGAATTCCAATGGACAGTTATTTAGGTCAATTTGCATTTCCAGGCAGAGTATACAACTATTATGGTTATAATAAAACTACTTTTTGGCAATTTAATGCAAACGTAACTCATCAGATTGGAAACCATGAATTTAAAACCGGTGCAGAATATAAAATTCATGAATTAAGAAATTACGCAATCGGACCATTAAGCTTAGCTCTCTTACCTGATTCTATTAAGAACACCATAAAAGTTAATCCCGATTTGTTAGATTCGGCACAATTACGATATGTGTACAAGGAGTATGCAAGCCGTGGTGTCAACACATATGGATATGACTATTTTGGTAGAGAGGTAAATTATGATGGCTATAATAAGGATAAGAGGGCTGAAGGACCAAAAGAACCAATTTTTGGAGCATGGTATATTCAAGATAAAATGGAATTAGAAGATTTTGTCCTTAACGCAGGATTCAGACTAGATTATTGGGACGCAAATACAAATGTTTTAAAGGACCTTTACGATGTATCGAATAGTAAAAATACTCAATTGTGGGGAACAAAGGAAAATTACATAGCAAAAAATCCAGGGAAACCTGTACCAAGCGATGGTTGGGGTAATTCAAACACAATAGATGAAGATAGTTTTGAAAAATCTAAACCCTTTGTAGTGTTAAGTCCACGTTTAGGATTCTCTTTCCCTGTATCAGATAGAACGGTGTTTTTTGCGCAATACGGAACATTTGCACAAATGCCTCAATTATCTTTGTTATATAGCAGTCAAGACCGCTTAATTGAGTGGTATAAACAACCAGGTTATATAACGATAAACAATCCACGTCTAAAACCCGAAAAAACAACTCAGTATGAAGTAGGAATTCGTCAACAAATAGGTGATTTAGCTAGCGTTAACTTATCTGCTTATTATAAAGAAGTTACTGGTTTGATTCAACTTGGATTTATAAATTCGAATTTTAATAAGACTACATTTTCTACATATCAGAATGGAGATTATTCGACAATTCGTGGTTTAGATGTAACATTCGATTTAAGAAGGTGGAATAATTTTGCAGCATCTGTTAACTACACGCTATCATATGCAACAGGAACTGGATCAGATCCAGGTACATTAGGTGTTATAGTGTGGTTAAACGCTCGTGCACCAAAATTTGAAAATCCGCTTGATTTCGATCAGCGACATACAATATCAGCAAATCTTGATTATCGCTTAGGTAAGATTGAAAACCCATGGTTAAGTCAACTAGGAGTTAATCTTTTGTTCAGAGCTAATAGTGGCAGACCATATACACTAAATGATCCAAACATTCCACCTACAGATTCAAGAATCAGACCACAATCAGGTATAAATGAAAATTACAGTGGTTGGAATTTTAGGTTCGACCTTAGAGTTGATAAAACATTTGATTTGCCTTATAATATGAGAATAAATGCTTATGTTTTGGTACTGAACTTACTTAATAGGAAAAATACAGCTAATGTATGGTCAGGTTCTGGCCTACCAGATGCAACTGGTTATCTTTCGTCTGATGATGCAAAAGAGACGTTTAATAGGTTAGTTCAACAAGGCAGAGCTGATGAGATTCCAGTCTTTGTAGGTTTGTATAATATGTTCGAGGCTCAACCTGGGTTTGTTGGTCCTCCACGTCATATAAGATTTGGTTTAATGTTAGAATTTTAAAAATAAATTCATCAGGAGCTTAAATTATGAAGAAAGTTATTTCAATCTTAGTAATCACGTTATTGTATTCACTCTTTAGCTTTGCGGTTGATAGAGAATTTAAAAATCTATTACCAAGTTTTAAGCCAACAGTAATTGAGAGGAAGCTGATGGATGTAAATTCCATCAGCGCCTGGTATCGTAATGACGGTGAATTCTTTAGCGATCACAGTACACAAGGTCCAGGATTTGAGTGGCCAAAAGGTGGTGGTGTGTATGCAATTTTCTCATCCTCAATGTGGATAGGTGCTAAAGTTCGAGACACTGCTGCCACAGATACAAATAAAAAAGATATTCGTGTAGCTACAGTTGGACATTTTGGTTCTGAACTTCGCCCGGGAATAATCTTGGAAGATGGTACACCAGATGATTATACAAAGTCCAAGTACAGATACTACAAAGTTCGACCAAATGAAGATTCACCGATCAATCCCGATTGGTTAGAATGGCCAGTTGATGTTGGTGCACCATATCATGATATTGATGGCGATGGTACTTATAATCCATACGTCGATAAACCCGCATTAATTTGGGGAGATCAAGTAGTATATCCAGATATGTTAATGTTTGCTGTATATAATGATGCTGATCCAGCGTATCACTCTTGGATTTGGGGGCGTAGTTTGCCATTGGGTGCCGAGGTGAGACAGTTGAGTTGGGCATATAATAGATCGGGTCCATTTGGACAAATGATATTTATGAGATTTGAAGTGATTAATAAGAGTAGTAATGTTTGGGACTCAACTTATCTGGTTGTTTGGTCAGATCCAGATTTAGGTGATGCTTTTGATGATTATTGCGGTGTGGATACTACGATTTTCGATTCTACTGTAACATCAAGGGGTGTTATTTATGAGAAACGAAACTTAGGCTTCTGTTACAATGGGGATAATAATGATGGTCCACCAGGCTATGGATCTGCTCCTCCATCTGTTGGATATAAATATTTCCAGGGTCCAAGAATTTTCACTGGCAATATAGAAGACACAGCAAAATGGTCCGGATTAAGAATTCCAGGATATATCAACCTTAACCAATCAGGGTTCAATTTTTATTGTAATCCAGGACAAGGAGGTTGTACCAATCCAGATTGGTACGATCCAAGTTTATATGAACAAAGTTATAATATCATGAAGGGTCGAACAAGAACTGATAAACCCTGGATAGATCCCCATACTGGTGACACAGTAAGTTTTGTATTTGCTGGTGATCCCGTTACTGGAGTAGGGTTCTTAAATAAGGATTATGTAGCACCATCAGACATTAGGTTTACAATGCCAGCAGGACCATTTAGAATGATGCCAGGTGATACTCAACAGGTAGTTGTAGGTGTCATTGTAGCTAGGGGTTCAAGTGAATTGAATAGTATTACTGTATTAAGAAATTATGCTGATTTATCTCAAACACTGTTTAATAATAATTTTCGCCTGCCTCCACCTCCACCAATGCCAAAGCTTGAATACAGCTTTGTAAATGGAAATCTATTACTCACTTGGGATAAAAGAGCTGAAGATTTTGTAAACTTTGATCCTAAGTTCGACTCGACAACCTGGAAATTCCATGCATATGATTTATATCAAACAAATGATCCGTTGTTAAGACCTGGTGCAAAAATTGAAAAAATAGCTAACTGGTATATAAAGGGTGGGCGAAATAAGGTTTACGATTGGGTCTCTGTACCTAATGTCGACGAACCAGTTAAAATGAAAATATGGGAAGGTGGAACTGAAGGTATAGTAAATAATATTTTATTAACAGAAGATCGTATTAGTTTAAAACCTTTTATTCCTGGAAAACCATATTACTTTATTTTGACTGCAACAGCAATTGCAGAATATGAAGATACTGATACATCTAAATTAAAGACAATTAGTGGACTATTAGTACTTGAATCTCCAAAAATACCAATTACAATCGTTCCCAAAAATCCCGTCCAGGGTTCAGAATTCCCAAGTGGAGCTAATTACGGAGATCTTGTCTCACATAATCGATGGGTATCAAAAAATCATTTTGATGATGCTTTACAAATCTATGTTATTGATCCATGGAGAACTGAAAATGCAAAATACAAAATTACATTTGATGGAGTTGATACAAATGTGACTGCTTGGAAACTATGGAGAGTAATAAATTCAACAACCGATAGTCTTGTGTATGAAAGTAATAATTTTAGCGGTGATGACAATTATCCAGTCGTTTCTAATGTTATGCCAAAAGTTGTAAAACTTCCAGTAGGTGTGCGTAGAGCTACCCAAAATCCAAGAGGATGGTCATATAAAGGGCGTAGATGGTTTAATGGTGCATATAATTCAACAATGGATGAGTTTGGCACAACTACAAGATATGGATTGGTAGCTTATCCGAGATCTGATAACTTTGAGTATAAAGAAAGTGGACTTAGAGCCGATAGCTTACGTAGGGTTGAAATCCGATTTAGTACAAAAAATACACAAAAAGCATATCGTTACATAGCTGGATTTGCACCCTTCCCACCAATAAAGAGAAGGGTTGTACATCCTGAATTCAGACCATTTGTAAAAGATAGTACTGGTAGTGGATTCTTGTACCAGGACTACGAACAATATAGATTAGGTGTTCCTGACAGCGGATATGTTGTTCCCTTTACTGTTTGGGAAGTAGATACAATTCATGGAACTGAAAGACAACTTGATGTCGCAATAATTGAAAGAAATGATACTTTATATAAAGACGTGAAAATAATGAGACCAGACTCAACATTAGTTGATACTACAATTTTTGTTAATTATGGTAAAGTTGATGGAAGATGGTATCCAACTGAGTTCTATTATCCTAACCCTGTATTGCCAACAACACCATTGGCTTCTAAACAAGGTGATGAAGTGATTTTAATATTCGGAACAACTTATACAGATACTCCAAAAACGATTTATACAGGTGGTACAACGGAGACTTATAAACCTCATTTCAATATATTGGATAAATTTGATAAAGTGCCAGTAATGTATGCTGTATGGATGAAACGTCTGAGACCTGATACAACATTCCGAGAAGGGGATATATTCTATATTCGACCTAATTATCAGTTAAATGCCAATAATGTTTTTGAATTCGAGGTTAAAGCACCTATCTTGGGTAATCCTGATTTGGCTCGAATGAGAAATGAGATGAATAAAATAAAAGTTGTGCCGAATCCATATTATGCTTCTCATCAATTACAACAAGATGCATTTGATAGTTATGTGACCTTTACAAATCTCCCTGCAAAATGTAAAATACGAATATTTAATCTGGCAGGAGATATGATTAGAACAATTGAACATGATAATATGGGTATCATTGACAACAGCTCTACAAGGTGGGATTTAAAAAACCATGCTGGTATACCAGTAGCCAGTGGTATGTATATTGCTCATATTGAGGCTGAAGGTATTGGTGAAAAAGTTGTAAAATTTGCCATCTTCATACAAGAAGAGCGGTTAGATACTTTCTAATAATGAAAAATTATTTAAGGAGAAAGAATATGAAAAACTGGAAAATAATAAAAATCGTTGTTATTCTAGTACTTATCTTAGGATTGTTTTATGATGCAGAGGCTGGGTCACCAAATCGTAGAGGTACAGCTGCTGCAACTGAATTGCTTATTCCAATTGGATCTTCAGGAGTTGGATTAAATGGTTCTACTCTAGCAAGAGTTCAAGGATTGGATGCTTTGTTCTGGAATCCTGCTGGTTTGGCACGCAGTAGTCTAACCTCAGAAGTAATGTTCTCTAATCTACAATATATTGCAGATATTGGGGTCAATTACTTTGCTGCATCAGGAAACCTTGGTGATTTTGGTTATATTGCCGCAAGTTTAAAAACTTTATCATTTGGCGATATAGAAGTTACAACTATTGATAAACCTGAAGGCACTGGTGTAAATTATTCACCGACATATATGACAATCGGTTTAACATATGCAAGAAGAATGACAGACAGAATATTCTTTGGAACGAATGTTAAACTAGTTTATGAATCAATCCAAAGAGTTGAAGCATCAGCTTTTGCATTTGATTTTGGATTACAGTATAAAGCTGGCGAAACTGGATTTAATTTTGGTATTGCTTTAAAAAATTTAGGAACAAAAATCAGATTTGATGGACCGGATTTTGAAAGGTTTGTAAATGATCCTAATCAACCAGTTGGTTTTCCACCTCAACCTTATGTTATTAGAACAGCTGCATTTGATCTTCCAACTACACTTGAGTTAGGACTATCTTATTTATATCCTTTAACAAGCGAACACAACTTGTCATTCAATACTACATTTGTTAATAATAACTACTCCAATGATCAATATAGATTTGGGGTTGAATACTCATTTAAAGATATATTTTTTTTGAGGGGTGGTTATCTCGTATCTCCAGACGTTCCCGAAACGCTTGAAGGTATATATGACTTTACATTTGGTGCTGGAGTTCAATACCAGATAAGCGGTATCGAAATGGCAGTGGATTATGCATATCGACCCGCTAAATTCTTCGATGCAAATCAATGGTTCTCAATCCGCTTAGGTTTTTGAGATATTCAATAATTTCAATGGGTTGCTCATTTCATGCGAGCAACCCATTAATTTTTTTTCTAATTATATTACTTGTCCTGTTCTTATTTACATCTTATCATTCACCCGCTCAGAACATATCTTTCAAAATTGTTAAAATCGATACCATAATTAAATTTCCCTCATCAATAATAGCTACACCTGATGACGATTTTTTTATATTATCAACACAGGAGAATGTCATAATTAAATTGGACAAATCTGGATTTTTAATTAAACAAATCGGTGGAAAAGGTTGGGGAAATCTAAATTTTGATAAACCAACTTCTTTTTTTACTAATGACGGTCTAAATATATATGTAACAGATTTATACAATAATAGAATACAAAGGTTTAACAAGAATCTAGATTATTTAAATAGTTTCTCGTTTGATAATTTTGTGTCTAATATCAAATATCCGTCTCTTATAGGGATTGATAAATTTTCGAATCTTATCGTATTCGATACAGAAAATAAGAGGTTTTATAAATATTCGAAGGAAACAAAGTTAGAAACTACCTTTGGCGAATTAGAATTTTCTGATTTACAATCATCGTATCCCAAAAAGATAGCGTTTGATTCAAAAAATAATATTTACATTCTGACAGATTATTCTATATATGTATATTCAAATTGGGGATTTTTGTTAAAAGAAATTAAATTCGATAAATTTATTTCATCATTCTTTATCTTCGATGATAGATTATTCCTCTGGGTTAATGATGACCTTATGGAATATATTAGGGAAAATAATATAATTAAATATGATCTAGAGGACTTTAAATATATTTCAAAGAATTTTAGAGATATTTCAATAAACAATAAAAATGTTTTTATATTAACAGATGAGGCAATAGTTATTTTTCCAAAAGATAAGGTATTAAGTTGGAAAAGAAAATAAATAGTTGTATCTTAATTAATAATTTTTTAATACGATGAAAAATTTTTGTTATCTAATTATATTATTTTTAATCTGTAATTTTATTTTTACATCTGATTTAAAAGCTAGCAAAGGAAGTAAAAAAGGTACAGCAGGAGCGCATGAGCTTTTGATCCCAATTGGAGCAAGAGGTGCAGCTCTTGGTAATTCAACAGTTTCATTTGCCAGAGGTATTGAAGCATTGAGCTGGAATCCTGCAGGATTAGTCTATGAGGATAAAATGTTTGGGGTAATTTTTTCTCATAATAGTTACATTGCTGATATTGATATTAACTATTTTGCAGCTCAAGTAAATATTAATGGTCTTGGCAACTTTGCACTCAGCTTTAAATCTGTAGATTTTGCAAATATTGAGGAAACTACAGAGGATTTTCCAGAGGGAACAGGAAATTACTTTTCTCCAACATTTTTCAATATAGGTTTATCTTATTCTAGAAGAATCAGTGATCGACTAACTGCTGGAATAACTACAAAGTATATATATGAAAATGTATATAAAACTTCAGCTTCAGGAATCGGATTTGATGCAGGGATTCAGTATGTAGCTGGAAATACCGGTTTGATGTTTGGTATAGTTTTAAAAAATATTGGACCAGCTCTTGAATTCCAGGGTAAAGATTTGGAAAATGAAATACAAACTAATCCATTTTATCCTACATCGAGAACAGTGATACTTAAATCTGCACCTTTCGATTTACCTTCCTCACTTGAATTGGGGTTTGCATATACGAAACTTATCTCAAAGAATAATAACATAGTTTTAAATTGCTCTTTCGAGAACAATAATTATGGTAATGATATATACAAGGCTGGCTTGGAATATTCATTCAGTGATGTGGTATTTATAAGAACAGGTTATCTTTTTATTCCAGAAGAGACAACATATATATATCAACTTACTTATGGTATTGGTTTAAAATATGAAATAAATAGTATAGAGATTGGAGTAGATTTTGCTTATAGGCCAGTAAAGTTTTTTGGATCAAATTCAATAATAAATATTCAATTAAATTTTTAAAATAAATGAAGGAGTTAATGATAATGGCAGGAAAAAGTTTGAATAAGGTACTACTGATTGGTAATCTTGGTAAAGACCCTGAACTTCGTTATAGTGCCAATGGTTTGGCTATTGCATCATTTTCGATTGCAACTAACGAATCTACAAAAGATTCTGATGGAAATATTCAGGAAAGAACCGAATGGCATAATATTATAACTTTCGGTAAGCTCGCTGAAATTAGTAACCAGTATCTTAAAAAAGGACAAAAAGTATATATTGAAGGGAGTATCAGAACCAGAAGCTATGACGATAAAAATGGAATTAAAAGATATGTTACCGAAATATTTGCTAATGATTTAATTATGTTAAGCCCTGGTAAAGGCCTTGAAGAAATATCACCTGATACGAACAATATTCCTAAAGAATCTGCTCAAGAAACAAGTCAGGATGATGATCTTCCATTTTAATTGGAATTAATTGAATAAACCAATTGATGTTAGTTTAATCTTTTTTGGAGATTATTAATGCGTTTCTACAATTTTTTTGTAATAATTCTACTATGTTTTAATTTATCATTTTCATTTGATGATAATTCTTTGAATAAGCAAAGTATTCTTGATGCAAGAACATTTGAAATAAATCAAATAAAAGTTCATATTAATAATGATGGTGAATTATTTTACGATAGAGGAAATAAAAGTGCTGGATTTATATTTCCAAAAAATTCGTTAAAGACTGCAGTTAATAGTACAGGTTTATGGATTGGTGGTAAAGATGCTGATGGTAAAATTCGACTTTCAGTAGTACAAAATAATCAAACAGAATATCAACCTGGAACAATTCAAGGGATATATAACACACGATTAAATAATACTTCGGTTGCATCTAATCCTTTAAGCGAAAATTTTAGGATCTACAAAATAACAAAATTTGATTCATCAGCAGCTAAAGATGGTGAATACGATGCCTGGAGTTCTTGGCCTGTTTCTCAGGGTGCACCATGGATAGATGCTGATGATGATGGTAAATACAATTTAAAAAAGGGTGATAAACCAAAATTTTATGGGGATAAACAAGCTTTTTGGGTCTATAATGATCTAAATTATTCAGGACATATAAATAATAGTCAAACACTACCAATCGGTTTAGAAGTTCGTGTATTATTATGGTCTTACGAACAACAGGGTGCATTGGGTCAAACAATTTTCTGTAGATGGGAAATTATAAATAAAAGCGATACAACATTACATGATGCGTATATATCAATATTCTCAGATGTTGATTTGGGATTTGCGAAAGATGATTTTCCTGGATGTGATACTGTTCTAAAAATGGCTTTTGTATATAATGGTAGTTCTGAAGATGCTGGCCTGAATGGTTATGGAAGTAATCCACCAGCAGTTGGTATAGATTTACTTCAGGGTGGAATAGTAAAAACTGGAATAATGACAGATAGTGCTCAGATTAGAGGAGTATGGCAGAAGGGATATAAGAATTTATCAATGACATCGTTTTCATTTTTTGGAATTCAAAATGGGATTGATCCTGATCCTCCATTGGGTACAAAAAATTATTCAAAAATAGCTTATGATTATATGCGTGGTAGAAGAGGTTGGTATGATACCACTTACATTAATCCTATCACAAGACAACCTTCTAAATTTCCATTAAGTGGTGATCCCGTTAAAGATCAAGGTTGGTTGCCAAGGAATAACCGACCAGTTCTCAACCCACAAAATGTTAAACTTTTATTATCATCCGGTCCATTTAATTTTGCTGCAGGTGATACGCAGGTAGTAATTTGTGCATTTATATTGGCTCAAGGTAAAGACCGTTTGAATAGTGTGACATTGTTGAAAACATATGATGCAATCGTTCAAGAAGCATATGATCAAAATTTCAAAATTGCAGGTCCGCCACCACAACCAAATATCCAATATTCAGAATTATCTAATGAAGTTATACTTGATTGGGCAAACAATGATTCTACAGAAAACTTCAATCAATTTGGTTATAAATTCCAGGGATATAATATTTATCAGGGAAAAACACAGGATGGACCCTGGGTGCGAATTAGTACTTTTGATTTAAAAGACGGAATAAGAGAAATATATGAATGGCAAACAGATCCCGCAACTGGATTGAAATCCTGGGTTCCAATAGCATTTGGCACTGATTCCGGAATCAAAAGAAACTTGCGTATTATAAAAGACTATTTTACAGATTCAAAATTAGTAAATGGTAAAGAATATTATTTTGCAATAACTTCTTACGCTTATAATCATGATACTTCTTCTATCGGGATAAAACCTACCGTATTGGAGAACTTTATAAAACCTATTAGAGTTATTCCACATCAACCACCAATAGGGTCTCTAATCCCTTCAACATACCAGAGTGTATTGATGCATAATCGTGTTGGTGACGATGCTGTTAAACCTGTTGTACTTTTGCCAACTTTATTAGATGGGAAAACATATCAAGTAACATTCAATGGTGAAGGAATGAATGTAAAGTCATGGAATTTAATAGAAAAAGAAAGTGGAGACACAATTATCCGCGCCAGTACAAATTTTAATGGTGATGAGAATTCGCCCATCCACAATGGATTTCAAGTTAAGGTTGTGAAGCCTCCTATAGGAGTTAGAAGAGATACGCAAATCCCACCTGGCTGGACATATTATAATGCAGTTAAAGATGCTACAACTAGTTCCACTGCTACAAATTTAACATGGTTTAAGGGACAGGGAAATACCACAATTAGATTAGATGCAATAGATGCTGCTGGTTTAGCATATCCAACTGAAACAAATTTTTTATTAAGACCTACCAGAGTACCACCTGATTCATTGCTTAAAGTTGAAATAAGATTTAGTAATAAATTTACACAAAGAGCTTATCGTTATGTAGCTAATGTCCCAATTTTCCCACCATATCCAGTGGTGGATTCGAGTTTTGAGCCATATGTTAAATATCGTGGTGGTGGTTGGGTATATCACGATTATAATAAATATCCAGCTCCAAAACCGGATACCACATTTGAAAATCCAGATTTAGGTCCTGTGGTCCCATTCACCGTATGGGAAATTGATTCCACTGATGGTGATTTTAATCCCAGACAATTAAATGTAGGATTTGTGGAATTTAACGATTCACTATGGTCTAAACCCAGATTCCCAGGCGATGAGCGAACATATAGAGGTAGAGGTAGAATAGATGGAAAGTGGGATCCAACGGTTGCAACGTTGGGAGGTAGAGAGATCCTATTTATATTTAAAAGTACATATACAGATACTGCTCAGGAATATTATAAGAATTTGGATTTAAGCCATTACGAAGAATCTGATGTGATGTATGTTCTTTGGTTACGCAAAGCTGGTCCTGATACTGTAAGATGGAATGAGGGTGATATTTTAACTATATATCCAAATTATCCATTGAGTACCAGGAGAGTTTATGAATTTGTTGCTAAGAAACAAACATTTGACGACAAGTTATTAATGCAAACACAAATCAATCGTATAAAGGTTTATCCTAATCCATATTTTGGATATAACAAAGCTGAAAAATCAAATACAGATAGATTTGTAACATTTTCGAATTTACCATCAAATTTTAAAATTCGCATATTCTCTCTATCAGGTGATTTGATAAGAACAATTTCCAACACTGAGTATGATTTAAATAATCCATTTGTAAAATGGGATCTAAAAAATGATTTTGGAATTTACGTAGCAAGTGGAATATATATTGCTCATATTGAAATTCCAGAAGTGGGTGAAAAAATTCTTAAAATAGTCATAATTCAACCAGACCAAAGTTACAATCCATTCTAATCATTGGATATAAATCTATTGAAATATTTTGTTACTTTTATACTTCTTTTATTGTTATCAGCTTTTTTTTCAGGAAGTGAAGTAGCTTTTTTTACACTTAATCAAAATCACCTAAAGCAAATTGCCGAGAGGTTTAAAATAACTCATAAGATTTCCACTTATCTACTTAAATATCCCTCTAAACTTCTAGTTACTATTTTAATATGCAATACGATTGTAAATGTTTCAATCGCTATAGTAGCTGTATATATTACAATTGATATTATAAAACTCACTTCTTCCAATGAATTGTTATCTGTCTTTGTTGAAATAATACTTGTTACAATTCTACTTTTGTTATTTGGAGAAATTACTCCTAAAATAATTGCTAGAAAATTTCCGATACATTTTTCTCGATTTGCGGCTTTACCGCTATTTATCATTTATTTGCTTATATTGCCTATCTCTCAATTGTTTGAATATTTAACATCATCAATTAATTTTATTTTTAAAATTAAAACCAATGAAATTAAAGCTCCTGATTTAGAGCTTAAATATGTAATCGATTTAATTCATAGTAAGAGTAACATAGATACACATACTAAATCTTTCCTTAAAAGGTTGAATGAATTTTCCAATTTGAACGCCAAGGATATACTTACTCCTCGAGTAAAGCTTAAAGCTATCGAACTTAACTCTTCTATAGAATCTCTACGTCTTCTTTTTAATAAAACAAAAGCAAAATATATTCCAATTTATGAAAATAGTTTAGATAATATCATAGGTGTTATACCGCTTAAAAATATTTTAAAAACTAACGTTTATAGTAAACATGTTGCTTCCAAGGTGAATTATGAACTTTTGGAAAAACCACTCTATGTTCCAGAAACTAAAAGAGTAAAGGATTTATTATTAGAAATGCAAAAGTCATCAGTACTTGTAGCTGTAGTAATAGATGAGCATGGTGGGTTTGCAGGGATGATTACAGAAGATGATATATTTAAAATATTTTATAGCTGAAATGTTTATTTTTATTGATATTGAATTAAGAAAAAATAAAATAATTGACTTTCGATTATAAATTTCGTATAATTATATAAAAAATCAATAGGTTATAAAGATGAAGTCGTCTACAAAATTGTTTATTTTTATCATATTGTTATTGATTATATTTTCTCTTGGAATATTTATACTTGTGAGTTTATTCATAACCTCAGTTGATCAAGAGGAAGTTGAGACGATAACTGGGAAAGGTGAGAAAATTGCAGTTGTAGAATTAAAAGGGGTGATATTGGAGTCGGAAAAGATTATTAAACAATTTAAAAAATACAGAAACGATCGTTCTATAAAAGCAATTTTGTTTCGAGTAGATTCACCTGGTGGAGGAGTTGTAGCAAGTCATGAAATATATGATGAGGTTAGAAAAACTCGTGAATTTGGTAAACCTGTTGTAGTTTCGATGGCTTCTGTTGCGGCTAGTGGTGGTTATTATGTCTCTTGCGGTGCTAACAGAATTGTAGCAAACCCAGGCACACTTACTGGCAGCATTGGAGTAATATCACAATTTTTAAGGCTCGATCCAATGCTTGCAAAAGTCGGAATCGAAATGAATGTAATAAAAAGCGGTAAACTTAAAGATGCTGGAAGTCCATTCAGAGGAATGACAGATGAGGATAAAAAGTATTTTCAAAATTTAATGGACAATGTACATAAACAATTCATAGAAATTGTATCTAAAGAGAGAAATATTAAATATGACGAAATTGTAAAAATAGCGGATGGAAGAGTTTTTACTGGTGAAGAAGCATATAATTTGAAACTTGTTGATACACTTGGAACTTTTGAAGATGCAGTATCAATCACAGCAAAACTTGCTAATATTAAAGGTGAACCATCAATTGTCAAGGAAGTGAAACGGAAAACGTTTATTGAAAGATTTTTAGGAGAAACTAAATTTGAAAATCTTTTTGGTCTAAAGGATGAAATATTAAATCATCCAATTTTACAGTATAAATTATTTAATCCTTAAGTTAAAATTAATTAAAGGAGAATTAAATTGAGAAAATCAGACATTGTTGATGTAATTGCGACCGCTACAGGTCTTACGAAAGTTGAAACTGAAGCAGTAGTGGATGGATTTATATCCACTGTAATTAATGCATTGAAGGAAGGTAAATATATTGAAATTAGAGGATTTGGAAGCTTCAAAGTCAAGAAAAGAAAATCTAGAATTGCTCGAAATCCTAGAACCGGGGAACAAGTCAAAGTTGATGATCACTTTGTTCCTTTATTTAAAGCATCAAGAGAATTAAAAAACATAGTTAATGAAAATTTGAAAAAAACCCAATTTAACATTGAGAGCCCAAAAACCCCAGAAAACTAACTGAAATAATTTTATGGAATCGAAAAAATCTAATCATTACTTATACGTTCTTATATTAATATTAATAGTTGTAATTATTGTTCTATTGGTTCGAAAAGACGAAGCTATAAAAAATTCGCAACAAGATGATGAAACTGCTCAAAAATTTGATTATTCGGATGATTTGAAACAAATTGAAAATTACAGAGAAGTTCTAAAGAAAAATCCCAAAGATTATGAAACAATTTTAAAATTGGCTCATCTTTATCAGGATACAGGACAATTAGAAAAATCGATAGAATATTATAGAATTTATTTGGAGAAATTTCCTGATAATGCAGATGCAAGAATTGATCTTGGTGTTAGTTATTATCAAATGGCTTTTGAAGATGAATCTAAGAAAACCGAATATTTTTCAAAAGCAATATCTGAAATGGAAGAGGCTTTAAAATACAATCCTAAACATCAGTTAGGGCATTTTAATTTGGGCATTGTTAACTTACAGAGTGGAAATATGGAAGTATCACGTAAATGGTTTAAAGAATGTATAGCTTTAAACCCGAATAATCAAATTGCACAAAAAGCAATGGAAATATTACAACAACATATTATGAATCCAGTAAAATAAAAAAAGGAAAACCTATATGCCTTGTGGAAGAAAGAGGAAGCGCCATAAGATGGCAACCCATAAGCGTAAAAAACGCTTAAGAAAGATGCGTCACAAGAAGAAGATCAGATAATATCAAATTAATGCCTCGTTTAGAAAAAACGAGGCATGTCCTTCAAAATAAATTAAAAGTAAAGTTATGAAAATATTATTAAGATCACTTCTGATAATTATATTTTTTAATTTATCAGCTTTTTGCCAATCTAAGTTTTTGACAATATTACATACAAACGATATGCATGCCGCTTTTATTCCACACGAAGCTTTTTGGGTTCGTGACTCTGTTAAACCACTTGTTGGGGGGTTCCTTGAATTGAGTGCAACCATTGATAGCATCAGAAAAATTAATGATGTTTTGCTTCTGGATGCTGGCGATGTTATGACTGGTAATCCAATAACAGAATATAAATACAAAGGTGCATATGGTGGAGCTCTCTTCGAAATGATGAACATGATTGGATATGATGCCTGGTGTCCTGGAAATCACGATTTTGACATTTCACAAGAAAACTTTGTAAAACTAACTAAAATTGCTAAATTCCCAACCATAAGTGCTAATTTGGTCAATAATAAAAATAAACGGCATTTAAATAATAAAGATTATGTAATTATTCAAAGAGCAGGATTAAAAATCGGTATTGTCGGGATAATGTCACAGAATTTGTATAATCTTGTAAATCAAAATAATTTAGTTGGAATAAAAGTTTTATCTCCTAATGAAACGCTGCAAAATGTAATAAATAAAATTGATGATAAGACAGATTTGATTATTGCTTTAACACACCAGGGTTTTGTTGAAGATTCAATATTGGCAACTATGGTTCGAGGTTTAGACATTATAATTGGAGGTCATTCCCATTCAAGAATTAGAAATCCACGTCTAATTAATGGAGTTATAATTGCTCAAGCTGGTTCCGATTGTGAAAATCTTGGTCAAATTCGTATAGAAGTTCAAGATGATAAAGTTGTAGATTTTAATGGGACGCTGATCCAATTGTGGAATAGACCAGAAAGGGATATAGAAAATAAAAAATTAGTTAAATTTATTGATTCGCTTAAAAAGGAAATCGATAAGGATTATAGTAAAGTAATTGCTGAACTTGAAGTTGATTGGAAGAGAGAAAATGGTGAAAGTAATATTGGCAATTTTATTACAGATGCACAAAGAATAGCTGTACAAGCTGATGTTGCTTTTATGAATAATCATGGTATAAGAAAGGACTTGTCCCGTGGTCCAATTACAAGAATGGATTTATTTAATATACTGCCATTTAGAAATTTTCTAACTACTTTTAAATTATCTGGTAAACAAATTAGATCCATAGTAGAATATATAATTTTAACTAAAAGTCCAGTTCAAACATCAGGTATAAAATGTCAGTATAAAAAGGATGATGGTAAAATCGAATTTGTAAAATTTGAAATTCAGAATAAACCCTTAGATGAAGAAAAATTATATATATGTACAGTTAATGATTATATGCTTGGAGAAGCAAAAAGGTATTTAGGTATTGAAATTAATAATGCTATTTATTTAAAAATGACTCTGTACAACGAGGTTGAAAAATATTTAAGAAAGATTAAAAAAGTTTATTCTCAAAAGGAAAACAGAATAGAAGAAGTATTTTGAGATTTTACTAACTAATGATGTGAATAAATCCAAAATTAAATTAATAAATAATAACAGAAAATATCAAAAATGAGGTAATTTTTATGAATAATCATTTTCCAATAATTATAATCACTGGTCGACCTGCCGCTGGTAAATCTGAAGTAATTGATTTTTTAAAAAAATGTGATCCAATCGAAAGAGTAAATAGATTTCATATAGCCGAGTTTGAAGAAATTGATGACTTTGTTTATGTATGGGAAACATTTGAAATCGATGACATATTGACTAAACATGGTCGCCCAAGGATCTGGACTGATGAAAAATATTGGTTTAAAGAACATTTTATATGGAATCTTTACATTGAGAGAATTAACTTAGAATATAGAAAAAAAATTGCTCGCAATCCTGACTATCATAAGGATAAGACTGTGTTAATTGAATTTGCACGAGGAGGCGAGAATGGAATTTATGAGGCTCTCAGTTATCTTCATGAAGATATATTAAAAAAAGCAGTATTAATGTATATCAGAGTTTCCTATGAGGAATCTGTACGTAAAAACAGACGGCGAGCAAGAAAAGGAATGGAGGATTCAATTTTATATCATTCGTTACCAGATGAAAAAATGGAATACTATTATAAAATCAATGATTGGGATAAATTAGAATCTAAAGATCCAACTTACATTGATGTGAAAGGATTTAAGATTCCATATGCTGTTTTTGAGAATGAACCTGAAAAAACTTTAGACCCGATATTAATTGGTGAAGAACTGGAACGAGTCACAAATAAACTTTGGAAGACTATAGGGAAATAACATAATATTGAAACGTAATCTCGTATTAAGCAGAGAATTTATAATAATTCATATATTTTGTTCCCTCTTAAGTTCGGTAACCCTTTTCTTTTCAGCAATCGAAAGGAAAATAACTGCAACTAATATAAATCCTAATGATATCCAATCAGATGTCTTAGGAAATTTCCCTCCGAATAGGAAATATGATGTAATGGTTGCTGCCGTTCCAGCGATTAATGAAGTTAATCTATTTACCAATCCGGCGAAAGTTGCTGTTCTGCCTTTGAACATAAATAGAAATACAGAAAAGAAAGCAACTGCCCCGTAAGTTAAACCAGCCAATATTTCCCAATTCCAGTATGCTGAAGGCTGTATTAATGCTTCTTGAAATAAATTAATTTGATATGACTTCGGATTGTCGATACTAAATAAGATTATACCTATAACTAGGATTGTGAATGTAGCAGAGATTTGCTCAATGGCAAAGAATCCTTTATTATCCTGTGGTACACCTTTTCCTCTGGTGTTTTTGAAGTAATTCATTATGTATAACCTTAAAGTATAAGCTATTATGTAACTTATTAGGATAATGACTGCAGTTGTATTATGTAGAAAATCAAATCCACCTCCTTTGTCAAAAAATAAATGTACACTTACTGCCAAGATTGCAAATATAACTGCAAACTCTTCTTCTTTGTAAACTTTTTTCTTCAAAATCTTTTGTTTAATCTGGATGGCATCCACTATCCTTGAAATTACAATGATACTTCCACGCATAATAACCATTGCTACCATAACAGATATAGGTAATGTGTACATTAGTGTTGTAGTTGGAATTACAATTGCTGTACATATCCCTGAAGGTATAATATATATTAACTCTATTGGAATATTTAAGCCTAAAACCTTTTTATAAAAATTTGATTTTATTTTATACCATTTTAGACTGATTGCAATTGTTAAAGCGAGTAAATTACCGCCAATTGTACTGAATATTAAAAACTCCATATTCATCTTTATCTGTAAGTTTTTGAAAAGCTCAGGTGGAGCAAGCTGATGCACGAGATATTCAGTAAAATACTTTACAGCAACACCAAAAATTAAATAAAATAAAAAATATCCAAAACAAAGTTGGATTAAGCGACCTGTTGAACCATCTTCAGTTTTCCACATAATAATTTTTTATAGAATTTAGTGAAAATTACACAATTATACATCAAATTTTCATAATAATCAAATTAATTTAAATATTAGGAATATCATAGTTGAAAATAATTGAGTGTATTAAAATTTTTGCTTTTTTAGCATTTAGTTCGTAATTTTAAATAAATTTTCACATTAAATTAAATAATAGGAGCAGTTATGGCAAATAACAATGATAACAAAATGGCAAAAGGCTTTCTTATGGGTTTTTTAACAGGAAGTTTGATAGGAGCTGTTATAGCTCTGCTTTACGCCCCGAAAGCTGGTAAAGAACTTAGATCTGATATTAAACAAAAAGCTTCGGATTTAAAGAAAGATGCTGAAGAATATTTAAAAATAGCAAAAGAAAAAGCAGTGAAAATTATCCAGGAAGGCAAACACCAATCAGAAGCGATTTTATCAGATGCACGAAAGAAAGCTGAAGAAATCCTTGGAGATGCTGAAAAAATTATAACTCAAGTCAAAGAAAAAACTGTTGAAGAAGGGAAAAAAGTTAAGGAAGCAGTACAGGCTGGTATTGATGCATATAAACAAGAACGCTCCTCTTAAATTTTTTAAAAAGTAATTAAGGAGATAAAAAAGTGGATATGTTATTGACTTTGGTGCAATTAGTGTTTTTTTTGTGTTTATCAATATTAGCAATTTATTTGATAACTGCTATCAAAAGATTACTCAAATCTATAGAAACCATTCAAAAAGACATCAATTCAATTACACAGAAAACAATACCTATTTTAGAAAATGCATCAAATACGATGCGAAGAATTGACGAACTCTCCGAAAATGTTCAGAAGGAAATTGAAGGTATTGTATACTCTATTCGTTCTCTTAAAAAAATAGCTGAAGATGTAATTGAATTTGAAACAAAGATCAAACAAAAAGTTGAAGAACCTCTTATGGATTCAATATCTTTTTTTAGCGGTATAATAAAAGGAATCAAAACTTTTATTCTAAAAATGAAATCATAGTATAATTTGTAATTTAAAAATAAATAAAGGAGAAATAAAATAAATTATGAAAGAATTTAGTCCGGAAAATATTCGAAACATATCTTTAATAGGTCATGGTAATTCCGGCAAAACCTCTTTTGCTGAGGCATTACTTTATACCACGGGAACAACAAACAGACTTGGAAGAGTTGAGGATTCAAATACAATATCTGATTTTCAACCTGACGAAATTGAAAGAAAAATATCTATTAGTACTTCTTTGCTACATAGTGAATGGAAAGGCAATAAGATAAATATTTTGGATACACCAGGTTATTCTGATTTTACAGGTGAAGTTAAATGTGCTTTAAAGGTATCCGAGACAGGAATTATTTTTTTAAAAGCAGCTGAAGGTGTAGAAGTTGGTACTGAAATAGTGTGGGAATATACAAAGGAATATAATAATGCTGTGTTTTTTGTAATTAATAAACTTGATAATGAAAATTCGGACTTTGAAAAAACTGTTAATTCAGCTAAAGAGAGATTTGGTTACGATGTAATGCCAATTCAATTTCCCGTAAAAGAGGGAATAGGATTCGATTCGATAGTTGATATTTTAAAAATGAAATTATTAAAATTCACAACAGATAGTAGAGGTAAATATGTAGAAGTCGAGATTCCTCCTGAGCTAAAATCAAAAGCTGAACAGCTTCACACGCAACTTATAGAAAAGATTGCCGAGTCTGATGAAAATTTAATTAATAAATTTTTTGAAAATGGCACTTTAAGCGAAACCGAAATACAAGCTGGATTAAAAGCAGCCTTGAAACAGCGAAAAATATTCCCAATATTATGTTCATCCGCAACTCATTTAATTGGAATTAGTTCAATATTGGATTTTATCACAGATTATTGTCCTAGTCCTGCTGATATTGGAGAAACTACAGTTAAAATGGCTAATTCTACAAATACTGTTCAATTGAAATATGATCCTAACGAGCAACCGGTATTATTTATATTCAAAACCCTGGCAGAATCTCACCTTGGGGAACTATCTTTCTTTAAGGTGTACTCTGGTACAGTTTCTTCTGGACTTGACTTAATAAATCAGTCGAATAGTAAGTCTGAAAGATTAAGCCAAATATATCTTTTAAATGGAAGAGAAAGGAAAGAAATAGGAAAAATTATGGCAGGGGATTTAGGTGCTGCAGTGAAGTTAAAAGATAGCCATACCAACAATACTTTAAGTTCCAAAGCCTTATCAGTTGTTGTTCCAGAAATTATTTTCCCTGAACCTGTAATCAGTATGGCAATTGTTTCAAAATCTAAAGGTGATGAAGATAAAGTTGCAAATGGTTTACATACTTTACACGCGGAAGATCAAACATTCATTGTGAGAGTCGATCCTGAATTAAGACAGACTGTTGTAAGTGGCCAGGGTGAATTACATTTAACCATTATAGCAAATAAACTAAAATCTCGTTTTGGTGTAGATGTTGAGCTTGTGGAACCGAAGATACCCTATAGAGAGACTATCAAGGGTGTTTGCAAGGAAGCTGAATATAAACATAAGAAGCAAAGCGGTGGTAGAGGTCAATATGGACATGTATTTTTAAAGATCGAGCCAAAACCTAGAGGGGAAGGTTTTGAATTCGTAGATGCAATTGTAGGTGGTGTTGTACCTGGAAGATTTGTTCCAGCTGTTGAAAAAGGCGTTATCGAAGCTATGGAAGGTGGAGTAATAGCAGGATATAAGGTTGTCGATGTCAAAGTCACATTGTTTGATGGTTCAGCACATCCTGTGGATTCCGATGAAAATTCTTTTAAAATAGCTGGCAGAATGGGATTCAAAAAAGGTTTTAAAGAAGCAAAACCTATTATACTCGAACCAATATACGAGATTGAAGTTACTGTTCCAGAAGAATATATGGGTGATGTAATGGGTGATATTTCAAGTAGAAGAGGTAAAATTTTAGGTATGGAAGCTCATTCTCATCACCAAGTAATTAAGGCGCTTGTACCGCTAAAAGAATTATATCGTTATTCGACTACACTTCGTTCAATGACACAGGGAAGAGGAATCCATAAACAAAAGTTTGCTTATTATGAAGAGGTTCCGAAAGAAATTATGGATAAAATCATCGCTGATTACGAGAAAAGTAAAACAGAAGAGGAAGAGTAATAATATATGCAAAGAATGTATTCACCATGGCGTTCTAAATACATTAATTCCTTTTCAGAACCATCCGGTGGTGAATGTATTCTTTGCAAAGCTCCTTCTGAAAATGATGACGATAAAAATTTAATTTTATTAAGAGGTAAATATTCTTATGTAATTATGAACCTTTATCCCTATAATAGCGGACATTTAATGATAGTTCCTTTTCGTCATATCGGTAATCTCACAAATTTAACAAATGAAGAATTTTTAGAAATATTTCAATTCTTGAAGTTGATGAGTGATGCTTTATATAAAACTATGAAACCGGATGGTTTCAATATAGGAAGTAATATTGGTAGAAGTGCTGGTGCTGGTATAGATGAACATATTCACTTTCATATAGTTCCAAGATGGAATGGGGATACGAATTTTATGCCAGTATTAGCTGATACAAAACTTATATCAGAAGATATGAGAGAGACATATAAGAAGTTAAGAGACGCTATATCCTAATTTTTTTTAAGTATCTGTAGTTAAATGGATCGACTTAAAATATTATCAAATTTTTCTTTTGGGAGGGTTGATGCCGAAACTGATGATAAATTAGTAAATTGTTTTATCGGAACTGATTTATTAAAATATGCTCTATCGCCACAACATACTTTATTACTTGGTGGCAAAGGTTCAGGTAAAAGTGCTATTTTTAAAATATTGAGTCAGGAAGCAGACCGCCTTAATCCATTTATCAGTTTTTCCTTCAATGAGTTGTTCCGCATACCAGCTTATGGATTGAATAGTGACGAGTATTTAACTTATCCTGAAATAAAAGAAATCAATCCTCAAACAATAGAAGATTTTAAATATTTCTGGCAACTTTATTTTAGCCTTAAATCATCCTTCTCAATTGTAACTTCAAACTATTTGAATTCGGTTCTATCAAAATCGAATTCCTCCGATTTGAGATTGTATTACAAGTTTTTATTAAAATTATTAGATGATATTGGATTGTTAAAAAAACACCAACAAAAATCCAAAAGTGTTCTTGAGTTCATAAAAAGATTACTAAAAACAAATAAATTATCTACAGATTACAATACTCAATTTAGGAGAAATTTAAATGTAAATCTTATTCTTGATAAAATTGATAAAATATTAAAGATAACTAATTCTTATTTATGGATACTTGTTGATCAAATAGATTTATTGTATTTAGATGATTTAAATAAAAGAAATAAAGCAATAACTGCGTTAATTCAATTGATCATTGAGTATAGTAACAGGTTCTCTAATATAAATTTTAAAATCTTTTTAAGATCAGATATCTATAAAGAACTAAACATTATAAATAAATCGCACCTTGTTTCAAACAGTATTGAGTTAATATGGACAGAAGATCTAATACTAAGATTGATATTAGCAAGAGCTATATTTGACCGTAGTGTAAAGCAATACTGTGAAGAAAAATTAAATGAAAGTATTGATATCAATAAAGTGATTACAGGTAATTATAATTTTTTATTAAAGCTATTTTATACAATATTTCAAAATAAAACCAGTGATGGATATTCCAATTTACATAAATGGATCATAAGAAAACTAACAGATGGTTTAGGCAAAATATATCCAAGGGAATTTATTCACTTGGCCAATTTAGCTGTAGCAGTGCAAAAAGAATTATATAAGACTAAATTGCAAGATGGCAATTATTTGATTAGTGAGAAGGCAGTTAAAGCAGCTTTTAAGTCGGTATCAAAATACAGATGTGAAACATTTCTGTATTCTGAATTCCCCCATCTTACTAAACATCTAAATAGAATAAGTGCATTTGGATATGATAGGATAAAAAAAGAAGAAATGTTTAAGTTATTTGAGGATTGTGAACCGTCTGGATTAGATGCTGTAAGAGCTTTTTATGATGCTGGATTATTCAAAAAGTCAAGCACCAAATCAATAGATAATGCAAACGAATATATAATACCAGATCTATATAGATATGGATTAGGTTTAACTATTAGAAAGGCAAAATGATTTCAAAACAGCCCATTACTGTTTTAGTTGTAGACGATGATATACAAGCATTACGTTTAGTTTCAGTAATGCTCTCTAAGACAAAATTTCTAACCCATTGTGTTTCTTCTGCAGATGCTGCACTTAAATGGTTATCAGAAAACGAACCGCAAATAATATTAATGGATATCAATTTGCCAGGAAAAGATGGTTTTGGAATATTAGAAGATATAAAAAAGAATTATAATTTTTTGAATACAAAAATTGTTGCCTTTACTTCAATAATATTACAAGATGATAAGGATAGGTTCATTAAAGCAGGATTTGATGAATATTTCCATAAGCCTTTTGATAGAAAAGAATTACTGTTATTCCTGGAAAAGATAGCTGGTGAAAGTACAAATTGATAATAGTTTTTTAGCATTTCTAATCAATTCTTTTTATATTAATCAACGTTATGAATAAGAAGATAATTATTATTTCAATAGTTATTGTAATGATTGGTATATTTCTCTATGTTTTGATAATGCCTCAAAAAACTATCGACATATTATTAATTAATGGTGTACTTCACACATTAGCGGAGAATGAAATTTCAGGTGATGCAATCGCTATTTCTAATGGTGTAATAATCGATATCGGCAAGTCGATTGATTTACAAAAAAAATATTCTTATAAAAATGTAATTGATCTTGAGAATGCACACGTTTATCCTGGATTTGTTGATTCGCATGCTCACATTTATGGATTAGGAATGCTTTTATCAAGCTTAAATTTGGTAGGTATTACTTCTCCTGAGGATGTTATAAAATTAGTATCAGAAGAAGTGAAGAATAAAAAACCTGGTGATTGGATATATGGACGTGGCTGGGATCAAACGCTCTGGCAAAAAAAGGAGTTTCCAACAAATAAATTGCTTGATTCTGTAACACCGAATAATCCAGTAATTTTAGGTAGAATAGACGGTCATGCAATATGGGTAAATCAAAAAACTCTTGACCTAGCTAATATAAATAAAGATACTCCAGATCCAGAAGGCGGGAAAATAATCAGAGATAAATCGGGCCATCCAACGGGTATTTTGATTGATAAAGCCACAGAATTAATTGAAAAAATTGTACCACCTCCATCTGATTCGGAGATAGAAGTTTATTTGACCAAAGCATTTGAAGAATGTGTGAAGTATGGAATTACTGAAGTGCATGATATGGGTTTGAATAAACAATTAATTGGTGTGTACAAAAAATTACTAAATGAAAAGAAGTTACCAATCAGGATTTATGGAGCGATAGATGCTCCAAGCAAGGATTGGGATGAAATTGTACAAAATCCATCCCTCTTAAATTTTACAGAAGCAATGTTAAAAATTAAAGCAGTAAAGATGTATGCAGATGGTGCTTTAGGATCAAGAGGTGCGGCTCTGATTGAAGAATACTCGGATGATCCTGGAAATCGTGGATTAACTTTGTTAAGCGATAGTTTAATGGAAAAAATTGCGCAGGATGCAATTAAAATAGGTTTTCAGGTTTGTGTCCATGCAATCGGTGATCGAGCAAATCATATTGTGTTGAATTTGTTTGAAAGAATTATCCGTAAAGCAGGTAATTCTGATTACAGATTTAGAATAGAGCATGCACAGGTGATTGCACCAGACGATATTCCTCGATTTGCAAAGTTAAAAGTTATACCAAGTATGCAACCTGTTCATTGTGTTTCTGATATGGATTGGGCAGAACAGCGTTTGGGGAATAATAGAATTAAAGGTGCTTATGCATGGCGCTCTTTGCTGGATGCGGGTTCAATTATTCCAGCTGGTTCAGATTTCCCAAATGATATTTTAGTTCCAATTGTTGGATTTTATGCAGCCGTTACACGCTCTGATCCATTTCAAGAACAAATTAATTCCTGGTATCCTGAGCAATGTATGACACGTGAGGAGGCACTGAAAGCTTATACAATCTGGTCAGCATTTTCATCTTTTAAAGAAAAAAATAAAGGTACTATTGAAATAGGTAAATATGCTGATCTAACAATACTTTCAAAAAACATTCTTGAAATTCCAGAAAATGAAATTTTATCAACTGAAGTACTATATACTATAGTTGATGGTAAAGTTGTATTTTCTAAAAATTAATCAAACGAATTTAATTATATGGCATATCCTTTTTTAGAGATTGAAAAAAAATGGCAAAATTACTGGGATCAAAACCAAACGTTTAAAGTAGTCGAAGATCCATCAAAGCCAAAATATTATATTCTTGATATGTTCCCTTATCCTTCTGGTGCAGGTTTACATGTGGGTCATCCAGAAGGATATACTGCAACTGATATTATAGCCAGATATAAAAGAATGAAAGGTTACAATGTTTTGCATCCAATGGGATGGGATGCTTTTGGTTTACCAGCAGAACGATATGCTATGCAGACCAGTATTCATCCAAAAATTACAACGCAGCAAAATATAGCAAATTTCAGAAGACAAATTAAAATGCTGGGTTTATCATACGATTGGTCTCGCGAAATTGATACAACAGATCCAAATTACTACAAGTGGACACAATGGATATTTTTAAAAATTTACAACTCTTGGTACGATAAAACACTTAATAAAGCTCGTCCAATTAGCGAATTACCCATCCCTAAAGATTTATCTGAACAGGAAAGATATGAGTATGTTGCGAATCAAAGACTTGCATATCTTGCCGAAATGCCAGTAAATTGGTGTGAAGAATTAGGTACCGTATTGGCAAATGAAGAAGTTGATGAATGGATAGAAAAGGGTTATAAAGTCGAAAGAAAAATGATGCGACAGTGGATGTTAAGAATTACTGCATATGCTGATCGGCTTGAATCTGATTTAGATGAGCTCGATTGGCCTGAAAACATTAAAGATATGCAAAAAAACTGGATTGGAAGATCAGAAGGTGCAGAAATTGAATTCCAAATTCAGAATCATGTTGAAGTAATAAAAGTTTTTACTACAAGACCAGATACAATTTTTGGAGCCACATATATGGTTCTGGCTCCAGAACATAGATTAGTTGAGAAAATAACAACAACAGATTATAGAGATGGAGTTATTAAATATAAGGCACAAACTGCACTTAAAAGTGAGCTTGAACGTACCTCACTCGAAAAGAATAAAAATGGTGTATTTACAGGTGCATTTGCAATTAATCCCGCTACAAAAAGAGAAATTCCAATCTGGATCGCTGATTATGTATTGCTTTCGTATGGCACCGGTGCTATTATGGCAGTTCCGGGACATGATGAAAGAGATTATGAATTTGCAAAAAAATATAACTTAGAAATTCGAGAGGTTGTTTCAGGAGGAAATATTGAAATAGGTGCTTTCACTGGAGATGGAATTGCTATAAATTCTGCTAATGATGAGGTGTCATTAAATGGCTTACCAACAAAAGAGGCTAAAGAAAAAATTATTAACTGGTTGGAGGTTAAAAAGATTGGCAGAAGAATGATAAATTATAAATTGCGTGATTGGTTATTTTCAAGGCAAAGATATTGGGGAGAACCATTTCCATTAATTTACGATGAAAATGGAAGGGTAATTGATTTACCTGAGGAAGAACTGCCAGTAATGCTTCCTGATGTAGAGTCTTATAAACCAAGTGGTACGGGTGAATCACCACTTTCAACAATCGAAAGTTGGGTTAATTATGTGGACAAAAAATCCGGTAAGATATATCGTAGAGAAACACATACTATGCCGCAATGGGCTGGCTCTTGTTGGTATTACATAAGATATATTGATCCAAACAATCCAAATAGATTCTGTGATGCTGAAAAAGAAAGATACTGGATGCCTGTAGATTTATATGTTGGTGGTGCTGAACACGCAGTTTTACATCTTTTGTATTCAAGGTTTTGGCATAAAGTATTATATGATCTTGGTTACGTTTCAACTAAAGAACCTTTTATGAAGTTGGTAAATCAAGGGCTAATCCTTGGGGAAGATGGTCAAAAAATGTCTAAATCATTAGGAAATGTGATCAACCCTGATGAGGTAGTGCAAAACTATGGGGCAGATTCACTTCGATTATTTGAAATGTTTATGGGACCGCTAGAAGACACAAAACCTTGGTCAACTAAAGGTGTGGAAGGAGTTTTTAGATTTCTTAATCGTGTATGGAAAATGTTTATAGATGAAAATGGTAATATTAGTGAATCAATTAAGGATATTCCTCTAACAATAGAACAGGAAAGAATACTTCATCAAACAATTAAAAAAGTAACTAATGACATAGAAACTTTGAATTTTAATACTGCAATTTCCCAGATGATGATTTTTGTAAATGAATTTATAAATCTAAAGGTAAAACCGTTTTATGCGATGAAAAATTTTATAAAAATCCTTTCTCCTTTTGCTCCGCATATAGCTGAAGAGATATGGAATAAATTAGGAAATTCAAAAAGCATAGTTTTTGAACCCTGGCCAGATTACATTGAAGAGAAAACCAAAAAAGATATGGTCGAGATGGTGATTCAAATTAGTGGAAAAGTTAGAGCAAAATTTAAGATTCCAATTGATTCTACTGAAGATTTTGTAAAGAATTTAGCTATGAATCATGAATCAGTAAAAAGGTATATTCAAGATAAAGAAATAATTAAATCAATTTTTATAAAAAACAAATTACTTAATCTAGTAGTTAAATGAATGAATTTTGAGGCATCATTAATTATTTCTGTATATAATAAAGCTAAGGAACTTGATTTAGTTTTAGGAGCTCTGGAATTACAGTCATTTAAAAATTACAGATATTATAGACGGAAAAAATGAGAAATTTAATATATCTCTTTATATTTAATTCATTATGTGGCAAAGCATCAAGGCTAGAACGAGCTCTTTATATTGAGTCAAAATTCTTAAGAAAATTTTTAAAGCAAAGGAGTGTGAGGTTGTTAAGTTCTAATTTTTCAATTGAAAAATTAATTCTAATGGAAATTAATGGTTTTGATGAAAGGTATGAAGGTCCGGGTGTGGGTGAGGATTCAGATATAGAATTTCGTTTGAAGTTAATTAATGTAAAATTTAAATCTGTTCGTCAAATGGCTGTTTTATATCATCTATATCATCCCAAAACTATGGAGAGTTTAAAAAATAGAATTTTATTTGAAACAAAAAAATTGGAATCTAGATTTAGAACAAATCACGGAATTACTAAATATTCAGCTCTTAATGATATATCCACTTAATAAAATAAAACATGAACTGGAAGATGTTGATGATTGGTTTCAAAAATTATTAATAATATTCCTTTTTATATTTCTATTTTGTTCAACTTTTTCAATAGCTCTTACACAAATTGCTTATTTCACCGCTATATTTTTTTGGTTAGTTATTATATTGAAGCATCAAAAGCAATATCTTAATTCTACCCCTCTAGATATTTATTTTTTATTATTTATTTTAGCAGAAATAATATCTACATTATTTTCTAAAGATATTGCCCAATCATTATATTACATGCATAAAAGAGTAATAATTATTCCAATAATTTATCTTATATATTCATGGATTAGAACACGTAAAAGGTTAGAAACATCTATAATAGTATTGTTTAGTTCAATATTGTTGATATCTTTATATGGTTGTTATGATATAATTTTAAATTTGAATGACTATTTACATTTTGAGAGAAGGTTAAATTTGACTTCGTTTTATATGACAGCAGGTGGATTATTGATGATATCGAGCTTAATGTTACTCAGCTTCATTACTCACCAAGGGACACCAAGAGCTATTAAGGTATTTTCTAGTGTAGCATTTATTTTTAGTATAATATGTTTAATTTTTACATTTACAAGAGGCTCCTGGTTAGGTTTTATTGCTGGTTCAATTTTAATTTCGTTCCAGCGATCTAAAATTATTTTTGCTATGTTAATATTTGTATTAATATTTATTATTTTAATATCACCTGTTGAAATTAAGGATCGGATCTACAGTATTATAGATCCGTATCATCCAAATAATGTAGAAAGGCTCCAAATGTGGTTAACTGGTATGAAAATATTTTATGACAATCCAATCGTTGGTATAGGAGATATTGGAACAGAAGAAGTTTATAAAATATATGGACCACCAGATTCAAATCCAGTTGGCCATTTGCACAATAATTTCATCAATATATTAGTAAAGTTAGGCATCATTGGATTAATTATTTTCTTAATTCTATTTTTAAGAATATTTGTTATAGAAATAAAAAGTGCTTTCCATTCCAGAAATGATTGGTTAACAAATTCAGTAATTTTAGGTGCAGCAGCTTCGCTCGTAGCTTTCCATATAAATGGATTGTTTGAATGGAATTTTGGTGATACAGAAGTCATTATGTTCCTCTGGATAACAGTTGGTCTGGCATTATCAGCCAATTTTATATATATTTCAAGTAAAAGTTCTAATTCAAAAATATGAATAATAGACTCTCAATCATTATTATTACACTAAACGAACAAGATAATATAAAAGACTGCCTTGAAAGTGTAAAATGGGCAGATGAGATTATAATTGTAGATGCACATAGTAAGGATCAAACGATTCAAATAGCAAAAGATTATACAAACAAAATATTTATTAAAGAGTGGCAAGGCTATGCGAATACAAGAAATTATGCATTACAACTTGTCAATAACGAATGGGTTTTATTCATTGATGCGGATGAAAGAGTAACATCCGAATTAAAAGAAGAAATTATAAAAAGTATATCAAAAAAAGATAGTGAGCTTGTTGGATATATGATTCCACGGCGTTCATATTTTTTAGGTAAGTGGATAAAATATTGTGGGTGGTATCCAAATTATGTAACTCGCCTTTTCAAGAAGGGCTATGGTGTATATAATAATTTAAATGTACATGAGCAGCTTATTATACATGGTAAATTAGGTAAGCTTAAGAATGATTTACTACATTACACAGATCGTAACCTATATCATTACTTTCATAAATTTAACAGTTATACAAGTTTAGCAGTTGAAGATCTGATGATGTTGCAAAAGAAATTTTCTTATAAAAATTTGCTATTAAATCCAGTATTTACTTTCTTTAAAATGTATTTTATAAAATTAGGATTTTTGGACGGC
This sequence comes from uncultured bacterium, assembly GCA_937967455.1. GTDB lineage: Bacteria > Bacteroidota > Ignavibacteria > UBA10030 > BY39 > BY39. The sequence continues at coordinate 71,214 of CALCJK010000001.1, read as the reverse complement.
ATTCATGGTTTGATTCTTTGTGTTCTATCTTCATTTTATGTATTTGTGAAATATGCAAAATTATGGGAAAAATCTATAAATTATAAGGAGAAATAATAATGGATCAATCAGAAAAAAATGAATTTCTTTTAATGCAATTGATATTAATGTTTCAAACAGCAGCATTGCAACAAATGGGTAAATTAAAAAATCCAATGACGGATAAAATTGAAAAGAATCTTGAAATGGCTCAAACATCAATCGATATTCTGGATATGTTACATCAAAAGATGAAAGGTAATCTTTCAGAAAATGAAGAGAAATTATTTATTGATGTACTGAAAGATTTAAGATTGAATTATATAGATGAAGTATCAAAAGAACAAAAATCAAATTAAATATGAATTTTGGAATAATTGGAAATATTAGAAAACCAACTTTCTTAGAGGTGTTAGTAGATATACTGAATTATTTTGATAATTTAAAAATCAACTATTATATAGAAAGTAGTTCTGCCAAGTTATTGAAGGAAAAACTGAAAGATAATGTTCCTACAAAAAGAATCCTTAATAGTGAAGATCTTTTTAAAAAATCAGATATTGTAATTGCATTTGGTGGTGATGGAACAATCCTTAACGTTGCTAGGATGATAGGTCGTAAGCAGGTTCCAATTCTTGGTATAAATTTAGGTAAATTGGGATTTTTAGCGGAAGTAACCGTAGAAGAAATGAAAACATGTATTAGTGAAATAATTCAGCATAATTATATAATTGAAGATAGAATGGTACTTGAAGCAAGGGTGCCGAATAGAAAAAAAATATTTTACGGTCTCAATGACATTGTTATCGACAGGGGCGCTTATAAAAGAGTGATTGAGTTAGAAGTATATGTGAACAGTCAGTATTTAGTTACTTATGCTGCTGATGGTTTGATAGTTACTACTCCAACGGGTTCTACCGCTTATTCACTCGCAGTTGGTGGTCCGGTTGTTGCACCGGGAACTGAGGTTGTTATGATAAATCCAATTGCAGCTCATACATTAACGGCAAGACCTTTGATTATACCTGACGATAGTGTTATAAAAGTAAAATCACTTACGAAGGTTAACATTCATCTAACTGCAGATGGTCAGGATGAACTATTTCTAAAATCCCCATGTGAAATTGTAATTAAAAAAACAAATTATACAGTAAAACTTATAAAACAAAAAAGATCGTCTTACTTTGATCTTCTTCGTGCTAAATTACTCTGGGGAAAAGATATTAGGCATGAGAAATGAAAAAACTTAATGTCAAATATATTTGTCAGAATTGTGGTTATGAATCACCCAGATGGTTAGGTAAATGTCCAAATTGTGAAAAATGGAATTCATTTTTGGAAGAGATCTCAGAACCCAAGATTAAAAGAGTTTCTAATAAATCAATTATTAATACTTCTTTTCTTGCTGAAGTAATTCCTCAAGAGGAACCAAGAATAAATACTAAATTAATAGAACTAGATCGAGTGCTTGGAGGTGGAATTGTAAAGGGGTCTGTAATTTTGATTGGTGGCGATCCTGGAATTGGTAAATCAACGCTTATGCTTCAAATGTTAGATAATTTAAATGATAAAATTTCTCTTTATATTACCGGTGAAGAATCCCTACAACAAATTAAATTAAGAGCTGAGAGATTAAAAATTAAACATAATAATAATATATTAATTGTTTCAGAAACAGACTTAGAACTTTTAATTCCAATAATCATTGACAGGCTACCAGATGTTGTAGTAGTTGACTCTATACAAACAATGTATAGATCAAGTTTGGAAAATTTTCCAGGTAGCATAAATCAGATAAGAGAATCAACTTCTGCCTTATCCCGAATTGCTAAAGATAAAAATATACCAATATTTATTGTTGGGCACATCACAAAGGAGGGAATTATTGCCGGGCCCAAAATTGTTGAACACATGGTTGATACTGTTCTCCAATTTGAAGGTGAACAACATCATGCATATAGGATTTTGAGGTGCTTAAAAAATCGATTTGGTTCGACAAATGAAGTTGGAATATTTGAAATGCATGAAGAAGGTCTGAGAGAAGTAAATAATCCATCAGAAGTGTTTATTTCTGAACGAATTCCAGGCACAACTGGATCAAGCATCGTTGCAAGTATGGAAGGAAGTCGACCGATTCTTGTAGAAGTTCAGGCATTGGTATCACAGAGCAAGTATGGAATGCCGCAGAGAAATACTACCGGATTTGATTATCGTAGATTGACATTATTGCTAGCAGTACTTGAAAAAAGAGTAGGTGTACAAATATCAAATTATGACGTTTTTGTGAATATTGCTGGAGGACTTAAAATAGAAGAACCTGCTGTAGATTTAGGAATTGCTACATCAATAATTTCGAGTTTGAGAGAAATTCCAGTTGAGCCAAAAACTGTTGTAATTGGTGAGGTGGGACTTGGTGGAGAAATTCGTACAATAAATCAACCCGAAAGAAGAATACAGGAAGCAGCTAAGTTAGGTTTTAAGCGTGTTATTTTACCTGAAGCTAATATTAAAAATTTAAGTAGAAAAATAAATATAGAATTATTTGGTGTAGCTGGAATTTCTGAAGCTCTGGATAAGATTCTGGTATAAAAGATGAGAAAACTTATTCTTGCAACCCGTAATTTAGATAAAGTCAAAGAAATAAAAGAAATACTTGGGGACTTAAACTTAGAAATACTTGATTTAAATAATTATTCAAATATACCTGAAATTGTCGAAGATGGAGAAACTTTTGAAGATAATGCAATAAAAAAGGCAAGAGAAGTATTTAAAATTGTAAAATTACCCGTCTTAAGTGATGATTCAGGTTTAGAGGTTGAGATTTTAAATAATCAACCAGGTATTAGGTCGGCGCGCTTTGCAGGTGAACCAACAAATTACACAAAAAACAATGAGAAACTTCTAAAGATGTTAGACAATGTACCGGATGAATTTCGCAAAGCTCAATTCAGATGCATAGTTGTTTTTAAAACAAAAAATGAAGAAATTTTAGCTGAAGGTATTTGCAAGGGACGAATTTTACGACAAATGCGGGGTAGTGGTGGATTTGGTTATGATCCTTTATTTATTCCAGATGGTTATGAGCAGACATATGCTGAAATGCCTCAAGAAGTTAAGAATAAGATAAGCCATAGAGCTATTGCTTTAAAGAATATTAAGCCTTTCATTTTGGAATATTTTGATAAAATTTGAAATTGTATATCATTATTATTATCTTATATTAAATTATTAACGAAATATGGATGGTTAATTTTATATCAAAAAATATTTTTAAAGTTCATTGGAAGTTGAATTTCAAAGATCCTATATGGAGAATTTTTCCTTCTTCACAAAAAGTCATTTTAACCGAAACAAGAGACATTGAAAATAAAATAGCAAAATTTCACTCAGTGGATTTAAATACTGGTAAGTTTTTATGGAAAAATTTTTATTTAGATAGTGATTGGTGGGTGGGTGTTGAAGGAGTATATAATGGTGTGATTATTTTTCATGAATATGAAAGGCCAGATTTTCCGATTCATAAAAATATTATCGCAGTTGATTTAATAAATCATTCTATCATTTGGCAATTATCTGATGTTCGCTTTATAATTGCTATGGATGAGTTTATTTATGCAGCTTCAAATTATCAGGAAGAAAAAAATTATTTTAAGATTAATTTAAATTCAGGTGAAATAATAAGAACTCTTTCTGCTGATGAAATTAAATCTGAATTAGTTCAAAATAAATGTTATTACGAGAATTTTATTTTGCCCATATATATTTCACTTGAAAAAATTCAAATTCAATCTGTGAATAAATATTTATTTAGTATTAAAAAAAATATTGTAAAAGAAGTTGATTTGATACAAAATGAAAGATATAATATTATTGGATATAGTTTGGAGAAATATAGCGGAAATCAAATATTATATAATGATTATATTAGTATTATAGATAATCAAGGAAGGAAAATATTTAAAGATCAATTAATAGAAAATGCGTATCAAATTATATCACCAAGGTTTTTTATTGATAATGGTTATTTGATTTATATTAAAAATAAATCTGAATTAAATGGAATATATCTTCATTAAAATCTATGAAAATATATACTGAAAATATTTTAATATCCACAAAAGGTAATAATGATATTATTGATCTTACGAATTTAATTAAAAAAGTTATTCATAATTCAAAAATCAAAGATGGCATACTGACAATATTTGCTGTTGGTTCAACAGTTGGGGTTACTACAATTGAGTATGAGCCAGGTTTGAGAAAAGATTTGCCAGAATTATTGGAAAAAATAATACCAAAAGATAAGATATATCATCATGATAATACCTGGCAGGATGGAAACGGATATGCACATTTAAGATCTTCACTAATGGGTACTTCGTTAAGTGTGCCAATTGAGAATGGTGCTGCAGAATTCGGCACATGGCAGCAACCTATAATTATAGATTTTGATAATAGACCAAGGGAAAGGAAAATAATTTGTAAGATTATAGGCGAATAATGTTTATATGAAAACGATAGTAATAAAACAAATAGATGCATTCACAAAAGTACCATTTCAAGGTAATCCAGCTGGTGTGGTAAACGAAGCTAGTTATTTAAATGACAATCAAATGCAAATAATTGCGAAAGAGATGAATCTTTCGGAAACTGCCTTTATTTTGCCACCACGTGTAAGTTCAGCAGATATGAGAATAAGATGGTTTACCCCTGTTTGTGAAGTGCCACTTTGTGGCCATGCAACTATTGCTGCTCTTCACTCCTTGGCAGAAGATGGATTGTTTGGTATGAAAAATAATGGTAAGTATAATTTTAATATCGAAACTAAATCCGGAATTATATCTTCTGAGGTTTTTAAAGAAGATGGTGAAATAAAAATTAGTATAGGAATACCACCATCAAATAAATATGAAAGGTTCTCACAATATAAACTGGATTTGGTAAGAATCTTAAATATTAATATAAGCGATGTTGATGTTAAACCACCAATTATGCGTAATGATTTTGTTTTTGTACCAATTAGAAGGTTACACATATTATATGCGTTAAAACCAAATTTATTTGCTCTCACAAATTTTATGAATCAACGGAACTTACATGGATTATGTGTTTTTACATTTGAAACAATTGAAAAAGAATCGTTTATTCATGTAAGATTCTTTGCCCCAAATGAAGGTATATCCGAAGATCCTGTTACGGGATCGGTTCACAGCCCTTTAGCTGCATATTTGTTTGAGAATGGTATGCTTGAAGTTAAAGATGATAAATTTGAATATATTGCTGAGCAGGGGGATAGTATCGGCAGAAAAGGCAGAGTGCAGGTAAAGTTAGAAGTTGAAAATGGTAAACCAAAAGTTGTAAAGATTGGAGGTTATGCAACTACAATTTTTAAAACTGAAATGATAATTCCACAAATTTAATTTAATAATATGAATGTAAATAATATTATTTTTGTTTTTGTATTTTCAGTCGCTATTGCAATTTTTGCAATTAATATCACGAGATTTTTTGGTTTTTTGAAAGTCGGGAAAAAAGATAATCGAACAGATAAGATTATTTTAAGATTGAAGAGAGTCCTGACAATAGCTTTTGGGCAGACAAAATTATTAAGAGAACCTTTAGCAGGATTAATGCATTTTTTTATATTCTGGGGATTTGTAATCTTGCTATCAGCAATTTTTGAATCAATAAGCGAAGGTTTCAGTTCAAATTTTTCAATGGGTTTTTTGGGAAATATTTACATACCAGTTGTTATTGCACAGGAATTTATTGCTCTCCTCGTAATTTTATCGGTATTATATGCAATTTTGAGGAGAGCTATAACTAAACCTAAAAGACTTGAAGGTCATTCATCTGGTGAAGCTTATCTGATTCTTTTCATGATATTATTTATTATGATATCTATGTATTTACAGAATAGTGTGAAAATGATAATTCATCCAGATAAATACTCTGATTTTAGGCTCATTGCAAGTTCATTGAAGTATCTGTTTGTAAATTCTGAATACAATAATATCTTATATTATTCATTTTGGTGGATTCATATCGGATTAGTTCTAATATTTTTAAATCTACTACCTTTCTCAAAGCATTTCCATATAATTACATCTATTCCAAATGTCTTTTTTGCGAGGTTAAATTCGTATGGAGAAATACGAACTTTAAATTTGAACGATGAAAATTTGACAAAATATGGAGTATCCGATATTGAAGATCTGACCTGGAAACAATTATTTGATGGATATACTTGCACGGAATGTGGAAGGTGTACTGCTGCCTGTCCTGCAAATATTACTGGCAAGTTACTCTCTCCAAGAGAAATTATTATAAATATAAGAAAAAGACTGGTTGAAAAAGCACCTATTCTTTTAAGTAAGAAAACAAGTAATAGTGATGATGTAATTAACAAGCAACTAGTTGATAGTTATATTACTGAAGAAGAATTATGGGCATGCACAACATGTTTAGCCTGTGTAACTGAATGTCCAGTAATGATTGAACATGTTGACCATATAGTAGATATGAGAAGATATTTAGTTTTAAATGAGTCAAGATTTCCGAAGGAGCTTCAGCTTGCTTTTCAGAATCTTGAAAGAAATTATAACCCATGGTCTTTTAGTTCTTCTTCAAGAGTCGACTGGGCAAATGATTTAGATGTACCAATTGCGTCTACCACAAAGGATTTTGATTTATTATTTTGGGTGGGTTGTGCTGGAGCATTTGATGATAGGGCAAAAAAAATAAGTAGAGCAATGGTCAAAATATTGAAAAAGTCGAATCAGAAATTTGCGATACTTGGAAATGAGGAGAAATGTACGGGTGATTTTGCTCGTAGAAGTGGTAATGAATATTTAGCACAGATGCTTATCAATGAAAATATTACAACGCTAAATAGATATAACATAAGGAAAATATTAACAATCTGCCCCCACTGTTTTAATACTTTAAAAAATGAATATCCAGCATTTGGTGGTAATTATGAAGTTATCCATCATAGCGAATTTATAGCAACACTTTTATCAACAGGTAAAATAAAAATATCTAGATCTTTAGATAAAAAAACTGTATTTCATGATTCATGCTATTTAGGCAGATATAATGGAATTTATGATTACCCACGAAGGATATTGAACTCTGTTTCAATTAATAAAATAGTTGAGATGAAACGAAACAAAGATAAAGGATTTTGTTGTGGAGCAGGTGGGGCTCGTATGTTTATGGAGGAATCAACGGGGAAAAGAATTAATCATGAAAGAACAGATGAAGCCCTATCATTAGATATTAATATGATAGGAACAGCCTGCCCGTTTTGCCTGACGATGCTTTCTGACGGTGTTAAAGATCGGCAGAAAAATGAGAGCGTTTTAGTTAAAGATATTGCCGAAATTGTTGCAGATGCTTTAATAGATTAGTTTTTAAATTTTAATAATGAAAATTCATTTTATAGTTGCACTTTTAGGTTTTGTTATCGCATTATTCTTTTCATTTTATGTTTTTCCCAAAATTCAGGTTCCTTTAAACTTAAGTTTGGATCCAGACCGGTATGGGGAAATAGCTTGTAACATATATTCTGGCTCAGGCTTTAAATATTTTAATTCAATAAGTGAAGCCACAGATAAACACCCAGTTTATCCTTATTTGCTTGCAACGATATTTTATTTTTCTAATGGCGTTAATTATGATGTTGTTCAGATTATTCAAGCTTTATTTCATTCTTTAACTACTTTAATGATATTCTATTTTGTTTGGAGCTTAACCAGTTACAAGAATGCTTTGATTGCGCAAATAATATTAGCTCTACATCCAATTCTGATTTGGTATACTTCTCGATTATGGATAGAATCTTTTTACACATTTGTATTTTCGGCTACATTTATTCTTTATATTAAGACATATAATTCTTTAAAGTTAAGCCATTCGATTTATTCAGGATTATTAACTGGTATCACATTATTAACAAAAGCCGTTTTATTATTTTTTCCTTTTTTATTATTGTTTAATTTTTATTTAAAAAAAGGGAACAAGGGATTTAAATCTGCATTAACAATAATAATGGTGGCGTTTATAGTGTTATCACCATGGATAATTAGAAATTATAAAGTGACAGGTTCTTTGGAAATTGTTCATTCTAATTTAGGTCAGAACTTAATATTAGGAAATGCCCTTGCAGAAAATTGGACAAAAAAACCATTTTCAAATTTAGAATCATGGGAAAAAGGTTATAAAAAAATTCAATCCATTTTATCTGTCTCAAAAATTGAGACATATAGTGCTGACGAAAATAGGATATTACTCAAAAATTATTTAGAGACCTTGATTGAAAATCCTGAATTTTTTATATGGCGTAGTTTTATAAATTTTGTTACGTTTTGGTACATTAGTGAATCAGCGATGAAATCAGTGTTTTTTATAATAATGCAGTTACCGTTGCTGTTGATAATAATTATAGGAGTAAGAAAATTAATTCAAAGATTCGAATTTGGCTGGATGTTGCTTTCCATCATTGGTTATTATTCTTTAGTGCATGCATTAATTATTGGTTGGGGGCGATATTCAGTTCCTTTAATTCCTTTGATGATTGTGATTGTTGTTATAATTCTCTCAAAAGAGCAAAAGCAAACTAGAATTTATTCTGATATTTATCAAGAAGAAAAATTTTAAGTTCATTAAAACTTTTAAATATTTGATTTGTACAGCCTATCACCCAACCAGGAATGGAGGAAGGAGGGAATGATGTTACAAGATAAACTGGTTTATTAAAATACTTTGCTATAGTAATTTCTCCTTTGGTACCAGCTCCTTTTGCTGCTCCCTCATCCCAATAGCAAATAACATAATCAGTATTCTTAGCTATCTCATTGATATCAATATGTACGAGTTTTTCAACTATTTCTTTATATAGGTTTATATTCTGTTCCTTAATATTTCTGAAATTTATATCTGGATAGTACTTTTTAAAAAACCTATCACTTTCATCATTAGGATTAAATGTTAAATGACCAAGATTTTTTTTTAACCAAGCTTCGATATCCTTACGCCATTGTGCGCCCTCGTTATGCGCATATTCCATCCCGCCGGATAAATAAGCCTTAGGTGCTTTAGCCATAAATATATAAATTATAGTCTGGTAAAAAGATTGTATATAAAATCCAGATAGTTAATCCAATACTTATTGGAATTGTTATATTATCGTCAATTGTAATAGAAAGGGCTTCGAAAATACTGCCAATTATTACACCAAATGTAGCAATAATATATTCAGCGAAAACAGAATTTACCTTTGGTGTAAAAAGGATAACTACAATACCACTTGCAATAAATGCTAATGCTCCTTCTAGACTTTTTTTGAAAAATTTATGCTTTCCAAATTTTCTACCTATCAAAGCAGCCATAGAATCAGAAATAATTAGCACAGCAAAAGCTGTTACGGTTAAAAGTTTTGGAAATATGATAATGCAAATTATCGCCGAAATCAATATATTCGATGCACCGTTTAGTCTTTTATGTTTGTTGTCAATTTCATGATTCCTGAGTAACCAACCAAAGAGTTTGTAAAACAAATCTGCAGCGGGTTTTGAATAATATCGAGCTAAATCAGAAATGACAAAAAGACTTGTAATTGGAATCAAAATTGAAAGAGCAGTTGATTTATCAATAAAAAAATAAATTACTGGAATTGAAAGTGAACAAAAGTGAATACCCTTTCTTATATATTCGATTTTATAATTAACCTCTATGTTTTCAATTTTTTCAAACATTTTCTGATTTATTTTCCGGTGAATTTGGTTGATCGGTTTGATCTACCTGAACTTGGGTTTTTGTTTCATTTTGAGAATTAGGCTTAATTGGAGGTAAAGGTTCACCTCTAATAATCATATCAATTTCAGTACCATCAAGAATTTCACGTTCCAATAATGCTATAGCTATTGCATGTAGTTTATCGATGTGATTTTGAATTATTTCTTCTGCCCTTTGCATACAGGAATCTACAATTTTTTTGATTTCCTTATCTATTGCGACAGCAGTAGCTTCCGAATAATTTTTTGTTCTTGTAATTTCTCTACCTAAAAATATTTCCTCCTCTTTTTGACCATAATTGAGTGGTCCAAGAGTTTCACTCATACCCCATTCACAAACCATTTTACGCGCTAATGCAGTTGCTCTCTCTATATCGTTTCCTGCACCAGTTGTAAGTTTATTAAATACAATTTTTTCCGCGGCTCTTCCACCAAGTGCATATGTTATCATTGCCAAGAGATAATCTTTTGAATATGTATGTTTTTCATCAATGGGTAAGTATGTTGTTATGCCCAAAGCTCTACCTCGTGGAATAATTGTTACCTTATGAACCGGATCGGATTCAGGAACCATTTTTGATACTAGTACATGTCCTGATTCATGATATGCGGTAACCTTTTTCTCTTCCTCACTGATAATAAGACTTTTTCTTTCTACACCCATCATCACTTTATCTTTTGCTTCTTCAAAGTGGCGCATTGTAACGACTTTTGAATTTTGTCGAGCTGCTAAAAGTGCAGCTTCATTTACAAGGTTTGCTAATTCAGCACCAGCTAATCCAGGTGTTCCCTTAGCTAAAATATCTAATCTTACATCATCAGCAAGTGGGATGTTGCGTGTATGTACTTTTAAAATACCTTCGCGCCCCTTTACATCTGGTCTATCGACCACAACCTGACGATCAAATCTTCCAGGTCTTAGTAATGCCGGATCTAAAACATCTGGTCGATTTGTAGCTGCAATTATTATAACACCACTATTTTGCTCAAAACCATCCATTTCTACGAGTAGTTGATTAAGTGTTTGTTCTCTTTCATCGTGACCTCCACCTAATCCTGCTCCACGATGCCTCCCAACAGCATCAATTTCGTCAATAAATATTATACAGGGAGCATTTTTTTTACCTGTTTCAAATAAATCTCTTACGCGACTTGCTCCAACACCAACAAACATTTCTACGAAATCTGCTCCTGAGATTGAAAAGAACGGTACACCGGCTTCGCCAGCAACTGCCCGAGCAAGTAGTGTTTTTCCAGTACCAGGTGGACCTAATAATAGGACACCACGCGGAATTTTACCACCCAGGCGCTGAAATTTAGATGGTTCCTTAAGGAATTCAATAATTTCCTGAAGTTCGACTTTCGCTTCATCAGCACCAGCAACGTCAGCAAAAGTAACCCGACCCTGTTCGCTTGTAAGCAACTTGGCTTTACTTTTCCCAAAATTAAATATACCTTTGGTGCCTCCTGCTTGCATCCTTCTCATAAAGAAAAGCCAGACCAATAAGATCAATAACCATGGTAGAACAGAAATTAATGCGTTTAACCAGGTATTATCTTCCTTCTCAATTTTGAATGGTATTCCCGCAGCATTAAGTGTATCAATTAAATCTTTATCGACATATGGTAAAATTGTATAAAAGTTTTTTACTACTGCTGTATGTCCATTTGCTAATTCCATATGCCGATCTGATTTCAGTTCTCCGTGAAGTGTATATGTATTGAAATCCGATTTAACAATAGTAATTTTAGCAATTTCTCTACGATTGAGTAATTTTAAATAGTCTGGGTATGTTATCTCGAATTCTTTAACTCCAGTAGTTTTAAAAATTGCCATAAGCAAGAATATCCCGATGAGAATACCAAGCCAGGAAACTATCACCCTGCCTAATTTCATCCAATTAAATTCTTCATCGTTTTTTGGGGGCTTACCATAACCTTTATTAGGTTTGTTTTGTGTATTTTTCTTTTGTTTCTTTTCCATTTATTTTTATCATTTATTTTTCAACTAATCTATATATTGACTTTAAATGCCTGATTCTTTGTGCATAATCTAGTCCATAGCCAACTACAAAGTATGTTGGTATTTCAAAACCTACATAATCAATTGGAAAATTGATTTTTACAACTTCTTTTTTTAATAGTAGTGTTACTACTTTTAATGATTTAGGATTTTGTTTCAAAATAAGATTTTTTATAAACTCTATAGATAAGCCAGAATCAACAATATCTTCGACAATAATTATATCTCGACCTTCAATTTGGCAATTGAGTTCTTTAAGCATGCGAATGTTACCCGAACTAATCTTTGCATCACCATAACTTGATAACTTTATAAAATCTACTTCACAATCTATGCTGATCTCCCTAATTAAATCAGAAAAGAATATGAATGAACCATTTAACACCCCAATAAAAATTGGTATACTGCCATTATAATCTTTACTTATCCTTTTTGCTAACTGGCATACTCTCTTTCTGATTTTTGCTTCTGATATGAATAAAGTGAATTTGTCGCCATTTATTGTAAATGTTCTTCTCATTTTATTCTTTCATTTTATAAGATATTTCTAATATTTTCTTTGTATTTTCAGTGATTTTAAATCTATCATCTAATTTTAGACCGCAGATCCAGACAATTTTTCCTTCAGATTCAAAAATTGGAATCAAGTGTTTCTTAAATATAGGAATCTTTTGGTCTATAAAAAAATCACTTACTTTCTTTTTACCATCTAATCCTATTGGGAAAAACCAATCACCTTCTCTCCAGTTTCTCAAAATTAAATTTTTACCTAATAAATTGGCATCAATATATTCTATATTGGGATCTTTGTTAAATTCTACATTATCAGTGAATTTTGATTTAAAATAAAAATGTTCAAATTCATACTCCTTATCTAGTAATATGTTATATTTAAAAGGTTTTGGTAATGTCACAAATTTGAATATGCATTTATCCCTATCTTTGTAGAATACTATATCTAATTTGACAGAGCAACTTGTTCCAGGCTCTGATTTAGAAGTTTTGTAAATTGAACGTGCTGTTGAATAAGAAACGTCATGTTTTGTGAATTCTTTTGCAGTTCTTAGTAAAAAATACTCCTGAATAAATTCAGGGAAAGAGAATAACTTCTTCGTATCAATTACTAACTCATCAGGACGTTTTGATAGAATTACTTGTGGTACTATTTTTTTGATTTCCTCATTCAAATATTGTTCAAGTTCATTAAACAACTTTGCAGATCGTTGAAAAGTTGTAGAAATATTAGGATTTATTTTTTCCTTTATTATAGGTAGAATTTCGTGTCTAATTAAATTTCGTAAATAATCTGTCTTTAAGTTTGTTGAATCAACACGATAGGGGATTTTATTTTCTAATGCGTACATTTCTATTTCTGTTCTGGTGGCAAATAGTAAAGGTCTAATAGTGGGTACATCATATCTGAAAGCAGGTATACCAGTTAATCCGTGGATACCGGAACCTCTAAAAATATTTAATAAAATTGTTTCAGTATTATCATCAGCATTATGACCTGTGGCAACTTTAGTAAAACCAAGAGATGATCTAACTTTGTTAAGGAAGTCGTATCTCAGTATTCTTGCCGCTTCTTGAATTGAAAGCTTTTTGCTCTCAGCTAAAAGTGATGTATTTACACGCTCAATATAACAATCCAACGAATATTTTTGAGAAATTTGTTTCACAAATTCTTCATCTTCATCCGATTCTCTATCACGGAGCATATGATTTAAATGGGCAATTGCGATCGAGAGATTCCAGTTTTTTTGAAGTTTGTATAAAGCGTCTAAAAGCACCATTGAATCAATACCTCCACTGAGCGCCACTATCACCTTATCACCAGTTTTTATTAACTGGTTTTCAATTAGAAAAAGATTCAGTGATTCTAAAAATTTATTGCTAAATTGCATAATTTTATATTTAAAAAAAAACTTTCAGCCCACTTTTTCAAAAATTAGCGACTGAAAGGTGGTTATTTTGTTTTAGTAGCGGGAGAGGGACTCGAACCCACGACCTACGGATTATGATTCCGACGCTCTAACCAACTGAGCTATCCCGCCATTTTTTATATTGAAATATATTATATTTTTGCTAAAAATGCAAAGATTTTTGAAAAATTGCCTTTCTAATTATACTTTTTTATCTTTATTTAATAAAATAGATATGGATATTGTTAAAAAAATAAGCGTGGATGAAGCTTTTGAATATTGTGCAAAAATAACACGCAAACACTACGAGAATTTTCCAGTAGCTTCGCTGTTGGTACCATATGAGAAAAGACCTTACATTCAAAGCATATATGCGTTTGCAAGATTGGCTGATGATTTCGCGGATGAACTTTTTTTATCAGCCGATGAAAGGCTGAAGTTGCTGGATGATTGGGAAAACCAACTCAGATTGTGTTACCAAGGGAATGTGCAACATCCAGTTTTTATTGCTCTGTCTGAAACTATTAGTAAACTTAATATTCCTATTGAGCCATTATCGAATTTAATTGTTGCGTTTAAAATGGATGTTCAAAAAAATAGATATAAAAATTCAGAGGAACTTCTGAATTATTGCAATTATTCAGCAAATCCTATTGGAAGATTGGTATTAATGATTTTTGGTTATAGGGATGATAAGTTATTTGAACTTTCTGATCACCTTTGTACAGCTCTTCAACTTACCAACTTTATTCAAGATGTGTCTGTCGATTTAAAAAAAAATAGGGTATATATTCCAGAAGATGAAATATTGTTAAATGGTTATTCTTATAAGGAATTATTCGAGAAAGTGTATAATTATAATTTTATAAAATTGATACAAATGCAGGTCGAAAGAGCCAGAAAACTTTTCTATGCTGGCGCGGATTTAATAAATCTAGTTGATAAAGATCTGCAATTGGAATTGAAATTAGTATGGTTTGGCGGTATTTCTGTGTTAAATAAGATTGTTAAATTTAAATATAATGTGCTTTCAAAAAATCCTAAGTTAAATGTTAATAATAAAATTATGGTGTTCTTACGTGGGTTTTTCTATAATAATGTGAGCTCATATAGAAAAAGAAGTATATGGGATCTGAATTAAATAAAATTATTGAGAAGGGATCTAACTCAAGTTTTAAACTCTCTTTCAATATTCTTCCCAAATATCAACGCCAGGCGATGATGACAATATATGATTTTTGTAGAGTAACTGACGATATTGTAGATGGGAATTTTGATCTAAGTAATAAATTGTTATATATCAAGAGCTGGAGAATAGAATTAGATAAAGCTTTAGTTGGAGGTTCTCAGTATACACTTTTAAATAAACTTGTTGAAGTGGCGAAAAAATATAATATACCATCTAAATACTTTTTTGATCTAATACGTGGTGTAGAAATGGATTTATATAAAAATCGTTATAAAAACTTTAAGGAACTTGAAGATTATTGCCGTTTGGTTGCCTCATCTGTCGGATTGATGGTGATCAATATTTTTATTCCAGAAAATGAGAGAACTATGAATTATGCGGAAAATCTTGGAATAGCTCTGCAATTAACAAATATATTGAGAGATATTCAAGCAGATGCCAAGTCAAACAGAATATATATTCCGGTTGAAGATTTAAAAAAATTTAATTATTCAGAAGAAGAACTAGTTCGTGGAGTTTATAACAAAAATTTTGTACACTTAATGGAATATGAGGCTAAAAGAGCAGAAGAATATTATGAAAAAGCTAGGAGCGTTTTAACGAAGGAGGAAAAAATAAAATTAATTGCTCCAAAAATCATGGAACAAATTTATTATCATACATTAAAGAAAATTCAAAAATATAATTATAATGTATTTAACAAAACTATACATGTTTCTAGTTTATTTAAACTGCTAATTGCTTTTAAATATTTTCTCAAGATAAGAATACTTAAAATTGTATGAATCCTGATGTAATAATAATTGGTGGAGGATTAGCTGGATTATCCGCAAGTGTAAAATTAGTCAAAGCAGGCGCTACCGTACTCCTTATTGATAAAAATAATCATCTAGGTGGAAGAACATATTCTTTTATTGATAGAAGAACTGGAACTGTTGTAGATAATGGTCAGCATTTACTAATTGGTGCTTATAAAAATACTTTTGAATATTTAGAAATGATAGGAACAAAAGATTTATTGTTTCCTTCAAATGATAATTCTTTAAATTTCATTGAAGAAGGGAAAAGTCATTACAATTTCAGTATACCAAATTTTCCCGCACCAATCAATTTGCTTATTGCCATATTAAAAATAACTCCTCTTTCTTGGTCAGATAAAATTAATTTGTTTGATATTGGTAAAATTATTAAAAAATGGAATGATAATTTAGAAAAAGAAATTAAAGATTTAAGTGTAGAAGAATTTCTAAATAAATATGGTCAGAGTTATAATGCAAAAAAGTATTTCTGGTATCCTTTAGTTATATCAGTAATGAATGAATCACCTAATGTTGCATCAGCATTGTTGTTTGCAAAAGTTTTGAAAAACACCTACTTTTCTAAAGCTGAAAATCATAAAATATGGTTACCTAGTGTTGGACAAACTGAGCTGTATGTAGAAAAAGCTATTGAGATGATAAAAGATCATCATTCTAAGGTAATTATGAAAGAAAAAGTTGATAATATTTTAATTGAAAATGGTAAAGTGATAGGAGTAAATATTAAAGGCAAGCTTATTAAATCTAAATATGTAGTAAGTGCAGTGCCAAATTATAATTTTTTAGATTTGCTTCCGGCAAAAGATCGTCATACAGATTTTTTTGTTAAGATAAGGGAAATTACATCTTCTCCAATAATATCTGTTAATCTATGGTTTGACCGAGAAATTTTTGATGAACAATTCATTGGATTGATAAATACAAATGTTCATTGGGTATTTAATCGAAATAAGATTGTGTCTAATAATAATAACAGATTTAATTATATAACTGCGGTGATAAGTAATGCAAGGTCGTTTCTGAATATAGATAAGTTTCAGATTGTTCAATTAGTAATTGAGGAATTAAAGTCTAATTTCCCCGCAATTAAGTACGCAAACTTGATTTATTACAGTGTTATCAAGGAAAGAAATGCAACATTTTCCACCACCCCAGACATTGAAAAGATTAGACCAGTTCAGCAAACAGAAATTCAGAATTTTTATATGGCAGGTGATTGGACAAATACAGGTTTACCTGCTACAATCGAAGGTGCTGTAACAAGTGGGTTTTTATGTGCTGATTTGATAATGGGAAGAATATAATTAGTTTATTTTAGAGAATTTAGATACTCGTCATATGTCATTTTTAAATATAGATCTTCTCCAATAAACTTTAAAACGAGAAGATATTCTTTTGCATTAAGGTAACCTGGTAAAACAGTAATTGGTTCTGCCTCAGATGTCATAAAAATTGTTGCAGGAAATCCATTTATTCCAAATGCCTCTACAAATTCAGAGTGTAAATAAATTTGTCCCATATAATTTATTTTATTTTTATCTTCACCATTAAATTTTATTGATATGAATCTTTTAAGCATATATTCCATAACTTCAGGATCAGGGAAAACTTCATTTTCCAATTTTTTACACCATTTGCACCAATCTGCATAAACGTTTATTAAAATTTTTTTATTTTCTGCTTTCGCGATTTCTAAACCGTTGTTAAAATCATACCACTTAATTTTTGATTCATTAAAAGGATAATATGCATATATTACTAATGTAACAATTATTATTGCAATTACTAAACTGGTTAAATCTTTTCTCATATTTATTTAAAATGCTATTTTTGTTGAAAATGAGAGTGAGTTACCTAAGCTATACTTGAGTGGCATATATGCAAAATCAAAAGTAAATGCTTTATAGTTAATACCAAATCCTGTTGAAATGTTATGTGTAGAATAACCAGATTGAACTCCAATTCTAAAACTTATCAAATTATCATAATCAATTTCTAAACCTGTTTGAATATGATTTTTCTTTTCATCAAATATTGTTAAAAGCTGAAGTGCGGGATATATTCTAAACTTTGTTTCACCTAATTCATAATATGAAGAGATTCCAAATCTTAAGTTAATAGGTAATTTGCTAGATTGATTTAAGAGAGGATTCATTTTCCCTATATTATTAATCGAAATGTTTGCATTTAAATAATCTGAGTAAGAATATAGAGCACCGAGATCGAAAGCGAAACCTGATGCTTCATAAATATAAATCTTTTCGTATAATAATTTGGTTGTTAACCCTATAGTTACATCTTTGAATTTGTAAGCGCTTGAAAATGATAGTGCCAAGTTTCTTGCTGTAAATGTGCCCTCAGGAGGTCCAGGAATAGTTCTTAATTCAATGTTTTGAATGGAAAAGGAATTTATTCCAATACTAAATCTTATTTTGTTTATTTGTGTTGCGAATCCTAAATATTCAATTCTGGAATCTTTAAACCACTCTTTGTGTATGAACTGCAATTCCAATTTTGAGGATAGTCCAAGAAATGCCGGATTGTAAAAGGTTGATGAAGGTTCAAATCTATTCATCGAATACGACTCACCCATACTAATTGCACGTGGACTTATACCTGTTTTTAAAAAAGAAAATCCTGATGTAATCGCATTTATAGATTGAAGTGGAAGTATTGTAATTAATATACTCAAAATGTATTTATTGAATTTAGTTTTCATAATTAAAATTTAAAAGTTAGTGTTATTATATGAATATTACCAGGTGAGAAAGGTTCAATTACATATGCATAATCCAGTGATGTTGAAATTTTATTCAAATTAAAATTAAGTGAATAACCGAATGTGGGTTTAATACCTGAATAATTATTGCTGTACACAATTCTATCCAGTCCAGCTCTTAAAGTGAAATTATTATGTAGTAAAAGTTCTGTTCCTAATCTAATTTGATTTGTTTTCGCTGTAGAATTTTCAAATTCAATAGAAGCTAATCCTAATTCATATGGTAGTGCATAGGAGAAGGATATTATTAATAATCTTGGGAATTGATCTGTTGTAGCAGTACCAGCTCTACCATAAATTGATGTTGTATTCCACTGATATTTTGAATTTATATCTTTTACTACCAATCCTAAAGTTGATGTTGATGTAAGTTTTGCTAATATACCCAAATCAAATCCAACAGTTGTTGAAGTAATTCCTTCATATAGTTTGTGGTAAAATAATTTAAATGTGATACCTATTGATACATTTCTGTGAATTTGATTACCGAATGAGAGAAAAAATAAATTTTCTGAAGTATTTAGATTTCTCAAAAAATTGCCATCGGAATCTCTTTCTTCAATATTCCGAACACCTGAGTTTATCAATCCTAATGAAACGCCAGCACTTGGCTTGATTGCCTGTCCATAACTCAGAAAATTTAAATATCTATCAAGAGATAAAAAAGAATAGGTTATGTTAACTGTTTTATATTCTATATAAGGTATCAAAGCAGGATTGTAATAAGCTGAAATGTCTCGTGATACGACTGCAGACATTGCATTTCCCATTGCAATGCCTCTTGCACCAAAACCTAATCTTGAAAATGCTCCTGGTTTTCCCCCAATTTGTGCTGATAAGCTATTTGTCAATAAAAGTATGAATACTATATATTTATATCGGATAAGCATTTTTAATACCTTATTTGAGAACAATGATTTTACCCCATATTGGTTCAGAGTTATTTATGGTAACTCTATAAAAATAAACGCCATTTGCAACTTCATTACGATCATCATCTTTGCCATCCCACAGTTCATCGTATTCGGATTCACCTAAACGTTGAGCTTCCTGGATTAGAGTTCTAACACGGTTAAATCCATAATCGAAAATTTCAATTGTCACAAAGGATGTTGATTCGGTAACTTTATAATGAATTCTTGTATATTCAAGTTTTGGAGAAAATGGATTGGGATAATTGTAAGTTTTAATTTGATTTCTAATTTTTTCGTATTTTCGCAAGACCTTCCATTTACTACCAAAAGGTGTATTTTCGTCATCCATTGTTATTGCAAGTCCATCTGCAGTACCAACTATGATATAATTACCTATCACTCCAACGGTATAAATTGCTGATGATGTTATGATATTTCTGGATTCTTCATCTACTATCAATCCTGAGCGGGAAAAATTTTTGCCAAAATCTGGAGTTTTGTATAAACCTTCCTCTGTTGCAATGTATGTAATCGAGTCTTTAAATGCAAAATCATAGGCTTTTATACCTTTAAGTAAATTATTCCAGCTTTCACCTCCGTCTGCTGTGTAACTTATACCATACTCTTCCTCAGGTGAATCTGCTTTCCAATTTGTAGTCCATATAATTTGCTTATCACCAATTCTTTGTGGTTTTATAGTTATAACCCAGTTTCCTAAAATTGGCTTTTCCTGATTTTGATGGTTGAATTTGATCCAGCTTATTCCACCATCAGTAGATTTGTTAATACCACCAGCTGTACCACACCATATTGTATCATTATCAAGTGCAAGCACTGAGAATGCCAGGAAGTTGTTGTTTCTGCGGGGATCAAAATAAAAGTTAAGTGTATCAGTTGGTTTTATAGATGATAAATTATCGGGGGGTAAAATAACTCTAACCCATTTAATACTATCCATTTTTGTATATCTCAGACCACTAGCCCAACTGGCTATCCATACTTTACCAGCCGAGATTGATAAATCATATGTGACATTTTGTTCAGGAACTATTACTGGTAAGGCTTTTATTTTATTTATACCATATTCAATAATTGTATCAGCTCTTGAGTCTAATGTTTGACCAATGTGCTTCCAAGAAATTCCTCCATCAAATGAATAAGTATAACCACTTCCAGTAGATATATTTTCATTATCTTTCTTTTTAACATAACCAGTAGATGTCCAAATAGTATCCTGAAAAATGTCTAAACTATAAATACCTGGATTAGCAAATTCTGCTATAAATGAGTAATCAGTCCAGGTTTTGCCACTATCATCAGACTTTGCTAAACCATTGCTGGTACCAATCCAGATTTTATCCATTTCAATTTTTAGTTGAGAAACGCTATTGCTTGGGATGCTGGTTTCCTCTAAATTAGATAACTCGAGGTGATAGTTTTTTGGATGAAGAGTTTGGCAAAATCCAGTTAATTTAAAAAAAATAACGCTTGTTATTATCAGAAGCATTTTCATTGTGATTTTACTACGATTAAGGTGTGTTGTAATTTATTACTTAGTAATTCAGTATAGTCTTTCGCTTCAAATTCGAACCTATATGCTTTTGCTATCATATTATAAGGCAAAGCTACAAGGATTGAATAAATGCCATCATTTGCAGTTGAATCACCATAAAGTGAGAGGTTGCCATTATCATATAAAAAAAACTTTCTGTTAGGATCTGACGAATCTAAACTCCTAAAGTATACTTCTTTTATGTCATTGTTAGGATCAACTGCTTTAAGTGTGAATAAAATAACTTTTTGACCTGAAGTGGGAAGTGTCACAGTATCAGGTGCGTTTAAATTTGAAATTATTGGTGGTTTACCAGACCTTCTGAGTTCAAATGAAGTGATGAGTACGTTACTATAATTTTCGTTTTGATCAATTGCCACTACCTTTAATAAAAATAATCCAACAACCTTTCTTTGAATTCTAAAGTTAGTACTACCAATATATTCATCGAAGCTTACTTCATTATCGAGAATTGTTCTATTATATATAAGTTCCCCTTTCTCAATTATAACATTATCTGCTTGGTTCATGACTGAAAATATTACAGATTTAGTATGTGAAATATTATTCTTATTTACTTTAACGGTGATTCTGTTATTAATTACAATTGTATCTTCAATCGAGAACTGATTATTATATCTAATTGTATCAGTGTCAATTACATAATTTGAGATTTTTAGTTCTTGTATAAATGGAACAATTATGTTTACATCAAATGGTGATTGTTTATTTTTTTCACAGGCTGCAATTAAAAGAAAAATGATAGAAAGTAAGTATTTTAGATTTTTATTTTGGAAGTAACTTTTCATTACTCAAGCAATAATTAAAAATTTTATTTTAAGCTAATAAAACAAAATGATAAATCAAAATTGATAATACAATTTATTTATTAGTGAAATAATATAAATCTATTTTGGAAGAAGCTCATAGAATGGAATAGGTGGGAATGCTATAATAAAAATAAGGAGAGCGAACCACCCCAGAATTTTTCTCATTGGGTCTAATTCATATATATCGTAAATATCAGGATGATCTAATTTAATAAAAAAATAAATTAGAATAGCGAACAGGAGCCATCCTATTGTACCTGGATGAAAGCCAAAATTAGGAAAAGGTAGAAAGCTGGATAGACCAATTCCTATGATTAAAAAGAAAAATATTCTTGCAACAATCCCTTGTTTTTTACCAATGAGTGAATATAAAATGTGCCCTCCATCTAATTGTCCAACGGGAATTAAATTTAATGTTGTTACAAAGAGGCCAAACCAAGCAACACAAAGATAAGGATAATGATATATTTCGTTCATTGGTGGAAAGTTGGATGAATCACCATTAATAATTTTAATTGCATATGTTAGTAATGAGTGACCAAAGGTAAGTCCTGTAGATGGTATTTCATTCGATTGTATATATTCTGGATGGATTTCATAAATGTATGAAATTGGTGGAAGAGTTATAATACCATAAATGAGTGTTATTATTGTTATAACAAATCCTGCAAGTGGTCCAGCAATACCAATATCAAATAATGCCTTTTTATTAGGAATAGGTGATTTAATTTTAATTAATGCACCCATTGTACCGAATGGATTAAAAAGGAAAGGAGGTATTGGAATGAAATACGGTAGGGTTGCATCTACTTTATGATACTTTGCGGCTAAGTAATGTCCAAATTCATGTGCAGTTAAAATTGCAAGCAATGGTAAGGAATAAGTAAGACCCAAATGAAAATTTTCAAGCTCAAATGGATTTCGATTTAACCACATTACACCTGCTAAAGTTGTGGTAAAAAATGTTAATATAAAAAGTATAATATGTAACAAATACCGATTAAAATTTTTTAAGCTAAACATTTGCTTTTTAAAAATATTTTTATAAAATTATAACAAATTTTTATGAAAATAAAAAAGGCTTTAAGTAATTAAACTTAAAGCCCTTTGTTTAAAGTTCTTTTTATGTTCTTTATGGCTTAGGAGTATCCTTTGGAATAATGTAAGATGCAGCAGTTTTGGGCTTAGGAGTATCCTTTGGAATAATGTAAGATGCAGCAGTTTTTGGCTTAGGAGTATCCTTTGGAATAATGTAAGATGCAGCAGTTCTTTGAGTATCACCACTTGCAAAGGAAATAGCTGAATTGATTGAGAAACCAAGTATAAGAGTTAAGACGAGTGCGCGTGCTCGCTTAAAATTTCTGGATTTTGTTAGATTTCTTAACATTTTAGAGCTCCTTTTGTTATTTAATAATTATTTTTTTAAATATTTCGCTAAAAAGTTAGAAAAAATAACAAAAAAACGCAAATTTTTTTATAAAGGTTTTTCGCAAAAAATTTTGGCTTTAATTGTGATATGTATCACATTTTTTTTTGATATTCAAAAAAAATTGCGAAAACACTTGACAATTAATTTTTTTATTATTATATTAAAATCAGAAATTAAGTGAAAAAGTTATGAAACAAGTAAAAATAGCAGTTATATTGTGGTTTAGCAACCTGATGTTATTTGGGCTTGCATACCTTTATTACAAACCTACTCTACCTAATTTAATCATTACAATAGGAATAATTGCGCAGCTTCTGCTTTTCTACCTTTCGTTTATGATTTTTTTAAATGAACCAACAATAAAAAATAGATATATATTTTTGAACTTCAGTTTATTTTTTAGTAATTCATTTTTTTACATATTTTATTACTTTGGATTGCATCATATATTTTTTAAAACAAAATATGCATCAGTTTATGCATATCAGTATTTTTATATAATTTTTCAGATAACTTTAGCTTTTGCAATTATTTATCTTGTAGTTGATTTTCTTTTCAGAAATTTTAGTACATTAAAAAAATACTTGATCTCTTTTGTAATTATTTTAACAATTGGAGGTTATTATTTTTCAAATTTCTTTATTACACCAGATTATTTATATAAAACAGAAAATATTATATATTACAAAGCTGTAAATAATGCAATTGAAGAATTTAAGAATGAAAATAATCGTAATCCATTACCAAATGAAATATTGGATAAAGTTGAATTAAATATTTTGAGAGAAAACATTAGTATTGGAACCTTTGACAGAGAGGCAAAACTTGCAAAGATTAAAGAAATTATGCTATATATTCAAACAGATTCCTGGATAATCTTGTTATACAAACCTTTGTATAGTAATTTATTATATATAGATGTTTTTATTTTGTTGTTTATTTTTTTATATTTTGGCTATCAATATACAAAGGATCCACCTCAGGGTGCTTATATAGATAAAATTATGTACATGTTATTATTTATTGTATCGTTGGATATGTTACATCAATGGGCATTTATTAAAAATGTTGAATATATTGAATATATGAGTTTATTTGAAGTCGGTCAATATTTTTCTATTGCAGCCTATGCTGGTTTAGTAATATTTTTCTATGCTCGGCTGAAATTCATAAAATCTGTTGTCGGAGAATTTTATGAAACTGAGTTGCAATCTAATCCAGAAGGAATTACTCGGTGGATTGATGGTATAGATAGATTTATTTTAAATCACTTTACAAATCCTAGAGATTTAAAAGGTAGATTATTTGAACAAAGGACAAAACAGTAACAAAAACAAATTATAGAAGGCGATATGGAACAGGAAAACAACACAACCAAGACTCAGCAAGAGGAGAAAAACTCTGAGAAGATGGAATATCCAATTATCGGTAAAAGTAAAGCAGTAGAACAACTTATCAAACAAATTTCCCGCCTGGCAAAAACAAGAAGGGATATTGTTATTATTGGTGAAGCTGGAGTAGGTAAAGGAGCAATCGCTAAGAATATACACGCTCTTAGTAAAAGGGAAACTGGTGAAGATTTACCTTTTGCCTCTCTCAATCTTTCTGTTATAGACGACAAGGAATTGGAATCTATTCTTTTCGGATTTGAATTTGGAGCTTCTGGTGTTTCTGCCTCTACCACTAAGCGCGGTTTGTTTGAAATAGCAAATCGGGGCACTGTTCTAATAGAAGAAATAGAAGAGGCAAGCTTTAGAAATCAGATGAAAATTCTTTCCTTCTTAAATGAGAGGACAATTAGAAGGCTTGGTAGCTCCGATGATGAAAAAGTTGATGTCAGGTTGATAATTACTATGAAAGCTACACCGAAAGAGTTGTTCGAAAGACATAAGTTGCTTGAGAGTTTATATAATAAATTTTCTGAATTTGAAAGTATTTATGTTCCACCATTGCGTGAACGCCCTGAAGATATTCCTGTTCTTGTAAAACACTATACCTCTGAAATTTGTAAAGAACTTGGCATTGGTGAATTGGTAATAGACATAAATGCTATAGAGGTACTGGTTAAGCAGACATGGAAAGAAAATATCCGAGAATTAAAAGCTGTAATAGATAGATCAGTATTATTCTCGACCGGTGGTAGATTTACATTACCACAAGAATTGGTTGATGAAAAGACCGAGGTTGTAAAGATGATAAATAACCTTGAGACTGATCAGGAGTTTGTACTTGAAAATTCTCTTGACCTTATTGAAAAAGGTATTATCAAAAGAGCGCTTGAAAAGTTTGGATTTAATCAAACAAGAGCAGCTCACTTTTTAGGTATGTCTGAACAAACTCTTAGATATAAACTTAAAAGGTTAGGTATACAAGTAGTTAAACCAAAATAGTAATCTGTAATTTTAGTTAAAAAATTGAGAAAGCCACCAAATAACAGGTGGCTTTTTTTATAGTGTACGTTCCTTCCAAAAAACTTTTTTATTTAAAAAGACAATGATGGGAAGTAAAACTACATACGTAAATAAATATATCTCAAAGAAAATAAAGTATTTTATGTATTTTAAATGTTTAAGTTTACTGAGTGAGTAAAATAATAAGATGAAATCTATTAACAATTTTATAATTATAGGCAACAGGATTGAATAAAAGCCCCAAAATATTAACCCAAAGATTATAAGAAGATTAAAAATATAGGGAATAGAAAAAACCAAGAATCCTAAAGGTATCATGTCTAGTCCACCAACCCCCCATCGCTTTTTCTGTCTATATAATTCTAAAATATTTTTACATGGAAAGCTAGTAATTAATGATTTATAATTTAATGGAAAATTCATTTTATATTTTGTTTTACTGATTATCGCCCTAGTTAATGCATAATCTTCTGTAACACTAAATTTGATGTTTTGATATCCCCCTACGTCGTAATAGCATTTTTTTCTTACTGCCAGATTATTTCCAATTCCAGTGAGTGGAAAACCTAATGTTGCTGATGAACAAGCAATGTTAAACAGGTATATCCAATCAAGTGATTGAATTCCCTCGAAGATATTTTTAGCCTTTAGAATTGTATAACCACCTATAATGCCAATATTATCATGAAAGTATATAATAATTTCTTTAACCCAATCTTTTGGAACAATACAATCGGCGTCAGTTAATAATATGAATTCACCGCTTGAATTTTCAATACCTTGCATTACCGCATTTGCTTTACCTTTCAAATGTGTGAATGATTTTCTGGAGTTTACCAATTTGAATTGTTTTTTATCTTGGATAAAATCTTCTATAATATTTTTTGTATTGTCTGTAGATTGATCATTTACAAGAATTATCTCTAATTTTTCCTTTGGATAATCAAGTTTTGATAGTGAAGTTAAACAACTGAGAATATTATTTTCTTCGTTTCTGGCGGCGACAATTATTGAAACTGAAGGATAAAAATTTTCATTTCTGGATAATTTTGTAGATTTGATAAGACCAAGAAAAAATATCAGAAACTCTATAGTATAGAATAATGTAAAGATATATATTAAATTTTCAAATATCATTTTCAGATAAATTTTTGCATAAACAGAAAGTTTCTATTATATTTTCGTAAAAATAATATAAAAAAGGTTTTTGAATGAATCAACCTTTGATTATTGGTATTGCAGGTGGTACCGGTTCTGGAAAGACAACTGTAACATACAAAATCCTGGAGAGATTAGATATAAACAAAGTTGTGGTTATTCAACACGATGCTTATTATAAAGATATTTCAAATTTTTCGGGATTAAATCCATCCGAAATAAATTTTGATCATCCGGATGCCCTCGAAACAACTTTACTGATAGAACATATAAGAAAATTAAAAAATTGGGAATCAATTCAATTACCTGTTTATGACTTTAAAACGTACACTCGATTAAAAGAGACGGTTCCTATTCAACCAAGAAATATTATTATTATCGAAGGAATTTTAATATTTGTTGAAAAAGAGCTTAGAGATCTTATGGACATAAAAATATATGTAGATACTGATGCTGATGAGCGCTTATTGAGAAGAATAAAGAGAGATTTGTTAGAACGTGGTAGAAGTATAGAATCAATAATTGCACAGTATAATTCCACGGTTAAGCCGATGCATCTGGAATTTGTGGAACCCAGCAAAAGGTGGGCTGATATAATCATTCCGAAAGGTGGTGAAAACGAAGTCGCAATTGATATGGTTGCCGCAAAGATTAAAGAAATGTTACGGCACGCTGATATATTTTCTGGTGACTTTTCTTGACTATATTGAATAATTTAAGTATATTTTCAATAATTTTTATAGTTATAAAATTTAATGTATAAAACATCGAATACTATAATAGATACAAATACATTTCTTAAAACCAGTTATGGTAAGACAGTTCTTGATAATGGTTTGAGGATTGTAACCGAACACTTACCATATATAAAGTCTATTTCAATTGGCTTCTGGATTAATGTTGGCTCTCGTGATGAATTAGAGGAGAATAATGGTATTTCTCATTTTCTTGAACATATGGTTTTTAAGGGCACAAGAGATTTTTCAGCTAAGCAGATAGCATTACAAATTGAAGGTTTTGGTGGATATATTAATGCATTTACTGGTAAGGAAACTACCTCCTATTATGTAAAAATTTTAGATGATCAACTTAAAAGAGCTGTTGATGTGTTGAGTCAACTTGTACTTTATCCATTGTTACGAAAAAATGATATTGAAAAAGAGAAGTTTGTCGTTCTTGAAGAGATAAAAAATATTGAAGATGATCCAGAGGATTTAATACACGATGTTTTTGATAAAAATTTATTTCTGAACAATTCAGTTGGATATCCTGTAATTGGCAATAGCGAAAATGTTTTAAAATTTACTCGTCAGGATTTGATTGAACACTTGAAGAAGTTTTATAATCCTGAAAATATGGTTATTGCGGCTGCCGGCAATATTAATCATAATAAATTTGTAGACTTGATAGCAACATATTTTTTAAACAAAGATTTTACGAGAATTAATCGAATACAAAATAGAATTAAACCTAAAGAATCCACAAATAATGTTATTAAGATAGAAAAACCAATTCAACAAACTCATATATGTACAGGTACAAAAAGTTATAGTATTAAAAGTAAATATAGATTTGCTCTTACACTTATGAATACTTTATTAGGTGAAGGGATGAGTTCAAGATTGTTTCAAAATATTAGAGAAAAGTATGGATTCACATATTCCATTGGGTCATTTCTAAATTATTTTGAAGATACTGGTAGTTTTGGGGTATATGCTGGAACAGATAAGAAACATGTTGAAACAACTTTGAATCTAATAAACAAAGAACTTGAAAAAATCAAAAAGTATCCAATATCACAAAGTGAACTTAGTAGAGTAAAAGCCCAAGTAAAAGGGACAATGATGCTTAGCCTTGAAAATATGTCCACAAGAATGATGCGTCTTGCTACGAATGAAATTTACTTTAACGATTATTTTAGTATTGAATCATTGATTGAAAAGGTAGATTTGGTTTCTGCAGAGGAAATTCAAGCAGTTGCAAATAGAATAATTGATATAAATAATTTCACAACGGTTATTTTTTCACCTACTATCTAAAGAAAGAAAATTATGTCAGTGAAGATTCAAAATCAATTTAAGCCAATTACGATTTCGAATAGGGCAAAAATAATGCAAGCTTCTCCCCTGAGGAAACTTGCAGCAACTGCTGAAGCAAGAAAAAAACAAGGAATAAAAGTTTATCATTTAAATATTGGCCAACCCGATTTACCAACTGCTTCAATTGTTTATGAAACAATATACAATCTTGGTAAACCAACTTTAGCATATGCACCATCAGCAGGAATTATTCAAACAATCAGTGCCTGGAAAAATTATTTTAAACATGTAGGAATAGACTTTCAAGAAGATGAAATAATTGTGACCTCAGGAGGTTCAGAAGCCATAATATTTGCAATGTGTTCAATATGTGATGCAGGAGATGAGATAATTGTTTTTGAACCGTTTTATACAAATTATAATGGTTTTGCTACAATCGCGGATGTTAATTTACACCCTGTCCCTCTATCAATTAGTAATGGTTTTCATTTGCCAGATGTCTCTGAAATAGAACCTCACATTAACGAAAGGACTAAAGGTATTCTTTTTACGAATCCTTCAAATCCAACTGGCACAATTTACACAAAGGATGAGCTTAAAAGGCTTGTTATGATCGCTAAAAAATATAATTTGTTTCTCCTTTCTGATGAAGTATATCGAGAATTTAATTTTGACTCCGATTTTTATAGTATAATGAATTTTGAGGAAGTGAGAAATCAGGCAATATTGCTGGATAGTTGCTCAAAAAGATTTAATGTTTGTGGTGCGAGGATTGGAGCATTGGCAAGCCATAATAAAGATATTATAAATAGTGCTTTTAAATTTGCAATGGCTCGGTTAAGTGTAGCCACTATTGAGCAACTGGCTATAATACCATTGTTAAACAATCCTGATGAATACATTACACCAATTGTTAACGAATTCCGAAAAAGACGTGATGTAGTATATGAATATCTGAAAACTATCCCCAATATTACATATTATAAACCTGAAGGTGCATTTTATATTGTAATTGGTTTGCCTGTTGATGATTCAGAAAAGTTTTGTAGATGGTTAATCGAAGATTTTGAATATAACAAAGAAACAGTATTAATAGCCCCAGCTCAAGGATTTTATGCAACACCAGGTAAAGGTGCAAACGAAGTAAGACTTGCATTTACAATAAAGACAGAAGAACTACTTAAAGCTCTTCAAATCATTAAAGTTGCACTCGAAAAATACAATAAAAAATAAAAATTGATTTATTTATGGTAAAAATTCAAATAGATGGAAAAGAATATCAGGCAGAACCTACAAAAACTATAATTGAGGTTGCGCGAGATAATGGCATACACATTCCACATTTTTGCTGGCATCCAAGATTATCAGTATCGGGTAATTGTAGAATGTGTCTTGTAGAAGTAGAAAAAAACCCAAAACTTGTTATTGCCTGTGCAACAAAAGTTGCTGATGGAATGATAGTACATACTGCAAATGAGCGTGTGATTAAAGCACGCGAAGCTATTATGGAATTTTTATTAATTAATCATCCTCTGGATTGTCCAATATGCGATGAAGCGGGGGAATGCAAACTTCAGGATTATGCATATAAATATAGTAAAGGTTACTCAAGGTTCGAAGAAGAAAAGGTTAGGAAACCTAAGAGAGTTGCATTAGGACCGAATGTTATGCTTGATGTTGAGAGATGTATAATGTGCTCCAGATGCATACGGTTTTGCAACGAGATAGCTAAAACACCACAGCTTGTGTTTACTAAGAGAGGTGATCATGTAGAATTAACAACTGCACCTGGTGAGGAGTTGAACAATCCTTATTCAATGAATGTTATAGAACTTTGTCCGGTCGGAGCATTAACAAGTCGAGATTTTCGATTTAAAGCCAGAGTATGGGAAATGTCATCAACAGAAAGTATTTGCCGTGGCTGTGCAAGGGGATGTAATATAAATATTTGGGTAAGAAATAATGAAATTCTTAGATTAACACCAAGATATAATCCTGAAGTTAATGATTACTGGATGTGTGATTATGGAAGACTTAATACCTTTAAATATGTGAATTCAGGTGATCGAATTAAATCACCTATGATTAATAAAGAAGGTGAATTAATTGAAGTCAGTTGGGAGGAAGCAATAGCAAGTGCTGTATTTAAATTAAAAAATTTCAAAAAAAGTGAGATAGCAGGGATTTCCTCCGCATTCGCAACGAATGAAGATAATTATATTTTTGCAAAATTTATTAAGCAAGTATTGGGTTCCTCTAATATAGATTTTATGAAGCATAATGTTGGTAACGACGACAATTTATTAATTCGCGCCGATAAAACACCAAACTCGCTGGGCACTATTGCAGTAGGGGCAATACCAGGCGAAAAAGGTATGAATTTTGACCAAATATTAAATGGAATAAAATCTGGAACTATAAAGTGCCTTTATGTATTATGTGATGACATTGCAATATCTGATGAAATAATTAATGCTCTTTCAAAAATTGATTGTTTAATAGTTAATTCACCTATAAGAAATAATTTGACCTCAATAGCGGATATTGTTTTCCCAAGTGCAACATACGCTGAAAAAAATGGGACATTTACTAATTTTCAAGGTAGGGTCCAAAGGATTAGACCTGCTGTTGCAACGGCTGAGATAGATAGAACTCTTGATGGATTAGCCCAGAGCCGACTTGATAAGTTTGGTGCCCCTAACGATAGATGGACTAAAGGTGTTAAGATTGATGCCAGACCTACATGGAGAATTATTGTAGCAATCGCAAATGCTATGAATCATAAATTTAAATATAATTCGGCTGAAGAAATATTTAATGAAATCTCTACAAATATAGATGCATTTAAAAACTTGAATTATATGAAAATAGGAAATAAAGGAGCCTTGTTAAATATAAAATTAATTAAATATTACAAACCTGTAACGGTATAAAATGGATATTTTAATTTCATTGATAAAAATTATAGTTTATCTGGGTGTATTATTATTTACGGTATCTTATCTTGTCCTTGTTGAAAGAAGGGTATCTGCATTTATTCAAAATCGAATTGGACCCAATAGAGTTGGTTATAAAGGACTACTTCAACCGATAGCCGATGTTTTAAAATTAATGATCAAAGAAGATATTGTCCCAAAATTAGCATATAAACCTTTACATCGTTTAGCACCAATAATATCAATTGTAGTAGCTCTATCAACTTTTGCCGTAATACCTTTTGGAGATAAAATTGTACTTTTCGGTCAGGAAATAAAATTGCAAATTGCAAGTGTAAATGTTGGAATACTTTATATCCTTGCACTAACTTCTATAGGTGTTTATGGTATTGCCTTAGCAGGTTGGGCATCAAATAATAAGTACTCTTTGTTAGGTGGATTGAGGTCATCGGCTCAAATCATAAGTTATGAGCTCTCAATGGGGTTATCAATAATTGGTGTGATTTTAATATCAGGAACACTTGAATTAGACAAAATTGTAGAAGCACAATCTGGGTGGAGATGGTTTATTTTCCTTCAACCCGTTGGATTCATCACATTTTTTGTTTCAGTATTTGCAGAAACAAACCGATTACCATTTGATTTACCAGAAGCCGAACCAGAATTAGTCGGTGGTTATCATACTGAGTATACTGGTTTGAAATTTGGTTTATTCTTCCTTGCAGAGTATGCTAATATGATCACAGCAAGCGCAATTGTTACTACACTTTATCTCGGTGGCTGGCAATTTCCTTACTTGAATACATTTGGAATATCAGATTTTTGGTTAAGTATTATTCAAATTTTGACTTTTATCAGTAAAGTTCTTATCGTTATAATGTTTATGATTGTAATTCGCTGGACTGTTCCAAGGTTTAGATACGATCAATTGATGAATTTAGGATGGAAATGGATGCTACCCTTATCGTTAGCAAATGTTATAGTAACTGCTTTAATTATATATTTAGTTGAATAAATTTATGAATAAAATTAATAGAAAAGTAGTAAGAACCGAAGATCTAAATTTTTGGCAGAAACTTTATATACCTGAAATACTTAAAGGTATGAAGATAACAATAAGACAAATGTTTCTTCCAAAATTTACGCGTCAATATCCTGAGGAAAAATGGATTCCACCTCCATCATTCCGCGGTAGGCCTGTTTTGGTTGAAGAAAATGGTAAAGAACGATGTGTTGCCTGTGGATTATGCTCAAGAGTTTGTCCTGCTTTAGCGATTGAAGTGCAGGCAGCAGAAACAGAATTGAGCAAAGAACGGTATCCCGTGAAATTTGAAATAAATATGCTTCGATGTATTTTTTGTGGATTATGTGAAGAAGCTTGTCCTGAAGAAGCCATCGTGATGAGTAAAGATTATGAACTAACCTTTTTCAGTCAGGAAGAAGCAATTTTTGGAAAAGATAAATTATTGATGCCAATAGATGAATTAAAAGATCGATTAGAATTCCTAAGGAAATATCGATAATTTTATTATAGTTATCATAAATCATTTTATAGTTCATTAAATACAAAAATTAAATTAATGCATCTAAATGTAAATAATTTTGTTTTCAATAATAAATTTGTGTATGAATTTTGTCGAGTTATTGCAATATGACTGCATATAGGGATGATATAGTGGATAATCAGTTAAATATTAAGGAAACATTATTCAATATTGGTGGAATGAAATGTGCCTCTTGTGCATCAATTATTGTCAATAGTATTAAGAAGATAAAGGGAGTTATAAATTGTGAGGTGAATTATGCAACTGATAGTTGCAAAATTGAGTACAATCCACGAGAAATTTCAATAAAAACCATTGTAAAGAAAATTCAAGAGCTTGGTTATACCGTTAATGAGGCGTTTGGTGATAAAGAATTTAAGAAGTCTCAGAAATCAACGTTAATGAATTTTGGTATCGCGGCGTTTCTTTCAATGAATATTATGATGTTGACAGTTCCTGTTTATTGGAATTATTTTGAGGATGTTGAATTAGATATTGTAAATTTGTTTGGTTGGTTAATGTTTTTTTTGTGCATTCCTGTATTATTTGTAAATGGATTGGGAGTATTAAAAAAAGCTTTCTCAGGTATCATAAAAAAATCACCTGGAATGGAAACGTTAATAGGAATTGGAGCGTTGTCTGCTTTTCTGTATAGCACAATTGAATTAATATTTTCTCCTAATCCACATTTGTATTTTGATACAGCTGCCACATTAATAGTTATTATATTGTTTGGTAAATATGTAGAGAACCATTTTAAGTATAAAGCTTCTACTGAGATAAACAAATTATATTATATTTTACCACGTAAAATCCGTACCAGAGACATTATGCACAACGTAAATTGGATACCTTCGGAAAATTTAAAAGAAAATGATGTGTTTGAAGTACATGCGGGTGAAATTATCCCAGCTGATGGAGTTGTGGTAAATGGAAGTGCAATTGTAGATGAATCAATTTTTACTGGTGAAGCAAAGGGAGTGAGAAAAGATGTAAATAGTATCGTAATTTCTGGATGTGTATTAAAGAATGGATTTCTACAGATACGCGCTAATACTTCAGTTAATAGCTCGGTTTTGTCAACAATTGTTAAAATGATCCAAAATGCTCTAAATAAAAAATCAAATGTTCAGAACTTTGGTGACAAAATTGCAGCATATTTTATTCCTACAATTTTACTCATATCTTTTATAACATTAATTGTAATGTTATTTCAAGGATTTACTTTTGAAAAAAGTTTTTTGAGATCACTGACAGTTCTGGTAATTGCTTGTCCATGCGCTTTAGCAATTGCTCTGCCAGTTAGCTTTGTTACAGCTTTTGGAACTTTAGCAAAAAACGGAATCTTTGTAAGAAATCCTGAAATACTCATTGAATTGAATAAGATTACTGATATTGTTTTCGATAAAACAGGCACATTAACATATGGGAAATTTGAAGTGAATGAATTTAAACTAGTTAATACTGAATTAAATGGAAGTGAAAAAATCGAAGAAAAGTTATATTTACTTGAAACATTTTCATCGCATCCAACTGCCGAAGCTATAAAGGATTTTTTATCAAATAAATTTAATGGAAAGGCTAATTCAAAATTAAATATCGATTCTGTTATGGTTCATAATTTCGGAGTATCAGGGAAAATTGATTTTGAAGATTGGAGCATTGGAAATGAAAAAATGTTTGAATTTAATCCACATGCTATTCAAAAATCTGACGAAAATAATTCCATAGATAGTAATACTATGGTTTTTTTTGGTAGAAATAAATCGATTGAAGGATATTTTCTTATTGGAGATTCTTCACGAGAAAATATCACACAAATGGTAAACGATCTAAAAGTTGAAAAGAAAAATATACATTTATTATCTGGAGATAAAATTAGTACCACAAAGAATTTTGCTGTATCAGTGGGTATTGATATATATCATGGTGAAAAATCTCCACACGAAAAGATACAATATATCAAGAACTTAAAGAATGAAAATAGAAAAGTTATGATGATTGGTGATGGTATAAACGATGCTGCTGCATTGGCGGAATCCGATGTTGGTGTAGCCATAAGTAGTGGAACGGATTTAGCAAAATCGTCGGCATCAATGATGATATTTAAAAATTTTTTAAACAAATTACCAGAGCTATTTGATTATTCATCACGATTAAAAAATATAACGATTCAAAATTTTATCTGGGCAATAGTTTATAACATAATTGGAATATCGTTAGCTGTTGCTGGATTTTTGAATCCACTTATTGCAGCCGTGATGATGATGCTAAGCAGTATTACAGTGGTATTAAACTCGCTTAGGTTAGTTAAATTTTAAAATTACTTAAACGAATACAGGATATTTTATGAATAGAAAGACTTTTTTACAAATACTTGGATTAACTGGTGCTGGTATTGTAACAGGTTGTAAAACGGATACACAAAGATTAATTATACCATATGTGATACCACCTGAAAAAGTTATACCTGGAATTGCAGATTGGTATGCATCTACCTGTAGAGAATGCCCAGCAGGATGTGGAATACTTATTAAGTGTAGGGAAGGGCGTGCTGTTAAGGTAGAGGGAAATCCAGAACATCCTATCAATAAAGGTAAACTATGTGCAAGGGGGCAAGCAAGTTTACAAGATTTGTATAATCCGGACAGATTAATTCAACCATATGTTAAATCAGAAAATGGCGGGTTTTTACCAATCGATTTAGAAAAGCTATATTCAGAGTTGACCGGTCAAATAACTAAGTTGATAAGAAATAGGGAAGGGAAAAGAATTGCTATTATTTCTGGACTAAATTCAGGCTCGTTATCCAGATGTATTAATGATTTCGCTGATGCTATAGGTATAGAAACAAGAATTGTGTATGAAGTAATTAATTATACTTCTATTAAAAATGCGTGTGGTAAATTGTTTAATAGATTTGTAGTTCCCAAGGTATCATTAAAAAATGCTGATGTAATTGTATCTATTGGTGCAGACGTTCTTGAAACATATTTATCTCCAGTTGAGTTTGCACAGCAATTATTTGAAAATTCAACAGTAAATGAGGGAAGAAGAAATAATCTTGTTTATGTGAATTCGTTTCTTGGAATAACTGGAAATGCTTCAGATGAGTGGATAAAAATTCCGGCTGGCACAGAAAAGTATTTTGCACTTTCCTTATTAAATGAAATATCTAAATTTATCAAAGATCCCTTGGCAATAAAATACAGTGAAGGTTTTGAATCAGATTATGTTGCTAAAAAGATTTTCCTAGAAGAGAATATAATAAAATCAATAAGTAACCGGATTATCAATAGCAGAAACCCGGTCGTGTTGGGTGGTATATCGTGCGATGAAGAAACACAAATTGCCATCATGTTAATAAATTACTTAATCGGCGCAATTGGCAAAAATATTTTCCTAGATAATCCTTTAGCATATTCTGATATTTCTTCAATTGATGAACTGCAAAAATTTATAAATAATGCTAATAATAGTGAATATGATATTCTATTTTTGTTCGATTCAAACCCAATATATTCTATGCCGGGAGATTTACAATTTGGAAAAGCTTTAAGCAATATCAAGCTTATAGTATCATTTTCAAAAATGATGGACGAGACATCAAGGTATGCAAATTATATACTTCCTATCAATACATTCTTTGAAGAATGGAGTACTTATCAACCGGACAATCAAATTATTAATTATCAGCAGCCGGTAATGGAAAGTGTCTTTGGTGTTTCATCAACTGGGGATTATTTACTTAAATTATATGAACAACTTTTTGGGAAGAAATTAAAAAATTCAAGTTCATTTTATGAATATATTTTTAATGATTTAAAAGATAATGAAAGTCGCATTAGAGAAATATTAGGAAAAGGATTTGAGGAAAAGAGTATTTCTGAATCTAAAGAAATAAAATTAACTATAAAATCTTTACCCACACCATTGATGGATAATTTCAATGTTAATGGTATTAAATTGTTGACCATTCCCTCCTATAAGTATTATGATGGTAGGAATGCAAATAGTTCATGGTTAAATGAATTGCCAGATGCCTATAATTCAATTGTCTGGGATAATTACTTGATAATTAATGATTTTCAAGCTAAAAAAAATAATGTTCAAAATAATGATATTGTTGAGGTCTACAATGAAAATGGTATGATACAATTACCGGTGATATTGTCGAGAGATGTGGAAGAACATACTGCTGTAATTGTTTTTGGACTTGGGCATGAAAATTATGGTAGAGATGGAACTGATGTAGGTTATTCGCCTAATGCTATATTGGGAAACAGTATCTGGTATCCTGTAAATGTGAAAATCAAAAATACAGGTACATCAAAGAAGTTAATATCTCCAAGTGATACAGATTTGCAATTTATGCGAGATATTGCTCGTAGTACAGCTTTATCCCAAATAGATATGAATATAAAACACGAAAAAAACCTTAATATGTACCCTGAAGTTCAATATGAAAAATATAGGTGGGGAATGGTAGTGGATTTGGATAAATGCATTGGTTGCGGCGCATGTGTAGTGGCTTGTTTTGCTGAAAATAATATACCGACTGTTGGTAAAGAATTAGTTGCTGAAGGTAGAGAGATGCACTGGATTAGAA
The DNA here is from genome assembly GCA_937967455.1 of uncultured bacterium. Taxonomy (GTDB): domain Bacteria; phylum Bacteroidota; class Ignavibacteria; order UBA10030; family BY39; genus BY39. Next base: position 33,246 of record CALCJK010000001.1, on the reverse strand, counting down.
TTGAGAGATATAGTGAAGAAGTATATCGTGATTATGGTAATAGATATATTCCTATGATGTGTCAACATTGCACTAACGCCCCTTGTGAACCAGTTTGTCCTGTATATGCAGCATATCACAGCAAAGATGGATTAAACGTACAGGTTTATAATAGATGTATTGGAACACGATATTGTTCAAATAACTGCCCTTATAAAGTACGACGTTTCAACTGGTTTGGTTATCCTCGCACCTTTCCTACTTACTTACAGTTAAATCCAGATGTGACTGTTAGGGATAAAGGAGTAATGGAAAAATGTACGTTTTGTGTTCAAAGAATTATTGAGGTAATCGACAGGACAAAAGATGAGAAAAGAGAAATAAATGACGGTGAAATACAACCGGCATGCGTCCAAACTTGTCCGACAAATGCACTGGTATTTGGTAATTTATTAGATGAGAATTCTCAAGTTAGTAGGTTGCGAAATAGTTTGCGAGCCTATAGAGTACTTGAAGAATACAACACTCGTCCAGCTGTAACATATCTTCAAAAAATTATCAAAGATGAATTCTTGAAAAATCATAGGAGAATCATAGAGTGAAATCTGAAAATTTAACTTATCGTGAAGTTAACGATTTAGTTATTGCAACTTTATCTCCACCAAAGAAGTATTACTATCTCATTGTGGGTTTTTTTGCATTTGTATTTGCTGCTGGAATGAGTATATGGTTATATATGATACTCACTGGTTTAGGAGTTGCGGGAATTAGACATCCAGTTATGTGGGGCGTATTTATCACAAATTTTGTATTCTGGGTTGGTATTGCACACTCTGGTACATTGATATCTGCAATATTGTATCTGTTTAGAGCAGAATGGAGAATGTCGATTTATAGAAGTGCTGAAGCTATGACGGTATTTGCTGTTGCTACAGCTGGTATGTATCCACTAATTCATCTTGGGCGCGTTTGGGTGGCTTATTGGATTTTTCCATATCCTAATGAAATGCTTCTTTGGCCTAATTTTAAGTCTCCACTAGTTATGGATGTGATAGCAATTACTACTTATTTAACTGTAAGTGCAACCTTCTTTCTAATTGGACTCGTGCCTGATATTGCTGCCGTTAGAGAAAAAGCTACAGGTTGGAGGAAAAAATTATATACATTTCTCTCGTTCGGATGGCATGGTACACAAGATCAGTGGTTACATTATAACAGAGCTTATTTGTTTTTTGCTGCACTTGCAACACCACTTGTGATTTCTGTTCATAGTGTTGTTTCATGGGATTTTGCTTTATCAATTGTTCCAGGATGGCATAGTACAATTTTTGCACCTTATTTCGTTGCCGGTGCAATTCACTCAGGTCTTGCACTTGTCATAACTTTACTCATACCATTGAGAAAAATATTTAAAGTTGAAAAATTGATTACTATTAACAATTTTGAGAATATGGCAAAAGTAATACTTTTAACAGGATTAATTGTGGGATATGCATATGCGATTGAGTATTTTATAGCATGGTATAGTGGAAACCCTTATGAACTGGCTATTTTTAAATGGAGAGCAAGTGGAGATTATGCAGTTGCGTTTTGGATAATGGTTATATGTAATTCGATTGTACCTTTGTTGTTCTTTTTTAAAAAAATCAGAACAAATCTGGCATGGTTGCTTGTAATTGCAATACTTATAAATGTTGGAATGTGGTTTGAAAGATATGTAATAATAGTAACTTCCCTAGCGCACGATTTCCTACCAGCAGCCTGGGGTAACTATGCTCCAACCTGGGTCGAAATCGGAATATCACTTGGTAGCTGGGGATTTTTTTTGATGTTATTCTTCCTTTTTGCAAAATTTCTTCCCTCGATATCTATAACAGAGGTCAAAGAAATTATCCCAGTACAGAAAAAGAAGGAAAATATTCATGAATCAAAATAATAAAATAACTGCAGCTTTCGATAATCTCTATGAATTTTTAAATGCTGTAAAGTATCTAAAATCTCAAAATAAAAAATTTATAATTTATACTCCAATACCAAGCCATGAGATAGAAGAGCTTTTGACCTTAAAAAAAAGTAAGGTTGCCTGGTTTACACTTATAGGAGCAATTCTTGGACTGATAACTGGTTTTGGTTTAGCAATTTATACTTCAGCTCAGTGGAACCTAATTTTGGGTGGTAAACCTCCAATATCACTTATACCTTTTGTAGTTATTGGATTTGAATTCACGATTCTATTCGGTGCTATATCAACATTGATAGGTTTAATATATTTTGGCAAATTTCCAAAATATAAAAAGTTTGATGGCTATAAATCTGATTTTACAGTTGATAAGTTCGGAGTGTTTATCGAAGGCTCTGAGAATGAAATTAATAATTTAAAGGATAAACTAATTTCTTTTGGAGCAAAGGAATTTTTTTATGACTAGAGAGGAATTAAAAAATTCAATAATAAAATCACTAAATCAAGAGAAGAAAATATACTTTTCAAATTATGCGTTGATTGCTATAATAATTGGTGTAATTGGACTTTTCTATGGTTTATTTTCTGGCTTAACGAAATTAACATACCAGGCATATTTGATAAATTTTGTTTTTTGGACTGGCATAGCACAGGGCACAATCATATTATCAGTAGTTTTAAGATTGACTGATGCGAAATGGGGTCGACCAATTATGCGAATTGCCGAAAGTACTGTATTATTCTTACCAATATCATTTGTATTGTACCTTTTTTTAATCTTTGGTGGCAATGAACTTTATATCTGGTTCAGTAATCCAGTTGAACATAAAGCATCGTGGCTAAATCCAACTTTTATGCTGATTAGAGTCGCATTATATCTTTTAGTATTAACGACTTTAAGTATTTTATACGTTCGTAATTCTATGAGAATTGACTTACTTATGATCTATGGAGAAGAGAGCTTACCTTCAAGATTTCAGAAATTCTTTAAAAATTTGGGAAACATTGATATAGATGGGGAATATAAAAAACTAAAAGTCTTAAGTACTATTATTGCAATATCTTATTGTATTTTATATTCTCTCTTTGCTATTGATGTTGTAATGTCACTTGATCCCCATTGGGTTAGTACGCTATTTGGAGCTTATTATTTTATAGGCTGTTTTTATATGGGAATTGCATTAACTATAATAATGGTTATACTTTTTATTAAACGACCCGAAGGTAAAGTTATCATGTCAAAACAACTACACGATTTGGGAAAGTTACTTTTTGGATTTGCATTAGTCAATGGAGATTTTTTCTATTCTCAATTTCTTGTAATTTGGTATGGTAATTTACCAGAAGAAACTCATTATATCATTGAAAGAACTCAACACCAACCTTGGTCAACTATCGCTTATATTGTACTCATACTATTTTTTGTTTTGCCATTTATTATGTTATTGAGAAAAAAAATTAAAATGAATACTATAGCAATGAGTATTATATCGATTTGCATACTTTTAGGCTATTGGTTAGAAAGGATACTATTGATTGCACCATCTGTTGTTAAAACGGAAATTTTTCCAATCAACTTAATTCAAATCGCAATAACAGTGGGATTTATGGGTATATTTTGGGTTTCAGTATCTTATTTTTGGAATAAATACCCAATGGTAGCCTTCGGAGATCCACTTTTAAAACATTCATTTGAAAGGGAAATATGAATGATATAAAAACAAACGAAAAACCTTTTAATATTTTTTATAAGTGGTTTTTAATTTTATTTATTTTTTTGACCACATTAATTATGTTGTATTTAGTATATGTATATCCTGAAAGAAGAATAGGAGCAAAACAACCCATACCTTTTAGTCATAGGTTACATGTGACAGAAAAAGAAATAGATTGTAAATACTGTCATAGCTATGTTGATAGATCTTCATATCCTGGTATGCCTCCTGTTGAATTATGTATTAGCTGTCATAAATATATAATTCCTCAACATCCTGAAATTCAAAAATTACATACTTATTATGAAAATAAAAAACCAATACAGTGGAAACGAATTTATTTTCAACCAGATTTTGTATTTTTTAATCACAAAAGACACATTGTGCTTGGTGTAGAATGTAAAACCTGTCATGGAAATCTTGAACAGATGGATCGTGTTACACAAACTTTTCCTGTGAAAATGGAATTTTGTGTAAATTGTCACCGACAGAATAATGCTTCAGTTGAATGTTACATCTGTCATCATTGATGAAGGAGATTATATGATAAAATTTTTAGATAAAACAAATAGTGCAGCCAGAAATTTTTACTTAACCTCAGCTTTTTGGGTCTGCATTGCAACTTTATATGGACTTACTGCTGCAATAGAATTAGTTGCACCAGATCTATTTGGCAATATCCCATCACTTTTATTCGGGCGGATTCGTCCGATTCACACTAATCTAGTATTATTTGGATTCTTAACTCCGTCATTGATCGGTACAGCTTTATATTTGGTCCCAATACTTACTCAAACAAAGTTATATAGTGAGCGAATAGCAAACATCGCTATGATTATATGGAATATTTTCACTATTGCGAGTGTATTCACTTTATCATTTGGAAAAACACAAGGTAGAGAATATGCAGAATTGATCTGGCCAATTGATATTCTTGTAATAATTTCCTTTTTGATGCTGACTTTTGTAATTATAAAAACAATTTTAAATAGAAAAGAAAATCTGATGTTTGTTTCTCTTTGGTATATCTCAGGTGCATTCATATGGACATCTGTATTATATACACTTGGAAATGTTGTTTGGAATCCGGAAACTGGAGCACTTAAAGGTGTAACGGATGCAATTTGGTTATGGTTTTATGGTCATAATATTTTTGGATTATTACTTACACCACTTGCAGTGGCAGCAGCGTATTATATCATACCGAGAGTTACAGGCGCTCCAATTTATAGTCATACACTTTCTCTAATTGGTTTCTGGATGTTGCTTGTTATGTATACGCACATCGGAACACACCATTTGATACAGGCACCAGTTCCACAATGGCTGAAAGTGATATCTATTGTTGATTCGATAGGAATGTTAGTGCCAGTATTTACTTTTTTAACAAATGTATGGTTACCATTAAGAGATAGATTTAGCACATTTTATAGGGAAATATCAGGTAAATATATTTTTGCTGGTACATTTTTCTATTTTATAGTTTGTATACAGGGTCCACTTCAATCTTTACCATCCGTACAAAGAGTAACACACTTCAATAATTGGGTAGTAGCTCATGCTCATTTGGCTTTACTGGGTTTTGCAGGTTTTATTGCAATCGGAGCAATGTATTATGTTTTACCTAAAATTACAGGACGAGAAATCTATTCAAAAACTCTGGCTAATTTACAATACTGGTTACTATTATTAGGTGTAAATGGATTTTTCCTGGTACTAACAGCAGTAGGTTTGGTACAGGGAAGTTCCTGGTTACATGGAGAAACTATTTATCGGGTACTAGCAGAAATGGTTCCATATTTTACGATTAGAATATTATTAGGTGTTTTTATAGTAGCAGGTTTTATTATTGGATTTTATAATGTTATAATGACATTGTTAAAGGGAAAGGAGATCCAATCATCATGAGGATGACCACAAGTGTACTCTTCTTAGGAACACTTTTAGTATTTATAGTTATTTTTATAGTTGTTGTGATAGTTCCAACTTATCAAGCACAAACAATACCTTCAGATATAACACGAGTTAGAACAAATATTGAAGAAGAAGGTAGAAGAATCTATATTGAGAATGGATGTACATATTGTCATTCACAATACATCCGTCCACAAGATTGGGACCTCGGAGCCGATCGAATTGCACAGGAAGGAGATTATATTTATGACGAACCAATTTTACTAGGTTCTATTCGTACAGGTCCTGATCTCTCAAATGTTGGTGGTGAACATCCGGATGACTGGCACTATGCTCATTTTGTTAACCCAAGGTTTACAAGACCTGAATCGATTATGCCACCATTTAAGTTTTTAGGTGATGAGAAAATAAAAGCTCTAACCATTTACATTCAAAGTTTAGGTGGTAAAGCTGCTGATGCCCGAATGGCAAGGCAAAATTATTGGAATAAGATATTAACTGAGGCATACGAAAAAGGTCCTGATTCTAATGTAGCCATTTTGCATAGAAATATTCCTGAAATGTGGATAAATATGCCAAATCCATATCCCGCAACTGAAGCTTCATTGAAAAGAGGTGAGAAAATTTACCAATCATTTTGTATTGGTTGTCATGGACCTGTTGGTGATGGACAGGGACCTGCAGCAAAGTATCTATATCCACCGCCACTCAATTTTACATTGTTAAAAAGAACAGGGGTATCAGGTGGCATTTTTTATTATCAAATAATGAATGGAATAACTGGAACAGCAATGCCATATTTTAAAAGGGAGCTTGAATCAGAAAAAATTTGGGATGTTTCAAATTATGTCATGATCAATTTTGTGGGTAAAAATGATGCAAATATAGAACCCCGTGGTATTGATGCTGCTTATGAACCTGTTGATTCTTTAGAACTAAAAAGATTTAAAGGAGATTAACATATGTTTCTACAATTTTGGATATTATTTATGATTGTTGGTTTATCATTATCAATGTGGATTTTTTACTGGGCTGTTAAACGTGGCCAATTTGAAGAACAGGAGAGAGCTAAATATTTACCCTTGGCGAATCCTCCAATAGAGTCTGAAATACAGACCAATAGAAAAAAAAATATATGGTCATTAGAATTAATTGTTTTGATATTTGTTGTTATTTTATCGCTTGGTACAATATTAAGGATGTTATTTGTGGTGTTAAATAATTAAAATAGGAGAATTTTATATGCCACCATATGAATTATTACAAAATCAATATATTATTTTAGCTATTTTTGGAGGAGTTGTATTGGTAACCTTTCTTTATATTACCATTAATACTTTTAGAATAATAAAAGAAAAAAATGAGACAGATCACATAAACGAATTCCCTGAAGGAGTTAAAGAAGGTCATAAACCTATTCCGTTGTTTCTAATAATACTCTACATTGCTTATTTCTTTTGGGCTATTATTTATGTAGGTGCAATCGCAATTTGGGGATTTAACTTTTAAGGAAATATGTATGGAAAATAAAAAAGATTTTATAAAAGGCTGGGTACTGGTCATAGTAGCTATTGTTTTTACAATTTTATATTTTTTTTACACATATACAGCTTTAAAAGATACACCACCTGAGGATTGGAATTTTGGCACAACACCATTTGTACCAGGTTCATCAATTCATGCAGTTGAAAGATTTGAAAAAAACAGTCCTGAATTGCCAATAATTAATAAAGATACTTTAAATAATAGGTAAAATCTTATGAATAAAATATTTGTAATTTTGTTATTTTTAAGCGCTAGTGTTGGTTGCGAATATGGTAGAATGTACGATCAACCTAATCCTCGTCCTACTACTATAGTTCAACAAAAAGTACCTGAAAATATTGTAAAGTCTACAATTAAACATAAAGAAAATATTTATAAGTCAAATCCATTTCAGCTTACAGATATAAACCTGAAAAGTGGCAAAAAAGTATATAGACAGTTTTGCTACCATTGTCATGGAGCTGATTATAAGGGTAACACACCGGTTGGTTATGGATTTCCAGTTCCACCAACAGACTTAAATTTGGAAGCTATTCGTACCAAAAGTGATTCAAGTCTTTATACACATATTTATTATGGTGGTAAATATTCGCCTGCCCTTGGTGCATATATGTCAGATGAAGAAATCTGGAAAGTCATTTTGTTTATCAAGAATAAAGAAATGTTAAAATAATCGCTTATTTGTAAAAACAAAAGTTAATGTGTATCTTAAGTAAAATTTAAATCAATAGTAATTATATGGAAATTAATATAAAGAATATATTAGAAGCTCTAAAAAATGTAATTGATCCTGATCTTAAGCGAGATATAGTTACATTAGGATTCGTGAAGGATATCAATATTGAGAATAAAAATATAAGTTTTAAGATAGAGTTAACAACACCTGCCTGTCCTGTTCGAGACCAGTTTAAATCTGCTGCAATATCTGCAATAAAATCAGCAATACCAGATGTTGGTGAAATAAATGTTGAGTTAACAAGTAATGTGCGAAAGGCACCACAACCAAACTTAAATAATATATTAAGCAATGTTAAAAATACAATTGCAGTAGCAAGCGGAAAAGGTGGTGTTGGGAAATCTACAGTAGCAGTAAATATTGCAGTCGCATTAGCGCAGGATGCTGCAAAAGTTGGTTTAATTGATTCTGATGTTTATGGTCCCAGTATTCCATTAATGATGGGGATAAATAAAAGACCTGAGATAAAAAATCAAAAACTTATTCCGTTAGTTGCTTTTGATGTCAAAGTCATGTCAATAGGATTTCTTATAAATCCTATGGAAGCTGTTATTTGGCGTGGTCCAATGGCAAGCGGTGCAATAAGGCAGTTTATGACTGATGTGGATTGGGGTGAGCTGGATTATCTAATTTTTGATCTTCCACCAGGAACTGGTGATATACAATTGACTCTTGTCCAAACAATACCACTTTCTGGAGCAGTTATAGTTACCACACCGCAGGATATATCACTGGCTGATGCCAGAAAGGGATTTGTAATGTTTGAAAAATTAAATGTTCCAGTACTGGGAATAATTGAAAATATGAGTTATTTTCTCTGTCCTAATTGTGGACATAGAGAAGAAATTTTTGCGTATGGCGGTGGTAAAAAAGAATCTGAAAAATTAGGAACTAATTTTTTAGGTGAAATACCTATAGATACTAATATTAGAGTTGGTGGTGACATTGGTATTCCAATAATTGTTTCAAAACCTGAATCTCCTCAAGCAACTGCAATTAAAAATATTGCAAGAAATATGGTCGCACAGCTTAGTATTAATTCATTTAAAACGCCTTCAGTGAAAAGTATCGATATAAAATTGAACATTTAAATTATGGAAATACAGAATACTGAGATAAGAATAGAAATCGAAAAAGTTCTACAAACATGTCGTCAGTATTTAAATGAAGATGGAGGTGATATTGAACTTGTAGAAATTGAGAATGATGGAACTATTAGGATAAGATATACAGGTACATGTAAAATTTGTCCTCTGTCGATGATGACGTTAAGAGGTGGTATTGAAAGAATGATCTTGAATTCTGTCCCTTTTGTTCGGCGTGTTGAATTGGTTAACTAAAGACTAATTTAATAATTAATTATAAAAGGTGATATTATGAATTATCCGTTCTGGGATATACCATTTATAGGTGGTGGTATTCTAATCGGGTTTGTAGCAATATTACACACATTTGTATCTCAATTTGCTATTGGAGGTGGTTTATTTTTAGTATTGACTGAAATAAAAGCATATAAGGAAAATAATTTGGGTATAATTGATTACCTCAAAATCCACTCTAGATTTTTTATACTTGTGACTTTAGTATTTGGAGCATTAACTGGTGTAGGAATCTGGTTTACTATAGGTCTGGTAACGCCAACTGCAACTTCCGCATTAATACACATTTTTGTTTGGGGTTGGGCTATCGAATGGATTTTCTTCTTCATTGAAATTGCTGCAGCTATGATTTATTATAACACCTGGAATAAAGTATCTAGAAAAGTACACCTTTCTATTGGTTGGATTTATTTTATTGCTGCATGGATGAGCTTATTTGTAATTAATGGGATTCTTTCATTTATGCTGACACCAGGTGAATGGATTCAAGATAGAAGTTTTTGGTCAGGTTTTTTTAATCCTACTATGCTGCCATCATTAGTAATGCGCAGTGCAGTTTCAATAGCTCTGGCTGGTTTGTATGCCTTGTTAACCTCCTCTAATCTTAAAGATGATAATTTGAGAAAATTAATGATAAAATATTCAGCTAAATGGTTAATAATACCTTTCTTCATTTTACCATTGGGAGGTCTCTGGTATGTATCTGTCATTCCTGATATGTCATTTGATATTATTTCAGGTGGTGCACCAGCAGTTACATTATTTGCAGTAGCAAGCCTTTTTTTCTCCTTCCTGATATTTGCTTTTGCTTATTTTTTGCCTTATCGACATCCTGAGAGATTTCCAGTAGCACTTTCAGTTTTGTTTTTATTGATAGGCCTCACTGTAACAGCTGTTAGTGAATGGGTAAGAGAGGCTATTCGAAAACCATATATCATTTATGACTATATGTACTCAAATAATGTATTGAAATCAGAAAAAGATATCGTTACAAACAATGGTGTACTCGCTTCAGCAAAATGGGTAAATATTGATATCAAAACTGAAACAGACACTATGAAGATTGGTGAAACTGTATTTAAACTTCAATGTCAGAGTTGTCATACAGTTGAAGGTTATAACGGAATTAAAATTTTGGTTAAAGGATGGCAGGAATCATTCATTAACGAACAGCTACAGCATTTAAATCAGCTTAAAGGATTTATGCCACCCTTTATGGGTTCTGAAACAGAAAGAAAAGCACTCGCAAAATGGCTTTATGAATTAAATAAATCGTATAAAGAAATTGGTGTAAAAGAATGAATTATCCAATCTGGGAAGTGCCAATTATTGGAGGTGGTTGGTTAATAGGTATTGTAGCAATTATTCATGTCTTTGTGTCTCATTTCGCTGTTGGTGGTGGTTTGTTTCTGGTTCTAACTGAAATTAAAGCTTATAAAAATAATGATCCGATAATCCTGAATTATGTAAAAAAACATTCCAAATTCTTTTTACTTCTCACTATCGTTTTTGGTGCGCTTACAGGTGTAGCAATTTGGTTCACAATTGGTCTTGTAAATCCACAAGCAACATCCGCATTAATACATATCTTTGTCTGGGGATGGGCTATTGAATGGGTGTTTTTCTTTGTTGAAATTGCAGCTGTAATGTTATATTACTATACTTGGGACAAGCTTGATCATAAAACTCATCTGATTATTGGATGGATTTATTTCATTGCGGCTTTATTAAGTATGGTGATCATAAATGGAATTTTATCCTTTATGCTTACTCCTGGAAAATGGATTGAAACCAGAAGTTTCTGGGATGGTTTCTTCAACCCAACTTATTTATCCTCACTTGCGGTAAGAATAGTTACAGCAATTGTTATGGCAGGAATTTATGGCTTATTAACAGCTACATTTATAGTGGAAAAAAATAACAGACATAATGTGTTAAAATACTCAAGTAAGTGGGTACTTCCTTTTATGCTAATTTTACCTGTTGTAAGTTTATGGTATTATTTTACGTTACCTGATATTCCTAAGGAAATTGCTCTCGGTGGAATATCTTTTGTATCTCAAACCGCAATAATCGGTATTATAGTTGGCTTTTTAGTTTTTCTTATAGTTTTAATATTCGGATACTTTAACACAAGATTGTTTACAAAATTGATCGGTATTGTAGTTATGATTTTAGGTTTATCTATAATGTTTGCTGGTGAAAGAGTAAGAGAATCAATTAGAAAACCATATGTAATTTATGATTATATGTACTCGAATGGATTAATTATAAATGAATTTGATGTTATAAAGGAACAGGGTATTTTAAAAAGTGCAAAATGGGTAGAAATAAAAGAGATTAACGAAGAAAATAAAATTCAGGCAGGGAAAAACGGCTTTAAACTTTATTGTTCTAGTTGCCATATTGTAGGAGGTTATAATGATATTAAACCACTAATAGTGGATTTAGACGAAGAGACAATTGCAATGATGATTAATGATTTGGAGAATTACCGGGGTTATATGCCAAAGTTTGCTGGCACAGAAGCCGAAGCAGAAGCTATTGCAAAATGGTTGTATAAGTTTAATTTAGAAAACAAAAAGGAGCAATAAAATGGAAACTCAGGTTATTATACCAGATATTGATCCAATTTCAGTTCCAGCACCTATCTGGTTATTAAAAATTTTGCTTTTATTAACTTTCACATTACATATACTTGCGATGAATGTAGCTGTCGGAGGTGGATTAATTGCAGCAGTAACTGAATTTCTAGGAAAGAAAAATAATAGCCAGAATCACTTTGAGCTGAGCAGGAGTATCTCAAAGATGCTACCACCGTTTACTGCATTTACTATAACACTGGGTGTCGCACCTTTGTTGTTTTTACAAGTATTGTATGGGAATTTTTTCTACACATCCACAATCTTGATAGCATGGCCGTGGCTTTCTATTATTGTGATTTTTATATTAGCATATTACGGTTACTATCTATATTCTTTTAGGTGGGAAAAACTTGAAGGTAAAAGATTTGTTGTTGTTTTAATAAGTGCATTATTACTGGCAGTAATCGGGTTAATCTATACTCAAAATATAGTTTTAATGTTAACACCAGAAAAGTGGAAGGAGATTTATTTTAATAATCCTCATGGAACTAGTTTAAATCTTTCAGATCCTACAGTAATTCCAAGATATTTACATTTTATGGTAGCTGCGCTTGCAGTGGCAGGACTCGTAGTAATAATGTGGGGAATTAAAAAAATTAAAATAAATGAATCACTTGGTAAGTGGGGAATTAGATATGGAATACTCTGGTTCATAGTGCCTACACTTTTGAATATAATTATTGGTCTATGGTTTTTAATTTCTTTACCAAAAAATTTTATAATGCTTTTTATGGGAGAAAATATTTATGCAACAGTTTATTTTATGATTGCTCTTTTGGCAATGTTTGTCAGTTTAATTCTAATGTTTGTAGCATTAAACTCTGCAAAACCATTGGCAAAAATTATAATCGGAAAAGTGTTTTTACTCCTAACTATTGTGATGATGGTTTTGATGAGGCATGAGTTAAGGGAAGCATATTTACAACCATACCTGAATTGGGATAAAGTGCAGGTCGAACCACAATGGGGTGTGATTACTATATTTATAATATTGTTATTGGCTGGAATTGTTACTGTTATATGGATGCTGAAGAAAAGTTTTGGACAAAAATCTAATGTTGATCCAGTTGAATTATCTTGATGGGCAACGAGTGAAAAATATATGACTCAAAAATGATTGATTATCTTTCCAGTATTCCTGTAGTTATAATGGGTTTGATTGCCAGCTTTGTTGCTGGAAGTGCTACATTTTTAGGTGCAATTCCAATAATTTTTTTTAAAAGAATATCTCAAAAACTACAAGATGTAATGATGGGTTTTGGTGCTGGTGTAATGCTGGCTGCTACGTCATTTTCTCTAATAGTTCCAGCAATAGAAGCTGGAGGAGGTGGGGTTTTATCAGCATTAATTGTTGTTTCAGGAATGATGCTTGGTGGGGTGTTTCTTTACCTTAGTGATAAATATTCACCACATGAACATTTTATAAAAGGCCCTGAAGGAGCAAATAAAAAAAATTTAAAAAGAGTATGGCTCTTTATAATCGCAATAACACTCCATAATTTTCCTGAAGGATTAGCAGTTGGTGTTGGATTCGGGGGAGGGAATATTTCCAATGGACTGACTCTTGCAATTGGTATTGGATTACAAAATATCCCGGAAGGATTAGTTGTGGCAATGGCGCTTATTAGCGAAAAATATTCGCTTGGAAAATCCTTGTGGATTTCTTTTTTAACTGGGATGGTTGAACCAGTCGGTGGTTTAATAGGAGTTGGAATTGTTAGTATCTCAAAGCCTTTTCTACCCTGGGGACTCGCATTCGCTGCTGGTGCAATGCTATTTGTGATTAGTGATGAAATTATTCCTGAGTCCCACAGAAAAGGATTTGAAACTGAAGCAACATTTGGTGTGATGATAGGTTTTGTTATTATGATGTTTCTAGATGTGGTATTGTAAATATTAATGTAATCTGAAGTAGTGGTTTTTTATATAATAAGAGTTTTATTTTTTATGTCAGGTTAAGAGATCATCGAGAAGAGAGTAGAAATTAAAGCTTATTTTACATTTTAAAAATCATTTTTAGCCAATTTATCGCAATATCCAAATGATGTTCAGGATACTGATGGCCGAGTTCTGGTTGAGTAAATAAGTGCTTGTTAAGTATTTCCAATTTGTTATAAAAAGAAATTATGGTATTGGGTGGGGAAATTCTATCCTTGTAATTAGCTGAAAGTAATATAGGATTAGTGAAGTTTTTATAAAGATTATTGGCATCAAAATAGGAGAGAGTTTTAAGGGCTGTTCTTTCGTCTATATTACCGTTTTTAATTTCTCTTCGAATTCTCCAATAAGCACCACTTTCTAATGCCTGTGGATAACTAATTAAAGTAGGAATTGTGGCTGAGGTAGCTTTAATTCTTTTGTCCAATCCAGTTATTAGTAAAGCTAAACCACCACCTTGGCTTGTACCAATGGCAGCTATTCGGTTTGTATCAATTTCTGGTCTAGAGTATAAAAAATCAATAGTCCTTTTTATATGTGCTATGGCTGACCTAAGATAATATTTCTCGGGATTGTTGAGATACAATCCTGCGGAAGGGTCGTCTCCAATTGGATAATCATCATTCTCAACATCCTTACCGTGTATTTGTATTGCAATGGTGGCAAATCCTTGTTCACAAAAATTGTAAGGTATATTAATGTGTACATTCCCATAGCTGGGTAAAATTAATAAAGCGGGTAATTTATCGTTTTCATTAGGCAAACAATACCATGCTTTTACCAATACTGAATCAAGACTATGAAAGGTTAGTTTGTAAACATAAATGTCTTTGGTCGATTTTTCATAAATTGTATCCAGCTTATATTGAGGGTTTATTGAATCAAGTTTTGAAAAAGTATTAGACCAGAAAAAATCAAAATCTAGTGGACTTGTTGATGGATATCTCAATGAGTCGATATTCATGACAGATGTTAACGTATCTGATACATATTTGGAGCTACTGGTTATAAATTCTGAATAAATTTCATAAAATTCTGTGTTTAATTTACTAAATTTATATTCTTGTTCAGAAATTTGGATTACATTTACGCCTTTTGTCAGTTTAATATTTTGCATAAAGATATCCTTAAAATTTCTTTCTATAATTTTTTTTAGTTTAATTGAAATTTTGCCTTTTAGATTTTCTTTTACTTCAATAGATATTTTGAATGATGGTAGAATATTCCTACTGTAATTATGTGTTGGAAGATAGGATTCGATTTTGTAGTGTGTTATACTTTTTGTTTGTGAGTTAATTGTGGAATAATAAAAAATAATAATAATTAGGATAGGATAAAGATAGTTAATTCTCATTTTTAGATAGATTCTAATTCTGTAATTTTTGCATCTTTTATTTGAAGAATTCTGCTTTCTGATCTACGGACAAGTTCGTAGTTATGAGTTGCCAATATAATTGCAGTTCCTTTTCTGTTAATATCTTTAAGAAGGTCTAAAATCTCAAATGATGTGTTTGGGTCAAGATTACCAGTGGGCTCATCTGCGAGAAGTGCTAAAGGTTCATTAACGAGAGCTCTAGCAATAACTACTCTTTGTTGTTCACCACCAGATAATTCGTCAGGCATATTACTGCGTTTGTGACTTAATCCAACATCCGCTAAAACTCTTAACACACGTTTTTGAATTTCCTTTCTTTTAACATTTGTTACTTGCAATGCAAAAGCTACATTTTCGAATATATTTCTATCCTCCAGTAATTTAAAATCTTGAAAAACAATGCCAAGAGTTCTTCTTAACAAAGGTATTTCTTTCTTCTGAATAGCTGATGAATTGTAATTACCAACAGTTACAATTCCACTATCAGGAAATAAGTCCATATAGATTAATCTCAGCAAAGTAGTTTTTCCTATACCAGATTCTCCGACTAAAGATACAAACTCTCCTCGATTAATATGGAGATTAATGTTTTGTAAAATAGGTTGGTTTTTAAAACTTATTGATACATTTTTAAAGTTAATCATTTTTTAGATAATAACCGGTTCTTTATAATATATACTGCTTCCTTTATTGCTGAAATCATACTTGATGGATTTGCAATGCCTTTTCCTGCAATTTCAAATGCAGTTCCATGGTCAGGAGAGGTTCGAACAATAGGTAATCCAGCTGTGAAATTTACACCATGTTCAAATCCAAGTAATTTCAATGGAATTAAGCCTTGATCATGATACATAGCAAGTATTGCATCAAATTTCTTATATTCACCTGATCCAAAGAATCCATCTGGAGAAAAAGGACCTGATACATTAATTTTTTTGTTTCTGGAATATTTTATTGCTGGTATAATAGTTTCGATTTCTTCTTTACCAATTTTCCCATTTTCTCCTGCATGAGGATTTAATCCTAATACAGCAATTTTTGGTTTTTTAATTGCAAAATCTGTCCTTAAAGATGTATCCATAACTTTTAATTTATCCATTATAATTCGTGTACTCAGTTCTTCAGAAACATTTTTTATTGGAATATGAATAGTAGCAAGTGCAATTTTAATTTTCGGGTGCGTAAAGAGCATAGTATAATGTTTTGTTTTTGTAATAGCTGCTAACATTTCAGTTTGTCCAATAAATGGAATCCCATTAAAATCAATTGCTTCTTTAGCTAAGGGAGCGGTTACCATACCGTCAATTTCATTATTTAATGATAGTACAGCAGCAGCAATTACGGATTCAGCAGCTAAACGCCCAGCCTCGAATGATATTTTGCCTGGTGATATTTTAGGAATTCTAAATTTTCTCACTGGAATAATTGGTAAAAATTCGATGTTTGTTTTAACTATATGGTGAACCTCTTGAAGTGTGATTTTTAACTTCAAAATTTTTGCGTAATATTCAAACACATCTATTGACCCAATCAATACTGGGACACAAATTCTTCTAATTTCAGGTGATAGTATAGCTTTAAGGCTGATTTCTGGACCAATTCCATTAAAATCTCCCATCGTGATTCCAATTTTTGGCTTCATAAATTTTCTATCTTTATTAATTTATAATTTCCATCTAAATTTTTATCTTCGAAAATAAATTTTTTATATAAGTTATTATAAGTCCATATTTCCTTTGGGGTTGTACGCGGTAGGATTATTCTTTCAATGTTATTGGGGTTACCATAAAGAATGTAAATTTTTCCCCTGTCTGTTTTAGCTCCAATATCGTTTTTTAGAGTACTAAATTGTTCCATAGCATAATCTGCTCGTTTATAAAACTCAACCATAGCTTCGTTATAGGCTGTCTCGGGTGTAGGGTCTAGTTTTTTCCAAAATGTTTCAAATTTATCTTTGATAGTTCTTGGATTAAGTACTTTCATTTCTCTCATTTCTTCTGGTGTTGCAATGTATTCCAGTAAATCAATCGCTAATCTCATGTTTTTTAAAGTTCTGGGAATATCAATCCAATGTATCTCAAAGTTTTTTTTGATTGGTTCACTATCTTTCTGTAATTTGATGATAATTTCATATTTACCAGTATTAAGTTTTAAACTTGGTAAAAATATTAACATACCACCATAGTTATTATTTTTTTCGAATATATAATATGTACTATCAATTACTGGGAGGAGTTTGATAGAATTTAATAATAATTTAGAATTCTGATCAAATGTGATTATGTTTTTTTGGTTTTCGATTACATTATAGAATTCTATTTCTGGATGAAGATTGTTGAAATAATTCTGATTAAATTCAACATATATACAAAAATTTAGGTTAAATGGTATATAATCTCCATATGCAATGTTATATAGCTTTGAGGATAATAGAGTTGTTGTATCAACACATTGGATAAATAACAGTTCAGAAAAATTATTATTTTTTTCAGGGACTTCAAATTCTTTTTTATTATCAAGAAAAAACCTGGATGATTCTTTATCTCTTACTTCAAAAACAATTTGATATAATCCATTCTTTAAATTAAAAGAGAACATGCCATTGAAGTAGGAGAGATCGTCAGTTGGTGGTGTGCTGGTTATGAATTTTTGTGTTTGGATTTTTCTGAACTCTGTATTTTTTGAGGTTTTATTTTTAATTTCTAAAGAAATTTCACATTCTGCTTTAAAAGAAGTATCTGTATCCCTTGTGTATATTAAAAAGTTTTTTGGCACTGTATAATATAAATCAACTCTGCTTGATTCAGATTCGAATATTGGAAATATTGTTTTGGTTAAATAGATGTTCTGGCTGGGTTCAGCATGAATAACAAGTGGAGGACTCTCATGAACCTGGCCTACACTATACTGTATTAAGAGTATTAAAGTATATATTAACTTTTTCATTATAAAGTAATTTACAAATATGTTGTTTTATAAGCAAAATATTTTAACGGGTTGATTTTATGAATAGTTTGTTTTGAAAAATTCAGTTAACAGTCTTACACCTACACCACTCGCTCCTGATTGAATATAATAACTTCCTTCATTTATTATTGCTGTCCCTGCAATATCTAAATGTATCCATTTATATTCTTTTCCATTTTTGTCGGAGATAAAATTCTTAAGGAACAAAGCAGCTGTTATAACACCTGCTCCGCGTGTACCAATGTTTTTAACATCAGCGACTTCACTTTTAATTTGTTTTTTATATTCGTCATATAAAGGCAATTCCCAGACTCTTTCGTATGTTTGTTCTCCAGCTTGTTTTATTTTCTTAATATATTCTTGATCATTACCAAGAATTGCAGTAACGTGATGGCCTAATGCAGATATTACTGCACCAGTTAATGTCGCAATATCAATAACAAGTTCAGGTTTAAATTTGTGAGCATATGCTAAAGCATCAGCAAGTATTAATCTACCTTCTGCATCAGTATTAGCAACTTCTGATGTTTTACCTCCATAATGTTTGATAATATCTCCTGGTTTTAAGGCTGAACCACTTGGCATATTTTCGCAAATTGGAATTAATCCAATTAAGTTTACCGGAATTTTCATTCTTGCTACAGATTGAATTGTAGCTAATACAACCGCGGCTCCACTCATATCCATTTTCATTTCTGCCATATTATCGGCTGATTTCAGGGATAACCCACCTGAATCAAAAGTGATTCCTTTTCCTATAAGAACAATATTTGATTTATGTGATTTTTCTCCATCATATTTAAGTATTATAAATCGTGGGGGATGTTTACTACCTGAACTAACTGCTATTAAGCCATTTAGACCAATTTTTTTGATCTTTTCTTTGTTCCATATTTGAGCTTTATAATTGTATTCTTTTGCTGATTTTTTAGCGTAATTTGCAAAAATCTTTGGGTATAATTCACTAGCAGGCATATTCGTTAAATCTCTTGCTAGAAAAATACCATCACAAATTATTTTACTTTCTAACTTCGCTTCATTTAATTCCTCTCTTTGTTTTAATGAATCATATATTAAAGTTAATTTTTTCAATCTGGTTTTTCTCTGGTTTGGGGATAAAAATTTATCAAATTTATATTGTGATAGAACCACTCCTTCAAATATTGCCTTTGCTATATGTTTAGGTGTTAGCCCTTTAATTAGTTCAGGGAAAATAATTGAAATATGGTTTAATTTAAATTTATTTGCATTTAATGCGGCTATTGCTGAAGCTTTCCTAAACGTTTCATTATTTATATTTTTCTGATCACCAAGTCCTATTAATTGAATTATTGGTGATTTAAAATTTTTATCTGTGTAGATAAAACATGATGATTCAAATTCGCCATTAAATTTTTCAAGTCTTAACACGCGATCGATATTATTAGATAAAAATTTTTTTATTTTATTTATTTGATTTTCAAATAAGTGTTTATTACTAAATACAAAAAGTGTTATTAAATCAGATTTTATCTCTTTAATATTCGAAAAGAAAGATATCGATAATTGCATAAATATTTATTGTATGTATTTTTTTGCTTTTAGAATAGTAGTTGTGATTGTTTCACTTAAACTGACATTGAAAAGTCTCGCACCTGCAGCGTTTTTATGACCTCCACCTCCTAATTCTTTTGCAAGTTCGTTAACGGGTATGTCACCTTTAGAGCGGAAACTGATTTTTACACCATCATCTAATTCGTTAAATAGTAAACCAATTTGTACTCCTTCAATGCTCATTGGGTAGTTTGTGAAGTTATCTGTTTCAACTTCAGTTGTTTTAGTAGATTCAAACATTTCGATTGTGCAGATCATATACGCTAATTTTCCATCATATTCGAGTTGAAGGCTAGAGAGGGATTTTGCAAGTAGTTGTATGCGACCAGGCGTCCAGGTTTCGTAAACTTTTGAATATACCTCGGTTGGGTCTACACCAAAATGAAGTAGGTGGGCTATTATCTGATGCGTCTCAATATCAGTTCGCGGAAAACGGAAAGAACCAGTATCAGTCATAATTGCTGTATAGAGTGGGTGGGCAATATCGTAGTCAAGTAAATTGTTGTTAATATGAATAAGTAGTTTGTAAAGGATTTCTGCGGTTGATGTAGCTTGTTCATCAATCAAATAATAATCAGCAAAGTTATCAGCTTCAAGGTGATGATCTATAACAATTTTGATTGCTATGCTTTTTAGAACTGGTTCTTCTAAACTTCTTAATCTGTTTGGCTGATTAGTATCAAGGATAAAAATTACATCAGAATTTTTGATAAGTTCGTTATGTTTTTCTGGATCAAATTTTTGTATTTCATTTTTAGTATCTAAAAACTCGTAAAATTTTGGAGTTTCGTTATGATTTATAATGTGAGCAATTTTGTTTAACTTCTTAATAAACCGTGCTAATGCCAACTCACAGCCCAGACTATCACCATCTGGATTTACGTGTGAAGTTATAACAAATGATTTGTTTTGAAGAATTTGTTGAGCAATTTTTTCAAGATTATTCATAATTCATTTTATTTCCCATGTCTCTCCACTATAGAATAGCTTTTCTAAATCACCAATTCCTTTTTTGTTTATAATTTCTTTAATTTGATTTTCGAGAAGTTCATTATAAGTTGGCTTATTAACCGCATATAAAACTCCAATAGGTCTTGGCAAATTTGGTAAATTAGACATATTTGCAATTATGAATGCTAGCATACTATCTTTTTCATTATGAACGATCAAATCATCAGGGGAAAAAGTTCCATCTTTTAGAGAAACGACTTCAGGCGTAAAGCCGTTCAAGCGAATACCTTTTTCTTTGTTCTTACCAAATATTAAAGGTTTTCCGTTTTCTAAAACGATTACATTATCATCTTTTGTATCTTTTTCGGTATATAATTCAAATGCACCATCATTGAATACATTACAATTTTGGTAAATTTCTAAAAAAGCAACTCCTTTATGTTCAGCTGCTCTTTTTATCATCAATTGTAAATGTTTAGGATCCCTATCCAATGACCGAGCCACAAAAGTAGCTTGAGAGCCGAGTGCTAGTGTCAGTGGATTAAAAGGTTGGTCAATATTTCCATAAGGGGAGGATTTTGTTATTTGACCTTGAACTGAGGTAGGCGAGAATTGACCTTTTGTTAATCCATATATTTGATTATTAAACAGTAAAATTTTTATATCGATATTTCTACGGCAGGCATGAATAAAATGATTTCCGCCGATACTCATACCATCTCCATCACCAGTTGCAACCCAAACAGAGAGATCTGGCCTTGCAACTTTAAGTCCTGTAGCTATTGCAGTTGCGCGTCCATGAATTCCATGAAAACCATATGTGTTCATGTAATATGGAAATCGGCTTGAGCATCCAATTCCAGACACAAAGACAATTTTTTCTTTAGGTATTCCAAGTTCTGGGAATGTTCTCTGAACCTGAGCAAGAATGGAGTAATCTCCACAACCAGGGCACCATCTTACCTCTTGATCTGATTGAAAATCTTTAAATGTATATTTTTGTGTATTAGCAGTATTCATTTGATTTAATGTTTTATATACTAAGTTCATATAACACCTCACTTTAAAATTTCATCTATAATTGTTTCAATTTCGATTGCTCTGAATGGTAAACCACGCACCATATTGTATCCAATTGCGTCAATTAAGAATTTATCTCTTAATATTTTAATTAATTGTCCTAAATTTATTTCTGGGACCAAGATTTTTTTAAAATTTCTACAGATTTCCCCAAGGTTTTTTTGTAATGGATTGATATATTTTAGATGCATATGAGATACTGATTTTCCCTGGGATTGTTTATTTTCAACAGCAGAACGAATTGCTCCGAAGGTACTTCCCCAGCTAATTATAAGCAGTTCTCCTGTCGTACCTCCATAAACTGTAGCTGGTGGAATATCATTCACAATATTTGAAATTTTCTTTGCTCTAAGTTTTACCATGAAATCATGATTGTCTGGATCATAGCTGATGTTACCATATATATGTGATTTTTCAAGTCCACCAATTCTATGTTCAAGTCCTGGGGTACCTGGTATCGCCCATGGTCTTGAGAGTGTGATTTCGTCTCTTGAGTATGGTTGGAAAGTTGTAGGATCAGTTGCAAATTTTGGTGATATATCTGGTAATTCTGATAATTTTGGAATGAGCCAGGGTTCAGCACCATTTGCAATATATCCATCAGTTAATACAATTACAGGAGTCATAAATTTTATAGCAATTCTTGCTGCTTCGAATGTAACATCAAAGCAATCTGTTGGGGATGATGCAGCAAGTACAGGAATTGGTGCTTCGCTGTTTCGACCATAAACTGCTTGTAGCAGGTCTGCTTGTTCTGTTTTAGTAGGTAGACCTGTGCTAGGACCACCACGCTGTACATCTACGACTATGAGGGGTAGTTCGAGCATCACCGCTAAGCCTAATGCTTCGGTTTTTAATGCCATGCCAGGTCCGCTTGTGGTTGTTGCTGCAAGTGCACCACCATAGGCGGCACCAATTGCACTTGTAATTCCAGCAATTTCATCTTCGGCTTGAAAAGTTTTTACTCCATAATTTTTATATTTTGATAATTCATGGAGTATTTCGCTCGCAGGTGTGATTGGATACGAACCCAAGAATAATTCCAAATTTGCCTTTTTAGCCGCTGCCATAAGTCCCCAAGCAGTTGCTTCATTACCAGTTATGCTTCTATATTTCCCAGGTGGAAGTTGTGCTGGTTCAACTTCATAACGAGTCGTAAATATTTCTGTAGTTTCTCCATATGCATATCCTGCTTTAAGGACACGTGTATTTGCTTCAATTATATCGGGTTGTTTAGCAAATTTTTCCTTAATCCATTTCAAAGTTGGTTCAATTGGTCTGTTATACATCCAGTATGTTAGACCCAACGCAAAGAAATTTTTTGTTTTATCCACAAGCTTAGGAGATAAATTCATATCACTTAATGCGTTTTGTGTAAGTTTTGATATTTCAATGGAAAAACATTGGTAACGACCAAGTGAACCATCTTCAAGTGGGTTTGTATCATAACCGGCGAGTTTCAGATTTTTCTCAGTAAAATTATCAGAATTGGCAATAATAGTTCCTCCATCTTTAAGGCATTTTAGATAAGCTTTTAATGCAGCAGGGTTCATTACTACCAAGCAATCACATTGGTCACCTGGAGTTCTGATCTCTTTAGCACCAAAGTGGATTTGAAAACTACTAACACCGGCAAGAGAGCCAGCAGGAGCGCGTATCTCAGCTGGGTAATCAGGTAAAGTAGCTAAATCGTTTCCAACGAAGGCAGTTGTAGTTGTAAATTGTCCTCCAGTTAGTTGCATACCATCGCCGGAGTCACCAGCAAATCGAATGGTAACTTCTTCCAAAGATTTTATGGTTTTATTCATAGTAAAATTTCTTAAAATTATTTTTATAAAAGAACTGATAATTTTGATGATATTAAATAAAATGGTGGGAAAAAATTCCCACCAATTATTTTATTATTCTCTAACAATCCAAACTTTAAGTTTGGCATTCACTTTTGGGTGAAGTTTTATAGGTATTGTATAAATACCAAGCGATTTGAGGGGTTCTTCTAACTCAATATTTCTCTTATCAATTGTTATACCTTGTTCAGCAAGAGCTTCAGCAATTGATTGTGAAGTAACAGACCCAAAAAGCTTTTCATCTTCACCTACTTTTGCTTTAATTGTTACGGATATGCTCTCTATTTTAGAAGCAACTTTTTGAGCATTAATCTCCTCTTTACGTGCTCTATATTCTTGCTGTTTTTTCTCTTCTTCAAGTGCACGCATATTACCTTCAGTAGCTTGATATGCAATATTTTTTGGGATCAAATAATTTCTTGCATATCCATCTTTAACTTCAATTATGTCACCAATTTTACCTAATTTTTCAAAATCTTTTCTTAATATAATTTTCATTTTTTAATCCTCATATTTTCTATCTAATCGTATCTGAAACGAATGGTAAAAGAGCTAAATGTCTTGCTCGCTTTATGGCAGTTACAAGTTGTCTTTGATGTTTAGCACATGTACCTGTAATTCGTTTGGGAATTATTTTGCCTTGTTCATTGATAAACCTTTGCAATTTTTTTTCATCTTTGTAATCAATATATGTTTCTTTGCTTTCGCAAAATTTGCATATACGTCTTTTCCTTAAGGCAGTCGTATCTAATTTTTTTAGTTCAGCTCTGTTCATTTTTGTTATCCTTTAATAATTGTGATTCTTCATTGGTTAAAAATTTGTCGAATGTATCTTCTTCAATGATTTCTAATTTATCTTCCTGATCAAATGCACTTCCATTTAATGTTTCAATTTCAGTAGTTTTGCCTTTTTTATTAAGAAATTGAATTCTACGGGCTTTTATTTCTACAATGTGCCGAATGCTATTTTCACCATTTTTAAGTGTGCGGCTTTGCAATTCACCTTCAACAAAAACAGCGCTTCCTTTTTTCAGACGGTTCATACAACTTTCGGCTAACTTGTTCCAAGCTACGACTCCAACAAAACAAACTTCTTCCTGCCATTTATTACTGCTATCTCTATAGCGTCTATTTGAAGCGATTGAGAAATTTACGACGGGTGTGTTGTTAGTTGTTTTTCTGAAGATTGGATCACGGGTTAAATTTCCGACGATCATTACATTATTGAGTTCGGGTAGTTTCAATTCTGCCATAATAATACATCCTCCATACTTATCAATTTGTTAAACATGTAATTTATTTTATTGATTATTTTCTTCTTCATCTTCGAAAAGTGGTTCACGCTCTTCAATTTCAAAAGATTCTGGGAATTCTTCTAATTCTGGTATCTCAGTTGGAATTTCTCTCTTAGCTTGTAAAGCTTTTTTATCTAGTTGTATTGTAAGGTAACGTAATATATTTTCGTCTAACTTATAATACTTTTCTAGTTGTTGAATTGTAGAGCCAAAAGCTTTGAATTCAATTACCGTGTAAAAGCCATTATTTTTCTTCTTAATAGGATAGGCTAATCGTTTTCTACCCCATTTGCTGATGGTAATTATTTCACCACCATATCGTATTATTTGTTCTTGTACTTTTGCGATTATAGCATCAATAATAGGATCGTCTAATGATGCATTAACGATGAATGTTGTTTCGTAAGTTTTTTTTGCTTTTTCCATATATTTGCCCTTTGGACAGTTTGTTATTTTTTAATCTGGCTTATCGCTAAAATGCGAAAAGCAGGGTTAATTAAAATTCATCTAAGTAATAATGGTGCTATAACTAAAGATACAACAGACATTAATTTTATCAAAATATTCATTGATGGACCTGCAGTATCTTTGAATGGGTCGCCTACTGTGTCGCCAACAACAGCGGCTTTGTGTGCATCGGTTCCTTTCTTTTCGCCAGGTATTTCTCCTTTTTCTATGGCTTTTTTAGCATTATCCCATGCACCACCAGCGTTAGCCATCATTAAAGCTAATAACACACCAGAAACTGTTGCACCAGCAAGCATTCCACCTAAGGCAGTCGGACCTAAAACAAAACCTATTACGACCGGTGCAATTACAGCAGTGATACCTGGTAAAATCATTTCTTTCAATGCTGCTGCAGTTGATATATCTACACATCGAGCTGTGTCGGGTTTTGCATTTTTATCACCAGCAAGTAAACCAGGAATTTCTCTAAATTGTCTTCTAATTTCGTCAACCATTTTTCCAGCAGCTTTCCCAACCGATGTCATGGTTAATGCAGCAATGAAAAAGGGAAGTATACCACCAATGAATAATCCTATTACAACAAGTGGATCAGTTACAATAATTTGTAAAGGACTTTCACCGTGTGATAGTAGCACATCATAAATTTTCCAATTTCCTGTAAGTTCAACTCCGGATTCTTTCATTTCGGTTATTTTTGTAACTATAGTTGAATTCACTGCCTGTGAAAATGCAGCAAAAAGTGCTAATGCAGTTAAAGCCGCTGAACCTATAGCAAAACCTTTACCCATTGCAGCTGTTGTGTTGCCAAGTGCATCTAATCCGTCTGTTATTTTTCTAACCTCCGGACCTAATCCAGACATTTCAGAAATTCCACCTGCATTATCAGCTATTGGTCCATAAGCATCAACAGACATAGTTATACCAACTGTAGCTAACATTCCTACAGCTGCTATACCAATGCCATATAATCCAGCTACCTCATTAGAAACAAAAATTGCAATACAAATAGCTATAACTGGTAGTGCTACGGATTCAAGTCCTACTGCCAGTCCATGTATTATATTTGTAGCTGCACCTGTTTTACTTGCATTACTAATTCTGATTACTGGTTTAGAAGATGTATAATATTCTGTTATTAAGCCAATAAAAATTCCTGCGATTGTTCCAAAGAATATAGCCCAAAAAACATTATTACTAACGTCGAATGATTGAGTTAGGATTAAACTTCCAATTAAAAATAATCCAGCAGCAATAAATGTTGCATATCTTAGAGCTCCGGCAGGAGAAAATTTCTTAAGTGTCCTCATCGAGATTATACCTATGAATGAGGATAATAAACCAATTGCTGCTAGAACTATTGGAAGCGCCATTAATATGGATTTGATATCAGTATCAGAAATTTCTGGAATTGCTTTAAGTTGAGCTAATTTTTCTGGTAATAGTGTTGCAGCTATAGCAATAGACGCAACTATTGAACCAACATAAGATTCAAATATATCTGCCCCCATACCAGCAACATCACCAACATTATCACCAACATTGTCAGCGATCACACCTGGATTTCTTGGATCATCTTCTGGGATACCTGCTTCTATTTTTCCTACAAGGTCAGATCCAACATCTGCAGCTTTCGTATATATTCCTCCTCCAACACGAGCGAAAAGGGCAATAGAGCTTGCACCCATAGCAAATCCATTTATTATATTTGCAGTTTCTGGTTTACCAAAAAAATAGAAGAAGATACCAACACCTATTAATCCGAGACTTGCCACACTAATTCCCATAACAGCTCCACCATTAAATGCGACAAGTAAAGCTAAACTCTGGCCAGATTCTTTTGCAGCTTGTGCTGTTCTGACATTAGCTTTTGTTGCAGCTCGCATTCCAAAAAATCCCGCAAAAATTGAACAAATGGCACCACTTATGAATGCAATAGCTGTTAACCAGCTTAGGAAATACCCCAACAATAAGAATACAATTAATATAAAAAAGACGAGTACAGAGTATTCTCTTCTGAGAAAAGCCATTGCACCAATTTGGATCTGATTTGCAATGTCCTGCATTTTTTCGCTACCAGCTGAATGCTTCTTTACAGAAAGATATATTATAAGAGCTACAAATAAACCAAATATTCCAATAAAAATAGAAATATTAGAAAAAAAGAACATTGTTATGACTCCTTAATGGTTTTTGGATTGTATTTATTCATTGCTGAAGAGATGCCTTCACTTAAATAAGTAAGAGCTGCACCTCTGGCTTTTAAAATCATTTCTTCGACTATAGGTATTTCATCCTGATTAAATGTTGAAAGTACATAATGTGCACGCTCTGTTTTATTACGAGGTAATGTTGCGCCTGCTATCCCACATCGTAACCTAGGGAAATTTTGTATTTGAGTATGAAAAATTATTGAGTATAAACCATTATGGCCACCATCACTACCACGTAGGCGTAACCTTATTGTACCAAGAGGAAGTTGAAAATCATCACAAACTACTAAAATGTTTTCTGGTATCGCTTTGAATCTCTCAATTAAATCCAGGACTGCGATGCCACTGTTATTCATATATGTGGTTGGTTTTACCAAACCAACTTTTTTACCTTGGTAAGTAGTAAAACTGATGAGATAATCTCCTCTGCCAGGGAATAACTTTACTCCCAGCCGATCAGCTAATGCATCAATCACTCTAAATCCTATATTATGTCTGGTTCCTTCATATTCTGAACCAGGATTTCCTAATCCTACGATGAAATACACAGTTTCAATTTCTTTAATTTAGACAGAAAATTATTATTCAGACTTTTCTTCCTCTTCACCCTCTGCAGCTTTCTTACCTTTAGAAACGACTTCAGGTTCAGTAATTTCTTCCGTGATTGGGGCAACTTCTGCAGCGGCTTTTTCAACCAATGGTGGAAGTACAGCAACTAATGTAGTGTTTTCATTTTCTAAGATTGTGTAATTTTCAATTTGAAGATCTTTGACGTGGATCGATTGGTTTATTTGTAGGTTTTCAGTATTTATCTCTATATGCTGCGGAATATATTTTGGTAAACAAGATATTTTTAGTTTATGTACGATGTGTTGTAACATCCCACCATCTTTTACACCTTGGGGTATACCACCGGTTAGTATAACTGGAACTTCGATAGTGATTTTTTCATCTAAACGAATTCCTTGCAAATCTACATGAATTGGTCTATCAGTTACTGGATCTAGTTGCCAATCCTTAAGTATGCATTTTTGTTCAGTTCCATCGTCTAATTTTAAGTTAATTAAATTAGTTTCAGTGGAATTAATTAATTTTAAGATACTTTTTTCTGGAATTGCAATCGAGAGATTTTTTTCGCCATGTAAGTAAAATATTCCGGGAACTTTACCTTTACGGCGTAATCTATTAACTTTTTTTCCTTTAATATCTCTAATTTCGGCTTGTAAAGTAACTTCTGCCATTGTTTTTCCTTTATTTAGATTATGTTAACCTTTATATACATCAAATAATGAGCTTATAGATTTGTTTTTATAACATCTGTATATAGCTTCTGCAAACAATCCTGCTGCTGATAAGCTTTTAATCTTTTTTATCTTTAATATTGATTTTTCAATTCTGACTGAATCAGTGATATAGAGTATCTTAATATTTGAATTAGCAATTCTTTCTGCAGCATCACCAGATAAAATAGGATGAGTGCAAGCGCCATAAATATCTTTTGCACCAGCTTCCTTTAGTGCTTCTACTGCATTTATAAATGTATTTCCAGTGTCAATTAAATCGTCAACAATCAATATATTCTTGTTAAAAGCATTACCAATAATATTCATGACTTCAGTTTGATTAGGTTTTGGTCTGCGCTTATCAATCAAAATTAATTCTGCTCCTAATCTTTTAGCATAAGATCGCGCAAGCTTTATACTACCAACATCAGGAGAAACAACTGCTAAATTTTTTATTTTATGTTTTTTAAAATAAGGAGCAAATATTGCCGATGAATATAAATGATCTACTGGTATGTCAAAAAAACCCTGTATTTGAGCTGCATGTAGATCCATTGTGATTATTCTATCAGCACCAGAAGAAACAAGTAAATTTGCAACCAATTTTGCTGTGATTGAAACTCTTGGTTGATCTTTTCTGTCCTGCCGAGCATAACCAAAATATGGAATTACAGCAGTAATCCTTTTTGCAGAAGCTCGCCTTGCTGCATCCAACATTATCAAAAGTTCCATCAGGTTGTCAGCTGGTGGATTTGTTGATTGCACAATAAAAACATCCGAACCTCTGATATTCTCATTGTATTTTACCCAAATTTCACCATCACTGAAATTTTTTAGTTCTCTCTTTCCTAGTCTTTTTCCAAGCTTAGAACTTATTGCTTTTGCAAGCTCCGGATTTGATCTTCCAGAAAATATTTTAAAATTCGTCATATATTTTGTTAATTTATTAGGCTTATTTTTGGGTAAAATACTCCAAACAAGCAAAATTTTTTGAATTTTGAATTTAAATATACATAAATTTTTTAAATATAGCAAAATCTATTTTTGGTTATCTTCTCAAGTTTGAATATATTTTATAATAATGAATGAGAATTATTTTACAGTTAGCCAGTTAACAAAGCAAATTAAAATTATTTTAGAACAAACCTTTTTCGATGTTGCAGTTCAGGGTGAAATATCTAATTTCAAAAGGCATACTTCTGGACATATGTATTTTACTCTCAAAGATGAAAATGCCTCAATAAATGCTGTAATGTGGAGAGGTAGAGCAATAAACCTTTTTTTTACACCACAAGATGGAATGAAAGTAATAGCTCGTGGTTCAGTGAGTGTTTATGAACCAAGAGGTACATATCAATTAGACATAGTTTTTATGAAGCCTCTTGGGATAGGGGAATTGCAAATGGCTTTTGAAGAGTTGAAAAAAAAATTAGCTTCAGAAGGTTTATTTGATTCTAAGTACAAAAAACATTTACCTGAATTCCCAGAGCGAATTGGAATTGTAACATCCCCAACTGGAGCTGTAATAAGAGATATCGCAAATATTATTTCACGAAGGTTTCCACTTGTAGAATTGTTTCTTTATCCCGTAAATGTTCAAGGTCCAGGTGCTGCAGAGGAAATTGCAAATGCGATAGAACAATTTAACAAATACAAGAATATTGATGTAATGATAATTTGTAGAGGTGGTGGTTCCCTTGAAGATCTCTGGGCATTTAATGAGGAAATTGTAGCACGAGCAATCTTTAATTCAGAAATTCCTATTATTAGTGCAGTTGGTCATGAAACGGATTTTACTATCTCAGATTTTGTTGCTGATTTAAGAGCTCCAACTCCTTCTGCAGCTGCTGAATTAGTTGTACCAAATACTCCTGAAATTATTGAAAATATTAAGAATTTTATTTATACTATAAAAGAAAATGCAATCGATAATGTTTCCCTTTATAAAGATTCCATCAAGAACATGATCTCTAATTATTATTTTAATTTACCAATAAATAATATTAAGCAATTCACCCAAAGAATTGATGAATTTGATCGACTTCTAAATTTGCTGATGGATCATTCGCTAAACGAAAGAAAAAACAATATTAAGAATTTGAAACAAAGAATTTCTTCTCTAAATCCTGATTCGGTATTAAAAAGAGGTTATGCAATTGTTTATAAAAATTCTCATATTATTGATCGTGGTTATAAATTAAATTTAGGTGATGAAGTAGGATTAAAATTTAAAGATAAAAAACTTAACGCTACAATAATAAAGGATAAATAAAGGTGAAAAAAAAGATAAAGGATATAATGCATTCCAATCAGGAAACCGAAAATATGAAAACTCAAAAATTTGAGGATTGTTTCAAAAGATTAGAAAAAATTGTTAGCATATTAGAAGAAGGCTCAGTATCCCTCGAGGAATCTATTAAATTATATGAAGAAGGTGTTGAACTAGCAAAAATATGCATGACAAAGTTAAATGAGGCTGAATTAAGAATTAAAAAACTCAGTAAAGAATTAGATGGTAAATTAATTTTTGAGGATTATGATCTAGATGAATGAGGAATTAACAAAAGAGAAATACAAATTGTTATATAATATAAATTTCCCAGAGGATCTGCGTAAGTTATCAGTTAATGATTTAAAAAATCTCGCTGACGAAATAAGAGAATTTTTAGTCGAAACTGTATCAAAAACCGGTGGACATTTAGGATCAAGTCTTGGTGCAGTCGAATTAACTTTAGCTTTGCATTATGTATTTAATACACCCTATGATAAACTTGTATGGGATGTTGGACATCAAGCCTATGTGCATAAAATTTTAACTGGTAGAAGGGATGTATTTCATACACTTAGACAGTTTGGTGGAATCAGCGGATTTTTAAAAATAACAGAAAGTAAATATGACACTTTTGGTGCTGGTCATGCGAGTACTGCTATTTCAAGTGCTCTTGGAATGGCGGTTGCAAGGGATCTTGATAAAGAAAAATATAGAGTAATTGCTATCGTTGGAGATGGCTCAATGACTGGTGGAATGGCTTTCGAAGCTATGAATAACGCTGGCTTACAAAAGAGGAACCTTATTGTAATATTAAACGACAATAATATGTCCATAGCACCAAATGTTTCTGCTATTACAAATTATTTTACCGAATTAATCTCAAGACCAGAATATAACAAACTGAAAGCTGGTGTATGGGATTTGACTGGAAAACTTGATTCACTTGGAGATAGGCTTAGGAAAATTGCTGTTCGACTCGAAGAGGGAATTAAAGTTGTGATAACTCCAGGTATGCTTTTTGAGGCCTTAGGATTCAGATATTTTGGTCCAATTAATGGTCATAATATACAAAAGTTAATAAAAATTTTAAATCAAATAAAAGATCTGAATGGTCCAATTTTAATTCATGTTATGACAGAAAAAGGGAAAGGATATCCTCCAGCCGAAGAAGACGCACAAAAGCTTCATGGAATTTCCCCACAATTTAAAGTTTCGGATGATGCAGTAAACAAATCAAAAACAAAAGCACCAAGTTATACACAGGTTGCAGGTACTACTATTGTAGAACTTGCTAAGCAAAACAAAAAAATTATCGGCATAACTGCAGCTATGCCTGATGGTACTGGATTAGATCAACTCCAAAGAGAATTTCCAGAGAGATTCTTTGATGTTGGTATTGCCGAACAGCATGCAGTAACATTTGCAGCAGGGCTTGCAGTACAGGGTTATATACCCATTGCAGCAATATATTCAACTTTCTTACAACGCGCTTTTGACCAAATAATTCATGATGTAGCATTACAAAAATTACATGTAATCTTCGCAATCGATAGAGGTGGCATTGTTGGAGCTGATGGACCAACTCATCATGGTGTATTCGACCTGGCATATCTGAGAATTATCCCAAATTTAATAGTCATGGCTCCTAAAGATGAAAATGAATTAAGACATATGATATATACCGCTGTAAATCATACACAAAACCCTGTCGCTATTAGATATCCACGTGGACAAGGTGAGGGTGTAAAAATGGATGATACTTTTAAAAATTTGGAAATCGGTAAAGCTGAAATTATAAAAGAAGGAAGTAAAATTGCTATTCTAGCGATCGGTAAAATGGTATCTCATGTTCTTTCAGCTAGTGCTATGTTGAAATCTTACGGATTTGATCCAATGATTGTAAATATGCGCTTTGTAAAACCACTCGATCAAGAACTAATTTTCAGTATTATAGAAAATAATTATTCAATTGTTACTGTTGAAGATGGTGTTGTATTTGGAGGTTTTGGTTCAGCTGTTAACGAACTTCTGATACAAAATAATTTATTAGAGTCAAAAATTCTAAATCTTGGTATTCCTGATGAATTTGTTCCT